>NZ_CBCPLT010000010.1:0-1034 GCF_965119485.1 Kosakonia sp. Marseille-Q7440 | reverse complement strand
GTAAAGAAGAAAAGGTGTAGTGAGGATGCGATGGTGCTGAGATGTGAATAAGAGATCAAAGGAGAGGAAGTAGAATAATGAACTGTAGATTTTTTTTTTTTTCAAGCAGAAGACGGCATACGAGATCAGCCTCGGTCTCGTGGGGTAGCTCCTGCAGGTCGAGTTCGAGGATCACGCCATTGGGCACGCCGTGGTGCCGCGCGGTGTCGATGCGACGGGCGACGCCGCGCAGGTCGTCCAGGCCGGGCACGCCGGTCAACAGGGAGAACATGGCTCCGACCCTACCGATGTCGGCCCTTTGTCCGCGAGCGTGCGCGTCCCCGGCCGACGCGCCGAGGTGATAACCGGGTTTGCGCACCCTCACGCCCGGAATCGGTTCGCCGAGCCGGTCCCTAGTGGCCGCGCACACGAAAAAGCCCCTCATTCCCAGGGCGGAAATGAGGGGCCTTCTGCGACTTGCGTGACAGCGCTACAGCTCGGTCGCCGAACCGCCTGCGGCAGTGATCTTCTCCCGGGCGCTGCCGCTGAACTTGTGGGCGCTGACGTCGGCCTTGACCGTCAACTTGCCGTCGCCAAGCACCTTGACCAGGGTGTTCTTCCGGACCGCGCCCTTGGCGACCAGCTCGTCGAGGCCGATGGTGCCACCGTCGGGGAACAACCGGTTGATGTCGCCGACGTTGACGACTTCGTACTCGGTGCGGAACCGGTTCCGGAAGCCCTTCAGCTTGGGCAGCCGCATGTGGATCGGCATCTGCCCGCCCTCGAACCGGACCGGCACGTTCTTGCGCGCCTTGGTGCCCTTCGTGCCACGGCCCGCGGTCTTACCCTTGGAACCCTCACCACGGCCGACGCGGGTCTTCTTGGTGTTCGACCCGGGTGCCGGGCGCAGGTCGTGCAGCTTGATGGTCATTCTGCTTCCTCCACTTGCACGAGGTGGTGAACAACCCGGATCAGCCCGCGGGTCTGCGGGTTGTCCTCACGCACCACCGACTGGCGGATCTTGCGCAGGCCCAGGGTGCGCAGGCTCTCGCGCT
>NZ_CBCPLT010000009.1:0-1058 GCF_965119485.1 Kosakonia sp. Marseille-Q7440 | reverse complement strand
ATGGAAGGGACAGAGTGAGTATGAGAGAGGGGAGCGGTTTAAAAAAATCATGTAACTGATCTAAGTGAAGGACGAGTAGAGGCAAAAACTATGAGGACTTTTTATATTTTTTTTCAAGCAGAAGACGGCATACGAGATCAGCCTCGGTCTCGTGGGCTCGGTCGGAGCTCGTCCCGCGGTGAGAGGCGGCATCGCGGCCTTGGGCACACCGTAGATATTCACGTTCAGCGGCGAGCGGCCGTCCTGCAGGATGGTGTTGCCGTAGACCACGGGCAGTGCCGCTTCCACGCCGGAAATTCGGGCCACGTCGCCGGCTTCGGCCTGCGGGAACCGCGACGAGCCCATGAATGGGCCTACCGCGGCGGTCTGGATCAGGTAGCTGTCGATACCCAGTGAATCGACCACGTTCTCCGCCTCGACCCGGAATCCGTGGGTCAGCCCGGCCAGCACCAGCGTCAGGGCGAACACCATCGCGGTGCCCACCGCGGCAACGATGAACCGGCGCAGTCGCCACTGCAGGTCACGAAACGCGGTGTTTAACACCCGCACGCGCGCATGTGAGCGCAGCGTGCGGCTGTGCCCGCCGTCTCGGCGCGAGGCCGCAACGGCTGCCGCAAATCCGGAATGCCCGGTCAACCGCGAGCTTTTGGGCTACAAATACACTCACGCCGCTTTCTCGAGCCCGGTGTACGCCGAAGGGAGGGGCTCGGTGATGAATTACGCGGCCCTGCCACCGGAGATCAACACGTTGCGGATCTACACCGGGCCGGGCTCCGCGCCGATGCGCGCCGCTGCCGCCGCCTGGGGTGCACTCTCCGCTGAACTGCATTCGGCGGTCGCGTCGTACGAATCGGTGATCACTGAGCTGACCGCCCAGGCTTGGCTGGGGCCGGCGTCGGAATCGCTGACCCGGGCCGCCGCACGGTACGCGGCCTGGATGACTGCCACCGCGGCACAGATCGACCAGACGACCGCACAGGCGAACGCGGCGGCGGCGGCCTATGAGGCGGCACATGGCGCGACCGTGCCACCGTCGGTGGTGGCGGCCAACCGGGCCC
>NZ_CBCPLT010000007.1:0-1215 GCF_965119485.1 Kosakonia sp. Marseille-Q7440 | reverse complement strand
GTAGGTGAAGTGACTTGCTCACGGAGCTGAAACCAGTCGAAGATACCAGCTGGCTGCAACTGTTTATTAAAAACACAGCACTGTGCAAACACGAAAGTGGACGTATACGGTGTGACGCCTGCCCGGTGCCGGAAGGTTAATTGATGGGGTCAACCGCAAGGTGAAGCTCTTGATCGAAGCCCCGGTAAACGGCGGCCGTAACTATAACGGTCCTAAGGTAGCGAAATTCCTTGTCGGGTAAGTTCCGACCTGCACGAATGGCGTAATGATGGCCAGGCTGTCTCCACCCGAGACTCAGTGAAATTGAACTCGCTGTGAAGATGCAGTGTACCCGCGGCAAGACGGAAAGACCCCGTGAACCTTTACTATAGCTTGACACTGAACATTGAGCCTTGATGTGTAGGATAGGTGGGAGGCTTTGAAGCGTGGACGCCAGTCTGCGTGGAGCCAACCTTGAAATACCACCCTTTAATGTTTGATGTTCTAACGTGGACCCGTGATCCGGGTTGCGGACAGTGTCTGGTGGGTAGTTTGACTGGGGCGGTCTCCTCCTAAAGCGTAACGGAGGAGCACGAAGGTCAGCTAATCCTGGTCGGACATCAGGAGGTTAGTGCAATGGCATAAGCTGGCTTGACTGCGAGCGTGACGGCGCGAGCAGGTGCGAAAGCAGGTCATAGTGATCCGGTGGTTCTGAATGGAAGGGCCATCGCTCAACGGATAAAAGGTACTCCGGGGATAACAGGCTGATACCGCCCAAGAGTTCATATCGACGGCGGTGTTTGGCACCTCGATGTCGGCTCATCACATCCTGGGGCTGAAGTAGGTCCCAAGGGTATGGCTGTTCGCCATTTAAAGTGGTACGCGAGCTGGGTTTAGAACGTCGTGAGACAGTTCGGTCCCTATCTGCCGTGGGCGCTGGAGAATTGAGGGGGGCTGCTCCTAGTACGAGAGGACCGGAGTGGACGCATCACTGGTGTTCGGGTTGTCATGCCAATGGCACTGCCCGGTAGCTAAATGCGGAAGAGATAAGTGCTGAAAGCATCTAAGCACGAAACTTGCCCCGAGATGAGTTCTCCCTGAGACTTTAAGTCTCCTGAAGGAACGTTGAAGACGACGACGTTGATAGGCCGGGTGTGTAAGCGCAGCGATGCGTTGAGCTAACCGGTACTAATGAACCGTGAGGCTTAACCTTACAACGCCGAAGATGTTTTGGCG
>NZ_CBCPLT010000006.1:0-1357 GCF_965119485.1 Kosakonia sp. Marseille-Q7440 | reverse complement strand
CACCAGCGTGCCTTCTCCCGAAGTTACGGCACCATTTTGCCTAGTTCCTTCACCCGAGTTCTCTCAAGCGCCTTGGTATTCTCTACCTGACCACCTGTGTCGGTTTGGGGTACGATTTCGTGTTACCTGATGCTTAGAGGCTTTTCCTGGAAGCAGGGCATTTGTCACTTCAGCACCGTAGTGCCTCGTCATCACGCCTCAGTGTTAAAGTGAACCGGATTTACCTGGAACACACACCTACACGCTTAAACCGGGACAACCGTCGCCCGGCCGACATAGCCTTCTCCGTCCCCCCTTCGCAGTAACACCAAGTACAGGAATATTAACCTGTTTCCCATCGACTACGCCTTTCGGCCTCGCCTTAGGGGTCGACTCACCCTGCCCCGATTAACGTTGGACAGGAACCCTTGGTCTTCCGGCGAGCGGGCTTTTCACCCGCTTTATCGTTACTTATGTCAGCATTCGCACTTCTGATACCTCCAGCATGCCTCACAGCACACCTTCGACGGCTTACAGAACGCTCCCCTACCCAACAACACATAGTGTCGCTGCCGCAGCTTCGGTGCATGGTTTAGCCCCGTTACATCTTCCGCGCAGGCCGACTCGACCAGTGAGCTATTACGCTTTCTTTAAATGATGGCTGCTTCTAAGCCAACATCCTGGCTGTCTGGGCCTTCCCACATCGTTTCCCACTTAACCATGACTTTGGGACCTTAGCTGGCGGTCTGGGTTGTTTCCCTCTTCACGACGGACGTTAGCACCCGCCGTGTGTCTCCCGTGATAACATTCTCCGGTATTCGTAGTTTGCATCGGGTTGGTAAGCCGGGATGGCCCCCTAGCCGAAACAGTGCTCTACCCCCGGAGATGAATTCACGAGGCGCTACCTAAATAGCTTTCGGGGAGAACCAGCTATCTCCCGGTTTGATTGGCCTTTCACCCCCAGCCACAGGTCATCCGCTAATTTTTCAACATTAGTCGGTTCGGTCCTCCAGTTAGTGTTACCCAACCTTCAACCTGCCCATGGCTAGATCACCGGGTTTCGGGTCTATACCCTGCAACTTAACGCCCAGTTAAGACTCGGTTTCCCTGCGGCTCCCCTATACGGTTAACCTTGCTACAGAATATAAGTCGCTGACCCATTATACAAAAGGTACGCAGTCACCCCATAAAAGAGGCTCCCACTGCTTGTACGTACACGGTTTCAGGTTCTGTTTCACTCCCCTCGCCGGGGTTCTTTTCGCCTTTCCCTCACGGTACTGGTTCACTATCGGTCAGTCAGGAGTATTTAGCCTTGGAGGATGGTCCCCCCATATTCAGACAGGATACCACGTGTCCCGCCCTACTCATCGAGCTCACA
>NZ_CBCPLT010000005.1:0-5386 GCF_965119485.1 Kosakonia sp. Marseille-Q7440 | reverse complement strand
CCATGAAAAATATCAACCACACCAGAAGCAGCATCAGTGACGACATTAGAAATATCCTTTGCAGTAGCGCCAATATGAGAAGAGCCATACCGCTGATTCTGCGTTTGCTGATGAACTAAGTCAACCTCAGCACTAACCTTGCGAGTCATTTCTTTGATTTGGTCATTGGTAAAATACTGACCAGCCGTTTGAGCTTGAGTAAGCATTTGGCGCATAATCTCGGAAACCTGCTGTTGCTTGGAAAGATTGGTGTTTTCCATAATAGACGCAACGCGAGCAGTAGACTCCTTCTGTTGATAAGCAAGCATCTCATTTTGTGCATATACCTGGTCTTTCGTATTCTGGCGTGAAGTCGCCGACTGAATGCCAGCAATCTCTTTTTGAGTCTCATTTTGCATCTCGGCAATCTCTTTCTGATTGTCCAGTTGCATTTTAGTAAGCTCTTTTTGATTCTCAAATCCGGCGTCAACCATACCAGCAGAGGAAGCATCAGCACCAGCACGCTCCCAAGCATTAAGCTCAGGAAATGCAGCAGCAAGATAATCACGAGTATCCTTTCCTTTATCAGCGGCAGACTTGCCACCAAGTCCAACCAAATCAAGCAACTTATCAGAAACGGCAGAAGTGCCAGCCTGCAACGTACCTTCAAGAAGTCCTTTACCAGCTTTAGCCATAGCACCAGAAACAAAACTAGGGACGGCCTCATCAGGGTTAGGAACATTAGAGCCTTGAATGGCAGATTTAATACCAGCATCACCCATGCCTACAGTATTGTTATCGGTAGCAAGCACATCACCTTGAATGCCACCGGAGGCGGCTTTTTGACCGCCTCCAAACAATTTAGACATGGCGCCACCAGCAAGAGCAGAAGCAATACCGCCAGCAATAGCACCAAACATAAATCACCTCACTTAAGTGGCTGGAGACAAATAATCTCTTTAATAACCTGATTCAGCGAAACCAATCCGCGGCATTTAGTAGCGGTAAAGTTAGACCAAACCATGAAACCAACATAAACATTATTGCCCGGCGTACGGGGAAGGACGTCAATAGTCACACAGTCCTTGACGGTATAATAACCACCATCATGGCGACCATCCAAAGGATAAACATCATAGGCAGTCGGGAGGGTAGTCGGAACCGAAGAAGACTCAAAGCGAACCAAACAGGCAAAAAATTTAGGGTCGGCATCAAAAGCAATATCAGCACCAACAGAAACAACCTGATTAGCGGCGTTGACAGATGTATCCATCTGAATGCAATGAAGAAAACCACCATTACCAGCATTAACCGTCAAACTATCAAAATATAACGTTGACGATGTAGCTTTAGGTGTCTGTAAAACAGGTGCCGAAGAAGCTGGAGTAACAGAAGTGAGAACCAGCTTATCAGAAAAAAAGTTTGAATTATGGCGAGAAATAAAAGTCTGAAACATGATTAAACTCCTAAGCAGAAAACCTACCGCGCTTCGCTTGGTCAACCCCTCAGCGGCAAAAATTAAAATTTTTACCGCTTCGGCGTTATAACCTCACACTCAATCTTTTATCACGAAGTCATGATTGAATCGCGAGTGGTCGGCAGATTGCGATAAACGGTCACATTAAATTTAACCTGACTATTCCACTGCAACAACTGAACGGACTGGAAACACTGGTCATAATCATGGTGGCGAATAAGTACGCGTTCTTGCAAATCACCAGAAGGCGGTTCCTGAATGAATGGGAAGCCTTCAAGAAGGTGATAAGCAGGAGAAACATACGAAGGCGCATAACGATACCACTGACCCTCAGCAATCTTAAACTTCTTAGACGAATCACCAGAACGGAAAACATCCTTCATAGAAATTTCACGCGGCGGCAAGTTGCCATACAAAACAGGGTCGCCAGCAATATCGGTATAAGTCAAAGCACCTTTAGCGTTAAGGTACTGAATCTCTTTAGTCGCAGTAGGCGGAAAACGAACAAGCGCAAGAGTAAACATAGTGCCATGCTCAGGAACAAAGAAACGCGGCACAGAATGTTTATAGGTCTGTTGAACACGACCAGAAAACTGGCCTAACGACGTTTGGTCAGTTCCATCAACATCATAGCCAGATGCCCAGAGATTAGAGCGCATGACAAGTAAAGGACGGTTGTCAGCGTCATAAGAGGTTTTACCTCCAAATGAAGAAATAACATCATGGTAACGCTGCATGAAGTAATCACGTTCTTGGTCAGTATGCAAATTAGCATAAGCAGCTTGCAGACCCATAATGTCAATAGATGTGGTAGAAGTCGTCATTTGGCGAGAAAGCTCAGTCTCAGGAGGAAGCGGAGCAGTCCAAATGTTTTTGAGATGGCAGCAACGGAAACCATAACGAGCATCATCTTGATTAAGCTCATTAGGGTTAGCCTCGGTACGGTCAGGCATCCACGGCGCTTTAAAATAGTTGTTATAGATATTCAAATAACCCTGAAACAAATGCTTAGGGATTTTATTGGTATCAGGGTTAATCGTGCCAAGAAAAGCGGCATGGTCAATATAACCAGTAGTGTTAACAGTCGGGAGAGGAGTGGCATTAACACCATCCTTCATGAACTTAATCCACTGTTCACCATAAACGTGACGATGAGGGACATAAAAAGTAAAAATGTCTACAGTAGAGTCAATAGCAAGGCCACGACGCAATGGAGAAAGACGGAGAGCGCCAACGGCGTCCATCTCGAAGGAGTCGCCAGCGATAACCGGAGTAGTTGAAATGGTAATAAGACGACCAATCTGACCAGCAAGGAAGCCAAGATGGGAAAGGTCATGCGGCATACGCTCGGCGCCAGTTTGAATATTAGACATAATTTATCCTCAAGTAAGGGGCCGAAGCCCCTGCAATTAAAATTGTTGACCACCTACATACCAAAGACGAGCGCCTTTACGCTTGCCTTTAGTACCTCGCAACGGCTGCGGACGACCAGGGCGAGCGCCAGAACGTTTTTTACCTTTAGACATTACATCACTCCTTCTGCACGTAATTTTTGACGCACGTTTTCTTCTGCGTCAGTAAGAACGTCAGTGTTTCCTGCGCGTACACGCAAGGTAAACGCGAACAATTCAGCGGCTTTAACCGGACGCTCGACGCCATTAATAATGTTTTCCGTAAATTCAGCGCCTTCCATGATGAGACAGGCCGTTTGAATGTTGACGGGATGAACATAATAAGCAATGACGGCAGCAATAAACTCAACAGGAGCAGGAAAGCGAGGGTATCCTACAAAGTCCAGCGTACCATAAACGCAAGCCTCAACGCAGCGACGAGCACGAGAGCGGTCAGTAGCAATCCAAACTTTGTTACTCGTCAGAAAATCGAAATCATCTTCGGTTAAATCCAAAACGGCAGAAGCCTGAATGAGCTTAATAGAGGCCAAAGCGGTCTGGAAACGTACGGATTGTTCAGTAACTTGACTCATGATTTCTTACCTATTAGTGGTTGAACAGCATCGGACTCAGATAGTAATCCACGCTCTTTTAAAATGTCAACAAGAGAATCTCTACCATGAACAAAATGTGACTCATATCTAAACCAGTCCTTGACGAACGTGCCAAGCATATTAAGCCACTTCTCCTCATCCAACGCGTCAGTTTTTGACAGAATCGTTAGTTGATGGCGAAAGGTCGCAAAGTAAGAGCTTCTCGAGCTGCGCAAGGATAGGTCGAATTTTCTCATTTTCCGCCAGCAGTCCACTTCGATTTAATTCGTAAACAAGCAGTAGTAATTCCTGCTTTATCAAGATAATTTTTCGACTCATCAGAAATATCCGAAAGTGTTAACTTCTGCGTCATGGAAGCGATAAAACTCTGCAGGTTGGATACGCCAATCATTTTTATCGAAGCGCGCATAAATTTGAGCAGATTTGTCGTCACAGGTTGCGCCGCCAAAACGTCGGCTACAGTAACTTTTCCCAGCCTCAATCTCATCTCTCTTTTTGCGTTCTGCTTCAATATCTGGTTGAACGGCGTCGCGTCGTAACCCAGCTTGGTAAGTTGGATTAAGCACTCCGTGGACAGATTTGTCATTGTGAGCATTTTCATCCCGAAGTTGCGGCTCATTCTGATTCTGAACAGCTTCTTGGGAAGTAGCGACAGCTTGGTTTTTAGTGAGTTGTTCCATTCTTTAGCTCCTAGACCTTTAGCAGCAAGGTCCATATCTGACTTTTTGTTAACGTATTTAGCCACATAGAAACCAACAGCCATATAACTGGTAGCTTTAAGCGGCTCACCTTTAGCATCAACAGGCCACAACCAACCAGAACGTGAAAAAGCGTCCTGCGTGTAGCGAACTGCGATGGGCATACTGTAACCATAAGGCCACGTATTTTGCAAGCTATTTAACTGGCGGCGATTGCGTACCCGACGACCAAAATTAGGGTCAACGCTACCTGTAGGAAGTGTCCGCATAAAGTGCACCGCATGGAAATGAAGACGGCCATTAGCTGTACCATACTCAGGCACACAAAAATACTGATAGCAGTCGGCGTGTGAATCATTAGCCTTGCGACCCTCGGCAGCAAGAACCATACGACCAATATCACGAAAATAGTCACGCAAAGCATTGGGATTATCATAAAACGCCTCTAATCGGTCGTCAGCCAACGTGAGAGTGTCAAAAACGATAAACCAACCATCAGCATGAGCCTGTCGCATTGCATTCATCAAACGCTGAATAGCAAAGCCTCTACGCGATTTCATAGTGGAGGCCTCCAGCAATCTTGAACACTCATCCTTAATACCTTTCTTTTTGGGGTAATTATACTCATCGCGAATATCCTTAAGAGGGCGTTCAGCAGCCAGCTTGCGGCAAAACTGCGTAACCGTCTTCTCGTTCTCTAAAAACCATTTTTCGTCCCCTTCGGGGCGGTGGTCTATAGTGTTATTAATATCAAGTTGGGGGAGCACATTGTAGCATTGTGCCAATTCATCCATTAACTTCTCAGTAACAGATACAAACTCATCACGAACGTCAGAAGCAGCCTTATGGCCGTCAACATACATATCACCATTATCGAACTCAACGCCCTGCATACGAAAAGACAGAATCTCTTCCAAGAGCTTGATGCGGTTATCCATCTGCTTATGGAAGCCAAGCATTGGGGATTGAGAAAGAGTAGAAATGCCACAAGCCTCAATAGCAGGTTTAAGAGCCTCGATACGCTCAAAGTCAAAATAATCAGCGTGACATTCAGAAGGGTAATAAGAACGAACCATAAAAAAGCCTCCAAGATTTGGAGGCATGAAAACATACAATTGGGAGGGTGTCAATCCTGACGGTTATTTCCTAGACAAATTAGAGCCAATACCATCAGCTTTACCGTCTTTCCAGAAATTGTTCCAAGTATCGGCAACAGCTTTATCAATA
>NZ_CBCPLT010000004.1:0-95679 GCF_965119485.1 Kosakonia sp. Marseille-Q7440 | reverse complement strand
AGAATTTGCCTGGCGGCACTAGCGCGGTGGTCCCACCTGACCCCATGCCGAACTCAGAAGTGAAACGCCGTAGCGCCGATGGTAGTGTGGGGTCTCCCCATGCGAGAGTAGGGAACTGCCAGGCATCAAATAAGAAGAACCCCAGCCTGACGGCTGGGGTTTTTTGCTTTCTGCGCAAAAAAACGCCCAATAAAATGGCAAATAGCGCCTAAACAGCCGTTTTCTGCGCTAACCACCGCGAAACAAACGCCGCAACTTCCTCAATATCGTTAAGATCCAGCACCGGTACTGGCAGCGCCAGCTCAACGTCGCTCGCTACCGCGATCGCATGGTCATCTATCGTTAACTCATCAATGTCATGCCCACAATCTGCGCGCCAGAGCAGGATCTTAGGCACCGGTTCATGTTTAAAGCCTTCCACAAGCACCAGATCCAGCTTAGTCGCATCCATCCTGCTGACCAGCCAGCTAAGATCCAGCTCCGTTTCATCCGGCGTTTCCGTCATTAATGCCCAGCGTTGGTTGCTGGCGACAAGCGTCTGTGCTGCGCCTGCTTTGCGTAACTCATAACTATCCTTGCCCGGCGTATCCACATCCATATCATGATGGGTATGCTTGATTAAGCCGGGACGAATGCCTCGCGCGCATAGCGCCGGAATAAGTTTTTTCAACAATGTAGTCTTACCCGTTCCGCTCCAGGCTGCCACCGCAAGTAATGGGATCATGATTTCTCCTGCCAACGTGCGAGATCGTCAGGCGTATTCACATTGGCGAATGCCGCGCGCCGATCGCTGAAATCGATCGCATGTCCGCCAGCTTCGCGCATAAACATCATTACCCTGCGTTCGCCTTGTGCCAGCCACGCTTCCAGCTGCGGTGAAAGGTCCCGATGAAGCAGAGCAATCACAGGATGATCGCGTTCGCCATCATGCACCCATACTGCCGGAGCCTGGTCACGCCCCGCCAGTAAACGTGATAAGAGATCGGCCGGAATATAGGGTGTATCACAGGGGCAAAAAAGGAACCATTCGGCTTCGCACTGTTGCAAAGCAGCCAGCATACCCGCTAGCGGGCCCGGGAAATCACCTAACGTATCCTCAATGACCGGCAGGCCGCTGAGGCGATAGGTAGCAAGATTTCGATTGGCGCTGATCGCCACGCCCTTAACCTGCGGCGCTAATCGCCCGGCGACATGTTGCCAGAGCGGTTTACCGTTAAGCTCCAGCAAGCCTTTGTCTTTTCCAGACATACGCGATGCTTTGCCGCCAGCCAGCACGACGCCGAGTACTGCACTGCTATCCTTCACCAGTAACGCCTCTTTTATTGTGGGATTGACCCTGCTAACGTGTCTGAACACAAAATAAGGAGCAGATACATGAAATGTAAACGCCTTAACGAAGTTATCGAACTTCTCCAGCCGGCCTGGCAGAAAGAGCCCGAGCTCAATTTAATGCAATTTTTACAGAAACTGGCGCAAGAGTCAGGTTATGAGGGTGAACTGGCAGATTTAAGTGATGACATCCTGATCTATCACCTGAAAATGCGCGACTCGGCAAAAGACGCAGCGATCCCGGGCATTCAAAAAGATTATGAAGAGGATTTCAAAACCGCGTTACTGCGCGCCCGCGGCGTGATTAAAGAGTAAAACCTTGTAAGAGGAGCCACCGAAAACGGCCCGAAATGATATCCTGAATCATTCGTCGTATTTTCGGATCCCAGGATGACCTGTAACGCTTTTACTTTCCAGACGCTTCACCCGGATACCATCATGGATGCGCTTTTCGCGCAGGGGATCCGGGTCGATTCCGGCCTTACTCCGCTTAATAGCTACGAAAACCGTGTTTATCAGTTTCAGGACGAAGATCGTCGGCGCTATGTCGTCAAGTTCTACCGCCCGCAGCGCTGGTCCGCGGAACAGATACGCGAAGAGCATCAGTTTGCGCTAGACCTGCAAAAGAGTGATGTGCCGGTCGCTGCACCGCTCGCGTTTAATCATGAAACCTTACTCACCCATCAGGATTTTCTCTTCGCCGTTTTCCCGAGCGTCGGCGGCCGCCAGTTTGAAGCGGATAACCTCGATCAGATGGAGTGGGTTGGCCGCTACCTCGGTCGTTTGCACCAGACCGGCCGTCAAAAGCGCTTTACCCATCGTCCTGACATGGGCGTTAACGAATATCTGAGAGAGCCGCGCCAGCTTTTTGAGACCACAGCGTTGATCCCGGCAAGCTTAAAAGAGGCGTTTCTGAGCGCAGTTGATAAGCTTATCGATGCCGTTATGGCGCAGTGGCATAATCGCGCCAACGTGCTGCGTCTGCATGGGGATTGCCATGCCGGGAATATTCTCTGGCGCGATGGCCCAATGTTTGTTGATTTAGACGATGCGCGTAATGGCCCGGCGGTACAAGATTTATGGATGTTATTGCACGGTGATAAAGCCGAGCAGCGCATGCAGCTGGAGACGATCGTCGAAGCCTACGAAGAGTTTTGTGAGTTTGATACCGCGGAGCTTGCCCTGATCGAACCGCTGCGCGCCATGCGGCTGGTCTACTATCTGGCGTGGCTTATCCGCCGCTGGGACGATCCGGCGTTTCCCAAAAATTTCCCCTGGTTGAACAGCGAAGACCACTGGCGCAATCAGACGCATATTTTTCTTGAACAGGTGAAGGTTCTGCAAGAACCCCCTTTAGCATTAACCCCCATGTATTAAACGGAGAGAGTTGACCATGAAGAAGATTTGGCTGGCGCTGGCAGGAATGATTCTGGCATTTAGCGCTTCGGCAGCAGACATTACCGAAGGTAAGCAGTACAACACGCTGGATAAACCGGTCGCCGGTGAACCGCAGGTACTGGAATTCTTCTCATTCTATTGCCCGCACTGCTACGACTTTGAGCAGGTCTGGCACGTCTCTGAAGCGGTGAAAAAGAAACTGCCGCAGGGGACAAAAATGACCAAATACCATGTCGAGTTCCTGGGGCCGCTGGGCAAAGAGATGACGCAGGCCTGGGCCGTAGCCATGGCGCTGGGCGTTGAAGATAAAATCAGCTCTCCGATGTTCGAAGCGGTACAAAAAACACAGACTGTTCAAACCGTTGCTGACATTCGTGACGTATTTATCAAAGCTGGCGTGAAGGGCGAAGAGTATGACGCTGCCTGGAACAGCTTCGTGGTGAAATCACTGGTTGCTCAGCAAGAGAAAGCCGCGGCCGATCTGCAGTTGCAGGGTGTACCGGCGATGTTCGTCAATGGGAAATACCAGATCGATCAAAACGGTATGGATAAAGACTCCCTTGATGCGTTTGTGAAAAGCTACGCTGATACGGTGAAGTTCCTGGTTGAGAAGAAGTAAAGATAACGCCGGTCACTGACCGGCGTTTTTACAGGAGGCTTTGATGGCGTCTATGCGTTCATCTTTAGCGAGCCATAAACCATTTAGCCACTGCTGAAAGCTGCGCTTAAAATTCTTGTCATTAATATAATCGCCATGCAACCCTTCATGAACCGCCAGTAAATCAATACGCACCACGATACGGGTCAATTTGCCGCTGAGCATGTCGAAAAAGGGCGTGCGATCGTTTTCCGGATAGCAAAGCGTCACATCCAGCAACTTGTCGAACTGTTTACCCAGAACGTTTAACGCCATCGCGATGCCCGCCGCTTTTGGCGGCAGCAGATGCTTAAACGAAGAGCGCATCTGACGCCGTTTCTCTTCTGTAAAACGTGATCCTTCAACAAAATTCACCATCGTTGTCGGATGCAGGCGAAACTTCTCACACGAACGGCGCGTTGTCTCAACATCCTTGCCCCGTCTTTCAGGATGCCTCAACAGATAACTTCGTGAGTAGCGGCGCATAAAAGGCATATCCAGCGCCCAGCACGCCAGGCCGATAAAGGGCACCCAGGCGAGTTGCTGCTTCAGGAAGTACTTGTTCATCGGGATCTGTTTGCGGAACAGGACACACAGCACCACGATATCTGCCCAGCTGTGATGGTTACAAATCAGCAGGTACCAGTTTCTCTTATTCGACCCCTCGAGCCCTTGAATATCCCATTCCAGCCGGGGATTGAGTCGCAGCAGCCAGTAGATGCCTTCGCACCAGCAAGCCATTACCGCATTACAGAATGCAGAAATGGCCCGCCAAAAATGCGGGTTCGGAATAAGTAGTTTTAACAGGCCAGCGATAATAATCGGTATAGAGCAGACAACAGTAAGCAGTATGGTTAACAGAACGCTAAAAAAGAGCGTAATAACCGTGGGTAGTCTCGACATGATTAAATATTTCAAAAAGTTAGCAGCAAAATGCTCGCTAAAAGGTGTGCAAGGCGCCGATTTTATCAGAAAGCGGGAGCGGCAATGGGGAAACCTTATTCAGCGCTTTTGATGGATAACCAACAAGAATGCAACGCCTTTTTTCTTCTATCCACACAGAGCAGATTATCACCAAAAAGCAATAACGATCCTTTTTAACTTCTTAATGTATTGATTTTAATTGGTTTGTATATTTTTACGATCCACGAAAAGCCACAAAAATCCAGCCAATTAAAAACTGTGCACAAACTTATCCACAGGATGTTTCTGCGAGGGATCCCGACGATCGCGAAATCTTTTCCGCCATTTACCGGGAAAAACTCATGTTTTCATCCTGTCTGTGGCATCCTTTAGCGTAAATTGAAAAAACAGGCATGGATATCATGGTTCAGATCCCCGAAAACCCACTCATTCTTGTTGACGGCTCCTCTTACCTCTATCGCGCGTATCATGCGTTTCCACCTCTGACCAACAGCGTTGGGGAACCCACCGGCGCAATGTACGGCGTGTTGAATATGCTGCGCAGCCTGTTGCTGCAGTATCAGCCGACGCATGTCGCAGTGGTGTTTGATGCGAAGGGTAAGACGTTCCGTGATGAGCTGTTCGAACATTACAAATCCCACCGCCCGCCGATGCCGGACGATCTGCGCGCGCAGATTGAGCCGCTGCATGCGATGGTAAAAGCGATGGGTCTGCCGCTGCTGGCGGTGTCGGGCGTTGAAGCAGATGACGTTATTGGCACGCTGGCATGCGAAGCGGACAAAAAAGGGCGCCCGGTGCTGATCAGTACCGGCGACAAAGATATGGCGCAGCTGGTGACACCGAATGTCACGCTGATCAATACCATGTCCAACACCATTTTGGGACCAGAAGAGGTCGTTACCAAATATGGCGTGCCGCCAGAGCTGATTATCGACTTCCTCGCGCTGATGGGCGACTCCTCCGATAACATCCCGGGCGTACCTGGCGTGGGTGAAAAAACCGCGCAGGCGCTGTTACAAGGGCTGGGTGGTCTCGACTCGCTCTATGCCGCGCCGGAGAAGATTGCCGAACTGAGCTTCCGTGGTGCGAAAACCATGGCGGCGAAGCTGGAGCAGAATAAAGAGGTCGCTTACCTCTCCTACCAGCTGGCGACCATCAAAACCGACGTTCCGCTGGAGCTGACGAGCGAACAGCTCGAAGTTCAACAGCCGGCCACCGAAGAGCTGATGGAGCTCTTTAAGCGTTACGAATTCAAGCGCTGGACGGCGGATGTCGAAGCCGGTAAATGGCTACAGGCGAGAGGAAGCAAGCCAGCGGCGAAGCCGCAGGAGACGATTGTGGTCGAAGCGGAGCCCGATATCCCGACGGCTATCCTCTCCGCTGAAAACTACGTCACCATCCTTGATGAAGAGACGTTGCAAAGCTGGATCGGCAAACTGAAAAGCGCGGCGCTGTTTGCCTTCGATACGGAAACGGACAGCCTGGATAACATCAGCGCCAATCTGGTCGGCATCTCCTTTGCCATCGAACCTGGTGTGGCAGCCTATGTGCCGGTTGCCCATGACTACCTTGATGCGCCGGATCAGATCCCGCGTGACCGCGCGCTGGAACTGCTGAAACCGCTGCTGGAAGATGAAAAGCTTCTCAAAGTGGGCCAGAACCTGAAATACGATCGCGGCGTGCTGGAAAATTATGGCATCGAACTGCGCGGTATCGCCTTCGACACCATGCTTGAGTCCTACATCCTCAATAGCGTTGTTGGCCGTCATGATATGGACAGCCTCTCTCAGCGCTGGTTGAAGCACAAAACCGTGACCTTCGAAGAGATCGCCGGGAAAGGTAAAAACCAGCTGACCTTCAACCAGATTGCGCTGGAAGAGGCCGGGCATTATGCGGCGGAAGATGCTGATGTCACGCTGCAACTCCATCTGGCGATGTGGCCTGAGCTGCAACAGCACGCCGGCCCGCTGAATGTCTTCCAGAATATTGAAATGCCGCTGGTGCCGGTCATTTCGCGTATCGAACGCAACGGCGTCAATATCGATCCGGCTGTGCTGCACAAGCACTCTGAGGAGCTGACGCTGCGTCTGGCGGAGCTGGAGCAAAAAGCGCACGAGATCGCGGGCGAAGCGTTTAATCTCTCGTCGACCAAGCAGCTGCAAACCATTCTGTTTGAAAAACAGGGCATTAAACCGCTGAAGAAAACCCCGGGCGGCGCGCCGTCGACATCCGAAGAGGTGCTGGAAGAGCTGGCGCTGGATTACCCGCTGCCAAAAGTGATCCTGCAATATCGCGGCCTGGCGAAGCTTAAATCGACCTACACCGATAAGCTGCCGCTGATGATCAACCCGAAAACCGGGCGCGTACATACCTCTTACCACCAGGCAGTGACCGCGACCGGGCGCTTGTCTTCTACCGATCCCAACCTGCAAAACATTCCTGTGCGTAATGAAGAGGGACGTCGTATTCGTCAGGCCTTTATCGCGCCGAAAGATTACGTCATCGTCTCTGCGGACTACTCGCAGATCGAACTGCGCATCATGGCGCACCTCTCACGGGATAAGGGCTTGCTGAAAGCGTTTTCTGAAGGTCAGGATATTCACCGCGCAACGGCGGCGGAAGTGTTTGGCCTGCCGCTGGATAGCGTAAGCAATGAACAGCGCCGCAGCGCGAAAGCGATCAACTTTGGTCTGATCTACGGCATGAGCGCCTTTGGCCTCTCGCGCCAGCTCAATATTCCGCGCAAAGAGTCGCAGAAGTATATGGATCTCTACTTCGAGCGCTATCCTGGCGTGCTGGAGTATATGGAGCGTACCCGCGCGCAGGCGAAAGAGAACGGCTATGTTGAAACGCTCGATGGTCGCCGCCTTTATCTGCCGGACATCAAAGCGAGCAACGCTGCCCGCCGTGCGGGTGCTGAGCGCGCGGCGATCAACGCCCCGATGCAGGGCACCGCAGCCGATATCATCAAACGTGCGATGATCGCCGTCGATGCGTGGTTACAGCAAGATAAGCCGCGCGTGCGGATGATCATGCAGGTACACGATGAACTGGTGTTTGAAGTGCACAAAGATGATATCGAGGCGGTAACGAAGAAGATCCATGAACTGATGGAGAGCAGTACCCAACTCGATGTGCCGCTGCTGGTGGAAGTGGGAAGCGGACCAAACTGGGATCAAGCGCACTAAGCCTGCGGTCGGAAAGGGACTTTTCTGTAACTAAGCAACATAACGCGGCGTTTTTGTGACAATCATTAGAATTCCGTATGTAAAAATTGAAAAGAAATTACAAAAAGTCCTTTTTCCAGATCCAAAAAGGGAGTAGAGTTATTCGCGTAGGGTACAGAGGTAAGATGTTCTATCTTTCAGACCTTTTACTTCACGTAATCGGATTTGGCTGAATATTTAGCCGCCCCAGTCAGTAATGACTGGGGCGTTTTTTATTGCGCGAAACAAAGCAATAAAGCGCAGCGGGCGCCGCGCCAGAAGGGGTTATTCGCCTGCGTCTTCTGTTGCTGGCGCAATGGATGAGAACCAGCTATCCAGCTTCTCGCGCAGCTTATCGACGCCCTGTTTTTTCAGCGACGAAAACGCTTCAACCTGCACATCGCCGTTAAAGGCAATTGCCGCTTCCCGCACCATCGTAACCTGCGCTTTACGCGCGCCGCTGGCGAGCTTGTCCGCTTTGGTCAGCAGTACCAGTACGGGGATCTCGCTTGCTACCGCCCAGTGGATCATCTGCTGGTCGAGATCTTTTAGCGGATGGCGGATATCCATCAGTACGACCAGCCCCTTCAGGCACTGACGTTTCTCCAGATATTCACCCAGCGCGCGCTGCCATTTGATTTTCATCTCTTCCGGCACTTCGGCATAACCGTAGCCGGGCAGGTCGACAAGGCGTTTGCCTTCGACGACTTCGAACAGGTTAATTAGCTGGGTACGGCCCGGCGTTTTAGAGGTGCGCGCCAGGCTCTTTTGATTGGTTAGCGTATTGAGTGCGCTCGATTTTCCGGCGTTGGAGCGGCCAGCGAATGCCACTTCGATGCCGGTATCGGCGGGTAAGTGGCGAATATCAGGCGCACTGGTGACAAAGTGCGTCTGTTGGTAATTCAGGTTAGTCAAAACGGTCGTCTCCATCGTTAAAGCATGCGGGGATTATACCTGAACCCACGTAAAAGACTGTTTTTCTCGCATCATTCCTCTTTGTGCGTGATTGCCATGCATTTTGTAGGAAATCAGCCCGTTATACATTGCGAACTTTCAGAGTAATTGCAGGTTAAAAAATAGCTAAAAACAATACAATCAATAACTTAACTTTATGGAATTCTCTTAATTTATCGTTTGTAAGGGTATTCGTACTTGTCTCTTTTTCTGAGACAAGTAAAGTAACCCCCGTAGCAGGACGCTTTACAGGAAAGGATAACTCACGGAGCGAGGGGTCGGGAGCGCCAGGAGGCGAAGACCAGAGGAACACGTCAGGAGACGTTCACAAGGAGAGGGATCGCAACACGGAGTGTTGATGCTAATGGAAAAACAGGGCAGGTTGACAGCAAACAGGGAACGTAGAGCCCTTTACGGGTCAGGGTCAAGAAAAAAGGCGACAGTTTACACTGCCGCCTTTTTTCTTTGCTTGCTTTCTGCTAGATTCCGCCGCAATTCTATACTGATGAAAAACCACCTAAGACCCCTATGATGAAAAAACCGTCTACCCAACCGCGCGGCAAAGTGCGCCGTAAAACCCGTGAAGAGTTGAACCAGGAAGGCCGCGAACGTAAGCGTGAAAAACGGCATCGCGGCAACGCTTCAGGCAGCCGCGCGAACGGTGGCGATAACGCGTCGGGCTCCGGCAAGGGCAAAGCGCAAAAAGATCCGCGTATTGGCAGTAAAACACCGATTCCGCTGGGTGTTACCGACACGCCAGTCACTAAGCAGCACAAACCGAAGAGTGAGAAACCTATGCTTTCACCGCAGGCTGAATTAGAGATGCTGGAAACGGATGAGCGCCTGGATGCGCTACTTGAACGTCTTGAAGAGGGCGAAACCCTGAGCGCCGACGAGCAGAAATGGGTTGATGCCAAACTGGATCGTATTGATGAGCTGATGCAGAAGCTCGGCCTCTCCTACGATGATGACGAAGAAGAAGAGGAAGAGGAGCGTAAGGAAGATATGATGCGTCTGCTCAAGGGCGGCAACTAATCCTTTCTTATGGGGCTTCCCGTCCTGCTTATAACCCTTCCGGTTATATGTTATCTGGTGTGGTTATTCGTTAAACTACAGCGGTTGTCGCGGCGCAAACAGTGGCTGCGCAACCGGCTGATACCCCAAAAAGGGATCGGCCCAGGCCGCCGGTATCGCCAGCGGCGTCATCGGAAGGAGTAAGCAATGTCTGAGCACGTCATCGACTGGGATCTGGCCCTGATCCAGAAATATAACTATTCCGGGCCGCGTTATACGTCCTATCCCACCGCGCTTGAGTTTTCTGACGCCTTCGGCGAAGCGGATT
This sequence comes from Kosakonia sp. Marseille-Q7440, assembly GCF_965119485.1. Lineage (NCBI taxonomy): Bacteria > Pseudomonadati > Pseudomonadota > Gammaproteobacteria > Enterobacterales > Enterobacteriaceae > Kosakonia > Kosakonia sp. Marseille-Q7440. The sequence goes on along the minus strand of NZ_CBCPLT010000004.1, from coordinate 85,889 downwards.
TTCACCGCGCCGTGGCGCGTTATCCTGAACGTCCGCTTTCGCTCTACGTTCATATCCCGTTTTGCCACAAGCTCTGCTACTTCTGCGGCTGCAATAAAATCGTCACCCGCCAGCAGCATAAAGCCGATCAATACCTCGATGCGCTGGAGCAGGAGATTATCCACCGCGTGCCGCTGTTTAAAGGCCGTCACGTCAGCCAGCTGCACTGGGGCGGCGGTACGCCAACCTATCTCAACAAAGCACAGATCAGCCGCCTGATGGCGCTGCTGCGCGGCAACTTCGCCTTTGATACCGATGCGGAGATCTCCATCGAGGTCGATCCGCGCGAAATTGAACTCGATGTGCTCGACCATCTGCGCGGGGAAGGGTTTAACCGCCTCAGCATGGGCGTGCAGGATTTTAATAAAGAGGTGCAGCGGCTGGTTAACCGCGAACAGGATGAAACCTTTATCTTTGCTCTGCTTAACCACGCGCGCGACATCGGCTTTACCTCGACCAATATTGACCTGATCTACGGCCTGCCCAAACAGACGCCGGAGAGTTTCGCCTATACGCTGCAACGCGTCGCCGAACTCAGCCCCGATCGCTTAAGTGTCTTCAACTATGCGCATCTGCCGACGCTCTTTGCCGCCCAGCGTAAAATTAAAGATGCGGATCTGCCTTCGGCGCAGCAGAAGCTCGATATCCTGCAGCAGACCATCTCGTCGCTGACTACATCCGGGTATCAGTTTATCGGCATGGATCACTTTGCCCGTCCGGATGATGAGCTGGCGATCGCCCAGCGCAACGGCGTGCTGCACCGCAACTTCCAGGGTTACACCACCCAGGGCGACAGCGATCTGCTGGGGCTTGGCGTCTCTGCCATCAGCATGATTGGCGACAGCTACGCGCAAAACCAGAAAGAACTCAAACACTACTACCAGCAGGTTGATGAGCAGGGAAATGCGCTGTGGCGCGGTATTGCGCTAACCCGCGATGACTGCATTCGCCGGGATGTGATCAAGGGGCTTATCTGTAATTTCCGTCTTTCGTTCAGCGACATTGAGCGCGCGTGGGATCTCGATTTCCGCGACTACTTTGCAGAAGATCTGCAACTGCTTGCGCCATTGATTAAAGATGGGCTGGTGGAGAGGGGTGAGCAGGGGCTTCAGGTAACGGCGAAAGGGCGTCTGTTGATTCGCAACATCTGCATGTGCTTCGATGTCTATCTGCGCCAGAAAGCGCGGCTACAGCAGTTCTCACGGGTGATTTAACAGGCCTGCAAAAGCACCAGGCCTGTTAAACCGTTAGCTAAACAGCCCGACCAGCGTTGCACAAAGCAGCGCTGCGACAGCCGTTTGTGGCGTATGGCTGGCAGAGGCGCCAGCCGTAACCAGATGAATGAACGATTCCAGCATGATAACCCCCCCTGAACGCGCAAGATCATACTGCACTGCGGCTAACAGTAAAGCACAAAATAGCAGCACTTTTCGCGGGCGGATCGCGCTTTACGTTTACTCCATTCCCAGCTCTTTTAACTTACGCGTAAGGGTATTGCGCCCCCAGCCGAGCAGGCGTGCCGCTTCCTGCTTATGCCCCTGAGTGTGGCGCAGCGCGGTGGTCAGCAGGGTGCGCTCCATCTCCGGCTGCGCTTCAGAGAGCAGGTTTTGATGACCGGAACGCAGCGCGCGATCGGCCCACTGTGCGAGCAGCGTCGCCCAGCTGTCCGGCAAACTCTGCGACGGGCTGTCCGGCGCGGTAGCTTCAAACAGTTCACTGGGCAGATCCTGAATCAGCACTTCCTGGCCTGCTGCCATTACCGTTAACCAGCGACAGGTGTTCTCCAGTTGGCGCACGTTGCCCGGCCATGCCAGACGGGTCAATGCCGCTTCGGTTTCCGGATGCAGTAGCTTCGCTTCCACACCCAGTTCGCGGGCCGCGTCCTGTAAGAAGTGGCGCGCCAGACGCGGAATATCTTCCCGGCGTTCGCGCAGCGGCGGCAGATGCACGCGGATAACATTCAGGCGGTGGAACAAATCCTCCCTGAATTTCCCCTCCTGCACGCGCAGCTCCAGGTTCTGGTGCGTCGCCGCAATAATACGCACATCGACTTTCACCGGCGCATAGCCGCCCACGCGGTAAAACTGCCCATCGGCAAGCACGCGCAGCAAACGCGTCTGCACATCGAGCGGCATATCGCCAATCTCATCAAGAAACAGCGTGCCGCCATCGGCCTGCTCAAAACGCCCCTGACGAATGGTGTTGGCACCGGTAAAGGCCCCTTTCTCGTGGCCAAACAGCTCCGATTCAATCAAATCTTTCGGGATTGCCGCCATATTGAGCGCGATAAACGGCGCTTTAACGCGCGGGCTGTGGCGATGCAGCGCATGGGCAACCAGCTCTTTCCCGGTGCCGGACTCGCCGTTAATCAATACGCTGATTGATGAGCGCGACAGACGGCCAATAATGCGGAACACATCCTGCATCGCTGGCGCTTCGCCGATGATATCGGTGGTCGGGCCGAGAGCCTGCACATTGCGCGGCTGCTGCTGCTCCTGATAGTGGCTGATAGCGCGTTCAACCAGCGCCACCGCTTCATCAATATCGAACGGTTTAGGCAGGTAGTCGAATGCTCCCTGCTGATAAGCGCTTACCGCCGCATCCAGATCCGAGTGTGCGGTCATAATGATGACCGGAAGCATCGGATGACGCTGCTTAATCTGTTTTAACAGCGCCAGCCCGTCCATGCCGGGCATGCGAATATCCGAAAGCAGAACATCCGGCGTTTTGGTGGTCAGCGCATCAAGCACTTCATTGGCACTTTCAAACGTTGTACAACTCAAGCCTGCCCCGGTGAGCGCGCGTTCAAGCACCCAACGGATGGAGCTATCGTCATCCACGATCCAGACTATCCCTCGTTGCATAAACACCTCTACTTCCGAATAGGCAGGAATACCGAGAACTCGGTATGGCCTGGCCAACTGGTAAATTCAATTTTGCCTGAGTGTTGATCAATCAGGCTGCGTGCAATCGATAAGCCAAGCCCGGTGCCGCCTTCGCGGCCGCTCACCATTGGGTAAAAGAGCGTGTCTTGCAGATGCTGCGGTATACCCGGGCCGTTATCCTGCACATCGATTCTCGCTGCCAGGCGATAACGTACGCCGTGCAGCGTTAACTGGAACGCGGTGCGCGTACGCAGAATAATTTCGCCGCCCTCCGGTCCTAATGCCTGAAGCGCATTGCGCACGATATTGAGTAAAACTTGCTCAATCTGGTCAGGATCATGCGCCAGCTCCGGCAAACTGGGATCGTAATCGCGAATTAACGTGACGTTAGCCGGCAGCTCCATCGACACCAGATTCACCACGCGTTCAGCCACTTTATGGATGCTTTCGGTAACGTGCATACCCGGCTGCTGCGGCCCTAACAGGCGATCGACCAGATTGCGCAGGCGGTCGGCCTGCTCAATGATCACTTTGGTGTATTCCAGCAGCGACGGGTCGGGCAGGGCCTTACTTAAAAGCTGTGCCGCGCCGCGCAGGCCACCCAAAGGGTTTTTAATTTCATGAGCCAGGCCGCGCACCAGATCGCGCGCCGCAACCTGCTGCGCATGCTGAAGCTGCTCCTGGCTTAAACGGCGCTGGTTATCCATCGGCGCCATTTCCAGCAGTACCAGCCCGTCCGGCAGACGTTGCGCTGTCAGGGAGAGAATATGCGAGCGTCCGTCGATGACCAGCGTCACTTCGTTATCGGTAAATCCCTGGCCTGCATGCAAACTTTCACGCATCAGGTCGATATTGAGGGAGAAGTAGCTCAACAGTTCCGGCAGCGGGGTGCCGAACAGTTTGCGCGAGCTTTGCGCCAGCAGCTGTTGTGCCGCGGGGTTGGCGTAATGTACCGCCAGGTCGTCATCAACCAGCAGGATGCTGTTGATCAAAGAGTTGAGGATCTGCCCAGCATCGGGCAGCGCGCCGCTTGCCATGTAGCAGTCTCCCGGAGATATGCACCAATTTTGTGCAGTATAGCGTTATAGAAAGAAAAAGCGCGTGAGATCAGGTTGTTGTCGGCGAAAAAAGCCCATCGTGTGATGGGCCAAAGTTTCCACGGCAACTAAAAATCCTCTGGCTGATTTCTCGCCGCCAACTGACTGCGACGAGAAATCGGCCGAGTATTAATAACGTAATTAAACGCTGTAATAGAGTTCGAACTCTACCGGGTGCGGCGTCATGCGAACGCGGTCATTCTCTTCAATGCGCAGCGCAATGTAAGCGTCGATAGCGTCGTCGGTGAATACGCCGCCAGCGGTCAGGAACTCGCGGTCAGCGTCCAGCGCGTTAAGCGCTTCTTCCAGGGAGCCTGCAACCTGCGGGATCTCTTTCGCCTCTTCCGGCGGCAGGTCGTACAGGTTTTTGTCCATTGCTTCGCCCGGGTGGATTTTGTTCTTAATGCCATCCAGACCCGCCATCAGCAGCGCGGCAAAGCACAGGTACGGGTTCGCAGCCGGATCCGGGAAGCGCACTTCGATACGACGCGCTTTCGGAGAAGCAACAACCGGAATACGGATAGAGGCAGAACGGTTACGGGCAGAGTAGGCCAGCATAACCGGTGCTTCGTAACCCGGGACCAGACGCTTGTAGGAGTTGGTGGTCGGGTTAGAGAGGGCGTTGATCGCTTTAGCGTGTTTGATTACGCCGCCGATGTAGTACAGCGCCATTTCAGACAGGCCAGCGTATTTGTCGCCAGAGAACAGGTTGGTGCCGTTCTTGGAGAGAGACATGTGGCAGTGCATACCGGAACCGTTATCACCGAACATCGGTTTCGGCATAAAGGTCGCAGTTTTACCGAAGCGGTGCGCAACGTTATGTACCACATATTTGTAAATCTGAATTTCGTCCGCTTTTTTGGTCATGGTGTTGAAGCGGGTTGCCACTTCGTTCTGACCCGCAGTCGCCACTTCGTGGTGATGCGCTTCGACGACCAGGCCCATCTCTTCCATCACCAGACACATGGTGGAACGCAGATCCTGAGAGGAGTCTACCGGCGGAACCGGGAAGTAACCGCCTTTCACAGCCGGACGGTGACCTTTGTTACCACCTTCATATTTGGTGGTGGTGTTCCATGCGCCTTCGATATCGTCGATAGCAACGCTGGAACCGGAAATGGAGCTGCCGAAACGCACGTCGTCAAACAGGAAGAATTCCGGCTCTGGCCCGAACAGCACGGTGTCTGCCAGACCGGTGGAGCGCAGGTACTCTTCAGCGCGTTTGGCGATGGAGCGCGGATCGCGATCGTAGCCCTGCATGGTGCCTGGCTCGAGGATATCGCAGCGAATAATCAGCGTAGACTCTTCGTAGAACGGGTCAATGACAGCGGTAGTGGCGTCCGGCATCAGCACCATGTCGGATTCGTTGATGCCTTTCCAGCCACCAATCGAAGAACCATCAAACATTTTGCCTTCTTCGAAGAAGTCAGCGTTTACCTGATGGGCTGGGATAGTGACGTGCTGTTCTTTACCTTTGGTATCTGTGAAGCGCAGATCGACAAACTTCACTTCGTGCTCATTCAGCATCGTCAAAACGTGTTCAGCGGACATACTTAAACTCTCCCGGGATTGTCATTGTCGTCGTGGTAACGAGGTCTTCTAATTACTACGTAAATCTGGCGTAGTTGCCGTACAATGGATAAGCGAAATCTATGCCAACTTTTAAATCACCCCAAAAAGGCGTTATCATGCTCGGCATAGTGCAAAAGGGCTGCACCATGATGGTTACCTTGCACCAATATAGTGCTTTTATGGAAACATAGGGCACCATATTGGTGCAATTTTCGTTATTTGCCCCTTTTAACGCTCCGTGAAAGCGATCACAAAGCAACTCTGCAATACTTGTTTGCAGGGTATGTTTGTGATCCTGTTTAGTCCTTCGATTAATACGTGTACAATAACGCGCTATTTCTAATGCCTGAGGCAAAGTTGTGATCGAAAATCTGCGTAACATCGCCATCATTGCTCACGTTGACCATGGTAAAACGACCCTGGTTGACAAGCTGCTGCAGCAATCCGGTACGTTCGACGAACGTGCTGAAACTCAAGAGCGTGTGATGGACTCCAACGATTTGGAGAAAGAGCGTGGGATTACCATCCTCGCTAAAAACACCGCTATCAAATGGAATGATTATCGTATCAACATCGTTGATACCCCAGGGCACGCCGACTTCGGTGGTGAAGTTGAGCGTGTAATGTCCATGGTCGATTCCGTGCTGCTGGTGGTTGACGCATTTGACGGCCCGATGCCGCAAACGCGCTTCGTGACCAAAAAAGCATTTGCCCATGGTCTGAAACCTATCGTGGTAATCAACAAAGTTGACCGTCCTGGCGCGCGTCCGGACTGGGTTGTTGATCAGGTCTTCGACCTGTTCGTTAACCTTGACGCGACCGACGAACAGCTGGACTTCCCGATCGTTTACGCTTCTGCGCTGAACGGTATCGCGGGTCTGGACCACGAAAACATGGCTGAAGACATGACCCCGCTGTACCAGGCGATTGTTGAACATGTACCGGCACCGAACGTCGATCTCGACGGCACGCTGCAGATGCAGGTTTCCCAGCTCGATTACAACAACTACGTTGGCGTAATCGGCATCGGCCGTATCAAGCGCGGTAAAGTGAAGCCGAACCAGCAGGTCACTATCATCGATAGCGAAGGCAAAACCCGTAACGGTAAAGTTGGCAAAGTGCTGACTCACCTGGGGCTGGAGCGTATCGAGAGTGACGTGGCTGAAGCGGGTGACATCATTGCGATCACCGGTCTGGGCGAGCTGAACATCTCCGACACCATCTGCGATCCGCAGAGTGTTGAAGCGCTGCCGGCGCTCTCCGTTGATGAGCCGACCGTAACCATGTTCTTCAACGTCAACACCTCTCCGTTCTGTGGCAAAGAGGGTAAATATGTTACCTCTCGTCAGATCCTTGACCGCCTGAACAAAGAGCTGGTGCACAACGTTGCGCTGCGCGTTGAAGAGACTCAGGATGCGGATGCGTTCCGTGTTTCTGGTCGTGGTGAGCTGCACCTCTCTGTTCTGATCGAGAACATGCGTCGTGAAGGTTTCGAAATGGCGGTTTCCCGTCCGAAAGTAATCTTCCGCGAAATCGACGGCCGTAAACAAGAGCCGTTCGAAAACGTAACGCTGGACGTTGAAGAGCAGCACCAGGGTTCTGTCATGCAGGCACTGGGCGAGCGTAAAGGCGATCTGAAAAACATGAATCCGGACGGCAAAGGCCGCGTACGTCTCGACTACGTGATCCCAAGCCGCGGTCTGATCGGCTTCCGTTCAGAGTTCATGACCATGACCTCCGGTACCGGTCTGCTGTACTCCACTTTCAGCCACTACGACGATATTCGTCCGGGCGAAGTGGGCCAGCGTAACAACGGCGTGCTGATCTCCAACGGTCAGGGTAAAGCGGTTGCGTTTGCGCTGTTCGGTCTGCAGGATCGCGGTAAGCTGTTCCTCGGTCACGGTGCGGAAGTATATGAAGGCCAGATCATCGGTATTCACAGCCGTTCTAACGACCTGACGGTAAACTGCCTGACCGGTAAGAAACTGACCAACATGCGTGCGTCCGGTACGGACGAAGCAACGGTTCTGGTTCCGCCGATCAAGATGACCCTGGAGCAGGCGCTCGAGTTCATCGATGACGACGAACTGGTAGAGGTAACCCCTCAGTCCATTCGTATCCGTAAACGTCATCTGACTGAGAACGACCGTAAACGCGCAATGCGCGGTGCAAAAGAAGACTAATTACCTTCTTTTAGCCCAACAAAAGCCGCTGATTATCAGCGGCTTTTTTTTATCCCGCGATCGCGGGCGTGAAAGGGCCCGCTATTCAAGCGGAAACTTTCCCGCTACAGTTAACTCTCCATGGCAGGCAAGGAGAGGCAAATGCTCTATATCTTTGATTTAGGTAATGTGATTGTCGATATCGACTTCAACCGGGTGCTCGGAGCCTGGAGCGATTTCAGCCGCGTACCGCTGGCAACCCTGAAGCAGAACTTTGTCATGGGGGAGGCCTTCCACCGTCATGAACGCGGGGAGATCAGCGATGAGGAGTTCGCCAAAGCCCTGTGTGAAGAGATGGCGCTGCCGTTAAGTTATGAGCAATTCTCCACCGGCTGGCAGGCGGTATTCGTCGCGCTACGCCCGGACGTTATCGACATCATGCACAAACTGCGCGCGAAAGGAGACCGTGTGGTGGTGCTGTCGAACACCAACCGTCTGCATACGACTTTCTGGCCGGAACAGTATCCGGAGATCCGCGCCGCCGCCGATCGTATCTATCTCTCGCAAGAGATGGGCATGCGTAAACCCGAAGCCAGAATTTACCAGCAGGTCCTTGCCGAGGAAGGTTTTTCTGCCGACGATACCGTCTTTTTCGACGACAATGCTGAAAATATCGCTGGCGCTGAGCGCGTGGGGATTACGTCGATCCTGGTCGCTAACAAGGCCACCATTCTGGACTATTTTTCAAAGCTGCTATGAAAGATGCCGTAAAACAGCGCGCGAAGAGGAGTGCGCAGTCGCTGCAGGCCTGGCTAAAGCTGCTGTGGCGACATATCAATGATGACAACATGACGACGCTGGCGGGGAATCTCGCCTACGTCTCACTGCTCTCGCTGGTGCCGCTGATTGCGGTGATCTTCGCGCTGTTCGCCGTTTTCCCAATGTTTTCCGACATCAGCATCCAGCTGCGTCACTTTATTTTTGCCAATTTCATTCCCACAACGGGCGACGTTATTCAGAACTACATTGAGCAGTTTGTCGCAAACTCGACGAAAATGACCGCGGTCGGGGCCTGCGGGCTGGTGGTCACTTCGCTGCTGCTGATGTACTCCATCGACAGCGCGCTGAATACCATCTGGCGCAGCACCCGCGTGCGCCCGCACGTCTACTCGTTTGCCGTCTACTGGATGATCCTGACCCTCGGCCCGCTGCTGGCGGGGGCGAGCCTGGCGATCAGCTCCTATCTGCTGTCGCTGCGCTGGGCGAGTGAACTCAATAGCGTGATTGATGATGTACTACGAATTTTCCCGCTGATCCTCTCCTGGCTCTCATTCTGGCTGCTCTACAGCATTGTTCCGACTACGCGCGTACCAAACCGTGATGCGGTGCTGGGGGCGTTTGTTGCGGCGGTGCTGTTTGAGCTGGGCAAGAAAGGTTTTGGCTTATATATCACCATGTTCCCCTCTTACCAGCTGATTTATGGCGTGCTGGCCGTTATCCCTATCATGTTTCTCTGGGTCTACTGGACCTGGTGTATCGTCTTGCTAGGGGCTGAAATTACTGTCACTCTCGGGGAATACCGCGAACTTAAAAAAGCAGCACAACGAGAAGAAGCAGACCAACCATGATTGCATTAATTCAACGCGTTTCCCGTGCGAGCGTTAGCGTGGCGGGAGAGGTGACGGGTGAAATCGGCCCGGGTCTTCTGGTATTACTGGGTGTCGAAAGGGAAGACGACGAGCAGAAAGCCAACCGCCTGTGTGAACGAGTACTGGGATACCGAATTTTTAGCGATGCCGACGGGAAAATGAACCTTAATGTCCAGCAGGCTGGTGGCAGCGTGCTGGTGGTGTCGCAGTTTACGCTGGCAGCCGATACGGAACGCGGCATGCGTCCGGGCTTTTCGCGCGGTGCCGCGCCGGAGAAAGCCGAGGCGCTCTATAACCACTTTGTTGCACACTGCGGTCAGCAAATCGCCACGCAAACCGGGCGCTTCGCTGCCGATATGCAGGTGTCGCTGGTCAATGACGGTCCCGTCACATTCTGGCTACAGATATGAGCCAGCTTGCGGCGCGGCCCCGGGTCACAAGAGAGAATGCAGCTATGTATCATCTTCGCGTACCGCAAACTGAAGAAGAGTTAGAACGTTACTACCAGTTCCGCTGGGAAATGTTACGCAAGCCATTGCACCAGCCGCAGGGCTCCGAGCGCGATGCCTGGGACGCTATGGCGCATCACCAGATGGTGGTTGATGAAGAGGGCAATATCGTTGCCTCCGGTCGGCTCTATATCAATGCCGATAACGAAGGCTCGATTCGCTTTATGGCGGTGCACCCCTCCGTACAGGATAAAGGCCTCGGCACGCTGATGGCGATGACTCTTGAATCCGTCGCCCGTCAGGAAGGTGTTAAGCGCGTAACCTGTAGCGCCCGCGAAGATGCGGTGCCCTTTTTCGCCAAGCTTGGGTTTATCAACGAAGGCGAAATCACCGCGCCGCAAACCACCCCTATCCGCCATTTTCTGATGATCAAACCTATCGCCTCGCTGGATGATATTCTTCATCGCGGCGACTGGTGTGGTCAGCTGCAGCAGGCCTGGTATCAGCATATTCCGCTCAGCGAAAAGATGGGCGTGCGCATCCAGCAGTACACCGGGCAGAAATTTATTACCACCATGCCGGAGATCGGCAATCAAAATCCGCACCATACGCTGTTTGCCGGAAGCCTTTTCTCACTGGCGACGCTCACCGGCTGGGGCCTTATCTGGCTGATGCTGCGCGAACGCCACCTCGGTGGCACGATTATTCTTGCCGACGCCCATATCCGCTACAGCTCGCCCATCAGCGGTAAACCAAGCGCCATTGCCGATCTCGGCTCGTTAAGCGGCGATCTCGACCGCCTGGCGCGCGGGAAAAAAGCGCGCGTGCAGATGCAGGTGGAACTGTTTGGCGATGATAAGCAGGGCGCGATTTTCGAAGGCATCTACATCGTTCTGCCAGCAAAACCGTTCGGCTCGTTCGAAGAGGGCGGCAACGAAGAGGAGTAGGCGCTGGGCATGCCGATGGCGCGCGCGAAAGGCGCGCTTTCCCGTGCAGCCAGTTACACTCTGGCGATGCGCGCCGCCACATCGTAGATCACATCCACTGCCGTGCGGCTGATGCCGGCAAGCTGGAAGAAACCGTGTATCACGCCGAGATAACGCGAACAGGAGCAGGCCACGCCCTGTTCGGTCATTCGCTGATAGAGTGACTCTCCTTCATCGCACAGCGGGTCAAACTCCGCTGTGACAATATGCGTCGGCGGCAGGCCGTTGAAATCATCGCGCCACAGCGGGCTGACGTCCGGCAGCAGGCGATCGGTCTCGCCAAGATAGTGCGTATAGCCCGAGAGCAGCGCCTCGCGGGTGATCACATAATCTGCGCCGTTAAGGGTATAGCTGTCGAACCAGGCGGTTGCATCAAGCATGGGATAGATAAGGATCAGCTGAGCAGGCTGCCACTCGCCTGTGGCTTTTAAGCGCAGTGCCGTGACCAGCGCCAGATGCCCTCCCGCGCTATCGCCCGCCAGCGTGATGCGCTGAGGATCGATGCCAAGCTGCTGCGCGTTTTCACGGATAAGTTCTGCCCCTCTCAGCGCATCATCATGCGCCGCTGGCCAGCGGTGTTCCGGCGCAAGCCGGTACTGCACGGCGATAACCCGGCAGCCGCTGTAAAAGGCGAGCTGGCGCAGCTGTTTATCATGGGTATCAAAGCTGCCGCTAACAAAACAGCCACCGTGATAGTAAATAAGTGCAGGCAGATTGCCGTTGGTATTTTGCGGTGAGTAGCAGCGAAAGCGAATACCCTCAAGCGTTAACTCACTCACCTCAACACGGGTTTCCGTCTCGCCTGCCAGCGCTGTGCTGGCGAGATACCCCGCGCGCCGGTCATCAATACTCTGCTCGCAGACGGAGGGCCGTCCTGCAGCAATAAAGTCGCTTACCAGTTGGCTAATACCCTGTTCCAGTGCCATTTCGCATTCCTTTGTCTGTATAAATACCCAGGTTTTATAGCCTGGTTTTTGCGAAATGGAAACGGGGTTTTGGGCTGAAAATGAAAAGTGGAATCCAGCTCGAAAGAACGTTTTTTTCCTCAAAATGACACTTGCCCAGCAAAAATGGCAGCGTATCGTGTGGCTGGAAAATAAACGCATACGATATACTGAGGTGATATATGGATGTTCTCTCTGGAGTGATTATGGGGCGTATTTTGTTGGATTTATCAGATGATGTTATACGCAGGCTCGATAGCTTAAAGCAGCAGCGTAACCTTCCTCGTGCTGAATTATTACGAGAAGCGGTTGAGCAGTATCTTGAAAAGCAGAACACGACAAGCGCTCGCAATGCTTTAGGTCTATGGGGAGGTGAGGGCGAAGATGGTCTTGAATTTGAGAGAAAACTGCGTGAGGAGTGGTGACTATGAGCAACCTTGCGTTATTTGATACCAATATCTTGATTGATCTGTTTAATGGCCGGGAAGAGGCTGCTAACACTTTTGAAGATTACAGTGGCAGGATCGCCATCAGCCTGATTAGCTGGATTGAAGTGCTGGTTGGCGCTAAAAAAGTAGGGCAGGAAAATGCGACACGCGCTTTTCTTGATTCGCTTGAGGTCATAGAGATTTCCCATCCCATAGCAGAACGAAGCATTGAGCTGCGTCAGGCGTATCGCATGAAGCTGCCCGATGCCATCATTCTTGCAACAGCTCAGATACATAGCCGTTGCCTCGTTACGCGCAATACCAAAGATTTTGCGTCTGTAACAGGGGTTTTCACCCCATATCAGTAACAGGCCGGGCAAAAATTTACCGCGACCTGCTGATTTTACTCCCCTTCGCCGGGGAATAAGAACGGGTTGATGGAGCTACGGGCGAACCCTTCCTGCTCCATGCGGGCATCGAGGATCAGCGACGCAAGATCGTCGGCTACCGCTTCGACATTCTGGTCTTTTTCCTGATAAAGAATCTTCAGGTAAGTGCCGCAGTCGCCGCAGCTTTCCGCTTTGATTGCCGCCTGCTCGTTATCCAGCGACCAGTAGTGCAGATCGCGGGTTTGCTCGCAGTTGCTGCACTTGACGCGCACCACGTGCCATTCGGTTTCGCACAGGTTGCAGTGCAGGTAGCGCAGCCCCTGGCTGCTGCCGATGTGCACCGTACTGGAAACCGGCATCGATCCGCAGACCGGGCAGAACTGGCGCTGCTCGCCATATTCCGCGCGGGCTTTCCCCGGGATCAGGCTGGCCATCTGCGCCCAGTAGAGCGACAGCGCGGCCCAGATAAAGGGCGCTTTATCGCTGCTGACGGAGGCGAAGTCGGCGGCAAAGAGCGCGCTGGCCATCGCTTCCAGCTCCTGTGCGGAGGCTTTTTCCAGATTCTCGATCACAGCCAGCGCCGGGCCGCTCATCTCCGGCTTCAGCTCGGCGATCAGCGAATGCAGCAGCTTATGCCAGTGCGTATCGCGCGGCAGAACATGAATATCAAGCGGCGGCTTGCCCTGCGCGGCAGCTTCTTTAAGACGCGCCGTCAGATCGAGTTGTAACGGGTGGTCATACAGCACCACCTCCTGGGCATGGGCGATAAGCGCGGCAAAACGCAGATAATCACCCAGCGGATTACTCTCTGCCAGCGTGCGCAGACGTTCCGCACGGCGGTTATAGAGGTTTTTAAGTCTGGGGAATAACAACGGCGGAATTACTTCCGCCGTGCGTTTCTCGCTCTTCTCCAGCTCATCTTGCGGGATTATGCGAATACTCATTCAGTTGGTTTTTCCGTTGTCTTGCTGCGAACTTCCCGGTACCAGCGCGGGTGATGTTTCTTCGCCCAGGTGCTGGTAACCCAGCCTTCCACCATTGCGGTTATGGTGCCTTTAACCCACAAGGCGGCATAAATGTGCACCATGATAACCACAATTAACGCAACTGCTGCAAATGAATGCACCATCAGCGCTAAGCGGATCACCGGGATGGGAAACGCGGGTGCAAAGTAAGGGCGCCAGATAACCACGCCGCTTGCCAGTAGCAACACCAGGAAGATAATCGCCGCCCAGAACACACACTTCTGACCGAAATTATAGCGCCCGGTGTCACCCACTTCCTCATTGACGACGATCTTACGAATATTCTTCGCCCAAAAGATATCATCCCTATTGATGAGGTTATGGTGCCAATAGCGGAAAAACATGATTATAAACGAGGCAAACATCACCACGCCGACAAACGGATGAAGAATACGCGCCAGCTGCGGCGTGCCCAAAATGTTCATCAACCAGTTGAAGGAGGGGAAGAAAAACCCCAGCCCGCTCACCGACGCCAGCACGAAGCAGAAGGCGGTGATCCAGTGGTTGATGCGCTCGGGTGCCGAATAGCGCACGATGGTGTCACGTTTTCTCATTTGCGCACCTCGTCTTTCTCTTCATGCAGGTTGTCCTCTTCCTCTTCTGCGCGGTTCGGACCGACACCGACATAGTGGAAGATGCTGGCCGCGAAGGTGGCAGCAAAGCCGACCGCCGCAAGTGGTTTCCAGATCCCTTTCCAGAACTTCACGGTTGCGCTGATTTCCGGGTTCTCCGGCAGGCCGTGATACAGATTCGGGTTATTGGCATGGTGCAGCACATACATCACGTGCGTGCCGCCAACACCGGCCGGATCGTACAGACCTGCGTTATCGTAACCACGGGTTTTCAGCTCTGCCACGCGCTCGCCGGCGAGGTTTTTCATATCCTCTTTGGAGCCAAAGTGGATAGCGCCGGTCGGGCAGGTTTTCACGCAGGCCGGTTCCTGGCCTACCGTCACACGGTCAACGCACAGCGTACATTTGTAGACGCGGTTGTCTTCCGGGTTCAGGCGCGGCACATCGAACGGGCAGCCAGCGATGCAGTAACCGCAGCCAATGCACTGCTCAGACTGGAAGTCGACAATGCCGTTAGCATACTGAATGATAGCCCCTTCTGACGGACATGCTTTCAGACAGCCAGGATCGGCGCAGTGCATGCAGCCATCTTTACGAATCAGCCACTCCAGTTTGTCGTTCTGCTCCACTTCCGAGAATCGCATCACCGTCCATGATTTGGCGGTCAGATCCGCCGGGTTGTCATACACCCCGACGTTATGCCCCACCTCATCACGCAGGTCGTTCCATTCGGAACAGGCCACCTGACAGGCTTTACAGCCGATACAGGTGGTGACGTCGATAAGTTTCGCCACTTCCTGCTGGTGATCCCGCGCCTGAGGCGCGGGTGTGAAACCGTTAGTCGCGGAACGACGGATGATGTCTTGCGATTGATAAGCCATAAGTCGTCTCCGTTACACCTTTTCCACATTCACCAGGAACGCCTTAAACTCCGGCGTTTGGGTATTCGCATCACCGACAAACGGCGTCAGCGTGTTGGCGATAAAGCCTTTCTTCGCCACGCCTTCGTAACCCCAGTGAATCGGAATACCAATCGTGTCGATATCTTTGCCGTCCACTTTCAGGGTACGAATACGCTTGGTCACCACCGCTTTGGCTTTGATATAGCCACGGTTGGAGGAGACGCGCACGGTATCGCCCTGCGTAATGCCCAGCTTGCCCGCCAGTTTCTCGCCAATCTCCACAAACTGTTCCGGCTGCGCGATGGAGTTCAACAGCGCGTGTTTGGTCCAGTAGTGGAAGTGCTCGGTCAGGCGGTAAGTGGTCCCGACATACGGGAACTTATCGGCTTTACCCATCGCAGCGAGATCGTCTTTAAAGACGCGCGCGGCAGGGTTCGAGACAACATTTGGGTGCAGCGGGTTGGTGCCCAGCGGCGTTTCAAACGGCTCGTAGTGTTCCGGGAACGGCCCTTCCATCATCTTATCGAGAGCGAAGAGGCGACCCATTCCTTCCGGCTGCATGATAAACGGCCCGACTTCACTGCCAGGTGCGGCGGTGCTGTAGTCCGGAATATCTGCACCCACCCACTTGCCGTTGGCGTAGCTGAGCAGCTTGCGCTTCGGATCCCACGGGTTACCCTGCGGGTCAGCGGAGGCACGGTTATAGAGAATACGGCGGTTGAGCGGCCACGCCCATGCCCAGCCCAGCGTATTGCCAAGGCCTGACGGATCGGCGTTATCGCGGCGCGCCATCTGGTTGCCGTCCGGCGTCCAGCTTCCGGCGAAAATCCAGCAGCCGCTTGAGGTGGTGCCGTCATCGCGCAGGTGCGCAAAGCTGCCAAGCTGGTTGCCTTTCTTCGCCAGCACGTCGCCGCTTACCGGATCGATAATATCGACCAGCGCTTTGCCGTTGCTCTCCATCGCCACTTCTTCTGCCGACGGATTCTCCGGCGTCGAGTAGTTCCAGGTCATGTTCAGAACCTGTTCCGGATTCGCGCCACCCTCTGCGGCATACATCTTACGCAGACGTAAGAAGATACCGGCCAGGATCTCACCGTCGTTCAGCGCTTCGCCCGGGGCGTCAGCGCCTTTCCAGTGCCACTGCAACCAGCGGCCGGAGTTAACGATGGAGCCGTTCTCTTCAGCAAAGCAGGTCGACGGCAGGCGGAACACTTCGGTCTGGATGGTCGACGGATCGACATCGTTAGACTCGCCGTGGTTCTGCCAGAAGGTCGAGGTTTCCGTATTCAGCGGATCGATGGTCACCAGGAACTTCAGTTTCGACAGGGATGCCACCACCTTGTTCTTGTTCGGGAACGAGGCGACCGGGTTAAAGCCCTGGCAGAGATAGCCGTTGACCTTGCCCTGGCTCATCATTTCGAAGTACTGCAGAACGTCGTAGCCTTTGTCCCACTTCGGCAGCCAGTCAAAGCCCCAGCTGTTCTCCGCCGTCGCTTTGTCGCCAAAGAAGGCTTTCATCATCGAAACGAAGAATTTCGGGTAGTTGCTCCAGTAGTTAACCTGGCCTTCCAGCAGCGGTTTAGGCGTATTGACGGTCAGGTAGGTCTGGAGATCCTTCTGCTTCTCGCTCGGCAGCGTCATGTAACCCGGCAGGCTCTGCGACAGCAGGCCAAGATCGGTCAGACCCTGAATATTGGAGTGGCCGCGCAGGGCGTTCACGCCGCCGCCTGCCATCCCCATATTGCCGAGCAGCAGCTGGATCATCGCCATGGTACGGATGTTCTGCGCGCCGACGGAGTGCTGCGTCCAGCCCAGGGCATAGAGGAACGAGGCAGTTTTATCATGCACGCTGGTTTCCGCGATGTACTCGCACACCTTCAGGAAGTCCGCTTTCGGCGTCCCGCAGATGTTTTCAACCACTTCTGGCGTATAGCGGGAAACGTGCTGTTTCAGCAGGTTCCACACGCAGCGCGGGTGAGTCAGCGTTTTATCGCGCTTAGCGAAACCCTTCTCATCCAGCTCGTAGTTCCAGGTGGTTTTGTCGTACTTGCGTGTTTCCGCGTCATAGCCGGTGAACAGGCCATCTTCGAAGCCAAAATCTTCACGCACGATCAGGCTGGCGTTGGTATAGGCTTCGGTATATTCGCGGTTATATTTTTCGTTGTTCAGCAGGTACAGCAACACGCCTGACAGGAAAGCGATGTCAGTACCGGAACGAATCGGCGTATAAAAATCCGCAACAGAGGCGGTTCGCGTAAAGCGTGGATCGATAACAATCAGCTTCGCGCCATTGTGGATCTTGGCTTCCATCGCCCAGCGGAATCCCACCGGATGCGCTTCTGCCGCGTTCCCTCCCATCACCACGATGAGATTGGCGTTCTTCATATCAACCCAGTGGTTGGTCATCGCACCGCGACCAAATGTTGGAGCAAGACTTGCTACCGTTGGTCCGTGTCAGACACGCGCCTGGTTATCGACGGCTAACATGCCGAGGGCGCGGGTAAATTTCTGGGTTAAATAGCCGGTTTCGTTACTGGAAGCGGATGCGCACAGCATCCCGGTGCTCAGCCAGCGGTTCACGGTGGTGCCTTCGGCGTTCTGCGCAACATAGTTGGCGTCGCGGTCGGCTTTCATCAGTTTGGCGATGCGCTCAAAGGCATCTTCCCAGGTGATGCGTTGCCACTTATCGGAACCTGGAGCACGGTATTCCGGGTATTTCAGGCGGCTTTCAGAGTGGATGAAATCCACCAGACCTGCCCCTTTCGGGCAGAGCGCGCCGCGGTTTACCGGATGGTCCGGGTCCCCTTCGATATGGAAAATTGACGCTTTGGCGTTTTTTGCACCGTCGCCGAGGCTATACATTAATAGCCCACAGCCCACGGAACAATATGTGCAAGTATTACGGGTTTCGCGGGTGCGCAACAGCTTATATTGCCGTGTCTCCGCGAGTGCAATGTTGGGGGCAAAGCCCAGTGCTGCAGCCGTTGTACCTGCCATACCGCC
Organism: Kosakonia sp. Marseille-Q7440; assembly: GCF_965119485.1. Classification (NCBI taxonomy): domain Bacteria; kingdom Pseudomonadati; phylum Pseudomonadota; class Gammaproteobacteria; order Enterobacterales; family Enterobacteriaceae; genus Kosakonia; species Kosakonia sp. Marseille-Q7440. The sequence goes on along the minus strand of NZ_CBCPLT010000004.1, from coordinate 67,787 downwards.
AGCGCAGATCTTAAAGAACCGCCTTCTGCTGACCTGCATGGGTTACTCCTGGGTTGACATTACTCTTATCGTTTTTTTCTTTGCGGTGAATTTCACAAAGGTTCAGAATTGCCGCATATCCCTCTGCTTAAGAAGGATATGCGCGGAGAATACCACAATGTCGGTACGCTTGTTCGAGGGTAGTTAATACAAAGTGAACATTTTGCATACTAAAAAGCACAAAAATGCAACATCAGTCACAGGCGTACGCGAAGTCGTGCTCTGGAAGCGTGACAACCTGCACCAGTCCCAGCCAGACATGCTGGCGGAAGAGGTGCCGGTTGCGCTGGTTTACAACGGCATTTCCCATGTGGTGATGATGGCATCGCCAAAAGATCTGGAGGAGTTCGCCATCGGCTTCTCCTTATCCGAAGGGATTATTGAGACCCCCGCCGACATTTACGGCATGGAGGTGGTGCCGTCCTGTAACGGGCTGGAAGTGCAGATCGATCTCTCCAGCCGCCGTTTTATGGGGCTGAAAGAGCGCCGCCGCGCGCTGGCCGGGCGCACCGGCTGCGGCGTCTGCGGCGTTGAGCAGCTCAACGATATCGGCAAGCCCATCGCGCCGCTGCCGTTCACCCAGACCTTTGATTTAGCCGCACTGGATAATGCGCTCGCTCACTTAACTGATGTGCAGCCGATCGGGCAGCTGAGCGGCTGTACTCACGCTGCTGCATGGCTGTTGCCTTCCGGCGAACTGGCAGGCGGGCATGAGGATGTGGGTCGCCATGTGGCGCTGGATAAGCTGCTCGGGCACCGGGCGCGCGCCGGTGAAACATGGGCCTCCGGCGCGGTGCTGGTCTCCAGCCGCGCCAGCTATGAGATGGTGCAAAAGTCGGCGATGTGCGGCGTCGAAATCCTGTTTGCCGTCTCGGCGGCGACTACGCTGGCAGTGGAAGTGGCAGAGCGTTGTAACCTGACGCTGGTCGGTTTTTGTAAGCCGGGCAGGGCGACAATTTATACCCATCCACAGCGATTAATGGGTGTTAAATAATCGTCAAAAAAACTGAAAGAGTTTAACAAATCCTTCCGCTTTTTGTTTTGAGGGTAGAGGCCTATCATTACTTTCATCTAGGCACGGTGCCTCACTCAAACAAAAAAACGTAAGGGTTTATCTCATGAAAAACATCAAAACTTTTGTTGCAGTTATCGCTCTCGCTTCCTCGTTCGGTACTTTTGCTGCGCAAACCGTGACCGCAACTGACACCACCCTGAGCGGTGCTGAAGCGAAAATCGCTGCCCAGGCACAACAGGCTGGCGCGTCTTCTTACCAGATCACTGAAGCGTATAACGGCAACCAGGTTCACATGACCGCTGAACTGACCAAATAAGCTAAGCACTATCGTCGAAAGAGCGCCTCCGGGCGCTTTTTTCGTTTTAGTGCAGACCCGCCAGACGCAGCAGAGCTGTGACCACCGCTGCTGACAGAATCACCACGATCAGCGGCATCTTGCGCCAGGCAAGAAACAGCGCAAACAGCACGCCGGAAACCCGCGCCATCCCGGCGAAGTGATCCCCTTCATAGAGCATTGCGGCCAGCGCCACAGCGAACAGCAGCGTGGTCGCTGCATCCGAAAGCAGCCCCTGTGCGCGTTCCGACAGCGCCAGACGCCCGCCCAGTTTCGCGCCGCCGAGCCGCATCAGATAGGTGCCTGCCGAGAGAATGGCGATACCGCCAAGAGTCAGTGCAACGCTTGCCATTATCGCTTCCTCGTCAGTAAACCAAGCAGTGAGAGCAGCACCGGTAACCCCACCGGCGCGAAGGGGACTGTCGCCAGCGAGAGCGCCGCGCCGCTACAGGCGCGTATCAGCGTGGTGCGCTTTTTCAGCGCCGGCAGCACTAGCGCCAGTAAAATCGCCGGGAAGACCGCGTCCAGACCGATGGTTTCCGGCGCGGGCAGAAAAGCCCCGACCGATGCACCGATCAGCACGCCAACCGGCCACAGCAGCGCCACGCCCAGCCCGCAGAGCCAGTAGGCAGCTTTGCGCTGTTCCGGGGTTGACTGTGAAAGCCCGAACACCACGCTCTCATCATTCATAATGTGGCAGCCCAATAACCCGGCGGCCCGTTTACCCACCAGTTCGCGCACCGTCACGCCGAAGGGAATATGGCGCGCATTGACCAGCAGCCCGGCGACCGCGGCTGCCAGCGGGCTACCGCCGCTTGCCACAATCCCGATAAACATAAACTCCGAAGCGCCTGCCAGCACCAGCGTCGAGAGCATCAGCGGCACCCAGAGCGGGAAGCCGTAAGCCATTGCCAGAGAGCCATAGGAGACGCCGACAACGCCGACCGCCAGGCAGACCAGCCCAATCGCTCTAACCGTGTCGCGTGTAAGGGAAGAAAAGTGTCGTGTGAACATCGCTTTTTAGCCATATCGAACGTGTATCCATTATAATGAACACCCTGAGACCGTTTTTCAAGACGAACATAACGTTCGATTAAATGAACATTTAAGGCCGGTATGACACAACCCATCGCTATTATCGCCAAAAGCCTGGCGCGTGAGCGGCAGCGAACCGGGCTCTCGCTGGCGGAGATTGCCCGCCGCGCCGGGATTGCGAAATCGACGCTCTCGCAGCTGGAAGCGGGCAACGGTAATCCGAGCCTCGAAACCCTGTGGGCACTCTGCGTGGCGCTGGATATCCCGTTTGCCCGCCTGCTGGAGCCGCAAAACCCGCAAACGCAGGTGATTCGCCGCGGTGAAGGCACCAAAGTGGTTGCCGAGCAGGCGCACTACCAGGCGATATTGCTGGCAACCTGCCCGCCCGGCGCGCGGCGCGATATCTATCTGCTGCTGACGCAGCCCGGCGCGGATCGCATCTCCCACCCGCATCCCGCCGGTTCCGTCGAGCACATTATTGTGACGCAGGGACGGGCGCTGGTCGGGCTGACAGAAGCGCCTGAAGAGTTAAACGAAGGGGATTACATCTGTTACCCGGCGGATCGCGAGCATATCTTTAAAGCGTTAGAGCCGGATACGCAGGCGATCCTCGTTGCCGAGCAGAATTGAGCCTTCATCCCCTGCATGCCTTGAGGGGATGAAGGGAGCGGCTTACGCCAGATAGAACACCTCTTCCAGTTCGGCGCTTACCGGGCTGTTATCAGCATTCGCAGGCATCACGTCGCGCATATGTTTCCACCAGCGCTGACATACCTCGGTGCGGGCAACCGCCTCCCAGCGCGCTTCTGATTCAATCTCCACCGTGGCAAACAGCAGGTTGCGCGCTTTATCAAGATAGATGGCGTAATGGTGCGCGCCCGCCTCTTTCAGCACCGCTTCCAGCTCCGGCCAGATAGGGTTATGGCGACGCGCGTACTCTTCGTGCGCATCGGGGTTCACCTGCATAACAAACGCTTTACGGATCATAATGCCTCCAGATAGAGCTCGCGCACCTCATCGCGGCTGGCGCTGCGCGGGTTGCAGGGTGCACACGGATCGGCGAGCGCCTTATCCAGCCACCCTTCGATATCGGCTTCGCGCACGCCCAGCGCACTAAAGCCGGAAGGAATACCGACTTTGGCGCTCAGCGCGCGAATGGCAGCAATCGCCTGTTGGCTTGCCGCCTCCTCGCTCATCTCGCGGGTATCAACGCCCATCGCCTGCGCGATGCGGGCGAAACGCGCTACCGCATGGGGGCGGTTAAAGTTTTCGATGATCGGCAGCAGGATGGCGTTGCAGACGCCGTGCGGCAGATTGTGGGTCGCGCCCGGCTGGTGGGCGAGGGCATGAACCAGCCCGAGCCCGGCGCTGTTAAAGGCCATCCCGGCCAGATACTGCCCGTAAGCCATCTGTTCGCGCGCCTCAAGGTTACCGCCCTCGGCAACGGCGGTCGGCAGCCACAGGTTGATGAGGCGAATCGCCTCCAGCGCGTTGGCATCCGTTAACGGATGCGCGCCCACGGAGACATAGGCTTCGACCGCATGGGTCAGGGCATCCATGCCGGTTGCGGCAGTGACCGCGGCGGGGATCGCCAGCATCACGCTGGCATCGTCGACGGCGATATCGGGGATCAGGTTGGCATCAATAATCACCTCCTTCACCTGGCGCTCGCTGTCGATAATCACTGCGTTGCTGGTCATCTCCGCCGCCGTGCCGGCGGTGGTGTTGATTGCCACCAGCGGCACCCCGGCGTGTTTCACTTTGCCAACGCCGGAGTAAGCGGTCGACGGCCCGGGGTTCGCGGTGAGGATTTTTATCGCTTTCGCGGTATCAATCGGGCTGCCGCCGCCGAAGGCAATCAGGTAGTCACAGCCTGCCTGCTGATAGGCGGCAAACCCCTCCTGCACCAGCGCTTCGGTCGGGTTGGGGAAGACGCCATCAAACAGCTGATAGGGCATCTCGTGCGCCTTTAGCGCGGTAAACAGGCTGTCGAGCAGACCGAGTTTCACCAGTTGCCCGTCGGTGACAATCAGTGCCTTACCCCACTGTTTGTCCGCCACCAGTTTCACCATATCGCCAATTGCGCCCGCGCCGTGCAGGCTGATTTTCGGCAGTGCCAACATAAAGCTCATCATGTTTCTCCTTGATTTGGTTGAATCCTGACCGGCGGCAATGCTCCCTGTCGCCGGATGAAAATTTTCCCGCTAGCGCTTTGAGGTAAGCCGCCATCTGGCGAGCCATGCCTGCATTACAGCCGCCTGCGCTGCAACAGGCTGCGGGTGAGGATTGGCAGTGAAATCACCACGATCAGCATCGCGCCGACAATAATCGACATCACAATCCCCGGCACGTTGAGCAGGCTCAGGCCAAAGGTCACCAGCCCCATCAAAAAGGCGGCGATAATCACACCAACCATGCTGCCGGAGCCGCCGAGAATATTGACGCCGCCGAGCACCGCCATCGTCACCACGGAAAGCTCCCAGCCCAGCGCGATAGTTGGGCGCGTGCTGCCAAGGCGCGAAGTGAGCAGCACCGACGCCAGCCCGGCCATCAACCCCACCAGGGCAAAGAGGATCAGGTTGTGACGTTTGACATTGATCCCGGCATACCACGCGGCGGTCGGGTTATTGCCGATGGCGTAAGTGCGGCGGCCAAAGTTGGTTTTATGCAGCAGAAAGGCAAACAGCAGCCCGAGCACAATAAAGAGCGCAAACTCGAACGACAGCGCGCCCCAGACGTAGCCCTGGCCGAGCCACGCGAAGCTCTCCGGCCAGCTGTTGAGCGCCTGGTCGCCCAGCAGGATGTAGGAGATGCCGCGGTACAAGCTCATGGTGCCGATGGTGATAACAATCGACGAGAGGTTAAAGCGGGTCACCAGAAAGCCGTTGAACAACCCGCACAGCAAGCCGACGCCCACTCCCACGCAGACCAGCAGCGGCGTATCGACGCCCGCCTGCGCGCAAAAGCCCATCGCCGTTGAGCTGAGCGCGATGGTGGCGGCGACCGAGAGATCGATCTCTCTGGCGATAATCAACATCGCCATCGGCAGCACGATGATCGCCTTCTCGGTGAAGTTGAAGGTGGCATCTGACAGGTTCCAGATATTAAGGAAGTAGGGCGAGGCGAGGGCGTTGACCACAAACACCGCCAGCGTCACCGCCAGTAAAAACCCCTCCCAGCAGAGCAGACGGCGTAAGAGTGGCGTCGGCGCAGCCGGGCTATTTACCGCTTCAGAAGTGAGAATTTTGCTCATGATTTCACCGCCTGTTTCTGCCGGGCCAGCGCCGCATCGCGCAGGATCAACCGCCCTTTGCGCTTATTGCCACGCTCGTTGAGCAGCACCGCAATCACGATCACCGTGCCGGAGATCGCCATCTGCCAGAAGGGCGAGACGCCAATCACCGGCAGGGCATTGTTGATAACGCCGAGGAACAGCGCGCCAAACAGACAGCCGAGCACGCGCCCGCTGCCGCCCATGGTGCTGATGCCACCAATCACGCAGGCGGCCACCACCTGTAGCTCAAAGCCGTTGGCAACATCGACATAGGCGACGGCGAAGCGCGAGATCCACAAGTAGCCGCAGAACCCGGCCAGCGCGCCGGAGAGGCAGAAGCTGACAAACTGCATTTTTCCGGCGTTGATGCCGGTGTAGTACGCCGCCGTGGCGTTGCCGCCTGCGGTGTAGAGCGCCCGTCCGCTGCGGCTGTAACGCAGGAAGTAGCCGACCAGCAGCAGCGCGGCGACGGCGCACCAGCTCAGCACCGGTAGCCCCAACAGCCCGCTGCGCGGTACGGCAAGGAAATCGGCGCTCATCTGGTTGGCGTTCACCCAGCCGCCGCCGGAGAGGAGAAAGATAATGCCGCGGTAGATGCTCATGGTGCCGAGCGTTACCACAATCGCCGGAATACCCAGTTTCCACACCAGCAGGCCGTTGATAATCCCCATCACCAGCCCGAGCGCGGTCGCCAGCAGCAGCAACGCCCACACCGGTACATCCGGGTGATGAAAGTTAATCAGCGCAACAATCATGCCGGTGAGCGCCAGGTTTGCCGCCATCGACAGGTCGATCCCTTTGGTCAGCAGCACCATCATTTGCCCGAGGGCGAGAATGATCAGGATGGCAGTATCGTTGAACATCTCTATCAGGTTGCCGGGGCTGATAAAGGCGGGTACGCGGCTGCCGATTGCCAGCATCAGCAGCACAATCACCCCGCCAAGCAGCGCTTCACGATGTTTCAGCAGTGCGTTCATCATGCGGCCTCCTGCCCGGCACCGCTGGCGGCGCTGACGATGGTTTCTGCCGACGCCTCCCCGGCCCGGTAGTGCGCGACCATCAACCCTTCGTGCATGACGATCACCCGATCCGCCATGCCCATCACTTCCGGCAATTCGGAGGAGACCATAATCACCGCCAGCCCCTGCGCCACGAGTTCGGACATAAACTGGTGCACTGCCGCTTTCGAACCGATATCGATCCCTTTGGTTGGCTCATCGAGAATAATCACCTGCGGCTGAGTGGCGAGCCACTTCCCGATCACCACCTTCTGCTGATTGCCGCCGGAAAGCGTCTCAACCGCCTGCTTCCAGCTAAAGGCTTTGACCTGCAAGCGGCGGGCGTACTCCTCCGCCAGCGCCCACTCTTTGGCGTCGTTCAGCACCCCGTTGGCGTTGAGCGTGCTTAGCTGCGGCAGGCTGATGTTCTGGGCAATCGACAGGGCGGTGATCGCCCCCTGCTGCTGGCGCTCTTCCGGCACGCAGACAATCCCGGCCTGAATCGCATCCGCCGGCTGGCGGAACTGCACCGCTTTGCCGTTAAGGATAATGTCACCAGAAGCGGGACGCGTTACGCCGCAGAGTGCCTGCATCAGCTCGGTACGCCCGGCACCCACCAGGCCATAAAAGCCGAGGATCTCCCCTTTGCGCAGGCTGAAGTTGATATGGGCAAACTCGGTGGCATGGCAGAGATCGTTTACCTCCAGTACCACCTCGCCCTGCTCGCAGGCGATTTTCGGCCAGCTCTGGCTGATGGCGCGCCCGACCATCAGCGTCACCATCCGCGCTTCGGTAATCTCCTTAATGGCACCAGATTCGATAAAGACGCCGTCGCGCAAAATGGTGTAGTGATCCGCCAGTTCGAAAATTTCATCGAACTTGTGCGAGATAAAGAGGATCGCTTTGCCCTCCTGCTTCAGGCGCTCAACGATGTGGTAGAACTCGAGGATCTCGTGCTGCGAGAGGGCGGCGGTCGGCTCGTCGAGGATCACCACCTGAGCATCGAAAGCGAGGGCGCGGGCAATCGCCACCATATGACGCTGGGCAATGCTGAGGGTTTTAAGCGTCGCGCGCGGATCGATCTGCACCTCCAGCCGGGCGAGGAGTGCCCGTGCCTGCTGGTGCATGGCGGGCCAGTCGAGCTTTTTCAGCAGCCCTTTATAGAGATAGTGGCCAACAAAAATATTTTCGGTGACCGACAGCTCGTCGAACAGCACCGTCTCCTGGTGAATGGCGGTAATGCCCACTCTGTGCGCCGCATCGGGTGTCGGCAGGGAAATAGGAATCGCTTTATAGAGGATCTCGCCCTCATCAGGCTGATAAATGCCGGTCATCACTTTGACCAGCGTCGATTTGCCCGCGCCGTTCTCGCCAATCAGGGCGGTTACGTGGCCAGGCCAGAGATCAAGCTGTACGTTCTCAAGTGCGCGCACGCCGGGAAAGCGCTTGCTGATGCCCTTAAGCGACAGCAGTGGGGTGGATGCCGTCATGATAACTCTCCGGTTTTTACCCCCTCCCGTCAGAGAGGGGAAAGGGTCAGAACATCTTCGAGAACTTATCAATATTGCTGGCATCGTAGACGAACGGTTGCGCCATCGCGCCATTGCCGTCGGCATCCAGCGTCACTTTCCCTAAGCGGCCCATGCTGGCTTCCGTTTTCGTCGCCGTCCCTTTCACCAGATCGTTTGCTAAATAGGTGGCGGCATAGCCGAGATCGATCGGGTTCCAGATGGCAAAACTTTTACTCGCGCCGGATTTGATGGCGCCCGCCATTTCAGAGGGCAAGCCGAGACCGGTAACGTAGACTTTGCCGATTTTGCCCTGATCCTTCACCGCCTGCGCGGCGGCGACAATGCCGACGGAGGAGGGGGAGACAATCACTTTCAGATCCGGGTAGGACTTCAGCAAACCGACCGCTTCGCGGTAGCTTTTATCGGAGAGATCGTCGCCATACGCGACGGTGACCAGATTGACGGAGGGGTACTTCGGCAGCACCTTTTTCATCTCCGCAATCCAGATATTCTGGTTGGTCGAGGTTGGCGTGGCGCTCAGAATAGCGACATCGCCCTTCTCAACATTCAGCGCCTTAAGCGCATCGGCGGCAAGCTTGACGTTGGTTTCGCCAATCAGTGCGTTATTGGAGGGGTTAAGGTGGATCTGCCGCCCGGCTTTCGCCACGCCGGAGTCCCATGACACCACTTTGATACCGCGCTGCATCGCTTTTTTCAGCACTGGCACTACCGCGTCCGGATCGTTGGCGGAGATGGCGATCGCATCCACCCCCTGGGCGATCAAGCCGTTCAGCACTTCGATCTGTGCTTCCGCCGTGGTGGTGGTCGGCCCGGTGTAGATCACTTTTACGTCGCCTAACTCTTTCGCTGCTTCCTGCGCGCCGGTGTTGGCGGCTTCAAAAAAACCATTCCCTAACGATTTCGCCACCAGGGCGATTTTCACTTCGGCGATGGCGGAACCGGATAACGCCATCATGACAACGGTGAGGATCAAGCTTGCTTTTGTTTTCATTGCTCGTACTCCACGGATGACACTCCCGTCTGCTTTCGTGTTGCCGAAATCACTGGGAGTGGTTTTTTGCAGGTGAACAGAGTTCGCCCCGTCTGCGTGAGCGGGGCGCGTTTTTTTAGTGGTACAGATCTAACGCCGATTGCAGCGGGTTGACGCCGAAGCGTTTGCCCAGTGCGATCAGTTCTTCACGGGTGATGGTCTGTTTCATACCGCCCATCGAATAGACTTTGACTAATACCTCGGCGGATTTTTCCGCGGTGTCGATCAGGCCAAAAGCTTCATCCAGCGTCGGGCCGCTGCCGAAAACGCCGTGGAACGGCCACAGCACCAGCGAATGTTTCTGCATGTCGTTGGCGGTGGCGCGGCCGATTTCATCGGTGCCCGGCACCATCCACGGCAGAATGCCGACGCCGTCCGGGAAGACCACCAGGCACTCGGTGCTCCCTTCCCACAGCTTGCGGGTAATCAAATCTGAGCTGTTTTCCAGCACGTAGGTCAGGGCGATAAGGTTGGTGGCGTGGCAGTGCATGATCACCCGATCTTTGCCACCGGTCGCCTGGATGCGCTCGCAGTGGGACAAGAAGTGCGCCGGCAGTTCGGAGGTGGGCACCGCTTCGTTAGTCAGCCCCCACAGGATGTGGTAACCGGCGCCGTCGCTGTCGACTTTGACCACGCCAAGGTTGGCCGTTGGATCGAGCTGCACGTTGCGGAAAAATTTGCCGGAGCCGGTGACTATAAAGGGCGTGTTGGCGAGCAGCGGCATTGGCTGGCTGAGGGGAATGTAGCGCGGCTGCGGGTGGAAATCTGCTTCATAGGGCGCAATATCTGCATCGTCGAGACGCAGGGTCAGGTTGCCGCCGTTGCGCTCGTCCCAGCCCTTCAGCCAGGCGTCGGTCGTCGCTTTGATCATCCCCTGGACGAACCAGGCGTTAATAATGGTCTGCATGTATGGAGTTCCTGTTGGTTCTGTTGCCGGATGGCGCTGCGCTTATCCGGCCTACGTGAATCGGTTTCTCTGTAATCCGCCATCCGGCACAGCATTCGTTAGGCGGTACGTCGGTTTTGTAGGCCGGATAAGGCGCAAGCCGCCATCCGGCACAGCGTTCGTTAGGCGGTGCGCCTCTTTTGTAGGCCGGATAAGGCGTAAGCCGCCATCCGGCACTGCTTCACTGGCGCTGGCGTAATACCGCTTGCTCATACGCCCGCACGCTCTCAAGCCACTGGCTGCCGGCGGGGGTGTCGTGGCGCTGGCAATAGATCTCCCACACCGCCTGCCACGGCAGGGATTTCTGCTCTTCGAGCAGTGCAAGGCGCGCGGTGTAATCGCCGTCGGCTTCCAGCTGGCGCAGCTGTTCAACCGGCTCGAGCAGAGCGCGCAGCAGCGCTTTTTTCATATTGCGGGTGCCAATCACCCACGCGGCGATACGGTTGATAGAGGCGTCAAAGAAGTCGAGGCCGATATGCACGCGGTCGAACAGCTGGTGGCGAATGATCTCGCTGGCAATGGCCTGGGTTTCATCATCCAGCAGCACCACGTGATCGCTGTCCCAGCGCACCGGGCGGCTGACGTGCAGCAGCAGGCGCGGCACATAGAGCATGGCGGCGGAGATTTTGTCGGAGATCACCTCCGTCGGGTGGAAGTGGCCCGCATCCAGGCAGAGCGCAGTCTGGCGGCTGGTGGCGTATCCCATATAGAACTCATTCGAGCCGACGGTGTAGCTCTCGGCACCGATGCCGAACAACTTACTCTCCACGGCGTCGATATGGTGCGCCGGGTTCAGTTTCTCGCTCATCGCTTCGTCCAGCGCGGCGAGCAGACGCTGGCGCGGGGCCAGGCGATCGACGGTGACATCCTTCATGCCGTCCGGCACCCAGATATTCATCACCGACGGCGTGCCGAGCTGCTCGCCGAAGGAGGCAGAGACGCGGCGGCTGGCCTTCACGTGATCAATCCAGAACTGGCGCACCTCATCATTGGCGTGGGAGAGGGTAAAACCATCCGCGCTGAGCGGGTGCGAAAAACAGGAGGGGTTAAAATCGAGCCCCAGTTTGTTGGCTTTCGCCCACGTAACCCAGTTTTTAAAGTGCTCCGGTTTGATCTCGTTACGCGCCACGGGCGCATCGGCTTCGTGATAAATAGCATGCAGATTGAGGCGCTTAGGGCCGGGGATCAGGCTCAGCGCCTGCTCAAGATCGGCGCGTAATTCGGCGGCGTTGCGCGCTTTACCCGGATAGTTACCGGTGGCCTGAATACCGCCGGTCAGGCTGCCTTCCGGGTTTTCGAACCCGGCCACATCGTCGCCCTGCCAGCAGTGCATCGAGACCGGCAGGCGATCGAGCTGACGCAGTGCCTCCTCGGCATCGATGCCGACCGCGGCAAAACGCTCTCTGGCAATCTCCCAGGCCTGTTCAAGTTGAGTGGTCATGCGCAAAGCTCCTTTGTCTGTCGTTTTTGCTGAAAACGCGCGACATAGCGGGCGATTTCATTATCAGAATCGGGGGTAAAGGTGAGCAGGGGGTGGTTAGCCGCCACCACCTGACGGAACTCATCGACGTTGGTCAGCTCATCAAGCGTCATTAGCTGTATGCCAATATTGCCGAGCGTTGAGGCTTCAACCGGCCCGGCGACCACCGGCAAACCGCAGGCGTCGGCGCAAAGCTGGTTCAGCAGTTTGTTCTGGCAACCGCCGCCGACAATGTGCAGGCGAGTAAAGGGCTTACCGCGCAGCGTTGCCAGCTCGCTCAGCACATCGGCATAGAGCAGGGCGAGGCTGTCGAAGATGCAGCGCGCCAGCTCGGCAGCGCTCTGCGGCACGGGTTGATCCGCGTCGCGGCAGGCGGCCTGGATCTCGGCACTCATGTTCTCCGGGTTGATAAAGCGCTCGTCGTTGGGGTTGATGACGAAGCGGCAGACCGCGATCTGTTCGGTGAGGGCGATAAGCGCGGGCAGGTCGCTGATGTTCTGCTCTTTCAGCACCCGCTGTAGCAGCCATAAGCCCATGATATTTTTCAGCACCCGGTAACGCCCCTCGGCACCGCCCTCATTGGTGATATTGGCGGCGAGCGCGGCGTCGCTGGTGTAGGGCGTTTTGCTCTCAAAGCCCATCAATGACCAGGTGCCGGAAGAGAGATATGCCGCATCGTTATCGGCCAGCGGCGAGGCGATCACTGCGCTGGCGGTATCGTGGCTGGCCACGGCGACCACCGGAATAGCGTTGCCCTGCGGGCAGATCCAGTCGCCAATCACATTCCCCGGATGGGTCGGTGTACCGAACCAGCTTGCGGGCACGCCAGCCCAGTCGAGCAGCGTGGCGTCCCAGTTGTCGGTGTTGATATTGACCAGTTGTGTGGTGGTGGCGTTGGTGTACTCCCAGTTGCACTGCCCGGTGAGGCGGAAGCTGAAGTAGTCTGGGATCAGCAGGGCGTGCTCCACCTGCTCTACGGTTTGCGGCTGCTGTTCCGCCAGCGCGCGCAGTTGATAGAGCGTGTTGAAGGGGAGAAACTGGATGCCGCTGCGGCGATAGATATCGGCTTTGCCCGGCTGCTGGAAAGCGCGCTGCATAATGCCGTCGGTGCGGCTGTCGCGGTAGGCGATTGGCAGACCGACGCGTTCACCCGCGCGGTTAATCAGCACATAATCGACGCCCCAGGTATCAATGCCGATGCTGTCAGGCTGTACGCCGGATTCGCATACCTTTTGCAGCCCGCTGCGGATCTCGGCTTCCAGGCGGTCGATATCCCAGCAGTCGAATCCATCAACTCTCTGTAAGCAGTTAACAAAGCGGTGAATTTCCTGAAGCGTCAGCGCCCGGCTCTGGCGATCGTAACGCGCCAGCATTACCCGTCCGCTGGAGGCACCTAAATCAACTGCGACGCAGTGGCGAAAAGTCATGATGAGGTCCTTCAAAGAGTCATTGCGGACAGTCTAAAAAAGGGGGCGTGGGGTCTACCTTCTTGCTACTGACAGCGGCGAAGGGGCGCTGGCAAGAAAGCAAAGATGAACGTGAGAGAGTTCACATATTCCAGTGATGACGGGGTCTTACGCCATTGTGACTCTCGCCACATTTCCCGATCTTTCCGGGCGTTTCTTGAAAAACGGGCAGCTTATGCGCGAAATGGCGTCGAAAATTAAAGGTGAGGTTGGCCGCCCTTAATTACTATTTTGAGACTGTTTCTCATTTGCTGGGGCGATCATGACCATACTGCATAGCGTCGATTTCTTTCCGCCAGGTAAATCACCGGTTGCCATTGAGCCGCGGCTGCCGCAGGCGGCTTTCCCTGAGCATCATCATGATTTTCATGAAATTGTGATTGTTGAGCATGGTTCCGGCATTCATGTCTTTAACGGTCAGCCTTACACCATCAGCGGCGGCACGGTCTGCTTTGTGCGCGATCACGACCGCCATCTCTATGAACATACGGATAATCTCTGCCTGACCAACGTGCTCTACCGCTCGCCGGACGCTTTCCAGTTCCTTGCCGGGTTAAACCAGCTGTTACCGCAGGAGCAGGAGGGGCACTACCCGTCGCACTGGCGGGTGAGCCAGCAGACGCTGGGGCAGGTGCGCGGCATTATCAGCCAGATGGAGGCGCAGGGCGCGGAGCTGGAAACCCACGATATTGCTAACCGCGAAATGCTCTTTATGCAGTTGCTGGTGCTGCTGCGCCGTAGCAGCCAGCAGGCGGAGATGGGCAACAGCGACGCGCGGCTTAACCAATTGCTGCTGTGGCTGGAGGATCACTTCGCCGAGGATATCTGCTGGGCGTCGCTTGCCGAGCGCTTCACGCTCTCGTTGCGCACGCTGCATCGCCAGCTTAAACAGACCACCGGCATGACGCCGCAGCGCTATCTGAACCGCCTGCGGCTGATCAAAGCCCGCCATATGTTGCGCCACAGCGATGAGAGCGTAACGGATATCGCTTTTCGCTGCGGGTTTGGCGACAGTAACCACTTTTCGACCCTGTTTCGCCGCGAGTTTAGCTGGTCTCCGCGCGAGATCCGTCAGGGGCGCGATACGCTGCTTCAGTAACGAGAAGAGAATCACCGATTTTTGGCTGCGCTTTGGCTAATAATGTCAGGTTAGTGCACGCAGAGGTGATGATGTGACAGGCCAGCTTATTCTTCGTCGGGACGACTTTTTTCCGCGCGCCGGTCAGGCGGTGGCGGTGGCGGATCGCTACCCGCAACATGTGTTTGCCGAACACACCCACGAGTTTAATGAGCTGGTGATGGTGTGGCGCGGCAATGGCCTGCATGTGCTTAACAACCGCCCGTACCGCATTACGCGCGGCGATCTCTTCTATATCCGCGCCGAGGATTGCCACTCTTACGCCTCGGTTAACGATCTGGTGTTGCAGAACATCATCTACTGCCCGGAGCGGCTGACGCTCAATCTGGACTGGGCGGGGCTGATCCCGGGCTTTAGCGGCGGAGCGTGGAGCCCGCACTGGCGCATTGGCAGCAGCGGCATGACGCAGGCCCGCCAGGTGATCGCCCAGCTGGAGCATGAGAGCAATAAGAGCGATCCGCTGGCGAATGGAATGGCGGAAACGCTCTTTGCCCAGCTGGTGATGACCTTAAAACGCCACCGTTTCGCCGCCGATAACCTTGCCGCCACTCACAGCGAAGCGCTGCTGGATAAGCTGATCACCGCCCTTTCCGGCAGCCTGAACCGCAGCTTTGTGCTTGAACAGTTTTGCGAGCAGGAGCAGTGCAGCGAGCGCGCCCTGCGCCAGCAGTTTCGCACCCAGACCGGCATGACCATCAATCACTATCTGCGCCAGCTGCGCATCTGCCACGCGCAATATCTGCTCCAGCACTCGGAGCAGATGATTGGCGAAATCGCCATGCAGTGCGGGTTTGAGGACAGTAACTACTTTTCGGTGGTCTTTAGCCGCGAAGTGGGGATGACGCCAGGACAGTGGCGTCATCGCAGTCGCGCCGCCGTCTGATTAGCTCGCCATACCGAGGCCGACAATATTGGCCGCGATAATAATCACCACGCAGCCGAGGCTCAGCACGCTGACCGGCTGACGTCCGGCATTTTTCCACTCCTTCAGCACCAGCCCGACAATGCCGCCGCACAGCACGTAGAAACTCATGTGCAGCATCCAGCTGATGTAGTCATACTGCGCCGGAATACGGGCGTGGCCCCAGGCGTAGAAGAAGAATTGCAGATACCACATCAGCCCGCCAAGCGCGGAGAGCAGGATGTTGCTGATAATCAACGGCGTTGCCAGCGAGAAGTCCGCTTTGACCGATAAGTTCTTCACTTTTACCAGCCGGATGATGCAGAAGCCAAGGTTGACCAGCGCGCCGCCGCCCATGATCACCACATAGCTTGGCAGCGCGGTATAGAGCGGATCGATGCCCAGCGCGGCGGCGGCATCGTGCATCGGTTTGGCGGCGTTCATCGCAAAGGACATCCCGGCTGAGAAGATGCCGCACATGACCGCCAGCGCCAGCCCTTTCTTCAGATTGAACTCTTCGGCTTTGATGCCCATTTTGCGCTCTTTCAACTGACCGGCGCGCGTCACAATGCCGACGCCAATCAGGGCAACCAGCACGCCAAGCAGCGTCATTCGACCTCCTTCGGTATGGATCAGCACGCCGAAAGTGCCGTTGAGCACCGGTGTCATCAGGGTGCCGACAATCAGCGTGATGCCGATAGCGATACCGATACCCATCGACATGCCGAGATAGCGCATCGTTAAACCGTAATTGATATTGCCGACGCCCCACATCGCGCCAAAGAGAAACACCGGCAGCAGGGTGGAGGCGTTAAACGAGCTGAAATAGGCCCAGAAATCGGGCAGTAACAGCGCGCTGACGCTCCAGGGGAGGACTACCCAGGAGACAAGGCCGCCTATCGACCACATCGTCTCCCATGACCACTGTTTGACCTTTTTGAACGGGGCATAGAAACAGGCAGCACTGGCCGCGCCTATCAAATGCCACAAAATACCCATCGTAATCGCGTTACTCATTGTGCACTCCTTTTGTTTTTATGGCCGACAGAGGTCGCCGACTCGCAGAGTGTAAAAATCAGTAAACGATTTAACCTTGAGACGATTGCCGCGCTGCGCCTGGCGCTGGCAATCAGGGCATGATGAGAATGAGCAGCTTCACAATTTCAAGAACATAACTAAAATAGATAACCTTATAGAAACTACGGCATTGATAAACATTTTCAATATCACGTAATTAACTATAATGATCCAACTGCTTACGCGGCGTTAACAAATCCGCCGCCAGACTAAAAATGGAGATGAAAATGAGCTATACACTGCCCGCTCTGCCGTATGCGTATGATGCCCTTGAGCCTCATTTCGACAAGCAGACGATGGAAATCCATCACACTAAACATCACCAGACCTACGTAAACAACGCTAACGCCGCGCTGGAAAACCTGCCGGAGTTCGCAAGCCTGCCGGTTGAAGAGCTGATCACCAAGCTGGACCAGCTGCCGACCGACAAGAAAACCGTACTGCGTAACAACGCGGGCGGCCACGCTAACCACAGCCTGTTCTGGAAAGGCCTGAAAGTCGGCACTACCCTGCAGGGCGATCTGAAAGCGGCTATCGAGCGCGATTTCGGTTCCGTGGACAACTTCAAAGCTGAATTTGAAAAAGCAGCAGCAACCCGCTTCGGTTCCGGCTGGGCATGGCTGGTGCTGAAAGGCGACAAACTGGCTGTAGTTTCTACCGCAAACCAGGACTCCCCGCTGATGGGCGAAGCGATCTCTGGCGCATCCGGCTTCCCGATCATCGGCCTGGATGTGTGGGAACACGCTTACTACCTGAAATTCCAGAACCGCCGCCCGGACTACATCAAAGAGTTCTGGAACGTGGTGAACTGGGACGAAGCAGCAGCACGTTTCGCCGCTAAAAAATAAGTTCGCACGATCCCCCACGCTTGCGTGAGGTCAACCCCCGTCCGGCTTCGCCGTCGGGGGTTTTTTATTGCCTGCGGTTTACCTTCGCGAGGTGATACTAAACAGCTGGTCGACGATGGCGCACTGCGCGTCGCTGAGTGTGCCGCCGACGTTGCGCGAGACGGGCGTCGAGTAGCCAAATTTACGTGATACCACGGTTTTGATGGTGGTGACGAAATCATCCCCGATGGCGTAGATCGCCATAAACTTGCCGATCTCCTGCTGCGCTTTGCTCAACCCGTCGAGATCGCCGGTGCGCCAGGCTTCTCTCGCCTGCACAAACAGCTCTGGCATAACGTTATTCAACCCGGAGATCACCCCTGCGCCGCCTGCCAGTAAGTTCGGGATGTAGTACTCGTCGTAGCCGCTCAACACGGCGAAATCGCTGCGTACCGCCTGGGTGGCGAGGATCATGTTTCGCGTGTGTGACTGGCAATCGACCGTATCTTTGATGCCGGCGAAATCAGGAAACTCGGCGGCCAGGGTGGCGACCAGTTCCGGCGTTAAATCGCAGCCGGTGCGCGCCGGGAAGTTGTAGGCGAACCACTTGCCCTCAACCGCCTGGCCGATGGCGCGGAAATAGTGCAATAACTGCCCGCTGGTCTGCCCGTAGTAATAGGGTGGCAGCACCATTACTGCGTCATACCCGACGCGCCTGGCCTCTTGCGCCATGCGCACCACATCGGAAAAGCAGGGGGAGGAGACATTTGCTACCAGCGTGCCCGGTGACATCTCCCGCGCTTCGCGGATAAGCATTAAGCGCTCCTCCAGCGAGAACGAGGCAAACTCCCCGATGCTGCCCATCAGCAGCACGACATCGACTTTTGCCGCATTCAGACGGGCAATGTGTTGCGCTAAGCCTGCCAGATCGATACTCCCTTCACGATCCATCGGCGTGATGGAAGGGCACCAGACGCCAGAAAATGGAACTGTAGTGGCCACGTCGCTCTCTCCTCGTTTAATGAAATTGCGTTTCAAAACTCAAGGTAAGTGATAACACGGCATGGCGTCAGACACGCGCATGAATGTCTCATTTTCGCCGCTTCGGGTGAGAAAAAAGTGTGCTCTAATAACGCGACCAATAACGGAATTCCGGGAGGGAAGATGCGCCATCAGGTTAACGTTTTCAGGGGCAAGATAAGGGATTATGAGGGCAGCCGACCGAGCGCCATCGCCAAATTGCAGGTGCAGGGAGAGCTGACCCTGACGGAGCTGGGCCTTGCTGGCGATGAGCAGGCAGAGAAAAGCTACCACGGCGGGGCCGATCGCGCGCTGTGCCACTATCCGCGTGAACACTACACGCACTGGGCGCAAGCCTTCCCGCAACAGGCCGCGCTTTTCTGCGCGCCCGCCTTCGGCGAAAACCTCTCTACCGTCGGGCTGACGGAACAAAATGTCTTTATCGGCGATATCTTTCGCTGGGGCGAGGCGCTGATTCAGGTGACGCAGCCGCGCTCGCCCTGCTTTAAGCTCAACTACCACTTCGGCATTGAGGATATGGCCACGCAGATGCAGGCGAGCGGCCGCGTGGGCTGGCTCTACCGGGTGATTGCCGCAGGCAAAGTCGCCGCTGACGCGCCGTTAGAGCTTGTCTCAAGAGTGAGCGATGTCAGCGTTCATGAGGCGGCGGCGATCGCCTGGTATCAACCGTTTGATGATGAGCAGTATCAGCGCCTGCTGGCGGCGGCGGGGTTATCGGCAAGCTGGACGCGCACGATGCAGAAGCGACGCCTGAGCGGCAAAATTGAGGATAACGCCCGGCGGCTGCGCGGATAAAAAAACGCCCCCTCCGGTGGGAGAGGGCGCATTATCAGGCGCGTCTATAGAGCGGCAGCCAGAGGGTTAAGCGTAAACCGCCTAACGGGCTGTCGTCCGCTTTCACCCAGCCGCGATGCTGCTGAATTGCCGTTTCGACAATCGCCAGCCCAAGGCCGGTGCCGCCCGATTCGCGGTCGCGCGCTTCGTCGGTGCGGTAGAAGGGACGGAAAATCTGCTCGCGATCTTCCGCGCTGACGCCTGGGCCGTCATCATCAACGTTGATGGTGATGCCCTCTTTATCCACCGCAAAGCTCACTTCGATTTTGGTGTGGGAGTAGCGCAGCGCGTTACGGACAATATTCTCCAGCGCACTCTCCAGCGCGTTGGGGTTGCCATACAGCGGCCAGGGCCCGGGCGGGAAGGTGACCGTCAGGGATTTGCCCATCTGCTCGGCTTCGAACGCGGCGTTATCCAGCACCTCATGCCACAGCTGATTGGCTTTGACCGTTTCGCTGACCAGCGCGTTTTTCTGCTGGTTGCGCGACATCACCAGCAGATCGTTGATCATGCTGTCCAGCCGCTGCGCCTCGGTTTCAATGCGCTCCAGCTCTTTGCTCTCTCCGCTACGGCGGCGCAGCAGGGCGGTGCCCAGTTGCAGGCGCGTCAGCGGCGTGCGCAGTTCGTGAGAGATGTCCGACAGCAGACGCTGTTGCGCGGTCATCATGCGCTCCAGCGCGCTCACCATCTGGTTAAAACTGGCCCCGGCGGCGAGAAACTCCTGCGGCCCGGCTTCCAGCTCCGGATGCTGGCGCAGGTTGCCTTGCGCCACCTCATCCGCCGCGTTTTTCAACTTACGCGCCGGTTTTGCCAGGCTCCACGCCAGCCACAGCAGCAGCGGTGAACTGATCAGCATGGTAACGATCAGCAGCAGCAGCGGGCGGTCAAACAGCAGGTTGATAAAGTCAGATTGCGAATTGCTGGCAGGACGAATCAGATAGAGCTGGTAATTATCTTCCCCGTCGCGAATGGAGAAGGGGCCCACCATTTCGACGCGGCCATACTTTTTCTTCTGCGGATGATCGGAGTTATCGGCCTGGCCGATAAAGTTGCGGATGATCTGCATTTCGCTGCGCTCCGCGCCGATCACGCGCCCTTCGCTGGTCACCAGCAGCAGGCGTTGACCGGGCGGAGCCCATTTGTCGATGGCGCGAAACAGCCTGCGCCACCACATCAGATCGTTCGGCGGGTCGTTAGCCAGCTCCGCTTCCACATGCTGTTCAATCATCAGACCCTGGCGCTGCTCGCTGTCGAGCAGCTCCGTCATCTGGCGGGAGTCCAGCTTTGGCACCATCAATACCAGCATCAACACCAGCGCCAGGGTTAACCAGAAGATGGCGAAGATGCGGGCGGTCAAACTTCCTATCATGAAGCGGAGACCATCAGATAACCGCGGCCGCGCAGAGTTTTAAACCACGGATGCCCATCTTTACGCTCCGGCAGTTTGCGGCGCAGGTTGGAGATATGCATGTCGATGGCGCGATCGAACGGCGTCAGGCGTTTACCCAGCACTTCCTGGCTCAGGTGTTCACGCGACACCACCTGGCCTAAATGCTGAGCCAGCAGGTAGAGCAGGGTAAATTCGGTGCCGGTGAGCTCCAGCGACTGACCGTCAAAGCTCGCTTCCTGGCGGCCAGGATTGAGGCTGAGCGCGTCCACTTCCAGCGTCGGCGAACCGCTATCGCTGTTCTGCTGCTGTTCGCTCCAGTGGGAGCGGCGCAAAATCGCGCGAATACGCGCCACGAGTTCACGATCGTTAAAGGGTTTCGGGAGATAGTCATCCGCGCCCAGCTCAAGGCCGAGAACGCGATCCAGCTCGCTGCCGCGGGCTGTAAGCATGATTACCGGTGTCTGGTGTGTCTGGCGAAGCTCTTTAAGGGTATCGATGCCGTTTTTCTTCGGCATCATCACGTCGAGCAAAAGCAAATCGATGCTGTCATCAAGGAGGTCGAGCGCCTGTTCACCGTCATGGGCAACGAGCACGTTAAAACCTTCCATGTCGAGAAGTTCCTTTAACAAGGAAGTCAGCTCTCGGTCATCATCTACTAAAAGGATTTTATTCATTGTTTAAATACCTCCGAGGCAGAAATTACGTCATCAAGCGTCGCTAATCCATGACTTTACGTTGTTTTACACCCCCTGACGCATGTTTGCAGCCTGAATCGTAGACTGATTTTCGTTCACTCGTGAGACAAATAGGTTACTGGAGTAAATGATGCGCATCGTTACCGCTGCCGTCATGGCCTCAACGCTGACATTAAGCGCTGTTAGCCAGGCTGCTGAAGCCGTAACAGGCGATAACTGGCACCCCACTGAGGGGATTGCACAGCGCAGTGTTCAGAGCCATATGTTCGACGGTATTAATCTGACCGAACATCAGCGCCAGCAGATGCGGGATCTGATGACACAGGCGCGGCACGACCAGCCACCTGTTAATGTTAGCGAAATGGAGACAATGCACAGCCTTGTCACCGCAGATAAATTTGATGAAACCGCTGTACGCGCTCAGGCAGAAAAAATGGCGCAGGAGCAGGTTGCTCGCCAGGTTGAGATGGCGAAAGTCCGCAACCAGATGTACCACCTTCTAACGCCGGAGCAGCAAGCGGTTTTAAACCAGAAGCACCAACAACGGATGGCAAAGCTGCGTAACGTTGCGCAGATGCAAAAAAGCTCCCCGTTGACGGTAATGAGTAGTAGCAGTACCAGGTAACAACCCCTGTTTTTCCTTGCCATAGACACCATCCCTGTCTTCCCCCACATGATGTGGGGGTTTTTTTTGCCCGCAATTCCTGCCCCTATTTTCTCCATTGCTCCTTTTGCTATCCGTTATAATTCCGCCAACGACAAGCAGGAGCGTGTATGAAAGCATCTTATGGACGGCTGGTCACACGGGCGGCAATGGCGGCAACCATCATGGCGTCGCTGCTGCTGGTGATTAAAATTTTCGCCTGGTGGCACACCGGTTCGGTCAGTATTCTGGCGGCGCTGGTCGATTCGCTGGTGGATATCGCCGCGTCGCTCACCAACCTGCTGGTGGTGCGCTATTCGCTGCAACCGGCGGATGAGGAGCATACGTTCGGGCACGGCAAAGCGGAGTCGTTAGCCGCGCTGGCGCAGAGTATGTTTATCTCCGGCTCCGCGCTGTTTCTCTTTTTAACCGGCATTCAGCATCTTGCTCGGCCGGAGCCCTTGCAGGCCGCGGGAATTGGCGTTGCCGTCACGCTGGTGGCGCTGATCAGCACTGTGATTCTGGTCACTTTTCAACGCTGGGTTGTGCGCAAAACACACAGCCAGGCGGTGCGCGCGGATATGCTTCATTATCAGTCTGATGTTATGATGAACGGCGCTATTCTCATCGCGCTTGGGCTGGCGTGGTATGGCTGGCACCGGGCGGATGCGCTGTTTGCGCTGGGTATCGGCGGCTATATCTTGTACAGTGCGTTGCGTATGGGGTATGAGGCGGTACAGGCGCTGTTGGATCGCGCGCTACCCGATGGAGAGCGCCAGGAAATTGTTGATATTGTCACTTCCTGGCCGGGCGTCAGAGGCGCTCACGATCTTCGCACGCGGCAGTCAGGGCCGACCCGCTTTATTCAAATACATCTGGAAATGGACGATCACCTGCCGCTGGTTGAGGCGCATCTTGTCGCCGAGCAGGTAGAGCAGGCAATTTTGCGCCGTTTCCCCGGCTCCGATGTGATTATTCATCAGGATCCGTGCTCAGTTGTTCCTCAAGGACGATAAGCCCGCAGAGGCTTTCGTAACGCGTTTTTTAAGTGTGGGTCAGGCAGTGCGGTTGTGTATAAAATACCCCCATTTCGCCTGACCTGAATCAATTCAGCAGTAGTGGATTGAGATACTATTTGCAGCATTGTTGTTCGCTCCCCGTGGGAGTTGCTTCGGGCCACAGAATTTTATTTTGCATTCCTAAGTTCAGAGGTAGTCATGATTAAAAAAATCGGTGTGTTGACAAGCGGCGGTGATGCGCCAGGCATGAATGCCGCCATCCGCGGCGTTGTCCGTGCAGCATTAACAGAAGGTCTGGAAGTTGCAGGTATCTACGACGGCTACCTGGGCCTGTATGAAGACCGGATGATCCAGCTCGACCGCTACAGCGTGTCTGACATGATCAACCGCGGTGGTACCTTCCTCGGCTCTGCCCGCTTCCCGGAGTTCCGTGAAGAGCATATCCGTGCCGTGGCTATCGAAAACATGAAAAAGCGCGGCATCGACGCGCTGGTCGTTATCGGCGGCGACGGCTCCTATATGGGTGCCAAACGCCTAACCGAAATGGGCTTCCCGTGCATCGGTCTGCCGGGCACCATCGATAACGACGTTGCCGGTACCGACTACACCATCGGTTACTTCACCGCGCTGCAAACCGTGGTTGAAGCGATTGACCGCCTGCGCGACACCTCCTCTTCACACCAGCGTATCTCCATTGTTGAAGTGATGGGCCGTTACTGCGGCGATCTGACCCTGGCAGCAGCCATTGCCGGCGGGTGTGAGTTTATCGTTCTGCCGGAAGTGGAGTTCAACCGCGAAGACCTGGTCGCCGAGATCAAAGCCGGTATCGCCAAAGGTAAAAAACACGCGATTGTGGCGATCACCGAGCACATCTGCGATATCGACGAGCTGGCGAAGTACATTGAAAGCGAAACGCAGCGCGAAACCCGCGCGACCGTGCTGGGCCACATCCAGCGTGGCGGTTCGCCGGTGCCTTACGACCGCATTCTCGCCTCCCGCATGGGTTCCTACGCTATCGATCTGCTGCTGCAGGGCTACGGCGGCCGCTGCGTCGGTATCCAGAACGAAAAAATGGTGCATCACGACATCATCGACGCGATTGAAAACATGAAGCGTCCGTTCAAAGGCGACTGGCTGGACTGCGCGAAAAAACTTTACTAATACGCACTACGCCCTCTCCGCTGAGGGCGTTTTTTTACCGCAGCATATTCCCCAGAGTTATAGCCAATCTTTTTTTATTCTTTAATCATCGGATCCCTTTCTGGCAGGCTGGTGTCATCAAAATTGACAACCGAAGAGAGCGGGCAATGAATAAATGGGGCGTGGGCTTAACGCTGCTGCTGGCTTCCAGCAGCGTACTGGCAAAAGATATCCAATTGTTAAACGTGTCTTACGATCCGACGCGTGAACTGTATGAGCAGTACAACAAAGCGTTCAGCGCGCACTGGAAACAGGAGACCGGCGACAATGTGGTGATCCGCCAGTCGCACGGCGGCTCCGGAAAACAGGCGACCTCAGTTATCAACGGTATAGATGCCGATGTGGTAACGCTGGCGCTGGCCTATGACGTCGACGCGATTGCCGAGCGCGGCCGTATCGACAAAAACTGGATTAAACGCCTGCCCGACAACTCTGCACCCTACACTTCGACCATTGTCTTCCTGGTACGTAAAGGCAATCCGAAACAGATTCATGACTGGAACGATCTGGTAAAACCGGGCGTTTCCGTTATCACACCGAACCCGAAAAGCTCCGGCGGCGCACGCTGGAACTATCTGGCGGCCTGGGGCTATGCCCTGCATCAGAACGGCGGCGATCAGGCTAAAGCGCAGGAGTTTGTTAAAGCGCTGTACAAAAATGTCGAAGTGCTCGATTCCGGTGCGCGCGGCGCGACCAACACCTTCGTGGAACGCGGGATTGGCGATGTGCTGATTGCGTGGGAAAACGAAGCGCTGCTGGCGACCAAAGAGCTGGGCAAAGATAAGTTTGAGATCGTCACCCCGAGTGAATCTATCCTCGCCGAGCCGACCGTGTCGGTGGTCGATAAAGTCGCGGATAAAAAGGGCACTCAGAAAGTGGCCGAAGCCTATCTGAAATATCTCTACTCGCCAGAAGGGCAGGAGATTGCCGCGAAGAACTTCTACCGCCCGCGCGATGCGCAGGTTGCGGCGAAGTACGCCAGCGAATTCCCGAAACTGAAATTGTTCACCATTGATGATGTGTTCGGCGGCTGGAGCAAGGCGCAGAAAGAGCACTTCGCCAACGGCGGCACTTTTGATCAGATTAGTAAGCGGTAATTTTTACTGTTAAACCAGCCGGATGGCGTAAGTGCTATCCGGCAAATTCGGGGTGTCGCTTCGTTTAATTTTTGCGCTATTATGCCGTTTCTTTCAGCAAAGGAAGCGGAAAATGAAAACTGTTAAACGTCTTATGATTGCCCTGCTGGTCCTGATTATTGTTGCAGCCGCAGGTGTATGGATTTGGATGAAGTTCACCAGCAACCCGGACGCGTTGCGCCAAATCGTCTTTCAGCAGTGCCTGCCCAATATGCGTAATCACAACAACCCCGCACCCTGCGAGCAGGTTAATTTCAAAAACGGCTATGTGTTAATGAAGGACCGCAACGGCCCGTTGCAGTACTTGTTAATGCCCACGTACCTGGTTAACGGCACCGAAAGCCCGGTACTGCTTAAGCCTGCGACGCCGAACTTCTTCTGGCAGTCCTGGCAATCACGTGATGTGATGAGCACCCGGCGCGGCAGCCCGATCCCGGATGAGGCGGTCTCGCTGGCGATTAACTCCCGCTCTGGCCGCACGCAGAACCATTTCCATATTCATATCTCCTGCCTGCGTACCGACGTGCGCGGAAAGCTTAATGAGAATGCCGGGCGCATTAGCAGCCAGTGGCTGGTCTTCCCCGGCGGGCTGCTTGGCCATGAGTATTTAGCCCGGCGCGTAACGGCCGCAGAGCTGGCGCAGCGCAGCCCCTTCCTGATGCTGGCGGAAGAGGTGCCGGATGCGAAAGAGCATATGGGACGCTTTGCACTGGCGCTGGCGCAGCAGTCGGACGGCTCGTTTGTGCTGCTGGCGACAGAGCGAAATCTGCTGGCGTTAAACCGCGCATCGGCGGAAGAGATTCAGGATCATCAGTGCGAGATCCTCAAATAACCCCACCATAATTCGCATTTACTCACTCTGCCTGTCGCCGTAGACTTGCTGGAAAAATCTACAGGAGACAGGCATGTCGCTCTGGCTTTCACACCCTCTGTTCCTTCCCTCTGTTATCGTCGGTATCACCATTATTCTCTGGGCGACGTCGCTGTTGCCGGAGTTCATCACCGCGCTGCTTTTTTTCACCGCTGCGATGATCGCGAAAATCGCGCCGCCGGAGGTGATTTTTGGCGGCTTTGCCTCGTCCGCTTTCTGGCTGGTGTTTAGCGGCTTTGTGCTGGGCGTCGCCATTCGCAAAACCGGGCTGGCGGATCGCGCGGCGCGAGCATTGTCGGCAAAGATGACCGGCTCCTGGCCGCAGATGGTGGCAAGCGTGGTGCTGCTCAGCTATGCGCTGGCGTTTGTTATGCCCTCTAACATGGGGCGAATCGCGCTGTTAATGCCGATTGTCGCAGCGATGGCGGCGCGCGCTGGCATCAATGAGGGCACACGCGCGTGGTATGGCCTGGCGCTAGCGGTTGGCTTCGGCACTTTCCAACTTTCGGCGACCATTCTGCCTGCTAACGTCCCCAACCTGGTGATGAGCGGCGCGGCGGAAGGCTCCTACGGAATCCATCTCAACTATTTGCCTTATCTGCTGCTGCACACGCCGGTGCTGGGGATCCTGAAAGGCGCAATTCTGATTGGCCTGATCTGCTGGCTCTTCCCCGGTAAACCGCAGGCGATGCGCGAAGCGCTGCCTTCTACGCCAATGAGCGGGGATGAAAAGCGCCTCGCCTGGCTGCTGGCGGTGGTCCTGACGCTGTGGGTAACGGAGAGCTGGCACGGCATTGGCCCGGCGTGGACCGGGCTGGCAGCCGCTTTCGTTACGCTGCTACCGCGCGTTGGCTTTATCTCCGGCGATGAGTTCTCCAGCGGAGTAAATATCCGCACCTGCATCTATGTCGCCGGGATTCTGGGGCTGGCGATCACCGTGACGCAAACCGGTATTGGTAGCGCGGTGGGCGATGCGCTGCTGCATGTGATGCCGCTTGATGCCGAACGCCCGTTCACCAGTTTTCTCGCGCTCACCGGCATTACCACCGCGCTCAATTTTATTATGACCGCCAACGGCGTCCCGGCGCTGTTTACCACGCTGGCGCAAAGCTTTGCCGACGCTACCGGTTTCCCGCTGCTGTCGGTGATTATGATTCAGGTGCTGGGGTATTCGACGCCGCTGTTGCCCTATCAGGCTTCGCCGATTGTGGTGGCGATGGCGCTCGGTAAAGTGCCTGCGCGCGCGGGAATGCTGCTCTGTCTGGCGCTGGCGCTGGTGAGTTATCTGCTGTTGCTGCCGCTTGATTACGCGTGGTTTAAAGTACTGGGGAAATTATAGAAGAGACCCTCTCCCGGGCGGGAGAGGGTAACAGCAGCATTACGCCTGTTTAGCGGCTTCAGCAGCTTTAACGATCACTGCGAAGGCGTCGGCTTTCAGGGAAGCACCGCCAACCAGCGCGCCGTCGATATCCGGCTGGGCAAAGAGTTCTGCCGCGTTGCTGGCGTTAACAGAACCGCCGTACTGGATGATCACTTGCTCAGCCACTTTCGCGTCGGCTTTAGCAATGTGGTCACGGATAAATTTGTGCACGGCCTGAGCCTGCGCCGGGGTAGCGGATTTGCCGGTACCGATCGCCCAAACCGGTTCGTAAGCGATAACCACGCCTTCGAACGCGCTCGCGCCCTGCGTTTTCAGCACGGCATCGATCTGGCGCGCGCACACTTCTTCGGTTTTACCCGCTTCGTTTTCCGCTTCGGTTTCACCGATGCACAGCACCGGAACCAGACCCTGCTCTTTCAGCACGGCGAATTTTTTCGCGATTAGCTCATCGGATTCAGCGTGGTAAGTACGACGCTCAGAGTGGCCGATGATGATGTATTTAGCGCCGATATCTTTCAGCATTTCAGCGGAGGTTTCACCGGTGAACGCGCCAGAGAGGTTGGTATCAACGTTCTGCGCGCCAAGGATGATGTGGCTGCCGTCAGCGGCGTGTTTTGCCAGATCCAGGTAGAGGTTCGGCGGCGCAATCGCCACGCCGCAGCCTGAAACGCCCGCCAGTTCGGTACGCAGGTTGGCAATCAGTTCGTTAACCATGTGGCGGCTGCCGTTCAACTTCCAGTTACCCATCACTAAAGGATGTCGCATTTTTACTCTCCACGCGCTTGGCGAATTAATGAAAATGGCCGCCCATCAGGGCAGCATGGTCTGAGAAACAGTATAGAGATCCCTCCCCTGAAAGGCTTTGCTTTTTGTCATTTATTGTTCCCTTCGAGAGGTTCAGATAGCGTCAGCTTAATCGGTTCAACCGCGAAGGTTAGCCCCTTTTCGCCGTTGTCTGCCACCACATAGCGCACCGCGCCTTCCGTCTCAGCGTAGTAGGCCTTGCTTTTGCCGTTGGTCAGCAGCTTTTGTACTTTTTGCATGCTTTGCGCCGCGGTCATGGTCGGAGAGAAGGCGCGGATAAAGGCGCTCATATACTCCTGCGCCTTCGCTTTCGTCGCTTTCTGCTCCGGCCCCTGCACCGGCAGCCAGGTGATCTGCATCGATTTGATCTTTAACGTGCCGCGCTCCAGCGCCGTGGAGGCATAGAGATAATCATTAATGCGCGTCGCCGCGCGCGTCAGATTGGCACGATCGCTACGGCTATCGACGGCGCGGAACTCGTTCAGCGCAAGCGTGGGATTGTCGGTATTAAACTTCTCCCGGAACTGGCTGATAGATTCATCAAAGGTAGGCGCGCCCGGTAGTAAGTAGGGCGCGGTGACGGCGGCTGGTGCCTCCTCTGCCCAACCCGGCGCGCAGAACGCCAGCGCGGAAAAGAGCAGCCAAAAGTGGTAACGCCGTGCTTTCATTCACATCGCCCTCTGTAGAGTGTGCTGACGATTAAAACGAGATTGGGCGGCCTTGTCAAAAACTCCCGCCGCCAGGGTACACTAGCCGCTATTACGATAATAAGGAACCTTACATGGGCATACAGCAGTGGTTGTTTTCGTTTAAGGGGCGCATTGGACGCCGCGATTTCTGGATCTGGATGGTGTTGTGGGTGGTGAGCATGACCCTGCTGTTTGTGCTGGCGAATGGCGGCATGCTCGATTTTCAGACGGCGGCGTTTATCCTCGTCTGCCTGATCTGGCCGACCGCCTGCGTGATGGTCAAACGGCTGCACGATCGCGGTCGTCACGGCGGCTGGGCGCTGCTGATGGTGCTGGCGTGGATGCTGCTGTCAGGTAACTGGACGATGCTCGATGGCACGCTGGCGTGGGCGGTAGGACGCCTGATCCCGGTGGCGATTATCGTAGTAATGATGATCGACCTGGGCGCGATGCTCGGCACCCAGGGCAAAAACCGTTTTGGCAATGAGACGCTTGAGGTGAAGTTCCGCTGATTACCAGTAGTGCTCAGCGGTGATATGCCCCGGACGGCGGCGCAGGTGTTTGGTCATCTGCCGGGTATCTTTCAGTAACTGTGTGGTGTCGCGCACCATCTGCGGGTTGCCGCACAGCATCACATGGCTGGTCTCGGCGCTCATTGGCAGACCGACTGCTTCCTCCAGCGCGCCGCTCTCAATCAGCGCCGGAACGCGCCCGGTTAAAGAGCCGGAGAGCGTCTCACGGCTGACCACCGTCTGAATGCGCAGCTTTCCTTCATAGCGCTTTTGCAGCTCCAGCATCAGCGGCAGGTAGCTTAGATCCGCGCCGTAGCGCACCGCATGCAGCAGGACGATATTTTTGAACCGTTCAAGATCTTTCCCCTCTTGCAGCATCGACAGATAAGGCCCGATGGCCGTGCCGGTCGCCAGCATCCAGAGCGTTTCGCACTCCGGCACCTCCTCCAGCACGAAAAAGCCGGCGGCTTCGCTGACAATTAACAGCTCATCGCCCGGTTGCAGGGCGGCCAGGCGAGGGCTCAGTTTGCCTTCCGGAACGGTGACGAGATAGAACTCAAGATCGGGATTGCTTGGCGCGTTGACGTAGGAGTAAGCGCGCTGCACACGCTCGCCGTCAATCTCCAGCCCAAGCTTGGCGAACTGTCCGGCAGTGAAGGGTTGAACGGGGGCATGTACGGTGAGGCTGAAGAGTGCATCGGTCCAGAATTCCACCTTTGTGACTTTTCCTGTTACCCAATCCGCCATGGTTCTCTCCTGTTCTGTAACGTTGCCTTATCCTGGTGGTTGTCGCCTGAGATTTCCAGCCCGCGCGGGCCGGAAAGCTCAATTGAACAAATAGACTTACAGTATATGTCGTTGTACGTCCGGGTCTTTACGATCCAGATAATGGATCGATTGAATCCGGCGAATGGTGCGCGATTTACCGCGGATCAGCAGCGTCTCGGTGGTCGCCATATTGCCTTTGCGCGTAATACCATCCAGCAGATCGCCTTTGGTGATGCCGGTAGCAGAGAAGATAACATTATCGCTGCGCGCCATCTCATCGAGGCGCAGCACATTGCCCGCTTCAATGCCCATACCGCGGCAGCGTTTCAGCTCCTGCTCGCCGATACGACGGTTCTCTTCACTGTCGCCTTTCACCTGGTGACGCGCCAGCAGGCGGCCCTGCATATCGCCATCCAGCGCGCGGATCACCGCCGCCGACACCACGCCTTCCGGCGCGCCGCCAATCCCGTAGAGCACATCCACTTCGCTGTCGGGCATGCAGGTGAGGATCGAGGCGGCGACATCGCCGTCAGGAATGGCAAACACGCGCACGCCCAGCGTCTGTAACTCGGCGATGGTCGCATCATGGCGCGGCTTGGCGAGAATGGTGACCGTCAGTTCGCTGAGCGGTTTGCCGAGTGCGGCGGCGATATTGCGCAGGTTGTCGGCTAAAGGCAGGTTGAGATCGATAGCGCCTCTGGCTCCGGGGCCGACGATCAGCTTTTCCATATACATGTCCGGCGCGTTGAGGAAGCAGCCTTTGTCACCGACCGCCAGCACCGCCAGCGCGTTGGCCTGACCCATCGCCGTCATGCGCGTCCCTTCAATCGGATCGACGGCAATATCCACCGCGTCGCCTTTGCCGGTGCCTACTTTCTCACCGATAAAGAGCATCGGCGCTTCGTCGATCTCCCCTTCGCCGATAACAATCGTGCCGTCAATGTTGACCTGGTTGAGCATAATGCGCATAGCGTGTACCGCTGCGCCGTCCGCCGTGTTTTTATCGCCGCGCCCCAGCCACTTATAGCCAGCCAGCGCCGCAGCTTCGGTAACACGGGAGAATTCGATGGCAAGTTCTCGTTTCATCACACACTCAGTTTTGAAAGAAATTGCGCGAAGTTTAACACAGTGAAAAGAGGAGGGGGGTGAGGCAGATGCCCCCTCCCGGCAGGGAGAGGGCATAAGTGGAGCGGTTACTCTTCGTGTTCTTCCCACGCCATCGCGCGTTTCACGGCTTTTTTCCAGCCGGTGTAGCGGAAGTTACGCTCGGTAGTTTCGATGCCCGGACGGAATTCGCGCTCGATAACGGCTTTCTCCTGCAACTCATCCAGGTTCTGCCAGAAACCAACCGCCAGGCCCGCCAGGTAAGCGGCACCCAGCGCGGTCACTTCGCGCACTTCCGGACGCTCAACGCGCGTGCCGAGAATGTCTGACTGGAACTGCATCAGGAAGTTATTCGCCACCGCGCCGCCATCAACACGCAGCGCGTGCAGGCGAATGCCGGAGTCAGCCTGCATCGCTTCCAGCACGTCGCGGGTCTGGAAGGCAATCGACTCCAGCGTTGCACGAATGATGTGGTTCGCGTTGACGCCACGGGTCAGGCCGAAGATGGAGCCGCGTGCATACGGATCCCAGTACGGCGCGCCCAGGCCGGTGAAGGCCGGAACAACGTAGACGCCGTTGGTATCTTTCACTTTGGTAGCGAAGTATTCGGAGTCGAACGCGTCATTGATCAGCTTCATCTCATCGCGCAGCCACTGAATGGATGCGCCAGCCATAAACACCGCGCCTTCCAGCGCATAGTTCACTTCGCCTTTCGGGCCGCAGGCGATGGTGGTCAGCAGGCCATGATCGGATTTCACTGCCTGCTCGCCGGTG
The DNA here is from genome assembly GCF_965119485.1 of Kosakonia sp. Marseille-Q7440. Classification (NCBI taxonomy): domain Bacteria; kingdom Pseudomonadati; phylum Pseudomonadota; class Gammaproteobacteria; order Enterobacterales; family Enterobacteriaceae; genus Kosakonia; species Kosakonia sp. Marseille-Q7440. Next base: position 35,834 of record NZ_CBCPLT010000004.1, on the reverse strand, counting down.
TTCATCAACATAAAGCAGCCGGTGCCGTAAGTGTTTTTCGCCATCCCCTCTTTTACGCAGAGCTGGCCAAACAGCGCCGCCTGCTGGTCGCCCGCAATACCGGCGATAGGAATACGCGTGCCGCCTTTACCGCCGATGTTAGTCTGGCCGTAAACTTCGGACGATTTACGCACCTGCGGCAGCATTGCGCGCGGGATATCCAGCACTTCCAGCATTTTGTCGTCCCACTCCAGCGTGTGGATGTTGAACAACATGGTGCGTGAGGCGTTGGTGTAGTCGGTGACGTGTACGCGCCCCTGGGTCATTTTCCAGATAAGCCAGGTATCGACGGTGCCGAACAGCAGTTCGCCGCGTTTAGCACGCTCGCGCGAACCTTCAACATGGTCGAGGATCCACTTCACCTTGGTGCCGGAGAAGTAGGGGTCGATCACAAGGCCAGTGGTGCTACGGATGTAATCTTCCATGCCGTCGCGTTTGAGCTTTTCGCAGATCTCAGAGGTGCGGCGGCACTGCCAGACGATGGCGTTATGAATCGGCTTGCCGGTTTCACGCTCCCAGACAATCGCGGTTTCGCGCTGGTTGGTGATGCCGATGGCGGCAATCTCGTCGGAGTTGATATCCGCTTTCGCCAGCACTTCGACCAGCGTGGAGCTTTGTGACGCCCAAATTTCCATCGGGTCATGCTCAACCCAGCCTGGCTTCGGGTAGATTTGTTCAAATTCGCGCTGTGAAACGCTAATGATGTTGGCATCGTGGTCCATCACAACGGCGCGGGAGCTGGTAGTGCCCTGGTCGAGCGCAACGATATATTTTTTGTCAGTCATAGTTATGATCCCGTAGTCACATTACAGCGAAGCTTTTTGTTGAGCCGTGGTGGAGGCGGTGCCTTTCTCTTTCGCAGCCTCACTGGTTCCAGACGGCAGATGGCGGGCGATCAGTTTGCGATAGCTGAACGCGCCAAGCGCCGCGCCTACAATCGGCCCAAACAGCGGCACGAGGAAGTAGGGAATATCTTTGCCGCCGGTAAAGGCGACGTTACCCCAGCCAGCAAGCCAGGCGAAGGTCTTCGGTCCCAGATCACGCGCCGGGTTCATGGCGAAGCCGGTGAGTGGTCCCATGGAGGCACCGATTACCGCGATCAGCAGACCAATCAGCAGCGGAGCCATTGGGCCGCGCGGCACGCCGTTACCATCATCGCCCAGCGCCATAATCACGCCCATCAGAATAGCGGTAATTACCATCTCAACAGCGAAGGCCTGCACAAAATTGATGTGCGGGTTGGGGTAGGTTGAAAAGATACCAGCCAGATCAAGACTTTCGACGCTGCCGCGTACCATATTGTGCGTCTGTTCGAAGTCGAGGAAAAGATTGTAGTAAAGCCCGTAAACAAGTGCAGCCGCGCAAAACGCGCCGGCAAATTGAGAAAAAATAAAAGGAACAACTTTGCGTCCGTCAAAGCTCGCGAAGAGCCAAAGTGCAATGGTTACAGCCGGATTAAGATGCGCGCCGGAAACCCCTGCGGTCAGGTAGATGGCCATCGCCACGCCCAAACCCCAGATAATACTGATTTCCCACTGGCCAAAGGTGGCACCCGCCACTTTTAACGCTGCAACACACCCCACGCCGAAGAAAATCAACAACCCTGTACCGAGAAACTCGGCAATGCACTGGCCTTTTACGGTTGGTGTCTGACTCATAATCGGATCCTGCAGAAGTTTAATGGTTATTGTAGGCATGAGGGAAACAGCACCCCCATGATGTCGTGTAGACATAGTGTTAATTTATCGTTAACGAGCAAAAACGAGAAATATCGAAATCTAAATGTGTGTACTGCGTCAATAAAATGAGCGTTTACGAGCGGCGGCGCGCGTTTTTGCACCAATACGAAATGAGAGCTGAATCATTTTTGTAACCCGGGCATTAACAATTACGGGGTAGCGAAGCGGATTGCACCAGGATGAGGACGAAAAGTGTTGCAAAGCGCAAACAGCGCCGCTCCACGCTGGACAGGGGCTGGCGCGATTCATACAATCGTTAACAAGCGAAATCCGCTCATTGTATTAAGGCGTCGCCGCTCTGCGGGACGAGGACGCTTAAAGACACGCATAATTTAGCGGGCAGAGGGGTAACCTATTTGTCTGGCGAATAATGAGGTGTAAGTCCATCAACGCCTTGCCACTCAGGAGAAGTATGACTATGTCATTAGAAGTGTTTGAGAAACTGGAAGCAAAAGTACAGCAGGCGATTGATACCATCACGCTGCTGCAGATGGAAATCGAAGAACTGAAAGAGAAGAACAACAGCCTGTCGCAGGACGTTCACTCTGCACACCAGAGCCGTGAAGAGCTGGAGCGCGAAAACCAACAGCTACGCGAGCAGCAGCACGGCTGGCAGGAGCGTCTGCAGGCGCTGCTGGGCCGCATGGAAGAAGTGTAATTACGCTTTATCTTTCGTGCCGTAGCGGCATTGGCTGCGCGCGCTCACCCCGGTCACATAGTGATCTATGCTCCCGGGGATTCACTTGCTTGCCGCCTTGCCACGACACGAAATCTTTCGCGTATTAAGCAAAATAGTTAAGCGCCATTGCATTCGGCAGCGACAAAAAAGGGCACCTTCAGGTGCCCTTTCGTTTATTCGATATCGAGAGGATCTTCGGCGAGAATAATGCCGGTGTTATCGGCATAAAGATGGTCACCGGAGAAGAAGGTCACGCCGCCGAAGTTAACGCGAATATCGCTTTCGCCAATGCCTTCGCCCGCTGCGCCAACCGGGATCGCGGCCATCGCCTGGATGCCGATATCCAGCTCTTCCAGATCGTCCACCTGGCGCACTGCGCCGTAGACCACCATCCCTTCCCACTCGTTTTGCGCCGCCAGACGCGCGAGATCGGCGTCGACTAAGGCGCGACGAACAGAACCGCCGCCGTCGACTACCAGCACGCGACCACGGCCATTCTGTTCGAGCAGATCGTAAAGCAACCCGTTATCCTCGAAACATTTCACCGTGATGATTTGCCCGCCGAAAGAGGAGCGACCGCCAAAGTTGGAGAACAGCGGTTCGACGACGTTGACCTCTTCCTGGTAGATGTCACAAAGCTCAGAAGTATCGTATTTCATAGGATTTACGTTCAGTTGCTGCGAGAGCCGTAAGTATATCGCGCATCGCGCGCTGTTGGCAAAAGCATCAATTTTTAATTGTTTTTTGGCACTCAGGCGAGCGTCTTGCTCAAAATAATCCCCAGTACAAACAGGAGATTAGTCAGCAGCGCGCCTTTTACGGTGCGTTCGAGCATCGGCGGCATCGCGCGCGGATCGCGCTCGCGCAGCACATAACTTGCCTGTTTAAACAGCAGCGGCGCGGCAAGTAAAAACAGCCAGCCCCAGAGGCTGTGGAGCGAAATCAGGTTGAAGAGCGCAAAGCAGAGCAGCGCGCCCGCCAGCAAACCGGCGTGATAACGGCGGGCATTTACCGGGCCTAAGCGCACCACCAGCGTATGTTTGCCGTTCTCGCGATCGCTATCGATATCGCGCAGGTTATTGATGTTCAGCACTGCCGTCGCCAGCAAACCGCAGGCGGTCGCGGGCAGGAAGATCGCCGGAATCAGCGTATGCGCCTGCAAATACCAGCTTCCCATCACGCTTATCCAGCCGAAGAAGGTGAGCACCGAAATATCGCCCAGCCCCTGATAACCATACGGCCGCTTGCCGACGGTATAGGTGATGGCGGCGATAATCGACAGCCCGCCGAGTGCGAGGAAGCCGACAAAATCCGCCATCGTCTGGGTCGCGGCGCTTACCAGCCAGAGCCCGGAAACGCAGCTCAGCACAATGACGATAAGCAGCGCGCGCTTCATCTGCCCAAGGGAGATCGCCCCTTTCTGCATCCCGCGCAGCGGGCCGATGCGATCCGGCTTATCGCTGCCTTTAATGGCATCGCCGTAATCATTCGCGAGGTTAGAGAGGATTTGCAGCAAACCGGCGGTGATCAGCGCCAGAGCCGCAACCAGCGGATCGAAGTAGCCCTGCCACCAGGCAAGCACGGTTCCCACCACGATAGCGGCAAAGGCCAGCGGCAACGTTTTCGGTCGCAGGCTTTCCAGCCATGCCTGGGTAAGGCTCAGAGAGTGCGTATCGTTCATAAGTCCGGCCAATAAAAATGGGGGCATAAGCCCCCATCGAGTGTGATGAAAAGAGTATGAGCGCGATTATAAGATAAAACGGCTCAGATCTTCATCCGCCACTAAAGCATCAAGGTGTTTACTCACATAGTCTGCATCAATGGTAATGGTTTCGCCGCCCAGATCGCTGGCGTCGTAGGAGATATCCTCCATCAAACGCTCCAGCACGGTGTGCAAACGGCGTGCGCCGATGTTCTCGGTGCTTTCATTCACCTGCCATGCGGCCTGCGCAATACGCTTAATGCCGTCGTCGGTAAATTCGATATTCACCCCTTCGGTTGCCATCAGCGCTTTGTACTGCACGGTCACAGAGGCGTTTGGCTCGGTGAGGATGCGCTCGAAGTCTTCCGCGGTCAGCGCCTGCAGTTCAACGCGGATTGGCAGACGGCCCTGCAATTCCGGGATCAAATCTGACGGGCTGGCAACCTGGAACGCGCCGGACGCGATAAACAGGATATGGTCAGTTTTCACCATCCCGTGTTTGGTCGACACGGTGCAGCCCTCAACCAGCGGCAGCAGGTCGCGCTGTACGCCTTCGCGGGAGACGTCCGGGCCGGAGGTGTTACCGCCGCGCTTGCAGATTTTGTCGATCTCATCGATAAAGACGATACCGTGCTGCTCAACGGCTTCGATCGCTTCCTCTTTCAGCTCTTCCGGGTTAACCAGCTTTGCTGCTTCCTCTTCGATCAGCAGCTTCATCGCGTCTTTGATTTTCAGCTTACGCGGCTTCTGCTTCTGCCCGCCGAGGTTCTGGAACATCGACTGCAGCTGGTTGGTCATCTCTTCCATGCCCGGAGGGGCCATGATTTCGACGCCCATTGGCGCAGCGGCGAGATCGATCTCAATCTCTTTGTCATCCAGCTGGCCTTCGCGCAGTTTTTTACGGAAGGATTGGCGTGCTGCAGAGGGTTCCGCCGCCTGTTCCGGCTGGCCCCAGTTGTTTTTCGCCGGCGGGATCAGCACATCGAGGATGCGCTCTTCCGCCATCTCTTCGGCGCGGTAGCGGTTTCTGTCAATTGACTGGCTGCGCACCATTTTCACGGCGGCATCGGTCAGATCGCGGATAATCGAATCCACTTCTTTCCCGACATAGCCCACTTCGGTGAACTTGGTCGCTTCCACTTTGATAAACGGCGCATTGGCGAGCTTTGCCAGACGACGGGCGATTTCGGTTTTACCGACGCCGGTCGGGCCGATCATCAGAATATTTTTCGGGGTCACTTCGTGACGCAGCTCTTCATCGAGCTGCATACGGCGCCAGCGGTTACGCAGAGCAATCGCCACAGAGCGCTTTGCCGCGTCCTGGCCGATGATGTGTTTATTCAGTTCGCTGACGATTTCGCGTGGGGTCATTTCAGACATGGGAGATCCTTACGCTTGAGCGGGTAATTCTTCGATGGTATGGAAGTGGTTGGTGTAGATGCAGATATCGCCTGCGATCCCCAACGCCTTCTCAGCAATGTCGCGCGCGCCAAGCTCGGTGTTCTCCAGCAGTGCGCGGGCAGCGGCCTGGGCGTATGGTCCGCCGGAGCCGATGGCAATCAGGTCATTTTCCGGCTGAATCACATCGCCGTTACCGGTGATGATCAGCGACGCGGTTTCGTCGGCGACCGCTAACAGCGCTTCCAGCTTGCGCAGCATACGATCGGTACGCCAGTCTTTTGCCAGCTCGACGGCGGCTTTCACCAGATGACCCTGGTGCATTTCCAGTTTGCGTTCAAAAAGCTCAAACAGCGTGAAGGCATCCGCTGTGCCGCCCGCAAAGCCTGCAATGACTTTGTCGTTGTAGAGACGGCGAACTTTTTTAACGTTGCCCTTCATCACGGTGTTGCCCAGTGTGGCCTGGCCATCACCGGCGATAACGACATGGCCGTTACGGCGTACGCTTACGATTGTTGTCACGAGCAGACCCCTTGGTTACAAAAGCACATACAGCGCCCCGCACAGCGTACGGGGCAGAATGCATTTATAGATGGGGGAGATTTTGGGGGTTTCAACCCCCGGCGGAAAGTCGAATGCAGTTTGCGTGACCGGCCAGTTTCAGCTTGCCAAGGGTGGCTTCAGCGCTCTCTTTGCCTTTCAGCGGGCCCATCACAACGCGATTCCAGCCATTATTGCTGGTGATGCGTGAGTCAAAGCCCTCAAACGCCAGCTGCGCGCGGACGGTTTCCGCCTGCTCCTGGCCTTTGAATGAGCCGCACTGGATCAGCCAGCGACGCTCATCTTTTTTCTCTGTCGGCTGCGCCTTCGCCGTTTCCGCTTCGCGCGTTACCGGCGCGGCCTGCTGCGTTTTTGGCTGCGCGGCGTTGCTGTGCGGCGGCGTTTGCAGCAGATCCTGATAGGGCTGCGAATTTGTGGCCGGTTTCTGCTGCGCTTGCTGCGTCTGGCGCGGCGGCGTGGCGACGCGCGCAGGTTGCTGTTCCACCGTGCGCGGCTGCGTACGCGGTTGCTGAACCGGCTGGCTTTGCGTCCACTGAGACTGCTGTTGTTGTTGCTGCATCTGCTGAACCTGGCGCTGACGCTGCAACGTTTGCTGGCGCTGCTCCGGCGTCTGCTCGTTCCACGGCACCTCGTTGAGCTGCGTCGGCGTCTGGCGCATATCTGCCTGCATCTGGGCTAACAGTTGGCGCTGCTCATCGGTTAACTGCTCCGGTTTTTGCACTTCGCCCCCGGCCGTCGGCTCGGTCGGCGCGCGTACGCCAGGCTGGCGGCTCTCCAGCTCTTTAATATAGCGCCAGCGCTCTTCCGGCTTCGGCGGCAGGCCGTTACCGGTCACTTTCTGGTTCTGCAGGGATTCTGACTCTTCTTTCTTATGATGCGTAATAAAGTACAAACCACCGATAAAGGCGACCAGCACGGCGGCCGCTATCGCGACCATTGCTGGCGAGACCGCAGGCGCGCTGCGCTGCTTTTTCTTTGAGGTGCTCTTCTTTCGCCGCGCAGGAGTCGACTGGCTGCGGCGTACATAATCTCGTTGTGCCACTATCGTTTCGCTGTATTCATATTCGTTTAACAGCCCGCCATGTTACTTAAGCGACGGGGTTTTGACCAGAAGAGGGCGTCCGAAATCCCCCGGCTTTACGTTAGTGCTCGCGTTGAGCCACGCAGGATTAATTCACAATCTAATAGTCGCGAGCCGCTGCTTACCGTGTGGCCCTGCAACTGCTCCAGCAGAAGCAGCATCGCTTCGCGCCCAATGTCGTAGCGCGGCTGCGCGACGGTGGTGAGCGGCGGGTCGCAATACTCTGCCAGCGAGATGTTATCAAAGCCGATAATCGACAGATCCTCCGGCACCTTCAGGCCCCGGCGTTTTGCCTGCGACAGTGCGCCGAGCGCCATCACATCGCTATGGCAGAAGAGAGCAGTCGGCGGTTTCGGCAGGGAGAGAAGCTGCTCCAGCGCCTGCGCTCCGGCTTCGAAGGTAAAATCACCGCGCGTAATATACTCCTTATCTACCGTCGCACCCGCGCGGCGCAGCGCCTGCACGTAACCCTGTAAACGGTAATGGCAGAGCGGCATCTCTTCCGGGCCGGCGATACAGCCAATCAGCTGATGCCCCTGCTCTTGCAGATAAGTGACGGCGTTAAAAGCTGCGGTCAGGTTGTCGATATGCACCGTCGGCAGCTCCAGCTCCGGCGCGAACTCATTAGCCATCACCATCGGCGGTAAATTGCGCTGCTCTTCAATACTGGCGTCAAACGGCAGACGTGAACCGAGCAGCAGCATGCCATCAATTTGCTTGGTGATGATCAGATCGATAAAGGTCTTTTCCTGCTGATTTTGATGGGCGCAGTCGCCAATCAGCACCAGGTAGCCATGCTCCGCAGCGGTCACTTCGATGCCGCGAATAACCTCACTGAAGAAGGGATCGCAGATATCCGGCACAATCACCAGCAGGGTACGGGACTCATTGCGCTTCACGTTGCGGCCCATCGACTGCGGCAGGTAGCCCACTTCCATGGCGGCCTGCTCAACCCGGTTGCGGGTCGCCTGTGACACTTTTTCCGGGTTCATTAATGCACGAGATACGGTTGCCGTAGAAACCTTTGCTTTCATGGCAACATCTTTCATGGTTGCTGCCGCAACCTGATTTTTCGGTTTCACCTTGTTCTCCTCGCATGCACGGCGCAGGCGTAGCCACATTTTTATCAGATAGTTAAGCGCATCGGTTACAGAAATTTCACAAAAAATGTGACAAGCATTCTATTTTACGCGCTGGCTCGCAGCATTAGCTTTCGATCGGATCGACATCCAGTACCCATTTTACGCGTCGGGCATCGGGCAGGGTGTTAATCAGCGCCAGCGCGCCGTGCACAATATGTTGCAGGCGAATGCGGGAGGGGTGTTGCAGCAGGATTTGCCAGCGGTAGCGCCCGGCGCGCTTGGCCGCCAGCGCCGGAACCGGGCCGAGGATCCAGAGTTGGTTATCTGCCAGCGGGCTCGCCTGCAGCAGGTTTTTCAGCTGTTGCAGGAAGAGCGGGGCGTGCTGGTTGTTCTGATCTTCCGCGCGGATCAGCACATGGCTGGTCCACGGCGGCAGTTGCAGCGTCTGGCGCTCGGCCAGCGCCTGCTCGGCAAAGGTGTCGTAGCCTTTATGCAGCAGCGTTTGCAGCAGCGGGTGTTCCGGATGGTGCGTTTGCAGCACCACTTCGCCCTGTTTGCCAGCGCGTCCGGCGCGGCCGGAAACCTGGGTGTAGAGCTGAGCAAAGCGCTCTGCTGCGCGGAAGTCGGCTGAAAAGAGCGCGCCGTCAACATCAAGCAATGCTACCAGCGTGACATCCGGAAAGTGGTGCCCTTTGGCGAGCATCTGGGTGCCGATCAAAATGCGCGCACCGCCGCGATGCACTTCGGCAAGATGTTGCTCCAGCGCGCCCTTGCGGCTGGTGGTGTCGCGGTCAATGCGCGAAATCGGCACGCCGGGAAAGAGCGGAGCCAGCGCCTGCTCCAGCTGCTCGGTACCAAGTCCAACCGGCAACAGGTGCGTGGAGCCGCACGACGGGCACTGGCGCGGCACCGGGCGCTGGCTGTCGCAGTGGTGGCAACGCAGATGCTGCTGCGCCTGGTGGAAGGTGTAGTAGTGATCGCAGCGCGCGCACTCGGCGATCCAGCCGCAATCGTGACAGAGCAGCGCCGGGGCGAAGCCGCGTCGGTTAAGGAAGAGGATCGCCTGGTTACCCGCTTGCAGATGCTGACGCAGGCGGTTGATTAATGCCGGGGCCAGCCCCGCCTGCAGCGGCTGGGCTTTCATATCCAGCACGTGCTGCATCGCCGGGCGTGCGTTGCCTGCGCGGCGGGTTAAACGCAGAATATGGTATTTCCGCGCCCGCACGTTGTGCAGCGTCTCCAGCGCCGGCGTCGCCGAACCGAGGATTATCGGGATTTGCTCGCTGTGTGCACGGTAAACAGCCAGATCGCGCGCATGGTAACGCCACCCCTCCTGCTGTTTATAGGAGCTGTCGTGCTCCTCATCGATGACGATCACGCCAAGGTTTTTAAAAGGGGTGAAGAGCGAGGAGCGCGTGCCGATGACAATCGCCGCTTCACCGCTTTTTGCTTTCTGCCAGGTGGTCAGGCGTTCACTGTCGTTAAGGCCAGAGTGCAGCACTTCAACGGGAGCATTAAACCGCTCGCGAAAGCGGGCAATGGTCTGCGGCGTCAGGCCAATTTCCGGTACCATCACCAGCGCCTGCTTGCCCTGTTCGAGCACATTTTCCAGCACGCTCAGATAGACTTCCGTTTTGCCGGAGCCGGTCACGCCCGCCAGCAGCCAGGCGGAGAAACGATCCGCCGCACTGTGGATCGCGCCGACGGCGGTGGCCTGTTCGGTATTGAGCCGCAGACGATCGCCGCTGACGGAAAAGGTGCTGCGCCAGTCGGTAAACGTCGGCGCTTCGCTGTTCATCTCCACCAGCCCTTTTGCGCGCAGTGCTTGCAGGGTCACGCTTTTCAGATCTAACGCCGCTAACTGATGCTGCCACACTTTGCCTTTGCGCAGTGCCGATAACGCCTGCTGCTGTTTTGGCGACTTGATGCGGTTGATGTCGGTGGCCTGCCCCTGTTCAGTGGCGAACCAGTAGCCCTGAAACTCGGCGCTGGCCGGTTTGGTCTGGCGCAGCAGAACGGGCAGGGCATTGAATAACACATCGCCAATAGGGTGGTGATAATAGTCAGCCGCCCAGAGCAGCATTCGCCAGACGGGCGTTGAAAATGCAGGCTCGCTGTCGAGCACCTCTTCGACGCTTTTCAGCTCCGCCAGCGGTAACTCGCTTTTGTCGCTGACCGCCACCACAATCCCCACGCGGGTCTGATTACCGAACGGCACGCGCACGCGAAAACCGGCGCTGGCGGGGGTTCCCTCCGGCAGCAGGTAATCGAAAGTGCGGGGCAGCGGTACAGAGAGCGCAACGTGGGCGACGGGCATTTCATCATCCTGACTTGAAAAGTGGCGGGTTAGTATACACATTGTTAAGACGGTCGAGCGGATCAGTTTGCATACGCTGGTTAATTTCTGTATGATTCGCCGCCTTTGATGCTCATTGCGGCGTCAGAGATTCACTTACATATCAACTCGCGTGGTGTCTGGCGTTAGGGCTGGAAGAGCGACGCGGCCTTAAACTGAGGTTTCCCCATGAAAAAAGGTATTCACCCGAATTACGTAGCGATTACTGCAACCTGTTCTTGCGGTAACGTGATCGAAACCCACTCTACTCTGGGTCACGATCTGAACCTGGACGTGTGTGGTAAATGCCACCCGTTCTTCACCGGTAAGCAGCGTGATGTTGCAACTGGTGGCCGTGTTGACCGTTTCAACAAACGCTTCAGCATCCCGGGCAGCAAGTAAGTTGCCAAAGAAAAAAGCGCCGAAAGGCGCTTTTTTTGTCTCTGCGGTTTGCCTCAGGGGCGCTATTTTTGTGATGGGCTTCACAAAAATATTGCTCTGGTCAAAAAACAGGCATATTCTGTCGCCATACATCTCCTCACACTATTTGAGCGTAAAAGGATCATTTGTATGCTGACAGCAATGAAAAACGTATTTATGTCTTACCTGCTCTCACTGGCAGAAGTGCATCCGGAAGTGACGCGTTTCTGATAAGCAGGTGCGATAAATCAAAAAAGGGCGGAATATGATTTCCGCCCTTTTTATTGCGATCAGTATTCCCACGTATCCGGGTCGATACCCATTTCACGCATAATCACTTTCGCCTCTTCCGGGATCTCATCGCTGCGCTCTTTACGCAGGTCTTCATCATTCGGCAAAGGCTGGCCGGTAAACGCATGTAAAAACGCCTCGCACAGCAGTTCGCTGTTGGTGGCGTGGCGCAGGTTATTCACCTGACGACGGGTACGTTCATCGGTGAGGATTTTTAACACCTTAAGAGGAATGGACACCGTAATTTTTTTTACTTGCTCACTCTTCTTGCCGTGCTCAGCGTATGGGCTGATATATTCGCCGCTCCATTCAGCCATGAGATACCTTTAATCCTCTCAGTCATTGATCTATACCCGGTCGCGCCGGGCCGTAATTGCGCGTAGTTTACCGTAGAGTCATCGGGGTGACACCGTGTATCGCTCTGCAATATCGTACGAAAGCATATAATTTTAACGGCTATTATGCGATTGCTCAATCTATACGCAAAGAAGTTTAGATGTCCAGATGTATTGACGTCTATTATTCCTGTGTTTACTCTGTGACCTGACTTTTCATCCATTAAGCCAGGAAGCCTTCACCATGACGCGTAAACAGGCCACCATCGCAGTGCGTAGCGGATTGAACGATGACGAGCAGTACGGTTGCGTTGTCCCCCCGATTCACCTCTCCAGTACCTATAACTTCACCGGTTTTAACGAACCTCGCGCCCACGACTACTCGCGTCGCGGTAATCCTACGCGTGATGTGGTGCAGCGCGCGCTGGCGGAGCTGGAGGGCGGTGCGGGCGCGGTGATGACCAATACCGGCATGTCGGCAATTCACCTGGTGACCACGGTGTTCCTTAAGCCTGGCGATCTGCTGGTGGCACCGCACGACTGTTACGGCGGCAGCTATCGTCTGTTTGATAGCTTGGCGAAGCGCGGCTGCTACCGCGTGAAGTTTGTCGATCAGGGCGATGAGCAGGCGCTGAAAGCGGCGCTGGCGGAAAAACCGAAGCTGGTGCTGGTAGAAACTCCCAGTAACCCATTGTTGCGCGTCGTAGATATTGCGAAAATCTGTGGGCTTGCGCGGGAAGCGGGATCGGTAAGCGTGGTGGATAACACCTTCCTGAGCCCGGCGTTGCAAAACCCGCTGGCGCTGGGAGCGGATCTGGTGCTGCACTCCTGCACCAAATACCTCAACGGCCACTCCGATGTGGTAGCCGGCGTGGTGATTGCGAAGGATGAGGCGACCGTCACCGAACTGGCATGGTGGGCGAATAATATTGGCGTCACCGGCAGCGCTTTCGACAGCTATTTGCTGCTGCGTGGGCTGCGCACCCTGTCGCCGCGCATGGAAGTGGCGCAGCGTAACGCGCAGGCGATTGTCGACTTTTTGCAGACTCAGCCGCTGGTGAAAAAGCTGTACCATCCCTCTCTGCCTGATAACCAGGGCCATGAGATTGCGGCGCGTCAGCAAAAGGGCTTTGGCGCGATGTTGAGTTTTGAACTGGATGGCGATGAGCAGACGCTGCGTCGTTTCCTGAGCGGACTGTCGCTGTTTACACTGGCGGAATCCTTAGGCGGGGTTGAGAGTTTAATCTCCCACGCCGCGACCATGACCCACGCGGGCATGGCGCCGGAAGCACGCGCCGCCGCCGGGATCGGTGAGACGCTGCTGCGCATCTCAACCGGTATTGAAGATAGTGAAGATTTGATTGCCGATCTGGAAAATGGCTTCCGGATCGCCGCTGAGGGGTAAACATGAGTGTGATTGCGCAGGCAGGGACGAAGGCTCGTCAGCTGCACAAATTTGGTGGCAGTAGTCTGGCGGATGTGAAGTGTTATCTGCGCGTAGCAGGGATCATGGCGGAGTACTCGCAGCCGGGCGACATGATGGTGGTTTCGGCCGCTGGCAGCACCACCAACCAGTTGATCAGCTGGCTTAAACTGAGCCAGACCGATCGCCTCTCTGCGCATCAGGTGCAGCAATCGCTGCGCCGCTATCAGCTCGAATTAATTAACGGCCTGTTACCTGCTGATGTAGCCGATGGCCTGACCAGCGCCTTTATTCACGATCTGGAGCACCTCGCCGTGCTGCTCGACAGCGGCATCAACGATGCCGTTTATGCCGAAGTAGTGGGGCATGGTGAAATCTGGTCTGCGCGCTTGATGGCGGCGGTGCTGAATCAGCAGGAACTTGACGCTACCTGGCTCGATGCCCGCGACTTCCTGCGCGCCGAGCGCAGCGCGCAGCCGCAGGTTAATGAAGGCGCCTCTTACCCTTTACTCCAGCAGCAGCTGGCGCAGCATCCAGGTAAACGAATTGTGGTGACCGGCTTTATCAGCCGCAACGACGCGGGCGAAACCGTGCTGCTTGGCCGTAACGGTTCCGACTACTCGGCAACGCAAATTGGTGCGCTGGGCGATGTTTCGCGTGTGACCATCTGGAGCGACGTCGCCGGGGTCTACAGCGCTGACCCGCGCAAAGTAAAAGATGCCTGTCTGCTGCCGCTGTTGCGTCTGGATGAAGCGAGCGAGCTGGCGCGCCTGGCCGCACCGGTACTGCATGCCCGCACGTTACAGCCCGTTTCCGGCAGCAATATCGATCTGCAACTGCGTTGCAGCTACAACCCCGAGCAGGGGTCAACGCGCATTGAGCGCGTGCTCGCTTCCGGTACCGGAGCGCGCATTGTTACCAGCCATGATGATGTCTGCCTGATTGAGTTCCTCGTGCCGTCAGGGCAGGACTTCAAGCTGGCGCACAGAGAGATCGACATTATTCTCAAGCGCGCGCAGGTGCGCCCGCTGGCGGTCGGTGTTCACGCTGACCGCAATCTGCTGCAACTCTGCTACACCTCCGAAGTGGTCGACAGCGTCTTTAAACTACTTGATGAAGCGGGTCTGCCGGGCGAGCTGCGTTTACGCCAGGGGCTGGCGCTGGTGGCGATGGTCGGTGCGGGCGTATGCCGCAATCCGCTGCACAGCCACCGCTTCTGGCAGCAGCTAAAAGGGCAGCCGGTCGAATTTATCTGGCAATCGGACGAAGGGATCAGCCTGGTGGCCGTGCTGCGCGTTGGCCCGACCGAGAGCCTGATCCAGGGTCTGCACCAGTCGCTGTTCCGCGCGGAAAAACGCATTGGTCTGGTGTTGTTCGGCAAAGGCAATATCGGCTCGCGCTGGCTGGAGCTTTTCTCCCGCGAGCAGAGCGCACTCTCTGCGCGCACCGGGTTTGAGTTTGTGCTGGCAGGCGTGGTTGATAGCCGCCGCAGCCTGTTGAGCTACGACGGGCTGGATGCCAGCCGAGCGCTTGCTTTCTTCAATGATGAAGCTGTAGAGCAGGATGAGGAGTCGCTATTCCTGTGGATGCGCGCCCATCCGTATGATGATTTAGTGGTGCTGGATGTCACCGCCAGCGAGCAGCTTGCGGAGCAGTATCTCGATTTCGCCAGCCACGGTTTCCATGTCATCAGCGCCAACAAGCTGGCGGGCGCGAGCAAAAGCGATCGCTTCCGCCAGATCCATGACGCCTTTGAAAAAACCGGCCGCCACTGGCTCTATAACGCCACCGTCGGCGCGGGTCTGCCGGTTAACCACACCGTGCGCGATCTGCGCGACAGCGGCGATTCGATTCTGGCGATCAGCGGTATCTTTTCCGGTACGCTCTCCTGGCTGTTCCTGCAATTTGATGGCAGCGTGCCCTTCACCGAGCTGGTGGATCAGGCGTGGCAGCAGGGGCTGACCGAGCCGGACCCGCGCGTCGATCTCTCCGGTAAAGACGTGATGCGCAAGCTGGTGATCCTTGCCCGCGAAGCGGGGTATGACATCGAGCCGGATCAGGTGCGCGTCGAGTCGCTGGTGCCGCCGGGCTGCGAAGCAGAATCCGTCGATCACTTCTTTGAGAATGGCGAGGCGTTAAATGAGCAGATGCTCCAGCGCCTTGAAGCCGCCCGCGAGCTGGGTCTGGTGCTGCGTTACGTCGCACGTTTCGATGCCAATGGCAAAGCGCGCGTTGGCGTTGAAGCGGTGCGCCCGGAGCATCCGCTGGCCGCGCTGCTGCCGTGCGATAACGTCTTTGCTATTGAGAGCCGCTGGTATCGCGATAACCCGATGGTGATCCGCGGGCCGGGCGCAGGGCGGGACGTTACCGCGGGCGCTATTCAGTCCGATATTAACCGCCTCGCACAGCTGCTGTAACCCTCGCTGCAACTCCTCTCCCGCACCGGGAGGGGAGTTTTCCCGCCTCATGAATCTTTTTCATCTTCGCTGAAAACTCCTCACGCACAATCGAGATATTTCTGTTGACGCTTTGTACGATTTCCGTCATTTTTACATCTGGACGTCTAAACGTATAGAAGTTCACTCACCCTGAATAATGACTTGTGATTGATGAGGTAAGGTATGAGCTTTTTTCACGCCAATCAGCGGGAAGCCCTGAATCAGAGCCTGGCGGAAGTTCACGGCCAGATTAACGTCTCCTTTGAGTTTTTCCCGCCGCGCACCAGTGAAATGGAACAGACCTTATGGAGCTCCATCGATCGCTTAAGCAGTCTGAAGCCAAAATTCGTTTCGGTCACCTACGGCGCGAACTCCGGCGAACGCGACCGCACGCACAGCATTATTAAAGGGATTAAAGATCGCACCGGGCTGGAAGCAGTGCCGCACCTGACCTGCATCGACGCCACCCGCGATGAGCTGCGTGCTATCGCGCAGGATTACTGGAACAACGGCATTCGCCATATCGTTGCTCTGCGCGGCGATTTACCGCCGGGCGGTGGAAAGCCTGAAATGTATGCCACCGATCTGGTGAGCCTGTTAAAAGAGGTGGCGGATTTTGATATCTCCGTCGCGGCTTACCCGGAAGTGCACCCGGAAGCGAAAAGCGCGCAGGCCGACTTGCTCAACCTGAAGCGTAAAGTCGATGCGGGCGCCAGCCGTGCCATCACACAGTTTTTCTTCGATGTTGAGAGCTACCTGCGCTTTCGCGATCGCTGCGCCTCAACCGGTATCGACGTCGAGATCATTCCCGGCATTCTGCCGGTCTCCAACTTTAAGCAGGCGAAAAAGTTCGCCGACATGACCAACGTGCGCATCCCGGCGTGGATGTCGCAAATGTTCGCCGGGCTGGATGACGATGCGGAAACCCGCAAGCTGGTCGGCGCGAATATTGCCATGGATATGGTGAAGATCCTCAGCCGCGAAGGGGTTAAAGATTTCCACTTCTACACCCTGAACCGCGCCGAAATGAGCTATGCCATTTGCCACACTCTCGGCGTGCGCCCGGCCTGTAACGTTGCCGTTTAGTACGCGGAAAATTACAGGCTCAGGCTGCCAAACGCGCTTTGCCAGTCCTGCTCGAACTTCTCGACGGCGGATTCAACGGCGGGCGTATTGAGCATCTGTTTCGCCACATCGACGGGCAGGGTAATCGCCTCGCACCCGGCGAGCAGACAGTCGAGCGCCTGGCGCGGGGTTTTGAAGCTCGCCGCCAGCACTTTGCTCTCCGGCGCATGCAGGCTCAGCAGGGTTTGCAGCTCCTGCACCATGCGCACACCATCACCGCCCTGCGCATCGACGCGGTTAACATAGGGCGCGACATATTTGGCTCCGGCCAGCGCCGCCAGTAAGCCCTGCGCCGCGCTATACACCGCCGTGCCGAGCGTAACGATCCCCTCTTTTTTCAACTGCTTAATCGCCGCCAGCCCTTCGCCCGTTACCGGGATTTTAACCACGATACCCGGCAGCGCGTGATGAAGCCTTTTCGCCTCGCTTACCATGCCCTCTGCATCGCGGCTCATCACCTGGGCGAAGAGCGTCCCGTTCGCACCTATTGCCTGTTGCAGGCGCGGTAATACCTCCCAGAGCGGGGTTTTACCGGCGGCGATAATGCTCGGGTTGGTGGTGACACCAGCCAGCGGATAGATGCGCACAAGGCGCTCCACTTCCGCGATATCGGCCGTATCCAGATAGAGTTCCATCCTGCTTCCTCATCAATATGATCTGGCGAAAGCATACGGTCTGCGGGGCGGCGGCGGCTATATAACATTTCTGCCAAACACTGGACAAATGTACGCATGCGAATGAAGTGCGACAGCGCTCACAAAATGCAGTGCGGCCTGATGAAAAGCGGCTTCAGGCGCGGAGCGTAGAGCAGAAGCGGGTAGAAAAGCGTACAAAAATCCAGTGCAGGAGTTATTTGTTTCGTAGCTGGCTGTGGTAGTGCTGGCGATACTCCGAGGGCGAGCGTTCGGTGTTTTTACGGAACAGGCGGCAGAAGTAGTTGCTGTCGACAAACCCGCAACTGTGCGCCACCTCTTTGATTTTCAGGTCGTAGCCTTTAAGCAGCGTTTTCGCATGCTCAAGCCGGGTGTGGGTGAGATATTCACTAAAGCCGACCGCGCCGGTTTTCTGGAACAGATGGGAGAGGTAGTTGGGCGAGATGTAGAACGCCTGCGCGACCGACTCGCGGGTGAGCGGCATGGCGTAATGTTCGTCGATATAATCACGAATGGCTTCAAACAGCGCCTGGCTGCGCGATGCGGTATGGATCTGGCTGCCGAGCAGATCGTGGCAGTGGCTCAGCAGGCTGGTGACAATCAACCGCGCCGTGTGCTGCTCATCCGGCTGCATCTGCATTTCATGCAGCGTTTGCAGCAGAAAGGAGCCTACGCGCGGGCCGCGCCGGGCTACATGCTGCCGGGTCAGCGTCTGTAGTGCTGCGCCATCCCACTGCGTAAGGCTAAAGCAGAGTTGCTGTTTGCCAAACAGCACGCTTAAGCTCCTGGCCGGGGCCAGCCAGCGCGGGCAGTTCCAGCCGCCAGCGGGAACGTAAAGCACATCATGCTGCATCATTAATGCCGTTTCGCCAGCGATCGCCGAATCGGTCAGCGCCCCCTCAAGCACAATTTCAAGGCGTGGGAAATCAACCTGGCAGGCAAGCGCAGGCGCGGTTGCATTCACCGCCGCAAAGCGAATCTGCCCAACCGTTGTCGGGCCGTGGATCAGTCGGGAGAGGAGAGACGCAATATCGTGGCTCATGATGTTCCTGCGACAAAAAAACAGGCTCACCATAGCGCCAGGCCATAAAAAAAGCCATCCCGATGGGATGGCTTTACACGCTTACTGGTTGGCGGGGAGATCGCCGTACGGCAGCGCGTCGTAATCCCGTAACGCGTTTTTCTTATACGGGTTACCGATCCAGCGCGTCGCTTCAACGAACTGCGGGCTGACCACCGAGCGCGTGGCGTCATAGCCGTCGTAGCGCAGGCCTGCTAAATCAGACCAGGTGTGGATCAGCTGCGAACTGCTGTATTTACGGTTGAGATCGGCGGAGAAATCCCGCGGATGCGCCGCTTGCCACTTATCCGAAGTCCAGAGGATAAACGGAATGGTGTACATATGCCGCGTCGGCTCCGCTTCGTTACGCCCCTGAATGTTGTGCGGCGGCGTGTCATACACCTCTTCGCCATGATCGGAGAAGTAGAGCAGGAAGCCGTTCGGGTCGGTCGCTTTGTAATCATTAATCAGCGAGGAGACAACATGATCGTTAAAGCGGTTGGCATCGTCATAGTTGTTGTAAGTCTCGGATTGATCGGCATCCAGCCCCGGCGGTTGATGGTCGTGCTTATCCGTAAACTTGCCCCAGCCCTGCGGGTAGCGGAAGTCGTAGCGAATATGCGTGCCGAGCAGGTGCACAATGATGAACTTCTTCGGCGCAGGATCGGCGAGCACGGTTTTAAACGGCTTCAGCACGTTGGTGTCATATTCGCGGGCGCTCTGCGTACGCTGCTGGTTCATATAGAACTGCACATCCGTCTGTTTTGAAAAGACGGTCAGCATGGTGTTGCGCTCGGTCATCGTCTGCTGGTTGGTGATCCAGAAGGTTTTGTACCCGGCCTGCTTCATCATGTTCATCAGCGAGGGCTGTGTCAGATAGAGATCGGGATGCTGCTCATCGGCGAACGTCAGCGCCTGTTGCAGGATCTCAATGGTGTAGGGGCGCGAAGTCACTACGTTAGTAAAGAGGCTCATGCGCGGGTCGCTTTTATGCAGCGCATCCAGCTCCGGCGTGGTTTCGCGCGGGTAGCCATACAGGCTCATGCGGCCACGCTGCGTCGATTCACCAATCACCAGCACCAGTGTGCGCGGTGCATCGCCCGACTCATCTTTCAGGTTTGCCAGCGGCGGCAGGGCGTGGTTGCTGTCGAGCAGTCTGTTCAGGCTACTCAACTGGTTACGATACTGTACATAACCCATCACCAGCTGCCACGGCGCGGCAGGCTCCAGCTTGGAGGCTAATCCTGAGGCAGCCTTAGCGAGATCCTGCTTATATTTCAGCATGTTTATCGCAATCGGATTGAGGATCAGCCCATACAGCAGGGCGAAAGAGACAACCCAGCGCCACGGGTTAGGAATGTAAACCGGACGCAGGCGAGTCCAGAGGAAGATCGCGCCCGCGGTGTAGGCCAGCGCAATCAGCACCAGCTTCAGGCTGAAGTATTGCCCTAAAAACTCGCTCGCTTCATGGGTGTTGGTTTCGAACATCACAAACAACACGCTCTGCGAGAACTCCTGCCCGTAGATGACGTAGTAGGAGAGCATCGACAGCGAGGTGGCCCACAGCACCACACCAATGGCTGCGGCAATGGCGCGCGTATAGCGTGGGAAGAGGAAGACCGGGATCAGCCACAGTGAGCTGAAGAGAATGGAGTCGCGAAAACCATTGGTGCCGCTGTATCCGCTAACCAGGATAGCGACCTGCAGAACCGTGGAGAAGTACCAAAAATAGAGCAGAGCCCATCCAAGGGCTTTCACACTAAACGGTTGCTTAGCGTGAGTTTGTGTGGAGCGCATACGAAGTGCCTGTGCGAATAAATAGCGCTAAAACATAGCGGCTAAAGCTTAAGCAAACCTGAATCTCATCATTCAGGCGGATAAGTTGTAGAGAAACTCATCAAAGCGTGAGAATTTCGCGAGGAATATAAGAAATGTGAAGGATATATGACAACCATAATTTGCAGCATTTTTACCCAAAAGATAAAAATGCTGCAATCGGTTAACAAAAGCGGGGCGAGAGGATTAGCCGGTGTTACGCATCCCGGCGGCGACGCCAGCGATAGTCACCATCAGCGCCTGCTCGACGCGGCTATCAGGCTCTTTTTGCTGCTCTTCTGCCAGACGCGAGCGTTGCAGCAGCTCGGCTTGCAGGACGTTGAGCGGGTCGGTGTAGATATTGCGTAACTGGATAGATTCAGCAATCCACGGCAGATCGGCCATCAGATGCGAATCGTTGGCGATATCCAGCACCACTTTAATATCGGCTGCCAGCAGCTTACGCAGCTCTTTGCCCAGCGGCCACAGCTCTGGTTTTACCAGGCGCTGATCGTAATACTCTGCCAGCCACAGATCCGCTTTCGAGAAGACCATCTCCAGCATGCCAAGGCGCGTAGAGAAGAATGGCCAGTGGCGGCACATTGCCTCCAGCTCGCTCTGTTTGCCATCTTCCACCACTTTTTGCAGCGCCGCGCCCGCGCCGAGCCAGGCCGGCAGCATCAGGCGGTTCTGCGTCCAGGCGAAGATCCACGGAATGGCGCGCAGCGACTCGACGCCGCCGGTTGGGCGGCGCTTCGCCGGACGCGAACCCAGCGGCAGCTTGCCCAGCTCCTGCTCCGGCGTTGCCGAGCGGAAGTAGGGCACAAAGTCTTTGTTTTCGCGCACATAACCACGGTACATCTCGCAGGAGATGGCCGACAGCTCATCCATAATGTGACGCCATTCGGTTTTTGGCTCCGGCGGCGGCAGCAGATTGGCTTCCATAATCGCGCTGGTGTAGAGGGAGAGGCTGCTGATGGTCACTTCCGGCAGACCATATTTAAAGCGGATCATCTCGCCCTGCTCGGTGACGCGCAGACCACCTTTCAGGCTGCCAGGCGGTTGCGAGAGCAGCGCCGCGTGCGCCGGTGCGCCGCCGCGGCCGATAGATCCACCGCGACCGTGGAACAGCGTCAGCTCAATGCCCGCTTTCTCACAGGTTTTGATCAGCGCGTCCTGTGCCTGGTACTGCGCCCAGCTGGCGGCCATCACGCCCGCATCTTTCGCGGAGTCGGAGTAGCCAATCATCACCATCTGTTTGCCCTGAATAAAGCCACGATACCAGTCGATATTGAGCAGCTGGCTCATCACGTCATTGGCGTTGTTCAGGTCATCAAGGGTTTCAAACAGCGGTGCAACCGGTAGCGCGAAGCCGATACCCGCCTCTTTCAATAGCAGATGGACGGCCAGCACGTCGGACGGCGTTTTCGCCATCGAGATCACATAGGCGGCAATCGATCCGCGCGGCGCTTCGGCGATCACCCGGCAGGTGTCGAGCACTTCACGCGTCTCTTCGCTTGGCTCCCACTGGCGCGGCAGCAGCGGACGTTTGGAGTTGAGTTCGCGGATCAGGAAGGCCTGTTTATCGGCTTCTGACCAGCTTTCGTAATCGCCGATGCCGAGATAGCGGGTCAGCTCGCCCAGCGCTTCGGTGTGGCGGGTGCTCTCCTGGCGAATATCGATACGCACTAAAGGCACGCCGAAACTCTTCACGCGGCGCAGGGTATCAAGCAGTTCGCCGTTGGCGATAATGCCCATGCCGCAGGCTTGCAGGGATTTATAACAGGCGTAGAGCGGCTCCCATAGCTGCTCGTTTTGCGTCAGCAGCCCGGCAGGCTTCGGCAGCTTCTGCCCTTTCAGGCGCGCTTCCAGCCAGCTCTGCGTCGCGATCAGATCGCTGCGCAGCTTTTTCATCAGGTAACGATACGGCTCGCGGGCGCCTTCGGCACCGGCCAGTTCGCGCAGCTCATCGGTACACTCAACCATCGACAGCTCGGAAATCAGCAACTGGATATCTTTCAGGAAGAGATCGGTCGCTTTCCAGCGGCTAAGCAGCAGAACGTGGCGGGTGATATCGGCGGTGACGTTCGGGTTGCCGTCGCGGTCGCCGCCCATCCAGGAGGTAAAGCGCACCGGGACAAAATCGACCGGCAGCTTGTAATTAAGGTTCTCTTCCAGCTGTTCGTTCAGCTCGCGCAGGTAGTTTGGCACCCCTTCCCACAGGCTGTTTTCCACCACCGCAAAGCCCCACTTCGCTTCATCAACCGGGCTTGGGCGATTGCGGCGGATCTCATCCGTGTGCCAGGACTGGGCGATCAGCTGGCGCAGACGGCGCATCAGCTGGTGGCGCTCGTAATCGGCGATATCGCTGTTATCGAGCTGTTTTAAACAGGCGTTCACTTCCACCATTTTGTGGATCAGGGTGCGACGCGTGATCTCAGTCGGGTGGGCGGTCAGTACCAGCTCCAGCGAGAGGGATTCAATCGCATTGATAATGGTGGATTCGTTGAGATGAGGTTGGTCTTTCAGCTTTCTGATGGTGCGGGCAATCACTTCCGGGTTGCTGGCCGCTTCGCCTTTCGCTGAAATGCTGTGGTACTGCTCAGCGGTGTTCGCCAGATTCAGAAACTGGCTGAATGCGCGGGCCACCGGCAGCAGCTCATCATTAGAGAGATTCTGCAAGGTGGTGAGCAGTGCCTGGCGGTCGGTTTCGTTGCCGGCGCGAGAAGATTTGGACAGCTTACGGATTGTTTCGACGCGGTCGAGAATGTTCTCGCCCAGTGCATCCTTGATGGTATCTCCCAGCAGTTTGCCGAGCATACTGACATTACTACGCAACGCGGAATATTGTTCGTTCATGTTACCCCAGACACCCCATCTCATTTTGTTTTGTTATACCCGCCGTTGAGCAGATATAAGACACCGTCTTTTATAAAGCCACGTAAAACTCACTACGTCAATTGCGGCGAAATCGGTTCAGCAAACGAATAAATCACGGGAATTTATGAAAGTTAACACCCTTCGCTGCAGATAAGTTTCGCTTATGAAATGCACTATTTTGGCGCATAAAAATCCCCTCAGCAGAGGGGAATATTTATCTGTTTTGCCGCGCTTAATGCCAACAGAAATGGTGCACAACCTGGGTAATAAGCTCGCGCGTTGGCTTAATAAAGCGCGTTTCCAGGTATTCATCCGGTTGGTGCGCCTGGTTAATGGAGCCAGGGCCGAGGACCAGCGTCGGGCAGAGAGTCTGGATAAACGGCGCTTCGGTGCAGTAGTTCACCACCTCCGTTTCAACGCCAAGCAGTTTTTCCACCACTTCCACCAGCTGATGATCCGTCGGGCATTCGTAACCGGGGATTGGCGGATGGAGTTCAAAAACATTCAGGCGGCCCGGCCAGCGGGAACTGACCGGCTCCAGCGCTTCATTAAGCAGACCGTTGAGATCGTCAAGCGTCATCCCTGGCAGCGGACGAATATCCATATGTAATTCACAGCAGGCGCAGATTCGGTTTGCCGCATCACCACCATGAATATGACCGAGGTTAAGCGTTGGATAGGGAACGGTGAACGCCTCGTAGTGATAACGCTCTTTCAGGTTGTCGCGCAGGGTCAGAATATGGCCGATGGCATCGTGCATCAGCTCAATAGCGTTGACGCCGCGCGCCGGATCGCTGGAGTGTCCAGACTGGCCAAGAATGCGAATGGCGTTGGAGATATGGCCTTTATGGGCGCGAACCGGCTGCAGTGAGGTTGGCTCGCCGATAATCGCGCAATCCGGGCGCAGCTGCGTATTCTCAGAGAAGTAGCGCGCACCCGCCATGCTGGTCTCTTCATCAGCGGTAGCGAGGATGTAGAGCGGCTTGCTCAGTTTTGTCACATCGACGTCACGCAGGGCATCAAGAATAAAGGCGAAGAAACCCTTCATATCCGCTGTGCCAAGGCCGTAGAGCTTGTTGTCATGCTCGGTCAGGGTGAAGGGATCGCGCGTCCAGCGCCCATCGTCAAACGGCACGGTGTCCGTATGGCCGGTCAATAACAGCCCGCCCGCGCCGCTGCCGACGCTGGCAAGCATATTGAATTTGTTACGTGTGCCGGGTACCGGCTGCACTTCAACAGTGAACCCAAGATCGCCAAACCATCCTGCCAGCAGATTGATTAAAGACGCATTACTCTGATCGAGTGCTTCTTCCGTTGCGCTGATCGACGGAGTGGCAATCAGGGCGCGGTAGATCTCGATAAATGGCGGCAAATTCATTTTCATTGTTGACATACCTGAGTTCGTGATAGTATCAATATTCATGCAGTAAATGTGCATAAAAATACAATAATGTTGAGCGTATGGGAACCCGTAAGGCGACTTTGCTCAGCGACGCGGGAGGGAGAACGCACCCTTCCAGATCCGAACATGACGTAAGAAGGTAGACCGCACCGATGTTGAACACATTAATTGTGGGTGCCAGCGGTTACGCCGGCGCAGAACTTGTGTCCTATGTAAATCGCCATCCTCATATGAACATAACCGCTTTGACGGTTTCTGCGCAAAGTAATGATGCAGGAAAATATCTCTCCGATTTACATCCGCAGCTGAAGGGCATTGTCGATCTGCCGCTGCAGCCGATGGCCGATATCAAGGATTTTCTGGCCGGTGTGGATGTGGTGTTCCTCGCAACCGCCCACGAAGTGAGCCACGATTTGGTGCCAGATTGCCTGGCGGCTGGCTGCGTGGTGTTCGATCTCTCTGGCGCGTTCCGCGTGAACGATCCCGCGTTTTATGAAACCTTCTATGGCTTTACCCATCAGCATGCCGATCTGCTCGAAAAAGCGGTTTACGGCCTGGCGGAGTGGAACCATGACAAAATCAAAGAGGCGCAGCTGGTTGCCGTGCCAGGTTGCTACCCGACAGCGGCGCAGCTCTCGTTAAAACCGCTGATCGATGCGGGCCTGCTGGATCTTAATCAGTGGCCGGTGATCAATGCCACCAGCGGCGTTAGCGGCGCAGGGCGCAAAGCCGCGCTCTCTAACAGCTTCTGTGAAGTGAGCCTGCAGCCGTACGGCATCTTCAACCATCGCCACCATCCGGAAATCGCCACGCATCTCGGTACGGACGTGATCTTCACGCCGCATCTGGCAAGCTTCCCGCGTGGGATCCTGGAAACCATCACCTGCCGCTTAAAACCGGGCGTGACCCATGCACAAATCGCGGCTGTGTTCAAACAGGCTTACGACGGCAAACCGCTGGTGCGTCTGTATGAAAAAGGCGTCCCGGCGCTGAAAAACGTGGTCGGCCTGCCATTCTGCGACATCGGCTTTGCCGTGCAGGGCGAGCACCTGATTGTGGTGGCGACGGAAGATAACCTGCTGAAAGGCGCGGCGGCGCAGGCGATGCAGTGTGCCAATATTCGTTTCGGCTATGCTGAAACCCAGTCTCTTATCTAATCGAACAGGCGTGATGATGAATCCATTAATTATTAAGCTCGGTGGCGTACTGCTGGATAGCGAAGAAGCGCTGGAGCGTTTGTTTACTGCCCTGGTGCAGTACCGCGAAGCCCATCAGCGCCCGCTGGTGATCGTTCACGGCGGCGGCTGCGTGGTGGATGAGTTAATGAAGCAGCTCAATCTGCCGGTGAAGAAGAAGAATGGCCTGCGCGTGACGCCTGCCGATCAGATTGACATCATTACCGGCGCGCTGGCGGGCACCGCCAACAAAACGCTGCTGGCGTGGGCGAAGAAACACCATATCGCCTCGGTTGGTCTGTTCCTTGGCGATGGCGACAGCGTCAGCGTTACCCAGCTGGATGAAGAGCTTGGCCATGTCGGTTTAGCGCAGCCTGGCTCGCCGAAGCTGATTAACACCCTACTGGAGGGCGGTTTCCTGCCGGTCGTCAGCTCCATCGGTGTGACCGATGAAGGCAAGCTGATGAACGTTAACGCCGATCAGGCGGCAACGGCGCTGGCGGCGACCCTTGGCGCAGATCTGATTCTGCTCTCCGACGTGAGCGGTATCCTTGATGGCAAAGGCCAGCGCATCGCCGAGATGACCGCAGCTAAAGCAGAACAGCTGATTGCCCAGGGCATTATTACCGATGGCATGATCGTGAAAGTGAATGCAGCGCTGGATGCGGCGCGCACGCTGGGTCGTCCGGTGGATATCGCCTCCTGGCGTCACGCCGAGCAACTGCCGGCGCTGTTTAACGGCACGCCGATCGGCACCCGTATTCTGGCTTAATCACAGACACACTTATGTAGGCCGGATTAGCGCAGGCGCCATCCGGCAAAACGTAGAAAAAGAAGGAAGCATATTATGGCACTTTGGGGCGGGCGTTTTACTCAGGCAGCGGATCAACGGTTCAAACAGTTCAACGACTCTTTGCGCTTTGACTACCGCCTGGCGGAGCAGGATATCGTTGGCTCTGTGGCCTGGTCCAAAGCGTTAGTCACCGTTGGCGTGATGAGCGAAGCCGAGCAGCAGCAGCTGGAAGAGGCGCTGAACACCCTGCTGGAAGAGGTTCGCGCCAACCCGGAGCAGATCCTGCAAAGCGACGCGGAAGATATTCATAGCTGGGTGGAAGGGAAGCTGATCGACAAAGTGGGCCAGCTGGGCAAGAAATTGCACACCGGCCGCAGCCGTAATGATCAGGTCGCGACGGATTTAAAACTGTGGTGCAAAGAGACCATCAGCGAACTGCTGCTGGCGAACCGTCAGTTACAGAGCGCGCTGGTGGTGACCGCCGAGAACAACCAGGACGCTGTCATGCCGGGCTATACGCACCTGCAACGCGCCCAGCCGGTCACTTTTGCGCACTGGTCTCTGGCCTACGTTGAGATGCTGGCCCGCGATGAGAGCCGTTTGCAGGATGCCCTGAAGCGTCTGGATGTCAGCCCGCTGGGCTGCGGGGCGCTGGCGGGCACCGCCTATGAGATCGATCGCGAACAGCTGGCGGGCTGGTTAGGTTTTGCGTCGGCCACCCGTAACAGCCTGGACAGCGTTTCCGATCGCGATCACGTACTTGAACTGCTCTCCGATGCCTCGATTGGCATGGTGCACCTGTCGCGTTTTGCCGAAGATCTGATCTTCTTCAACTCCGGCGAAGCGGGCTTTGTTGAGCTTTCCGATCGCGTTACTTCCGGCTCATCTTTAATGCCGCAGAAGAAAAACCCGGATGCGCTGGAACTGATCCGCGGCAAATGTGGCCGTGTTCAGGGGGCGCTGACCGGCATGATGATGACGCTGAAAGGGCTGCCGTTGGCCTACAACAAAGATATGCAGGAAGATAAAGAGGGGCTGTTCGACGCGCTCGATACCTGGCTTGACTGCCTACATATGGCGACGCTGGTGCTGGATGGTATTCAGGTGAAACGTCCGCGTTGTCAGGAAGCGGCGCAGCAGGGTTACGCCAATGCGACCGAGCTGGCAGATTACCTGGTCGCCAAAGGCGTGCCGTTCCGTGAAGCGCACCATATTGTTGGTGAGGCTGTGGTAGAGGCGATTCGTCAGGGTAAACCGCTGGAGGAGCTGGCACTTGCCGACCTGCAACAGTTCAGTGCGGTGATTGGCGACGATGTTTACCCAATCCTTGCTCTGCAATCGTGCCTCGATAAACGCGCGGCGAAAGGGGGCGTTTCCCCGACGCAGGTTGCGCGGGCGATTGCTGAAGCGAAAGCGCGCCTGGTGTGAGATAAGCGTGGAAACGAAATGAGCCTGGCGTAACGCCGGGCTTTTTTATGCAAAAAAAAGCGGACACGGGGTCCGCAAAACGTTCACGTTGGCTTTAGTTGTACAGAGAGAAACGGTAGTGAAAAGGGTGACTGGTTAGGGTAGAACACAGTACCGCTACGTTTCCTGGAGCCAATTATTGTATAGAAGGCTTGATAGGGATAATCGTTCGTTGCTATGCTATCTATCGCCATGAACTATCGTGGCGACGGAGGATGAAGATGAATATTCGTGATCTTGAATACCTGGTGGCGTTAGCGGAACACCGCCATTTTCGCCGTGCAGCCGACTCGTGCCACGTCAGCCAGCCTACGCTGAGCGGGCAGATCCGCAAACTGGAAGATGAACTGGGCGTAATGCTGCTTGAGCGCACCAGCCGCAAAGTTCTCTTTACCCAGGCTGGATTGCTGCTGGTGGACCAGGCGCGCACGGTACTGCGCGAGGTCAAGGTGCTGAAAGAGATGGCAAGCCAGCAGGGTGAAGCCATGTCCGGCCCGCTGCATATCGGGCTGATCCCGACCGTAGGCCCCTATCTGCTGCCGCATATTATTCCGCTGCTGCATCAAACCTTCCCGAAACTTGAGATGTATCTGCACGAAGCGCAGACGCAGCAGCTGCTGGCGCAGCTTGATAGCGGCAAGCTCGATTGCGCGATCCTCGCGCTGGTCAAAGAGAGCGAAGCCTTTATTGAAGTGCCGCTGTTTGACGAGCCGATGATGCTGGCTATTTACGAAGATCACGCCTGGGCGAACCGTGAATGCGTGCCAATGGCCGATCTGGCGGGTGAAAAGCTGCTGATGCTGGAAGATGGGCACTGCCTGCGCGATCAGGCGATGGGCTTCTGCTTTGAAGCGGGCGCGGATGAGGATACCCATTTCCGCGCAACCAGCCTGGAAACGCTGCGTAATATGGTCGCGGCCGGGAGCGGCATCACGCTGCTGCCAGCGCTTGCCGTTCCGCGCGAGCGTAAACGTGATGGCGTGGTCTACTTACCGTGCATTAAGCCGGAGCCGAAGCGTACCGTTGGGCTGGTTTATCGACCGGGCTCGCCGCTGCGCAGCCGCTATGAGCAGCTGGCAGAGGCCATCCGCGGCGCGATGGATGGCCATTTCGACAATGGCTTAAAACAGGCGGTTTAGGCCGTTCAGTGCAGCTACCCGATAGGCTTCCGCCATGGTTGGGTAGTTGAAGGTGGTGTTAACGAAGTACTCAATGGTGTTACCGCCACCTTTCTGCTCCATAATCGCCTGGCCGATATGAATAATCTCGGCCGCGCGCTCGCCAAAGCAGTGGATCCCCAAAATCTCTTTCGTTTCACGGTGGAACAGAATCTTCAGCGTACCAATGTTCATGCCGACGATTTGCGCACGCGCGAGGTGTTTAAACTGCGCACGGCCCACTTCATAAGGCACTTTCATGGCGGTGAGCTGCTGTTCGGTTTTCCCGACGGAGCTGATCTCCGGAATGGTGTAGATCCCGGTCGGGATATCCTCTATCAGATGCGCGGTGGCTTCACCTTTGATCATCGCCTGCGCGGCGATACGCCCCTGATCGTAAGCCGCTGACGCCAGGCTCGGATAACCAATCACATCGCCTACGGCATAGATATGCGGCAGCGCGGTCTGGTACATGCTGTTGACCTTCAACTGACCACGACTATCCGCTTCCAGCCCGATATTGGCAAGCTGCAGGCTGTCGGTATTCCCGGTGCGGCCGTTCGCGTAGAGCAGGCAGTCCGCTTTCAGCTTCTTACCCGATTTCAGATGCATGATGACGCCATCATCCAATGGCTCAATGCGCTCATACTCTTCGTTGTGGCGAATCACCACGCCGCTGTTCCAGAAGTGGTAGGAGAGGGAGTCGGACATCTCCTGATCGAGAAACGCCAGCAGGCGGTCGCGGGTGTTGATCAGGTCGACCTTCACATTCATACCGCGGAAGATGGACGCATATTCACAGCCGATAACCCCTGCGCCATAGATAATCACGTGGCGAGGTTCGTGGTGCATATCGAGAATCGAGTCGCTGTCGTAGACGCGCGGGTGCGCGAAATCGACGTCATCCGGGTGATAAGGGCGCGAGCCGCAGGCGATGACAAACTTCTCCGCCGTCAGGGTTTCAACGGTGCCATCGTGGCACTCCAGCCCCAGCGTGTGGTCATCAATAAAGTGCGCGTTGCCTTCCAGAATGTCGCAGTGGTTACGCTCGTAAAAACCCTGACGCATACGCGTTTGCTGGTTAATCACGCTTTCGGCATGGTTCAGGATATCGGAGAAAGAGGAGCGAAGAAGGCGGGTATGGTCGCTGTAGAGCGGGTTTTGGTTAAATTCGATAATACGGCTGACTGCGTGACGGAGCGCTTTCGAGGGGATGGTGCCCCAGTGCGTACAGCCGCCGCCGACATTGTGGTAGCGCTCAATAACCGCTACCCGGGCTCCCTGTTTAACGAGGCCCATGGCTGCGCCTTCGCCGCCGGGACCGGAGCCTATCACTATTGCATCGTAATCGTAGGAATGTGGCATGGTAAGGCTTACCTGTTCTTATACATAAAAGCAACATAATACTAACATTAACCACGGGATAACCCAATTATCACTGTGCTTTTTTCCGCTGAAAAAGAAGAATCTGCGCGTAAACAATCCGTCACAATCCAGTACAATCGGTTTGGATTTATTCTCTGGTATAGTGCCAGCGGGCCCCTGGAAGGATTCAAACATCGTGATGGGTGTAAGAGCGCAACAAAAAGAGAGAACGCGGCGGTCACTGGTTGAAGCCGCATTCAGCCAACTGAGCGCTGAGCGAAGTTTTACCAGCCTGAGCCTGCGGGAAGTGGCTCGTGAAGCGGGCATCGCGCCAACGTCATTTTACCGGCACTTCCGCGACGTTGATGAACTCGGCCTGACGATGGTCGATGAGAGCGGCCTGATGCTGCGCCAGCTGATGCGCCAGGCACGTCAGCGAATTGCCAAAGGCGGCAGCGTGATCCGCACGTCGGTCTCCACTTTTATGGAGTTTATCGGCAATAACCCGAACGCCTTTCGGCTACTTTTACGTGAACGCTCCGGAACGTCAGCCGCGTTTCGTGCAGCGGTCGCGCGCGAGATCCAGCACTTCATTGCGGAACTTGCCGATTACCTAGAACTCGAAAACCACATGCCGCGCGCCTTTACGGAAGCGCAGGCTGAAGCGATGGTCACCATCGTCTTTAACGCCGGTGCGGAAGCGCTGGACGTGAGCGCTGAGCAGCGCAAACAGCTGGAAGAGCGGCTGGTTTTACAGCTGCGTATGATTTCAAAGGGCGCATATTACTGGTATCGCCGCGAACAGGAAAAAATGGCGCAACAACCGACGAGTGAAGGATGAATGATGAAACAGTCAGGTCAAGAGAAAGGTACGCTGCTGCTGGCGCTGATCGCCGGTTTGTCGATTAACGGCACGTTTACCGCCGTGTTTAGCTCCCTCGTACCCTTTTCGCTCTTTCCGATTATCTCGCTGGTGCTGACGATCTACTGTCTGCATCAGCGCTACCAGAATCGCACCATGCCGGTAGGTTTACCGGGTCTTTCAGCGGCCTGCTTTATTCTCGGTGTGCTGCTCTATAGCGCCGTGGTGCGCGCTGAGTATCCGGATATGGGCTCCAACTTCCTGCCCGCGCTGCTGGCGGTAATTCTGGTCTTCTGGATTGGCTTTCGCCTGCGCAACCGCAGCCGTCAGTACGAAGCTTCCGATTCCGAGTAAGCGGTAAGCCGGAGGGCGTTTTATCACCTCCGGCATCGCGATTACTTGCGCGTCAGCAGGACGCCGCACTCCATATGGTGCGTGTAGGGGAACTGGTCAAACAGCGCCAGGCGTGAAACCGTATGCGTCTGGCTTAATGTTTCCAGGTTTTTGCACAACGTTTCCGGGTTGCAGGAGATATAAAGGATGCGCGGGTAAGCCTGCACCATCTTCTCAGTTTCCGCATCCAGCCCGCTGCGCGGTGGGTCGACGAAAATCGTTTCGCACTGGTAGCTCTGCAAATCAATGCCCTGTAAGCGGTTAAAGGCGCGTACGCCGTTCATCGCCTGGGTAAACTCCTCCGCCGACATGCGGATAATCTGCACATTATCAATCTGGTTGGCTGCGATGTTGTACTGCGCCGCCGCAACCGAAGGTTTGGCAATTTCTGTTGCCAGCACGCGATCGAAAGTACGCGCCAGCGCCAGCGAGAAGTTGCCGTTACCGCAGTAAAGCTCCAGCAGATCGCCTTTCGACCCACGCGTGACATCCAGCGCCCACTCCAGCATCTGAATATTCATCGCCGCATTCGGCTGGGTGAAGCTGTTCTCTACCTGGCGGTAGATCATCTCCTGGCCGCCAACCGGCAGACGCTCATCAACGAAATCCTGATCCAGCTCGATTTTGGTTTTGGTGGCGCGGCCAATAATCTGCACATTCAGGTTCTGCGCGCGTAATGCATCGCGCAGGCGCGTGGCCTCTTCCTGCCACTCGGCATCCAGCTTCTTGTGATAGAGCAGCGTGACGATCGCCTGGTTGCTCAGGGTGCTCAGGTAATCAATCTGGAAGAGTTTATGGCGCAGGGTTTTGTTGTCGCGCACCGCCTCGATCATCACCGACATTAATTGGTTAATCAGCTCGCTTGCCGCCGGGAAGCTGTCGACGCGGATACGTGATTTGGTCTGCTGATCGAAAATGATGTGGTAGAGATCGTCCCCGTCGTGCCAGATACGGAACTCGGCGCGCATGCGGTAATGGCTGACGGGCGAGCGGAACACCTCCGGAAGCGGCGCGGAAAAGGGCGTCATCAACGATTGCAGACGTACGACTTTTTCGGCCAGCTGGGCTTCGTACTGTTCTGTCGGCAGGTGTTCTGGGGTCATGATGCTTCCTGAGAGATTATGAATAACGCGGGGATTGTAGGGATTGCTCACGGGATGTCCAGCCTGCGGCGCAACGAAATAGTCCCGTAGCAGTCTGGACATCTATATGTAACGGAATGTAGCATCCTTTTTCCGGTCCTGTGAGTTAAAAGGGAACCCAGTGCAAATCTGGGGCTGACGCGCAGCGGTAAGGATAAAGGTGAGAGGCCAGACACTGCCTGCGGGTGGGAAGTCGCCTTTCGTAGTACCTCCGAGCCCGAAGACCTGCCGGCATACGTCGCATCTGGTTGTCATCATCGCGAGCTATTGATGGAACCTGCGGCATCCTTCTTATTATGTGGATGCTTACATAATGATAAAAAAAGCTTCGCTGCTGACGGCGCTCTCCGTCACGGCGTTTTCCGGCTGGGCGCAGGATAGCGGTCAGGATCAGTTAGTGGTGACAGCAAACCGTTTTCAACAACCGCTTAAAACCGTGTTGGCGCCGACGGAAATTGTTACGCGTGAAGAGATCGATCGCTGGCAGTCGCGTTCATTGATAGAGGTTCTACGCCGTCTCCCGGGCATCGATGTTTCGCAAAGCGGCGGTCTCGGGCAGCTCTCTTCTGTCTATGTGCGGGGTACGGAAGCCAAACATCTTCTGCTGATGATTGACGGTGTGCCGGTTGGTCGTTCCGGTATCAGCAACAGTCCCGAACTCAACCAGATCCCGCTCTCGCTGGTGCAGCGCGTGGAGTACATCCGCGGGCCGCGCTCGACGGTGTATGGCTCCGGCGCGATTGGTGGCGTGGTAAATATCATTACTCTGACGGGCGATGAGAAATCACAAATTAACGCTGGCATCGGTTCGAAGGGATATCAAACCTACGACGGTACGGTGCGCCAGCGTTTTGGCGACACGGTGGTGACCGGTGCGGCCTCCTATACCGGCACGCGCGGGTTTAACGTTCAGCCCGGTTCAAGCTGGGATCATGACGAGGATCGCGACGGCTACCGGAACAAAACCTTCTGGGGCAGCGTTCAGCATACGTTTAACGACAATTTTGACGGCTTCTTCCGCGGGTATGACTTCAGCAATAACGTGGACTATGACCTCGGCAGCCCGCCATTTTCGCCGGAGTACAGCGCTGATGAGCGTCAGCTCTATGCCCAGGGTTGGGATACCGGGCTCAACTTCCGCCAGGGTATTTACTCCTCTCAGCTGCTGGCGAGCTATCAAAAAAGCAAAGACTACAACTACAGCAGCATCTATGGCCGATACCATGAAGGTACAACGCTGGATGAGCTGGAGCAGCGCTACATTCAGTGGGCTAATAACGTTGATATCGGCAAAGGCTCGGTTGGCGCAGGCGTAGACTGGAAGCAGGAGCGCCTGGTGTCGTCCAACGAGACCAGCCGCGATGCCTACGATCGCGATAACACCGGGCTCTATCTGACGGGGATGAAGCAGTTAGGCGATGTGACGCTTGAGGCGTCCGGTCGCGAAGATAAAGATGATACGTTTGGCTGGCACGGCACCTGGCAGACGGCGGCAGGATGGGAGTTTGTACCGGACTATCGCCTGACGCTCTCTTACGGCACCGGTTTCCTTGCGCCGTCGCTGGGCCAGCAGTTCGGCGCGAAGCGGTTTGGCATTGCGTCGAATCCAGACCTGAAGCCGGAAGAGTCGAAACAGTGGGAAGCGGGCATTGAAGGGCTTACCGGTCCGCTGGACTGGCGTCTCTCGGCGTACCGCTATGAGATAGATAATCTCATTAGTTATAGCAATACGACCTATTACAACGTCAACTCGGCCACCATTAAAGGGGTGGAATGGACAGGCAACATTGATACGGGGATTTTCTCTCACCGTATTACGCTGCAATATATAGATCCGCGTGATGATGCGACCAATGAAGTGTTGCCGCGCCGCGCCAAGCGTCAGGCGAAGTATGAGCTGGACTGGTCTCTCTTCAATGTAGATATGAACGTGGCCTGGGAGTATTTCGGTCGTCGTTACGATAACGGTTCGTCAGCCTACAATCCGCAGCAACGTATTCTGCCAAGTTATAGCACCGTCGATTTTTCTGCCTCATATCCTGTAACCTCTCACCTGACAGTTCGTGGTAAAATCGCCAACCTGTTCGATAAAGAGTACGAGACAGCATATGGTTACCAAACTGCAGGACGGGAATACACCTTGTCTGGCAGCTACACCTTCTGACGCGCGGCCCACCGTGCTGGTGTTTGACTCCGGTGTCGGTGGGCTTTCCGTGTATGACGAGATCCGGCAGCTCCTGCCGGACTTGCACTATATCTACACCTTCGACAACGTCGCGTTTCCCTATGGGGAGAAGAGCGAGGAGTTTATCGTTGAGCGTGTTGTCGAGATTGTTTCCGCCGTTCAGGCGCGCTACCCCCTCTCTCTGGCCATTATTGCCTGTAACTCAGCAAGCACCGTTTCGCTACCCGCGCTGCGTGAGAAGTTCACCTTCCCGGTAGTGGGTGTGGTGCCGGCGATCAAACCTGCGGCGCGGTTAACGGCAAACGGCATCGTGGGCCTGCTGGCGACGCGCGGGACGGTGAAGCGTCCTTATACGCATGAATTGATCGCGCGCTTCGCTAATGAGTGCCGGATCGAAATGCTGGGTTCCGCTGAGCTGGTGGAGCTGGCCGAGGGCAAACTGCACGGCGAACCTGTGCCGCTTGAGGAGTTGCGCCGTATTCTGCGCCCGTGGCTGCGGATGAAGGAGCCGCCGGATACCGTGGTGCTGGGTTGTACCCATTTTCCGCTACTACAAGAAGAGCTGTTGCAGGTGCTGCCGGAAGGGACGCGGCTGATCGATTCCGGTTCGGCTATTGCGCGGCGTACCGCCTGGCTGCTGGAGCATGAAGCGCCGGAGGCTAAATCGTCTGACAGTAATATTGCCTATTGCATGGCTTTAACGCCGGAAACTGCGCAATTACTGCCCGTTTTGCAGCGCTATGGCTTCGAAAGGCTCGAAAAACTGGCTGTTTAGGGCTGTTTTGAGCAAAAAAGAGACGGTTGAAAAGTTTTTTGAAATTAGGGGTTGTCAGCAGG
>NZ_CBCPLT010000003.1:0-95799 GCF_965119485.1 Kosakonia sp. Marseille-Q7440 | reverse complement strand
CTCTTCAAACAAGGTTTTAAGATCTTTATTTTCGTTTTCCAAGACGAGCTCCAGATCTGTGGATCGTTGAGCAACGAAATCTTTCTGATGTAATAAAACACATCGTAGCTCAATGAAAAATAGAGTTGTTTTTAGACACAAGTTATACAGCTGCTTACCGCTGCTATCTGACTATAGCTTATATTGTTTACTGTCTACAGCATAGAGTTATCTCCTTGTAGTTTATATGGTGCTTGTCATAGCTTATCTTCTTCTCTTTATAGCTTATGACAATCCCCTCCCAGCCCAGTATTGGCGCGGCTCTCAGCGATCGGGGATCTATTTGGATCTTATAGTGGATCTACTAAGGATCATTATTGTTTGGATCTACTCAGTGGATAAGTGGATAACGCCATAGAGTTACAGTACTTTTTTTGGTCTTCTGTGGTCTTATCCAATGGTAAAACAGAGGATCTGCTTTTTGATCAAACTATGCTCAGCCTCAGATTATCTGCGCACAATTAGCTGCACTAACTATTTCACCCTGCAACTAATTCAGGAACTCGATCACCAATAGCCTTACCTTATATAACTACGTTCTGTTTGACCGGTTTCAGGTCACTCTTCTAAGCCGCTTTTTCTCTTAATCCTGAATGTTTGATCGAGCCAATCTGAAAGCCTCGCTCACCAACCCCAATGAGAGCAAACATCTGATCTTCACGCTAAAATTTTGGGTTATATGTTTACTTTGTTTCTTGTGTGTAGCATTCTTGATTAAATTCATTAATCCTGCATAAAGGGAACTTTTGATGAACAACTCATCACAGTTACTTAAAGTAGCGCAACGTTCTGAAAAAATGCTCATTGGTCTGACAGAACAGATTCGGGCTCAGAAGGAAGAACTGCAAGAAAATGTTTACTATCAAGTATATGCGAAAGCAGCACTGGCTAAACTGCCAAAGCTCACTAGAGCAAACGTGGATTACGCAGTAAATGAAATGGAAGAAAAAGGCTATGTCTTTGATAAACGACCAGCCGGGACATCCTCCAAATATGCAATGTCTATTCAGAACATTATCGATATTTATCATCACCGTGGAGTCCCGAAATACAGGGATAGACATCAGGAAGCATTTACCGTTTTTGTAGGAAATTTAAAAGGTGGGGTTTCAAAAACCGTATCTACCGTTTCTCTGGCACATGCCCTACGTACGCATCCTCATTTGCTCTTTGAAGATCTGCGGATTCTAGTTATTGATTTGGATCCCCAGTCATCTGCAACAATGTTTTTAAACCATACGCAGGCTGTTGGCATAGTCGAAACTACCGCAGCGCAGGCAATGCTGCAGAATGTTACGCGGGAAGAACTACTTGATGAGTTTATCGTATCTTCTATTGTCCCGGGTGTGGATGTTCTCCCTGCTTCCATCGACGATGCGTTTATAGCATCAGCATGGACAGAACTATGTGCCCAACATCTACCTGCTCAGAACGAACATGCTGTCCTGAAAGAAAATCTAATAGCGAAGCTCAAGAACGATTATGATTTCATTTTCATCGATAGCGGACCCCATCTTGATGCCTTTTTGAAAAATGCAATTGCCGCAGCGGATTTACTTCTGACTCCGGTGCCACCTGCACAGGTAGATTTTCACTCAACACTGAAGTATTTGACCCGTCTACCTGAACTGGTGGATATCATCACTGAATCAGGTTATCCATGTCACCTTGTTGGCAACATTGGCTTCATGTCCAAGCTTTCTAATAAACCAGACCATAAATTATGCCATAGCCTTGCTAAAGAAATTTTTGGCGGTGACATGCTGGATGTCGCCCTGCCCCGCCTAGACGGTTTTGAAAGATGTGGAGAGTCTTTTGATACTGTCATATCAGCTAATCCATCGACTTATATTGGCAGCAACGAAGCTCTGAGAAATGCCCGATTGGCAGCAGAAGATTTTGCAAAAGCTGTATTTGATCGTATTGAATTTATCCGAGCAAATTGAGGGACTTATGAGCACGAAAAGAGCAACCATTGGTCGGACCTTTAACCCGTCTGCAAGGACTAATAACTTATCAGACAGTGCGCTTGAGCAAATTTTTACCCTTTCTACTGGACGTAAAGCCGT
Organism: Kosakonia sp. Marseille-Q7440; assembly: GCF_965119485.1. Lineage (NCBI taxonomy): Bacteria > Pseudomonadati > Pseudomonadota > Gammaproteobacteria > Enterobacterales > Enterobacteriaceae > Kosakonia > Kosakonia sp. Marseille-Q7440. The sequence continues at coordinate 93,691 of NZ_CBCPLT010000003.1, read as the reverse complement.
CTTCACTTTGCAAACCATTCCTGCAAATGAAGTAGAAGGCAAGACATACGTATTGCAGGAGACGAATGGCCGCGATCAATCTAGTCTGACACCTGAATCCCTGAAGGACATTACATCCACTCTTCGATTGCAGCAGTTCTTCCCGTGTATTGGTATTAACCGTGAAGAAGGCATTGAGATAATCGATGGTTCCAGACGGCGAGCATCCGCTATCCTTTGCCATACCGCGTTAAATATCATGGTGACGAAGTCGCCTATATCTGCCGATGAAGCGCGAAAACTGGCTAGAGATATCCAGACTGCCAAAGAGCACAACATCCGTGAGATCGGGTTACGTCTTTTAACGCTCAAAAACACGGGCATGAGCCAGAAAGATATTGCCAGGTTGGAAGGATTGTCGGAAGCAAAAGTTACGCGCGCTATTCAGGCTGCATCTGTATCAGCCCAGTTAGTTTCGATATTCCCGGTTCAGTCGGAACTAGGATTTACAGATTACAAGGCGTTAGGTACGCTGGAAGAAATGCTCAAGGCTAAAGACCTTTCTATTGAGGCCTTGCTCGAAACAACTGCACCGGAAATTAATATCATCCTGGCTGATGCCTCGCTTGCTGAAGACGAAGTTAAAAACAGGATTATCAGGATCCTGACCCGTGAAACCGCAGCTATGGCTTCTCTTAAAGGCAAAGACAAAGCGGTTGTAACGAACCTGTGGTCTTTCCCGGACAAAGACCGATTTGCCAGAAAGCGTAATAAAGGGCGCATGTTTGTTTACGAATTCAATCGATTATCGAAAGAACTGCAGGACGAGATCGATGAAGCTGTAGCGAAAGCTCTTCAAAAGCATCTTTCTAATGATGCGTAAAGGTGATTCTTCGCCAGTGAAATTACATAGTTAATTGTCTGATTTAAAATGTTTTTTCTTCATAATTTCACTCTGAAATCGCCACAATTTCATGATGACTTTCCCAAACCGAGCCCGGATTTTCCGGGCTTGCCAAACCCTTCAAACCCGAAATAAAGCCTGCCCGGTTGTTCCTGGTTTTCAGTTTTAATTTTCATTATTAGCGGATACTCAGGCGAAGCTTCTCGCCATCAGCGTCCAGAGAATGGTAACGGAACAAGCTGCAGCTGACATGCAACGCAGAACATAGCTTCCGCTCTGTGGACTCATAATGTGCCTGTAGCACGGGACTCATTATTCATGCAGTCGTGCCAGCATGTACTTTTTTTTTACTGTAGGTAATAAAACATAGCTTTGTCGAGGCTCAACTCGCCCGCCAGTTTTCGGGCCGCAGACTTTCGTCTTACAGCTGACGTATATGCTTCAGCTCTGCGGGAGTAGTACCTTCTTATTTCTTGTGTCACTAAGAGAATTTGGCGTGCGAAATCCCCTGTTTATGAAAGAAATACGACGCCCGGTTGCCCAGTTCAGCCTGCTGTGGGTGAAGAGAATTTGCTCTTCGGTCAATCGTATTTTTTATCGCCACAACTTCTATTCAGTGAAATATGGATAATGTTGAAATCTTTTTCTGAGCGGGACAAGATTTTGGGGCAGAGTCGAACAGGTGAGAACGCAGTATGGGAAAAACTGAAGAAGTAGAAAAACTATATATCTGGTGACAATAGAACTTAACGCTGAGTGGGAATACATGAGATTAACCACTTGCTTAAACCCTACTGCCGCGCCCGCAATCCTCCGGGCTTGCCCAACCCGTCACACCCGGACTGAAAGGCCTGTCCGGCTGTACCGGGTTACCGGTTGTGAGCTGTGCGGTTAATCAGACCGGAGCTTCGCACGGCGTCCTGCCGTGCTTGTGTGAGCAGGGTGCCGGAACCACCTGGCTTATCCAATCCGGGCCAGGGGGATCTCTTTCCAGCGTGTCGTGTAGGCAGGACTGAGCATTTCCCGTTTCATTTTCCACTGCGGGGCGATGCCACGGCCGGCAAACCATACCTGACCGAGGCCGGAACGGTTGATCCCGTCCAGAACGTTCATCAGCTCCTGGCTGTGGGGGCGGGGTTGCTGCTCATCAAACAGGTTCAGCTGGGCCACGCCGGTGGTAAAGTCATTCAGCATGACACCGGCTTTGGCATACCGGTGGCCATCCCGCCAGATACGCGCCAGCCCGCGCATAGCGGCCGCAATGATATCGCGGGTGTCCTGGGTAGACGTCACGAGCTTTTCAACCGCCACGTTGCCGTAGTAAGGCTCAGAAGCGGCATAGGGCGAAGTCTTGATAAAGACAGAAATATGCCGGCAGTACTGGCGCTCACCGCGCAGTTTCTCGGCTGCGCGCTCGGCGTACTGGCAGACTGCCTGCCGCATGTCTTCCGGGGTGACAATTCTCTCCCCGAATGAGCGGGAGCAGACAATCTGCTGCTTCGCCGGCGGCGCTTCCTCCAGCGGAATACAGGATTCGCCGTTGAGTTCCCGCACGGTGCGCTCAAGCACCACACTGAAATTCTTCCGGATGAAGGCCGGGTTTGTGCGGGCCAGCTGCAGGGCCGTGGTGATCCCCATTGTGTTCAGGGTGCGCGCAATACGGCTGCCGACGCCCCAGAGCTCCTGGACAGGCTGCAGGGCGAGCAGTTTTTCCGTCCGGGCAGGGTTGCCTGGTGTCAGGGCCAGCACACCCCGGAAGGCAGGCCACTCCTTGGAGGCCCACTGCGCGGATTTGGCCAGCGTTTTGGTCGGTCCCATCCCGACGCCGATGGTGAGCCGGGTGCAGGCCTGAACGTGCGCGCGTAGCTGCGCCCCGAAATTTTCATAGCTGACGGCCGTTTCCAGCCCCCGCAGATCGAGAAACATCTCGTCGATGGAGTACTGCTCAACGCGTGGCGCCATCTCCTCGAGGCAGGACATGACCCGGTTACTCATACTCGCGTAAAGCTCATAGTTACTTGAAAATACGTGTATTTTCTCTGTGAAGGTTTGTTCGCGGATTTTAAACCACGGATCGCCCATTTTTATGCCCAGGCGTTTTGCCTCCGGGGACCGGGCGATGCAGCATCCGTCATTGTTGGAAAGCACCACCACCGGACAGCCCTTCAGGTCGGGGCGAAAGACCTTCTCGCAGGAGGCATAGAACGAGTTGACGTCAGCTAGTCCAAACATTTCATCACCTCGCGGGTGCGGTGGATGATGTGAGTGACCACGCCGAAAATCTGCAGCTCATCCGGATCGGGATAAATGGGCGGGAACGCGGGATTCATGGGCTGCAGACACAGTCTTGGCCGTGTCATCAACCGCTTTACGGTGAATTCGGCCCCCATACCGGCCACGACGATATCGCCGTGCTCCGGCTTCATGGCGCTGTCGACAACCAGCAGGTCCCCGTTAAAGAGGAAACCATCCCGCATGCTGTCGCCGTGAGCGCGCAGATAGTAGGTCGCGCTGCGGTGCCGTATGCAGTACTCATTGAGATCCAGCTCCTTTTCCACATAGTCCTGGGCGGGAGACGGAAAACCACAGGGCACCATCTCCAGAAACAGCGGCAGAGCCAGGGCCTGCGCGCTTTCGGTCGGGGTCAGCATTATCAGAACCATAACGCCACTCCTTGTTATTAATATACTGTATGTATAAACAGTATATTTACCGGTTTACGAAATGCGCAAGGTGAATTGCCATCCGGACCGCCGGAGTGATGTTAAACGGACAGAAATAAATCAAAAAGATAATAAAGTGCATATTAAAATACTCAATATGAGTATTTATTATTGCATTTTATTTTATGGTGATTATGATATTCTCAAATTGAGAACAATAAAGGATGCAATAGATGAATATCAACTGTGACGACGGTTCCACCAACGTTAAACTGGCCTGGTTTGATGCTGACGGCCTGAAGACGCACCTGTCTGCCAATTCATTCCGTCATGGCTGGAAAGTGGCCGATTTTGGCGCAAACGCGTTCAATTACCAGATTGGAACCCTGAAATATACCTGGGACAGCGTCAGCCGTGACGTCATGCCGACCACCAATGTGGAATACCAGTATGGCGATCTTAACCTGCTGGCTGTTCACCATGCATTGCTGAACAGCGGTCTGGAGCCACAGGACGTGACGGTGACAGTAACCCTCCCGCTGAGTGAATATTACGATCAGGACTGCCAGAAGAACGAAACCAACATCCGCCGTAAGCGTGAGAACCTGCTGCGCGATATCACGGTGAACAAGCGGGAACGCTTTGTCATCACCGACGTCATTGTGATGCCTGAATCCCTGCCGGCGGCCTACACCCGGTTGTCGGAGCTGAAGCCAGGTATATCCGAGACCACGCTCATCATAGATCTGGGGGGAACAACGCTGGATGCCGGTGTGATTGTGGGGCAGTTTGATGATATCAGCGCCGTGCATGGTAATCCTCAAGTCGGGGTGTCGATGGTCACGCGGGCGGCACAGGCAGCGCTGCGCGCAGCAGACAGTGAAACCAGCCCCCTGGTGGCTGACAGTGTGGTCCGTCACCGGAAAGATCGTGCATTTCTGAACCGCATCATTAATGATGGGAGCAGGATTAATTATGTTACTGACAAAATTGAAGAAGCTATCGACACCCTGAGTGCCAAAGTGGTCAGCGAACTGGCCGGCTACCGGAATGTGAACCGCATTTTCCTGGTCGGCGGCGGGGCTGAACTGATTGAGCCTGCTGTACGCAGGGCATGGCCGCTGGCCGCTGAGCGTATTGAAGTGATCAGCGATCCGCAGATGGCGCTCGCAAGGGAGATAGCCCGTTATCAACGTGAGGGCTGACCGTGCCTGCAGGCAAATACTCCTTTTATCTCCACACTGACGACCGCACTGACATGCTGGCCGCCGGCACGCTGGAAACCATATCACAGCCGCTGCGGGGAGATTTTCTCCGCACGGCCGCCGCTGCCGGCAGCGTGCTGTATCACGCCGATAATCGTCTCCCCGCTCTGGTGACAGAGCTTTTTGACGGAAGGCTGCGCTATGGTCAGCTGGCCAGCCTGCTGGCGGCGTTATCGGGGGAGTATCAGACCGGTGCAGCACCGGAGCCGCAGGGACTGCCTGCCGTGACGGGATCGCAGGCTGACTGTAGCGGTAATGCTGGCCGCAGACGTTTTACGCTTCATCTGACGTATTCTCAGGAATCCCGGCGCGTTGCTGACCTGCTTGAAGGCACCACATCCCGGCAGCGTGGCGTGCTGCTGCGTAACCTGATCATTGCCGGTTTCGCCCTGCACACGCTCGATGCCCGCCTCCCGCGCCTGCTGACCAGTATGCCGGTTCCGCCGGACAGCATTCCTGCGCTCCGGGCGCTCGCCGGGCAGATTGCCGGTGTGACCGCGCCCGATCAGGACGCACGTTCAGAGCCTGTGCAGTCTGCCGGCAGTGCGGACGTCAGCGATGCGCAGCCGGCAGCACCGGTGTCAGCTGTCCGTGACAATATGAAAAAACTCTTTTAGACAGGTGGCATGATGGGACGTATTAAACAGAAAGCGGAAGGCGTGACGACGGACCTGCTGCGCCGCGCAGGTGTTCCGGAACAGCAGCTACATGTCCGGATGCGTAAAACCGGTCGCGGTTTTTTGCTGGCCAGTATCCTCTTCATCATCCCGCTGGTTGCGCTGGATAATGTGCCGGTCGCCGCAAAGGTGGGGCTGCAGATTATCTATGGCCTGATGGTCATCGTGGGCGTCCTGCTGGCGTTTGACGAAGAAAAGCCGCCCCGTCGGTGATAAAACCCCTGTTCCCCTGAACCCGCTCCGGCGGGTTTTTTTAATACTCACAGGCACCTACGCCCTAAGGCATTCAGTCATAGTTATCAGTATTTTTTTTAAGAAGTAAAAGGGCTTCATCCATCAGATCTTTTTGAAAGTTAACTCTGCGCAAAAACTCAATAAAAGAATCTGTCTCAAATCGGTTAAAACCGTTATCCAGCCCATCGAGTAGCCCTGTGAGCTGTGATTGCGTAAGCCGCGCCAGAAAGGCTCGTGCTCTGATTTCAGGAACAGGACGTGAACCGTGGCAAGCTGGACACAGTGCGCGAAACGCACTCAATGGATATTCCCACGGCTCGTAACCCAGTCTTATGGTCGTATAGTAGCAGTGATGTGCCTCGAGGCGTGCATCTGCTCCACAATCCTCACATCGGTGTCCCGCTTCGTTCTTAACCAGAGCTGCTTTTCTTAACCACCTTGGATCGTGAAGTTTGGCTGTGTAGGAACCGCGCAATCTGCGATAGTCATAATTTTCGGTAGGGTAAAAGCCAAGACTCCAGCTATAACCCAATTCATACCAGAAGCCAAACGACTCAACCAAATCCTCTAGTTCGGTTGTGTCATGACCGTGGTTTAACAGACTAAATAACCCGCTTCCATCGATAACTAAAACCATTAATGCATCGTTGTGAAGTTTTCCCCGCGTTCATTCCATTCTTTATTAGTTAAAAAAGTAGCGTCGTTAAACATGCTTTCTTTGATAGCCCATTCTTTAAGGGCTTGTTTCATTCTCTCTAAATTCTTAAACATATCTGAAATCATAATTACATTAATTTCCCGATATTATTATATAGCCTTCAGTGCTTAAAAAAGGAACCTCGCCGGCATGGCAGATTAAATTATTTTTCTCAATGTTATTAGAACCGGTGTACGTTTCATCCAAAGATGTAACGCATGCCTTTATCGAAAGTTCTGGTATTTCCCGGCAGGTGTCAGAAATAATGTTTGTGATGTTATAAACGCATTTATAAATATCGAAGCCAGGGTAGTATCTTTTGTCTTTTTGAATGATGCACTTTTCCTTAGAGAGGAAGGAGTCATTTTGCGAGATGTATTCGAAGTTATCAATGAACTCAGATATTATTTCAATTTCGATTTGCCAGTTAGGTCTCTTTTTTAAATTTATAATTGCTTTTGCAATCACAAATAAAGGCAGGATTATCATTTCTGTATGACTAAGTGAAAATTCATTCCTGGCATTGAAAACTCTGAATTCATCAACATCACCAACATGGTGATGATAGTTTCTGATCATCCTCAGTAATTTAAACTCAGGGTAATGCGAAATGCTTTTGCCAAACTGTTGACGCAATCGGTCCTGTAGTGAGTGTAAGTTATTCAAAAAGCTGAATAATGTGTTGATGTCTCTCTCGCCAGTCTTCCTGAAATCTGTGAGTTCTAGACTGCTGTGAAAAAACCGATCAACAAAAGTATTTTGCTCCATCATGGCTTTCCTTATTTATCCTCTATCCTAAAGAGTCATTCAATCCCAAGCGGGGTTGTTCATGTCATTAATGTTACATTTTTACTTCTCGGTCCTTACATTCGGGGCCCTCTGGTAGAGCGTTCTGTAGTATTACTCATGGTGTTGGTGTTCGCATCTGTGTTTTTATTTGCCTCCTTTATTATTAGTTTGCGTGCATAACTAATGGGCATTAATAATGCTTCTCCATTGCCATTATGTGCCAGCACTAAACTCCTTGTGAAGGCACTGGAGCGGTCACTGTCACCATCATCATTATCATCATTAATGTTTCCTGTTCTTTTTCCCTTAGTGAAAAGCATTGTATATTCTTCAAACTCTTTTGCTGTCATGCCATTTGAAAAATAATGTTTCTTAGTTAGCATAAGATCTTTTTTTGTTTCGAAATATTTTCTTATTATTAGTTCTAGCTCCTTGTTTCTGTCAGGGAGAGAGCCATATATGACATAATGGCAATCATATCCTTTTTTACCGCATAACTGTAAACCCACGTTTATGTATGTTTCCTCTTTTTTATCTTTAAATTTGTCGTACTCACTTTTGAATTCAGAAAGCTGGCTTTTAAACTCAATTATATAAAACTTGTTTTGTGTGCGGGTTAACGTATCGGCAATCGATTCAGGGTTACCAGCTAAGGGCGCCAAAAAATCCAGTCCATAATCTCTTTTAGCACTTAAAATAAATTTATACTCAACCGTTTTTTCCCACCACTCTGTATTTAACTGTTCATCTGTCATTTAATAATCTCTCCTAGCGATGGATTCAGTAATTTATACACTACCCAATTGTTTAAGGTCTTGAAAGCTATATTCTTCATCACAATACCTTAATGTGCATGAGTAGTTTTATATCCCACTTCTTTTTCCCCCATAATGAGGACTTCTGTTCCTTTGAATTCGTCCTGGCAACCACACCGTGCCTTCACGCTAGCCCGGCCGCTGTGTCCTGAAGGGTACACTTCGTCCTCATCCTTGTATGTTCAGGGTGACAGTGAGAAGCGTATACACTCATTGTGTTTTACCTGATGTTGCAGCACGTTCGTCGTCCTGGGATATGAGCCCGAGGGTGAGCATCATTGCGCAACATCAGTCTCAGTATTAGCCCGAACAATTGCCTGGGTGTGCAAACAACCCGTATCTGCAAGGCAGGGAGAACTGAACATGAGTGATAAAACCACTGTCGGAATAGACGTAGCCAAAAACACCCTGGAAGTGTTTATCGACACTACCGGGCAGTTACTGCATCTGGAAAATTCAGCTGCGGGAGTTCTTGAATTGCATGAAGCACTCAGCGGGCTTGCTGTAGCTGGAATTATCATGGAAGCAACAGGCCGGTATCACTGTACTGCTGAATTAATGCTGAGTGCATCGGGTCTGCCAGTCGCGGTAATTAATCCTCGTCAGATAAAGAACTTTGCCAGAGCCATGGGCAGGGTGGCAAAGAGTGACCCCATCGACGCGAGAATCATCTGCGAGTATGGTCGTCGCATGACACCTCAATTCAGACCGGCAAAAAGCGAGCATCAACAGCATTTAGCCATACTGCTGATGCGCCGGCGTCAGCTGGTTCAGAGTCGGGTGATGGAAACCAACCGCCTCAGGGAACGATGTGGCATTTACATCGAGCAGGGGATCAAGCGGCACATTAAATGGCTTGATGCTGAGATTGATATACTGGATGCCGAGATTAAGCAACGGCTACGCCAGGATGATACTCTGGCGGCGAAACGTAAGTTGCTCGATAAAGTAAAAGGTATAGGACCAGTAACGCAGGCCACTCTTTTGATACAACTCCCGGAACTGGGCTCGCTTACGCGCCGACAGGTGTCAGCTCTGGTTGGTGTTTGTCCTTATGACAGGGACAGCGGACAACTCAGAGGGAAGAGGGCGATCTGGGGAGGAAGGTCTGGTCTGCGGGCGACGCTTTATATGGCCATGCTTTCAGCAGTTCGTTTCAACCCTCAAATCAGGGCATTTTATGATGGATTACTTGCGAGAGGAAAACCGAAAAAAGTGGCTCTGACTGCATGTATAAGGAAATTTGTCACAATACTCAATGCGATGTTTCGTGATCAAAAAGACTGGGTTTATGAGGGCGCGAGCAGTCTGGGTTCTTAGTCTTGAAAACTTTCATCCTTGCCTGACCCTGAACGATTTCAGCAGACGCTGTCCCGGACAGTCTGCTGTGTGTCATGAACGAACGATCATGACAACGCTGATTAAATCACAAAAGAACACATACGGCGTGGTACTGGAAACAAGGATATGTATATATTAACAGCACTTGTTCCAGGAAAGGTAAGTTAGATGAATAGCTCATTCGAAGGGATATGTCTGGATGTATGCATAAATCCGGGGGCAGGACAATTGCTGCCTATTGAGGAGGGACTTAATCATTTTAACGACTTAATGACAGGTATAAGCGATCGGCAGCCATTATCTGTATTGATAAAATCAAGCAACACCGGTGAAGTGCTGGGAGGTATGCAAGGACGTTCCTCTTTAGGCCTGCTTTTTATCGACCTTTTCTATCTGCCACCAGAGTTGCGGAGAAGGGGGCTTGGTACAGATATCCTTTTTCGCTTTGAGGAAGAAGGGAGAAAAAGAGGCTGCACTGCTGCATTTTTGTACACGATAAGCTTCCAGGCCCCTGATTTCTACACAAAGCACGGCTGGAAAGAGTTCGGACGTATTGAGTGCAAACCAGAAGGTACTAGCCGGATATTTATGAGTAAGACCTTATAAAAAAGATCTGCTTTTCGTCCCGGCAGACTGCGTGAATCTACAGAGGGTCCGCTTTGTGCCATAAGCGGAAGTAGTTAACAACCGTCACTGTTGTTCAACGGGGGATGCAGGTCAGTCACTCTCGACTTTAATCGCATCCCTGAGGGAGAAACAGACAGCAATCACTTTAGTGTGCTTATTAAGGTTCCCATAAATAATGATTGTCCACGCCTTCAACTCGTTTAAGAAGGAAGCCCATAGAGCGATAGAATGCGTTTGCTGGGCTCTCAACTAAAGCAATCAGCTTTATCGGCTTACTGGTTCCCGCAGCATGAGCCTGAAGGCTTTTAAGCACATGTTTACCTATTCCCCTGCCCTGGAACCTGGTTTTGATGTAAAAATGATCCAAATAGAGGTGATCGGTATAGCTTTTTAGTACGTAGAATCCGGCGATTTCATTCTGGATCTGAAGTATGAACGTATCGTGAAACGTGAATGACTTAAGAAATCTTTCACGTGCTCTGACCGCATCAAACCTGTTGATTGCTTCGAGGCTTGACCTCATTGATTCAACGCGAATCTCGGCAAGCATGTTCGCATCGTCAGGGCTGGCGGGATGGATCCGCAGACTGGTTGTCAATAATATCTCACGTGTTAGATATGGTGGCGCTTTCTTCATCATTACCCTCACGACTTTGTTAACACTTTTTCTTCTGTTTGCAATTTAAAAAGATAACCACAATAAATTCGCCCTGTATAATATCCAACTTCCGCTCCTCGCTCAAAGCGGACCTTCAGCCTTACATGTGTCACTACGTGCCAGAAGCATACGTCGTTGAAATAAGTTTGTGTTCAATACCGGGCGGACAGACTCCGGTATTAAACAATTCTTATGACATTTTATGAAATGTGAATTTCTAATGGTAGACAGCTAACTCTATGAGATTCAAATCTGGATCGCGGATATACACAGAAATTATTTCGCCTCTCGCACCTGTTCTGGTTACAGGCCCTTCGAGTACATGAACATTATTCTCTTTAAGATGTGACAGAACCTCGTCGATTGACTTGTTAACTATAAAGCACAGGTCAAGAGACCCAGGTACCGGCAGGTGAGCCTTAGGTTCAATCTCCTTACCATACTCATGAATATTGATTTTTTGGTCACCAAAAAGCAGAGCCCAACGGTTCTTGTTGAACATTACGGCCTCCATACCCAAAACACGGGTATAGAAATCCATGCATTGCTCAATTGATCGACATGTGAGTACTAAGTGATCGATTTTATTTATCAAAAGTATGCTCCATGTTTACTAATGTTATGCAAAATCAAGATTATGTTTTGCCTGTTTACTCAGCAAGAATAATTGTAGCAAGGATGTAAGGTTTTGTTTGATACACATCCGCTCATAGCGGATGTCACCTGCGTACAGTCCAATTTGTGACAGAACGGGCGTTGAGTACTGGGCAGAATATTTATGCTTTAAACCGTGCGGGGGTGGTGCCCAATACCCTGCGAAACAGTGCAATAAAAGCACTAACATTGTCATATCCAAGTTCCAGGGCTACTGTTGTCACTTGCTTCCCCGCAGCCAGAAGTTCAAGGGCCTTGAGTAGCCTTATGCGCTGTCGCCACTCATTAAAGCTAAAGCCGGTTTCAGCACTGAATCGCCGTGTAAGTGTGCGCGATGACACTCCCGCCCAGGATGCCCATTCCTCCAGTCTGCGGTCGTCATCTGGGCTATCAGACAATGCCTGAGCAACCCTGAGGAGACGGGCATCCTGCGGCATTGGCAGCCCAAGGTTAACCTCAGGCAGCGATCCTATTTCATCGAGAATAACGTCTGACAGACGTTTTTGAGCCGCATTAAGCTCTGCATTTTTCCATGAGGCTGCTCGTGTTATCGCCTCACGTAGCAGATTTGTAATAGAGAGAACAGCAGGCTGATCAGGTAATTCGCTGCAGGCAGCGGGAGATATATAAACACTCCATCCTGAATATGGGCCGTGCGAGCGCAGTCCATGCGGAACATCAGGTGGTATCCACACGGCATGCGTTGCCGGTACGACCCAGCGACAATTTCCGGCATCGATGGTGAGTAGACCGTGCTCAGCTCCAAGTAACTGTCCGCAGGTGTGATGATGACGTGGAGTTTCCCTTATTGCACCAGACTGAAGAGCCGTGACAATCAAAGTGTGTCCGTTTAAAGAGAGAGTCTCAGGAAATAGCATCAGAGGGTCGGTCATGTTGGCGGATTTGAGGTATTTAATGTCTTTTATACCGTACCGAAGACATTGCGTCGACTGTAGAGTACTCATAACTTTCAATGAGGACTGACCATGCAAATGATTTCTATTACTAAAGTACTGGATGAGATTATCAACCGCCAGGATTTGGCTCTGGAGGGTATACTCAATCGCTATTTTAGCCCCGGTTACCGGCAGCGCACTAATAATGAGTGGGAGGGCTTAGAGAGCTTTGCTCACCATGCACGCAAACTTCGTGAAATTATTGCTTCCGGCAAAATTGAAGTGCAAGACGAACTTCGGGACGGCAACCTCTACGCTACCAGGCATCTTGTTCTGTGTACGAAACGCAATTGTGAAGAGATAGATATGGAAGTTTATATGTTCGCTGAAACAGATGATTCAGGGCGATTTATTCGTATTGAAGAGGCCACTCTTATGCTTAAAGGTCTTGAAAGTGACCGAGACTTGGGTAACGCCAAGTAGTAACCTTTTGAACGTCCGTTATTCACTCATAGCGGACTTTCTTTGAATAATCTTCTGCCTCACTGCACTTCGTTAAATCTCATCTCAAATCAAATGTTGTTCGCATAAGTTGTATTGACTTCAAACACAACTGCTCACCCGGTCCCCGGCGTTCACGGTGCATTCAGCCCGCTCACGCCGGCGCATGCGGCTTCCGGTGATGCCCTTCGTCCTCCGCTTTTCACCGGGCTGTTGTGTCGGCACGGCGCAACGGGTGCCGCATCAGAGGAGATACAACATGCAGAAATTAACACGCGTCACGCTCAGTACCGGTGAAATGGCCATCTATCTTGATGGCTGGTACCTGACCAGTACCGAAGCCGGCGATCACGCACAGGGACTCGATGACGTGGTGACAGGCCTGCTGAATATGCCCGGCATGAGCCTGGAGGATATTGAGGCTGAGTGTCCGGCACAGGCGGACTGGTGCTGGAATGATGTCGCCGCCGTCGTGTTTGCAGGGCCGCAGCCGCGCCCCGGTGCCTGCACCGTGGCGGCATTCATTGCACGGCTGTCACAGTATCCGGCAGACGCCTTGTGCTGCGGCACGTTCTGGCTGCAGGAGGATTTCCTCACGCTCGATGCACAGCTGACGTAGGAGCAGGTGGGGCAGGCGATGGAAGTGGCAGAGGACAGCCATGATGCTGACATCGGGTTTAACTGGGAGCACCTGCGCTACGCCATCGACGCGGTGAAACGCCCTTAACCCGTTCCCTCCGTGTTCGCCGGGCGGTTTTCCCGGTGAATGCGGAGGCCGCCGACGCGGGCGGCAGGGAGCCCGCTGCCAGTGCAGCGGGCTGGCTTCGAAGTATATGAATAATATCTTAGAAAGCACCTGATTTGTCAGATATTGATAGAACCCTACTTTTAAGCAGGCTATTAAAATTTTTTTCTGACGCATACTAAAGAAATCTTCCCAATACATCTTTTTTCCATTGTTCGCTGGAAAGATAATGAGGTTTCCATTCCAGGGACTCCCAGCCGCAGACTAAAAAGTCAATAGCAAACTTCTCATCATAGTTGCCAATCGTATTAGTTCCTGCATTAACCTTAACAATCAATCCAAGAGATTGCATATAACCTATAGCTATCATCACTTCTTGGTAACTTATTGATAATCTGCGATATATAGTTCTTATGGTAACCGATGAATATAAATGCTCCCTGGAGCGAACCATAAGCAAATATAGAAATATCCTTAGTGCATTTAATTCATGAATACTTCTGTTCGTCATTGATTCAAACGCCGTTATTCTATTGTTTTCATCAACTAATCCTTTATAAGGAAGTTTACACCAATGGCCATTGCTTGCTTTAAAGTCTGAAGTTGTCATGGAATCATCGATTCTCTTGCAATTTATGAGAATATATCTTTTTTTCTTTTCTCCTTTTACGCGTATGACCCCTTCATCCTCTAAATACCTTAAACCTTCACTTATCAATTTTCTGCTTAATGAACAATGCTGAGAAAATTGATCGTATGTGATACCTGCACTCAAAATACCGTTCTCATCCACTTCAGACTTTAAAGTTATCAACATAAAAATCTTGAGGGCGGCTATACCTTGGGAAATCTTATTCTTTTTCATGTTTTTAAGGAACTCACAATCTCTCATAATAAAATATGGCATTGGCTTCCAGAAAAATTGCATACTCCCCCCTTAATTCAATCGGTAAATAAATAATAGTAAAGCAATCGAAATTACCAGCCGGGTAATGTCATCTGCCAAGGGTGCAACTTTAACCAGTAGATTCACGATATTTTCTAACAACATAAATTACCTCACTTTTGCCTGTTACCTCGTTTTCGATAATCTTATCCGGTTAATACAAAGACTTATAGTCTTTGTATTAACATCTTTCTAGAAGTAAGGTGCAGTGTGTTTTCTTATATAACAACGGCTTACATGAATGTTATAGTTCACGAAGATACCATTTTAGTTTATAAAAGGTGGTCGATCGTTGTTTCTGGCATGAGTGCATGGGTGGGTAAGTAACCTAACGTGCATTTACGCGCCTCGTTCAAGGCGGTTCAGCAGGTACGAGTTCATCCAGTTAATGCTTTCTGTCAACGCTTTTGCCGACCTGGGAGCGTTTATGATGAGGAACGTGGTACCACCAGGATGATTACTAGCACTACTTTCTTAAAGAAAAAAGATGATTTTGGTGTCGCCCTTTACCCTAAAAACATTTAATATCAATCAACTAACCAAGATTTCTTTTAGGAGCCATCACTTTGTGTACATAACGCATATGTTTAATTGAACTCATCTCTTATCAATGCTTTGATCATGCAATTATTTGTTCCGAAAACTGAAGGGGGCGCGAATATGCCGACTGACTTTACACTGATATATCCTCATGCTCCTGTTAGTGCGTTTTTCCCTGACTGGATTGAACAAAACAGGACTTCAAAACTTGCGCTGGAATGGCAAAGTGCTCTGGTTTCATTTTTCGTGATAAAAGAGTTCAATTCGCAGGAAGCTTTTTTGATCGGTAGCGGCTTTCTTATGCTGTGTGATGGGAAGATGACCGTCATTGCTACAGCATCTCATGTCATTACTGAGATGCGAAAATACGCCTCTTCGTTTATCTCAGTTGATGGGGTCAAGTTTCTGTTTGAAAAATTAGAAATATTTTTTAATGACAAGCAGGATTATGCTCTCATTCCACTAACTAAAAAAATGGCAACATCTATCCCAAACAGTATCGTCTTTTCTTCAAAAACTAATGGTAATGAAATTAAAACATCCTCGTTCGTTATCATTGGCTACCCTGCCAGGCATAACAAGTTACATAAACAACGACCAGAAAAGGGGTTGCATTACTATAATCTTACCTTCCATAATTTTTTCTATGAGACGAAAACGGAGGATGTGTTCTTCTATTTTGTTCCGGAGGGAAAAAACAAGAATATCACTTTCGAAAATATCAGTACTAAAACCTCAGTTCCATCACTGTCGGGCATGAGTGGCGGTGCTATTGCCCAGATCATTATTGACCTTACCAGTCGTCAGCCCTTACTGCGGGCTGTGGGGATATTCAAAGAGCACCGCCCCAAAAGAGGAAACTACCTGGTAGGAGCAACCTTCGTTGATTTTGCTGATGAAGTTAATGCTCTGGTTGAGTGAACCTTATGGTTCAGTCAGATTAAAAGCCTTGTTTAAATATTGATACCAGAATAAGCAATCACAACTTTTCCTCGCCAGTCTCAGCACTGACATTCCCTGCAAATACGGGCGCACCGGTTCGCAGGGCGACATTTACCCTCCTCTCTTCCTCTGAAAAAAGGCATAGCGACAGCTGTCTCCGGGACAGGCTTATTCTGGCGCAGGACATCGTCGGCACGCTTTGCCCTGATCTGGTTTACAGAACAAACCTATTCTGTATTGCAGACAAAACAAGGATGTCGCGGCGCTCCACGATTCTGCCGCCGTCCGTCCTGATGTCCGGCCCATGGTGGGCAGAAGTGCCGTGCCCTCACGGTAGCCGGGCTGGCTCGCCGGCAAGGGTACGCTGTCGCCGTCATGCTCACCCGTTCCCCGCCGTGCGCGGGACATTCAGTCCGCTCCGGCGGCGCGTGCGGCCTGCGCTGACGCCCCTGCCTTCTCGCCCGGACGCCCGTCTGTGTGGAGGTCACGGCACCACAGGGGTGCCCCTACATACTGAGGAGCAGAACATGTCCCGATTCATGCAGGGCGACAGCGTGCAACTGATGGCCACCTTTCCGGATTCCAGCATCGATTTCATTCTCACCGATCCGCCGTACCTCGTCGGGTTTAGACCGGTCCGGGCGCTCGATCGCCGGTGACGTTAACGACGAGTGGGTGACCGCGCAGCGTATCCCCGACGCCACACAGCGCCTGTGGATTGCCCCGTGGGTCGACACCGACGACAACTTTCATCAGCCCGCCGTCGTTGAGTTTGTGAAAAACAAATCTCACTGGGATGAGGGGTTCCGCGTCATCGGGGAGGGGGATGAATGATGAAACCACCCCGCCGTAACCCTTCCCGCCGCGATCCCCGCCACGCTGACGGCCGGCGTGGCGTTCACCTCAAAACATCAGCACAGTATTCACTCCGGATCAGGCAGCCAGACCTTCAAGAACCGCCATGTGCAGCTGAAAATCTCCCTGGTCATCAGGGTGAAAAAAACCAGCAGCGTGCCGAAGGTGGTCTGGCGCGAAACCTGCGGCTTCGACAAGAACGGCGCCGTCCCGGTTTCCAGCGTCTGCACCGTGCCCGGCGGTAACCGCCCCGTGGTAATCGACGGCGAGACCCAGCAGGTTTACAGCGACTGCTGGGAGTATGAAGACCAATACCTGCAGAAAACCGGCTCAAACGGCACCTGCGCTTCGCTGATGAATAACCCCGCCTGCACCGTGACCGGAACGCAGTGCCAGACCGGCACCGGCGCGTACTGTGAGCATGAGGTGGTGAACTACGAGTGCCAGCGCAACTTCTCCTCCACCGGGCTTATCTGCGGCGGGACGTACTTCTGCCAGTCCGGGAACTGCAGTGACACCGATGGCGCGGGTGACAGCGGGTTTGATACCGCCGTGGCCAAACTGGCCGGTCTCGCCTCGGCCGCCGCCGATGTGAAGGACGATCAGATAAATGTCAAAGCCTTCACCGGTAAGGCGATGAGCTGTCGTAAGGCGTTTGCCGGCTTCTCCAACTGCTGCAAGGACAGCGGCTGGGGACAGGATGCCGGACTGTCCGCCTGTAATGACGATGAGCTGGCGCTGGGGAAAGCAAAGGCGAAGAAAATCACCGTCAGCGTGGGCGAGCGCTGTGACCATGAAGTGCTCGGCCAGTGCGTGCAGAAAAGCAAAGTGTACTGCGTGTTTGACGGCAAGCTGGCGCGCATCATCCAGGAGCAGGGACGACGCGATCAGCTGGGTGTCGGTTTCGGCAGCGGCAGCAGCCCCAACTGCGGCGGCATCACCGTTCCCCAGCTGCAGGGCATCGATTTTGACCGTATCAACTTCGCTGACTTCTACGAGGACCTGATGGCTAACCAGAAAGTCCCCAACTCGTCGGTGATGGTGCAGCAGGTGAAAGACCGCATCGCTGCGCAGGTGAAACAGACAGGAGGCACAAAATGATGCGCCGCTGTATTTCCCTGTTGCTGATGCTGATTGCGCTGCCTGCGATCGCCGAGGAGATTGTCACGCCGGCAACGCCGTTCACGGGATGGTCCTGGTACAACGAGCCGAAAAAAGCCCCCGCGTCCCCGCCTGTTCAGCCTCAGCCTCAGAAGCCGCGCGTGCCGGACCTGAGCAAAATGACGGCGCAGGAGCAGGCGAAGGTGCTGCGTCAGTACACGATGGAGGCGCTTAACCGCGCCATCCTGTACCCGACGCGGGAGAACACGGCCACGTACCTCAAGTGGCAGAAGTTCTGGACCGACCGCAGCAGCATGTTCAGCCAGTCGTTTGCCGCCGCGCAGCTGACGCACCCGGAGCTGGACTACAATCTGGAGTACCCGCACTACAACAGCATGGCACCGCTGGTACAGTCCCGCGATCAGGCGCAGCGTCAGGAGGCGATTGCGAAGATGGGGCAGCAGTACGGGCTGTTTTACTTCTACCGGGGCAGTGACCCGATCGATGCGCAGATGGCCGGTGTGGTGGCCGATTTTGCGAAGATTAACCATCTGTCCCTCATTCCGGTCTCGGTTGACGGGCAGGTGGCACCGTCGCTTCCGGACAGTCGCCCGGACAACGGGCAGATACAGGCCATGCGTATCACGCACTTCCCGGCACTGTTTCTGGTTGACCCGCGCAGCCGCAACTTCCAGCCGCTGGTCTACGGCTTCATGACCCAGGATGACCTGGCGAAGCGCTTCCTGAATGTCTCCACCGGCTTTAAACCCAACTTCTGAGGAGTCTCCCGTGAATAAAATCCGGATCGCCGGAAACGTTTTGTCGGGGCTTCAGGCGGTGTTTTTCTGCTTTATCACTGCCCCCGGCATCTTACTGCTGGCACTGGTGCTGTCCGTTCCGTCGCCGTCGGCGTTTTTCGTCAGCGCGGCGAGAACGTTCAGCAAGACAGTGCCCGTGACACCCGCACACCCTGTCAGCCATGACTGCGAAGTGGTGCCGCTGGATGACCCGTGGCCGCGACCGTGTCTGCAGCCCGTCACGCCTGAGTCAGATTTCATCCTGGAGGGCGATCGGTTCCTGGTGAAATTTTACCTGCTTATCGCGCTACTGAATTTTCCCGTGTGGTGCCTGTTAAACATGCCTTCATCTGTTAACCGGCGTGAAGGTCACTGACCCTTTCTTCTGAGGATTACCCATGAGTACATACCGTGCTGCCCGGAGCCTGCGCGCCTGCTGGCGTGCTGCCTGGTTCAGTTTAGTCACCGCGCCGTCACTGGTTCTGTTCTTCCTCTTTATGCTGCTTACGTTCAATAACTCCCTGGCCGGCACGTTTCTGGATGCTGCCCGCGATCTGGTCGTGGACGCTCCACCCGGAAAAATATGGGACTGTGCGCCGCCCCTCAGCACGCCCGTTGAAAAGGTTATGCCACAGGGGAACGGTATCGCTGCAGCGCCGCCAGACGTCAGGTGTGAGCGCGCGGCCGTTGATGCCATTGACTGGCAGAAAAACGTGGACCGTCTGATACGCAATCTGTATGTGACCGTTGCGGTTGCCGGCGCGTTTTTCTGGTGGCTTTTCGGCAGTAAGCCTGGCGTTCCGGAGGCCACTGAGTGGGCCGGCCGGAAGGTGAAATCATTGCGTAAGACCTTGCAGGAGAAGGAATAGCACCATGAAACCACTGTCCCTGTCTGACATTGTCGTCATTTTCTTTGCCGGCATCATGTTCAAGTGCCTCAGCGATATTTACGGAGCGTATCCCTGGCTTACCCAGTTAATGTGCCTGTGGGGAGGCTATCTCCTGATGGCGCTCTCCGCGCTGCTTCTGGCCTGTAACCGGTGGTGGTACTGGCGACACCGCCATGACGTTATGCCGGAGGTGCAGGATGAAAAGTAATGCCCTGCCCGCGCTTTTACTGCTGTTTCCCCTGCTGGCCAGCGCCAGTGCGCGGGATGAAATTGCCGCCCTCGATGCGGCAAAAATCACACAGCAGCAACCCGCGACGGAAACGCCGGCAAAACCGGCCGACCCGCAGAGCCTGATGCAGCTGCCTGACGGCCGTCGCGTCAACATGGCGGATTACGCGGTGGTCGTCTTCATGCAGGCGCACTGTCAGTACAGCGCGAAGTTCGACCCTGACCTGAAGCACTGGGCTGACCAGCACAATATCCGGGTGTATCCCTACACGCTTGATGGCGGTGGCGATGCGTCGTTCCCGGTGCCGCTGATCCCGCGCAAGAGCGATCCGGCGTCGCCCCTGGCGGACGAAATCATGACGTTCTTTGGCAACGGGCTGCCCATTGCCACGCCGACCGCGTTCATGGTTAACGTCCACACCCTGCGGGCTTACCCGCTGACGCAGGGGGTAATGGATATCACCTCGCTGGAGAGCCGCTACGCCAGCCTGATTCAGGCTGATATGGACCAGATTGATCCACAGTCACTTCCCCCGCTGCCGGCAAACGCGCAGGTAACTCCTCAGTAATACAGACGGAAAAAAGAATGACCACAACTATGTATGCACCGCATAAGGCGGGCTGCTGCCCGCTCCCTGCCGGGCAGGAGGGCGTCCATGCTTAAGACACTGATAACGGCCGGATGCGTGTTTATCGCAGGATGTTGTGCCCTGCCGGCGCAGGCTGACGTGAATGGCGATCTCAACGGCTTCTTTGGCAGCCTCGGCTACAGCGGCAACGTCACCCAGGCGCAGGCGTGGCAGGGGCAGGCAGCCGGGTACTTCACCGGCGGGTCGGTTTACCTGCGCAACCCGGTCAAGAACGTCCAGCTTATCTCGATGCAGGTGCCCTCCCTGAATGCCGGCTGCGGCGGTATCCGGGACGGAAAGGCCGTCACGCTGCCGGCAGACAGGCCGCTGTATGTGACTCACGGCTACGTGGCCGGGCCGGGCAACCGTGACAACGACACCGGCGTGGTGCTGGCCGCCCTTAACTCGCGTGATATCTCAGCCCAGACCATGAACTCCCTGGCGCAGTCCGGGAACCGCGCCGAGATATTTACGGCCGAGACGCAGGACCGGGCAGAGGCACGACTGCAGCGAATGCGTGTCGACAATTCGCCGGTGCAGCTTGTGACGAAACTCAGCGGTGAGGCCGACATCAGCAGCGCCGTCAGGACACTTCAGGCCGGTGTGCTGAGTGACGCCGCGCTGGCGGTCCAGCGTGCCATTGCCGATCAGCAGTCGGTCACCCTGAACGAGCTGAAGCTGGCTGAGGCCGCGACGGCGTTTCATCCGGGTCTGACGGAGGTGACGCGTGAAATTAATGCGATGATCAAAAACGGTGACCTGATCCGCGTCCCGAACAAAACAGAGCCCCTGCTGGTTGCCCGCGCAACCTGGGAGATGGAGAAAACCATCATCAGCGCCATTGTCGCGGGCAAGGACACCCAGGCACCCCTGATGGAGCAGGTGGATAACGCCCTGCTCGACGGCCTGACGCAGGGACAAAAGGCAGCGGCGCAGCTGGTTCTCAACAGCCGGGACCAGTTTACCGGCATACAGGGGTATGCCGGGGTGGGTAAAACCACCCAGGTGCGCGCGGTGAAAAGCGCACTCGACACCCTGCCGGCATCCGGACGCCCCGCGCTGCATGGCCTTGCACCGACGCACCAGGCGGTGAAAGAGCTGCGGGCGGTGGGAATTGAGGCGCAGACAGTTAAATCCTTCCTCGTCGAGTATGACCAGATGAAGGCTGCCGGCGAAAAGCCCGACTTCAGTAACCGCGTGTTCCTTATCGATGAGTCCTCGATGCTGGGCAACCAGGACACTGCCGCTGCTTATCTGGCCATCCAGGCCGGCGGCGGCCGTGGCGTGTCGATGGGGGACATCGATCAGTTTGAATCCCCGGAATCAGGTGCACCGTTCAGGCTGGTTCAGGAGCGCAGCCCGATGGATGTGGCCATCATGAAACAGATTGTCCGCCAGAAGGAGGTCAACCTGCGAGACGCGGTGCATGACGTCATTGATAACCGCATCGATGCCGCGCTTGAGCGGCTGAAGCATCAGCCTGCGGATCTCGTTGCCCGTGAGGCACCGGACTGGCAACCCCCTGCTGAGGGACTGGCGGAGTCAGACAACCCGGTCAGTGACCTGGTGGCTGACTGGCTCAGCCGAACGCCGAAGGCCCGGGCAGAAACGCTGATTATCGCCCAGCTGAACGACGATCGCGCAGCCATTAACCGGGAGATTTTTGACGCACTGGACGCGCGGGAAGAGCTGGGCCAGAAAAAAATCAGCGTGCCGGTACTGGAAAAAATTAAGCATACCCGGCACGAGTTCAACAAGCTGGCGGCCTGGGAAGCGGGGATGGTGCTGAAGCGCGGCGACACCTATCAGGATGTGGTGGCAGTCGATTATAACGGCTCGCTTGTTACCGTCCGGAACGAGAATGACCGGATCGCGATGGTTTCACCCCGCGAGCTGCTGACCGGCGACGTGGAGCTGTTTAAACGCAGCGAGAAAATACTCGCAGCGGGTGCCGTGGTGCGCTTCACCGTCACTGACCGTAACCGGGGTCAGGCTGCCAACCAGAAATTTACCGTTGAGAAGGTGACCGACACCGGGGACATCGTGCTGCAGGGCGCGGACGGGAAGAAAACCATCAATCCCGTGCAGGTCAGGGCCGAACAGCATCTGGATTATGCCTGGGCCATCACAGGCTATGGTGCGCAGGGTGCCAGTGAGGGGTCGGTACTGGCCCTGGAAGGGACAGAGGGAAGCCGCCAGGCGATGGCCCACAAACGCGCCTTCTACATTTCGTTATCGCGTGCAAAACAGCATGTGCAGGTCTACACGGACGGGACGGAAAAGTGGGTCAAAAGCATCAAGCGAACCGAGTACGATCTGAAGACGGCGCACGATGCCCTCAGCCCGCAGACAGAGCGCAAACAGGCGAAGGTCATCTGGGCGATGGGACAGCCTGTCGGAAAAACCGCTATAGGGCGCGCGTGGTCGCGGCATGAGGCGATGGGTGAGCATAACCTCACCGCGAGAGTGATCCCGGCCACCCGGCGTTTCCCGGAACCTTCCCTTGCGCTGCCCCTGTATGACAACAACGGTCGCAGCGCCGGACTGGCGCTCGTCTCACTGGTAGCAAGTGACACCGGTCGCCTGATGCGGGGTGACGTGCGTATGGTGGCCACGCAGGGCGCGACAGGGGCCGTCATGCAGCGCAGCCGCAGCGGGAACACCCATGTGGTCCGCACGGCTGACGAGGCGTTTAAGGCGGTCCGGGAGCATCCGGAGGACGGCGTGGTGTGGCAGACCGGTGATGAGAAGCCTTCCCCGTGGATGCTGAAAGTCAGCCAGGGCGCAGCCCTGTCGGAAGAGGCTGCCCGGGCACAGACGATCAGGCTTGCTGAGTCAGAGGCCGTGACGCTGCCGGCAATCGCCCCCGCGCGTGATGATGAACCTGTTCCTGCCCGTGCCATTGAGCAGGCCATTCAGGAGCTGCGGGGAAGCGATGAGTATGCGATTGCAGAGGCACAGCGTCAGCAGGAGATGCAGGCGTATGAGGAGTACCAGAGCCGGATTGTGCTGCCTGAAGAAGAAAGTGTCGCGGATATTCGTCTCAGTATGAAAGACGACGCCACACAGGAGCGCCAGCCCGCACCTGACGGGAAGGACATTGCGCGCATTGCCGGCGAGGAGCGGGAACATCAGGCGGATAAAGCGCGTACCGGCCCGCTGCCGGCACTGTCGCAGGATAAGGCAACCGGCGAGCGTGCCGTTGCCGGGCAGGTTGCCCGGGATCTTGCTGAGCAGCAGCGTGACATGCCGCTGCCGCGCGATATGCCTGAGCGCGGACGTGAGATAGAGCATCAGGAACACGCCCCGCCACGCACCATTCAGAAAGAACGTTAATCAGGAGAGCACACGTGAGCGTAAGAAAGACAACACTGTCATTAGTTACAACAATCATATTATCTGTTTTTACCCCACTCCATGCAGCACCTGCGCCGGCATTCACGCCAGAGCAGGAAGCCCGCATCGGGGAAATAGCCGCTGATTATCTGCTGGCACACCCGGAAGTCCTGGTGCAGGTCAGCCAGAAGCTGCAGCAACAACATCATGCGCGTGAGCAGCTGGCCATGAGTCTGAAAGTCATGGATAACCAGGCGGCACTGCTCAGGGATGCTGACACGCCGGTGACCGGCCCGGCCGGTGCGAAGGTCGCCGTGATTGAGTTCTTCGACTATCAGTGTGTGTTCTGCAGCAGACTAGCGCCGGGGATGGAGCAGGTGATGAAAACCCGTCCTGACGTGCGTTACATCTTTAAGGAATGGCCGATATTTGCAGCGAAGTGGGAGACGTCGTCCCTGGCGGCGCAGTACGGTATCGGGGTCTGGAAAGCGAAAGGCGCAGCAGGCTACCTGACCTACCACAACGGGATTTATCACACCGGGCACATCGAGGGTGACCTGACGAGAGAGGATATCAGGGCTGCTGCTCACGCCGCCGGCGTGGGTACGCTGAACGCCGTGGATCATGCCCCTGTTCTGGAAAAAAACGATGCGCTCGCCCAGGCGCTGGGGCTCACGGGTACACCAGGCCTGATTGTGATGCCGGTGGAGAACGCCACGCCTGAAACCATCACTGTCTTTGCCGGGCTGGCGTCACCGGAGCAGATTCTTACGGCGATCGATAAAGCACAGCACTGACGCGCCCGGTCCCGCCGGGCTTGTCCAACCCGGCAAAAGCAGGATGACCCCCTGCCTTTACCGGGTTAGCGGTAATTCAATGTGCTGTGTTCAGCATAAGACGGCAGACCGGCGTCGTGCCGGTCTGGATTTACATATGCGTGAACAGATTAGAGACATTGGAAAGCACATTTTCAGTCAAGGGTGTCACAAACCTGAACGGACGTACCGGGTGGGGCAAATGAACATTTATAATTACATCGAGCTGAACTGTGGATTCGAAGCATATATACAGTTATGACCTTATAGATTAATGATTTTTAGTTTTTGCCCCATCAGACTACATCTACCGATACAAGAGAGGGAACCGTGAGAAAACCACAGCAGTCTTATGACCTGGAAATTCCTGACGACGACTATAAAACGGCCGCCGTTATGATGCGAGATAAGGCAAATTTTGAGTCGCCTTACAAATGGGTATACGTGGGTGCTGACGCAAGGTCTCCCTGGGATGCAAAGATCGGGATTACGATGGACGACCTGCGCTCCCGCTCATACAGCACAGGTAACGCGGAATATTATTTGTTCTGTGCATTTCAGTGCGACCAGAGAATCACGAAGCAACAGCTCGAAGACATTGAGAGAAGCGCTATAGCCTATCTCGACAGAGTATTTGTCGATGATAATGGTATTACAAAACGCAAGCCCCACTGGGAATCACAACGGCTGTCAGAATGGTATTACGGTATAAATTTTGAGGAGTTCTTTGTCCATGTGCACAATTTCCTCTATGACAATTACGGCACGTCTTTCCAGATTGGTGCTTACCTCAATGAGGTTGGTGAGATGGATGGCCAGGCACTTGCATGGCTTTTCAACCCTCAACTAGAACCTGGTGTGAGTGAGCGATATTTAAGAATGATACTCCGGTACTGACTGTTGAATACAGCCCAAAACCCGTGCAAAAAATCCCGCCGAAGCGGGATTGGTCGTACCTGAATCAGCGATTTTCTACGTAATCCATGATTACCAGAATAATTGCGATCATCGGGTGCATCAGTTTCAACAACTTACTCATACAAGCCTCCAGGCTTAGTGTTTACGTTCATGCCAGTATTCCCTTAAGGTCAGAATGATGACCGTCAGGGGTTGCGCGAGTTTCAGTACCAAAAGCCATATATGCATTTGATTTCTTCCATCTCATTACGCCTGGCTGTAAACACCCTTGGGCTCGTCTTTACAGTTGTTGTGTCTGATGCTGGCAGACACATACGGCGTAAATTTTTGTTGGGGCAAGGTTCAAGCATCACCAGGAACCCGACTTAGAAAATTCACTTTAGAATCAATGTCACATCACTAAAGCATGATAAAATAATTGAAGGATGCCGTTCTTATCGTTAAGCTAATTTCAGCTGGCAGACACATACGGCGTGTGGAAAAAGCCGCAAACTTTTTCCCGTTTTGAAAGGCCCGACCTCATCAGTCGGGCTTTTTCATATCCTTCTCCGGGCATAATGCTCGCCACAACATCTAGCGACCGCTACTTAAAACTTAAAACTTGCCCATATCTAGCTCTTGACAATCATTTTAGTAACCTTTGTTTTGAGTACAAGAGTTGATTTTGGCACTAACTTGAGGTTGCGAAAGCGTAATAAACGCTAAGTCCTCGTCGCATAAGGCTTGCCGAGGTTGTCAATAATTTGAAAAAAAAATGAAATTTTGATCGAGTGCTGATTGTTTCTCAAAAGAATCACAAAAATGGGCGCATTTGCCTCTCGTAACATCACTTTTCCGTGATGTTACTGACCAGAAGTAGCAATTTTTCACAGCAGACTTATGGTAAAAAAATCATTTTGAAGCAAGTGGAAGAGATTAAGCCATTAACATACAGTTAACATAACTGGTTCAAAGATTTCTCCAGGCACTGGCCGGGACTTTATCCCACAGCTGCTTGTGTCTTAGTTCTGCTCTGCGGTGATCAGACGCACTCATCATTGCGTCCAGTTCATGCCCCGACAGTTTATCCCGCAAACGCTCAAACACCCTTTCCAGCGTGTCTTCTGATGCGCATTTCCTGAATTTCATCAGGTAGTAATGCTGCAACTCTTTGTATGCATTTTTATCGTCCACGTTGTTCTCCGGAAGATATATCGGGTGCGATAGCTGCGCATTGTACGTAGGATGTGTAATGACTAAAATACTTGTGATCAGCGGATAAATCACTTCCACAACTATCAGAAGTTGTTATTTGCCCCAAAGAAACCATTTGGATATACTTAGATATCCAAATGGAGGGTAATCGTGAAAACATTCAACTTATCCACGACTCAGGCCAAACCACCGCGTTTATGGCAGGTGGCGGGGTTAAATACATCTGACGGTGTTGCGTTGGTGGGCCAGATTAATGAAGGCCTGGATGGCAAAGTCGCTACCCTGATCGTTGACTGGGCAAAAATGTCCCAAAATGACCTGCGCAAAATGTCAGGCATACCACCCACGACGTTTGGTCGCAGTTTAAAAGCGCGATTCAGTCCCGACCAGAGCGAACGACTGGTTCGCATCATCCGTGTCATTGATCGGGCGGTGGAGCTGTTTGAAGGGGACAAGGAGGAAGCCCAGAAGTGGCTGAAGGAACCAAACCGTGCCCTGGGCTGGAAAGTGCCTGCTGAACTCATGGCATCCGAAACCGGGGCTTATGAAGTCATGAAGCTGATCACCCGTCTGGAACATGGGGTGTACTCTTGATTCTCTATCGGCTAACAAAAACAAAGTATCTTTCTACAGCCTGGACGGGATACGGAGCTAAAGAGGCCGGAGGCCGTTGGAACAATGTTGGTACTGCAATGGTTTATGTGTCAGAGGCAGCATCGCTGACTATGCTGGAAACGCTGGTACATCTGCGCGCAACACATATCATGGATTACTTCACGTTACTGCGTATTGATGTGCCAGACGTCCAGATTCAGAAAGCCAATATGGATGAACTGCCGGATAACTGGGCAGATGAAGAAGCGCCGCCAGAACTTGCAGCATATGGAGATGCCTGGTGCTTTACTGGTTCCTCAATAGCGCTGCGCGTTCCCAGTGCATTATCACCCGTTGAATTTAACTATTTATTGAATCCTGAACACCCGGATTATTACAGGGTCATAAAAAAGTCAGAAGAAATTCCCTTCAGATTTGACAGTCGGTTGAAACGTGACCGGTCTTAACAGGCAGAAGTAAACACTTCTGTAAAGATGAAGTTCAGCTCTCTTAAAAGCTATATAGCGCCTGGGGTGGGATGCACACGCTTCACCTTTCCACGACAATGCGAGCCCGGTATCTGCCAGTATGATCTCTGCTTACGCTTATGGCATACATTGCATAATACAAATGTCCGCTTTGTGCCAAAAGCGGACGTTGCTAAAATCGGGATGTACTAATCTGCGGGGAGCAGGCCAAGCCCATAAGGGCAACGCTGTTATGTCTGGCGATGAACATTTTCGGGAAGGTGTTATTGAGGAAGTGATGAGATTCGCATAGTACGGTGTAGGGCGATAAAACTCCGGTTGGCGTAATATGCATTTCGGTTATCAGCTTATGTAAAGTGAAAGTGGAGGTATTGCCACCATGAGAGTCATCAGACCTGAGTCAATAAAATGAAAAAATCGTGTAAGGCTGTAATCAAAATATACGCCGACAAGATATGATGAATATTATCGTGTTCCACAGAATGATTTTGTTACTCTGTCTTCTCAGCAGTAAATTTTAGTCGCTGCCGCCGGCTCGGGAATATTTATTTATCGCAAAGCGTTACACTGGCGGCAGTCAGCCCTTTTTCTCCGTGCTGGATAGCGAATTCAACTTTTTGTCCTTCAAAAAGTGTCTTAAAGTTATCACCAAGAAGAGCAGAAAAATGTACGGGTACATCCTTCCCGCCATCGAGAGGAGAAATGAAACCAAAGCCTTTTTTTTCGTTAAACCACTTTACCAGGCCTTTACTTCGTAATGACATACTGACTCCTCGTAAATGATATAAAGTTGATAGTAAACGAGTACCACTAACCTCAGGATTATCAAAAGATACCAGCAGTTGTCCTTAATAATGTTTGCTGCCCGCTGTTATGTTTGATACTTCGTCTCGATGGAGGTCATTAACACATGGCGCGTAATAATTAGCAATTTCTATTTTTAAAACATAGAAATGCTTGCAGGAATGAATTAAAGGTGGATTTAAGGTTTTTTTCAGCGTATGGTTGTTGCGAATTTAAAAAAAGGAATTAATTTGTCGCGTAAAATGACTGGAATTGTCAAAAGTTTTGACATTCTTAGTGGTAAAGGTCTCATCATCCCATCAGATGGCCGAAAAGATGTTTTGCTTCATATTTCTGCTGTTAGTTGCGGCGAAACAAATCAGCTCATTCCCGGGCTACGTATTGAGTTTTGTCGTATCAATTGCCTTAGTGGTCCTGTTGCAGCGAATATTTACTTAGCATGAATATCATACAATTAGAGGGTCTGATTGGTTTCATTCACCCTTTTTCCCCATAAAAGTCGTCTAAAAGTAGCTCCCCTTGTTTTCTCCCTTTTGTAGATTAAAACTGATGAATAAAAATTAAGCGTTCAATTTTTAATCAGGCATGATAAGCTGAAGCTCCTTCATTGAAAGGTTAATCAGAATGTCTATTATTGATTACGCAATGAAATTCATCAGTGGTGCATCGATGACCCCTGTCATCTGCCCCGTCTGTGGCTTCCGGTCATCTCAATCTCTCGCGAAAGTTCGCCGTAATCAAGCAATGCTGTGCCCGGGATGCAAGGCGCTGTTTGTCTCGTCGCCTTAATCCTTGCACTCATTCGCCCATTAGCTCGGTGTTCCCGGACTTAAATCACATTCCAGCAGCTGTTGAATCCCTGATGCCTCACGCCATCCTGAGAGAACGTTTCTGAACTGATTTCACAACTGCTCCTGCGCGCTAACGTCGCATCAGAGCAACTCTATGAAAATGAATCCCAGGACGTGGTTTAACCGCTCCCCGCTTCCGGCACAAGTCGCCGGATACGTTACCTTTCCGGCGAACTATGCCGCCGATGAATCCAGTCTGCGATCAGAACTTTTTTCGACCGCTCAGATGGAGCGCTATGGAAAGGTACTGGCACATACGCATAATTTATCCCCCCATAAACTTCCATATTACCTTCTGAAACGACTCGCGGACAACGAAGCCGTCATCACACAAAACTGCTACGAGCTTAATGCCGGGATAAAAACGAGCGTTATACCCGCAGGGGAATGGCTGCTTGACAATTACTACCTGATTGAAGAGCAAATCCGAACTGTCCGCCAGCATTTGCCGAAAAGTTTTGGTAAAGGCCTTCCCTCGTTGATGTCACCCCTCAGTTGCCCACGAATTTATAATATTGCCTCAGAGGCCATTGCTCATGGTGATGGTCACTGGGACGTAGCCAGCCTGACCAGTTATCTCAAGGCCTATCAGCAGGTGACTCCGTTGACATTAGGCGAGGTCTGGGCATTGCCGGGAATGCTGCGACTGGCTCTGATCGAAAATGTTCGTCGTATCAGCATGGATGTGATAAAGGCTCAGCGTGAACGTAACCTTGCAGGTGCATGGATTACTAAAATTTTCGAATGTGCTGAGAATAAGCCTGCTGATTTGATTACGGTAATTGCCGATATGGCGCGCTCCCGGCCACCGATGACCAGTGCATTTGTTGCAGAACTTGTTCGGCGCCTGCAGGGACATGGAAACGTGCTTTCCTTACCTCTGACCTGGGTTGACCAGTGCCTTGCGGAACAGGGGATAACAAGTGACTCGCTTATACAAAGCTTCAATCAACAACTTGCTGCCAGTCAATTGTCCGTCAGTAACAGTATCGCAGGGCTGCGATTATTGAGCGAAACGGACTGGGCCGATTTTGCGGAAACGATAAGCGTCGTCGAACAGATGCTGCGCAATGATCCCGCCGGTATCTATCCAAGGATGCATTTCGATACCCGGGACCATTATCGCCATATTATTGAAATTCTTGCGAGACACAGCGACTTCAGTGAGCCGGAGGTCGCGACCATTGTGCTTGCGCTTTCAGCGGAAACAGCACCGGATACACTGGAGCATCACGTTGGCTTTTTTCTGGCAGGCGAAGGCCGGCAGCAGCTGGAGCTTCATCTGTTGGCTAAAACCTCGAAGCTCATACGTCTTCGTCACAGTTTTAACAGAATTACCCTGCTTTCATGGCTTGGAAGCCTGGCATTGTTAACTACCGCAACGGCTGCGGAAATTTTACACGCAACGTTCCTGCAGGGCGCAGACTGGCTCTTGATCGCTGTGATATTACCTCTCATTATCGCGCTGACCCAGTTAATGAGTGATTTGTTGAGTGATGCAACCACCCGTTTCCGCCTTCCGCGTCCATTACCCGCAATGGACTTTTCATCCGGTATTCCGGCTGACAGTGCAACCATGATTGTGATCCCATGCATGCTGACGAGTCAGGAAAGCCTCAGTACGCTCCTCTCAAGTCTTGAAGTCTGCTGGCTGGGAAATCAAAACGAATACCTTCGTTTTGCTTTGCTGACCGATTTCGCTGATTCAGCAAATGAATCAACACCTGAAAGTAATGCTCTTCTCAGGCAGGCCATAGACGATACGGCGGCGCTTAACAGGCGTTATCCTTCCAGCCGCCCAAGATTTTATCTGCTACACCGACAGCCTGAATGGAATCCGGCTGAAGGAATATGGATGGGATATGAACGCAAACGGGGAAAACTGGCATTGCTTAACAGGTGGTTGCGCCGTCCCGGGACACAGTTCATTAGTGTTGCGGGCATGCCAGCCCATCTTTTACCAGGCCATGTTAAATACGTCATCACACTGGACAGTGATACGGTACTGCCGCGCGATACCGCGCACAAACTGGTTGCCACAATGGCACATCCGCTCAATAAGCCAGAGTACGATCCGGTTCTTCAGCGGGTTGTCAGAGGTTTCGGCATTTTGCAACCCGGCCTTGCGGAAGAGATACCTCGTAACGGGCAGGGGCGTTATGCTGCGATGCGCAGCAGCGTACCTGGCAGTAATCCCTATTCGATGATGTCTTCAGACATTTATCAGGATCTCTTTGGAGAGGGCTCGTTCGTGGGTAAGGGTATTTATGATGTCGATATCTTTGTTCAGGCCACCATTAACGCCTGTCCTGAAAATCTGGTTCTCAGTCATGATTTACTTGAAGGGTGTTATGCACGCTCTGGACTATTGAGTGAGATCTTGCTTTACGAGCAGTACCCCAATAATTATCTTTCAGATGTCGCACGTCGCTCACGCTGGATACGGGGAGACTGGCAACTGCTTAACTGGCTGAGGCCTCGCGTCAGAAAAGCAAATGGAAGCCATGATAAAAACCCGTTGTCCGCACTTTCTTACTGGAAACTTGTCGATAATTTGCGTCGCAGTCTGGTTACTCCTTCTTTACTTTTTTTGCTGTTTTTCGCCATGCTTTGGGCACCCAATCCGTATTACTGGCTTGGTACACTATCGCTTATCTGGCTGCTGCCTGCCATGCTCGCCATCATGCATGCCCTTCTGCATAAACCGCTTCGTCGCCACTTTAAAAAGCATTTGTTACTGGTAGGGGAAGGGGCATTAAGGCGCCTTTCAGGGACAGGACTCAATCTGGCGATACTACCGCATGAAGCCGGATATTCTTTAAAAGCAATTGTTGTGACCTTGTGGCGTCTGAGCATCAGCAAACGCAATCTGAGCCAGTGGGTTAGCCACAACCCAGATAACAATCTGGGCAGATCCTCTGTTGCTCGTTTTTATCAGGCAATGTGGCTGAATGTTGTATGTGCCCTTGCACTCACACTTCTGACCGCAAAATTTTCACCTCAGTTGCTGCCGGTTGCTTCTCTGATCACGCTGTTATGGTGCCTGGCCCCGCTGTTGATGTACTGGCTGAGCCGGCAGCCAGTACGTAAGGTATTTTCACCAAATGAAAAACAAAAAAAACTGTTGCGCCAGACGAGTCGTGAAATCTGGGCATTTTTTGAGACTTTTGCCACTGAGAAAGAGAACTGGCTTCCACCTGATAATTACCAGGAAAAACCGCAACCGACTACTGCTCACCGCACTTCGCCTACCAATATCGGCCTTTCCCTGATGGCTAACCTCACGGCATGGGACTTTGGTTATCTGCCCGGGGGAGAGGTGCTTCGGCGCGTGTCGCTCACGCTCGATACGCTGGATAAACTGGAACACTACCGTGGCCATCTTTACAACTGGTATGACACCCTGACGCTGGCCCCTCTCAGCCCACGTTATATTTCGAGCGTTGACAGCGGTAACATGGCGGGTCACTTGTTGACGCTGCGTGAAGGACTGTCTGCGATGCGTCATCAGCCTGTTTTAAATACCCAACAGATACTTGCCGGGCTGAACGATACACTGGATATTCTCGATAAACAGTGGAGCCAGAGTCCGCCCTCGAGTCTTCCATTGTTACGAAAACACTGCCTGATCGCCGAGTCGCTTCCCGCACATGTGTTTTTCAGCGAGCTGAAAAAGATGCGCATCCATTGCAAGAACCTGGTAACACAAAGTCACCAGGGAAATCCACTCCAGCAGCGCTGGGCAGGACATCTGGAACATCAGCTGGTACAGTTTTGCCACGAATGGTCGTTTCTGCTCAGCTGGTTACCAGCCTCCTGGAACAAACAGACACTCCCTACTCTGGGCTGGCTTGCCAACGCGACCTTTAACGGTAAAGGAAGCCCCCCTGCATCAACGACGCTGCTGGCCCGGATGAGACTGAATATTATCACCGAGCTTGAACAGCGACTGGATGACCATTCACGGATGGATTTCGCCTTTCTATACAATGAAGCAACCAGCCTGCTCAGGGTCGGTTATAACTGTGATACGAATACACCCGACAAAAGTCATTACGATCTGCTGCCATCTGAAATTCGCCTGACCAGTTTTCTGTCCATCGCAACTAATCAGTTGCCGCTTAAAAGCTGGTACGCTCTGGGGCGGCTGTTTACCACGATTGATAATAAAACTGCCCTGATGTCATGGAGCGGTTCTATGTTTGAATACCTGATGCCAAATCTTGTAATGCCCTCCTGGCCTGGTAGTCTGCTCGATGAGATGAGTCGATCTGCAGTCATGCGCCAGGTTGACTGGGGAAAAGAACGCGGTGTGCCATGGGGCGTATCGGAGTCCGGCTATTATGCTTTTGATGTTCAGCATAATTATCAGTACCAGGCATTTGGTGTGCCTGGACTTGGTCTTCGCCGGGGGCTTGCCGATGACATGGTTGTCGCCCCTTACGCCACTCTGCTTGCATTAATGATCTCGCCTCAGGAAGCCTGCAGAAATTTGTTCAGGCTGGAAAAAAATGGAGCACATGGCGAATATGGTTTTTATGAGGCCCTGGACTATACCCCCTCACGTCTCACAAGCGGGCAATTGTATGCGGTAGTACAGTCATGGATGGCACATCACCAGGGTATGGCGTTTCTGGCACTGGCTGACGTGCTGCTTGACGCTCCCATGACTGAGAGATTCATGTCCAGTAAGGTATTCCGGTCTGCGAGCCTGCTGTTACAGGAGCGGGCACCGGATGCTATCGACCTCTACAGTCCCCGCCGTCATTTTGAATCTCATGAGGGGAGGATCAGCCCCGTTCGCCATGAGCCCCGGATTTTCAATGGTGTGGACTCGCTGGCCCCGGATATTCAGCTACTTTCCAACGGACATTATCATCTGATGGTGACTGCGGGTGGAGGAGGCTACAGCCGCTGGAATGATATTGCTCTTACGCGCTGGCGCAGTGATACCACCCGCGACAACTGGGGGGCATTCTGTTTTATCCGTGATACGCAGACTGGCGACGTATGGAGCAATACGTGGCACCCCACGGGAAACACTACCGAACAAATCGAAGAAGTGATATTTACTGACGCAGGCGCTGAATTCAGACGTACTTTCAGCGGACTTAGTGTTAAAACTCAGATCGTGATTTCGCCGGAGGATGACATTGAACTGCGGCGACTCACACTGACTCATCATGGCCGTCATCCCCGCACACTTGAGCTGACAACCTATGCTGAAGTAGTACTGGCACCCGATGCAAGCGATCTGGCGCACCCGGCTTTCAGCAACCTGTTTATTCAGACTGAGCTGGAGCCTGAGCGGGATGCCATCCTTTGCCACCGTCGCCCTCGCTCGCCAGATGAACCAATTCCCTGTCTGTTTCACATGATGGTGTTGCGTGGCGATAACCGTAAATCCGTCTCGTTCGAAACGGACAGGGCTAAATTCCTTGGGCGTGGCAGAACCCCTGCAGATGCCCTTGCCATTGAGGAAGGAGGGGAGCTCAGCAACACCTCAGGATCTGTGTTGGATCCGGTACTGGCCATACGCCATGCCATTATTCTGCTGCCAGGCCAGCCGGTCACGATCGATATCATTTATGGCATCAGCGAAAGCCGCCAGAAAAGTCTGGCGTTGCTGGAAAAGTATCGTGATTACCATATTGCGGATCGTATGTTTGAGCTGGCCTGGTCTCATAGTCTGGCGGTCCTGCGCCAGATGAACGCCAGTGAAGATGATGCCACTTTGTTTAATCGTCTTGCGAGCGCAGTGCTTTACCCCAGTCCGGAGTTGCGTGCCGAAAGTAAGGTCATCAGCCGTAACAGGCGCGGTCAGTCCGGCCTGTGGGGCTGGGGAATTTCTGGTGATCTGCCTGTAGTGCTGCTCCGTATTACCAGCGAGGCTGGTATCACCTCTGTTACCACACTGATTCAGGCACACCGGTACTGGAGACAGAAAGGGCTGGAAGTGGATATGGTTATCATGAATGACAGTCCCGGGGGCTACCAGCAGGGCTTACAGAATCAGATTCTGGATTTAATTTATGCCGGCTCCGAAGCCAGTCTGTTGGATAAAACGGGAGGGCTTTTTGTCCGTAATGGTGAGCATCTCTCCGCTGAGGATAAGCAACTTCTGTTGAGCGTGGCCTGCCTTTATCTTGATGACCGTGCGGGGAATATTAATGAGCAGCTTAACCAGCGTATACAGACCTCAAAACCTCGTACCAGAGCAATCATTCCTTATAAAGAACCGGGAAGTAATCAACACACTGACTGGACGCCAGAAACCCATCTGTTGCGTCATTTCAACGGGTATGGTGGATTTTCTCAGGACGGTCGCGAGTATCAGATTGTCCTGCGGGAAAATAATATGACACCGGCGCCGTGGTCGAATGTACTGGCAAATTCTCGTTTTGGTACCGTAATTTCCGATGCCGGACAGGCTTACACCTGGTATGAAAATGCGCATGAATACCGGCTAACACCCTGGGAGAACGATTCAGTGAGCGATCGCAGCGGCGAAGCGTTTTACCTGCGCGATGAAGAGAGCGGTCAGTACTGGTCACCGACGGCGCTCCCTGTTCGAGGCCACGGTGAATACCTGACCCGACATGGTTTTGGCTATAGTGTCTTTGCTCACAGAGAAAGTGGAATCGACAGTGAGCTGACGGTCCTGGTCGCCGAAGAGGCACCTGTCAAACTGGCACTTCTGACGCTCAGTAATAATTCAGGGCGAACACGTAAAATTTCCGTTACTGGCTATGTGGAGTGGACGCTCGGGGAATCCCGAACCCGCTCAGCCCTTCATGTTGTGACACATGCGTCCAGTATTCATGGGGGGTGTGCAGTGCTGGCTAACAACTTTTACGGTGATAATGGTAGCGAACGCACTGCATTTTTTGCCGTAAGCGGTAACCATTGCTCTCTAACGGGTGACCGCCGCGAATTTATTGGTCGTAATGCTTCCCTGCAGGAACCCTCTGCTATGAAACTGCACAGACTTTCAGGTAAAACGGGAGCTGGCCTCGATCCGTGCGGAGCTGTACAGTCCGCCGTCACACTAATTGACGGGGATCACAGGACGTTTATTTTTGTACTCGGTACAGCTGAGAATCATGCCAGCGCTCAGGAAACGCTTGTCCGTTACCTGAATGAGGATACGGTCCGCCAGGAGCTGAACCGGGTTCACACCCACTGGCATAACGTGCTAGATAAAATCGTGGTTAATACGCCCGACACCTCTGTGAACTTGCTTGTCAATGGCTGGCTGTTATATCAGACAGTAGCCTGCCGGCTTATGGCCCGCAGTGGTTACTATCAGTCAGGAGGTGCGTTTGGTTTTCGCGATCAGCTGCAGGATACGATGGCCCTGAGTCATGTCGATCCGAACCGTATGCGTGAACAGATAATACTGTGCGCATCACGGCAGTTTACTGAGGGAGATGTACAGCACTGGTGGCACCCACCTCATGGCAATGGTGTACGTACGAGCTGTTCTGACGACTACCTGTGGCTTCCGCTTGCTGTCTGCCACTATGTGGAAACAACGGGGGATAAAGATATTCTGGAAATATGCATCCCTTATCTGGAGGGGCGGACACTACAGACTGGTGAGGAGTCTGTCTATTACACGCCTGCCATCAGTGACACTGAAGATACGCTCTGGTTGCACTGCGTAAAAGCTGTGGAGCATGGGCTGAATTTTGGAGAGCATGGGCTGCCGCTTATGGGGGCAGGCGACTGGAATGACGGGATGAATCAGGTTGGTATTGAAGGTAAAGGAGAAAGCGTCTGGCTGGGCTTCTTCCTCTATGACATCCTGACCCGGTTTTCGGCACTGGCGGAAAGCAGGCACGATGACAATATGGCCTCGATGTGTCGCTCGCAAGCCCTGCTCCTGCAAAACAACCTCGAAACCCATGCCTGGGATGGTGAATGGTACCGGCGCGGGTATTTTGACGATGGTACTCCCCTTGGCTCGAAAGCCTCGCAGGACTGCCGGATTGATGCGATTGCGCAGAGCTGGTCTGTACTGTCGGGAGCTTCAGGCAGGGAACGGCGAGCACAGGCCATGCAGGCACTGGATAAGCATCTTGTGGATAAAGAAGGTGGATTGATAAAACTTTTGGCACCCCCTTTCGATGGACACGGCCCTAACCCGGGTTATATTCAGGGGTATCTGCCCGGAGTTAGGGAAAACGGGGGACAGTATACACATGGCGCCATCTGGGCAGTGATGGCATTTGCCCGAATGGGGAATGCTCAACGGGCCTGGCAACTCTGGTCGATGCTCAACCCGATAAACCACACGTCGAATACAAAAGAGGTTGCGGTTTATAAGGCAGAACCTTATGTCATGAGCGCTGATGTTTACAGCGTTGCTCCGCATACTGGCCGGGCAGGATGGAGCTGGTATACCGGTTCCGCAGGCTGGGCCTGGCGTCTGCTTACCGAAGAATTACTGGGGGTAAAACGCTTTGGCAATGCCTTTACTGTCCATGCCCTGCTCCCGGATGAGTGGACTTCTTTCTCTATGGCATATCAGTATGGCGATAGTCATTATCAGATAAGTATCTTACGCGGCGAGGGAGAATACCGGGTTACACTTAATGGCATTCTTCTTCCCGATGACAGAATACCACTACAGGATGACGGGAAAAACCATACGGTGGAGATCATTCAGAACTGATACTGGTTCCATACGCGTATTAACGTCTGCCGTTAATACGCTGGTTATCCCTGAGAACATCAATCGCGGTCTGCATGGCGACTTTATCATCCCGCCGTTTTTGCTTGTCCTGCATGACCTGAAGGTATTCGAGTAAGGTTCGGGTATTGATCGGTCGGCCCTGCTTACCCACAGCAAGCACAGCTTCACCAAGAATAATTTTTACTGGAGGAAGCTGTGCCGGGTACCAGTCAAGGGTGTCTTCTGATTTCATTATAAATTTCTCATGGAAGGGTATTGTATCATAAGTCATAAAACGTAATTTTTAATATCTGATGTAATGATTCAAAATATATATCTAAAACTCAAAGCAGTTATTTTCTGAATTTTCTCCTGACTGAGTTGTCTAAATGCTGTGTCTCGCTAAAGATAAAATATTTAATGGTTTTTTCCTTATGCGTAAAACTTTCATTTGCTTTAAGGAAATTCATGCTGCAACCCTTTACCAAGAAATTTCTCTATCCCCGCTACTGGCTTATCTGGACTGGCTTGGGCCTGCTCTGGCTTATCGTTCAGCTTCCTTATCCTGTGTTACATATTCTTGGCGCTGGCCTTGGAAAATTATCCAGGCCCTTTATGAAACGCCGGGAAGGTATTGCGATCAGAAATATTGAACTCTGCTTTCCCGACATGACACCATTTGCCCGAAGCCAGATGGTCACTAAAAACTTCGTTTCTCTCGGGATGGGGCTGATGGAAACAGGCATGGCCTGGTTCTGGAGTGATGCCAGAATCAAAAAATGGTTTGATGTAGAAGGAATAGAAAACCTGACCAATATAACACGAGGCGTAATGGTTGTTGGAATTCATTTCATGTCTCTTGAATTGTGCGGAAGGGCTATGGGGCTATGTCATCCTATGATGGCTACGTATCGCCCGCACAATAATGCTCTGATGGAATGGATCCAGACTAAAGGGCGGATGCGGTCGAATAAAGCTATGATAAACCGACGTAATTTATCCGGTTTTGTTCATGCACTCAGGGCTGGTGAGGCGGTATGGTTTGCACCTGATCAGGATTATGGTTCTAAAGGAAGTGTTTTCGCACCGTTTTTTTCGGTAAAAAAAGCAGCGACGACAAACGGAACATATGCGCTGTCAAAACTTGCCGGTGTTGATCTAATCACTCTTTGCTTGATTCGACGGAACGACAAAAAAGGATACAACATGTATATCAGCGGTGTGTTATCAGACTATCCTGAGGGGGATGAAATCGCTGCAGCCACGTATATAAACAAGATAATCGAAAGTGAAATCCTGCGTGCTCCTGAGCAATATCTGTGGATGCATCGTCGGTTTAAAACCCGCCCGAAAGACGGGGGGTCTTTATACGAATGACCGTTCTCACATGCTGTTTCTATTTCTGGCTATGACATTCAGGTGGTTCTGAAATCTATTGCCTGGCCGGGAGTAACGTCTCTCTGTCCGGTCCGGCAGGCTCATTTTTTTGTCTGTAAACACTAATGAACAACGGATCTTCTTGAGCACTTACCAGTGCACGTATCTTAAAAACTATTTACGCTAATCTGCAATGTCCGCTATTCGCTCATAGCGGACCTATCACTCAGGTAACTTGTCCGCTTTGTGCCAAAGTGGACGTTGCTGACATCAGTTTGCTTTGGTTTACGGGGAGCAGGTCAACACAAGCAAAGACTATTTTTGATGGTTTAACAGGGCGAGGAGTTAGTGAAGAAGTCCAGGCTATTTTAAATACAATAGATAGCTCTCCAATGACTCAATCCCAGAAAAGAGCAAAATATCTTGAGGTTATAGAAGCTCAGATTGCTAAATTAGGTAAATCATCACATGAAGTAGCAAAGGATGAAGGCGCCCCAAGCGAATAGTAAAAGACCACCTTCTTAGAAGGTGGCTTTCGAGAGTGTCCCCTGTAAGGGGGGCTATTGTCACCTTCCTGTTTCTACTCTAGCAATTCCATCTGCTGTTCATGCGTTTGTTCCGTTTTCGCCTGATGCCGCACATATCGTCTGATGATCTCTTCGTTTACCCCTACCGTATCGACAAAGTATCCACGTGACCAAAAATGGTTTCCCCATAACTTCTTTCTTATATGAGGGAAACGATTGTAGAGTCTGATGGCGCTACGCCCTTTCAGGTGCCCCATCAAGGTCGATATCGAGATTTTGGGCGGGACTATCACTACCAGATATACATGATCTGGCTGAACATTTAACTCCAGAACCTCACAACCTTTTATTCCGCAGAGAATATAGATTGTCCTGTAAAGTTCCTTGCCCAGCTTATCTTTCAGGATCCTGAATCGATACTTTGGCGTCCAGACTATGTGGTATTTGCAACGCCAATATACATGTGATGAACTCCTGTAAAGCCCCATGTCGGTCTGTCTCCTTTTACTTGTGGTGAGTAAGCAGAGATATTCCGGCATGGGCATTCTTCAGGCTATAGCCTTACAGGATCAATCACCACCTCCCCAGGAGGTGGTTTAGGGGTGACAATAAAATGGGTGGCGGAGCCACCCATTTATATGGTTCATCTTTATATTATATTAACGGGAAAACACTGTTGATATCCCTGACGGTACCAAATACCTGTCAACCTCTGGCCTTGAAGGCCAGGGCTGCCGCCCTGCCAATACCTGATGAAACACCGGTAATCAGAACGACTTTATGTTCAGACATTTTTTAATCCTTCTGAGCTGAAATGTTTTTCCGTTGACGAGGTTGAATCCGGCCTCTTGATCCGGAACCAGATGGCATACATAGCCGGCAGGAACACCAGAGTAATAATGGTCCCACCCAGTGTCCCGCCTATCAGGGTGTAGGCAAGGGTTCCCCAGAACACCGAATGTGTTAACGGGATAAAGGCCAGAATGGCCGCCATCGCCGTGAGCAGCACGGGTCTGGAACGTTGTACCGTTGCCTCAATGACTGCATGAAAGGGCGCAAGTCCTTCCTGCTCGTTATGGTGAATCTGGCCGATCAGGATCAGCGTGTTACGCATTAGGATTCCTGACAAAGCAATCAGGCCAACCAGCGCATTGATGCCAAAAGGCTGGTTAAAGAGCAGCAGGGTAGGCACCACGCCTACCAGTCCCAGTGGCGCAGTCATAAAGACCATCACCATCGCTGACATCGAGCGTACCTGGAGGATAATAATCAGCAGTGTCATGGCTATCATGATTGGGAATAAGGGTACCATCGCTTTGGTGGCTTTCCCTGACTCCTCAATCGAGCCAGCTTCATCAATACGGTATCCATCCGGCAGCGTTGTGATGATGGGCTGCAGTTGCTTCATAATTGCAGTGGAGACATCCGGCGGCTGCCGGGATTCAGCAATATCACCCCGAACGGTAATGGTTGGCATCCGATCACGACGGCGCAGAACAGGATCTTCCATGCGCACTTCGACCTCGCCAGCCTGCGATAAGGGGATACGCTGCCCTGCGGAACCAACCAGGGTAAAGTCAGCTATTTTCGCTGGATCAAGCCTGATATCGCCGGCAGCACGTCCCATGACCTGCACTGAACGGATATCTTCACGTACAGCGGTGACCGGTACGCCCGAAAGCAGGAACTGAAGCTGCTGGGCCACCGCGTTTGACGTCAGCCCCACCGCCTGCAGCCGATCCTGATTCAGATTGAAATGAAGTGTCGGCACGCGTGATCCCCAGTCCGTGTTGACCGTTCTCATCAACGGACTGGCCTGCATCAGCGTTTTTACCTTATCTGCAATGTCCCGTAAAACCGTCGGATCCGGCCCTGTCACACGAAAGGCAACCGGATAGGGTGAATACGGGCCAAATACCAGCTGGGTCACGCGAACACGTGCCTCCGGTGCCAGCCCGTCAGCCGCAGCCTGGCGAAGACGAAACTTGAGCGCCTCACGGGCTTCCTGGCTGTCGGTCAGGACAACAATTTTCGCAAAAGAGGGATCGGGCAGTTCCGGCGCCATGGCGAGGTAGAAACGTGGTGAACCCTGCCCGATATAAGCCGTCACGATTTTTGCCTCTTTCTGGTGCCTGAGCCAGTCCTCAATTTTCGTTACGGCGGCGCTGGTTTGTTCAATAGAGGTGCCGTACGGCATCTGCACTTCCACAAGAACTTCTGGTCGATCAGACGTCGGGAAAAACTGTTTTTTCACCAGTGCCATGCCGAGAACGGCAACGGTGAACACCGCGACGACTGAACCCGCGACCAGCCATTTTCGTGCGATCACCCGCGTCAGTAACTGACGAAAACGGTTGTAGCGTCGGGTGTTGTAGATAGCATCATGTCCCCCTTCAACCGTTTTGATATCTGGCAGCATTTTCACCCCGAGATACGGCGTAAAGACCACTGCCACAACCCAGGAGGCGATTAAGGCAATTCCCACAATCCAGAACATATTGCTGGTGTATTCACCCGCCGTGGATTGTGCAAAACCGTTGGGCATAAAGCCGACGGCCGTGACCAGCGTACCGGCCAGCATAGGCGCGGCGGTGTGGCTCCAGGCATACGCCGAGGCTTTTATTCGGTCGTAACCCTCTTCCATCTTCACCACCATCATTTCAATGGCAATGATCGCATCATCCACCAGTAATCCCAGCGCGAGGATAAGCGAACCCAGGGTAATACGGTCGAAGTTTTTACCTGACGCTTCCATGATCACAAAGACGACAGCCAGTGTCAGTGGCACAGCCGCAGCGACAACCACGCCCACGCGCCAGCCCATGCTGAGAAAGCAGACCACCATCACGACCAGCAGCGCCACAAAAAACTTGATCATGAACTCATCAACGGCGGAGCTGATGTTAACGGACTGATCGGTGACTTTCGTAAAGGTCATGCCGAGAGGCATATCCGCATTGATGCTGGCGGCTTCCTTATCCAGCGCTTTACCCAGATCCAGACCATTCCAGCCCTCACGCATCACAATACCCAGCAACAGCGCAGGCTCACTCTGGTTACGTACCATAAAGGTCGCCGGATCTTCGTAGCCACGCTCAACTGTCGCGACATCAGAAAGCTTC
Organism: Kosakonia sp. Marseille-Q7440; assembly: GCF_965119485.1. Classification (NCBI taxonomy): domain Bacteria; kingdom Pseudomonadati; phylum Pseudomonadota; class Gammaproteobacteria; order Enterobacterales; family Enterobacteriaceae; genus Kosakonia; species Kosakonia sp. Marseille-Q7440. Next base: position 50,615 of record NZ_CBCPLT010000003.1, on the reverse strand, counting down.
AGCGTCCTTCCCTGTGATACAACAGGCGTTTCACGAATTTTCTCCAGCTTGTCAAACGCCCCATCCAGACGGATAAAAACCTGCGGACCACGAGTGTTTATTGAACCGGCAGGCGTCAGCACGTTCTGGTTGTTCAGGGCTGCAAAGATATCCTGCGGTGAGATACCCAGTGTTGCCAGACGGTCATGAGAAAATGAGACAAAAATCCGCTCGGCCTGCTCGCCGATAATATTGACCTTTTTCACCCCGGGTACATGCAATAAGCGCTGGCGTAATGATTCGGCATCACGAACCAGTAGCCGCTGTGGCTCTCCTTTTGCTTTCAGCGCAAAGAGCGCAAACGTGACATCCGAGAACTCATCGTTGACCATCGGACCAATTACCCCGGCTGGGAGGTTCCTTGATTCATCGCTGAGTTTTTTACGTGCCTGATAGAACTCTTCCTGGACCTCTGAAGGTGGAGTACTGTCCTGCAACGAGAGCATGGTAAAAGCCAGGCCGGGGCGCGTGTAGGTCTCGGTGCGGTCATACCACTTGAGTTCCTGGAGACGCTTCTCCAGCGGTTCGGCCACCTGGTCCTGCATTTCCTGAGCTGTGGCTCCGGGCCAGGCGGAAATGATGGTCATCTGCTTAACCGTAAAGGGTGGGTCTTCTGCGCGCCCCAGTCCAAGGAACGAGAGAATGCCGGCAACGGTGATTAACAGGATAAGAAACAGCGTAACTGAACGCTCACGCACAGCGAGCGCGGAAAGATTGAAACGTCCACTACTCATGGCTGGCTCCCGGCGACACTGACATCGCTCTGCTTCGCCAGCCGGACTGTCTCACCGTCATGCAGCAGATGAGCCCCCAGCGCCACGACCTGTTCGCCAGGCTTAAGGCTGCCGGTCACGCTTGCCGCATCATCCCCGAGGCTGACGACCTGTACTGGACGCCATGCCACTCTGGCGGGGTTTCCAGAAATGCTCCAGACACCCGGGCCTTTACCCGCATCAAAAACGGCGGCTAAAGGCACCTGCAGCAACGGCTGCGATGTTCTGCCCTGCGCAATATGAATGGTGACAGTGGACCCCAGTGGGGCACCAGACAACGGGCCGTTCAGCACATACCGTGCCTCGAACGTGCGCGTCAACGGATCGGCGGCATCCGAGAGTAACCGCAGTGTCGCGGAAACAGGCTGTTTATCGCTGCCGTACAGAGAAGCCTGTGCCGTGCTTCCTGGGGACGGACGTAGCGTCTCAGGTAACTGGACGACCGCCTCACGCTGCCCGGCTCTGGCAAGCCTGATTACCGGTTGTCCGGCACTGACCACCTGACCAGGTTCGGCCAGCGTATCCATCACCACCCCGTCATCATCAGCCACCAGGACTGCGTAGCTCATGGCGTTTTGCGCCACATTCGCCTGCGCCTGGGCGGCGCTGAGATCAGCCCTGGCCGTATCTGCCGCGGCTTTAATCTGATCGTAAGCGGATGCCGATACAGCTCCGGTAGTGACCAGACCGCGATATCGCGATTCGTCGTCTGCTGTCTGTCGGGCGCGTGCTTTTGCTGCAGCGACAGCCTGGTGCTGAGCCTGAGCCTGCAGGCTCAGATCCACAGGGTCCAGACGCATTAACGGCTGGCCTCGTTTCACGGCCTGACCGGTATCAACGAGACGTTCCAGGATTTTGCCTTGTACCCTGAAACCAAGGTCACTCTGGATACGTGCAACCACCACCCCTGTAAAAGCGCGGGAAGAATGGGTTGCGTTGATCGCTGCGGCAGACCTGACCAGGGGGGGCAGGCTGCGGGGATCACTGTTATCTGAAGCGTCGCCGCAGGCCACAAGTGCAAACGGCAACAGGCAAACAGCAAAAGTGGCAGGTTTGAGCCTGAACATGGGTTCCCTTAATAAATTAGACAGGACAGGAACCCTATAATCAGACTTGTGACCAATATTGTCAATGGTCACCGATCATGGGGACAAACTTCTCAGGATCAGGGAGGGCAGTAATACGGCTGCGGCCGGGGCAGTTTCCAGATTATATTGCAGCTGCACCGGGCTGATATAAGGTCGCATGACCATAAAAATCGCATCAGCAGTCTCGTCAAGGGGAGTTTTTCTTTCAAACTCACCAGCCTCACGCCCTTCAACAATGATCTGTTCAATAAGCTGACGCAGACGTTGCTCATGCGCTTGCGCTGAAGGCCAGTTATCACGTGCCGCAACGGCCGCGATGTCGTACAACTTACGGTCACGAAAAAACAAATCGCTGCCGGATTCTGATAATCCTCTGAATAATCGCCGAATTTTCTCAGCAGCTGTCGGCGCATCCGCAATCGCAGCATTAACAATTTCCATGATCATCGCCAGCCGGTTTGAGCAGATAACTTCGCCGATTGCCTGTTTAGAATCAAAAAACTTATAGATATAAGCCTTTGAAAAACCGATCGCTTTGGCGAGATCGGAGACCGTGGTTTTTTCGTAGCCGTAGTGGCCGAAATGCTCAGTGGCTGCGTCAACAACCTGATCACGGACACTATGGTCGGAAGGCCCCCGCGTGGGGGTATCGTTTATCTGTTTAGTCATTTTTCCAGCTTAGCTCAATGAGACCTGATTGACAACGAGTGACCATTTGATAATGTAGTCACAATACAAATTCGACTCAAGGGTTTTCCATGTTTTCCCTGAATACACTTGCAGTGGTTGTGGGTGCCTGCATCCTGACGGGTTGTACCGTCGGACCGGACTATTATCGCCCTGAGGTGCCCATTGCGAAGCATTACCACGCTCAGCCGGCTTTACAGCAGCCCACTACATCCGAATCCGCCAGTTTTTCAATCTGGTGGGAAAACTTTGGCGATCCGCTGTTAAGTCGGTTCGTTTCAGATGCACTTACGCAAAATCTTGACCTCGCCCAGGCATCCGCCAGGATGATGCAGGCACAAGCCGGGCTGGGAGCGGCAACGGCGGCGCTGCTTCCCTCGGGAAATATCAGCGGGCAAGCTGCACGTGCGTATCAGTCGGTTGAAACACCGTTGGGTCAGGTGCTTAGTTCAACGCCGGATTATAATCGCTACGGCAGTTCGTATGAAACGGATCTCAATGCAGGCTGGGAGATAGACCTGTTTGGTGGCCTGAGACGAGGCCGTCAGGCTGCTCTGGCCGATTATCAGGCTTCTGAGGCCGGTGTAGCGGCGACACGTCTTGCTGTCGCAGCACAGACTGCAGATATCTATATCACCCTGCGTGGATTACAGTCCCGTCTGGATATTGCGAATAAACAGGTCATTACACAGCAACTGCTGCTGGAAAAAGTTCAGCTATTGCACAGCAAAGGGCTGGCATCAGAATATCAGGTTCGCCAGACAGAAGGCGCACTGGCACAGGTGAAGGCAACGGTACCGGTTCTGAACAACGGACTTGATGGCGCCATGAATGCGCTGGACGTCATGCTGGGTACGCCTCCAGGAACGCATCATGCGCAACTGGCTTCACCGGGGGCAATTCCTCATACACCCGCAATCACCGCAATGGGCACCCCGGCTGACCTGCTTCGCCGCAGGCCCGATATTATTGTGGCCGAGCGCCATCTGGCCGCATCAAGCGCCCGTATCGGTGTGGCTGTCAGCGAGTATTATCCAAAATTTTCCCTTAACGCGTTGCTTGGCAGCGCAACGGCAGTGTCAGGGGATAATCTTTTCACTGCCGGTGCCAGCCAGTCGGCAGGTGTGCTGGGGTTACGCTGGCGGCTTTTTGACTTTGGTCGTATTAACGCCCAGATAAAGCAGGCAGAGGGCCAGGAAGCTGAGGCTCTCGCGGCTTATCGTCTGTCAGTCTTGCGCGCAGCAGAAGACGTAGAAAACGCATTCTCGGCACTGGTCAATCGCCAGACGCAGGCAGCCACACTGACGAGCGGCGAAACCGCCCTGGCCAGCGCCCGACAGTCTTCTTTCGTGGCTTTTCAGCAAGGTACAGCCAGTCTGATTGACGTACTGCATAACGATGAAACGCTTCTCCAGGCCTCGGATGCAAGAGCGCAGGCGCAGACAGAAGCTGCCCATGCAGCCGTGGCAGCATTCAGGGCGCTGGGCGGTGGCTGGCAATCTACATTGTCTGAAGAAATAGCAAATACGCCGGGATAAAGGCTCGCTGACTGTATTAAACAGAGCAAACAGTTGTTTATTCAAATGTGCGTAACGACAAAAAGGTAACATTATGACACGAATTGGCATTCTTGGAGTAAATGATCTGTCTGAAACCATTCTGGTCGAATTGTTCCGTCTTGATCCTTGCGCTCATGTTTTTCTTTCATCCGGGGAGCATGAGCGCGCAAACCTGCTGGCAAGGAAGTTTCCGTGCTGGATTCAGGATGACGTTCAGGCGGTAATTAACGAAGCAGATATCATTATCATTACGACAGGAACATATTCCTCTGAAAACCCACCGGAAAAAATCGAGTATCGAAAATCACAATTAATCTTTTTTTTGGAAGCATGGCCATCAATAAACAGTCAGGTGTTTTCACCCTATACGGATAAAAAAATAAATTTTACAACCAGACATGTAGCACTGGCTAATATTTCGCCATTTATTCATCTAACAGAAATACAGATTGATGACTATCTTTTTATTCTTAAAGTCCTGTTGGTTGCAATGAAACCCGTGCATACACTTGATGTCAATTTCAGATCGTCATCTGAATAAACCCTACCGAAACAATCAGAATCAAATGCCGGTCTGTCCTTGGGCACAAGCCGTTGAGAGTGGAGTCATGATGAACAGGAAAGCGTTTATAAATGATTTTATATTATGGATAAATAATAACATTGAATCACATCTGAAAATTGATGATGTCGCCATAAAGTCTGGTTATTCGAAATGGCGCTTACAAAGGCTGTTTTTAGCGGAGACCGGGCAGACTCCTGGTCAGTTCATCAGAGAGAAAAGTTAGTTCTGATTGCTGATAAACTTATTACCTAAAATGAGCCACTGATTAACCTGGGCATTAATTATGGTTTTGACTCTCAACAATCATTAACCAAAGCGTTTCATAAAAAGTATCAACTACCCCCTCCCGCAAAATTATAGAAAGAAATTTAGCCGTCAGCATAGTAACGTTTTTTATTCCGACGGAAAGTAAAATAACTATAATAACATAAGTAAGCCACTGAGTTTGGGAGGTCGTGACCTCCCCTTTTTTTTCAAAAACGGAACTAACACTGCAAAAAACAATGGTTGAGAATTTGACCTGCTCCCAGTTGATTATCAGATGCCAATGTTAGTCCTCCATCTCGCTTGTTATGATAAACGCGAACTTCCGCTGTTCGCTCATAGCAGACATTGACCTGTATGTTAGTCAACTCTGTGCCAAAAGCGGCCATGCATTTTTATGTGGTGCGTTATCCATAGGCAGGAATGTGAATAGATAAATATAAATTGTTATAATCCAGGCATTCCTGTGCCCTAAATTTAAGTTAAAAATGGTAAACAGAATTCTGATAAGTGCTTGCCTGATGGGTTTTAAAGTGCGCTATAACGGAAGTGAGAAAGCACCAATGATGGCTCATCTGTTGCGCTGGCAAAAGGAGCAACGCCTGGTGATCCACTGCCCCGAGCTGGCTGCGGGGTTACCAATACCACGTTCCCCGGCAGAGATTTTTTTTGCTGATGGGAAAGACGTGATGCGGGAGCGAGCCAGAATAATAGAAAATACAGGGAATGATGTGACTGAGCATTATCAGCTTGCAGCCTGGCTGGCCTTACGCACAGCACAGGAGTCTGGATGTACCGCTGCATTATTAACTGATGGTAGTCCTACATGTGGAAGTCAGTTTATCTATGACGGCTCTTTTAGTGCCCAGCGTAAGCCTGGTATGGGAGTCGCAGCATCGTTACTTAATGAGCATGGAATAGCAGTATTTTCTGATACTCAGCTCGCTGAACTTATTACCTGGATTGAGGAAAGAGAAAGCTGAGCCTTCTGTCTATGGTAAAAATGTCAGACTATTTTGCTTTTCTGTGTCGCTTACTGATTTAAAGATATCAATCTCTCATGTCCGCTTTTCGCTCATAGCGGACCTTTCACTCAGGTAACTTGTCCGCTTTGTGCCAGGTGCGTACGCTTATTTTCAGGGCGTGCTGATGATACGCAAATGAACTTACCGCTATTGGGCGGATGTCTTACAAGACGGCTGCTAAACAGGATTACAATTCCTGCAGAGACTGGATGAGCCTCTCGTTCATTTCGCGTACGGCCTGGTGGCGTCGGCGATAGTAGGTCCATTTTCCTACCTTGGTTGCTTCAAGCAGTCCGGCATCATGCAGCGCTTTGAGACACAGCGATATAGCGGGCTGTGACAGGCCCGCCTTGTCCTGGATGAGACTGGCACATACACCGTACTGTTCGAAAGGATAGAGCTGAGAATAGCCAGCAAAAGCTTCGTCAGGGACTCTGAGCCATTTCAGCACCGCAACCCGCGTAGGGTTGGACAGTAATTTAACGGCGTTTTCTGGTGACATGCCATCTCCGGGCTTCAGGAAGGGTAAAAAGGATAGTCAGTATAACCTTTACGGGTCCCTCCATACAGCGAGGCTGTATCTACTGTATTCAGCGGGTGGCCTGCTTTAAAACGCGTAGGTAAATCCGGATTAGCGATGAAAGTGCGCCCGAAGCCGAACAAATCTCCCCAGCCCTTTTCCAGCATACGTTCGGCTTTTTCCATGGTATAGCGACCGGAATACATAATCGGCGAACGGAAGGCTTCCCGAAGAGCAATACGAAAACTCTCCGGCAAATCCGGGCTATTGTCCCAGTCAGCTTCAGCTATTGACAGATAACCCACTTCGAGCTCGTTCAGGAGCTGCGCTGCACGGATGTATGTGGCATGCGGATCGCTCTCAACCAGCCCCAGATAGACGCGCTCTTCATCTGTACTCGAAAACAGGGGAGCAAAGCGAACACCGACGCGGTGACTACCGAATACGGCGCTGACCGCTTCAGTCACTTCGCGCAGGAAGCGGAGGCGGTTATCAAGTGAGCCGCCATATTCATCGCTACGGAAGTTAGTGTGTTCAGAGATAAACTGATTAATCAGGTAACCGTTGGCCGAATGAAGCTCAACACCGTCAAAGCCCGCTTTTTTTGCGTTCTCCGCGGCGGTACGGTACATCATCACAATCTCTTTCACCTCAGCCGTCGTCAGTTCGCGCGGCGTGCTGGGTTCAGTCAGCATGCCGGCACCGGGCCCTGTTTCAATAAATACCCTCACGCCGGTAGCGGTAACCGAAGAGGGCGCCACTGGTGATTGCTTTTCCGGCTGGAGTTCGGTGTGGGAAACGCGGCCGACGTGCCAGAGCTGACAGAAAATGGTTCCGCCCTCTTTATGAACCGCATCGGTTACTTTTCTCCACCCTACAATTTGCGCTTCGCTGTGTATACCGGGCGTCCAGGCATATCCCTGGCCTCGGGGTTCAATCTGCGTACCTTCGGTGATCATAAAGCCGGCGCTGGCGCGCTGGCGGTAATACTTCACCATCATTTCCCCAGGGATGTTGCCCGGCTGCTCACTGCGGCAACGGGTGAGTGGCGGCAGTGCAATACGGTTACGGAGCTGGAAACCACCCAGCTGCAGGGGAGCAAAAAGCGACGACATAAGTTAAATCCTTCGATAAATTAGAGGAAGCATTATATTTAAACATTTAAATGTGTAAATGTGTAAATGTGTAAATTTAAGATCGTGCTGTTTTTCCAGACAGCTCTGGTGAGTTTGCCTTCCCCTCACAGCCATGCTCTGGTCAGACTTACGTCACTGAGACCCACTGTTGGTATTTATTATCAAAATGCCAAACGGTCCCTTTCGCTCCTGGCGGACGTCGCGCTCGCGTCATCCTGCTATGTGCCAGAAGCGGACGTTGCAACCAGCAGTCTGACTGATTCAACGGAGCGTTGGCCATCATGTATTTTTAGGACAAAGATGCCCGCGGAACCAGTCAACGACCCTATTTATGACAACGGGTTGATACCAGTGATCATCACCGTGTTCTGCACCTTCGATAAGTACGTAGTCCGCTTTGTTTCCGGATTCCAAAAGGGCTTTGTAAAGCGTTGCGCTCTGCTTAGGTGATACCAATGTATCCTTACTTCCATGCATTATTAGGAACGGAGGTTTATATCCATTGAGATGTCCTATGGGGCTTGCATTTATCGCTTTTTCAGATACAGAACTGATGGAGGCACCTGCAAAATTCTTGAAAGCCACACCATTTATCAGCAGTGCTTCCGTGACTGCAGGAGACTGATGCACTTTTTGTCGGTGATCCGGAAAACCGTCACCTATGTTACGCAAATCTGATATTCCGTAAAGCGTAGCCACAGCCTGCACATCAGCGGACTGGCTGAGAAAATCGCCGTGATCGAATGATTTATCGCCATTAGTGGTACCAAGCATCTGCGCCAGCCATCCTCCAGCAGAATCGCCAAATACACCAATTCGTGAGGGGTCAATGCCATAATCTTGGGCATGTTGACGAAGGTATCTTACTGCTGCTTTAGCATCTATCACTGGCGCAGGGAAAGTATCCGGAATTGTCCTGTATTCTGCCGCTGCAACAACAAAGCCAGCCTCAGCTAAAGCCATGCGCATTTCCACAAATTTATTGTGCTCAGCTGTCATAAATCCTCCCCCAGGAAAATAGATGATGGCTGGTTTCAGAGTTTTGGTACGAGGAACCAGAAAAGACATATGCAATTGCCTGACAGAACGAGTTTTTTTCACTGTCTCATAAACTACATCACTGATATTGTCTATAGGGGGTTTGGTCAAGGCGACCTGGATAATTTTCGCCCCATGAACATAACCAGGCAGATCATGATAATCAGAAGAAATGTCATTATTTTTTTTAGAAATCATAAGAAATCACCAGTTTTTAAAATGTTGTTTCGCCAGTCAATCTATTATTCTGAAGGGTAGGTCATCCTGTCAGATAATTTTTAAGGCCGAATTGATAATGGCAAAAATAAAATTCGCTATTACACCCATTTGAAATATGTACCGACTGATATTGATCATAGATATACGTAAAATCTAATCCTCTGTAATTACACCATCCCGGCAGAGCCCGGTGAAATCGGTTCTGTCTCCGGATGGCTGCTGTATACATACATATCCGAGGGCTTATCAATTCAAATATGTGTATTCGTTACAAACCATGAAAAGTGATGTTTTATATTCATGACCAGTTACGTCCCCGGGTTACTGTTATTTTTTTCATATCTCAACCGGTCTTCACGAAAGCGATCAGCATTATCGACAATCCAGGTCCACAGTGGGATCATCCGCACAAGTAATTCCATACCTGTATCGGACAGCTCGTATTCTACTCGTGGCGGGATTTCACTAAAATCATGGCGGATAACCAGTCCGTCACGCTCAAGCTGTCGTAATGTACGTGTCAGCATGCGCTGAGTCACTCCGTGCATACGCCTGCCAATTTCGGCGTGACGCAGTCTGCCATAAACGCCAAGCGTGTTGACGATACCCAGTGACCAACGACTTCCTGCATGAGCCAGCACCTCCCGCCGCAAGCCATCATCATCGTCTTTCAGCCCCTTACAAACAGCCTGCGAATACTGAAGAATCTCATCACGATCCATTTCACTGACTCCCGGTATCATACATGTACCTTCTTTTTTAGCCTGTTATGAATTGCTAGAGTGGCGCAACAATTCATCTAAGGCCAGATTATGAACAAAACTGATTTTAACTCTACGTCTGAAAATATCCTCGTGCTGGGTGCCGGTGAGCTGGGCCTCCCCGTTCTGCGAAATCTTGCCCTTCGGGCAAAAGATGTGAAGGGAACGAAAATCAGCGTACTGCTGCGCGAAAGTACCTTAACGTCAGATGAACCTGTAAAAAAATTAGTTATCACGGAAATCAGAAACCTCGGTATTAATATAGTTACGGGCGATCTCGTCATGAGTTCTGTCGACGATTTGGCCAGCCTCTTTGCGCAATTTGACACAGTCGTTGGCTGCACAGGGTACGCGGCAGGAATAAATACACCAATGAAACTGGCGCAGGCGGCCCTACAGGCGCGGATTCCCCGCTATTTTCCATGGCAGTTTGGTGCCGATTTTGATGCCATCGGACGTGGCAGTCCACAAGACATCTTCGACGCGCAGATTGACGTGCGTGATTTACTACGCAGCCAGCATGAAACTGAGTGGGTCATTATTTCGACCGGCATCTTCATGAGCTATTTGTTCGAACCAGACTTCGGTGTGGTCGATCTGCAGAACGATACTGTTCACGCACTCGGCAGCATTGACAACACCATGACGCTGACAACACCTGATGATATCGGGATGCTGACGGCAGCGATCGTATTTACAACTCCTCGCATCCGTAATGAAATTGTGTATATCGCCGGTGATACACTGACCTACGCAGAGGTTGCAGATAAGCTGCAATCAGCGCTTGGCCGCTCTTTCAACTGCACGGTATGGAGCGAACAATATCTGATGGATAAACTGGCGCTCAACCCACAAGACATGATGTCTAAGTATCGTGCCGTTTTTGCGCAGGGGCGGGGCGTTGCATGGGATAAAAAGCAGACATTCAATGAACGCCATAACATTCCGGTCACTGACGTGGCAGCCTGGATTAAGGCAAACCTGCCCCCGGACAGCTCACTATAAACGTATTTAAGCTGCTGTATTAAATACCAGAGTCTTTCTCCTGCCTACCCGAATATGGTGATGAGAAAGACTCTGTTCCCCCTGTTGGCACTGATAGCAAAGCGGTTACGCTGTGTGCGCTGAAAACCGGCTCTCCGGTAAACCGGGGAATACGGCTGATTTCGCTCTTAACAACGCTCCATCATGCCTTGACGGCACAGAAAGACCCACGCTGGCACTGGTACAATACAGCGTTGTGAATGCTTCTCCCGCGAGTGTCGGGCAAGTGCTCTGAACTCCTGAAGAGGGCAGGATACTCTCCGTCGTTCCGTCCGGACGATAACGTACAACACGACTTCCTCCCCATTCGGCATTCCAGACATAGCCCATTGCGTCCACGCAGGAGCCGTCAGGCGCCCCCTTTCCTTCTGTTGTAGTGAAAACGCGCTGGTTATTCATAGAGGGGTAATCACAACACATTATACAACCCTGCATCGAGTCACAGTAATACATCGTGCTGCCGTCCGGACTGAAACAGATGCTGTTCGGGATGGCCACCTCAGGCAGGGGTAGCGTCTCAATGCTGAGTGTCGCTGCATTTAGCCTGTGAAATCTTCCTATGACTCTCACGGGGTGCCCGTCATCCATGGTCCCGAAGACGAAATTACCTTCACGGTCGCACCGACCATCCCCTATCCGTGTTCCCGGTCCTCCTGGTGACGCCACTACCGGCGTAAAGGTACCCGTATTCAGATCGCAGAAGGCGAATCTGGATGCCAGCCCCATCAGTAAAACGTCAGAATTTTCAGTAAGTGCAAACGATCCGAGGCGCTCAGGCAGGGACCAGCGCATCACAACACTGGTGTCTTCTTCAAGGGCAAGCAGTTCGCTGCCTTCAATGTCAGTCCAGTAAATCCTGCGTGTCCTCTCGCACCAGATTGGGCACTCTCCCAGCAAATTACTGGCATCAGCAGCCACTGAAAACATGTTATTTCTCCCGCATATAAAAGTTTCGCATCGCGCCTGACCAAAAGCTTACGGCCATCTGCACTATGGCAGATGGCAATAAGGAGCAATTCCTATCCCATCAGGGCAAAAAACGCGCTGTAAGTTTGTCACCAAAAAGCATGAGGGCGAGTCCTGCCAGCATGACCAGCATGCCCCCCAGTTTGAGCAGTGAGACCGGTCGCCGTACAGCACCCAGCAGACCGAAATGGTCAATCATCTGCGACGAGAGTAACTGCCCAACGATTGCCAGCCCCAGCAATGCTGAAAAACCTATTTTTGGTGCCAGCACCACGTAGCTGAATAACGCACAGGCACCGATCAGTCCGCCCGCCAGACTCCACGCAGGCTGCGAAGGAATAGCAGCGAGAGAGTTAAATAACCCCCCACGTAGCAGCGAGTAAACTCCGAGACTCAACGCCCCGGCCGTAAAGGAAAAGAACGCAGCGGTGACCGGATCTCCCCCGAGTCCTTTTGCGAGCTGACTGTTCAGGGTCGTCTGAAGAGTAATACCAAGACCCGCTGCAAAAGCTATTACGTAATAAATCGCGCTCATGCTGTTATTCCCTGTCAGTTTGCCTGTACCAGCGGCAGGAATTTCTCCGCAAAGATGTCCGGCTCATACCCGGCGGCTGCAAAAAGGTGTTCGCGTGATTCATCAATGGCAGCACGAAGACGCTCGCTGTCCACGCCCTGAACTTTACCGTTCTGCTTGACGATGCGCCCGCCAATCATAACGGTATCGATATTGCTGCGTTCAGTTGCATGCACCACCGTCCCAAAGGCATTCCCGTTCGGATAGAGATTGAGATCAGCAGCGTTAATCAGGATCAGGTCGGCCTGTTTGCCTGGGGTCAGGCTACCCACTTTATCCTGTAATCCGGCACAGGTCGCACCATCGACGGTTGCCGACTTGAGCAGCTGCGCTGCCGGGAGAGTTGTCAGTGAATGCCCTGAATCACAGCAGTGCTGCTTATGCATCCCCATTACTCGCTGCAGATAGAACGCCACGCGCATTTCCATAAACATGTCGGTGCTGTAGGACGTTTCGTTATCCACGCTCAGGCCGGGATTGATGCCATGGCGCTGCGCGGCTTCAATGGCGAACATTCCGCTTTCAATGCCATAGTGCGAATCTGAGCGCGGGCAAACGTTTACCCGGACACCGGCTTCGCGCAGGATTTCCCACCCCTCATCAGGCAGTGCCGTGCAGTGGTTGAAGATATTATCAGGGCCAAGCAGCCCCTGCTGGTGCAGTGATTCAAGCTCGGAGGCCATCTCAGCACCAAAGAACTCGGTCACAATCGGCAGCCCCAACCTGCGGGCTTCAGCCCACAATTCCGGCTCCAGCTGAGCCATGACGCCCAGAGTAACAAGACCCTCAGGATTGTCTTTGAAATATTTTTCCTGCAGACGCTGCCAGTTGCCAGGCCAGTGCGCTTTATCCCATTCACCGGCAACCGGCGCGCCGGAAGCATGGATGGCGCGAATGCCGGAATCAAGCAGAGCCTCAACGGCGGCGTCTGCATGTGCTGCGGTACGGCTGTTGTGTGAATTATCAATCATGGTAGTGATACCAGCATCAATCGCGCCCAGCGCAGTCAGGAGATTACCGACATAGATATCTGCTGGCCGGTAGTATTTCGCAAACGAGAAGTGCGTGGCGTTGCTGTAGTCGTCCAGGCAGGTGGCATTGGGGTTAATACGGCGTAGCTGACCTTCCCAGGCATGACGATGAGAATCCACCATTCCCGGCATGGCAATCATATTTGTTGCATCAATGACGTGAGCACCCTCGGCGTTCAGGTCCTTACCGATGGCGGTTATGGTTGAGCCTGTGACAAGGATATCGCCACGCTCAATGTTACCGACATTCTCATCCATACTCAGTATGGTTGCGCCGCGAATCAGTATTGCTGACGGATTTTCCGTCTGATTATTAACAATATTTCTGCTGTAATCGGTCATTTGAATTGTCTCTTTCAGGTTCAGAAGGAAAACAATACGCCTCCTGTTTAAGCTGAAAAAGATGACTAACGTGTTTTCATCATTCAGAATTTGCGAATAATGATACCTAACACCGTCACATGCTATTCAGGAGCGCAATCAGGTGGATCGTATTCAGGCTATGCAGGTTTTTATAAGGGTGGTTGAGGCCGGAAGCTTTGTCCGGGCAGCGGAAACACTGTCCCTGCCTTCTTCTACTGTTACCAGCACCATCAAAAACCTGGAGAAATATCTGCAGGTACGTCTGCTGAACCGGACCACAAGACGGGTCAGCCTTACTCCGGAAGGTATGCAGTATCTGGCGCAGTGCCGGGAAATTCTGGCCTTAATTGAACATACGGAAGCCAGTCTGGCCGATTCGAACAGGCGCCCCCGGGGCCGTTTACGCGTTGACATGCCCGGCGGTATAGCCCATTTCATCGTTATGCCAAACCTGAAAGAGTTCTACAGCCGGTATCCTGATATTTACCTGATGATCGGCGTCAGCGACCGGCAGGTTGACCTGGTTCAGGAGGGCGTGGATTGCGTGATCAGAACGGGAGAGTTACTTAACTCCACGCTTGTAGCCCGTCCGCTTGGAGAACTTCGCTGGATCACCTGCGCCTCTCCCGATTATCTGAGGGAGTACGGTATTCCGCAATCACCTGAAGATTTATCTCATCACCGGGCTGTTCATTATTTTTCCGGACAAAGCCGGCGTACAGACGAATTGCGTTTTGTAAAGGGAACAGAAATGCTGTCCGTACCCGTCAGGGGGCAGGCAGCCGTCAACGAGACGGGACTCTATATAAAAATGTGCCTCGAAGGATTCGGGCTGGCGCAACTTGCTGAGAACGTTGTAGCAGAACACCTTCAGAAAGGAACGCTGGTTGAAGTCCTGGCCGACTGGCAGCCGTCGTCTGTTCCTGTCGCATTGCTTTATCCCCATCAGCGTTTTCTTTCACCCGCCGTACGTGCATTTGCAGACTGGATAGATGAAATATTCAGTTGATACGTCTGTCACAGCTCCCCGTTGCACACTAATAGTCAGCAGTATTCAGGGAACCTGAAAGAACGGCAGACTTTATTTCACGGATACGAACATCCCGGAGCAGCGACTTCCCGGACAAATAGGCTGTACCCAGAAATTCACATTTCCGGTTTACTGGGGACGCCGGCTAAGAGCGCCAGCCACATCCGGACCCTCCCTTAACTAAAGTGTCTGAGTAAAATATTTTCAAGGATTTGAAAAACGGTCCTGATGCGCTGCGGTACCAGGGTCTGATAGGGCCGGTAAAGATAAAGCTGCCAGGTTTCCAGTTTCAGTTCCGGCAGGACATTCACCAGCCTGCCGTCTTCAAGGTATTCCCTGCAGGCCAAATTACTCGACTGAATCACGGCTTTACCGGCTAAAGCAGCCTGAATCTCAGACTGGGAGTCGGTGGTAAAAAATTCCAGATGCCGGGGAATAAAGGTATTGACGCCGTCTAGCATAAATTCAAACACCTTGCCGGTTTCAGGGTTAAGCAGACCGCTGAAAGGGTAGCGCTGACGCAGGTCTTCAAAATTTTTCGGCGCGCCCAGCCTGTCAATGAGCCGGGGTGACGTCATCAGGGCATGATGAACCAGCGTAATGGGCCTGACGATAAAATTCGGGTTTGGCTCCCGCTCTATACGAATCCCCATGTCAATACGGTTCTGAACAGTATCCAGCTTCATCATGTCCAACCGCCAGTCAATAAACAGCTCAGGATAGGGACCGAGAGCGGTCAGAAGCTCATATAACACCTGCTCATGGCCTGGAAACCGGAATAACGTGATCCTCACAACCCCCTTCATCTCATTGTCATCTCTGGCCGTCTGAAAAAGGGCCTCTGAGTCTTCAAGCAGCCGCATGGCGCGGGGCAGGAAAAGCTCACCAAAGCTGGTCAGCACAATAGATCGGGTATTGCGCTTAAAAAGCGGTTCCCCCAGCTGATGTTCCAGCTCAGCAATCGTGCGTGTCACCACTGAGGGAGAAATGGCCAGCCTGACCGCAGCTTCGCGAAAATTCACTGTTTCTGCAGCAGTAACGAAAAATCTCAGGGCGTCGAGTTTGTTCATAATTATTGTATTTTTAGCAATTCTGACTTTCTAAATTAACAATTTTTCAGCAATAAATACAGCCGTATACTCAACATCTCAGAATCATTAATGCTGTAAGAAAGGGTTAAATAATCATGAAAATGAGAAGGTTAGGTAGCCAGGGGCTTCATGTCTCCGAAATGGGGCTGGGGTGCATGGGCATGGATCATGGCTATGGCTATTCAGTGGAGATCCGTGAGCGAACAAAGCTGATAAACAAGGCTGTAGAACTGGGCTGCAACCTTTTCGACACTGCCCCCATTTACGGATTTGAAAACGAAGAACTGCTGGGTGTTGCGCTCAGCAAACACAGGGGCCACGTTGTCATCGCGACCAAATTCGGTGTGACCGGAATGGAAAACATTGATGGACAGCTGGTGCCGGTATTAGACAGCCGTCCGGTATCTGTCAGAGAGCAACTGGAAGGTTCCCTCAGGCGTCTGCAGACCGACCATATCGACCTGTTTTATCAGCATCGTGTCGATCCAAAAGTTGAGCCGGAAGTGGTGGCAGGATTAATGAAAGAGCTAATAGCGGAGGGCAAAATAAAATACTGGGGCTTATCCAATGCGCCCGTATCTTACATACGCCGGGCTCACGCCATCTGCCCGGTCACCGCGGTTGAAGATCAGTATTCCATGATGTGGCGTAAACCTGAGCAGGAATTGTTCACAGTCTGCGATGAACTTGATATTGGCTTTATGGCCTACAGCCCGCTGGGCAATGGATTCCTGAGTGGTCAGCTGACAACTGATACAACCTTTGGTGAAGGCGATTACCGGGGCATGATGGGCCGCTTTAAACCTGAGGTAATGGAAAATAACCAGGCGCTACTGGATTTGATTGCTCAAATCGCGGAAAGAAACAACGCAACTTCAGCACAGATTGTTCTTGCCTGGGAGCTGGCTCAGAAGCCTTACATCGTACCGATTCCGGGAACAACGAAATTACACCGGCTCGAAGAGAATTTTCTCGCCGCAAATGTTCAGCTCAGTGACGCCGAATTAAATGATATCAACGAAGCTTTATCCCGGCTTGAAATTGACGAAACATTCTTCTGATAAAATAAGAGATTGAAATGAAAACAACTATATTTGTTACCCACCCCAACATTAATCAGTCACGGGTAAACTCAGCCCTGGCAAAAGGTGCAGAATCACTGACCGGCGTTGAAGTGCGTTATCTGTATGACCTGTATCCGGATGGCAAAATCGACGTGGCCGCTGAACAGGCTGTCCTGGAGAATACGGATCGTATCGTGCTGCAGTTCCCTATGCAGTGGTACAGCACGCCTCCACTTCTCAAACAGTGGCTTGACGATGTACTGACCTACGGCTGGTCACATGGTGGAGAAACACAGGCGCTGCGCGACAAGCAACTCCTGCTGGCAGTTTCGCTTGGTGGTGCGGAGTCTGCCTATCAGCCTGATGGCGCAGCCGGACATACGGTAGGCGAGTACCTGCTGTCTTTTGAAACCATCTCCGGGTATCTGGGTATGAACTACATCAAGCCGTTCATTACAGGTGGAAGCGCGACGATAACCGACGAAGAAATCGCGGATCAGGTCGGACGATACAAAACGGTATTAGTCTGATTATCTTCAGACGACCATCAGTTTATTAAAACGCCATCAAATGTGCCGTTATCAGTAACGGCGCATTTTTCATTTATGGGGAGGATAAATCCTGTGTCTTTACAGCCAGTTGAACTGAAGAAAGCTTATCGATTGTTGCAGGTGGGCCCCACCACGATGATTTCCGCCAAATTTAATGACAAAGCGAATGTGATGGCCGCGGCCTGGGTTAGCCTGGCGGGAATCAATAAAGTCATGGCGTATATCGGTCCGCAGGCTTATACCCGAGGGTTAGTGGAAGAAAGTGGTCTTTTTGCCGTACAGATCCCCGTAGTCAGCCAGATGGAAACCCTTTTGTACGCAGGTGAGCACAGCTACCGTGACAAGCCTGACAAGAATCATAAAATACCGACGTTCTACCTGAATGAGTTTGATGTCCCGCTGGTAGAGGGCTGTGCTGGCTGGCTTGTATGTAGGGTAATACCCAACGCGGCGTATGAGTTGGAACATAATCTGTTTATGGGAGAAATTGCCGGCGCGTGGAGTGACGATCGGGTTTTTCGCAATGGACACTGGATATTTGATGAAGCACCTGACGAATTACGAACCATACATTATGTCGCCGGGGGACAGTTTTATGCCATCGGCAAAGGAACCCGGTTTGACCATGGTCCGGGCAAAGACTGATACGCGAGTGCTTTTTGTACTGATACAACAAACTGCTGGGACTTGTTGTTAAAATGCCTTGCTGTTCCCTCATGGCCAGCAGGCCATATCCCCTCTGACCTAGCAAGGGAAGTCGCTTTTCGGCGCCTGCAGTCTGCCTTCTTATATGCTCCTGTTAGCCCGCAGAACTCATAAATGAACAATGGCATTTCACAGGGAAGTATCAGTGTCTTTAATCAGAAAGTGGCAGTTTTGTTCTACCACCGGTTGAGTTCATTCGCTGCCTGCCTGAGTGACGTTCCCATTTCCGTGAGTGCATATTCGACTTTGGACGGTACTTCGCGAAAGACAGTGCGCGTAACAAGGTTCCTGCTTTCAATTTCCTTAAGATTCTGTGACAGCACCTTTTCTGATATACCCTGAATTTTTCTTCGCAAATCCTCCCTAGGTCCCGGAGCGGTCACCGAAGGTTACCCTCACCTTAAGCGTCCCACGCAGCGTAAAGCCCGCTGTTTGGCGGCTAGAACACGGTTCCAACAGCAATAAAATTATTCAGAACGACAGCTAATAGTATTTGTAACTAAAAAATCGATCTCTCTCTTGCAGTGTCTGTGAACTCAGCCCGGCTGCTGCGCAGGTTCCAGTTGCACATTTCGTCCGGCAGCCATCCCGGTGCAGGCCCCTGCGACTGCGATCAATGCGGTCATCAGTAATGGTACCGTCCAGCCTCCGGACAACTCCTGTACTTTGCCCAGCAATAGCGGCCCCATGGCCGCCATCAGATAACCGACACTTTGCGCCATGCCTGACAGTGCGGAAGCATCACCGGCGTTTTTAGTACGCAGCCCGATGAAAGTGAGGCCGAGCATCATGCTGGCACCCGAGCCAAAGCCGAGAAGGGCTGCCCACAGCATCGCCAGATTCGGCAAATACAGGACGCCGATAAAGGACACCGCGGTTAACAGACTGACGCCAGCGGCGGCTAATTTCTGATCGTTGAGACGACGCAGTGCGGCTGCCAGAATCAGGCCGGGAATGGCGGTGGTGAGTTGTAGAATGCCATGTACTCCTCCGGCCTGAGCTGAGGAGAGCCCATTGTCTGTAAGAATGGCTGGCAGCCAGCCCACCGCAACATAAAACGGCATCGCATTGAGACCCATAAACAAGGTGACCTGCCATGCCAGGGGCGAGCGCCAGACCGCAACAGCCACCGCTTTTTTCTCACCAGATACTGGCAGCTGATGCTTCTTTCTTAGCTGGGGTAACCATAAAAGCAGCGCAGTCAGTGATGCAATAGCCAGCATGGCTAACGCGATATTCCAGCCCCAGCGCTCCGCAAGAGGAATGACAATGACAGAGCCAATGGCACCAGCGGCGCCCATGGTGATGGAATACGCTCCCGTCACGGAAGCCACGTTGCCGGAAAAGTCACGTTTGATAAGGCCGGGCAGCAGGACATTGCCCAGGGCAATCCCGATACCTATCATGATTGTTCCACCATAAAGCGCTGACAAGCTGCCTGCGGAACGAAGCAGGATGCCTGCGGAAATCACGGCCAGTGCACCAAACAGGGTGCGTTCCAGACCATACTTTCGGGAGATGGACGCGCTCAGGGGAGAAAAAGCGGCAAAGGCCAGCAGAGGCAGCGAGTTAAGGAACCCAACGGCAGTGATACTTAGCCCAAAATCTTCGCGAATGGACTCCAGAACGGGGGCGACAGAGGTAAAAGGAACACGCAGGTTAATGGCAATAAAAACGATACCGGTCACAAGTATGACTGAAGACCAATTATTTGTAGTGTGGGACATGAATTTTGCTTTCTCTGAAAAAAAGAAAGACTTTAAAGGGCGCATGAGTTACAGAATATAGCTAACCTGACAACATATAACTAAATCATGCCAGCACATAAGAAACCCGTGACCTCACCGGAAGAGTTTAATGCCGATGCATTCAGTCAGGCTGCTATCGCCCTGCATGTAGCATCGTCTGGCGAGTATGCCGGACGGAGTCCACACACTCATCGTAAGGGACAGCTTATTCTCTCTTTGCGGGGGGCGGTGAGCTGTGAGATTCAGGATGCGTTATGGATTGTTCCGCCGGGGCATGCTGTCTGGGTTCCGGGTGAAATCCCCCACAGCTGCCGGATCACGCAGAATGCGGACACCTGCTTCCTTTTTATTGAACCCGGCGCGGCAGCGATGCCTGAAATTTGTTGTACCCTGGCAATACCTCCTCTGGTCCGTGAGCTTGTACTGTTTCTGGCAGAGCAGGAACATGCTTATTCTTCAGACAGTAAAACCGCAAGGCTGGCTGCGGTATTGCTGGAACACATTCCGGATGTGCCGGTAGAGGCGCTTCACCTGCCTGTATCCGACCATCCTAAAATACGGAATATGGCTGAGATACTTTTTAAAGAACCTGGTGACCGGCGAACGTTAAAGCAGTGGGCCAGGCATCTGGCCACCAGTGAACGATCTCTGGCCAGGCTGATAAAAAATGCTACAGGTATGAGCTATGGCCGCTGGCGTCAGCAACTGCATTTGATGATTGCCCTGAGCCATCTGGCGGAAGGTCAGTCAGTGCAGCGCGTAGCCGGAACGCTGGGATATGATTCGGTCAGCGCGTTTATTACGATGTTCAGAAAAGCCCTGGGTAAATCACCGACGCAATATTTCTCGTCTCTAAAATAATACCCCCTTCAGCAGGCGCGTGGCGCCGGTAGTTCAGACATTCACCCGCGCAAAAAGTACGATCAGCTCAGCGAGCATTCCGGGAGGATGTGCTGCGCAACTGGGGCAGGAAATGTGCAGTCACAGGCACAGGGCTTGCACACTCTGCTTGATAGTGGTCATCTGAGAATTGTACAACTTTCTGATGAAGCCAGAAGGGATGAGCGGCACGGTTCCCCGGAGGGGCGTCCTTTACGTAAGCCACTCACAGTCGTCGGGTATATTTTTGAAGAAGATAAAATCTTATATGGACTGTGACACAGGGTGTGGACCTGGTTATCACTGTTCTGACATGGCACCAGAACAACATTTCCTAGTGCCGTTTCCGACAGGTTCCGGGGGCTGAACAGACGCCAGCGTATCAGTTTCAATGATATTTTCAGAATATTCAGTCAGTTAGCTGCTTTCTGTTTCCGGTCCGGAACAGCGTTGGTTCTTCTTCCCCCGGAGGGGTTCCCGGTCTTGCTGGGCCAGTTTTCCTCATGCTGCAGGCGCCCTGAAGGATGATTTTCGGAACGGGAAATGATGTCCTCGGGGGCAAAAATGGTATTCCTGAGAGTGGCTGTATCGCCGACCTCGAGCGCCTCAGCGATATACACAAGATCATCCACTGCACTTTCCAGAGAGATTTCCCCGCCGGCATGCAGTTTCAGGAGCCTGGAAAAAAAAGCCCGCATCTGGTGATATTCCGCTGAAGTGACCTTCGCTCTTTTCCCTGAAATCTCTTCCAGAGCTTTTCTCAGATCCATAACTCACTCCTTGTTCATTACTGTAAAAAGATAAGCAGAATAATCAGTGTACATGCTGTACCGGGCCACAGCGACTACCAGACCCCGGGAAATTTCCTACCAGTCGATGTCCAGCCGGTCCCGCGCTTTCCGCAGTTTCTGCTCACCCCGCCGGTCATACTTCTGGGTGGTGGTCACACTGGCGTGGCCCATCGCATCCTTCACCGTAATCAGATCCTCCCCGTTATCCAGCAGCGCCGTGGCAAAGGTGCGCCGCAGATCGTGCGGGGCACATCTGTCAAGTCCGGCCTCACGCTGGCGTACCTGCAGGATATGGTACACCGCCTGGTCAGTGAGCCGCTCTTCGGTCAGACAGTCGTGCCGGCGGATGCGGGTGAACAGCGGTCCGTGAGCCTCGCCCCGGACCTGGTCCACCCAGAGCTCCAGCCGCTGCCATGCCCCGGCCGGCACGTATGCCAGCCGCTCTTTGTTCCCCTTGCCGAGCACTTTCAGGGCGCGGTCGGCCGCCAGGATATCCGCGTAACTCAGGGCCACGGCTTCAGAGCGACGCAGGCCGCAGCCGAGGATGACGCCCAGCAGGGCCGCATCGCGCACGCCCTTACTGCTCCGGTCTGCCTCACAGGTACCGAACAACTGACGGATTTCCTCCCGGCTCAGGGCACGCCCCCGCGGCAGTGCGCTGCCGCGCACCGAACGCACGGCGCGGATGTGCTGGTAATCCTCGACGCTCATCAGCTTCAGCATCCAGGCCTCGAGGGCCACCCCGCGCAGGGCTGAGAGATAGGTGTTGATGGTGGCCACCGCCAGCCCCGAGTCCCGCAGCATTCCGGTGAGGGCCAGCACATGGTGCCGGCGCAGCGCCGCCCAGTTGCAGTCGGCCAGTTCGCGGGCGCCGAGGATGCGGGCCACCGTGTTCAGGAACGAGGCCATGGTCTGCCGGCTGCGGGACGAATTCAGCGAAAGGATGTAGGCCCGGGCCGGATTGACGGGGGTGACAGTGTCACCCTGCCGGGACGGCAGCAGGGTGTCTTCGCCGCCGGAATGCACCGGGGCAGAGTAAGGAAGAAAGTCGTCTTCGTCAGGTGTGCCTGGCATCGTGCTCCGAACTCCGTCAGTAAAAATCCGGCGACCGCCGGCGAAAAGTCTCCGGTGCTCTGCGTGAAATCTGGTACCGGATGGTCTGCGCAAGCGTATCAGCACATCTCTACTTTTTCAAAGGTACATTTTAATAAGTAGAATCTTATACGGACGTTTCCCATACTATTTGCATATAGAGGTTAGTACATTGGGTTCTCACCTACAAAACTGTCTCGCACATTAAAAAATCAGAAACAGGCAGGTTATGCGCCATGAGAGAAACCTGTAACAAAAACCGTGCAAGCTGTGATGGATTATATCGAAGACAGGCCAAGGGTGAACTTTCCTGAAATTACATGATAATAGACCTATACCTTCGGTATACGGAGAAGTAAATGGTGGCTAGTTATAGGGTGATCCTATATGTGTTGCAACCAGTTACCTGCTAATTTTGGTAGTTACGGAGTATCTGGCTGTTTCAGTAAATGTTTGTACAAAAAAACCTTAATTGCTCTATATTTTAATACGATTATGTTTGGTGTCGGCTTAGTAATTACTGAACCGAGTGATATCAATCCATTCAGAACTATTATGAATTCTGTTATCGAATTTTTGATGCATTATAGCCCCCCTTAAGATCATCTCCGTGTGTCTTCGACCATGAAATACTTGAGCACTGGTAAAACCCGGTAAAAGCAATGGCCTGTTTTGAATGTACTCTTTATGAACGATTGGAATGGGGTGATTGTTTATAATACAGAATGCAGCAAAAACTTGCCTCTCACTTTATATGTGCTGTATAAACAGTTTAGAAATCACATTGATTAAGTAACAAAATGTGTTCTTTAGTTTTTGACTATGTGAGTCTATAGTCATGATTTGCAAGTGCAAAAATACACAATGATCTCATCAATCATGTACTTGATTTTATCGATAAAAAACATATTATCACAAAAAATAACACTCTCTTTCCTGGCGCTATGAAAGTACAAAGCAATCCATCCCTGATAGATATAATTCGTACACACCTGGAATTCTCCGACAGGAGTTACATTGTCTACGCCACTTCTGAGCATCAAATACCACTGTACGAAAAAAGTAAAAAAATCGTATACTGCCTCGTCGAGGGCAGGATTAATGTTCACAGAAAAGTTGATAATGTGTTGATCTTTTGCATGACTGCGCCTGCGATGATTGGTTTGTTTTCATTAGGTGAAAATGATATTTATCATCATTTTGTAACAGCAACAAATGTAAAACTAATAGCTATTGAGGAAAGCTATTTCTCAGAAACTATTGAAGCACATAATCTTTGGAAAAATATTTTTCTCATAGCAGCAGACTATGCAAGATATTTTTTTATTCGGGATGAAAAGTTCAATTCAAAAGATGTTTATAGTATTATTAAGAACAATTTAGAGTTGTTATGGCAATATCCTGAAGATGAGAGAATGCAAATATCTATATTTAAATTTATTTTAAGCAGGAGTCAAATCTCCAGGAGCTCATTAAACAAAATTTTAAAAGATCTTATTGAGGGAGGGTATATACATATCAACAGAGGCCGGTTACTTTCCATGAAAGAACTTCCCCGGCGGTATTAACTATCTTGATGGCGGAAGAAACATCAAGATCCACCAGGGTTTCTTGTTTGTGCCTATATCATTCCTGAAATTTCTTCTATAATTCATGATTAAACATATTATTATAAACGTAATTAATAAGAAAACTGATATAAGAGAAATGATTAAACTCATGCTTCAACTCCATTTGAAGAAAGAGCATGAATATAAAGTTCATTCCTGTTCTTGAGTTTCAGTTTTCCTAATATATTTGCTCTATGTGAGCTGATTGTTTTCTTGGATATTTGCAGAATTACTGATATGCCGTCATCATCTATGCCGGCAGCAAAAAGAGTATAGAGAATCGTTTCACGAACAGATAATTTTTTGAGAGAATTGTCTTTATAATCTTCAGTTATATCCCTCATATTATTAAAGCAATGTATATATGTATTCAAATCATAGTAAGAAGGCAATACTAGTGTATTCTTCATCAATTTTTGGGTGATTGTATACTTGTGAGAGATGTTATCTGAGATAACTATATCATACGACTCTGATTTAGACGATGCGACCAAGTAAGGTAAATTACCTGTTTGAACTACAGTACATATGCAGTTTTTAAAGAATGTGATATCCTCAATTAAAGACTGAATCCCTATAAATAAGTATGCGTTATCGGAAACAACAAAAATGCGGACGAATGGCTTACTGTATTTAGTTTTCATTAAACTTTCCTGATAGCATAATTTAATAACGGCAGCCTTAAATCACTTCTGAATCTGAATTCATCTGTACCGCCCCGTTAGTCCATACCGGCTAATGAAGAGGAAGCCTTACTGGGAAAAATATTAGCCTGCGCCTCTGTTGTAAGGTACATACCCCTTTTAAAAGCTATAGCCAAGGCCGCCGTAGAATACATTCAGTGAGCCACCATCATTGTGGGAGGTTTGATATCCAACATTAATCCCTAATTTATCGCTCAATGATATCCCCACACCTGCGCTTATTGCAGGGCCATATAACTCATTGGCCTGACTATCCTTCATTTTAGAGGATGCAGAAATCCCCGCCATACCAAAAATATACAGCGTAGAATTCAATTTATATACCGGCCCGGCCAGTAAAGACGCATATTTGGAGACAATGTTTTCATCGTAGGTTTTTCTGAGAAATGTGGCAGAAGTAGTAAAACCCAATGAGTCAGGTACGTGCATATATTGAACTGTCAGGCCTGGCATTCCTTTTTTATCAGGAAGATTACCGTAACTATAATTCAGCGACAAAGTATCATTTGCCCTTGCCGTGAAAGTAGCCAGCAGAGTCATTCCAAGCAGAAGTTTAGCGATTTCTTTTTTCATGATTTAACACTCTCAGGAGTAGTGCGTGAACTATAAAACTTTTAATCTCTAAAAATCCTGAGAGTTTTGCCCAACTAATCATGTAATTAAATAAATAGTTTCATCCATTAACTTCATCGTGAGGCGTATTTATATTTAATGGCATGTGTAAATTTATACAATTTTGTTTCAGTGGTTGTTAGGCCGAGGATGAGTAATAAAAACATGCAATAGAAGATTCTGTATTATTGTTAGCAGGTTATGGCTTTGATGGGATGAGAGGGGCAACACCCCTACAGGCTATTATGTTGCCGGCCTTGTACTGGGGCACGTGCAGGATGTGCTACACCGCCTCTTCGGACAGCCGCTGAGGTAACATGCTGTTATTTTCATGGGGCCTGAGCGACCAGGGGTTCGATGTACTGGAAAACTTGACGTCAATTGGATAGACTTCCCTCGGGAATGAAACCCTGTGGTGAGGTGTTTTCATTGCTACAACTCTGAATTATGAACCTATCTCAAATCAGCGTGCTGACCTGATCTGATGTCTTGTGGTGGGACGGAAGGTTAAGGGAGAAAGGATTAATTCATGCTTTTCGTCTGTACATGCGAGCGGGCGGAAAGCGCAAGGAATCATGGATGGGGCGTGTCCGAAAGACGCCCGGGAGCAGGTAACGGCAGGTTTGCCGGAGCCTGAATGCAAAAACCCCCCGAAATCTGTCTAGAAACTTGGCGGAATCTACAGATATCAGGGGGTCCAAAAGCAGGCGCAGCGCCTGTGAAGGATTATAACGCATGCATCACATAAAACAACACCCGGCCGCCATAAGAAAAGGCCGGCGTGAATGACAATCTGAAACCACGCGACGATCGTCGCCACCGTGGTACCCATTCCACGGCCTGTAAATGCCCGGCACCACAGTATGTCCGCCCGGCACACTACAAAGCCCTCAGCAAAGAGCATGGCCGGGCCCTGCGCAACCTGATCGCCCGGGACAAAACAACCGGGGAATGGGTGATACGACGCCGGGTCTCTGCCGATCCCCTCTTCACCTTCCTGCGACCGCAGACCGACCGCAAGCGGGCATTTTATCCTGAGCGCCGGAACCTGTTTGATGCTCTGTTCATCCTGTTTTTGAATAAGGTCGATCTGGCCACCGACATCGTGACCATCAATACCACAAAGCTGGCGGAAGAGCTGAGTCCCAGGGATGAACAGGGCAACATTATTCCTGAGGAGGCGGTCACCGTCTCTCGTGTTTCACGCCTCATCACCGCTCTGGTGCCGTTCGGTGTCATCGAGGAGCCGGAGTCTGAGTGGGATGTCATCAATAACTGCCGGTTCCCGAAACACATCATCATCACCGAAGCCGGCTGGCGCCTCACCGGTGTGGATATGGACAAACTCCGGGCCGAACAGGAAGCACGCCGGGCCGCCATTCAGGACGGCCAGCTGGCACCAGGCGAAACCCTGAGCCTGAAAGCCGCACGCCGTCGCTGGTACGAGCGCTGCCGGCACCAGACCATCCTGTCGCGCAGAACGCGCGCCCTCGAGGGCAAGCAGCGCAAAAAACTCGCGGCGCTGCCCTTTGACGAGCGCAAGCGCCAGGTGTCCGAGGACCTGATGCGCAGCATGAAAGGCCGGACCGGCCATATGACGCATCAGCAGTTCGAGAAACTGGTCTGGTCGCAGCTGTATCAGCTGGAGCTGGTCAGCCTGGAGCCGCCGGGAACATCGCCCCCTCACTAGCCCGCCGTTTTTAAACCTCCGCTTTGCTGCGGAGGCTTCCGCACGTCTGTCACAAATATCCGGTTAAATATTACACAACACTCAGGCCTTTCCCGTTGCCGGCATGCCCCGAAAGGGCGAGTTATGGCCATCACTTTCTTTTATCCACAGATTTTCGCAAACAGGATAAAGGCCTTTCCTGCAAACCCTCTCAGGAAACGCGCAATATATTCAGGACTTCGTCCTTACTTATATTCATAAAAGATGCACCTTATTCACTGGATAAAAACGGTGGATAACGGGGAAAGTCACAGAGGCCTTCGCTTGCAGCAGCCTCACGGCTGCGCCGCTCAGAAATGAGCTTCCCCCCACCGCACGCGGCGGGTCCCGTCAGCGCAACAACCCGACCACAATGCGGCCATTCAGCCCCTGAAAAGCCGCGCCGCCCCGGGCCGGAGGCCCGGAACAGTGCCGCTTTTAAAAGGGATGATGTAACTAAGAGACTAAGCTGCTGCACGTAGTGTCGCAGTAAGTATGGAGTGACACGCTCGTAAGCGCCCTGACGGGACGCTAACGCGGAGATACGCCCCGTCTTCGGCAAAGCCTCGACGTGACCACTCCGACCGCGCACAGGACGTTCTGTATCGCTTTTAGCGGGTTATGGCTTAGCAGGGATGGAGGGGTTGATAGCCACAGGCTATTACGTTGCCGGCTTCGCCGGGCGTTCCGGCGGATGCAGGAACGGAGTCTTCTTCAGCCCGATTTCCGCCTACATGTGCCGCAAGCGGCACATTCCAGGTCGCGCTGCGCACTGCTCGCGCTCCGGTTACAAAAATTAAATTAACATTTACCGGCGGCTTTAAGTAAGGCATTACATTGAGAGCCAGCCGGTAAACCAGAACCGTCTGTAGGAGAGCACAATGCATCGCTACTTATACCAGCGGAGGTATAATAGCACTGGTATACTTTACCCTTTGTAGTTGCATTGAATTTAACTGAGTCTATATCGGCTTTCCGGTTACTTATCGTTATTTTATCTGAAGTTGTGCCCAGAGCAAATGCAGCTTTTTCCTTAAGGCTTTCATCACCCCGAACAGCATTATCAACCATTCCGCAGCCAGATAGCCCAAGAGAAATAAGTAGAGTGCTTAAGATAGTTATGTTTTTCATTTAATACAGTTCCATATCAGGTGAAAGGTAAACTCATTTTTTTCATTACTGTGGCAGATGCAGCAATGAAAACGATATAATTAAATAATGTTATCATTAAATCAACCGGATACCGGCTTCCGGTAAGTTTAGTTGGTGAGGCCAGCTAAAGTAGCAAGGTCAAAAAAGCTCCTTAACGTACAATAATTTTCGATATCCAGACTGCACCCCGTTACGTTGCCGGCCTCGCCGGGCGCTCCGGCGTAATGAGCAAAGGTATTATCTTTAGCCTGATTTCCGCCTGAATGTGCCTGTCACTTATAGAGCCATTTCCCGGATCTGACTGAAGAGACCAGCATGTCGATGGTTAAAGGGATTTCCTGTCCGCGCCGGCGGGGATAATAAACACTGAGATCGACATCATCAGGATTCAGGCCGAATTCACTGAACAGCGTCACCAGTAGCTCGGCGGTGTCTTCCGGATCCATTTTCAGTGTTATGTTGAGGGAGGTTTCGCCAGTAAGCTCAGGTGCCCGGCGTGTCAGCCAGCTCCGGCCGCACCAAGGCTTTATTAATTCATAAATCCGCTGCTCGGTGGTATCTACCATAACTTGTCATCCCCGCGCGCTATCGCGTTATAAACCGTAATGGTATTAAACATAATCTCTGACACATCCCTGGCCAGAATTATCCAGCCAACCACAGGAATGGCGCGTCCGACAAAGGTGCCTATTTTACGGGTCATGTGCAGTCTGAGCGTGAACGGGGGGAGACCGACAAGGGTGGGCAGTTTTATACCTAGCGGGAATTTCCTGTTTCCAAACACTTTACGGGCGGCTTTCGAGGCCCGGGAGGTCCCTTCAAGCGCGTCAGCCGGTTTTGTTCGCGTGGTAATGTTGCGCCTTCCACTGAGCACAGCCACTATTGCCCCGAAGTCATCCACGTCCAGCTGCTCGGCGAACTGCTCACAAAAAATCATGAATAAAAGCCCGCTGGCCGTCAGGTTTGATCTGCCCGCGTAAAAATACGTCCCGTTTAACTCTTCAGTGGTGTCCATAAAGTGCGTCCATGAATGAATACGTTGTACGGTGTGCATTCAGTACACATTCATCATATCCCTGCGATTAAGGTCACCACATAACCTACAGATATTTTCAGATTTTTCCCTGCGAGCTAACATTCTCTATAACCAAACGACCCCACCTTGATTGGGATTGTTTCTGGTTTGAGTTCGACCGTCCAATCAGCTTAGGCGATGCCCTGGAGTACCTTGCCATCTATGGCCGCTTGAATGAGTGCTGCCAATATTTCGGCCCGAATTTTTTCGAGCTGGAGCTATAGCCAGTAGCTTTATCGGCTACTTAGTGTGCTAAATCAATATGCGGTATTTGCTTAATTCTTTTACGGTTTGCGCCATACCTTGCTTTAGCAGCGCTTCTAGATATTCATCAACCGACACGGGCGGTTTTCTTAAACTACTGCGCTGCGTAGTTACGGCCGAAAGCACAAGTGCACTATTTAAATCGAATAAATCCATAACAAAATCGTCGGGATGCAACGCTTCGATACCAAAGGCATCTAGAGCAGGTGCCGGAAAATCTTTAAGATTCAACGTCACAATGATTTCAGCATTGCTACGGACAGCGGCTGCGGCAACATGCCGATCATCTACATCAGGTAAATCAATGCTATTAATCAGAGGCTCAAAGCCGGTGACCATCGCATCAGGAAAGGCTTTATTCATTAGCGTGGCAGTGCGTTTAATTTGATCTTCAATTAGATCCGTTCTGTTTGCTAAAAGGTTACGTTGCCACTCATTTTCGATACTAGCTGACCATTTTGGTTGGTACAACCCGGTCAGCCCCAATCGAATCAGTAAATCCCGTAGAAATGACGGGTACAGTACGCAAGCATCTAAAACTACGGGATAAGGCGTGTGGTTCATTAGTAAAGTCCAAGCTCTTGGCTTAGATCTGCCAACTCCTGCATAGCTTTATTGCTATCGCTATCTCGCTGACCTTTGTACTTCATCAAATCGGCGAAAAGCACGCGGCGATGGCGACCTGTTTTATGAAAAGGAAGCTTCCCATCTTCGAGCAGTTTCACCATATGAGGGCGTGAAACATTCAGAATATTGGCGGCTTCCTGCGTGGTCAATTCAGCATGCACAGGAACCACTTGCACCGCATTACCAAGTGCTAGTTCACCCAAAATCGACATAAGCAACGTCAGTGAAGACGTCGGTAATTCGATTTGATGAGTTACGTTATCTGCATCCTGAATCGAAATTTTCTGTGTTTCCATTTTTGTGGAGAGGTAGGCGGCAAGCTCCCTTTGTCCACGTACAGCTGCCTCAATCTCCCCTTTAGCCGGAAGGCTAAGGCTATCAAGAATTGAGTTTGTCATTGTTTAGTATTCCAATTGATTAGGTTTAGGTTTTACAGTTTCGGTTTACGGTTCAGCTTTACGGTTTCAGTTCTACGGTTTGACTTTACGGTTTAGGTTCTACTGTTCGGCTTTACGGTTTCGGTTTTTGATATGACGACAACTGTTATAACTGAGGTTATACGAAATAAACGAAAAACGCAACAAACGAAACAAACGAAAAGCTAGGTAAATCCTGCTGACTGCAAAGTTGTAGGTTGTTGGGTGGAGAGAAGATTGGATTTGGTTTTTCGGGAGCAACGGAACAGTAAACGCCGTTAAGTGGTCATTTTAAATAGCCAAAAATTAACCAGCCAATTTACATCGCACATTGCCATTTTTGGCCACCTCTTTTAGGGGGCAGTTTGGTTATAGAGAATTATTGTACGTACGCCTGTTTTTTGAACAGGATAACCTAAATGCGATACCGCAAGAGTGGCAATTTAAAAGCGATAGCCGCCGACGCAAAATCAATCCGTTACGCATCTCGATTGGTTAAATAATGCGCTTAACGTACTAAATTTTCCAATCTCCAAACTGACCCCTGACAGCCTGCTCCAGCTCTTAGCTGGTAGGCTCATGATGCGTTCCAGCACGGTGTCTTCTGTCTGCGTTTCCCCGTTACTGCTCTGCTCATACGTTATTTTGTAGGTTGTCACCCTGGCTCACTCCCGCTTTTAAAACATGTCTGTCGTTCCGGTTATAACGCCTCATCCGGACATTCATTTCCGCGTCAACAGCAATCATAGCCGGGTTATCAGTCCGAGAATAAAGAGGTGGCCTGCATAAGCGATGTAGAAGAACATCGCCGGCATGAATCGCTGTTCGTGGCCGTCTGTCAGTGTGCGGACCAGACCGACAGCGGCGGCCGGCAGTAAGCACGTGGGCAGGATGGCCAGAATTACCACCACTGCCGGTGCCTGTGTGACATGCTGACTGTTGATCGCCAGAAGCGCGACAATCGCCATCAGGGCAGCTGCTCCGGACAGGCGTCCCGGTGGTGAATGCAGGAACGTTGCCAGCGAGAGAGCCAGAGCCAGCTCGGACAGACCATAACTGGCGAAAGACAGCGGCCAGACCATCAGGCTGAGCAAAACCAGCCCGGCAGCCAGACCGCGCATCCGGAAGCGGTGATACCACGCCAGCAGCTGCGTCGCGCCGGCGAATACGAACAGAATATTGAGAGCATACCACGGGTCGTGCCCGGCAAAGGCGAAGGAGAAGACCGGCTGCGTGACGATCGCCCACAGCCACATTCTGTTTGCCCGCGTCTGGAGCCGGTGCGGATTGTGAAGCACGTTGCGCGCCCAGATGAGCACAAACAGGGGGAAGGCCATGCGTCCCAGCGCGTAAAGTTCCGGCTGCAGGTGTGGCAGCAGCAGTGTGTTCGTGTGATCGGCCAGCATGGCCAGCAGGGCGAGCACTTTCAGCCAGTCCGCCGCTGCGGGGTTTAAGTTCAGTCCGGCCCTGACCTGTTCCGGTAATGGCTGTATTTTCGCACTCAGTGTGTGCATGATATTTATCCAGTGATGAATCAGGCCGGCAGGCACGGATAATATAATCCTGTGCCCACTGCCAGAATGCTTTGCCTTTATAAGGCGGAACAGCCGCACCGGACTTCTCCAGTATTTTACGGGCAACGGATTCTGGCTTATCCCGCAGTATTAACATAGCCTTCAATTTATCTTTGTTATCAACTGCTGTTCTCAATAACCAGAAACTATTCATAATGCACTACATAGAAATTTAATAATAACAATTTTCGGCATTCAGGCCAAAAACTTTAACACAAACTGAACTTAATAACATATTTGGAATTATTTGTTTAGGCTGCATTTATATAACTGCCTATACAGGCATCAGTGCTGAGAAATTGTCTGATGAGATTATAAAAGTGCTCCTAAATTCCAGGTTTTTGATCAGCAAAAATATTTCTGGCCCCTATTATAGGTATCCTGATACTGGCCACTACGGGATGTCGTCCCGGTTATGCGGCTCCTGCATTGATATGTTCTGCATTACCGGCTGGCGTACCGCCTTCAAGACATTCCAATACATCGTCTGGGCTGAGCAGTCGTGAGATATCGCAAGGAATCGGTTTACACTCTTTATCGAGCCTGGCCCACTCTCTTCCTGATGTCTGTCCCTTTCCCTTATCTAATTGAATAAAATCAAAAAATATGATTTCACCTGATCAAAAACACAATTATCTTGAAAATATTTATGAAATACTTGTGTATTACATTTGTATCGCTATAGTAGTGCTGTTGAATGACAGGCGTACTCTTTTCTTTCTTCACAGAGGAACAGTTGATGGGCTTACAAACTCCACCCCGCTCCACCAAAATCATAGCGATTATGAATAATAAGGGCGGACCAGGAAAAACGAGCACCGCCACCAATCTGGCCGTGACACTGGCACTTTCCGGCAAACGCGTACTTGCGATTGATTCAGACCAACAGGCCAACTCGACTGAGGTGCTGGCTAACGGGAAAAAGTATTATTCCCTGTTTGGGCCAACTATATGCGATTTGTACAACGATCCCCGTTTAGATATCCGTAGCGTCATTATCTCTGCAGTTGCAGGCGATACAGAAATACCGAATCTCGACCTGATACCATCAGATCCGTCATTTGAGAAAATAATTGAGCAGTCGCTGACACGCAGCCACCGCGAAAAAATTCTATCCAGACATCTGCAGAAAGTGCGTAATGAATATGACTACATCATTATTGACTGCGCCCCTGGCCTGAACATCGCAACCGGCAATGCGATCTATATTGCAGACCATGTGCTCGTTCCAGTTGACGGGGGAAGTTTCTCTCTGAGTGGTCTTGAAATCATGCTCGACTATATGGATGAAATATCTGAGCAGGATTATGCTCAGTTCAGCGTATTCCGTAATAACTATAATGCTGCCAACAAGAAAATTAACAGTTTCATTGATAAATCACTGACTGAACACCCCCGTATTGCCCCAAGAATGCTTGAAACACGCATCAGAACTGACCAGGCGATTGTACAGTCACAGGTATCCTGCGTTCCGCTTTATTACTACCAGAAAAGCGCGATGGCGCTGAATGATTACCGTAAGCTTGCGCGTGAAATAGAAGCGCTGTTTGAAAAAGAGGTGGCCTAATGAGTAAAGAACTTAATCGTCCTGCAATGATAAAGCCTGACCGTTCATCTGCCGGCAGTACTGGCCGTCTGACTAACATCAGCACAAAAAAGAAGAACACAACAGGTGAAAGCCCAAAGACGGTGAGAATGACTCCGGCTGAGAAAATGCTGGCGCAGGAGCTGGTTGAACAAATCCAGGCGCTTACTCATAAAAACATTACCGTTTCCACGCTGCTGCGTGCAGGTCTGTACCTCGCGCAGAGTGCAGGACCTGAAAAAGTGTTGAAAGCAATAAAAGAAAATATCTGATGTATTACTTTTGAAATACATCAGTATTTCTTTTGTAATAACAGGGGTTGATCTTTAATCAGTCTCCCCCTATTATAGTTGGCAGGGTATCTCCACAATACCCTTACCATATTTTTAGCAATAAAACTTACGCATTAACCAACGCCAGCCGGCAGGTAAGGTACATACAAAAGCAGCAATCGCGAATGTGGCGATTCCTGTTGCCAGACCTGCCGGGTCCTCTGGTAAACCAGCCCAGTGTAGTACCTGAACAACCCAGGCTACCATTGGGGTATTCCAGAAACTCTGGATGGTCGCGAAGATAGCCCCGGCAAAAACGTCGACAATGAAGTCTTTTTTCCTGCCTGGTTTACTTCCGCCAGAGCCATGCTCGGGTTCCGGATTGTTATGGGGGAAGCCAGAAGGATTGTTCTCCACCGTAACCGATGCGTGGTAATGGTGGGTATTTACGTTCAAAATAATGCTCAATAGTGCCATATTGCTCTCCATTCAGGTTGATTAAAAATTCGTTTATTTGTATAGCTTCCAAAGTTTTCATTAGAGAAACCTTTTATTTAAGTTTTGAAAATGGCGATTATCGCCCGTACAACTTTGTTTAATGATATCTACTTCATGTAAAGCTCCTTACTCATATAAATGAGAACATTATTTTGGCCGCACAAATATATCCGTATAGATCGGAATATTAAATCATGCGTTGCCAGTTAGGGCCAAAAAAAAAGCCCTGGACGAACGCCGGGGCCTGTGCGACTATTTCAGTCAACAGCAACTGGACACCTGACGTTATTATTATTATTCTGGGTCTGTCCTGTTCTGTCGACCTAAGACTGTTTATATCAGTCCTTCAGAATAATTTCATCTTAACAATCACCCACATGAATGGCAACCTGTCAAATCACTATTTGTGACACACATCACAATTTTTAAAATACAAATCTAAAGTCCACCCCTTGATTTTATTTTGAAAGTATTGGTTGTTTTGCAAATAGTCGGTGCTTGCTCGAATGTCTGTAACTACTTTTCGATTACTGAGAATATGTTCGCCAGTTTTAATAATGAAAGTTCTTCCGGCTATCAAGATACTTCTGAAAAGTTTTAACAATCTTCGGGTATCTGCATACAACCTTTCAGTATTTCTCAAGCAAGCTATATTGAGAAGCTGACAACATCCTGATGTCTTATTCTTTGTTACCGAACTTACCACTGAGTCTTTTAGTCAGAACTTCAATGGATTCTTTTCTCCCGGAGAAAATATCCGTCACAACATATTCCATTATCTCAAATGCATCCTCGATATCGCTGATCTTAACTTCGTCATAGGTATGACTGCCGGCATTCCCGAGAAACTTGATGGCCATTAATGGTCCGGCATAGTCTGCATAGTTGCCGGGCAGGTGATTTTTGAGTCGTTCATGAAGCACGATCCGTCTGCCTTTATTATTAAGCTCGGGAACACCGATGGCAGTCAGCAGACGTTCGACAGTAATCCGAATCAGGTTGGCCGCAGAGCCAGGCTGAGCCAGGTAAACGGAAAAGGACGCAACAAGCGGCTCTGAAATCTCATCTGGACAATTATCATGGATTTTGAATGGGTTAAGTGGAGGTACGAAGCTCACTGGCTTATATACAGTATAATATTGTTCGCCCGTTTCTCCCTCCCGGTCTTGTTCATTGCCACTCGTCCCTGAGCAGATAACCACTTCCCCGCACTGCGGCCTGTAGCATTCCGCCATACAGCAGAAAACCCCTGATAGCATTTCGGGTTCAGCCCATTCTTCCTTCCATAATTGTCTGGATTCATATGAATCCGCCTGATGCAGCGTTTCTTTTTTTATCTGCAATGTCAGTTGTCCGCAGGCCGGGCACGGCCATTCAATTTGCAGAGATCCGAAAAACGCTTGAGAGAGTTTATGTATAGCCATTTTTTATACCATTTTCAGATAATTAGGTTCATACCTGCTGCATTCGCTCACAGGCCAGTGGGTTAAGCACTTACCATACGACACGGCCCCGTTATGACAAAACGAAAAAATGTCCGACATGTCCTCACCTGTGAATACGACCACACCTTCTAGGGTCGTTTTTCTTCCGCTTTCCGTTTTCTGCTATTTCCGGCAACCGGTACGCCTGTGCGGATTTCCGCGCGCTGCCACGATATGTTGTGCCTCCCCTGCCCCCGCAGTCCCTTATCCAGGCAAAAAGGATCCTTTCCGGATCATTTTGCGATCGCCCTGCTGAAAAACTTCTTTCCGTTTTATGGTATATTTCTATAAACCGGAAAACCAGCGCGCACCGCTCTGCGGGTTTTTTCAGTGGCGGCCTGACGCCGGAGTGGTGAAAATAGCGCCATACCGTAACCAGATTGCGCTACGTGAAAAATACAGTGCCGGCAGGGGGATTTCCCGCCAGATTTCACGCAGCGTCATCTCCCTGTTGTGAGGGTTAATGAATCAGCTGACTGTGCATCCCGCTCACCCTGCACATGCGGGTGATCACTTACCTGCCCCGTTCGATTACGGCCGGGCACTGGCGCTGCGCGAAATGGCGCGGCACTACACTGACCTGCCCCGCTACCTGCTGGCACCGGAAATTGCGGCCCTGCTGCATTACCTTCCCGACTGGAGCCAGCACGCCCTGATCAACACCCTGTGGAACACCGGGGGCCGCATCAATGAAGTGCTCGCGCTGCGCCGCCGGGATTTTCACCTCAACGACGATATTCCCCATGTGGTGATCCGTACTGCCAAGCAGCGGCGCGCCGGCGGCGGCCGTCCCAGGAAAGGCAAAAGTGCAAACCGGGTGGTGCCGCTCTCCGATCCGGTTTACGTGGACGAGATGCGCCGGCTGTTCGCCAGCACGAAGGAGCGCTTTGAGGATGACCCCATTACCGGTGAACGCCGGGCGATGCCGGTGTGGGCGGTCACTGACCGGACCGTGCGCAACTGGCTGAACCGCGCGGTCGATGCTGCCGGCCGTGACGGAGTGTTCTTCAGCACGGAAATCTCACCGCACAGTTTCCGGCACAGTTTTGCCATGCACCTTCTCTATGGCCATGTGCATCCGAAAATCCTGCAGGGGCTGCTCGGGCATGAAAAATCTGAGTCGACAGAGGTTTATTTGCGGATCTTTGCGCTGGATGTGGCCGCCGGTCAGCAGGTCCGGTTTACACTGGACGCATCCGCGGCCGTCGCGCTGCTGCGTAACCGGCCTTTTTCCTTTCATGATGGTTAAGGAGTGTCTATGTCCACCTGGTCCGGTGTTGAAGTCGGGGAATTTTCCCTGCATGAGGTGCAGAACAGTTATGGTACCTGGTTTTTCCTGCCCGGTGACCGTGTCAGGGAGATAAAGCAGGACGGCAGCGGGCAGGAATTCCCTGAAGGATCATTTATTGGTTACCGTGCCACGGCCGGACAGATCCGCCGGCGTATGGCGCTGCAGGGCTATGACATGGCCACACTTGAAGCTCACTTTACTGAGCAGCTTGCCGGGGCAGTCGCCAGCCTGCAGTCTCAGCTGGATGAGACCGTGTCACAGCGAGGCACCGCTGCATATTACGATGACATCATCCCGTTCCTGGAAAAAACGCTGGACACTATCACCGGAACCACACTTCATGACTGGCTGGCGTTGTTTCCCACCGCAAAAGCCTGGCCTGCCGGCGGAACATGGGAGAGTAACTGGCGTGAAACCGGCACGCCCCTTCTCTCTGTGATGATAAGTTTTCCTTTTTTCGCGTCACCCTACTGTACAGAAGGCGATTTCAACTTTCCCTGCAGTGATGCGTGCTTTTATGACCTGGCTGTCCTCAGTCTGTTCAGTGACGACACGCCGTGTACCCTGGACATAACAGGACTGGTTCAGAACGGGTATGTTGATGATTTTCACGACCTCGAGGAAATCAGTGCGAAGGCCACCCTCCCCTGCCGCAGCGTTCTGGCCTCGCTTGAAGACTTCAGCAGGCTCTCTGACAGCGCGCCCGGTAATGAGGTATTACAGCGAATGTGTTACTCGGGCATCATCACTGCCCTGGAAGCGTATCTCGCAGACATCATGAAGCGCTCTGTTCAGGAAGAGGCGATCAGACGCAGGTTTGTGGAACGCTATAAACCCTTTAAGAATGACATGAAGCTGGACATGTCCCGGCTGTTCAATACGCTGGATAAGATCGACAGAACGATTGCTGACACGATTGACTCCCTCTCTTTTCATAATCTGGAAATGGCAAGAGGGCTCTTCAGGGATGTTCTGCTGGTTACCTTCCCGTCTGAGGACGCGCGCTTTCCTGAACCATGCTGTCGGGGTGCGTCATGATATTGTTCACCGCAACGGCAGGCAGACGAGCGGTAAACCGGTAGCGGTTGGACATCCGGAGGTTATCAGGCTCGACAGTGCCGTGCGTCACTTAATCGTCTCGGTTGACGGTCAGATCCTGGACAGCCTTAAACTGCCTGATCGAGTCGGTGAAAGTGAATAAAAAAGAATTACACATGTATTTCATATGTATTAGTTTATAAATTCAAATGTATTACATATGTATTTCAGTTACAGCCTTTTTCCCGTGAACTGTCTGAAGCTGCTACTCCCGGTCGGACTACTGGCATGAGGAATGGATGACGGTATGAAAGAAGACATCAGAAAAGATCACCCCGCGCCGGAGCTGTCCCCTGAAGTCGTGGCGCTGATAAACAATGGCATGGATTT
Source organism: Kosakonia sp. Marseille-Q7440 (assembly GCF_965119485.1). Lineage (NCBI taxonomy): Bacteria > Pseudomonadati > Pseudomonadota > Gammaproteobacteria > Enterobacterales > Enterobacteriaceae > Kosakonia > Kosakonia sp. Marseille-Q7440. The sequence continues at coordinate 11,712 of NZ_CBCPLT010000003.1, read as the reverse complement.
TCTTGATAGGGCCATAAAAGATTTCAAGACCGCGCCTAAATTCTCTGTCGTCAGTTTCTGGACGGCAGTGGAAATCATGCTGAAAGTGCCTCTGGCACAGGAGCACTGGACGCTCGTCTGCAGCGGCAGGAATATCCGGCTGAAGGACTATGTGTCCGGGGAATTTCAGTCGATCACCTTTCAGGAATCCTGCGACAAACTGAGGGACGTACTGGAAAAACCTGTACCCCAGACAACCCTTGATGCCTTCAATATCGTTCGCAAGCACCGCAACCGCGTGGTGCATTTTTATCACGATGCCTATACCAAGGAAGAGCTGGACCGGCTTATTTCTGAGCAGGCCAACGCCTGGTTTGCACTGAACAGGCTGATGCGGGATGACTGGAAAGATCTGTTTGAGGGTGCGCTGGGAACTCTTCTGGCCAGAGATGAAACCCGTCTTCTGACACAGAACAAATTCTATGCCGCCGAAAAATACAAGCAGATTAAGGGTGACCTTAAGGCATACCGTTTACCCGGTCACCCGATAAGTGAATGCCACGTCTGCGGGCAGAAGGCGGTTGTTCAGAAACAGGTCGCAGAGCATGACCATCAACGGTTGTTTTCATTCCATTGTCTGGTCTGCACAATGTCAGGCGGGAGCGTGCTGAAATTTAATTGTCCGCGCTGCGATACTCCTGCGCTTCTGCTATCCGACGATGTGGAAACACGTTTTGAGTGTTCGCACTGCGTATATTCTGAGACACGCTACAGGATGCTGGATACTTCCTCCTACAGAATTGACGAGAGAGCCCATGCGCCAGTGCCGGCCGGATGCTGCGAATGCGACGGATATGATACTGTCTGTGAATTCGGAGAGGGTTATCTTTGTACCGCGTGCCTGACATATTTTGATGCACTTGAGCAGTGCGGACACTGCAGCTATTACAGCAGTGAGGTGAGTGAATTCAGCGCTTATGGCGGATGTAATTTTTGTGAAGGGCACCGGGACGCGTGGGATGATGACTAATCATTCTGACCCTGATCCATATGAATGACAGAAAATACTAAACTACAAAAGAATTACAAATGAATTACCATTGTATTTTATGGGTATTCTCTTTGAAGCCGCTCGGTTGGAACAGCAATGAAGCTTGCCTCTAAGAATCGTGTATTTCTTATGTATTACAATAGGAATACGTGAGACATACGTATGTATGCCATAGAACGCGGCGTCATGCCGCATCGTACAGGGCAGGCCAGCAGTCAGTAAAAATTAAAATATTACTTATGTATTACACTTGTATTCAAATCTGATACCTCACGGAGCCAGATATGGAGATGGTCCGCAAAAATGCCCCCAGGGGGCTTCATGTCCGAACGCTCACTACCGATGAACGCAGCGCTGTCATAAATGTGTTCGGCGGGGGTAAGCAGAGTACCGCGAAAGAAAAAAAAATAGCGGCTGACATTTTGCTGGAAATGGACAGACGTGAACTGCTGATCGCCTGTGACTGCATTACCGGTGATTTACGGCCGTATAACAGCGAGGTTGAAAAGACCTTCATCCGGCATCTTAAAACGTCGGCACGGCATGATAAGGGATGCCCTCTGTACCATGTTAAAAAGCCGGGTAAACACGCCGGTGGCGATGACGGCAGGGACGGTCGCATAGCGCCCCTGGTTCCTGCAGGGCCTGACGATCTGTTCACCCGTAAAACCACGCCCGGTCAGGTGGGCAGCGGGGGGGCTGAAGAGGGGAGACGTCGCCGGATAAAACTGAAGCCTGTACCTGCACTTGGACGGATACTGATGACCATTCTTGAAGGTGCGGACATCAATAAAACCAGCGTACTGCCGATGACCGCGTCTCCGGGTCTTACTGCCTCCCTGCAGGCTGTCACAGATTTCCTCGATTCATGGCCGTGCAGCAATGGTCTCCCCGCCTCACAGTTTATAACCACAAAACCCTGGCAGACTGACCACGATCGCAAGCTCATACTGAACACCCTTAAAAACAGTGAGCACAGCTGGGGAAAGAATCGTGAGTTCTGTACGGTTCTGATCGGGCTGGCCAGCAAAGTAACGCAGACGGATGTGACGTTCATGGTTAAAGGAACGGCTTATCCTTTTTCACCGCTCGGTCGCATAAAAATCTTCGGGGAAGGGCTGCTCAATGCCGGCACCCGTGAACCCTACTGGGTGATACTGCGGTTCAGACAGGTTGATTACGGAGAGGTTTACTGCGCGGAAGGCTATGCGCATGCCGCTTTCGCTATGAATCTCCCTATCCCGGTAGACAGCGAAAAAGAACGGATAACGCTAAGGACGATACGGAAAGCCGCAAAGTATGTCGCTGACAACAGCGACCATCCCCCCGTAATCAGCCTTGTAAAACCACTTTTCACTGAAGCAACAGAGACTGACGGGAAAAAGGAGGATGTTCATCCTGACTTTATGCTGACCCTCACGCCGGAAGAGTCCGGTAAAGAGATACCGTTGGTCATCGAGACGATGGGCTATGACTCAGAAGAATATGTGGCGCGAAAAAGGGGCACACACAAGGCAATGAAAACCCTGGGGACACTCCTGACCGATCCGAACGGATTTCCTGAAGCATCGGAAACGACTTTTTACAGCCGTCTGCTGAGCTGGTTCTTTAATCCAGAGAAGAACATAAAAGCCAGTAACCAGGAGTTAAAAAAATGAGTGACCCCGAATCAATCGAAAATATACCTTCCTCCGTACCACCAAATACACAAATTCAACTTATGGGGGTTCCGGATGATCAGGAGTATGTTAACCGACTCGCAGCTGCAGTAAAGGATATAACCCTGAGCTGCGGACGTTATATGGATCTATCCTTACTTGATGGGATTACAGTCGGCCGGGGCTATGATGCAGCACTGCAGGCAGTAGATTTGGGCTATGCATCTTCCACGACCAAAACTTATACCGATACTGAAAAACTGATCGGAATTGACCTGCTCCCCTTAAAATAATATACCATGTGCAAGTAACGTCCGCTTATGGCACAAAGCGGACGTTTAAAACGTTATCACCTGGCATTACCCAAGTCTCGGTCACTTTCAAGACCTTTAAGCATAAGTGTGGCCTCTTCAATACGAATAAATCGCCCTGAATCATCTGTTTCAGCGAACATGTAAACTTCCATATCTATCTCGTCACCATTGCGTTTAGTACACAGAACACGATGCCTGGTAGCATAGAGATTGCCGTTTCGAAGTTCGTCGTGCACTTCAATTTTGCAGGAAGCGATGATTTCACGAAGTTTACGTGCATGGTGAGCAAAGTTCTCTAAGCCCTCCCACTCATTATTAGTGCGCTGCCGGTAACCGGGGCTAAAATAGCGATTGAGTATACCCTCCAGAGCCATATCCTGGCGGTTGATAATCTCATCCAGTACTTTAGTAATAGAAATCATTTGCATGGTCAGTCCTCATTGAAAGTTATGAGTACTCTACAGTCGACGCAATGTCTTAGGTACGGTATAAAAGACATTTAATACCTCAAATCCGCCATTATGACTGACCCATTGATTCTGTTTCCTCAGACGCTTTTTTCAAACGGACACACTTTGATTGTCACGGCTCTTCAGTCTGGTGCAATAAGGGAAACTCCACGTCATCATCACACCTGCGGACAATTACTTGGAGCTGAGCACGGTCTACTCACCATCGATGCCGGAAATTGTCGCTGGGTCGTACCGGCAACGCATGCCGTGTGGATACCACCGGTTGTTCCGCATGGTCTACGCTCGCACGGCCCATATTCAGGCTGGAGTGTTTATATATCTCCCGCTGCCTGCAGCAAATTGCCTGTTCAGCCTGCTGTTCTCTCTATTACAAATCTGCTACGTGAGGCGATAACACGAGCAGCCTCATGGAAAAATGAAGAGCTTAATGCGGCTCAAAAACGTCTGTCAGACGTTATTCTCGATGAAATAGGATCGTTGCCTGAAGTTAACCTTGGACTGCCAATGCCGCAGGATGCCCGTCTCCTCAGGGTTGCTCAGGCATTGTCTGATAGCCCAGATGACGACCGCAGACTGGAGGAATGGGCATCCTGGGCGGGAGTGTCATCGCGCACACTTACACGGCGATTCAGTGCTGAAACCGGCTTTAGCTTTAATGAGTGGCGACAGCGCATAAGGCTACTCAAGGCTCTTGAACTTCTGGCTGCGGGAAAGCAAGTGACGACAGTAGCCCTGGAACTTGGATATGACAATGTCAGTGCTTTTATTGCACTGTTTCGCAGGGTATTGGGCACCACCCCCGCACGGTTTAAAGTTTAAATATTCTGGCCAGTATTTAACGCCCGTTCTATCACAAATTGGACTGTGCGCAGGTGACATCCGCTATGAGCAGATGTCTGTCTAACAAAACCTTACATCCCTGCTACAGTTATTATTGCTGAGTAAACAGGCAAGACATGATCTTGATTTCGCATAACATTAGCAAACATGGAGCATACTTTTGATAAATAAAATCGATCACTTAGTACTCACATGTCGCTCAATTGAGCAATGTATGGATTTCTATACCCGTGTTTTGGGTATGGAGGCCGTAATGTTCAACAAGAACCGTTGGGCGCTGCTTTTTGGTGAGCAAAAAATCAATATTCATGAGTATGGTAAGGAGATTGAACCTAAGGCTCACCTGCCGGTACCTGGGTCTCTTGACCTGTGCTTTATAGTTAACAAATCAATCGACGAGGTTCTGTCACATCTTAAAGAGAATAATGTTCATGTACTCGAAGGGCCTGTAACCAGAACAGGTGCGAGAGGCGAAATTACTTCTGTGTATATCCGCGATCCAGATTTGAATCTCATAGAGTTAGCGGTCTACCATTAGAAATTTACAATTCATAAATGTCATAAGAATTGTTTAATACCGGAGCCTGTCCGCCCGGTATTGAACACAAACTTATTTCAACGACGTATGCTTCTGATACGAAGCGACACGTCTAAGGCTGAAGGTCCGCTTTGAGCGAGGAACGGACATTGGCAATTAGTCCGCAACTATTGAATGTATTACTAACGACCCTTTTATCTGCACAAAGATTCTAGAAGACATAAAAATTACTTGCTAGTATTAACTGAATAAAAAGCTTTAGAATATCATCTAAAGCTTATATTGCAATTTAACATTAATGCAGGACTTCATTTAAAGTTGCATTAAGATTCTTCAAGCTCTCAATGACTTGATCAAATATAAAATCTAAAGCATGGCTATAACCTGATGCCAAAGTTGCACTATCAAAACCAAGACTAGCTAAATGTTCAATGGATTTATTGACTGCTTCATGAGCTTCAGCGTTCCTCAAGTCATTATTTATAAATAGAGCTGCTAACGTATGATTGGATGAATTATAATTTGCAAGTTCATTGGCATGTTTTAGCGCGGATTGATCTTCATTTTGTTCATTAATAATCCTTGTAAGGTTTAATATTCCTTGCAATAATTTTAGCGTTTGCAATCTTTCAATATCCTTAGCCTTTACACCCATAGCAATACTTAATTTCTTTAATGAACCAGTTTTGATCTTATTAATGATCTCATTTATAGTCTTGCATCTAGCTAGGAAATCTTGCTCTTGCATATCGATTGAGGCTACATGAGCAAGCTTTTGCAGTATAGGATAGTTTCTAATGCCTTCATCATCAAGTTCATCTCTGTTGTATTCAAAAATATCAGAACTCGACAGGGGAACATCTAAAACTCTACCTAGAGATACTAGGTTTTCATTAAGCTCAGCTAGTTCTCTAGCAAATCTAAAAGTCTTAGAAACAATATGCTCATCATCTAATGAATTAGTATCAATAAGGTTTTGGTCTTTCGCATAATCATACACATGATATATTTCCTTTTCTGGAACTCCTCGGTAAAGCTCATAAAAAGGTATTTTCACTAAGTTTCTACCGACTCTGACACAGTCTCTAAATGCCCATTGCCCGCCATAGCTAGGGTCTGCATGATAGTGATTACCATCAAAAAATGGAATGGCTTCGTATGTCTTATCTTTCTCATATTTAGTAAGAAAAGCATCATCAACATATACGTATTCGCCACTACGATAATCGGTAGCTCGTGACATTGTCATCGGTGACTTGTGACCGGGCCATACTAATGTGTTGACGTCTAATTCAAAGCAAAGCTCTGGCTGAACAGATTGAACAGTTCCCCATGCTTGAAGCAATATCCTATCTGTATGATCAACTATTTCAAATTCAATCCAAGGAAGTTCGATTCTAAAGTGATTAGAACCTGATAAGAGTTTGAGTACCTCTTTAGTTCGTTCGATATAGGCTTCGAAGAAGAAAACTTTTACTCCAACACAACCTTTCATCCATAAATATTTTCTGAGGTAATCATTCCTCATCGTCCATTTAACATCTTTGTTGCTTTTGAAAAAATATTCACTTGAGACATCACCTTGTGCGACTCCATATGATGGCGAAGAAATCTCATCAAAAATTACTTTTTGTTCATCATCCCCTATGAGCCTTGGTTTCAATCCCAGTTTCATCCAGACATCTTCGGCCAAAAAAAAGGAGTAGTGGAGACTTGATCCCCAAGAAGCTACAATATACCCATAACCGGAGATAGATATATCTGTACCCCAAGCCCCACCTTTCTCTGTGCAGTCCTGCGTGGAAAATGTGACGACACCTTCACAGGATTCACGTAATACACTTAGATTTGCGACATCATCCTCGGGAACTACGGCCATGATCATATGAGTGTAATCATAATCATCTTGATATTTATTTCTTTCGTACCGATGGGTTACAGTAACTTCTCGCTGGGGGTTAGAATTGTCTTCAACAAATAATAGATCCTTTAAACCCTGAGGTATTTGCTCAGCCGGTAAAGGAAGCTTTGATAAATAATCAAGCACTTAATAGCCCTCCGTGATAACCATGAGTGTTTGTTAACACAGTAATCATATCCATTTTGGATGGTTTGTGTCTAACCTACTTTTGTCCATAGAATCATTGCAGGGCTGTAAAATTTATAAAAACAGAAACTACTATGTACCTGTTGCTGGGTAGCACAGTTATTTTTCAAACTGTCCGCTCTTGGCACAAAGCGGACGTTTGAATCTGAATTAACCACTGACCCGTATTCAGAATGCCGCTTCAGCGGCATCAAGGCGCCAGATGAAGTAAAAGATGGCGCAGAGGCTGAACGGCGCCGTACGCCCGGCGTAGCCGGTTACTGCCGTATAAATCGCGCCATACCCTACCTTTCCCTGAACAGCCCTGCGAGCCTTTAGCAATGAAGAAACTCAGATAACCTCTTTTAACCCCGGTGAGCGGACTTCACGGCGCTTGCGACGTGAAGGGCGTGATTTCCGGGGACTTGGCGTCGGCAGCTTGCTACTGACGCTTAGGGGGGTGTTCATCTGGACTTTCTGCGATGGATGCGGAACTTAACACGGTAGCTGCTAAGGTGAGCATGGGGATCAAACCGACACCTGCACAGTGTGAAATGTCTGTGCGGATATTTTTGAAGAAGTAAGGTTTCCAAAAATCCAAGGCTTGGAGTGCAGCGAACAGTCAGACAGGAGCGTGACAGCAATTTCGTTTACGTCCAGTACACACCCATTGAGGGATTGCATATCTTTCTTCAGCCACTGAGGTTCGTTCGAAGGAAATTGCTTAAACTCAATATTATAATGAGGCTGAAAATGCGCAATCAGGCTGGCCTCCATTACCTCATAAAGGCTGTTCTCGCCCCCTTTGATCAATGACGATATGACGTCAGTGGTGGTAATCACCGATGGCGCACCTGTCTTGGATTCAATGATATATCCCGGATCGTAGGCAAAAATGTACAGTGCCCGGTTACCATTTCTCTGTATCAAATCCGCTTGGATCTCAACAGATTTCTCGTGAGCCGTTGCTCTCTTAAAAACATCCCGGGTTCCATTCGGACCGCAGGCTATTCCGATATATTCAACGTGAAAATCTGTCAAGTGGGCAGGGGGATTGATAAAACGCAGGTAGTGCAGCAAATCCGGATTCAGAAAATAATTGTGGGTTGTGTTATTGATGCAAATAATTTCCAGACCGACTAGGTAGCCATGATTTGTATACTGCACTGGACGCACAGTTTGGATTTTGGTGACATCAAGCATTGGAGGAAGGGGGTACGGTGAGCTTCCATCCAACAGAATTTCGGCCCCAACCATAGTTACATTTGGGAAAGTGTGAAAAACAATATCACATACCACCTTCTTGCCCACCGGATCCCATACAACGTTGGAGGAGAACGATATATTGATTCTAGACGCCATGATGTAGAGGTGGTAATCCCTCGTCAACCCGTTGGCATGTACGCAATCGCCCCGCCGAGTCACAAATGATTGAGGGGCCCCGGTCAGGCTGGCATTCTTAAGCTTAGAAGGAGCATTCGGCATCATGAGAACCGGAAATCCAGAAAAGTAACTAATTCGTTGCGGTATCATTCCGTTTCCTTGAATAGTAGTTGTCTGACTTAATGATGTAGTTTTGTAGAGCCATCATGATTGAATTTGCAAGCCTCATGCAGCCCATTTTGACCCTTAATTATCTGGAAGAAGAATAATTGCCGCCAGGCAGTTTATTTATGCCTTTATCCGGGCATTCGGTAAACCCACATATTACCGAACCAGCTAAAAGATACCAGACGCGTCAAATCAAACGTTGTGAGCTAACAGCAGTTTGTTTATCTCTTTTCCCTTTCCTACTCGGAAATCAAAAGCATACGTACAGCATTTAGTAGCCAGAACACGATATAGCTCGTAGATAAGATCCCGGTTAGGTCCTTCACCCATCCCAGCCTTTTCCAGCGCCAGCGGTGACGCGGTGATGAATACCACATGGTGAGGAATACCGAGCTGCAGCACAGCATCGATCATGCCCTGAATCTGGCTGCGCTTATAGGTTGTGTCTTCATAGTTAAAGATGAACGCCGTTTTGCGGGAGCCCTGTTCTGACCTGCTCCCCGTTGATTAATACACACCGATGTCAGTAATGTCTTCATAAGCCACATGAGGACATCCCCATGAAGAAGCGTTTTTCCGACGAACAGATCATCAGTATTCTCCGCGAGGCCGAAGCCGGAGTTTCTGCCCGGGAACTCTGCCGTAAGCACGCCATTTCCGACGCCACGTTTTATACCTGGCGTAAGAAGTATGGCGGTATGGAGGTGCCTGAGGTTAAGCGCCTGAAGTCGCCTGAGGAAGAGAACGCCAGACTCAAGAAGTTGCTCGCCGAGGCCATGCTGGATAAGGAGGCGCTTCAGGTGGCTCTTGGGCGAAAGTACTGACGACAGACCAGAAGCGCGAAGTCGTGGTGTTGATGTGTGATGCGACCGGTCTGTCGCAACGTCGTGCCGCAGTCTTACAGGTTTATCCCTGTCGACCTGCCGCTACGAGGCTCAGCGTCCGGCGGCTGATGCACATTTATCAGGGCGCATTACTGAACTGGCACTGGAGCGCAGGCGTTTTGGCTACCGCCGCATCTGGCAGTTACTGCGCCGTGAAGGCCTTCTGGTTAATCACAAGCGCGTGTACCGCCTCTATCATCTCAGCGGGCTGGGCGTAAAACGCAGACGACGTCGTAAAGGACTGGCAACGGAACGTCTGCCGCTGCTCCGCCCTGCCGCGCCCAACCTGACCTGGTCGATGGATTTCGTCATGGACGCGCTGGCCACCGGTCGCAGGATAAAGTGCCTGACCTGCGTGGACGACTTCACGAAGGAATGCCTGACGGTCACTGTTGCCTTCGGGATATCAGGTGTTCAGGTCACGCGTATTCTGGACAGTATTGCGCTGTTTCGCGGCTATCCGGCGACAATAAGAACTGATCAGGGCCCGGAATTTACCTGCCGCGCGCTCGATCAATGGGCCTTTGAGCATGGCGTGGAGTTGCGGCTTATCCAGCCCGGCAAGCCGACACAGAACGGATTTATTGAGAGTTTTAATGGACGCTTTCGCGATGAATGTCTGAATGAACACTGGTTCAGTGACGTCAGTCATGCCAGGAAAACCATCAGTGAATGGCGTCAGGATTATAATGAGTGCCGCCCGCACTCCGCGCTCAATTATCAGACGCCGTCGGAATTTGCGGCGGCCTGGAGAAAGGGTAATTCTGATAGTGAAGGATCCGACATTACTAAGTGAGCGTTGTATCTAATCCTGGGGGCAGGTCATGCTCATTCCGATGCAAATGGAGGCATTTTGCTTGCATCTCGATGATTACCATCTTATTTCCTGCATTTGTCTTAATGAAAATATAAACTGTAGCAAGCATTTGCTTACTACAGTTTATGTCATAAGCTATGGCGAGTGAGATGAACAACAGGCAGAGAAGTATAAACTATAGCAAGTTACTATCTCGCTATAGTTTATGTTATTTAATAGATATCACTCCCTTCCCTAACGTAAACCAATCATTCATTAGCCACCGAGGTAAGCAAGCACTTACGAACATCGAAAAATAAGCTATAGAGAGCAGAGCTACTTCTGGCATGTTGATACATAAGCTATAGTGAGAATCATCACCCAATGATGAGTGAAAAATAAACCATAGCGACTAAATAGCAGCCAGGATCGGCTGACCGAAGGACAGGGTTAGCAAAAGTACTCGCTAAATAATATGTATAAGCTGTAGTGAGCACTGATCTCGTCGGTACTCACTGGCGATGAGAATTGAATTGTGATTAATCGCTCTCGCTTATTCGATTACTTATTACGGAAGAGTTTTTCCAAGTCGTCCATGGTTATGCCAAGCTTTTCAAGGAGCTGGAGTTTTTCGGTAAGCTCTTGATCGGGAGGGCTTGCTGGACTGCCAGCCAGCTTAGGATTCTCTTCGCTAGCGTCTTTAGGTGCTTTGAGCTTGGGACGACGGTAATGTACGTTAAACAGCACGCTGCGTCCGCGCTGCATCTCGGTGTAATCAAGGTAACCAATCTCTTTGAGCTGCTCCATAGCCCGGCGAACGGTCTGATTTTGTGAGAATACTGGTGATTTCAGGCTTAATCTTGCTCTTAAGCGTGCCAGCGATATAGGGGCAGGATCTTTTGGCAGACTCTCTATAAAGGTATATAGCGCCTGAGCAGACTCGCGGCGCTTCAACGCGTTTATAGCCTTAAGCTGAAGAAGTACTTTTTTATCAAATTCATAGAGTTCGAATAACCGCGGATCCGCCTGCAGAACCACGATATCACGTTCGGTATCATAGAATGCAGACTGTACCAGATGAGTTATATACTCTTTGGTATGCTTTTCAGTGGTGCGGGAGAATGATATTACCGTGCCTGCTATACGCTTCAGTGAGGGGCTGATGCGCTCCCTGAGTTTGCGTGAGGACTGGCTCGATGGGATCCCACAGAGTTTAGCGAATTCAACAAATGATAGCTGAACCTTATCGCCTATCACTTTATGTTTGGCAAAAGAATGGATAATACCCACCCAAGTTTTAAAGTCATTATCCATATCCAGCCTCGGACCTGTGATCTCGACTTTGTCGAAACCCTCCGCTTTGGCCAAGGACAAACGCGTTAGCTCTTCGGTCGCATCAGTTTTTGATAACGTATTTTTTTTACTATTTTTCAATGACTTGAGTGTTGGGACGAAAACACCAAGTCGCATTAGCGCGACTGGCTGAACCGTATTATTAGAATTTGGAGTGAGGGTAATAAGTTCACCAGTAGACTTATCCAT
>NZ_CBCPLT010000002.1:0-1589440 GCF_965119485.1 Kosakonia sp. Marseille-Q7440 | reverse complement strand
AGTACATTTGTATTTTTTTTTCAAGCAGAAGACGGCATACGAGATGTAGAGAGGTCTCGTGGGATCGGAGATGTGTATAAGAGTTTTTTCAAGCAGAAAGCGGCATACGATATGTAGAGAAGTCTCGTGGGCTCGGAGATGTGTATAAGATTCAGCCCTTTACCCGCCCACCAGCGCAGCCGACGGGAAGTGGCACGCTTATTGTTAGGGTGCCACTACACGCTGGCCGTCGCGCGTCACACTCCCCCTGCAACCGCACCGCCACGCGTAAGCCCGTCATTCTTAATCAGGATTGCAAAATGAAAACTGTTAATGAATTAATCAAGGAGATCCGCACCCTTCACTCGCATCTGCATGAGAAAGATTTTTTGCTGACGTGGGAGCAGTCGCCGGATGAGCTGAAGCAGGTGCTTGATGTCGCTGCGGCACTGAAGGCGCTGCGTGCAGAGAATATTGCCACCCGCGTGTTCAACAGCGGGCTGGGCATTTCGGTGTTCCGCGATAACTCGACCCGCACCCGCTTCTCCTATGCCTCGGCGCTGAATCTGCTCGGCCTCGCGCAGCAGGATCTTGATGAGGGAAAATCGCAGATTGCCCACGGCGAAACGGTGCGTGAAACCGCCAATATGATCGCCTTCTGCGCGGATGCCATCGGTATTCGTGACGACATGTATCTCGGAGCCGGTAACGCCTGGATGCGGGAAGTGGGCGAAGCGCTGGATGATGGTCATAAACAGGGCGTACTGCCGCAGCGTCCGGCGCTGATTAATCTGCAATGCGACATTGACCACCCGACCCAGTCGATGGCGGATCTCGCCTGGCTGCGTGAACACTTCGGCTCGCTGGAGGCGCTGAAGGGCAAAAAAATCGCCATGACCTGGGCCTACTCGCCAAGCTACGGCAAACCCCTCTCGGTGCCGCAAGGGATCATCGGGCTGATGACGCGTTTTGGAATGGATGTCACCCTCGCGCACCCCGACGGCTACGACCTGATCCCGGATGTCATTGAAGTGGCAAAAAGCAATGCCGCAGCTTCGGGCGGCAGCTTCCGCCAGGTCAATGATATGGCAGAAGCGTTTAAGGATGCCGATATCGTCTACCCGAAATCCTGGGCGCCCTACACCGTGATGGAGCAGCGCACCGAGTTACTGCGCGCCAGCGATCATCAGGGGCTGAAAGCGCTGGAGCAGCACTGCCTGGCGCAGAACGCCCGCCATAAAGAGTGGGAGTGTACAGAAGCGCTGATGGCGACCACCCGCAACGGCGAGGCGCTCTATATGCACTGCCTGCCGGCGGATATCAGCGGCGTCTCCTGCGACGAAGGCGAAGTCGCGGCTGAGGTGTTCGAAAAATACCGCATTGCCACCTACAAAGAGGCGAGCTGGAAGCCCTACATCATCGCCTCAATGATCCTCTGTCGCAAATATGCCGAGCCGGGCCAGCTGCTGGAACAGCTGTTTACCGACGCGCAAAAACGCATTTTGTAACCGACCGGCTAGCCAGTCGGCCACTTACTGTTTCTGACATTATGGAGAAGGTTAGAACATGTCCGCACTTCCATTGCGTATCAATATTGCAGAAAACCACTTCTTTACCGGCGAAGCCTCGCCGCGCTTCACCCGCCAGCAGGCGCAGCAGGCGCGCCAGTTCCATCAAAAACTGGCGGGCTATCAGCCCACCCCGCTCTATGCCCTGAACGCACTGGCGGCGTGCGTCGGTGTCGATACGATTCTGGTGAAAGATGAGTCGCAGCGCTTCGGCCTTAACGCCTTCAAAATGCTCGGCGGCGTTTACGCCATCGCCCAGCTGTTATGCGAGAAATATCATCTTGATATCAACGCCTTCTCGTTTGAGCACTTCAAAGCAAGCAGCAAAGAGAAGCTCACTTTCGCCACCTGCACCGATGGTAACCACGGGCGCGGCGTCGCCTGGGCCGCGCAGCAGCTTGGGCAGAACGCCGTGATCTATATGCCGAAAGGATCCGCTCAGGCACGGGTCGATGCCATTCTGCGCCTCGGGGCGGAGTGCATCGTCACCGATATGAATTACGACGATACCGTGCGCTTTACCCTGCAACGGGCGCAAAAAAATGGCTGGGAGGTGGTGCAGGATACCGCCTGGCCCGGCTACACCAAAGTCCCCACCTGGATTATGCAGGGCTACGCCACACTGATTGATGAGGCAATCGAACAGATGGCCGCGATGGGCTCACCTCGCCCCACTCACGTTTTCCTGCAAGCGGGCGTCGGCGCAATGGCAGCCAGCGTCCTGAACTACCTGGCAGAAACCTTTGACGCCCGGCATCTGCACAGCGTGATTATTGAGCCGGAGCATGCCGACTGCCTCTACCGCTCCGCCGTGAAGGGGGAGATCGTCAAGGTAGGCGGCGAGATGGAGACCATTATGGCGGGCCTCGCCTGCGGCGAACCCAACCCGCTCGGCTGGACGATCCTGCGCAACTGCGCCAGCCAGTTTATCGCCTGTGAAGATGCCGTCGCCGCGCTGGGCATGCGCGTGCTTGGCCATCCACTGGGCGACGATCCGCGCATCATCTCCGGCGAATCCGGCGCCGTCGGCGCGGGCCTGCTCGCCGCCATCCCGCTGCACCCGCAGGGCGAGTCGCTGAGAAAAAGCTTACAGCTTAATCGCGACTCGGTAGTGCTGCTGATCAGTACCGAAGGCGATACCGATGCGCAGCACTATCGCGAAGTGGTGTGGGCAGGCAAGCATCCGGCGGCTGAATAATTTCCCCGACGTTACCGCCAGGCGGCAAGCGTCATAACAGGAGAAGAGAACAATGGGTAAAGCTATCCCCTTTAAACAGATTGTTGAAAAAGCACACCACTACGAAGCGGAAATGACACGCTTCTTGCGCGATATGATCGCCATCCCCAGCGAAAGCTGCGATGAGAAGCGCGTCGTTCACCGAATCAAAGAGGAGATGGAGCGCGTTGGCTTCGACAAAGTGGAGATCGACCCGATGGGCAACGTGCTCGGCTATATCGGCCACGGCCCACGGCTGCTCGCCATGGATGCGCATATTGATACGGTCGGCGTCGGCAATATCAAAAACTGGGGCTTTGATCCCTATCACGGGATTGAAACCGATGAGCTGATCGGCGGGCGCGGCGCTTCCGATCAGGAGGGCGGCATGGCCTCGATGGTCTACGCCGGGAAGATCATCAAAGATCTCGGCCTTGAGGATGAGTACACCCTGCTGGTGACTGGCACCGTGCAGGAGGAGGATTGCGACGGGCTTTGCTGGCAGTACATCATTGAGCAGTCCGGCATTCGCCCGGAGTTTGTCGTCAGCACTGAACCGACCGATTGCCAGATCTATCGCGGTCATCGCGGGCGCATGGAGATCCGCGTCGATGTGCATGGCGTCAGCTGTCATGGCTCCGCGCCGGAGCGCGGCGATAACGCCATCTTCAAAATGGCCCCGATTCTCGGCGAGCTGGAGAAGCTGTCGCAACGTCTGGGACATGACGATTTTCTCGGCAAAGGCACGCTCACCGTCTCCGAGATCTTCTTCACCTCACCAAGCCGCTGTGCGGTGGCGGATAGCTGCGCCATCTCTATCGATCGCCGCCTCACCTGGGGCGAAAGCTGGGAAGGCGCGCTGGAGGAGATCCGCGCGCTGCCCGCGGTGAAAAAGGCCGAAGCGGTGGTATCGATGTACAGCTACGACCGCCCGTCGTGGACCGGGCTTATCTACCCTACCGAGTGCTACTTCCCGACGTGGAAAGTGGAGGAAGATCACTTCACCGTGCGCGCGCTCTACAACGCCTATGAGGGGCTGTTCGGCAGCGCGCCGGTGGTTGATAAGTGGACCTTCTCCACCAACGGCGTCTCGATTATGGGGCGGCACGGCATTCCGGTTATCGGTTTTGGCCCCGGTAAAGAGCCGGAAGCCCATGCGCCGAATGAGAAGACCTGGAAGTCGCATCTGGTCACCTGCGCGGCGATGTATGCCGCGATCCCGCTGAGCTGGCTGGCGACGGCGTAGTTTGTCGATGTCACGCCCGCTTGATTTCGCGGCGGGCGTTCTGGAGTCTCTATGCGCGTACTGATTAAAAATGGCCTTATTGTCAACGCTGACAAGAGAGCCTGCGCGGATCTGCTGATCGATGCCGGGCGGGTTAAGCAAATTGCCAGCACGATTGAGGCCGATGCCTCCTGCAAGGTGATTGATGCCACGGGCTGTTATGTGATGCCCGGCGGCATCGATGTTCACACCCATTTCAATATTGATACCGGGCTTGCCCGCAGCTGCGACGACTTCTTTACCGGCACCCGCGCGGCGGCCTGCGGCGGCACTACCACGGTGGTCGATCATATGGGCTTTGGCCCGCCCGGCTGCCATCTGCGCCACCAGCTGGGGGTTTACCATAACTATGCCGCCTATAAAGCGGTGATTGACTACAGCTTTCACGGCGTGATCCAGCATGTGAATCACGGCATTCTGGATGAGATCCCGATGATGGTGGAGAGCGGCATCAGCAGTTTCAAGCTCTATCTCACTTATCAGTACAAGCTGAACGATGATGAGATTTTGCAGGCGATGCGCCATCTGCATCTGGCGGGCGCGCTGACCACCGTCCACCCGGAGAACGATGCCGCCATCGCCCAGCGCCGCGCGGCGTTTCTTAATGCCGGCAAAACCGCGCCGCGCTACCACGCCCTGAGCCGCCCGCCGGAGTGCGAAGCGGAGGCGATCGCCAGAGTGATTAATCTCGCGCGGCTTGCCGGCGACGCGCCGCTCTATATCGTGCACCTCTCCAATCAGCTGGGGCTGGAGTACCTGCGTCTGGCCCGCGCGCAACAGCAGCCGGTGTGGGTGGAGACCTGCCCGCAGTATCTGCTGCTCGACGAGCGCTGCTACGAACGCCAGGACGCGCTGAAGTATCTGCTCAGCCCGCCGCTACGTAACGCCCGCCACAATGATGCGCTGTGGGGCGGCATTGCCGATGGCACGATTGATACCGTCGCTACCGATCACTGCGCTTTTTCGCTGACGCAGCGCCAGACCCTCTCCGGCGGCGATTTCAGCCGCTGCCCGAACGGGCTACCAGGGGTGGAAAACCGCCTGCTGCTGCTCTTCTCCTATGGGGTGATGACCGGACGTATTTCGCCCGAGCGCTTTGTGGCGCTCACCAGCGCCAACCCGGCGAAATTGTTCGGCATGTGGCCGCAAAAAGGGCTATTGGCTCCCGGCGCGGATGGCGATGTGGTGATTATCGATCCGCAGCGCACCACCACCATTCGCCACGACCGGCTGCATGACAATGCGGACTACTCGCCGTGGGAGGGGTTTATCTGTCAGGGGGCGATCCGCCAGACCCTGTCGCGCGGGCGGGTGATCTTCGATAACGGCGTCTTTACCGGCGTTGCCGGCCAGGGGCGCTTTTTACGCCGCCAACCCTTTCAGCCGCTTACGCTGCCGTCAGCGGAACCGTTACTACAAGAGAGTGTGCTATGAAGAAAAAGATTGTTCTCGCCCTCGGCGGAAATGCGCTCGGGTGCGATCTCGCCGGGCAGATGCAGGCGCTACAGCAGACTGCACAAACAATAGCGGAGCTGGTCGCCCAGGGGCACCAGGTGGTGATCACCCACGGTAACGGCCCGCAGGTGGGCATGATCACCCTCGCTTTCGAGGCCGCCGCCAGAACCGAGGCGCACACGCCGATGCTGCCGATGTCGGTCTGCGTCGCCCTGAGCCAGGGCTATATTGGCTACGATCTGCAAAATACCCTGCGCGAAGCCCTGCTCGCACGTAACCTCGATATTCCCGTCGCCACGGTGATAACCCAGGTGGAAGTGGCGGCGGGCGATCCCGCCTTCAGCAAGCCCGACAAACCGATTGGCTCCTTCTTTTCCGAAGCTGAAGCGCAGGCGCTTATCCGCCAGGGTTACACCATGAAGGAGGATGCCGGGCGCGGCTACCGGCGGGTTGTCGCCTCGCCAAAACCGGTCGATATCATTGAAAAAGAGACGGTAAAAGCGCTGATGGCCGCCGATCAGGTGGTGATCACCTGCGGCGGTGGCGGTATTCCGGTGGTGCGTGAGGGGCAGCATCTGCGCGGCGTCAGCGCGGTGATCGATAAAGACTGGGTCAGCGCCACGCTCGCCGCCATGATCGATGCCGATATGTTGATCATTCTTACCGCCGTGGAGAAAGTGGCGCTGCACTTCGGCAAGCCCAACCAACAACTGCTCGACAGGCTCTCCGTCAGGGATGCGGAGCGTTTTATCGCCGAAGGCCACTTCGCCGCAGGCTCAATGCTGCCGAAGGTGGAGGCCGCCGTCGCCTTTGCCCGCTCGCGGCCTGGCCGCCAGGCGCTGATCACCGAGCTACGCCAGGCGAAAGCGGGCATTGAGGGGAAAACCGGCACACTGATTAGCCAGTAACTGGCGGCCGGGCTTGCCCGATCAGCTCACCGCAATGGGCGTTTCACTCTGTTGGTGTGCGGGCACGTTGAGGCCGAGCAGCCCGCCCGCCGCGCGGTTTTTCACCTGCAGGATCTCCGCCAGTATGCTGATAGCGATCTCCTGCGGCGTCTCGGCGCCAATGTCATACCCCACCGGCGCGCGCAGGCGGGCAAGCGCGCTGTCGCTGACCCCCGCATCGCGCAGCTGGCGCAGAAAGGATTGCACCTTACGCCGGCTCGACAGCAGCCCGAGCCAGGCAACCGGCTGGTCAATCAGCAACTCCAGCGCCTCACGATCCTGGTTATGGGTGGCGATCAGCACGTAGTCCTGCGGCTGAATCGCAAGGTTATCGATCACCTCGACAAAGTTTTGCCCATACACCAGCCGAATGGAGGGGAGAAAGGCATCAGAGGTGAGGCTCTGTAAATAGGTGTCGCCAACGGCGATATCAAACCCGAGCGGCACCGCGGCGTGCGCCATCGCGCGGTTAACATGCCCTGCGCCAACCAACACCAGCCTGGGACGCAGGCCATGCACGCTGATATGCACGGTCATCGCGCCACCGCAGTCCGCGCCGACCGCATTCTGCCCGCTGCGCGCCATACGGCCATGAAAGACGCGGGCGGTTTTCTCCCGCAGCGCCTCCAGCGCCTCGTTGATAACGTGACGCTCAATCACGCCGCCGCCGATGGTGCCGATGATCGTGCCGTCATCGCGAATCAACATCTGCGCAGTGTGCCGGGGGGCTGACCCACGGCTGTCAATAATCTGCGCCAGGGCAAAAGGCCGGTTCTGCTCTTCAAGCTTTGCTGCTTCTGCAAAAATCGTCATAACATCCTCAAGGTTATTTAGTCCGCGCGTGGCACGCTTTTTCACCTTTGAGTAATGCAATATTTATACTCGTCTGCCGTTTTATTTTTTAAAGCGTGAGCCGCGTCGTAAACGAGCCTGTTATTTGCCTGAGGAGTCATCAGCGATAACCGCGTTAATACGCAGCGGCGGGCATGAAATTATCACTCTGATAGTTTCTCTGCGCTTTTTGAGAAAATGAAAATTACGCCTGGCTAAGGATTGCCTGATACTCACCCTCGAAATAAACCCAACCGCCAGGACTTTAGAGGCACCTCACACTTTCGCGCTCTTTCAATCACTTAAACCAGGAGTGGTGTGATTGTTGCTTCCTCTCTCTCCGCCGCTGCGATGAAAAATAGTGCGGCAATGTCGTTTATCTGAATAAGCCAGAGGAGAGGGTTATGGGAGATATTATGCGCCCCGTGCCGTTTGAGGCGCTACTGACGCGTATTTTTGAGGAGTATCAGAGCCAGCGGTCAATATTTGGTATTCCCGAACAGCAATTCTGTTCAACCATCCGTTCGCGGCCCATCACGGTATTTGGCGAAACCTGCGCCACCCCGCTTGGCCCGGCCGCCGGGCCGCATACGCAGCTGGCGCAAAATATTATTACCGCCTGGCTGACGGGCGGGCGTTTTATCGAATTAAAAACCGTGCAGATCCTCGATCGCCTTGAGATTGAAAAACCCTGTATTGATGCCGAAGATGCCGGTTTTAATACCGAATGGTCGACGGAGTTCACCCTGGCCAAGGCCTGGGATGAGTACCTGAAAGCCTGGTTTGTGCTGCATCTGCTCGATGCGGTATTCCCGCAGACGCCGAGAACAGAAGAGAAATCCTTTATTTTCAATATGAGCGTCGGTTACAACCTCGACGGCATCAAGCAAGCGCCGATGCAGACCTTTATCGCCCGTATGATGGACTCCTCAGCGGAGCCAAAATTTCACCTCTATCGCACCACCCTGCATCACTGCCTGAATAACGCCGACTTTCTCGCCCGCCTGCCTAATCATGCCCGCTCGGCCAGGCTGCAATCCCTCTCTGAGCGCATTCCCGCCACGCTGGTGCAGGGGGTAACGCTCTCCACCATGCACGGCTGCCCGCCGGATGAGATTGAAGCCATCTGCCGCTATATGCTGGTGGAGAAGCGCCTCAACACCTTCGTCAAACTCAACCCAACCCTGCTGGGCTACGGACGCGTACGCGAGATCCTCGACCGCTGCGGCTTTGAGGAGATCGTGCTTAATGAGGAGTCCTTCGCCCACGACTTACAGTTTGCCCCGGCGGTGGCGATGCTGACGCGGCTGATGGCGCTGGCGGCCGGGCAGCAGCGCGGCTTCGGCGTCAAGCTCACCAACACCCTCGGCACGGTCAATACCCGCGGCGTGTTACCGGGCGGCGAGATGTATATGTCCGGGCGCGCCCTCTTCCCGCTCGCCATCAATGTTGCCGCCCGGCTGTCGCGCGCCTTCGACGGCAAGCTGCCTATCTCCTACTCCGGCGGGGCCAGCCAGCTCACCATCCGCGATATTTTCGAGACCGGCATTCGCCCCATCACGCTGGCAACGGATCTGCTGAAACCGGGCGGTTATCTGCGCCTCACCGCCTGCCTGCGCGAGCTGGAGCAGGCGCAGGGTTGGGAGATGACTACTATTGACGTTGCGCGCCTCGACGCGCTGGCGGAGCGCGCCATCACCATGGAGTACACGCAGAAAGCGTGGAAGCCGGACGATCGCATCGACGTCGCCAGCCCGCTGCCCGCCACCGACTGTTATGTTGCGCCGTGCGTCAGCGCCTGTGCCATCAAGCAGGATATCCCCGAGTATATTCGCCTGCTCGGCGAGGGGCGCTACGCCGATGCGCTGGCGCTGATTTACCAGCGTAACGCGCTCCCGGCGATGACGGGGCATATCTGCGATCACCAGTGTCAGTACAACTGCACGCGTCTGGATTATGAGAGCGCGGTGAATATCCGTGAGCTGAAGAAGGTGGCGCTGGAAAAGGGGTGGCAAGAGTACCGACGCCGCTGGCATAAACCGACGGGCTCCGGCTCGCGTCATCCGGTAGCGGTGATGGGTGCCGGGCCTGCCGGTCTGGCGGCCGGCTACTTTCTCGCCCGCGCCGGACATCCGGTGACGCTGTTTGAGCGCGAAGCGAGCGCTGGCGGCGTAGTGAAAAACATCATTCCGCCGTTTCGTATCCCGGCAGAGCTGATTGAGCACGATATTGATTTCGTGGTGCAGCACGGCGTGAAGATCGTTTACGGCTGCGACCCACACCTGACCGTTGCACAACTGCAAAAGCAGGGTTTTCACTATGTTCTGGTGGCGACCGGCGCGGATAAGAGCCGCGCAGTGGCGCTGGGCGGTGATAACCCGAATATTCACGCCTCGCTGGCGTTTCTGCGCGCCTTTCATCGCGGCGAGCCTTTGCAGCCCGGTAAGCATGTGGCGATTATCGGTGCGGGTAACACGGCGATGGATTGCGCCCGCGCGGCGCTGCGCATACCGGGCGTTGAGCGGGCAACCGTGGTTTACCGCCGCTCGCGCAAAGAGATGCCCGCCTGGCGCGAAGAGTATCAGGAGGCGCGTCGTGCAGGCGTGGAGTTTGCGTGGCTGAGCAACCCGGAGCAGTTTGCGCCAGACGGCACGCTGACCCTGCGCGTGATGCAGCTGGGCGAGGCCGATGCCGCAGGGCGTCGCCAGCCGCAGGCAACAGAGAAAACGCGCACTATGCAGGTCGATAGCGTCATTACTGCCATCGGCGAGCAGCAGAATAACGCAGCGCTGGCGGCATTCGGCCTGCCTGTTGATGAACAGGGGCGCGTGGCGGTCAATATTGAGGGTGAAACGCGCCTCGCCAACGTCTTTTTAATTGGCGATGTGCAAAACGGCCCGGCGTCGATTGTTGCCGCCATCGGCAATGCCCGGCGGGCAACGGAGGCGATCCTCGCGCGCGAAAGCCTCGCCAGCCATCAGCAGAGCAAATACTGGAGCAACGTCGACCCGGCGGAGATTTACCGACGCAAAGGCGACATCGCCACGGCGCAGGTGGATGAGGCAGATCGCGAAGCGTTTGTCGCCCAGGAGGCGAGCCGCTGCCTGGCCTGCAACTACATTTGCAGCAAATGCGTCGATGTCTGCCCGAACCGGGCGAATATCTCGCTGCCGATCCCCGGCTTCAACAACCGTTTCCAGACCCTGCATCTGGATGCCTGGTGCAACGAGTGTGGCAACTGCGCGCAGTTCTGCCCGTGGCAGGGCAAGCCCTATCAGGACAAAGTGACCCTCTTCAGCCTCGAAGAGGATTTCCTCAACAGCCACAATCCCGGCTTTTTCATCGACAACCAGCGCGTGCATATCCGCCAGCATGACCAGCAGTGGCAGCTCGATATCAGTGCGGACGGCCATTTCGGCCAAGTGCCGCCGCAACTGGAGGAGATGTGCCGCATTATCGGCCACGTTCACCAGCACCACCACTATCTGCTTAGCGAGGTAGAACAATGAGTATCACCATCCTGAAAAATGCCACCGCCGCGCAGCTCTTCCCGGCGAAAGTGTGGCAACAGGTCGATATCGCGATTAAAGATGATCTGATCCTCGCGGTCGACAGCGGGCTGGAGCAGCGCTATATGGGCGCGCAGGTGATTGAGATGCAGGGTCGGCTGGTGATGCCCGGCCTGGTCTGCGCCCATAACCACTTCTACTCCGGTCTGTCGCGCGGGATTCAGGCGAAAATCGCCCCCAGCCCCGATTTTATCTCGACGCTGAAGAACCTCTGGTGGCGGCTCGACCGGGCCATCGACGCCGAGTCGCTCTACTACAGCGCGCTGATTTGTGCGCTGGAAGCAGTGCGCAGCGGCTGCACGGCGGTTATCGATCATCACGCTTCGCCGGGGTATATCGCCGGTTCACTCAGCCAGCTGCGCCGCGCTTTTCTCATCGTCGGGCTGCGCGGTATGACCTGCTTTGAGACCACCGATCGCAACGAAGGGCTGCGCGAGGTGTGTAAAGGCGTGGAGGAGAATATTCGCTTTGCCAAAGAGATCGACGCCGCACGGCAAAAAGAGCAGGAGCCTTACCTGGTAGAAGCCTGTATTGGCGCTCATGCGCCCTTCACCGTGCCGCACGAAGGGCTGGTGATGCTCAGCGAGGCGCGGAAAGCGACCGGGCGCGGGCTGCATATCCATGTCGCCGAGGATCGTTATGATGTCGCCCATAGCCATCATCATTACGGAAAAGATCCGCTGGAGCGGCTGGCAGAGTATGACCTGCTTGATGAGAAAACCCTTGTCGCCCACGGGCTCTATCTCTCCGACATCGATATCTCGCTGCTCAATGACCACAACGGTTTTCTGATCCATAACGCCCGTTCAAACATGAATAACCACGTCGGCTATAACCACCGGCTGTCGCAGTTCCGCCATCTTGCGCTCGGCACCGACGGCATCGGCTCCGATATGTTTGAAGAGCTAAAGTTCACCTTCTTCAAGCACCGCGATGCGGGCGGCGCGCTGTGGCCCGACAGCTTTGCCCGCGCGCTCTATAACGGCAACGAGGTGCTGAACCGCAACTTTAACGCCCGCTTTGGCCGTATCGAAGCGGGATATAAAGCGGATTTAACCATCTGCGACTATCTGCCGCCGACGCCGCTGATTGATGCCAACATCGCCGGGCATCTGGTGTTTGGCCTCAGTTCCAACAGCGTGCACAGCGTGATGGTGAACGGCAGGATGATTTATCAGGATCGCCGTTTCACCCTCGACTGCGCGCCGCTGTTTGCCGAAGCGCAGGCGGTGGCGAAACGGCTATGGGCGAAGATGGACGCCCTGAACTGACCCCGCCTGCCAGTCCGGCAGAGCAAACCGGGCTGGCAGGCGCTACACGGTAGGGTTGGGTGAATCGCCCGGCCAGCACAGGAGAGAAAAGCTCATGAAAGAGAGTGCTATGTCGGCTTCGGCCGCGTCCGTTGATGAGGTTCTGCCGGTAACGCAGATGTTTTTTTATGGCCTGCAACATGTGCTGGTGATGTATGCCGGTGCGGTGGCGGTGCCGCTAGTGGTGGGCAACGCGGTCGGGCTGCCTGCGGAACAGATTATTTTGCTTATCAGCGCCGATCTGTTTATTTGCGGCGGCGCGACGCTGATGCAGTCGCTGGGGGTGACGCAGTGGCTTGGCTGTCGACTGCCGCTGATTCAGGGCTGCACCTTCGCAGCACTCATCCCGATGGTGCTGATTGGTAAGGAGTATGGCCTCGGCGGCATCTCCGGGGCGGTGATTATCTCGGGGATCTTTATCCTCTGCTGCGCACCGTGGATCAGTAAGCTGATCCGCTTTTTCCCCAAAGTGGTGATGGGCAGTATCGTCACGCTTATTGGCTTATCGATTCTGCCTGTCGCCGGTGGCTGGGTCGGCGGCGGCGCAAGCGATATGCACGGCTTTGGCGACCTGATTTCACTCCTGATGGCCGCCGTGACGCTGGTGGTGATCCTCAATATCTACACCTTTGCCTCCGGGGTGATTAAAAACACCTCGGTGCTGATTGGGCTGGTGGTCGGCACGCTGCTGTGGAGCGTATTTAAACCGCTCGATTTTCAGCTGGTGCAGGCGACGCCCTGGCTGCATCTGCCGCAGGCGTTGCCATTTGCGAAACCGGAGTTTCACCTGCTGCCCGTCGCGCTGCTGTCGATGGTGATGGTGGTCGTGATGGTAGAGACCATGTCGTCGATGATGGCGACCGGCGATATTGTCGGTAAAAATGTCGATGCGCGGATGCTGCGTAACGGCGTTAATACCTGTGGGCTGGCAACCATGATCTGCGGGCTGTTTAACCTCTTCCCCTATGCCGCCTTTGCGCAAAACGTCGGGCTTATCGGCCTCACCGGTGTGCGCAGCCGTTATGTCGTTGCCATGTCGGGAGTGATTTTGATGCTGATGGGGCTGTTTGCCAAACTGGCGGCGCTGGTGGTGTTAATCCCCAAACCGGTGCTGGGCGGCGCGGGGATTGTGATGTTCGGCATGGTTGCCGTCTCGGGCATTCGCACCCTCGGGCAGGTCGATTATCGCAATAACAATAACGGCATGGTGGTGGCGCTGACGCTCGGGCTGGGGATGATGCCGGTGCTGGTGCCGACGCTCTTTACCCAGTTTCCGCCAACGGTGCAGCTGTTTCTGCACAGTGGCATCACCATCGGCACGCTGACGGCGATTGTCGCCAACCTGACCCTCAACGGCAGCGCGCCGTTTAAATTCTCCCACAACGCCCCCTCCCCCGATCCGCTACCGCCGAGCGCCGCCGCGCGCAATGTGGCGGTGCGCACCGTGAGAATGTGGCTGCTGCTGCGCAAAGTGCAAAAAGAGCGGCAGGAGAAAGCGTGATGCACTCGCCCCGGCGGGCTGCCCTACACCGCCCGCCGCTGGGTTGCCAGCGCCAGTAACAGCAGGCAGATGGCGATCGAGGTTGCCAGATTGCAGAGCATGCCCGCGACAAACGCCGACGCGTACTGCCCCGCCTGCGCAACTGACCCAGCATCGCTCAGGGCGTTGTTGAACAGCATTGCCACCACCGCCACGCCCAGCGCGGCACCGACCTGCTGGACGGTGGAGATGATGCCGGACGCCATGCCGGATTGCGCTTCGTCAACGTAGCCAAGCACCAGATTGAGTAGCGGCGTCATGATCGCCCCCTGCCCGGCACCGACAACCACCAGCACCGGGATCAGGGTAACGGGGTTCAACTGTGCGCCCGCCATCGCCACCTGCGCAATCAGCGCGGCAATAAACAGCGCGTAGATCAGCGCCCCGCCGATAATCGCCTGGATCCCCCAGCGCGCCACCAGTCTCGGTGCGGTGAGCGACGCCAGCACAAAACCGACGCTACAGGGGGCAAAAATCAGCCCCGCCTGAAGTGGGTCCAGTCCAAACCCTTTTTGCACCAGCAGGGCAAAGCAGAGAAAGAAGGAGCTGGAGGTGGAGTAGACCAGCAGCACCAGCACCACGCCGAGTGCGACATGGCGTTGCGCCAGCAGGCGCATATCCACCAGCGGCCATAAACCTGCAATCCGACGCCGCTCCTGCTGGCGATAAAAGAGCACCAGCAGCACTGCTGCCGCGCCCAGTGAGCAGAGCGTCCATGCGGGCCAGCCCTGCGTTGGCCCTTCGATCAACGGCACCAGTAACAGTGCGAGCGCGGTGCTAATTAGCAGCACGCCGCGCCCGTCGAGCAGCGGTTTTTGCGGCGCTAAAGATTCGGGAATAGCGCGAGCCGCAACGATGGCAATCACGCCAACCGGGACGTTAATCAGAAAGATAGTGCGCCAGCCCAGGCCAAAGAGATCGGCGTGAATCAACGCACCACCCAACACTTGCCCGGCAATCGCCGCCAGCCCGAGGGTCATGCCGAGCAGGCCAAACGCGCGGCGTCGGTCGTTACCGTCAAAGTTAACGCGAATCGAGGCGTAGACCTGCGGGAAGAGCAGCGCCGCCGCGAGCCCCTGCAATACGCGGGCGGCAATCAGCGTTTCACTGCTTGTTGCCAGGCCACAAAGCGCCGAGGCGAGGGTAAAGCCAGCCATACCAAAGATAAAGAGGCGACGGCGACCAAAGCGGTCGCCGAGCCGCCCACCGGTGATCAGCAGCACGCCGAAGGCCAACTCGTAGCCTGCGACGATAAAACTGATTTGCGCGAAGCTGGCACCCAGCCCGCTCTGAATACTCGGGATAGCGACGTTAACCACAAAGAGATCGAAAATGGTGACAAAGCCTGCCAGCAGCAGCACGGCTAAGCCTGCCCACGGCGGCGCGGCGGCGGTTGAGCGATCGCAGGGGATCGCAGCAGAGGGGGTAGATTTCATAGCGCATTTCCATTATCAGCGGAGTGTGCGACGATTCTCCCTGCTTCATTAAGCCGTTACAATTTAACCATTTATACTATTACTTTTAGCAACGAGAGCCGAGATGCGAACTCTGGAACGAACCCGCCCCGATCTGGCAGCCTTTTTACGCGCGCACCGCCAGCGCCTGTCGCCCGCCGATGTCGGCCTGCCGAGCAGTAACCGACGCCGCACGCCGGGGCTTCGGCGCGAAGAGGTGGCAGCGCTCGCCGGGGTCGGTTTAACCTGGTACACCTGGCTTGAACAGGGGCGCGATATTGGCGTCTCGGCGCAGTTTCTCGACAACCTCGCGCGGGTGCTGAAACTGGATGCGGCCGAGCGCCGTCATCTCTTTATGCTCACCCACGCGCGCCCACCCGCCGAACCGGGCAAAACCTGGTGCGTACTGCCGCCGCTGGTGCGCCGCCTGATGCACGATCTCCCCCACCCCGCCTTTGTGCTCAACCTGCGCTGGGATGTGCTGGGCTTTAACGCCCCGGCGGATACGCTTTTCGGCTTCAGTCGCCACGCGCCCGAGCGGCGTAATCTGCTCTGGCTGCTGTTCACCGATCCGCTGCTGCAGGAACGTTTTGTCGCCTGGCATGAGCAGGCTCCGCTAATGCTGTCGAGCTTTCGCCGCGACTTCGCCCGCGCCAGCCAGAGCACCGATATTGTCGAACTGGTCGATGAGCTGGAGCGCGTGTCGCCAGAGTTCAGCGGCTGGTGGCGGCAGCATGATGTTCACGCCCCGTGCAACGGCGTGCGCCATTTGTGGATGGATGAGCGTTCCGTGCCATTCGAGCACACCACGTTGATTATCGACGAAGATCGCCACCTGCGGCTGGTGGTTTATGCCCAACACCAGCAAGAAGCCGGGTAGCGAATAACGGGAATCAGTTCAGGGCAAAAACTCGTGCGGCGTCGCGCCAAGAATCGCCCGGAAGGCCGCGGTGAAAGCGGCGGGACAGGAAAAGCCGAGCTGGTAAGCGACCTGCTTCACCGGAATGCCGTTAGAGAGCAGATCCAGCGAGGCGCAGATGCGTGCCCGCTGCTTCCAGCTTCTGAAGCTGAAACCGGTGTCGCGGATAAACTGGCGCGAAAAGGTGCGTTCCGACATCGCTGCAATATGGGCCAGATCGCTTAGCGACGCGTCCCAGCGCTGACCGAGCAGTAATTCATTGGCGGCGCGGGCGAGGCGTTCGTCCTGCGGCAGGGGAAGCTCAGCGGCAAGGTGTTCTGTTTCGCTGAGGATTTCCAGCAACAGTAGCGCCATTCGCCGCTGGCTTGGTGCTTTGTACTCATCGTTGAACAGCCCCGCAATCAACTCTTTCACCAGTGGCGTCGCGCCAATCACATGCACCAGTTCGCTCTTGGTGAAGTTGCTGCATTCCGCGATCAGCGAGCGGCTGAAGTAGAGGGTGCGCAGGTCGGTTTCTGAAAGCAGCGTATAGCTATGCTCCTGCAACGGCGGCAGCCATAGCGCGCGCTGCGGCGGGATCACCCAGCGGCGCTCGCCGGTCTCCACCAGCAACACGCCGCGGGTGGCAAACAGCAACTGCCCTTCCAGATGGTAATGGGGCGGATCGACCTCTCCGCGTCGATAACCTCTGGCAAGGTTTGACCAGCCAATGGCCTCATCATGTCTTGGCGCTTTATCTATGCTGTTTGGCATTTGAGATTCAAAACCTGCATTTATGATTGGCCGGGTTATATCACCCCATCGCAATCTGGAGCAAACATCAATGCGGGTTCATTTTATCGTTCATGAAAGTTTTGAAGCGCCCGGCGCGTATGAAAGCTGGGCGCAGCAGCGCGGTTACCCGGTCAGCCACTCCCGCGTCTATGCGGGCGATGCGCTTCCGGCCACGGCTGATGCCTTTGATCTGCTCATTATTATGGGCGGCCCTCAGGATCCGCATACCACCCAGGCAGAGTGTCCCCATTTTGATGCCCGCGCCGAGCAGGCCCTTATCGCTTTGGCGATCGCGGGCGGAAAAGCGGTGATCGGCATCTGCCTCGGGTCGCAATTAATCGGTGAGGCGCTGGGCGCTGCTTTTGCACACAGCCCTGAGAAGGAGATCGGTAAATTCCCCATTACGCTGACCGCGGCGGGCAAAAGTCATCCGCTGTTTGCCCATTTCCCTGAAACGCTGGCGGTCGGGCACTGGCATAACGATATGCCGGGCCTGACGGCCGATGCGCAGGTGCTCGCCTTCAGTGAAGGGTGCCCGCGGCAGATTGTCGCCTACAGCGATCGCGTGTTTGGCTTCCAGTGCCATATGGAGTTAACGCCTGAGGTAGTCGAGCGGCTTATCGCCCACTCCGAGGCGGATCTGAGCCGCGCCGCACAGTTCCGTTTTGTCGAAACGGCTGAAGCGCTGCGCGCCCATGATTACCGCGAGATGAACGATATCCTGTGCCAGTTTCTCGATAAGCTTACGGCGTACTATCAAGACGCAACACAGGCGCTGCGCCACTGATCTCATCAAGCGTATCGCGGCCCGCCTCGCGCCACATGCGCAGCAGGCGCTGGCGCGAATGGGGAGCGGCGCACGCAAGCTGCTGCACGCTTTCGATCTGCGCGACGGCGAAGTGGCGAAAATCGCCGCGGGTTTCGCACCATGCGGCGAGCAGCAGATCGCGGGATAAGTAGCCGAGGGCGAAAGGCCAGATCACGCGCTCGCTCGTTTTTCCCTGGCGGTCGGTATAGCGAATGCTCACTTTCAACTGTCGCCGGATGGCGGCGCGCAGCCCGGCAACGTGCTCGCTTTCCACCGCCGTTTCTGCCCTGCCTACCAGCAGCGTGGCGTGTTCGAACAGCGACTGCATCGGCGGCGGGATGCTCTGCATCACTTTGCCCGCCACCTCGTTGGCCGCCTTGCCAATCTCCGCATCGCCATAGGTCGCCACCCAGCGCAGACCGAGCGCCAGCGCATCCAGTTGCTCCGGGGTAAACATCATTGGCGGCAGAAGATAGCCCGGAGCAAGCAGATAACCGGTGCCCGCTTCGCCCTGGATATCTGCCCCCTGCGCGCGCAGCGAGGCGATATCGCGATAGAGCGTGCGCAGGCTGATGGATAACTCCTGCGCCAGGCTTGCGCCGCTCACCGGATAGCGGTGGCGGGCAAGGATTTGCAAAAGCGCGAGCAATCTTCCGGCACGCGCGGGTCCTGATGCTGACATGTTTTGACACTCCTCCCTGCGATAGTCATTTCCCCATTACCTTGAGGAGAGAAGTGCCCAATGATACCGAATTTATTCATCCTTTATGTTTCCGACCCACAGCGCAGCAGCGATTTTTACCAGACGCTGTTTCAGCAAACGCCCGATGTGGTGCTGCCCACCTGGGCGGCGTTCTCTTTTGCCAACGGGCTTAACCTCGGATTGTGGTCCACCCGCGCCGCCGATTTTCTCTCCGGCGGCGAAGGCAACCGCATGGAGATGAGTTTTATGGTGCAGGATAGCGCGGCAGTTGATGCGCTTTATCAGCAGTGGCTGGCGCTGGGCGTTGAGATCGAGCAGCCGCCTGCGCAGGCAGTTTTCGGCCGGACGTTCGTCGCCCGCGATCCGGACGGCCATCGCATCCGGGTTTGTATTCCGGATTAAGCGGGCTGTTCGCAGCCCCGGGAGATGGTATTGTTTTTATCCCTTAGCGGATGTTTGCCGGGCTTATCGCCTGATGCCCGGTTAACCCTCCTATAACGATAAAAAGGAACAACAATGCAACGAAACCTCGCCTGCCTGACACTCGCTATTTCCGCCCTGCTCAGCGCCTCGACGCTGCCCGCGTTGGCTGCGCCGCTGCCGGTCACGCCGGATCAATCGGTGCCGGTCAGTCACTACATAACCCAGCTCAACGCCGATAAGAGCGTCACCTTCCGCCTTTTCGCACCGGGCGCAAAGCGGGTCTCGGTGGTAACCGGCTCCAGCCCGGATAGCTATGTCTCGCATGATATGCATAAAGATGAGCGCGGCGTCTGGTCGTGGAAAAGCGAGGTGCTGGCCCCTAATCTGTATGAGTATTACTTCGACATTGATGGTTTCCGCTCGGTGGATACCGGCAGCCGTTTCCAGAAACCGCAGCGCCAGGTGAACACCAGCTTGATTCTGGTGCCGGGCTCGCTGCTTGACGATCGCGCGGTGGCGCATGGCGATCTGCTGACGGTCACCTACCACGCGAAAGCGCTGGGTGCCGAGCGCCGGATGTATGTCTGGACGCCGCCGGGTTATGACGGCAAAGGCGAGCCGCTGCCGGTGCTCTACTTCTATCATGGCTTTGGCGATACCGGCCTGTCGGCGATTGACCAGGGCCGCCTGCCGCAGATCATGGATAACCTGCTGGCGGAGGGGAAAATCAAGCCGATGCTGGTGGTAGTGCCGGATACGGAGACGGATATTACTGAGGCGATCCCGGAGAACTTCCCGCCGAAAGAGCGGCGTAAAGAGTTTTATCCGCTGAATGCGCAGGCCGCCGATCGCGAACTGATGCAGGACATTATTCCGCTCATCGACAGCCGCTTTAACGTGCGTAAAGATGCCGACGGGCGCGCGCTGGCGGGCTTATCGCAGGGCGGCTTCCAGGCGCTCTACTCCGGTATGCACCATCTTGAGCACTTTGGCTGGCTGGCAACCTTCAGCGGCGTGACTACCGCAACGGTGCCGGATGCCGGAATTACCCGCCAGCTCGATAACGCCCAGGCGGTGAATAAGCAGTTGCACAACTTCACCGTGGTGGTCGGCGAAAAAGACTCCGTTACCGGCAAGGATATCGCCGGGCTGAAAACGGAGCTGGAGAGCAAGGGCGTCCATTTCGACTACAAAATGTACCCGGGCCTCAATCACGAGATGGATGTCTGGCGCCCGGCCTACGCCGAGTTTGTGCAGAAAGTGTTTAAGTAACGGCAAGCGCCTTCTCATCCTTCGGGAAGGCGCTTATCTGCCCCTGCTGTTCGCCTGAGAATTCTGCTGTCGCGCGCTGGCGAAGAGAATAGGTTGAACTCGCAGGCCTGGCAGGCTAGCCTGCGTCAACAAATACCCTCTTCTAAAACACAGGTAATGTCGGCAATGGCTTTAATCCCTAAAAACTACGCGCGGCTGGAAAGCGGCTATCGTGAGAAAGCACTCAAAATTTATCCGTGGGTCTGCGGGCGCTGCTCGCGGGAATTTGTTTACTCAAACCTGCGCGAATTGACGGTTCATCATATCGATCACGATCACACCAACAACCCGGAAGATGGCAGCAACTGGGAGCTATTGTGCCTGTTTTGCCATGACCATGAGCACTCGAAATATACCGAAGCGGATCAGTACGGCACGAACGTGATTGCGGGAGAGGATGCGCAAAAAGATGTCGGCGCGGCGACCTATAACCCGTTTGCGGATCTAAAGTCGATGCTGGGCAAGAAGAAGTAAGTTTGCGTGAAATTCAGGCAATAAAAAACCCGCTCGTGGCGGGTTTTTTTTCATTATCAGTTGCGCTTACTGCTCAGGCTATCGCCGTCATCGCGGTTGTAAGGCTTGCTGATAATCAGCGCGGCTTACAGGGCAGTAACGTTGCCAGCTGCTGGGCCTTTAGCGCCGTTTTCGATGGTGAAGGAAACTTTCTGACCTTCATCCAGGGTTTTGTAGCTGTCGCTCTGGATTGCAGAGAAGTGTACGAATACATCTTTGCTGCCGTCGTCCGGAGTGATAAAGCCAAAACCTTTATCAGAGTTGAACCATTTTACTAAACCAGTCATTTTATTAGACATAGATAATTCCTTAATAGATGAGCCACTTAGCGCGGCGATAATGGCCTGTAATTAGAGAGTATCTTATTTGGCACTTAGGAGGAGGCTCACGAAGAAGGGTATCTTTGGATAACTCTTGAACTGAGGACTGCTTTACTAAAACTGCTTTCATAAGGTCTGTCTTCCAAACCGATGGCGCTATTAAGACACAGCAAATTTCTTTTGGCAACGTTTAAGTTTAATTATTTTAAACGCTTACACACCTGGACGGCTGCTTGCTAAAGCCTGAAGGCTTGAGCGGCGCGGCTTCAGCCGCTTAAGCCAAACGGCAAAATTTTTGTATTTATCGCCTCATTCAGGAACGTTTTTACGAACTTAAACGCTCCCTCAATCATTTGCATGTTCATATTATCCTCTCCTAAAACCAGGGGTATACTTCCGCCCGCAGTTCGATCTTGTTATGGCGAGGCTCCTGAGCAAAAACAAGTTACCGCCCTGATGGTGTCGAGAGAGACCACACAGGGAAATACAGGCATCCATCGAATCAAGGTGTTGCCAAGGTAACTTCCGGCGTGTTTATCGCGGATACGTTGCTCAGTGCTAAAACCGGGACGTAGGGATCTTCTTCTATATCTTCCTGTTTTGTTCGCCCTGTAAGCAGTTTTCTATAGGGAACGTTGTATGTCACATATTTATACTCACGGCGCACACTATCCAGAGGCGCATCAGGCTGGCGATAAGCTTGCCCACTATATGTCTGCCGATTTTATTGCATTGTCTGACGACCTGACCGTTGAGGAGGGCCGCTCGACATTTCTGCAACAGATTAGCGATGACTACTTTCCGACATATGTTTTTATCGTATGCGGTGCGATGCTGCGCGGCGCTCTGCCTATCAGGGCGTTGTTGCAGGAGGAGAATGTCGCGAAGCCCATCACCTCTTTAATGACCAGCGATCTGGTTCACGCCGCGCCTGATGATACGCGCCATGATACTGCCCGGCTGATCGAAAACCGGGGCATGACGCTGATTCCGGTCACAGAGCACGGCAGGCTTGTCGGCTGCCTGGCAGAGAAAGAGATTGCCCACCTGCTTGCCGATGAAGCAACAGAGGATGCCCAGCGCCAGGGCGCAACCTTACCGCTGGAGAAGTCGTATCTGGAGATAAGCCCGGTCGGGTTATGGAAAAAACGCGCGCTCTGGCTGTTACTGCTGTTTGTCGCAGAAGCCTATACCAGCAGCGTGATCCAGCACTTTGAAGAGGCGCTGGAATCCGCCATTGCGCTGGCCTTCTTCATTCCACTGCTGATCGGCACGGGGGGCAATAGCGGGACGCAAATCACCTCTACACTGGTGCGCGCGATGGCGCTGGGCGAAGTCAGGATGGCCGATCTGGGCCGGGTGATCCGTAAAGAGATGACCACCGCGCTGATGATTGCCGTCACCCTTGCCGCTGCCGGATGCCTGCGCGCATGGATGATGGGCATCGGCCCGGAGATCACCTTAATTGTCAGCCTGACGCTGCTCTGCATTACGCTCTGGAGCGCAGTGGTCTCTTCCGTGATCCCGATGGTGATTAAACGCGTCGGTATCGATCCGGCGGTGGTCTCCGCGCCGTTTATTGCCACGCTGATAGACGGCACCGGCCTGATTATCTACTTCAAAATTGCGCAATATTTTCTTGGGCTGAACTGAAATAACTTCATTCTTCTCTCTTTCCGGGACGCGCTGGCTTAATCCGTCGGCGCGTTCCCTGCCCCTTCCCCCCAATTTTCGGCGCATTCATTGCGCATCAAGACGTGCTATCGTCAGCCGTTAACAGACTGTTAAAAAAGGTTTTATGATGAGCACGCTCGAACAATTAAAAGCAAAGTACCCCGGCGCGCAGGCGTGGCAGATCGGCGACAGCCCGGCGCTGGCTGATGAGCTGGCAACATTAGTCGCCAGCGGCATCAAAACCGCCTCCTGCGGTGCATTCGCTTGCTGGCAGGCAGAAGATCCCGCGCCCAAACTGGGCAGTTACAATATTATTCTTAACGGCCGGGATGAGCCGGTGTGCGTGATCCGCATCATCTCACTGCGCCTGACGCGTTTTTGTGATGTCACCGACGCGTTTGCCCGTAAAGAGGGTGAAGGCGACTTAAGCCTCGACTACTGGCGCAAAGAGCATCAGCGCTTTTTTACCGCAGCCGGGATCTTCTCTGAAGAGATGGAGCTGGTGGCGGAAGAGTTTGAAGTTATTGAGCGTATTTAAAAGACGCCGCATCGCGCGGCGTTTACTTCAATTACTGCTATAAAACCTGGCCCACATCCTATAACCACATTAATAACGGGTTAATAATCAATTGTGGCTAATATAGAAATTAATTTAGTAACTATTATTAAATAGCATTACTTTGCGTAAGCTTATTTTCTAATTGCGAATCATTATCATAAATATAATAACCACCCGGCTTATTATTCAATTATTAAAATCCAGAAAAATTAAATTAAATGGGTGGTTATCGGCGCTAATAATTAAAACTTTATGCTTTTTTCCAAATAAATTTAAACCATTAAGCGAAGTAACCCATTTCGGCCCACTCTTACCAGGCAACAAATACAAATCATTGATTTACATGAATATTAATTATAAATTTTAATTAGAAAATTTAAACAATTTACTTCATGGACAATTCACCATGCGTATCTATAATTCTTTTGTCGCCAGCTTTATTTAAATTAAAACCTCCTGAATCCAGGGGGGGTAATTTTTATCATGAGCGCATTAACCATTTTATTGATGCCATTTAAAACATTACAATCACCAGGGTAAAAATGAAAAACCTATTAAATAAAATTAACCTCTCCACGAAGTTTATGGTGCTGGGTATCATTTCACTTCTCCTCTTTGCACTGCCGACTGCTTTATTTGTTAATGAAAGCAGCCAAAAAGTGCAGGCCAAACAGGTTGAACTGAAAGCGATTCCGGTTGAGAAAAAGCTGTTAAAGCTGCTTAACCTGATTCAGCGCCACCGCGCCGAATCCGCTATTGCTGTTACGCAAGGTAACCCTGCATATCCGCCGCGCATTGCGCTGCGCGATCAGATCAACGTACTGGCTGATGAGATCAGAAAAGATATCGTAGCTGAAAACCCGGATGCGCACCCTTTACAGCAGCTCGACAAGGTTAATCAGCAGTGGCAGGCGCTGCAAAACCAGATCGACAGCCGCAGCCTGACCGCGCCGGAAAGCCTGGTCTCCCATGCTGCGCTTATCCGCAGCCTGCTGGACTTTAATATCGACGTGCTGGATTTTTATGGCCTGTCGCTGGATCCCGATTTAGATACCTCGCAACTGATTACGGCGGCGCTCTTTCACCTGCCTGAGCTGACCGAGACCCTGGGCCAAATCCGCGCCAGCGGCACCTCCCTGCTGGCGAAGAAAGATGGCATCAGCGAGACCGACAATGCCCGCATGGAGTTTCAGATCGGCAACGGCGAAAAAGCGCTGCAGCTGTTTGACGTCGGTATGAAGAAATATCTGGGCGGCAACGAAGAGATCCGCAATCTGTTTGGTCGTAAAACGGAAGGTGCTGTTCAGGGCGCAACGCAGGCGCTCTCTACGGCCCGAGAGATCTTTATCACCCACTCGCGCCCGCCGATGGCACCGACGGAGTATGTGGCGATCTTTACCGAAGCCATTAACAACTTCACCGTGCTGGGTAACGGCATGAGCGATGAGCTCTCGCAGCAGTTAACTAAACAGATTTCGGCGCAGCGTAGCGCACAGATCACCCTGCTGGCGGTGCTGATCTTCAGCGCACTGCTGGGTATTACCCTGACGGTATTTATCATTCGCTCGATTACCGGCCCGGTTAATGAAGCGGCGCGCATCGCGCAGGAAGTGGCAACTGGCGATCTCACCTCCCGTATTGCCGTCACCGGCAGTAATGAGATGAGCGCGCTGTTGCAGTCCCTGATGAAGATGAGCGAACACCTCTCATCGCTGGTGAATGATATTAAAAACAACGCCGTGACCATTGCGACCTCCTCTGAAGAGATCGCCAACGGCAACAGCGATCTCTCCTCGCGCACCGAGGAACAGGCCGCTTCGCTGGCGCAGACTGCCGCCAGTATGGAGCAACTCGCCTCAATTATTCAGCAGAATGCGGACAATACCCGCCATGCCGCGTCGATGGCAGGCTCGGCAACCAGTGCCGCGCTGCTCGGCGGTGAAGCGATGGAGTCTGTGCTGGCCTCGATGCACAAGATCAGCAACAGCGCCGGTCAGATTGAAGAGATCATCGCGGTGATTGATGGCATCGCCTTCCAGACCAATATCCTGGCGCTGAACGCCGCAGTTGAAGCGGCCCGCGCGGGCGAGCACGGTAAAGGGTTTGCCGTTGTCGCCTCTGAGGTGAGAGCCCTGGCACAGCGTTCGGCTGTGGCAGCGAAAGAGATCAAAGAGTTGATTGAAAACTCGGTAAGCGACGCGCAGTCGGGCATTAAGATGGCGGAAAACGCCGGTGACAAAGTGAAGCAGAGCGTCAGCGCAATCGAGCAGACCTCAATGCTGATCAACGAAGTCTCCGCCTCCTCTGCCGAGCAGAGCTCCGGGGTGTCGCAGATTAATATCGCGGTCAGCCAGATGGATCAGGTGACCCAGCAGAACGCCGGGCTGGTTCAGCAGTCAGCCTCTTCGGCAGACGATCTCGCCGAGCGCGCGGCGCGCCTGCGCCAGCTGGTTGCCGTCTTCAAAACACAGTAACCCGCTGCTGCTCAGAATGAACCCGTTCTGGGCAATCGACTCCGACGCCGCCCGCATCGCCAGGCGGCGTCCTCTCCTCCCCCTGTTTCACCGCCCGCTTTTTATCTCCTGCGCCAGGGTTTGCAGCGTCGCCTGCAACCAGCTTGTCGCGCCTCGCTTGCCGCTGCGTTTATGGGAGTAAATCTTCACTTCAAACGGCGCGATGTCGAAAGGTAGGGCAAAGAGCGTGATATCCACGGCTGGCATCACTTTCTCGGCGGCAAAACGCGGGATCGCCATCAGCAAGTCGCTCCGGGCGACGATAAATGGCGCGCTCAGCATCGACGGCGTTTTGATTGCTATCTGCCGCGTGTACCCCATCTGCTCAAGCTGTAAATCAATCACCCCCTGCTTCTCATTCCACGGCGTCACCACCAGATGCCGCGCAGCAAGATAATCCTCAAGCGTCAGCGCGGAGCGGCTCTTGTTGCTGATAACGACATACTCATCCCTGAACCAGTCGATCTCATCCAGCTCCGGATGGCGAACCTCATCCGGCGTACTGAAGCCCAGCGCCAGATCGATCTCGCCGGCCAGTAATTCAGTGAGCGCCGGGCTGTGCGGCAAGTAAACCAGATCAAAACCGAGACCGGGCGCGTCGTATTGCAGTTTCTCCATCAGCGCGGGGAAGATGCAAAAAGCGGTGAAATCGGTGATGGCGATCTGCAAACGCTCCGTCGTGGTAGCGGGTGAGAACTCCGGCTGCGGCGTCAGCTCCTGGTTGAGGAATTTCAGTGCCGAGGCGATCGAAGGCGCGAGCTGGGTGGCATAGACGCTGGGGCACATCCGGTGCCCTTCCCGGTAAAAGAGCGGATCGTTGAGCGCGGTCCGCAGCCGTGAGAGCGCATGGCTCAGCGCCGAGGTGCTCATCGCCAGTTCATCAGCCGCAAGGCGCACCGAGCGGTAACGGTATACAGCATCAAAAACCGGCAGCAGATTGAGATCAAGACGCCGCAGCGCCGGATGCATAATATTCATCATTGTGTGATTTCATTGCACTTAATTCTTCAGACAATACCCCTTATGCTTAGCGCCAGCAATCTCACCTCTTGACTGAACGAACAGGAAAACCGATGAGCCTCACTATTCGCCCGGCCTGCCCGGAAGACGCATCCGCTATTTACGACATGATTTATGAACTGGCCGTGTATGAAAAAGCGCCGCAAGAGGTGGTCACCACCCCCGATGAGATCCGCGAGACGCTTTTTGGCGCGGGCAGCAATACCGAAGCGTTAATCTGTGAAATCGCGGGTAAAACCGTCGGTTATGCCGTCTTCTTCACCAGCTACTCCACCTGGCTTGGCCGCAACGGTATCTATATGGAAGATCTCTATATCTCCCCGGATTATCGCGGCCAGGGCGCGGGCAGAGCGATGCTGAAACAGATTGCGCAATATGCCGTGCAGCGCCGCTGCGGCCGCCTTGAGTGGAGCGTGCTCGACTGGAACCAGCCGGCCATTGATTTTTACCTGAGCATCGGCGCGCTGCCGCAATCTGAATGGGTACGCTACCGCCTTGATGGCGACGCACTGCTGAAGTTTGCTGAATAAATGGCGTACACCGCAGCAGCGTGACGGGCATAAAGCCTCACTCCGCTGCGGTGATTTTTGTAGTAATAGCGCCTAACAGCGACAGGTGGTTTGACCTGGTGAGCGGCACTGGATTATAGGTATAGCGGGTACTATTCACTTCCTAAATCTAACGAGAAAAATATGAGCGCCGAAAACGTCTGGAATCACGCCTATACGCTCACCATCGACAGCAGCCCGCAAGCGATATGGCAGGCATTTACCGACACAGCGAACTGGAAGCGCTGGAATGCAGGCGTGAAAGCCATTCACGCCGAGGGGCCATTTGTAACAGGAACCTGGTTCACGATGGAGCTGCCGGACGGTGACAGCATCCGCAGCCAGCTCGTGGATGTCTGCGACGGAAAATACTTTATTGATGAGACCTGGGTGGATCAAACCCGCGTCGTTGTGGAACACCGCATTGAACCCTTAAGCAGCGACCAGAGCAGAGTGGTCTATGCCATCAGCACAGAAGGCCCGGACGCGCAGGCTTTCGGCGAAGGCATCAGCGCCGACTTCCCAGAGGTAATGGCAGGGCTGGCGAAATACCTGGCTGAAACCGAACCAAACATTGCAAAGCAATAATCTGTCGGGCCTCAAGCAAAGCGGGCGTAATGCCCGCCAGGAACAGAGAAAGCGGATATTTATTCAGAGAGAAGAAGAGGAGATTTCTTTCACTTCTGCCTGCGGATTCGCTTCTTTAACCGCGCGTAAAAAATCAGCGAAATTATGGTTGAAGAGGGTAATGTTGTGATAAAAACTGACCTGTTTTTCCGCGCCATCGCTCTGCCATGTCACCACCCAGTTTCGTCTGTTATTGACCCTCATGTAGCCCGGCTTCACCCGTACTATTTTTGCAAGCGGAACTTTAAGCTTCACCGTTTCCTTAATCTGATAAAAAAACTCATCATCGTAGTAATAGAGCGTGCGAGATGCGAATAAACCGAACAATGACGGTGGCGTGGAAATTTTCTTTAGCCCGTTGCTCTCCGTAATGATTTTTTTCGGATGACGTAGCGATCTATAGAAATATCTCATCAGAGTTAAAAGCAGAATGAGGGGAATCAGCCCCACTAAAACAGATAAAACTTCGCGCATACTCTTCTCCAGAGTTTCGGCAGTTGGATCTTCGCCGGTAATCAAAAGTGCAATTAATTTCAGTAAAACAACAAACGTAACGTTTTAGCTCACTCTCAATCGCTGCTGCCGAGCGTATTCATTTCCGCCAGCAACCAGCCTTCAAAGCTCTCCAGCGCGGCTTCATTGATTCCCGTCTCCGTCGGTTTTACTAAACAGAATCTTTTGCTCAGGCTTTCTGATGCAGGCCACGGTGAAACAAGCGTGCCGCAGCGCAACTCATTCTCGATATACATACGCGGAACCAATGCGACGCCCTGCCCCGCCATCACGGCCGCGATGGCCATTTCATGCAGATCGTAGCGTGCGCCCTGCGCCGGGTTATCGAGGTCTATTCCGCTCTCCTGCGCATAGCGATGCCATGCATCGGGATTCTGTCGGCGATGAATGCGCGGAAGTGCGTTTAACTGCTGATTGACGTCATCATGGGTTAACAGTGCAGGATGGCAAACAGGCAGCAGATTTTCCTGAAACAGAAATTGCATACGCATGCCTGCCCACGCGGAGTGTTCAAAATGAATAACGGCGTCAAAACCGCTGCCCGGCAAAATAAACGGATCCGTTCTGGCGGCGATATTTAAAGTGATATCTGGAAAGAACGCGTTAAAGCTGTTCAGGCGGGGAATCAGCCAGCGGCTGGAAAAGGTCGGCAGGACAGCGATATCCAGGCTTTGACTCCCTTGCGGCATGCCCATTATGTATTGCGTATCTCTTTCCAGCCGATCGAGGGTTTCACGCACGTGATGTGCGTAGCGCACGCCAAGCGGATTAAGCTTTACCCGGCTTCCCACACGGTCAAAGAGTTTACAGTTCAGCAGCGCTTCAAGGCGCGCAATCTGACGGCTAATCGCCCCTTCCGTTAACGATAGCTCCTCTGCCGCCCGGGCAAAATTTCCGTGCCGCGCTGCGGCATCAAAAGCCTGAAGCGATGCACTGCTGGGTATTTTTCTGCGCATAGAAGAGGCTCCTTGCTCTCACCTTCAATGACTAAATGTCACTGATGCATGACATAGTATCGATTTTAAGCGGTTAAACCAGCTTGTAGCATGATGAAAAATCATTGAGCAAACCTGTTTGCTTGCGTTTATGACTCATGTGGAGATGGGCTGATGTTTTATACCGTGGAGTGCTCGTATACCGATGCTGAAAGCGAGGCTGAATGGAATGCGTTTTACAGCCATCAAAAGCTACCCGCATTAATATCTGTTACTGGCTTTACCACCTCTCAACGCTTTCGTGCTCTTCAATCTGGCTGCCCGACTTATCTTGCCATTCACACTGTCGATGATGCGGATGTGCTCAGCAGTGAGGAGTACCGTTTAAAAGGAGGCGGTAATTTCTCCCGTTGGCAGGCCTGCATTACTGACTGGCACCGTAACC
This sequence comes from Kosakonia sp. Marseille-Q7440, assembly GCF_965119485.1. NCBI lineage: Bacteria > Pseudomonadati > Pseudomonadota > Gammaproteobacteria > Enterobacterales > Enterobacteriaceae > Kosakonia > Kosakonia sp. Marseille-Q7440. Next base: position 1,559,681 of record NZ_CBCPLT010000002.1, on the reverse strand, counting down.
TCTATGCCGGCGAGGGTCTTGCGCCAGCGCTCTCTGCCAATGAAGTTCTGCTATTGAGCGCAACACAAATCGGCTTTTTAGAATCAGAACTGGGATATCAAGGACTGAAAATGGCTGCGGTGGCGCTGGATAAAAGCCCTGCCCGGCGCGTTGCCTATTTTCTGCCTGCTGAAATTGCTTCGCCCTTTACAGATATGCCCGGTGTCTGGCTCTACGGGGCTCTTACACCGCAGTTGCAGAGCACTAAAAAAGGGACGCCATAACGTCATGCCTAATCTGACTTTTTATATTTCTGAAAATCACGCTGACAAGTTCAAAAATCTCTACGATTTTACCGACAAATGCAGCGCCCTGTGCTGTGACATCCTCGGCGCAGAACGTAAAAATGTGCATATCATTTTTATCGATGTAAAGCCGGGCTGCGGGCAACCGGTCTATGCCGAGCTCTTTTACCGTCTCACTCCATTACGAATCCCCGAAGTGATGGAGAAGTTTATGCGTGAAGTGGATGTTGCCACGCAACAGGCCTCTGGTCTGACGGCCCGTATCCGCTGCTTTGGATCGCCAGCAGAACACCTTTTCGCCCGCAACTAACCCCGAGGTCGTGATGAGCCACGCTTTTCCGTTCCGCCAGATTGGCGATTTCCAGATAACCGCGTTGAGTGACGGCACAATGTCAGCCAGTCTGGAGCTGTTATCAGGCATAGCAACAGCTGATGCAGACGTTATTCAAAGCAGTGCCGGAATTGATAAGCCCGGCGATATCCATATCAACTGTTACCTTATTCGCGGCCGGGGGCGGGTTATTCTGGTCGACGCTGGCGCAGGCGCGCCGGGGCTACTCACCGCCAATCTTGCCGCAGCGGGCGTCAGCCCTGACGACGTCGATACCGTTTTATTAACGCACTGCCATCCGGATCATATTGGCGGCCTGCTCGACGCTGATAAAGAGCCGCTTTTTAAACGTGCTGAAATTATTCTGCATCCTCTCGAAGCGCAGCACTGGCGGGATGATAAAAAACGCGAAATGGCGACTGAGCGCGGGCAGCGTAATTTTTTGCTGGCGCGGCAAACCTTAGAGGCTTATGCCCCGAAAGTCCGTTTTTTCAACGGCGAGAAGATAGCTGAAGACATTCTGCCAGTATGGCTACCGGGCCATACTCCCGGGCATACCGGTTTTCGCATCGATGCCGGGAATGAATGCTTATTAATATGGGGCGATATTGTCCATTACCCGCATATTCAGTCAGCACAACCGGCTGTTTCTATTCTGTTCGACGTCGATCCCGCGCAGGCCGAGGAAACCCGGAAAAAAATAATGGAACAAGCGGTCAGCGAGAAACTGCTCATTGCAGGCATGCATTTAAATCAGGCAGGGTTTGCCCGCATTCTCCGGGATGGGAGTGGATACCGTATTGATTACGCTGAAAAATAAGTAGATTGCCTGGCTGGCGGACAGGGACGTTATGCCGCTGCGCCAGGCATTTATCTTCTCCTTCCTCACCCTCTGAATCTAACGAGGGATAAAAATTCGCTACCCATTCTCTTTTTTATCACTCCCTTTCTCGACCTTTTCGCAAAAAGCTATCACGAGACAGCCTTATGAATACCCGCCCTTTCAGTGACAAATTCAATGTCACTTCGGTGAGCTAACGTTGCCATTTTTTGTATCGCGCGCACGGTTCCGTTGGCGCGTTTCTGCCTCTCTCAAGCGTTAACACCCGCTTCGTTTACCTTTCTCCATTAACAAAAAATAGATTAATTTTTCTTATGTTTTATAGAGCGGAGCGCGATCTCCTTAGTACGAACCACTACAAAAATGCAACTGATTTAAAAGTAAAAATCGCTATTGAAAAGCCTGGATTGTCGGCGTACAGTAAAAACACTGTATATAAATACAGTATCAAACATCACTTAAAGGACATCACATATCATGGCTACTAATGAAAACAGCACCGCCATTACGGAAGTCGCCTCATTTGCAGCACTGCGTGCACGTAAGCCTGCAGCTGAGGGTGAACGTGTTTTTCTGACCTCATGGAATGCGCGGTCAGCCTCCGATCGCTCCATCAATTATGGCGACGGATGGTTTATCGGGAACCTGGTGGCGGGCAGTGACGATGGCGGTTTTATCGCCAGCAACGGTGGGGCATACCACTGGCGACGCGATACGGATATTGACGCACTCACCGTTCACGATTTCGGTGCTGTACCGGGCGGCACCGTTGACTGCGCCCCTGCCGTCAAAGCGATGTATGAATTTATGAACGGTACCTTTGCGCGTGGCGCAACCAACAATCTCTCCAGCAAAGTTGGCGTCCGTTTCGGTGCAGGCACCTATCTGATTAAGCCGCTCGACATGCGCCGTTACGGCAACAAGATCGCTGCCGACGACGCTGAACTGCGTTATAACCCAAGCGGTTACTTTGCCGCGGGTGACTTTGTCCTGCGCGGTGTGACCACCAGTTTCGGTAAACAGATTGCGACCCGCATTGTCTCAGATAAATCGAATTCAGCCGTGCTGGCGCTGAACCACCGCTATTTCTCCATTTACGGCATTGAGTGGGAGGGGCAGCAAACCGTCGAGCAGGATAAAAAGAGTAACCTGCTGATTGGCGCCACGCTTGGGGTGTTCAACGATACCGCCTCCAACAAGCAGCCGTTTCTGACCAACGAATGCGTGGGCGGTACCTTTGCTAACGTCTCCTACTTCAAGGCCAGCAATACCGGCGAGGCGACGATTTACTATCTCGACAGCCTCGACAGTAAATTTAACCAGATCTACTGCAGCAAGGTGGCGGGGCCGGTGATCAAAGTGGGCTGGAGTAACCGCCCAGTAGGCTCCTGGGATCACTCCACGGCGATTGAGCTTTCTGAATTCAACTTCCAGTACTGCTATGCCCCGGCAATCTGGATCCCGCGTCACGGCCAGGGTCTGATCCGCAACGGCTGGATCGAGCACAGCGCGGTGCCGATGGATATCAACAACGGCCAGTGGCTGATTGAGGCGCTGAGCATTGAGTCATCCACTTATGACGCCGTGTTCTTTAACTCGCGCGTTGTCATGTCGCAATGGTCAAACCCAACCGGCGTCAATTATGACCGCACCACCGCGCCTGGCAGCGATAAGTGGTTCAGCTACCCGAAAAACCCGGACGGCAGTGCGATCACCGCGATGGTTTCCGGCTATGAAATGGGCATGTCGCTGTTTCAAAATAACATTACTTATCTGGACAATCCGCTACGCGCTAAGTGGTTGAGTGGCATACTGCGCGGCACCATCGACAGCAAAAAACTGTGGCTGAATATCGGTTCGTTCCAGATGCCGCAAACGGGCACGCACTGGAAGATTGAGGTCGATTGCCGCAGCACTTACTACAGCCTGGGCGGAAGCGGTCCGATGCCGGTAAATAACGATCGCTCTGCGGGAACGCTGCATATTCACGTTGCGCGCGGTGCTGCGGACGTTCCGGCCATAACCTACTGGATGGAAGGTGCGCCGGGCATTACCGAGGTGAAGTATATTGCTCAGGATTCCAACAAGCTGCTGCCGGGCTTGTGGATCAAACTTCCGGCAACCATTGGGGAGTATGCGGTGCACGTCCGCGGCACCGGTGAAACCAGCCAGGAGAGAGGGGAATGGGCCCTCTTTAAGCCGGATGGTCAGGTGCAGGCTGAGGCACCGAACGGCGTGGACGCCGAACCCCGCGCCTCGATGCACAACGGCAAAGCGGGCTTCGGTGCGCAAAGTGATGTCGTGGCAATCAGCACCCGTTCGCAGGCCTCATCCAGCGTACCGGTTGAGCAATCCAAACCGCGCCAGTGGATGCGGGTAAATATCAACGGCATTGAGTATGCGATGCCTTACTACGCCTTTACGCCGCAGATTAAGACACAGCCGGCGGCAACCGTTTCTGTCGCCACAGGCGCTACGCTGAACCTGACCGTGGAAGCCAATGATGCCGCCAGCTATCAGTGGCAGAAATCGACCAACGGCACCAGCTGGAGCAATATCTCCGGTGCGAACAAGGCGACATACAGTAAAGATGCCGTCGCCTCGGGCGATGCGGGGCAGTATCGCTGCGTGATCAAAGGGCAAGTTGGGGCAGTGGACTCCTCGGTAACGACTAACCAGGTGACAACTAACACGTCAGTGGTGACAGTAACCGACTGATAAACCTGAGTAAATAGAAGAAAAGCCACTCTCTAAAAATCCACGCGCTTGCGTGGATTTTCTTTGCCTTCGGCTGACGCACCGTCCCCTACTCGTCTTTTAAGTTCTTACTCATATTGATGCCGGTTACGCCAAAGCCGATGGCCTCATAAACATGGCGCGCCCGCGCGTTATCACCCGCCACGCGAAGGCGGATCTGCTCAACGCCCTTCGCACGCATCTCATCCTCAAAGGCTCGCAGTGCGCCTTTGCCAAGTCCCTGCCCCTGGCAGGCGTCGAAGATATGAAAATCATAAATAAAAACGGTTTGCATCGAAGCATCGGGTTTATACCAGAGGTAGCCGACATGCTTCTCGCCCTCCGCCAACAGGCAGAGCAGAACGTGGCCCGGCGTATTAACGCCTTCCGGGAGATCGTCTGCGATCTCCTGGGTGGCTCTGGCCTGCGCCTCTGCCTCAGAAAGGCGATAGTTTGCGGCAATCTCTTGCGCATAGTCCGCAATGAAATAGTCCAGATAAGCCGGGTATTCATCCTCACGCATGGGGCGCAATGTAATCATCGGTATTCCTTTTATTAAAGCGGGATGCGCATCGCCGCCCTGAGTTATCGGCGTTCACAATAAAGCGCCCGGCGAACGCTGTCAGCATAAAAGCGCTGGCAATATGAATCGCCTCAATTGACGCGCAGCACAATTTTGCCCTGAATACCGCCCTGCGAAGCGCGCTGATGCGCGGCGGCGGCGTCACGAAGAGGATAAATGCTGTCCGTCACGATGCGCACTTCACCGCTTGCCAGCAGTTGGCCTGCTTGCTGAAGCTGCTGACCGCTGGAGCGAACCTGGGTCGAAGAGAGCGTGATCCCCCGGCGCGCAGCCTCTTGTTGCCCGGCAAAGCCGAGCGGATTGACCAGATAGAGCGCTCCACCGGGTTTAATCAGCGGCAGAAAGCGCTCCATTTTCACGCCCCCCACGGCATCCATCACCAGATCAACCGGCTGCGCGACCGTTTCTGCGGCTTGTCGGGTGTAATCAATAAACTCGCTCGCCCCCAGTTCTCGCAGCAGCGCTTCATGTTTACCGGAAGCGACGGCAATCACCCGCGCGCCCTGCCAGTGGGCAAGTTGTACAGCGAAGTGCCCTACGCCGCCGCCAGCGCCGTTAACCAGAACCGTTTTGCCCTTAAGCGAAACAGGGATATGTGGAAAAGGCTGGAAAGGGTTAGCTGCATGATGGCCGGGATCGATCAGGAACTGCCAGGCCGTCAGCAGTGACATCGGAGCTGCGGCGGCCTGCAAATAATCAATGCCCTGCGGCATTAACGCCAGTTCGTCGGCAGGCACCGCGATGTACTCGGCATAGGCTCCGCTGCCTTTCATCACATCCTGCGGAAATCTCACCATGGAAAAAACATCATCACCCGCGCGAAAACCCTGTGCACCCTCACCAATAGCCTCGGCAACACCGGCGATATCGGTTCCGGGAATAAGCGGAAAAACAGGGTTGGGCTGCCATTGCGGCGGTAACGTGCGGTAGCCATCGCGCAGATAGAGATCGGGCGGGTTAATGCTTGCCGCCTGCACCCGCACCAATACCTCGCCAGCACACGGCACTGGCCGCGGCGCATCTTCGTAACGCAATACCTGCGGCCCGCCAAATTCATGCAGTTGCACAGCTTTCATCATTGCACTCATCTTATTTCCTCTGCCTGGTATTCAGTAGCAGCAGAATATGACAGCGACTTCAGGTTGATAATGGGCCTGCCTTTCGCTTTACTTGTGCCATGAAAGAACAAATCGGTTTTGAAAGCCTGACGGGGCTGATTGCTTTCGCGCGCGCCGGATCCCTTGGCAGCTATACCGCTGCCGCGCGGGCACTGTCGGTTTCACCTTCGGCGGTCAGTAAAAGCATTCAGCGGCTGGAGCAGCATCTGGGGCTGGTGCTTTTCACGCGCACCACGCGCTCGCTGGCTTTAACGCCGGAAGGGCGCGATCTGCATGAGCGGGTTCTGCGGCTGTTACAGGATGCGCAAGAGATTGAGCAGGCGGCAAAGAGAGCCCGCGCAGAATCCAGCGGCACCGTGCGGGTTGCCGCCTCGCTGCCGGTCGGGCTCTATATGCTCGCCCCCCTGCTGGCGCAATTTCGCCAGCGTCAGCCCGAGGTGCGCATCGATCTGCGCTTGGGCGACGAACGGGTGAATATAATAGATGAGGGGATTGATGTCGCGCTGCGCATTGGCGATCTGCCCGATTCGCGGCTGTTGTCGCGCCGCCTCTCGCCCTATCGTCTCTGTTGTTACGCCTCGCCTGACTACCTGAGCAAGCACGGCATGCCGCAACATCCGGACGAGCTGGTGGATCATGAGACGGTGAACCTGCGCTATAAAAGCAGCGGGCAGCTGTTTCGCTGGCCGTTTAACGTAGGAGAGCGGGAGATGGAGTTAGTGCTCCCCGCTGCGATTGTCGTTGACGCCAGCGAAGGCGTGTTGACTACAATAGCAGCGGGCGCAGGGATTGGCATGGCAGCAAGCTTTATGGCGGCGTCATGGGTTGAGCGGGGCGCGCTTGTCCCTGTACTGGCAGATTTTGCCGTTGAAAAGCACAATCTCACCGTGCTGTGGCCTGAGAGCCGCCGCGCGAATCCCGCCGTGCGTGCCTTTCTGGATCTATTATTTGCACAGTTATAAACGCAGGTTTTTCAGAAGCATCCGCGCCTCAGGCAGAGCAGAGGCGCGGGTAAAACATTAAACGTCCAGCGTGCGAAGCACTACCAGTTCAAGGGCGTTACGCAGGACATCTTTACGGATCACATCCGTTTCAGTCTCTACGCGGGCGATCAGCGCCAGCATGATGTCTTTATTCGCCACGGTCGCTTTCACGGCCTGAAGCTCGCGTGTCACTTCATCAATGATCTCTTTTTCCGCCTCAAAGACCGAAAAAACTGACTGAAGGGTCTGCGGGAGTGTTGCGGTCGGATTATTCATTTTTATCACTCATTAAATGGGCCCGGATTACGCATGGTTGGGCCGGCAGCCTGGTAGCGAGGTAAGTTGTACAACTTACCCATGCAAACTTGTACAAGTTGCTACTATAGTGCCACTCATTCAGAACTGCAATGTCACATCTGAAATAATTCACCACGCAATGAGTTGTTATGACGCGTGCACCCGGACGCCAGTAAAGCCAGCGCCGGGTGATATCAAAAGCCCTGCTTATGCAGACATGCCGCCATCAATCACCAGTTCGGCTCCGCTGACGTAACTGCTTTCGTCGGAGGCGAGAAACAGCGCCGCAGATGCCACTTCGTCGGGATGTCCCAGCCGCTTCGCCGGAATCTGCGCGCTCAGCGTCTGCCTGACGTCATCACTCGCCTGGCTGAACATCGGCGTATCCGTGGGCCCTGGGCTGAGGGTGTTGACCCGGATGCCGCGCGGAGCCAGCTCGCTGGTCCAGGTTCGTGCATAAGATCGCACTGCGGCTTTACTGGCCGCGTAAGTGCCATACCCGGAAACCGCCATGCTGCCGGCAATCGAGCCGAGCAGCACGATGGTGCCGCCCTCGCCCATCTGCGTGATGGCCTGCTGCACCGTGAGCACCATTGCGCGCACGTTCAGGCCAAAAGCGCGGTCTATATGCTCTTCCGTACTCTCCTCAAGGCTCGCCGGTTCGGAAATACCTGACGAATAGACAAGGATGTCGAGCTTTCCTGCCCTGGTATGAATGGTGTCAAACAACCGGGTACGATCCTGGGTATTAGTGATATCGCCCGCAATCGCTTCAACGTTACCGCCAATAAGCGTCACCGCTTCTGCCAGCTGCGCTTCGCGTCGACCGGTGATGAAAACATGCGCGCCCTCTTGTGCAAACCGCTGAGCAATCGCAAGGCCAATACCGCTGTTACCGCCGGTTACCAGGGCGGTCTTACCTTCAAGTTTCAACATGGCTACTCCAGAACGTGGGATGGACGCCTGATGATACATTTCGTATATTTACCGTCAATTACGCACCTGATATACACCAGATATAGAGAAGGTAACCTTATGTCGACCGATATCCCTGCCCTGCTGGCTGAAATCAACAGCACACGCCCGATCCTTGAACAGGTCGCCAACAAATGGTCGGTGTTGATCCTCACCGTTTTGTGCAGCGAACCCTCGCGCTTTAACGCCATTAAAAGGCGGCTCGATCCTATCACCCATAAAGCCCTGACCGAGGCGCTGCGCCGCCTTGAGCGCAACGGGCTGGTTAACCGCCGTGTTATCGCCTCATCACCCGTGGCGGTCGAATACTCCATCACGCCGCTGGGCCGCTCTTTACAGGACCCTTTTGTGGCGCTGGTAAGCTGGGCAAGGCAATACGGTGTGGCGATTGAGCAGGCACAGGAGGTTTACGACGCTCGGCGCGCCACGGAAGAAGAGGTGTAATTTTCCCGCATAAACAACGGGTGCAGGATTTACGCAATGAAAGCAGATAACAACTCAAAGAAGATCCGCTTTGAGCGAAAAGCGGATATCGACCGCTGTCCGATTACCGTCAGACAGTCGCCATTAAGCGGCACAGGGTAGCGAAAAGTCTGGGGGGTTTCTGTCTCATCCGCAGCCGCATACAACATGCCCAGAGTGCTCATCAGATTATGTTCGACATGGATAGACCTCAGCGTCTGGCCTGCTCTGCATCCGATCATGAAAGGGATTCATATTACCGTGAGATATGGTCACTTCCTCTTGCTCCGCGTTTCTGGCAAAACTATAGCGGAACTGTAACGGTAACACTTCAGGTTGCACATGCAGTAGCAGCGCTCGCTCCCCTCCGGTCACGTACTCCTGTACGCTCCGGGGATCCGCTTACTTGCCGCCTTTGCGCAACTCGAATTATTTAGAGTACAGAGGCGATAAAATTTTATATCAGACGTCGGATGCGGTTTCTATGACTACACAATTTACCTTCACGATTAAGAGCGGGCGTTTTGACGAACATTATAACCCCTCCGAAAGTACGCGTATCACCACTAACTTTGCCAATCTGGCAAGAGGTCAGAACCGCCAGCAGAATCTGCGTAATACTCTGGCGATGATCAACAATCGTTTCAACAGCTTAGCCTGCTGGGATAATCCTCAAGGCGATCGTTATGCCGTTGAACTGGATATTATTTCTGTGACGATGAATATCGACGGCAGCGGTAATACCTTTCCGGCAATAGAAATATTAAACACCACGATCATCGATAGAAAAACCGATCGACGCATCGCAGGAATTACCGGTAATAATTTCTCCTCATACGTGCGCGATTATGACTTTAGCGTGCGTCTGTTGGATCACAATAAAAACCAGTCAGCATTCACTATTCCGGATGATTTTGGCGAACTGCACGGCAATATTTTCAAGCATTTTGTCCGCTCCGATGAATACAAAAATGCGTTTAAAAAACCACCGGTGATCTGCCTGAGTGTGTCCAATAAAAACGCCTATTATCGCACCGGCAATCAGCACCCTGTTTTAGGATTCGAATACCAGCAGGATGGCACATCGCTGACTGAAACCTATTTCAAAAAAATGGGCCTGCAGGTCCGGTACTTCATGCCGTCAGGTAGCGTTGCGCCGTTCGCCTTCTTTTTTATTGGCGATCTGCTGAGTGATTACAGCAATCTGGAACTTATTAGTACTATCAGCACCATGGAGACGTTCCAGAAGATTTATCGCCCGGAGATTTACAACGCAAATGCCGCAGCGGGCCTGCATTATCAGCCCGACCTGAATAATCAGGATCACTCATTAACCAAAATTATTTACGATCGCGAAGAGCGTAGCCAGCTGGCGATTGAGCAGGGGAAGTTTACGGAAAAACATTTTATCGAACCCTACAGGGATATTCTTGAGCAATGGTCTGCCCGCTATCCGCTTTGATTTATTAAATATAAGGTCACCTGCTATGAAAACATTGCTCCCCACTTCTACCGCCGGTAGCTTGCCTAAACCATCCTGGCTGGCCCAGCCCGAAACGCTCTGGTCGCCATGGAAACTGCAGGACGCAGAACTTATCGCCGGGAAACAGGATGCGCTGCGCTTGTCCCTCGACGAACAGTTACGGGTCGGAATTGATATTGTCAGCGACGGTGAGCAAACCCGTCAGCACTTTGTCACCACTTTTATCGAACATCTGAGCGGCGTCGATTTCGAGAAACGCGAAACCGTGAGAATTCGTAACCGTTACGATGCCAGCGTCCCGACCGTTGTGGGTGCCGTGGAGCGTCAGAAACCGGTATTTGTTGAAGATGCCCGCTATTTACGTCAGTTGACGAAGCAGCCAATCAAATGGGCGCTACCGGGACCGATGACGATGATCGATACGCTTTACGATAATCACTATAAAAGCCGTGAAAAGCTCGCCTGGGAGTTTGCTAAAATTCTCAATCAAGAAGCCCGTGAATTAGAGGCGGCAGGCGTGGATATTATCCAGTTTGACGAACCGGCGTTTAATGTCTTTTTCGATGAGGTCAACGACTGGGGTATTGCCGCTCTGGAAAGAGCTATCGAAGGGCTTAAGTGCGAAACCGCCGTGCACATCTGCTATGGCTACGGGATCAAAGCCAACACTGACTGGAAAAAGACGCTGGGTTCAGAATGGCGTCAGTACGAACAGGCGTTCCCGAAACTGCAAACCTCCGGTATCGATATTATCTCGCTGGAGTGCCATAACTCCCGTGTACCGATGGATCTCCTTGAACTGATCCGTGGCAAAAAAGTGATGGTCGGGGCCATTGATGTGGCGACCAGTACGGTTGAAACCCCAGAGGAGGTTGCTGAGACGCTGCGTAAGGCGCTGCAGTTCGTCGATGCCGATAAGCTCTATCCCTCCACCAACTGCGGAATGGCTCCGTTGTCGCGTCAGGTCGCCACCGGCAAGCTTAATGCTTTAAGCGCAGGCGCGGATATTATTCGCCGCGAGATTCTGAATAAATAAATCTGACGCGCGGCGAAAATAATAAAATCTGTCTGGCGACCGGGACGTTCGCCAGACATTTAATCAGTATGTAAAAACCACAGTTAGTTTCCTGCTTGCGGCGACTAAATCAGCCATGAGCCGATCCGGCCATCAGACGACTTCAACGGCTCTGCATTTTTCCTGTCCCTTCATCTGAGGCTGTTTTAGTCGTTGCCAATGCGGCACTGAGATCGGGAAGCTTATTGATCGCTTCCATCCCACAACGTTCGTCGGACTCTGCACCGCCGGTGCCCGCCATGCCGATAGCACCGATCCACTGACCGTGATATTTCACCGGCACGCCACCGCCGAGCAGCAATAACTCATGCACCGTATTGAGGTTGGCGGTCTCTGGCGAAGCCTGCGCTTGCTTCGCAAACTGCCGGGTCGGCGTTTTGGTCGACAGCGCCGTAAACGCTTTGCGCCAGGCGGCCTGCGTATTGTGCGGCCCGACGTTGTCATCGCGCATCAGCGTCACCAGGTTGCCGCCGCGATCGACCACCGCCACCACGCCCTGACGATGCATATCATGACAAACCGATAACGCTTCGGTTGCCAGCTGCGTAGCGAGCGCCTGCGTCATCTCATAAACAGTGGCGGGCGTCGCAGCCAGCGTCGTCGCGGGTCCTGCTGCCAGCAGCAGCGCGAGCATAAGACGTTTCATCTGCCCTTAGCTCCCGCGGTAGGTGGAGTAGCCATACTGGCTCAGCAGCAGCGGAACGTGATAGGTGGACTTTGTATTATCGATATGGAACTCCACCGGAATTTCCGGGAAGAAGCTTTGCTGTTTCTGGTCAGCAAAATATTTACCGGTTTTGAAGATCACCCGATAGTCGCCCGCAGCAAACGGCTTTTCCGGCCACAGAGCACTGATGCGCCCGTCCTGATTGGTGCTGGCGGTGTTGAGCACCGTCCAGTTATCCCCCTGCTTCTGCTCAAGCGTCACCGTAACATTGGCGGCTGGCAGCCCGGTTTGCTGATTCAGCACATGGACGCTCAGCGGGTTTTTATCGGCCGCGAAAGTGAAAGCGGGCGCGGCAAGCAGTGCAGCCAGGGTTAACGCAGCGATAGACTTTTTCATGTTGGATTCTCCTGTGTTGATGACCCGGCTTTTATACCTCCACGCTTGCCGCAATTGCCTGTCAGAAAGATGACCATATTGTCATCTGGCGCTGAAAGGCTGGGGCGGCTCAAAATTTCGTGGCACACTGCGCCGATGAAACTGTTACTGATTGAAGACAACCTGAAAGTCAGCGCCTGGGTGCGCAAAGGGCTTGAAGAGGCGGGCTATATCGTCGATTACGCAGCGGACGGGCGCGATGGCCTGCATCTGGCGCTGGCGCACCCGTATAGCCTGATGATCCTCGATATTATGCTGCCGGGCATGGATGGCTGGCAGGTGCTGAAAACCCTGCGTACCGCAAGCCCGGTGCCGGTGATCTGCCTTACCGCCCGCGACTCGGTAGAGGATCGGGTCAAAGGGCTGGAGCTGGGTGCGAACGATTACCTGGTCAAACCCTTCTCCTTTGCGGAACTGCTGGCGCGCGTCAAGAATCAGCTTCGTCAGCACCAGCCGCACAGCACTACGCTGCGCGTCGCCGATCTGGTGATGGATTCGGCGCGTTTTCAGGTGACACGAGATGGCATGCCCATCGCGCTGACGCGCAAAGAGTTTATGCTGCTATGGCTGCTCGCCAGCCGTCACGGTGAGATCCTGCCGCGCACGCTGCTGGCAAGTGAGATTTGGGGTGTCAATTTCGACAGCGAAACCAACATTGTTGATGTCGCCATTCGCCGCCTGCGCCGCAAAGTCGATGACCCGTTTGCGCAAAAGTTGATCACCACCGTCCGGGGCATGGGTTACTGCCTCTCCGTGCAGGAGCCAGGCGATGTATAGCCCCTCTCTGACCCTCAGGTTGACGGCGATTTTTACGCTGATCATGGCGCTGGCCTGCGGCGGCATCAGCCTGATCCTCTATAACGCCTTGCGCAGTGAGCTGGTGTGGCGCGACGACCAGACGCTGCTCAACCGCGCCGCGCAACTGCGCCAACTGCTGGAAGATGGCGCTCAGCCGGAGTCGCTGCCGCTCTACTTCAACCGGATGGTCGATATTCGCCAGGATATTCTCAGCATCCGCCCGCAGCAGGCGCAAAACGTCACCATTAACCATACCGGCATCGCGTTGCCGGATATCGCACCAACCCCGGTTAACACCCCGCCCAGCGCGCAGCAGCTGCACCGCTGGCGCAGCACGGATGATATGGACGCCTCGGCGCTCAGCCTGCAGGCCAACTCCCCGCACGGGCCGGTCACCGTCACGCTTGCCCGTGTGGCACGCGAGCGGGCCATGATGCTTGAGCGCTACCGCCAGCAAAGCATTCTGGTGTCACTGGCGGCCATTCTGCTCTGCGCCGCCCTTAGCCCGTTGCTGATTCGCCGTGGGCTGCGGGCCATTGGCCGCCTAAGCCAGATTGTGGCCGAGACCGCCAGTGACCGGTTAAATCAGCCGGTGCCGTTGCAGGCGATCCCGCAGGAGTTGCTCCCCCTTGGCAAGGCGCTTAACGCCATGCGCCAGAGCCTGTCGACAGACTTTATCCGCCTCACCCAGTTTGCCGACGATCTGGCCCATGAGATCCGCACCCCGATCAACGTTATGTTAGGCCAGAATCAGGTGGCGCTGGGCCATCAGCGTTCCGTTGCCGAGTACCAGGCGCTGCTCGAAGGGAATATTGAGGAGCTGGAAGCGCTGTCACGGCTGACGGAAAACATTCTCTTCCTTGCGCGCGCCACGCATCGCAATATCAGGCTCAATCAGGAAACCTTCTCGCTCAGTGAGGCGCTGGAGATGGTGGTCGATTTTCTCGAACCGCTGGCGGAAGAGCGTGAAATGGCGATCGAGCTGAATGCGCAGGGCAGCCTCACCGCCGATAAGATGTTGTTTCAGCGGGCGATAACCAACCTGCTGATCAACGCCATTCGCTATGCGGCGGGAAACGGCACCATTGCCGTCAGCACAATTCAGGGTGGTGACTCGGTTGAAATTGAAGTGGCGAACGACGGGGAGCCGCTTGCCGAGCCGGAGAAAGCCTTCGAGCGCTTCTGGCGGGGAGATAATGTCCGTCACACCGCCGGCAGCGGGCTGGGGTTATCGCTGGTGAGCGCCATCGCCGCGCTACACGGCGGCAGCGCCTATTATCGCCACGCGCAGGGCAAGAACATTTTCGGCCTGCGTTTGCCCACCTGACACGTCGCGCAAATAGCATTAAAAGGTGTAAAGCAGCGCCGCGCCATACAGGCCGAGGCCATAGGCCAGATGCGTCAGCAGGCTGAATACCCGCGCCCGCCACGGCCTGGGCGTGCGCGAGGCCGCAATGCCAAAACCCAGCGCCGGCTGCATAATCAGCCAGGGCGCAGGCAGCGTAAACACGCCTGTCAGCACACCCGTCAGCAGAAGCGGTTCGCGCAGCCATGACGAACCCTGGAGCAAAAATGGGATCGCCGCAAACAGAATGCCGGTGAGGTAATGGAATGCCCAGCCGGTAAAACTTTCCCCTTTGATGGAAGGCGTGGAGAGGATGGTGTTATGCCCCCCCTTTCCCCGCGCGAGCCACAACAACCAGCGCCCCACCAGCCCATAGTTAAGCGGCGGCACGCAAAGCAGCTTTTTCTGACACATTGACCAGCCATCCATCAGCAGCGTTGCGCCAATGCCGGTGACGATGATGTGAAGCACAAGAGCGTTATCCAATTTTCCTTCCCCTGATAAAGAGATGCTAAGGTGTCGGCGAGTGTGCAACGTGAAGTGAGGTTTAAGTCAACGGTGAAAGAGCTGGATATTGGGGAAGTGGCGGCGCTTTCCGGCATAAAGCCCTCCGCGCTGCGGTTTTACGAAAAGAGGGGCTTAATCAAACCGATTGGCCGCAACGGGCTGCGAAGGCAGTATCCGCAAAGCGTGCTGAGTAAATTGCAGCTGATAGCGCTCGGCCAGGCGGCAGGCTTCTCGCTCGATGAGATGGCGGCAATGTTAAACCCGCAGGGCAAGGTCGCTATCAACCGCGAGCAACTTCAGCAGCGCGCGAAGGCAATTGATGAGACCATTTGCAAACTGCAATTATTCAGCGAAGGGCTGAAGCATGCCGCCCGCTGCCCGGCGCCGGAGCATACGGAGTGTGCGTCGTTCAAAAAACTGGTGAGCAGAGGGCTGCGGCTGATCGCGCGCAAATAACGTCAACGCAAATGCATTACTTATCACGATAGCGGGTCGAGCGACTCTCCTTCTTCGCCGAGTGCATCCAGCAGCGGCCATAGAGGGTTGACGCGAAGTGGCGACCGCGATCGTCAGTAATCTGGCAGCGGCAGGCAAAAGGCTCAACGGAGGCGGCGCCTTCAATTAACGCCGCGTCTTTAATCTGCGGCCTGAAGTCGAGAGTGATGCTAACGTTGCTTACCCACTCATGCGGGATACGCTGTCTGTTCAACAAATTTGTCAGCATATTCGTGTAATGGCGCACCAGAAAATGTATCAGCTTATCGCTAGCCTCAGGCTGAGATAAGGGAAACGAAAGATCTACAGACGTCCCCCCATCTCTGAGCGCAAAGTGCTTTAGCAGCCCCAAAGACCAGTAGCCATGAAAATCATTATTGCGGCTCACAAAGCTCGAATTGAGCGCGTTAGCGATGCCTTTAAGCTCACGTCGCCTTGCCATCATTACTCCCTGTTTGCAGATCAACGGCCTCGCCAATATTAGGGGTTGCGCACCTGTTATTGCCTTTCAAAAGATTATCCATGTTAGAACATGGCGTTAGTCTTTATGAATATACACGCGCACATTACAGGAATCGCTATGCCATATACATCAGCAACGCCGCGCCTCTTTTACCGCACGCAGGGAGAAGGTCCGTTAGTCATCATGCTTCATGGTCTGTTGATGGATAGCAGATGTTGGGTGGATAACGGCTTCATCTCTGCGTTGAGTCCTCATTTTCAGGTGGTGTGTCCGGATCTGCCCGGCCACGGGGCGAGCGATAAACCTGATGATCAGGCTGGCTACACCCAACAGCGCCAGGCGTTAGCCATCGTCAATCTGATGGATGAGCTGGGTTATGAAAAAGCGCATATCATCAGCTACTCTGCCGGGGCCTGGCTGGCAATGGAGTTGGTCAATGCTCACCCGGAGCGCCTGCACTCGGTGGTATTGGGGGGATGGGATTGTGAGGCTGGCCTGCCTGAAACGCCTGTTGGCAAGCTGACGTTTGAGATGTTTATCACTTATGCCCGCCAGGTCGCCCCGGAACTCACCGCCTCACTCACCCCTGAGGATGAAAAAGGGGCTGAACGCTTTTTTAATGAACTGAGAAAACATGCTCAGGACGCGGAGGCCTTTTTCCCCTGCCCTGTTCCCCTGCGGTTTTGGGCGGGCGTTGACGACCCCTATCACGCCTCCATGGCTGCGTTAGCCACGCGCTATGCCGTACCGCTTTTCGCCGGTATAGGCGATCACCTGAGTGAAGTTAATCATCCAGAAAGTGCCACCGTCAGTGCGATCAGCCATTTTATCAGCTGCGCTCAACGGCACGGTTAATATAAAAAGTGCGTTACGGACCCGTCGCTTCAGTTGAACAAGGATAGACCCTATGCCCGCTCATCAGGAAACCTACTGGAACCGGATGGTTCCTGAGCTTACCGTTACCCATTTTGCTGCCTCGCTGCATTTTTATACCGATGTGTTGGGTTTCACAGTGATGATAAAACGCAGCGACCCCGACTTTGCCTATCTTGCCCTCGGTGAGGCGCAACTGATGATTGAGCAGTATCATGCGCAGGGCTGGAACACAGCAGAACTGGTCTCGCCATTAGGTCGCGGGGTGAATTTTCAGATTGAGGTGGACGATATTGAGGCGGTGCAAAACCGCCTGACAGCAAACAACATAGCTCTCTATCGTCAGCTTCAGGATAATCACTATCACATCGGTGAAACCTTAGCCTGCCAGAGAGAATTTCTCGTGCAGGATCCGGATGGCTACCTGCTGCGCTTTAGCCAGTACATCGGGTAATTAGAGGCCTGAAGCTTTCAGGCATCATTCAATTTTCTGCAATTTCATATGCAAAAGCGGATAGGGTCTGCCCTGTCCATCGTGCTCAGAGCGGCTCACGACTACAAAACCCTGCTGTTGATAAAAGCCCACCGCTTGCGGGTTCTGTTCATTGACGTCCAGCTCATGCGCGCCCTGCGCGATGGCGTGTCGCAGGAGCACTTTGCCGATGCCTTTTCCGCGCTGGGCGGCATCGACAAACAGCATCTCAATCCTGTTGTCGCTGACGCCAACAAAGCCGACGACGGAACCATCTTCAACCAGCCGGGCAATCGACAGCGTGACGGCAGGAAAATAGAGATTTTCTAACAGCGGGCGTAGCGCCTCAATATCCTCCTCCGGTAAGAAATCGTGGGTGGCACGCACCGATGACTCCCATATTTTCAGTAACGTCTGGTAGTGAACGGGCATGCCCGCTTCAATCGTTATCATGATTTCCCTCTCTGTGATGGCTTAACAGCGCGGAATGCATATTAGCACCCCGCAATGCCAGCTACACTTTCAGCGGCTTAAACGAATGGAAACCAGTTATCAAAGAGGTCACACAATGAGCACTTCAACCTTCACGCTATACGTCACCTATTACGGCGATCCGCAGAGCCGTTTTGACCGGGACTACTACGTCAACAGTCATATTCCGCTGGTGATCAAAGCGTTCCAGCCCTATGGCCTGCTCAGCGCAGCTGCCCTCTTCCCGGCCGTTGAGCAGACGGGAACCGTCGCCATCGCCGAGTGCGTTTTCCGCGATGAGGAGGCGATGAAAGCGGCGTTTAACTCGCCAGAAGCGCCAGAAGTGACGGGCGATGTGCCGCACTTTACCGATCTGACGCCGAGCCTGTTGCGCGCCGTTGCGCTTTAAGCGCGAAATCACAAGGCCGATGCTGATGCACCGGCCTTCTCATTTTTACTGTGCGGCAAGTGCCGTTACGAAGTCGCGGTAGGTGTGCAGCGGGCGGCCAAGCAGCGCCACCAGCCGCTCCCGGTCGCCCTCATTTGGGATCATGCCGTGGCTGACGTAGCGCTCGGCCATCAGACGCATTTCATAGGCCATCCATTTCGGCATAAATTCCGCCATGCCCGCTTCAAAGGCATCCGGGCTGTCTCCGCCATACATCACCTCACGTCCCAGCACATCGCGCCAGATTGCCGCCGCATCATTACCGGTCAACGTATCGGGGCCGACGAGATTAATGGTCTCGATGGGCAGCTTATCCCTCGCCTGGTCGCGCCGAATCAGCTCAATAGCCGCCACCTCGGCGATATCGCGCGTATCCACCATCGCCAGCCCGCGGCTGCCAATCGGCATTGGGTAAACGCCGTGGTTAACGATTACCTCCTTAATCATCACCTCATTGTCGATAAAGTAGGTGGGGCGCAGAATGGTGGCGCTGAAGTTCATCGCGGTCAGCATGCGCTCGGCACCATATTTAACCGCGAAATGCGGCACATTGACGGCGTCATCTGCGCCAAAGACCGAGAGATAAACTACGCGCTCAATGCCAGCTTCCCGGGCGATGTTGAGCGTAATCAGCGTCTGGGTATATTCATCGGCAGCAACCGCATTGAGTAAAAACAGTGTCCTAATGCCGCTCAAAGCTGCTCGCAGGGCATCAATATCCAGCAGATCGCCTTTAACCACCTCCACATTGCCGGCAAATTCGGCCTTTGCGGGATCGCGGGTCAATACGCGGATATCAGCGCCGCGGCGAAGCAGTTGGTCAACAACGTGGCGGCCAACGCGGCCGGTCGCTCCGGTAACAAGAATAGTCATGATGTTTACTCCGTACTGTCTGGTGGGTGTAACCAGAGACTATCCCGATCCATTTTTGCCCGGAAGAGGCTATTATTTGCACACTCTGTTCCAAAAATGAGACAGCTAATGGATATCAACGCCTTAAAAGAGTTTCACCTCATCGCGTCAGCAGGCGGGATTGGTGCCGCCAGCCGCGCCAGCGGGAAGCCGAAGGCCACCCTTTCGCGCAGGCTAACCGATCTTGAAGAGTCGCTGGGCGTACGGCTGGTGGAGCGAGGCGGCCAGAAGCTAAAGATCACCGAGGCGGGCGAACGCCTATTGGCACGCACGCTGGGCGCGATCCGTGAAATTGATGAAGCGGCTGAATCGGCGCGGGAAGATAATGCCGCGCCCGCAGGGTGGCTGCGCGTTGCCGCCCCGCTGCTCTTTTCGCAGCTGGCGCTGGGGCGGCTGATGGCGGAATTTCGCCAGCGCTACCCACAGATCCACATTGAGGTGGTTTCTGAAAACCGCATGAGCGATTTGGTGGAAGAGCAGTTTGATGTGGCGATCCGCATTAACCCGCAGGCAAACAGTTCGCTGGTTGGCCGGTGCTTCGCCAGGGACAAGCTGGTACTGGTCGCCGCGCCTTCTGTCAGCCTGCCCGAAGTGGATGGGCAAAGTGTGCCGACGATCCCGGCGGTGGTCATGTCAACGCATATTGAAGGAAGTGACTGGATCGTTGAGAACGGACAGCGCCGTTTTACTCCGCAGCCGGTGATACGCCTCTCCTCGCTGCTGACCGTCCGCGATGCAGTTCTGGCGGGTGCCGGTGCGGCGATGATGCCGAAGTCGATCGTCAGCGCTTATCTTGCGAGTGGGGAACTGATGAGCTGGGGAGAGGCCGATACGCTTACCGAACTGTGGGTGCTGCACACATCGCGTCGGCTACAGAGCCCGAAAGTGAAGGCGTTTGTGGAATTTATCTGCGCATACTATCCCGCTGGCTGGTTCTCTACCTGAGGCGAGCGGGATATATGGTGAAAAAGAGTGGGGGTCAGTCACTGCTCGCTGACGGCAAGGCCCTCGCTGGCAACGAGGCGAATAGCGGATTCATACACGTCGTTCATCCCATCCACCGCCTGCGCTTTTCCCTTTTGCAACTGCTCAAGAATCCCCTCTTTTTCAACGCGTTTTCCCGCTGAAATTAACGAGGATACCGCGTGCCCGATAACCATGTAGACTTCACTTACCCGTTCTGAACTTATGATATCCATTCACTTCCCTCCCGCGTAGATGCCACACCCGTAATTACTCGCTGCACGAGCAGTTACGTGAGCAAGGTCTGCGATGTTGTCCCATATATTTATAAAGTAATTTACCTGCAAAATCATCACTATTTAATGAGGATCGTCTGAAGGTGAGTTAAATATTTTTTCGGTTTTAAAGAAGATGTTAGATATTGATACAGCTGAAGGTTTTGTGACAATGGAAAATAAAAAAGGAGTGACGAAATAATCTTTCTGGCGAATAAAAAGTTAAAAAAGTGGCAGGGGACATCATCTCCTGCCGACTATAATCCGACAACGGCACCGAAACCATGTGCGCTTTATACCCCCAGTGTGACGAAGAAAGCTTAGAAAAACCTTAACGCCCCGACCTTTTCGACACGTTAACCAGCGCCGCTCGCTGAAATATACCAATGCTACCCCCCTGGTTTTTGCTTAAGGATCTACTCAGCTAAACAGTCCACGCGCGGTATGATATCGCTTCAGTCACATGTGGAGCAGAAGATGGACAAGGACACACTGGTTAGCCTGGTGAAATTTAAGCGCTGGATGGATGGCGAAACCCTCAAGGCTATTAAGGCGATCGACGAAACGGCGCATCCGCAAAAGCGCCACCTGATGATCCGGCTGATGAACCATATTTATGTCGTCGACATGATTTTCAGGGCTAATCTCACCGGTCAGCAGCACGGTTACACCGCGCTAAATACCCCGGAAACGCCCACCCTGGAAGAGCTTGAAGTGAAGATGGCCGACTGCGCGGCGTGGTATATCGAGCATATTGGCGCCCTCTCCTCGTGCGATCTTGAAAAAGCCATCACCTTTCGTTTTGTCGACGGAGGCCATGGTGAGATGCGCGCCATTGATATGCTCAACCACGTGCTGTTCCATGGCACCTACCATCGCGGCGCGGTGGGCTGGATGATTTCAGAGTGCGGCGGCGTCGCGCCAAAAGATGTGCTGACGGTTTTTCTGCGCGATCATAATCACTGACGGCTTCACCTTTTCTGAAAGCAAATCAGGAGCCAAACCATGCTGATGTACACCACGATAGGCAGCAACGATTTACCGGCGATGACCCGTTTCTATGATGCGATTTTCGCGGTGCTGGGCGTGCCGCGCATTCCCGCGTGGAGTGAAACCTGGGCGATGTGGGGCGAACCGCCAGAGAAGGGGTTTAGTTTTTGCATCTGCCCGCCGTTCGATAAAAAGAGGGCGACGCCGGGTAACGGGACGATGTTCGCCTTCCGGGCAAGCAGCGCAGAGCAGGTAAGGCAATTTCATGCCGCAGGGCTTAAAAATGGCGGCAGCGATGAGGGTGCGCCCGGTCTCCGTGAGGCCTACGGGCCGGATTTCTATGTTGCCTATCTGCGGGATCCGGAGGGGCATAAGCTGGCCTGCGTATGCCATCCCTGGCACCCGGAAATAGATAACCCAGCCTGATAGTTCTTGTGTTATTACTGGTCAGGCTTAAAAAACTGTCCAGAACGGCCTTTATCGTATGGGGCTTATGCATAAGGATTCGATGTCATGGAAATCAGTATTCAGACCCCGCTGTTGCACTCGCTGCCGCTGAGCCAGCGCAGCGGATGCAATGTGTGGCTGAAAATGGAGTCTGCCCAGCCCACCGGCTCGTTCAAACTTCGCAGCGCGGCTCATGCCTGCCGCTATTACGCAGAGCAGGGCGCAAAAGGCTTTATCAGCTCGTCGGGCGGCAATGCGGGCATCGCGGTAGCTCACAGCTGTCGCAAACTCGGTCTGCCGGTCACCGTCGTGGTGCCTGAAACCACCTCCCTGCGGGCGAGAGAGCTGATCGAGCAGGAAGGGGCCAGCCTGGTGGTGCATGGGAACGTGTGGAGCGAGGCTAACGACTATGCCCTCTCTTTAGCCACCGATGAGATCATTTATATTCACCCCTTTGATAACCCGCTGCTGTGGGCGGGCATCAGCACGCTGGTGGATGAGGTTATCTCGGCAGGCGTGATCCCGGATGCCGTTATTCTGTCAGTCGGCGGAGGCAGCCTGCTGTCCGGCATCGCTCAGGGGCTGGAAAAACATCACCTGAGCCATATTCCGATCTATGCCGTTGAAACCGAGGGTACCGCGTCGCTTAACGCCTCGGTAAATGCCGGGAAGTTAGTGCGTCTGGAGAAGGTGAGCGGCATTGCAACGACTCTTGCCGCAAGCCAGGTGTGTGAAAATGCGTTTAACGTTGCCAGCCGCCTTGAGGTGAGAAGCCAGGTTGTCTCCGACGCGGAAGCGGTGCGCGCCTGCCGCCTGTTGCTGGACGACCATCGCGTGCTGACCGAGCCCGCCTGCGGCGTATCGCTCTCTCTGCTTTATGACAATAAACTCCGCTTTAATCCCAGCGATAACGTACTGGTGATTGTCTGCGGCGGAGCATCGGTGACGCTGGAAAGCCTGCTCGGCTGAAGGAGAGCGCCACAGCGCATTAAAACGTGGCGGTAAGGGCGCATGCCCCTACCGCCGTGGCCTGCTACCACTCGACGCAGATTTTCCCCAGGTGGGAACCGCTTTGCAGGTAGCCAAAGGCTTCGCTCAGCGCCTCATAGCTGAAGGTGCGATCGATAACCGGCTTTTGCTTCATCACTTCCAGCGCTTTCACAAAATCGATCTGATCCTGGCGGCTTGCCACAATCACCCCTTTGATCTGCACCTGTTTCGCCAGCAGTGAAAGCACCGATACGCTGGCCTCATCGCCGGACAGGATACCAATCTGTGCGATATGTCCGCCGACTTTAACGGCTTTCAGAGACTCTTTCAGGGTAGCCGGGCCGCCCACTTCCACGACGTGATCGACGCCAAACCCCTGGGTCAGCTCCAGCACTTTGTCTCCCCACTCGGGTGTGGTTTTGTAGTTGATAGTCTCATCCGCGCCCAGTTCACGCACAACGTCGAGCTTCTTATCGGAAGAGGAGGTGGCGATGACTTTCGCGCCCATCGCTTTCGCAATTTGCAGCGCCGCGATGGAGACGCCGCCAGTGCCCTGGACCAGCACCGTTTCGCCCGCTTTCAGGTTGCCATCCACCACCAGCGCCCGCCAGGCGGTCAGCGCTGAAGTGGTGATAGTCGCGGCCTCTTTGTGGCTCCATCCCTGCGGCGCATGGGTAAAGGCGTTTTGCGAGCGGACAACGTACTCGCTTGCCATGCCGTCAATGCCGTCGCCGGGAGTATGGGCAAAGCCGCTCACCTCGGGGCCTGGCTTGCCTGCCAGCCAGATGGGGAAAAAGGTGGAAACCACATGATCGCCGACGGCAAACTCCTCAACGCCCTCGCCTACCTCTTCGACCACGCCTGCGCCATCGGACAGCAGAATGCGGCCATCCTCAGTCGGGAACTGGCCGCTGGCAACAATCAAATCATGAAAGTTCAGCGAGCTGGCTTTAATCGCAACCCGAATTTCGCCCTTGCCGGGTCTGCCCGGATCGGCGATATCTGAGACGGTAATGTTTTCCAGGCCGCCCGGCGCGTTAAGTGTGACTGCTTTCATCATGCTTCTCCTGTTACAGCGTAAATTTGCGTTAACCAGCCTAAATCATAGGATCACTTTGTTAAAGGCGAGCGTTTTTGTGACCGGGCACACACCGCCCCCGGCGTGGACTTATATCCCCTTGTTATGCCATGATGCTAATTGGTTAAATTTTTGTATATATGCCCGCCAGCCAGGGCTTATACAGATGGCATACTCGTTCAGGCGATAAGTAATGGCGTATTTGAATTCTTTATTGACGTTTATCGAAGGCAGGCCGGCGCTGGCCATTGTTTTAAATATTATTCTGCTGATCGTCTCTGGCATGTTCGCGCACCTGATGTGCAAATTCCTGCTGATTAAGGTGGTGCGTAAAGTCTTCTTTGCCAGCCATAAAAAAGATGTGCCGCTGGAAAAAGATCGCCGCATCGCCGAAAAATTATCCAACTTTGTGCCGGTTCTGACAGTTTATTACCTGCTGCAATTTATGGAAAATATGCCAGCCTCGCTGGTGACGGCAATAAATACCATCTGTGGAATTTTGTTCTTTATTTTTCTGTCGGTATTTTTCAACGAGATGCTGGATATCGTTAATAGCTCCTATTTGCGCAAGACGAAGCGTAAAAATCACTCGATTAAGGGCTATATCCAGATAGGTAAAATCTTAATTCACGTTATTGCCGCGATCATGATCCTCGCGGTGATGTCGAACAAATCACCTGCCATTATTATCTCCAGCCTCGGTGCGGTGGCGGCGGTGCTGATGTTAGTGTTTCAACACACCCTGCTTTCGCTGGTCGCCAACGTGCAGGTCTCCTCAAATGATGTCCTGCAACTCGGGGACTGGATTGAGATGCCGGATAAAAACCTGAGCGGTGAAGTGACCGATATCGCGCTGCACACCATTACTATCCGGAACTGGGATAACACCATTTCCCGAATTCCGACAAAAAACTTCCTCACCGAAACCTATACCAACTGGCAGGCGATGTTCTCCTCCGGCGCGCGCCGCATTATGCGCAGCACCAATATCGATCAGCACTCGGTCACGTTTCTCTCGCAGGAGATGCTGGCGCCGATGCTGGCGATACGCGGCGTAAGTGAACCGCTGTCAAAATTGCTCGATGGCCGCGATCCGCTGGGCGTGGCAGATAGCTGGTTTATCGATAATGGCCTGACAAATTTAACCCTTTTTCGCCACTACTTAATGGCTTATCTCGCGGAGCGGCAGGATATTGTCAAAGAGATGTATATTGTCGTCAGGACGCTAAAACCGTCGCCGGCCGGTATCCCGCTGGAAATTTACTGCTTCACCACGTCAACCCTGTGGGCCGATTATGAGAATACGCAATCGGCGATATTTGAATATATCACCGCGGTAGCAGGACAATTCTCCCTGCGCTTATACCAGTATCCCGCAGGCCACGATTTCTGGCGCTTATCACAGCAGCACGCGATGCAGAAAAGCGCGCCATCCAGCGAAGGCTGACAAGCTTAGCGTGTCACAGCAGCGCGGGTCCCCTCCCGCGCCTTACCTAAGATAAACATCACCACATTTCTTCGGGAAAATATATTCCTCCGAGAAACCGTGCATGCCCATAATTCATAAATCAAAAAAGAGAAGGATAAAAAAAGATATATTTCACACTTAGGATCTTTATCAAAAAATAAAAAAAGAAAAACCCATTCCCATTGCGGAACTTTATACCCGCGGCAAAATCGTTATTACCGTTGTGATATGAGCAAAGAAAAATGAAAAAAACTCGTATTGTAGTAATGATGATAAGCACTATTTCAGGTACCGCGTACGCAGACTCAGAGCAGTTAATCCCCGATTTTTCCCCCGAAAGCTTTTCCGCCTCCGCCTCTGCCGGGATGCTGAGCGGTAAATCGAATGAGCTAGTCTATGACGAAATAACAGGGAGAAAAATCAGCCAGCTTAACTGGAAGATAAAGAATGTCGCCATTGTGAAAGGCGATCTCTCCTGGAACCCCTACTCCTTTTTAACCCTCAACGCCCGCGGCTGGACGTCACTCGCCTCCGGGGCAGGCCATATGGATGATTATGACTGGCAGAATGCCAGCCAGTCAGGCTGGACCGATCACTCCACCCATCCTGACTCGGATGTCAATTACGCTAATGAATTCGATCTCAACCTGAAAGGCTGGATTTTCCAGAACGAGAATTATAAAGCGGGCGTGGTGGCAGGCTATCAGGAGACGCGCTTCAGCTGGACGGCGCTCGGCGGCGCTTACGATTATGACAACGGCGCCTCAGTGGGCAACTTCCCGGCAGGCGAACGCGGGATTGGTTACAGCCAGCGCTTCACCATGCCCTATGTTGGGCTGGCGGGCCAGTACCGTATTGATAATTTCGAATTCAATGCGCTGCTGAAATTCAGCGACTGGGTGCGCGCGCATGATAACGATGAGCACTATATGCGCGACCTCACCTTCCGTGAGAAGACCAGCAACTCACGCTATTACGGCGCGTCACTTGATGCTGGCTACTACGTCACGCCGCACGCGAAAGTATTTGCTGAGTTCACTTACAGCAAATATGAAGAGGGCAAAGGCGGGACGCAGGTTATTGACACCACCAACGGCGGATCGGAATTCATCGGTGGCGATGCTGCGGGTATTGCCAACAAAAACTACACCATCACCGCCGGTCTGCAATATCGCTTCTAAATCCGCGATATGACCACCGCATATTAAGCCCCTGACGGGGCTTTTTATCTCCGCTATTTAGCTGCAATAAAGCCGGCAATCGCCGCCGTCACCGTATCGGCGGCTTCCGTTGGCGGATGGTGGCCGGTTTTTGCCAGCGTAAGCAGTTGAGCATCGGGCAGAAGCGCGGCGATCTCCCTGCTTAACTCAACCGGCGTTGCCCTGTCCTCTTCCCCGACGATCACCAGCGTCGGCGCGGTGATCGTCGGCAACAGGTGCGTGATATCGCCCCGGTCAAACACGGCGGCATCCAGCGCCAGCACCAATCCTTCGCGGCTGTGAGCATGCATCATGGCGCGCTCTTCGGCGGCCTCACGAGGGTGGTTTTGCAGCCAGTCAACGCTGTTTACATAGGCCTGAAGGGTGGTAAAAAGCGCGTCCCGCGCCGCATCGCAGCCATTCAGCAGGGTTTCGCGCTGCCTGCGCCATATTTCCAGCCGTTCTGGCAACTCCGCACGGGCGCTGGTGCCAATCAGCACGAGGCCTGCCAGAAGCTTCGGATAACGCGCCGCCAGCCTCAGGGCTACCATCGCGCCCTGGCTCTGCCCAACGATGGTGACCTTGCCGAGCGCCAGTTCATCAATCATCAGCGCCAGATCGCGGCTCAGATCATCAAGCGTCCAGCCGGTGGGATCGTAGCCGCTCAGGCCGTGTCCCGGCATATCGAGAACAATGCAGCGATAAGCGTGGCTCAGGGCCTGAACCTGTGCGGCGAAAATGTGATGGCTGGCGAAAAGCCCGTGGGCAAAAAGCAGCGTTGGCCCTTCGCCGATATCGCGGTAACGGTAGAGCGTGCCATTGATGCGCAACTGCTGCAGCGACCACTCATCATCCGCGTTGAAGGCTCTTGCCAGCAGCGCCGAATCTTCAAAGATTTGATAACGGCGAATTTTGCCGTTCGTGACCGTGAAGTGAATGATCATATCGCTGCCGACGGTGTGCCGCGTGCTGACCACCGTGTGGCGAAAACGCCCCAGCACCAGCACGCTGTCGTGCTGCGCGATAATCTCATTAATCACAAATTCCCGTGGCCTGAAGTTCTGCGGGAAAGCCATTAACCAACGCCGGACCTGCTCAGGCCCCTGCAACAGCCCGACGGTAGAAACACCCGGCTCGCCGTCAATATGCCACACCACATCGGCGGCCAGCAGGCTGACAATCTCATCGAATCTGCCCGCGGCGAACGCCGCAAGGTAGGTTTCCACGACCTGCTTCGCTGTGACTTCCATCTGCTCACTCCTGTTTTTTGAATAGTAATGCCGTAACAGAAGTCTATTTTTTCCATATTTTGAAAACTACGGATAAAATCGGTGAATCGTTTTGCATAAACAGAAAACAGAGAGCATGGACTGGAACGATTTACGCTTCTTTTTGGCCGTTGCGCGCACCAACAGCCTGACTAAAACTGCCGCCACGCTAAAGGTGAGCCAGTCGACGGTGTCGCGCAGAATTAGCGCGCTGGAAAGCAGCCTGCGGACCAGCCTGTTTCTGCATCATCAGACCGGCTACTTTCTTACCGATGCCGGGCAAGCGCTGCTGAGTTATGCCGAAGAGGTGGAGAGCCGGGTCGGCGCGCTGGAGCACGCCTTTGCCGGAGGCGATGGTGAAGCGGCGGGAACCGTGCGCCTGGCAACGGCAGAGACATTAGCCAACCACCTGATTATCCCGGCCCTGCTGCAGTTTCAGGCCGATTACCCGGCGATCCGCCTCGAGCTGATTACCGGCGTCAACACCGTCTCGGTGGTACGAAACGATGCCGATATCGCGCTGCGCCTGGTGCGCCCGGAGCAAAACACGCTGAAGATCCGCAAAGCCGGAGTGATGGCCTCGGCGGTCTATGCAGCAGAGAGCTATCTGCGCGCTCACCCCGCGCCGGAAGATGCCCCCCTGAGCGGGCGGCGCTTTATTACCTGGGACAGTTCGTTCAGCCATCTTCCCGCCGCCCGTTGGTTTGATGAACAGGTTGAAGATAAAACCTCTGCGCTTGCCACCACCAGCCTGGTGACCCAGCTTTCTGCCGTCAACGCCGGGCTTGGGCTGGCGGTGTTGCCCTGCTTTATCGCTGCCCAGCAGCCGGGATTAGTCGAAGTGATCCCGCAAGATCTGGTGCTGAGCGAAGATCTCTGGCTGGTGACCCATGCCGATCTTATTGCCTCGGCACGCATCAAAGCGGTGGCGGAATTTTTAATGACTCTCCTCGCGCGGGCAAACATGGCCTGACGAAATTACCGGCCGCCATGCGGGCTTATGCGCCGCCGCGGCAGCGTATCAAGCAAGCGGTTTAGCTCGGCTCGCTGGCGGTACTGCGAGGGCGTGTCGATATCGCAATGGATGCCCGGCTCATCGACGGCAACCGTGCAGGTGCCGATCTGGCGAACTATCGCTTTTAAGCTGCTGTCGGCGGGCGCGTTGCTGATAAGCGCGAGCGCCTGCGCCGGAAGCAGCACCGGGTGGCCCTGGCCCTGATCATAACCAGGCACCAGGCAGTGGTCATGATCCGCATGCTGCCATAACGCGCTGTAGACCGTGGGCGACACCTCCGGCATATCGCCCAGCGCCAGAAAAAAGCGCCTTGAGGTCACCGCTGCCGCGCCACACTTTACTGAAGAGAACATCCCCGAGGCGTAATCGGCGTTATGGACAAGCGTAATCGCGGGCTGCCCGCGATAGTAGCGCGCCAGCTCATCGCCACGGTGCCCGGTGACCAGGATCACCCGGTCGCAGAGCGTGAAGGCGCTGCGAAGCGCACTGTCGAGCAGCGTGCCCGCCCCCCAGGGCAGCATCATTTTCCAGTCGCCCATCCGGCTGGATAACCCGGCCGCCAGCATTACGCACTCAATCAGCGCCTTTTCACTCATCACTCGCTCCTTTTCACGCCTCGCCCTTCAGCACCGCTTTGATGGAGGTGATGATCGGCTGATAGCCGGTACAGCGGCACAGATTTCCCTCCAGCGCCTCTTTCAGCGCGTCGTCATCCGGCGCGGGGTTCAGCTCCAGTAGCGCTTTGGTGCTCATCAACACCCCCGGCGTGCAGAAGCCGCACTGGACGCCGCCGTGGCGCACAAACGCATTTTGCAGACGTTTGCCCACCGGGTCGTGGTGCAGGGCTTCGATAGTGGTCACCTCCGCCCCGTGACACTGGGCGGCGAGCAGCAGGCATGAGCAGACCGCCTTGCCATCAAGCATTACGGTACAGGCACCGCACTCGCCCACGGAACACCCCTCTTTGGTGCCGGTCAGGCGTAAGTCGTCGCGCAGCAGATCGATAAGCCGCAGATTATCGTCCACGTCGCGGCGAATACGGATGCCATTCACTTTCAGTTCAATTGGATGCATCTTCGCGCTCCTTAGTTGCTCTGCTCAGTTATTACGTCCTGCATCATCAGGCGGAACATATCGACAAATACCGGGATTTTGTAAGGCGCAGACCAGCGCCCGCCAATGGCCTCATCCACCAGCCCTTTCAGCACCTCCGCGGCTTTATCAATCGAGGCGGCGTTCAAAGGCTGGCCGACTAATGTCTCCTCCACCGGGCTTAGCCGCTGCGGTTTACGCATCAGCGCGCCGTCGACCAACCGACAGATGCGGATGGTGCCCTGGCTATCGACATGAAATTGTCCGGTAAGGCTTTGCCGCGTGATGTTGAGCGCATTACGCCGCCCCAGTTGCAGGTAGCACTCCACCAGCGGCTGGGTCATCGGCACCGGCAGAATAAAGCGCGTTACCAGCTCATCGGCAGCGATACCGGTGCGATAGCCATCGGTAACAAATTCGCTCACCGGCAAGCGGCGCGTACCGCGCAGGCTGCGCAGCTCCACCTGCGCGTCATAGATAATCAGCGGCGGCAGGGAGTCGGCGCAGGGCGCGGCATTGACCACGTTGCCACCGAGCGTGGCGCGGTTGCGAAGCTGTAACGAGCCGATAGTTTTACAGGCGGTAATCAGCAGCGGGTAACGCTGCTGCACCAGCGGATGTTTAATCAAATCGCTAAAGCAGACCCCGGCACCGATCGACAGCCCGCCGTCGAGGTCGAAGATCTCTTTCAGTTCAGCCAGCCCGGCAATATTGACCAGCGGCACCGCATCGCAGCGCAGACGCGCCTGCACCAGCACATCCGTGCCGCCGGCAATCGGCTGCGCCGCGTTTTCCGCCATCAGGGTTAGGGCTTCTTTTAACGTGTGCGCCACTTTCAGCGACACCGTATTGAGCCGGTGCACCTCTTTTTTAGGGCCGCAATCGAAGAGCCGCTCGCTCTGGCGCGCCGGTTTTTTCAGGTTATAACCGAGCCTGACCTGCTCAAGCGTCAGCGGTAGCGTGCGGTTAAAGCGGCCGATGGCGAAACTCACCGCGTTATTGAGCGCCGCAGCGCCAAGTTCAAGCACCGGTTCGCCGATCACTTTCCCGCCCATCGGCCCCGCTTTGTCGGCGTTTTCGATGGCGTTGATGATAATTGGCGGCATATCTTTGATGGTCGGCAGCAGGTAGGTGTCGAAATTCTCCGACTTCACCACCCCTTGCTCGGTGTTGAAATCCTCCAGCATGCCGTAGCCAATCATCCCTTGCAGCACGCCGCCATACACCTGGCCATTGAAGCCGACCGGGTTGATCACCTTGCCGACATCGTGAGTCGCAACGACGCTGTTAACCGTCACTTTGCCGGTGCGCAGATCGACCGCCACATCGGCAATCTGGCAACCGTAGACCCAGGTGAAATAGGGACTGCCGCTCCCCTTCTCTTCATCCCAGTGAATGGGCGGTGCCACATGCCAGCCGTAGGCGGATAAGTTCGCGCCGGTGGCACGGGTCATATCGACCACCTGCTGAAACGCGAGACGGCGTTGCGGCTGATGGCGGTTGAAGACGTGCCCGTCGCGCCATACCAGATCCGCTATTTCACCGGCGTGCAAGGTTGCCAGGATAGCGGCGGCCATCCGATTTTTAATGGTGTTAGCGGCGCTGAGGATCGCCTGCCCGCCCATCAACGTGCCGCGCGAGGCGACGGTAGAGCCGCCATCGGCAATCATCGCCGTCGCCGGTTCGCTAAAGGTGACGTGCGCAAGCGGAATGCCGAAAGCTTCCGCCGCCAGCAGCGACATGGTGGTCTGCAACCCTTGCCCGTTCTCCGAGACCGAAGTGGAGATGTTGATACTGCCGTCGGCATTGACCTGCATCAGCGCGGATGAGGCGTCCAGCCCCTCCGCACCGAGAGAGCAGCCGCGATGGCTCAGTGCAAGGCCGATGCCGTAACGCACCGGCCCGCCCTCGGCATTCAGCTGCTGATAGTGCGCCCGTCGCGCCTCGAATTCGGCTTTCAGCACCGAGGTTTCCAGCACCTCCTGCGCCGAGACGGTGTGATCGCACATACGCTGGCCGGCCATGCTGGTGTCGCCCTGGCGCAGAATATTGCGCAGCCGCAGCTCCACCGGCGAGAGACCCACTATCTCTGCCACTTCATCCATCAGGGACTCATTGGCGAAGATGATTTGCGGCGCGCCGTAACCGCGATAAGCCGAGGTGTAGTTATTGTTGGTGTAGACGCCGGTGATATCGACGCGCACGTTGGGAATGTTATAGGGGCCCGCCGCCTGCACCGAGCTGCGCCAGGTGACGAACACCGTCTGCCCGGCGTAGCTGCCGCCGTCGGCGATGATATTGATCTGCATCGCCTGAATGCGGGCATCATCATCAAGGCCAATGCGGTAATGCAATTTATAGGGGTGGCGCTTGTAGCTCTCGCGCATCGACTGTTCGCGGTTATAGGTCATCTTTACCGGACGTCCCGTCAGTTGCACCAGCAGCGCCGCGCGGCAGGCGAGGTTATCAATAATGTCATCTTTGCCGCCAAAGGAGCCGCCGAGCACCGAGCGTTTTACATTTACTTTGCTCTGGGGCAGATCGAGGTATTTGGCGACGATGCCGCGAATACGGTGCGCGTTCTGAATCGAACCGGCGATGGTCATAATCTGCTGGTCAGCATCCAGCCACGCGGTGATCGACTCCGGCTCGATATAGGCATGCTCCTGGAACCCCACCTCATAGTCGCGCTCAATGATCTTCGTCGAGGCGGCAAACCCGGCCTCAATATCCCCTTTCACCGTGTGGTGGCGGTTAATGACGTTGCTCTCAAGCGAACTGTGGATCAGCCGCGCACCCGGTTTCAGTGCCTCCTCCGGGGAGGTGATCGGCTCGCAGGGCGAGTAGGTGAGCTTAATTTTGTCTACTGCCAGGCAGGCGGCCTGATAGCTCTCCGCGGCCACAACGGCAATCACGTCGCCGCGATAGGCCACCTCATTTTCAATAATCGGCGGGTAATCGGGGATAATCGCCCCCAGCTTGCGCTGGCCGGGGATATCCTTCCAGGTCGCGATACGCACCACGCCGGGCACCTTTTCCGCTTCACTGAGATCGACGGAATCAACGCGTCCCGCGGCGATATCGACATAGCGACAGACGCCGTAAAGCATGTTTTTCAGCCGGATATCGTCGCCATAAATCGCTGTTCCCCTGACTTTGGCCAGCCCGTCTACGCGGGCTACTTCACTGCCAACCAGCACCGTCTCCATTGTTATGCGCTCTCCACTAGCAAAAGGATGATTGCTATAAGCAATGGCTATGCCACTTTCAATTTGGGTAAAAAACAGGCGAAAAGCGGCAATAACGGATAAAAAGCAGGCAGACGCGCGCCCGGCGGTTATCAAGCCGGGAAAAGGGATATCACTTTGATAATTTCACCGCCGACGGCGGCTATTTTTCGACGAGGCGGTAAACGGGCATCAGCCGCGTGGTGCCGGTAAGATCGTCGAACACCTCGGTTTCGGCGGTGGCAATCGCCATTCCGCTTTTGCGCAGCCGCTGCACATCCGCCGCTATGCGTTGCAGGCCAAACCAGAACAGCCCATCCAGCGCGGTCACTTGCAAACCGGACTCCAGCGCCTGTTTCAGCCGCTCGCGCGGGGCTTTTATCTCTTTGGCAATCTGCTGGTAGGGTGTGGCCGTGGCCCCCGTCGGATCGATGCGCCGGATGCGCGTCGCAAGGCGGTACTGGAAGGTATCGGGAATGTCGCTAAAATCGGTTTTCAGGCTATAGACGCAGCCAAAACGCTTGCCGTTAAACACCACATTTTTCTGCGCCAGAGTGAATTCGTCGCGCAGCGCGGCAATCAGCTGCGGCGCGCGGGTCAGCAGTAAACGGAAGGGAAGCTCAAAACTGGTGACATAATCAACATTCAGCAGCGCGATGCGCAGCCGCTCTTCGGCTCCGGCGTTAAGCTGGCGGCACTCATCCAGCACATCGCGCCACTGCTGCGCCAGACGCGGCGTACCGGCGACGTCGGCAAAGCTGTATTTCTCAATCTGATAATCAATTTTTCCGCTCACCCGGCCTTCCCTTCTGCATGAAGTCACTCTCCGTGGCTCAATTTACCAACTCCGTGACCTAACCGAAAGCCGCTATCGCCGCGTCGTGATAGCCGTCATGGCGCTAAGGTGAAGGAGGCCTGGATAAGCTGTTTAACAGGCAATAAAAAGCCCGGCTTCTGTGCCGGGCAGGATGTTCAGTTTGAGGAGGAGAGTATCTCCGGTAGCAGCTGCCGCAGATGACCGGCGCTGAGCAGCGTCATAGCGGCCTCGATATCGGGAGCGAAGAAGCGGTCCTGCGCATAGTGCGTAACCTGCGCACGCAGCAGGCTGCGGGCCTGCTCCAGCAGCGGGCTGGTGGTTAAGCCTTCGCGCATATCCAGCCCCTGGCAGGCGGCCAGCCACTCGACGGCAATCACGCCGCGGGTATTTGCCGCCATCTCCCACAGGCGACGACCGGCGGCGGGTGCCATCGAGACGTGATCCTCCTGATTGGCGGAGGTTGGCAGACTGTCGACGCTGTGCGGGTGCGCCAGGGCTTTGTTTTCACTCGCCAGCGCCGCCGCCGTCACCTGGGCAATCATAAACCCGGAGTTGACGCCGCCGTTTTTCACCAGGAAGGGGGGCAGTTGTGACATATGGCTGTCCATCAGCAGCGCGATACGCCGCTCCGCCAGCGCGCCAATTTCGGCAATCGCCAGCGCGAGGTTATCGGCCGCCATCGCTACCGGCTCGGCATGGAAGTTGCCGCCGGAGATAACTTCATTCTGCGCAGCAAAGACCAGCGGATTATCGGAAACCGCATTCGCCTCGGTTAACAACACTCCGGCGGCAAAGCGCAGTTGCGTTAAACATGCGCCCATCACCTGCGGCTGGCAGCGTAATGAGTAGGGATCCTGCACCTTGTTGCAGTTGTGGTGCGACTGCGCAATCGCGCTGTCATCGGTCAGCAGATGTCGGTAGAGCGCGGCGGCATCGATCTGCCCGCGCTGACCGCGCACTTCGTGAATACGCGCATCGAAAGGCCGACGGGAGCCGAGTGCCGCTTCGGTGGTCAGCGCCCCACATACCACCGCCGAGGCAAAAAGATCTTCGGCTTCAAACAGTCCGCGCAGCGCAAACGCGGTGGAGGTTTGCGTACCGTTCAGCAGAGCCAGCCCCTCTTTTGCCGCCAGCTTCAGCGGCACCAGACCGGCGCGGTTAAGCGCCACGCTGGAGGGCAGCCACTCGCCGTGAAAGCGTGCTTTACCTTCGCCGAGCAGCGTCAGGGAGAGATGCGCCAGCGGCGCGAGATCGCCGCTGGCGCCAACGGAGCCCTTCGCCGGGATCCAGGGATAGACCCCGGCGTTGAGCATATCCACCAGCAGTTGGATCACCCGCAAACGGATGCCGGAGAAGCCGCGCGCGAGGCTGTTGATTTTCAGCAGCATCATCAGGCGCACCATCCCCTCATCCAGCGGTTCGCCAACGCCTGCGGCATGGGAGAGCACCAGCGAGCGTTGCAGGTTTTCCAGATCTTCGGTGGCGATGCGCGTCTGCGCCAGCAGGCCAAAGCCGGTATTAATGCCGTACGCCGTGCGCCCCTCGGCCATAATGGCATTCACGCAGGAGACGCTTTGCGCAATGTCGGCAAACGCGCTGTCATCCAGGGTGACATAGAGCGGCTGACGCCAGGCGTCGCGCAACTGCGCCAGCGTCAACTGGCCGGGAATAAGGTGTAGCGTGCTGTTCATCAACGTTTCCCCTGTGTGGCGGCTACCATCGGTAAGTTAAGCTCCTGTTCAACCGCGCACTCGATGGCGCTGTCGTACCCCGCATCGGCGTGGCGCATTACACCGGTGGCCGGATCGTTATGCAGTACGCGGGCAATCCGCGCCGCCGCTTCATCGCTGCCGTCGCAGACAATCACCATGCCCGCATGCTGTGAAAAGCCCATGCCGACGCCGCCACCGTGGTGCAGTGAGACCCAGGTGGCACCGCTGGCGGTGTTAAGCAGCGCATTGAGCAGCGGCCAGTCGGAGACAGCATCGGAGCCGTCGCGCATCGCTTCGGTTTCGCGGTTCGGGCTGGCAACAGAGCCGGAGTCGAGGTGGTCGCGGCCAATCACAATCGGCGCTGAGACTTCGCCGCTGCGTACCATTTCGTTAAACGCCAGTCCCAGTTTTTGCCGCCACTCCAGCCCGACCCAGCAGATGCGCGCCGGTAATCCCTGGAAGCTGATGCGCTCGCGCGCCATATCGAGCCAGCGGTGCAGATGCGGATCGTTAATCATCGCTTTCACTTTGGCATCGGTTTTGTAGATATCCTCAGCATCGCCGGAGAGCGCCACCCAGCGGAACGGGCCAATGCCGCGGCAAAAGAGCGGGCGAATGTACGCCGGGACAAAACCGGGGAAATCGAAGGCGTTGGTCACGCCCATCTCTTTCGCCATCTGGCGAATGTTGTTGCCGTAATCAAAAGTCGGCACGCCCATCTGCTGAAAAGCCAGCATCGCGTTGACATGTTCGGCCATGCTCGCTTTCGCTGCCTGCACGGTCTGCTGCGGATCGGATTCTGCTTTGCGTTGATACTCTTCCCATGTCCAGCCCTTCGGCAGGTAGCCATGCAGCGGATCGTGGGCGCTGGTTTGATCGGTGACCATATCCGGGCGCACGCCGCGCTGCACCAGCTGCGGTAACACCTCGGCGGCGTTGGCGCAGAGCGCCACGGAAACTGCCCTGCCCTCGGCGGTGTAACGTTTGATTCTCACCAGCGCGTCGTCGAGGGAGCTGGCCTGCTCGTCGACATAGCGGGTGCGCAGGCGGAAATCGATGCGGCTCTGCTGGCACTCAATCACCAGCGAAGAGGCTCCGGCCAGCGTCGCCGCCAGCGGCTGTGCGCCGCCCATGCCGCCAAGCCCGGCGGTTAACACCCAGCGCCCGGTTAAATTGCCACCGTAGTGCTGACGCCCGGCTTCAACAAAGGTTTCATAGGTGCCCTGGATGATTCCCTGGCTGCCGATGTAGATCCAGCTCCCGGCAGTCATCTGGCCATACATCGCCAGCCCTTTCGCATCCAGTTCGTTAAAGTGCTCCCAGGTTGCCCAGTGCGGCACGAGGTTAGAGTTGGCAATCAATACGCGCGGCGCATTTTCGTGAGTTTTAAACACGCCGACCGGCTTGCCGGACTGCACCAGCAGCGTTTCATCGCTCTCCAGATTCGTCAGCGCCTTTACGATGGCGTCATAGCACTCCCAGTTGCGCGCCGCGCGCCCGATACCGCCATAAACCACCAGCGCCTGCGGGTTTTCCGCCACTTCCGGGTCGAGGTTGTTCATTAACATGCGCAGCGGCGCTTCGGTCAGCCAGCTTTTGGCCGTCAGCGCCGTGCCTCGCGGGGCGCGGATCGCCTGCGGGCGAGAGGGGATATGCGACATCGTTGTTCTCCTGAAATCACGCGATGAGTGTGTAAACACATATACTTGTCTATACAATTACGCGCAAGGCAGGATTTAACACGAAAGATACATTTTTCTGATAGTGCGTTAACAATCACGCTTTTGCTGCTGGCAGCGCTCAGGAGCCGAAATGGCCCTGTAAACGGTAGCGGGAGCCGGGATAAAGCAGGCTGGCGTGGCAGACGATCTGCGATGTTGACCAGGTGCGGCGGCGGATCAGCAGGCAGGGATCGTGCTGCTGGATCTGTAGCAGACGGCAGTCGTCAGCCGTCGCGTGAACGGCTTCCACAATGTGCTCCCCTTCGGTGAGCGGCGCAATCAGCGACAAATAAGCATGAGCGGTGGTCTGCGTGTAATCCTGTTGCAGATACTCCGGCACCACGTCGGCATTGACCCAGCGCTCCTCAATCTGCACCGGGATGCCATTCTCAAAATGGACCATGCGCGAGTGAAAAATGCGTGTCCCTTCCGCCACGTTTAACGCCGCGGCCTGGGTTGCGTCGGCGGCGCGCGCCTCCAGTAGCAGCACTTCGCAGCGGTGTTGATGGTGGCGGTCAGCAATCTCATCGGCAATGCTGCGCACCTCAAACAGCGCCGATTGCCCTTTCGGCTCGGCGACAAAGGTGCCGACGCCCTGCAAGCGTACCAGCAACCCCTCATCGGTCAGCGCGCGCACCGCGCGGTTAATGGTCATACGGCTAAAACCAAACTGCGCCACCAGCTCCGCTTCAGAGGGAATGCGATCGTGCGGACGCCAGATTCCAGCGGCGATCTTCTCGCTGATGGCCTGCTTTACCTTCTCGTAAAAGGGCACGGGCGCGGTGGCCGAAGCCACCCGGGGGCGGGGTGAATACATAGCGCGGCAATTCCTTATTGTTATTTGTCTGGCGAGTATATCACTGCCACCAGTGCAGGATTTGCCAGGCCAGCCGGGCAGCTGCTTTCGCGCCCTGCCCTGCGTGATCAAACGTCGGATTGAACTCCACTAGATCCACCGCCTGCACTTTGCCGCTGCGACACAGCGGTTCAATAATGCGCAGCAGCAGATGCATCGGCACGCCCAGCGCCGCCGGTGCGGAGACGGCGGGCATCTCCCAGACGGGCAGCACATCAAGATCGATGGTCAGGTAGATCCTGTCGTACTGCTTAATGATGCGCTCAATTTCGGGTAGTGCTTCGGTTTCGAAGGCGTTTAATAGCGCCAGATCCTCAATCACCGTTACGTTGCGGCGCGTCGCTTCATCCCACAGCGCCTGGGTATTGGCCGCCAGGCTGGCACCGAAACAGGTGTAGTGAAAGCCGCGCTGCTGAGCGTCGCACTGCTGCGCTAGCTGGCGAAACGGCGTGCCGGAGCTGGCGCGCGCCGCGTGGCGTAAATCGAGGTGCGCATCGAGATTGATAATAGCGACCTGCTCATGGGGGAAAGCATCCAGGATTGCCGAGCCGTGGCCAAAGGCCGTTTCATGCCCGCCGCCCAACACCAGCGTGCGCATCTGCGCCTGCTGGCAGGCGAGCACCGCATCATGCAGCACCTGCTGCGCCTGCTCCAGCGCCTCCGGCCGGGCGACAATATTACCCAAATCAACAACATGCTGATGCCCGGCGTGGCTGGCCATATTGGCCAATGCTTTACGCAGAGCAAACGGCCCCTTCGCGGCCCCCGCGCGCCCCTGATTGCGCTTAACGCCCTCATCACAGGCAAAGCCGAGCAGCGCCGTCTTGCCGCTGTGCTGCCCGGGCGCAAAAGTCTCCGCCTTGGTGACGGTCTGAAACAGGCGCAGGGCATTTGCCGCTTCGCCGCTGTCATCCCTGCCCTGCCAGCACGCAGGCGCTACCGGCTTCCATAGATTCATGCAGTGACCTCGCCACGGAAAATACGTTGATAAAGCGGATTACGGCCCGGCTCATAGATCATCTCCACCGGATGACTGGCCTCCCAGACGACAAAATCGGCGACAAACCCGGCGGCCAGCTGACCATGGGTTTGCTTACGACCAAGCGCCTGCGCCGCATGGCGCGTCACGCCCGCCCAGGCCTCTTCCGGCGTCAGGCCAAACTTCACGCAGGCCATATTCATCGCCAGATGCAGGCTGGCAAACGGGCTGGTGCCGGGGTTGAAATCCGTCGCTACCGCCATCGGTACGCCCTGCTGGCGCAGCAAAGCGACCGGCGGTTTTTGCGTTTCATTAAGAAAATAGAAGGCACCGGGCAGCAGGACGGCAACGGTACCGCTGGCGCGCATCGCCATCACGCCGGATTCGCTCAGGTACTCAATATGATCGGCGGATAAGCCTTTAAAGCGGCTGACCAGCTCCGCGCCGCCCAACGAGGAGAGCTGCTCAACATGGCCTTTCACCGGAATGCCGAGCGCCTGCGCGGCGCGAAACACCTGTTCGGTTTGCGACGGAGTAAAGCCGACGTTTTCACAAAACGTATCCACCGCCTCAAACAATCCCTTCTCCGCCAGGGCGGGCAAAATGGTGTGGCAGACCCGATCAATGTAGGCCTGCGGATCCGCTTTATACTCCGGCGGCGCGGCGTGTGCGGCGAGTAGCGTACGGCTCACCTCCACCCTATTGTTTTGCGCCAGCGTGCCGGCCACGCGCAGCATCTTCTCTTCGCTGGCTAAATCCAGCCCGTAGCCCGATTTGATCTCAATCGTGGTGACGCCTTCGCGCATCAGCCGCTCAAGCCGCGACTGCGCCAGTTCCAGCAGTTGGTCTTCGGGACACTCCCGCGTCGCCCACACGGTGGCGTTAATGCCGCCGCCTTCGGCGCTAATCTGTTGATACGAGACACCGTTTAACCGCTGCTCCCACTCCTGGGCACGGTTACCGGCAAAGATAAGGTGGGTATGACAGTCGATTAAACCGGGCGTCACCAGACGGCCATGTAGATCGGTGCTCTGCGGCGCGTGCGCAGGCAGTTCACTCTCCGGTACGATCGCCCGGATCTGCCCGTTACGCACCACGATGGCATGGCGCTCAAGCAGGCCATAGGGTTCTGCTCGCGTGGGATCCATGGTTGCCAGCTTCGCGTTACGCCACAGACGGTCGTCAGAGGTCAGCTCAATCATATGGTTCTCTTGTCATGTGTTGTATAGACATTTATTTGCATAATGATTCGCTTGTCAACTCTGCGGCGCGTTTGCTGCGGGCGTTGCCGCCAATAACATGGCTGCAAGCAGCAAACTGTGACGCACCACATAAAATTCGCCTTATATTTCAACCGTCAATGAACCGTTTCAGCCGCGCTCAAAAACCGTCGCCCAAGGGCAATTTATTTAGCAGTGAAAGTATTGTGTCGCCAAAGCCCGACACTCTGTAAGTTGCTAAAATTAAATAGAAAAAAGGCTCTTGTAAGGGCAAAAAATTAAGCGTACATTAGCCCCCGTTTGGTGATGAAATCACCCGAAATTCTGAGATGGCGCTGTGGCCGGAAGGGAGAAAATTCTCATTTTCGTTTTGGCGTAGTTTCACCTCTCTATACTCAGTCCTGACAGATCATTAATGCATACTTTGTGTGCGGAGCGATGAACGTGAAATATTTCTTTATGGGCATATCGGTGATGGTTATCGTGTGGGCCGGCACATTCGCCCTGATGATCTAGCCTGAGCCATAGCGCAGAAAAAAATAAGGAGCCATGCGGCTCCTTTTTTTATGGCTGATGTTTATGGCTGGGTCTCTTCCGCCGCCCCTTTTGGCGTCACGGGAAGCAGGCCATCGGCGCGGAACATCGCTTTGATGCCGCGCACCGCCTGGCGGATACGATCGCGGTTCTCAATGAGCGCAAAACGCACATGGGTGTCGCCATAATCACCAAAGCCAATGCCGGGCGAAACGCACACTTTCGCCTCCTTCAGCAGCTTTTTCGCAAACTCCAGCGAGCCCATCGCCGCATACTGCTCCGGGATTTTCGCCCAGACGTACATCGAGGCTTTCGGCATCTCGACCATCCAGCCCGCTTCATGCAGCCCTTTGACCAGCACATCGCGGCGGCGCTTATACTGCGCGGCGATATCGCGCACGCACTGCTGATCCCCCTCCAGCGCAGCGATAGCCGCGACCTGCAGCGGCGTAAAGGTGCCGTAATCGTGGTAGCTTTTGATCCGCGCCAGCGCATTAACCAGCGTCGGGTTGCCGACCATAAAGCCAATGCGCCAGCCCGCCATATTGTAACTTTTCGACAGGGTGAAGAACTCAACGGCCACATCGCGCGCGCCGGGCACCTGCATAATGGACGGTGCTTTCCAGCCATCAAAGACGATATCGGCGTAGGCCAAATCGTGCACCACCAGCACATCGTAACGCTTCGCCAGCGCCACCACTTTCTCGAAGAACTCCAGCTCCACGCACTGCGCGGTCGGGTTCGACGGGAAACCTAAAATCATCATTTTCGGCTTAGGGTAACTTTCGCGGATCGCACGCTCCAGCTCATTAAAGAAGTCGACCCCTTCTACAAGCGGCACCGATCGCACCTGCGCACCGGCAATCACCGCGCCGTAGATATGAATCGGATAGCTCGGATTCGGCACCAGCACGGTATCGCCATGATCCAGCGTTGCCAGCATCAGGTGCGCCAGCCCCTCTTTCGAACCAATGGTGACAATCGCCTCCGTTTCCGGATCGATATCCACCTGGTAGCGATCCTGATACCAGCGCGAAATAGCCCGGCGCAGACGCGGAATACCGCGTGAGGTGGAGTAGCCGTGCGTATCGGGGCGCTGCGCCACGGTGCAGAGTTTTTCCACGATATGCGGCGGGGTGGCGCCATCCGGGTTGCCCATACTGAAATCAATAATGTCCTCGCCGCGGCGTCGCGCAGCCATTTTCAGTTCGGCAGTAATATTAAATACATAGGGGGGAAGACGATCGATACGCGTGAAGCGGCGTTCAGGACTGGAGTCAGCCATAGATTCCTCGAAGTTACGTTAGCGCCCGGACCGTCCGAGCGACGTCGCTGCATATGCAGCCTGTTCAGAACATAGCCTGATTAAATTCCCGCTGTCGAGAGGGAAGAGAAAAAATAGTCCGCAAGCGAAAAAGGGGAAGCGTAATTTGAGCAACCGAAAAACTGAGTGCAGCTTAAGCGGATGAACACAGCTTTTCATTAACAATATGATAAAAAGAAAATTACCTTACAGAGATGCGGGTT
This sequence comes from Kosakonia sp. Marseille-Q7440, assembly GCF_965119485.1. Taxonomy (NCBI): domain Bacteria; kingdom Pseudomonadati; phylum Pseudomonadota; class Gammaproteobacteria; order Enterobacterales; family Enterobacteriaceae; genus Kosakonia; species Kosakonia sp. Marseille-Q7440. Next base: position 1,517,249 of record NZ_CBCPLT010000002.1, on the reverse strand, counting down.
AAGTTGTGTCCTCTCCTGCGTCAGATGCTCTTTAATCCCCTTTTAAAAAAATGGTTTTTCCTCATTCATCTAATCAATGGTTAACTGGTCATCTGCCGCCGGGTTTTTTATCATAGCCCTTTGAACTCTGTCACATGAGTCCCCCGTGCACGAAATATTCGACATGTTACTGGCGGTTTTCGACCGCGCGGCGTTGATGCTGATCTGCCTCTTCTTTCTGATCCGCATCCGCCTGTTTCGCGAGCTGCTGCATAAAACCGCTCACTCACCGAAGGAGCTGCTCGGCGTAACGGCGATCTTCTCCCTGTTTGCGCTGTTCAGCACCTGGTCCGGCGTGCCGGTTGAGGGATCGCTGGTCAACGTGCGCATTATTGCCGTGATGTCCGGCGGGATCCTGTTTGGCCCGTGGGTCGGCATTATTACCGGGATTATCGCCGGGACGCACCGTTACCTGATTGATATCGGCGGCGTGACCGCCGTGCCCTGTTTTATCACCAGTATTATCGCCGGCGTGATGTCGGGGCTGATTAACCGAAAATTTCCCAAAGCCCAGCACTGGCGCGCCGGGATTATCGGCGGGATGATTTGCGAAAGCCTGACCATGCTGCTGGTGGTGATCTGGGCGCCTTCTACCGCGCTGGGGCTGGATATTGTGGCGAAAATCGGTGCGCCGATGATCTTTGGCACGGTGTGCATCGGCTTTATTGTGCTGCTGGTGCAGAGCGTCGAGGGGGAAAAAGAGGCGATTGCCGGGCGGCAGGCGCGGCTGGCGCTGGATATTGCCAATAAAACCCTACCGCTATTTCGCAACGTGAACAGCGAGTCATTGCGCCAGGTGTGCGACATCATTCGCCGCGATATTGACGCCGACGCGGTGGCGATCACCAACGTTGATCACGTACTGGCTTATGTCGGAGTGGGCGAAAATAACTACCTCGATAGTGATGATATTATTAGCCCGACCACTCAGCAGGCGATTACCACCGGCGAAATTATCATTAAAAACAATGATGAAGCGCACCGCACGCCGGAGATCCACTCAATGCTGGTGATCCCGCTGCGCGAACAGGGCATCGTCACCGGGACGCTAAAAATCTACTACTGCCACGCGCACCAGATCACCTCCGCGTTGCAGGATATGGCGGTCGGTTTATCGCAGATTATCTCAACGCAGCTGGAAGTCTCCCGCGCTGAGCAACTGCGCGAAATGGCCAATAAAGCGGAGCTGCGCGCGCTGCAAAGTAAAATTAACCCCCACTTTCTCTTTAACGCCCTGAATGCCATCTCCTCATCCATTCGCCTCAATCCCGATACCGCGCGCCAGCTGATTTACAATCTGTCACGCTACCTGCGCTATAACATTGAATTAAAAGATGATGAGCAGATCGACATCAAAAAAGAGCTCTACCAGATTAAGGACTATATCGCCATTGAGCAGGCACGCTTCGGCGATAAGCTGACGGTTATCTATGATATCGATGAAGAGGTGAGCTGCGTGATCCCGAGCCTGCTGATCCAGCCGCTGGTGGAGAATGCCATCGTTCACGGTATCCAGCCCTGCAAAGGCAAAGGCGTGGTCACCATTAGCGTGGAAGAGTGCGGCAACCGGGTGCGCATTGCGGTGCGCGATACCGGCAACGGCATCGCGCCGGAAATGATCGCCCGCGTCGAAGCAGATGAAATGCCGGGGAATAAAATTGGCCTGCTGAATGTTCATCAGCGGGTGAAACTACTGTATGGCGAAGGGCTGCATATTCGCCGCCTGACGCCGGGCACCGAAATCGCCTTTTATGTGCCCCGCCAGACGTCGCGCGCGACGCTGTTGCCCTCACCGGAGAGAAGATGAAAGTCATCATTGTAGAAGATGAATTCCTGGCGCAGCAGGAGCTAAGCTGGCTTATTCGCGAACACAGCCAGATGGAGATTGTCGGCACGTTTGATGATGGCCTCGACGTGCTGAAGTATTTACAGCACAACCGCGTGGACGCCATTTTTCTCGATATCAACATCCCGTCGCTGGATGGCGTGTTGCTGGCGCAGAATATCAGCCAGTTCGCCCATAAGCCCTTTATTGTCTTTATCACCGCGTGGAAAGAGCATGCGGTGGAGGCGTTTGAACTGGAAGCGTTTGACTACATCCTGAAACCTTACCAGGAGTCGCGCATCGTCAATATGTTGCAGAAGCTGGAGAGCGCCTGGCAGCAGCAGGCAGGAACCGCGAGCAGCCCGCAGTCACGGGAAAACGCCACCATTAACCTGGTGAAAGATGAGCGGATTATTGTCACCAGTATTCACGATATCTATTACGCTGAAGCGCACGAGAAGATGACCTTCGTCTACACGAAGCGGGAGTCGTACGTGATGCCGATGAATATTACGGAGTTTTGCAGCAAGCTGCCGACAGCGCACTTCTTCCGCTGCCACCGCTCATACTGCGTCAATCTGGACAAGATCCGCGAGATCGAACCCTGGTTTAACAACACCTATATTCTGCGACTGCGGGACCTCGATTTTCAGGTGCCCGTCAGCCGCAGCAAGGTAAAAGAATTCAGGCAACTGATGAATCTTTAGAGGACATAACCCAGCGTCTGGCGCAGATGTGCGCCGGAGCCCAGCAGGCCTGGGTTATCGTGAACAATCAGGTAGACCGGAATGTCCTGCACGTAGGCTTTGAAGCGCCCTTTATCTTCGAAGCCGCCGCGAAAACCGGACGCGGTGAAGAAATCAAGGAAGCGCGGCACGATACCGCCCGCGATGTAAACACCGCCAAAGGTGCCGAGATTGAGCGCCAGGTTGCCGCCAAAACGGCCCATAATCACGCAAAACAGCGACAGCGCGCGGCGACAGTCAGTGCAGCTGTCCGACAGTGCACGCTCGGTAATATCTTTTGGTTGCAGGTTTTCCGGCAGGCGACCGTCTGATTTCACAATCGCGCGGTAGAGGTTGATAAGCCCGGGACCGGAGAGCACGCGCTCGGCGGAGACGTGGCCAATTTCAGCCCGCAGCTCTTCAAGGATAATCCCCTCCTCTTCGCTGTTCGGCGCGAAATCGACGTGGCCGCCTTCGCCCGGCAGGCTCACCCAGCGCTTATCCACATGCACCAGATGCGCGACGCCAAGACCGGTACCGGCGCCGTAAACGGCAATCGGTTTACCTTCAACCGGCGCGTTGCCGCCAAACTGAATCAGGTGTTCCGCTTTCAGCATCGGGATAGCCATCGAAACGGCGGTGAAATCGTTGATGATCTCCAGATGCGCGAAGCCGAGGTTTTGCCTCATTTCGTCAATGGAGAAGGCCCAGGTGTGGTTGGTCATCGCCACCCAGTCGCCGGTGATGGGGCAAGCGATGGCGATACAGCCATCTTCCACACTCACCTCGTGCTCTTCGAGGTAAACGCGAACGACCGCTTCCAGGCTGGGGTAATCAAGACCTGAATAGGTCTTGGCCCGGGAAATGTCGCCGGTCTCGACATCACACAACGCTAAGCGCGCGTTGGTGCCGCCCACGTCTCCCACTAAAGCATATTTTTTCATTCTTCTACGGCTCCGCTAAAGTCAGAATAAATCTTTGGCACACTGTAAATTCAAGGCGCTGTAACGACAACGACCATATCACGAGTGCCCCTTTATTATCGATCTACATCACAGATTAGCCCTAAGCTTTCAGACTGATTACTGCCTTATTGCCGCAGTGGGTTACAAGGAAATATCTGGAGCGCGTTTGTACGCTGAAATAGTGCGCAATATGGCGCTCTTTTGTGCCCGGAATTTGTCTCTTCCCCTTTTATCAGGAGTATTTGCATGGTTTACCTGGCGGACCCCGCACGTTATGAAAAAATGGCCTATAACCGTTGCGGCGAGAGCGGGCTCAAATTGCCTTTGGTGTCGCTCGGGCTGTGGCATAACTTTGGCGATGCGACACTGCTTGAGACCAGCCGACAGCTGCTGCGCCACGCCTTTGATCTCGGCATCACCCATTTCGATCTGGCGAACAACTACGGGCCACCGCCCGGCTCGGCCGAGAGCAACTTTGGACGTATCATGCAGGAGGATTTCCGCCCCTATCGTGATGAGCTGATTATCTCCAGCAAAGCCGGTTACACCATGTGGGACGGTCCTTATGGTGACTGGGGATCGCGCAAATATCTGGTTGCCAGCCTCGATCAGAGCCTGCGGCGCATGGGCATTGAGTATGTCGATATTTTCTATCATCACCGCCCGGATCCCGAGACGCCGCTGAAAGAGACGATGCGCGCGCTCGATCACCTGGTGCGCCAGGGCAAGGCGCTCTATGTCGGGCTGTCGAACTACCCGGCGGCACAGGCGCGGGAAGCGATCGAGATCCTTAACGATCTCGGTACGCCGTGCCTGATCCATCAGCCGAAATACTCCCTGTTTGAACGCTGGGTTGAGAGCGAACTGCTGGATCTGTTGCAGGAAAAAGGTGTTGGCAGCATCGCTTTTTCGCCGCTGGCAGGCGGGCAGTTGACCGACCGCTATCTGCAAGGGATCCCGGCGGATTCGCGCGCGGCGAGCGGCAGCCGCTTCCTCAACCCGGATCAATTGACCGAAGAGAAGCTGGCGACGGTGCGGGCGCTGAATGCGGTGGCCGAGCGGCGCGGGCAGAAGCTGTCGCAGATGGCGCTGGCATGGGTGCTGCGCGGGGAGAGAGTCACCTCGGTGTTGATTGGTGCCAGCAAAACCAGCCAGCTTGACGATGCGGTGGGGATGCTGGCGAACCGGGCGTTTAGCGCGCAGGAGTGTGCGGAGATTGACGCTATTCTTGCCGGGACGCAGTAAACCAGCGCTTTAGCAAAACGTGCTATTAACGGTGATTTAGGAGTTCCGCCACTAATACGGGGTTTACGCGCGCCGTAATATTGCCGCCACAGGCCTCCCCGGCCCGATCGTGAAGGAGAAGAGTATGTTCAGGTCACTGATTCTGGCAGCAGTATTACTGGCTTTTGCGCCACTGGCCGCCAATGCTGGCGAAATCACCCTGTTGCCGTCGGTTAAATTGCAGATCGGCGATCGCGATAATTATGGTAACTACTGGGACGGCGGCCGCTGGCGCGACCGCAATTACTGGAACAATAATTATGAGTGGCGCGATCACCGTTGGCATAAACATGACCGCGGCTGGCATCGTGGCTGGGATAAACGTGGTTGGGACAAGCGTGACGCCTATGAGCGCGGCTATCGCGAAGGCTGGAACGATCGTGACGACCGCCGCGGACCGGGTCGTGGTCACGGGCATGGACACCACCATTAATTGTGTTTCGCAGGTAGTTTGATTACCCGATGAAACGTAAAGTGCCGGATGGCGTCTAACGCCTTATCCGGCCTACGCGATCCAGCCCCCACAAACTTTTGATTACCGATACATTTTTGAATGCCCGATAAGCGTAGCGCCATCGGGCATTCAGCATCAAACAGTCACACCGCAGAAGATTCGTAGGCCCGATAAGCGTAGCGCCATCGGGCATTCAAGCCGCAGAAGGGATATGTAAACCCAACAAGCTCACCGCCATTGGGCACTATTTACCCATCAACTCGGCAAGCGTTCCGACCAGCAACCAGCCGTTCAGGCACACCACCAGCGCGACAATCACCCAGCCAGTGCGTCTTACCAGCGCGGTATTCACCAGTTCGCCCATCAGTTTTGCATTACTGGTAAACACCAGCAGCGGCACCAGCGCCAGCGCGATACCAAAGCTCAGCAGCACCTGGCTCATCACCAGGATACGCGTCGGATCCAGCCCCAGCCAGATAACAATAAACGACGGCAACATGGTAATGGTACGGCGCACCCACAGCGGAATATGGAAACGGACAAACCCCTGCATCACCACCTGCCCGGCCAGCGTACCGACAACGGTCGAAGAGAGACCCGCAGCCACCAGGCTCAGGCCGAAAATAGTCGCTGCGGCATGGCTTAATAATGGCTCCAGCGTTAAATAGGCCTGATCGAGATCGGCCACGCCGGTGTGTCCATTAAAGTGAAATGCTGCTGCGGCGGTCGCCATCATCGCAAGGTTAACAAACCCGGCAATGGTCATCGCCAGCCCAACATCCCATTTGGTCGCAGAGTAACGCTCGCGGCGCGTACCGTCGTGCAGGTTTTGCGTCAGGGAGGAGTGCAAATAGATGACGTGCGGCATAATGGTCGCGCCCAGTACGCCAGCGGCAAGAAACACCGCATCGGTTCCGGAAAGCGTAGGAATAACAATCCCTTTTGCCAGCGCCGCCAGCTTCGGCTGCGAGAAAATCAGTTCGACAATATAGGCCGCCGCGACAAACAGCAGCAGGCCGCCTATCACTTTTTCCAGCGGTTTCTGCCCGCGCTTTTGCAGCATCAGAATCAGGAAGGTGGCGATCCCGGTCAGCACCGCGCCCTGCATCAGCGACACGCCGAGGATCAGCTTGAAGCCAATCGCCGCGCCGATAAACTCCGCCAGGTCCGTCGCCATGGCGATGATTTCCGCCTGCACCCAGTAAAACCACACCAGCGGGCGCGGATAGTGGTCACGGATCTGCTCCGCGAGGTTTTTGCCGGTCGCAATGCCGAGCTTGGCGGAAAGCAGTTGAATGAGCATCGCCATCAGGTTCGCCCACACCACAACCCATAAAAGCTGGTAGCCGAAGGTCGCGCCCGCCTGAATATTGGTGGCAAAGTTACCCGGATCGATGTAACCGATAGCCGCAATAAATGCAGGTCCCATTAACGCAAATCTGAGTTTGCGCGCTGCTCTTCCGTTAGTACTCTCCACGCGACTACTGCTCATTTATTGCCCCTAAATATAGCCTTTGCTATGTTTGATGCTACCAAAATGAGAATGATTATCAAGATCGTTAGGATGGGTTTACTTGATTTCTCTGATAGCCTGAAACAATAGAAGGGTTGAATGCCAAGGATGGTGACGGCGGCGACAACATTTACCGCAGCATTATGTTATGAGTCTAGCAGCGTGACGCAACTTTTCACGGCCTTTATTAACATACCTGAATTGTATGTTTGATCACTAATTTTGAGTCTGGTCACAGGACATTAATATAGTGTGCCTTTGATCTCGTTTTCTTTTGTCTTGTTACATAGAATGTGCACGAAATTCCTACCCGTCTCATATTTGGAGCAAATATGTCCCGCGTTCTGCACTTTGTCCTGGCGCTTGCTGTTGTGGCGCTGCTTGCCTTGCTCGTGAGCAGCGATCGCAAAAAGATCCGCATTCGCTTTGTTATTCAGCTGCTGGTGATTGAAGTTGTGCTGGCCTGGTTCTTCCTCAACTCTGATGTCGGCCTCGGCTTCGTAAAAGGCTTCTCCGAGATGTTTGAAAAACTGCTCGGCTTTGCCAACGAAGGCACCAACTTCGTCTTCGGCAAAATGAATGACGAAGGCCTGGCCTTCTTCTTCCTGAAAGTGCTCTGCCCGATTGTCTTTATCTCTGCGCTGATTGGTATTCTGCAACACATTCGCGTACTGCCGATTGTGATCCGTGCCATCGGTACGGTGCTGTCGAAAGTGAACGGCATGGGTAAACTGGAATCTTTTAACGCGGTCAGCTCCCTGATTCTGGGTCAATCCGAGAACTTTATTGCTTATAAAGATATCCTCGGCAAAATGTCACGCAACCGCATGTACACCATGGCTGCGACCGCAATGTCGACGGTTTCGATGTCGATTGTGGGCGCTTACATGACCATGCTGCAGCCGAAATATGTCGTCGCGGCGCTGGTGCTGAACATGTTCAGTACCTTTATCGTGCTCTCGCTGCTCAACCCGTACCGCGTGGATGAGAGCGAAGAGAACCTGCAGATGGCGAAACTGCACGAAGGCCAGAGCTTCTTTGAGATGCTGGGTGAATACATTCTGGCTGGTTTCAAAGTGGCGATTATCGTTGCGGCGATGCTGATTGGCTTTATCGCGCTGATTTCCGGCCTGAACGCCCTCTTCGCTGCCGTGCTGGGCATCTCCTTCCAGGGCATTCTGGGGTACATCTTCTACCCGGTTGCCTGGGTGCTGGGCGTGCCGGCTCATGAAGCGTTGCAGGTGGCGAGTATTATGGCGACCAAACTGGTCTCCAACGAATTCGTGGCGATGATGGATCTGCAGAAGATTGCCTCCACCCTCTCTCCGCGTTCGGAAGGTATCCTCTCTGTCTTCCTGGTCTCCTTCGCCAACTTCTCCTCAATCGGCATTATCGCAGGCGCGATCAAAGGCCTGAACGAAGAGCAGGGCAACGTGGTTTCCCGCTTTGGTCTGAAGCTGGTGTACGGTTCGACGCTGGTGAGCGTGCTCTCTGCGGCCATCGCGGCGCTGGTTATCTGATTCAAACGCGCTTTAGCAAAAACCGGGGCCTGCCCCGGTTTTTTTATGCCAGCGGCTGCGGCTTGCCGAGCAGATAGCCCTGCAGGTAGTCAACGCCCGCGTTCAGCAGCAGCTCGCGCTGCGCCTCATTCTCTACGTACTCGGCCACCACCGTCAGACCTTTTGCTTTCGCCAGAGAGCATATCGCTTGCACGATCATCGCATCCTGCGGGTCAGTGAGAATATCGCGCACAAAACAGCCGTCGATCTTGATGATATCCGCCTGGATGCGCTTCAAACGCTCGAAGTTGGCGTAGCCGGTGCCGAAGTCATCAATGGCAATCTTAAACCCCGCCTCGCGTAAGCGCGTAATATTCCGGACGCTCACTTCCGAGTGGGAAAAAGCCTGCTCTTCGGTAATTTCGATAATCACTGCCTGCGCGGCGATGCCGTAGCGCGCAAACAGTGCAAGAAACTGCGTAGCGAAGGATTGCTGCATCAGGGTCAGCGGCATCAGGTTGAGGGAGAAACGCGGCTTTGTAGCTGGCTGCGGATGCGCCTGCATCCATTTCAGCAGCGTTTCGACGACCTGCATATCGAAGCGCGTACCGAGATCAAACTGGGCAATAACCGGAATAAACTGGTCGGGGGTAATGATCTGATCATCGCTGACCAGCCGTGAAAGGATCTCGTGATAGCCCTCGCCTGTGGCATCGACGATCGGCTGGGCATAGAGCGCGATACCGCCCTCTTCCAGCGCCCGTTTTACCCTCTCCAGTTGCAGTACGCGCTCAGTGGTCTGATGATTCACTTCCGCCTGGCTGTTGGTGAGCGCCAGCACACGATTTTCGCTGTCCGTCTGCTCTGACAGCCAGCTCAACTGGCCGAGCGTCTGCTGCAGCGCGTCCCGGTTGCCCTGCAATTCGCCCCACGAAGCACCGAACTCAATCTCCAGCGGTTTTTTACTCCAGCAGATTCGCTGGCTGTTAAGACGATCGAGCATGGAGTGCAGGCGCGCCAGGGTTTCCGGCCCGTTGAGCATTAGCAGTAATTCACTGCCGGGGAGTTGAAAAAAACGCTCCCCTTCATGCAGCCAGGGTTGCAGCGCCCGGGTGACGCTGCGCTTCACATGCACGCGCATCATCATGCCGAAGTGGCGGCTAAGGAAATCGAGGTTTTTCATATGCAGACAACAGACGATGCTGCCCGGCTGGCGCTCCACTTCCCTCTCCAGCGCGCGCAGATTAGGCAAACCGGTGAGCGGATCGCTCATCGCTTGCGCCTGCCAGCGCCGCTTCAGCCACAGGCTGCGGTTGAAAACGCGGATGTTGTAAAGCAGGCAGACGGTGAAACAGATCAGTACCGACATGACAAACGCCAGCGAGTAATCTGCGCGGACGTCATGGAAAAAGTTGTTGTTATAAGCCAGCAACAGGAAAGCCGACACCGCCCAGCTCAGCGTCAGAAAGGTGCCCGGCAGACGGCTACAGCCAAAGTTAAAAATAATAAAGATCAGCGGTACCAGATAACCGGCAACCAGATCTGATTTATAGGGGGCGCATAGCAGCGCCACAATGGTGATTAATGTTGCCAGCCAGCCCAGCGTGAATAAACGCTTTCTTTTGCTAAAACAGGGAACAACGCTACGGCGCCACCACGCTTTTGCAAAGCGCGGATTGAGGATCATGCGCATCGGATAATAAACAATCATGGTAAAAATCAACGCCGAACATATCAAACTCTGAATATCGATTATTGAGAATATTAACGAACCGCTGCCGAAGTAATTGGAGAGCGTCACCGGATAATTAAACCAGGCTCCAGCCAGATACATCGTTATTTTTATGCCGATGGGGGCAATAAATCCCAGCCATAAAATGCGTACCCCCATATTTTTATTAGGAATACCGTAACGCCAGCGCCTGCCAAGCTGCCAGCGAACAATGGCGCACACCAATAAAACGGCAAATAGCTGGCAGAAGAGCAGCACCGCCGCTTCGCCAAAGGGCAGATGAAAGAAGATCTCATTAATGATAGCGGAGCCAAGAATAAGCGGCACAATGGCGTGTCGACCAAATAACAGGAGAATCGCAAGCGTAACGCTTAAAGGTAACCAGGCGAGATAAACACTGCCGCCATCAACGACTGTTTTCGGCGAAATATAACGGGCTACGGGAATAGCCACCAGGCACATCATTAACGCCAGCAGAAACGGCTTCACGTAACCGGATTTCATAAATTAATGTCGGCTCTGGTGGTTAAAAAATAATTACCATGAATAATAGGTTTATTGAAACAGTGAAGCAAGCCAGGGAAACGGACGAGAAAATAGCAGACGTGCGCTTTTTTCAGCCAACGGCCTGAAGAATAAACGCACAAACAAAAAACCCCCGCGTAAACGCGAGGGTTCAAATTTTGGTGGAGCTAAGCGGGATCGAACCGCTGACCTCTTGCATGCCATGCAAGCGCTCTCCCAGCTGAGCTATAGCCCCACAATGTTACTTTACGCACCAGTTCCGTTGGGTTCGGAATTTGGTGGAGCTAAGCGGGATCGAACCGCTGACCTCTTGCATGCCATGCAAGCGCTCTCCCAGCTGAGCTATAGCCCCATCGCGTAAAGCGTGTCGTGTTGACGGGCGGCATGATATGAATTCCCTTGCCAGGTGTCAACGGCAAAATCATCACCTCTTTACCAACCGCTGAAAAAGCATGCAATTGAATCCCCTTGCGATGTGCCTCGCAGCCAGCAGTTAAACCTGTCACATTTTCTTCTAAAATGGTGCTATAACATAAATCACTAATTACCCTTACTACTCACCGGGAAATTATATGCTCAAGGAACGAATGACGCCGGAAGAGCTGGCTACGCTAACGGGGTACAGCCGGCAAACCATCAACAAATGGGTGCGTAAAGAGGGGTGGATCACCTCGCCAAAACCTGGCGTTCAGGGAGGAAAAGCCCGCCTGGTTCACGTTAATGAACAGGTCCGCGCCTTTATCCGCAGCGCGCAGCGCAATGAACTCTCCCCCTCCACCGACAACTCCAGCAGCGACGCCTCGCTGGAAGCACTGCTGCTCCGACTGGCAAAAGAGATGACCGACGCCGAGCGCACTCTGCTCTCTTCAATGCTTTTGCGCGACGGCATTACCGGCCTGTTGCAACGTTTAGGGATCCGCGACCAGAAATAAGATGAACACATTACCAGGCAAAATGACTACTGCTGAGTTAGCAAACCGTCTCGGCGTCACACGACAGACCATCAACCGCTGGATCAAACGTCACAAGTGGAAAACAGAGAGTCTCCCCGGCGTAAAAGGGGGCCGCGCCCGCTACGTATTGATTACCGATAAAGTGCTGAGCCTGGTGATGGAACTTCCCGCCATGCGCCACAGCGGTTTTAACAGTTCGCTCGCCGAACCACCCGCGCCCTATCTCACCGCGCCAGGCACAATGCAAAATATTATCAACTCGTTGCAGATGCTTACCGCTGACGAACTGCACCAGCTTGAAGTGCTGCTGGCGCGCGAAGGGTTAAGCACCTTTTGCAGCCGCTTAGGCATTAAGCAGACGGTACAAGAGTAAAAAAAACCGGCGCTGTGCCGGTTTGTACTGTTAATGGGTGTGCTGATGGTTTTCGCGCCGGTAGGCTCCCGGCGGCTGGTTGAAGGTGCGGGTAAAAATCCGCGTGAAGGTTTGCTGCGAATCGAAGCCATATTTCAGGCAGATATCGTAAACCTTCTGATCGGTGTTGCGTAAATCCTGCGCGGCGCGCGCGAGTTTGCGCTCGCGGATATAGCGCCCGAGGCTCTCCCCTTTGTACTGCAAAAAGAGCCGTTGCAGATGCCACTTGGAGTAGCCTGCGTGCGCGGCAATCTCATCAATACGCAAGGGCTGATGAAGATTGTCGTCGATCCACTCGACGATAGTGTCGATAACCTGAGCGGAAATAGTCATGCTGCGATCCCCCCTGCACTTCGATTAATTAAATGGGTTCTTCCCACCAGGCGCTGAATGTTTGCGCCGTATCGGCCGCAAAAACCACTTCGCCCAGTTTCGGTGTCAGTAAGCGAAACTCTTTATCGCGGCTGGCAGCCGCTAAACGTTTATACGGATCGTCCCAACTGTGTTTTGCCAACACAAAACGCCCGGCATGGCCCGGCAGCACTGCGCGTGCCTGCAGATCCTGCGCCGCCTGCGCGCTCTGCTCCGGCATCATATGAATATATTTCCACGCCTCGTCGTACTGCCCATTCTCCATAATGGCAATATCGATGGGGCCGAACCTGTCGCTGATGGCCTTAAAGTGCGGGCCATAACCGCTGTCGCCGCTGTAGTAGACTTTGCGTTCAGGCGTGACAAACAGAAAGCTGGCCCACAGCGTCTGGTTGCGCTTCAGGCCTCGGCCGGAGAAGTGACGCGCGGGCAGAATATTTACGCTAAGCGTATCGCTGACCTGCACGCTCTGCTGCCAGTCCGCCTCCTCAATCTTCGCCGCGTCCATTCCCCAGTAACGCAGATGGGAGCCGACGCCGAGCGGCGTAACAACGCGTTTGATCTTCGGCATCAGCGCCTTGATGGTGGCGTGATCGAGGTGGTCATAATGGTCGTGAGAGATAATCAGCAGATCGATCTCCGGCATCCTCTCTGCCGTCCAGACGCCGTTACCGGCGAAAGCTTTATTAAGAAAGGAAAATGGCGCGGCGTAGTCACTGAGCACCGGGTCGATCAAAATGCGTTTGCCCGCCAGTTGCATATACCACGAGGAGTGCCCCATCCAGACCAGCGTATCCTCCTGCAACGGCAGCGCCGCGAGATCGGTTGTCACCGTCGGCAGCGGCTGCTGCGGGCGCGCATTTTCACGTTTACCGAAGAGAAAATCCCACCACAACGCCAGCTTATTTTGCTCACCGGTGAAACCCGGCGTCGGCAGCGCATTATGGAACGCGCCGTCGCGGTAATGGGGCGATTTTTCCACGGCGCTGAGTGCCTCACCCTGCGGTGGCTGGCCAAAACCGGCATTCAGAACAAAAGGTAAGCTTGCAGCAGACGCAACGAGCATAACGACAACCACGCTGATAGTGAGACGTTTCATATCCTGACCCGGCTAAATCGATCCCATCCGTTGAGACGATACTCATAGAACTTGATTATGAGTGAGTAAGCACTCATTATAGAAACGAACACTAAATCGTCAAGACGATTTTTCTTTGTTTGATATTCGACGTTGCAGCCTCTCAAAGGGCATGTTTCAATCGTGGTTTTTGTAAAAAGCGGAGAAAAGCGGCGTGGCTCGTCCGAAGAGTGAAGATAAGAAACTGGCATTACTGAAAGCAGCAACCAAGGCGATTGCCCAGTCGGGAATTGCCGCCTCCACCGCGCTTATCGCCCGTAACGCAGGCGTCGCGGAAGGGACACTGTTTCGCTACTTCGCCACCAAAGACGATCTGTTAAACGCGCTCTATCTGCATCTGAAAACCGATCTTTGCGGCACTATGCTCGCCAATCTCGACCGCTCCAGCAGCGATTCGAAATTGCATACCCACTCCATCTGGGACAGCTATATCGACTGGGGCATTCGCCACCCCAACGGCCACCATGCGGTGCGCCAGATCGCCATCAGCGAAAAGCTGACCGCCGAAACCAAGCAGCAGGTGGCCGATATCTTCCCGGAGCTGCATGAGCTGTGCCACCGCTCGGTGCGCCCGGTTTTCCTCTCGGATGAGTACGCCGCGTTTGGCGATGCCATTTTCCTCGCAATGGCGGAAACCACCATTAACTTTGCGGGACGCGATCCCTCGCGAACCAAAGAGCTTAAGCGTCTCGGCTTTGAGGCGATGTGGCGCGCGCTGGCAAATGAGGAGAAAGATGGAGAGTAAAACATTGCAGGAGAGCGCTCATCGCTATGCGCTGTCGCTCCCCTTTACCGAGCACTGCTGGCCGTTTGGCCCGGAACATGACGTCTTCAAAGTGTGCGGCAAGATCTTCATGATGACCACCACTACCCACGGCAGGCCGATGGTAACGATGAAATCGGAGCCGCAGGTTGCCCTGCTCAACCAGCAGATCTACCCCAGCATTGAGCCGGGTTATCACATGAATAAAAAGCACTGGATCTCCGTCTACGCAGGCGACGAGATTGACCTCTCGCTGCTCGAATCACTGATCCAGCACTCCTGGGATCGCGTGGTCGACACCCTGCCGCGTAAGGATCAGAAGCGCCTGCGCCCTTAAGCGTTCTGCGCCAGCCATTGCAGCGCCTGCTCGCTCTGCTCATCCACCGGCATATAGACCAGTAACCGCGATCCGTTGCGCGGCGCGGAGTACCAGTACATCTGGTGCAGGGTAATCGTGCCGAGCTGCGGGTGAGCAAAGCGTTTAACCTTATTCTCCACGCCGCTCACTTCATAGTGTTTACGCCACAGCGTTTCAAATTCCGCCGACGCGGCGCAAAAACGCGCCAGCTTCGCTTCCCATATCGCATCCCCGCGGTGCGCGGCCATCGCCGCCCGAAAATAGGCGACAAAGGTCGAGAGCACCTGTTCATCCAGCCCTAAACGGCTGCGCCACTGCGGATGGGTTAGATAGAGATAGATACAGTTGCGGTCCTCTTCCGGGATCTCATCAAACTTAACGCCCATCAGGCGCTCAAAACCGGCATTCCACGCGACAATATCAAAATTGGGTTTCTGGATGCTCGCCGGGTTCGGTAGCAGGCTGTCCAGCAGGCGGCGCGTGCTGTCGCTGATCCCTTCGCACTGCGGGGAGTTGAGCGCTTCGGTCGGCGCTAACCCGGCCAGCAGAAAGAGGTGCCGCGTCTCGGTTGGCGTGCACTGTAATGCGGAGGCAATCGCCTGCAAAACATTGGCGGAGGGGTTCACCTCGCGGCCCTGCTCCAGCCAGGTGTACCAGGTAACGCCGACATCGGCCAGCAGCGCCACCTCTTCGCGCCGCAGACCCGGCGTCCGGCGTCGGCTGCTGCGCGGCAAGCCGAGCCGCTGCGGATCAAGGCTTTCGCGCCGCGCGCGCAGAAACGCGCCCAGCTGTTTGCGGCTCTCTTCAAGCAGCGCCAGCTGCGGCTGTTTGTCCACCATCAACGTCATAAACCCTCCAGCATGGTAGTGCCAGTACCCGTATAGGCAAGAACTGGTACCCGTTTTCTCATTCGGCGATGCTACGTCCATCCGATGAATGACGCAATGGAGTCACCATGAATACGTCTGCTGTTTCTCCAGGCCGGGCGGGCCTGTTTTTGCTGTTAACCGGGCAGATGCTGCCGCTGATCGACACCTCAATCACCAATGTCGCGCTCGATTCCATCACTCTGTCGTTACATACTTCAGCTACCCAACTGGCGCTGATTGTCGCGCTATACGGCGTGGCATTTGCTGTCTGCCTGGCGATGGGCAGCAAACTGGGGGACAACCTGGGACGCCGCCGCATCTTTTTATGGGGCGTTGCGCTGTTCGGCATCGCCTCGCTGCTGTGCGGGCTGGCGAACTCGGTTTCTGCCCTGCTGGCGGCGCGCACGCTACAGGGGATGGGCGCGGCGCTGATTGTGCCGCAGATCCTCGCCACCCTGCATGTCACGCTGAAAGGCACTGCGCATGCCCGTGCAATCAGCCTCTACGGCGGCGTTGGCGGCGTGGCGTTTATCATCGGGCAGATGGGTGGCGGCTGGCTGGTTTCGGCGGATATCGCCGGGCTCGGCTGGCGCAACGCCTTCTTTATCAATGTGCCCATTTGCCTGCTGGTGTTACTGCTGAGCCGCCGCTACGTGCCGGAAACCCGCAGCGAACAGCGCACGCGCATTGACTGGCAGGGCACGGCCGCGCTGGCGCTGATCCTCTGCTGCCTGCTTTTCCCGCTGGCATTAGGCCCGGAGATGCACTGGCCGTGGCAGAGCAAAGCGGCGCTGCTGGCACTCTTCCCGCTGGCGCTGTGGATGCGCAGCAGCGCGGTGCAGCAGGAGAAGCGCGGCATCACGCCGCTGGTTCCGCCGCGCCTGCTTAAGCTGCCGAGTATCCGCTTTGGTTTGCTGATTGCGCTGCTCTTTTTCAGCGCCTGGGCCGGGTTTATGTTCTGCATGGCGCTCACTTTGCAGGCCGGGATGGGCATGACGCCCTACCAGTCCGGGAACAGTTTTATTGCCCTCGGTGTCGCCTATTTTATCTCCGCGTGGTATGCGCCGAAGCTGATTAGCCGCTACAGCATGCGCACCATTTTGTTGACCGGGCTTACGATTCAGATTGCCGGCTTGCTGGCGCTGATGGTTACGCTGCACTTCTCAGGCCGCGTGGCTGGCGTGCTGGCACTCGCCCCGGCAACCCTGCTGATTGGCTACGGCCAGGCGCTGATCGTCAACAGCTTCTACCGCATCGGTATGCGTGATATCACCGCGCAGGACGCGGGCGCAGGCAGTGCGCTGCTCAGCACCCTGCAGCAGGCGGCGCTCGGTCTGGGGCCTGCGCTGCTCGGCGGCATCTTTCTCCACCTTGTCGGCCAGTCGCATGGCGACTACAGCGCGGCGCTGAGCGGTTTTCTGGCAACAGAAGTGGTGATGATGCTGGCGCTTGTCGCAGCGGCACTCGTTGCCCGCCGGCAGTTAGCGCCCCGCTGCCCGACCAGCGCCTGAGGCACATAAAAAACGCCAGCACGGAGGCTGGCGTTTTCTCTTGTGGCACTGAGGCTTATGCGCGTTTCGGTGTCCGCCGCAGCAGTTTAAAGGCGGCAAACAGGAACACAATCCACACCGGCAGCAAAATGGCCGACAGGCGCATATCGTCGATGGAGTACATCAGGCCAAGAATAAACAGCATAAAGCCGATGCAGAGGTAGTTGCCCGCCGGGAAAAGCAGCGCTTTGAACTGCGGATCGCGCCCTTTGCGGCGCATCGCGGCGCGGAACTTCAGGTGCGCCAGCGAGATCATAATCCAGTTCAGCAGCAGAGTGGCAACCACTAACGCCATCAGCATGGCAAAGGCTTTCTGCGGCAGGAGATAGTTCACCAGCACCACCAGCGAGGTAATTGCGCCGGAGAGGATCAGCGAGTTGACGGGTACGCCGCGGCGGCTGACGCGCGTTAAAAACGCGGGCGCATTGCCCTGCACCGACAGGCCAAACAGCATCCGGCTATTGGAGTAAACGCCACTGTTATAGACCGACAGTGAAGCCACCAGAATAACGAAGTTGAGTGCCGAAGCGACCAGATTGCTGTCGAGTTCGTGGAAGATCATCACAAACGGGCTGCTGTTGGCCTGCACGTCAATCCACGGATAGAGCGCCAGCAGCACCACCAGTGAACCGATGTAGAAGAGCAGAATGCGGTAGACCACCTGGTTAACCGCTTTTGGAATGGTGGTGTGCGGCTCGCTCGCTTCCGCAGCGGTGATACCAATCAGCTCAAGGCCGCCGAACGAGAACATAATCACCGCCAGCGACAATACCAGCCCATGCCAGCCGGTGGCGAAAAAGCCGTTGTACTGCCAGAGGTTATTGATGCTGGCACGCTCGCCACCGTGGCCGGTGAAGAGCATCCAGATGCCAAAGCCAATCATGCCGATAATCGCCAATACTTTGATCAGCGCAAACCAGAACTCGGTTTCGCCATACAGGCGCACATTGACGAGGTTAACGGCATTGATAATTACGAAGAAGGTGGCGGCCCAGACCCAGGTCGGGATATCGGGGAACCAGTACTGCATATAGATCCCGGCGGCGGTCAGTTCCGCCATGCCGACCAGCACAAACATCGCCCAGTAGTTCCAGCCGGAGAGGAAGCCCGCAAACGGCCCCCAATATTTAAAGGCGAAGTGGGAAAACGATCCGGAAACCGGCTCTTCAACCACCATTTCACCGAGCTGGCGCATAATCAAAAAGGCGATAATGCCGGCGATGGCGTAGCCGAGTAACACCGCAGGCCCGGCCATTTGAATTGCCGGACCGATGCCGAGAAACAGCCCGGTGCCAATCGCGCCGCCAAGGGCAATAAGCTGAATATGGCGGTTCTTTAATCCCCGTTGTAGCGTCGGCGCTGCCTCCGACGCGGTCCCGGTCATGTTCCCCACGACCTGTGACGCGTTTTTCACGTCCTTCCCCTTTGTGGTTTCATTTAAAGGGGCACCTTTTAACATCTCCGCCAGGGGCTGGCAAGAAATGGTACCGGCAGCGGGGAGCCTGCACGAACAGACTCCCCGCTCCACTCAGGCCTGCAAACGGAACTGCTGCACGCTCTGCGCCAGCTGCTCTGCCTGATCTTCCAGCGACGTTGCAGCGGCAGCCATCTCCTGCACCAGCGAGGCGTTTTGCTGCGTTACACCATCCATTTCGTTGACCGCGATTGTCACCTGACCGATGCCTTTGGCTTGCTCATCGGAGGCGCTGACGATCTCATTAATGATGGACTGCACCGAGTTCACTGCCTGGGTCATCTCCTGCATGGTTTTACCGGCGTCGTTCACCAGTTGCACCCCGGTTTCCACCCGCTTGCCGGACTCTTCAATCAGCGCGCCAATCTCTTTCACCGCATCGGCGCTGCGGCTTGCCAGATTACGCACTTCCGAGGCAACCACGGCAAAGCCACGCCCCTGCTCTCCGGCACGTGCCGCTTCCACCGCGGCGTTCAGCGCCAGGATATTGGTCTGGAACGCGATACTGTTGATGATGGCGGTGATATCGCCAATCTTCTTCGCACTATCGTCAATCTGCGACATCGTTTGTACCACCTGGCCCACCAGCGCTTCGCCGCGGCTGGCAATCTGCGTGGCATTGGCGGTCAATGCGGTAGCATGGTGCGCATTATCGGCGTTGTGTTTAACCGTGGCGCTGAACTGCTCCATACTGGCGGCGGTCTGCTCAAGCGCAGCGGCCTGCTGCTCGGTACGGGACGAAAGGTTGAGGTTACCGCTGACAATCTCGCCAGCGCCCTGGCGCACAGAACTGCTCGCCTCCTGGATCTGACCCACCATCTGGCGCAGTTGGTCCTGCATGGTGTGCAGCGCATAGAAGAGGCTGCTGCGGTCGCCCTCTTTCACCACAATAACGTTATCGAGTTTGCCTTCGGCGACCGCCAGCGCAATGCTCGCTCCTTCCAGCGGCTCGCCGCCAATCGGTTTCAGCACTTTACGGCTAAAGAGCACTCCCAACAGCGCGCTGACCAGCAGGATGCTGATAACGCCAAGGATCACGGCATTAAGCAGCTGGCGGTTAGCGGCGGCCATCACCTGGCTGACCGGGGCGACGATGCCCAGATACCAGTTATCGGTACTGTTACCGATAGTGATGGGCTGCCAGGTCACCAGCGCTTTTTCGCCAAGGATCGGATCGTCCTGCTCCACCACACTGGTGGTAAAGCCTTCGGTATTGCCAGGAAAGGGTTTGCTGGTCAGTTTTTTATCCGGATAGGAGATCACTTTCCCGGAGGTAGAGAGCAGCATCGCATAGCCGCCGCCTTCCCACGGTTTAATCTGGTTCACTTTCTGCTGCAATGAGGCCAGCGAAATGTCGGAGGTGACCACCGCGTTGAGTTTACCGTCGTTGATAATCGGCGCGGCAACGGAGGTCAACAGCGTCGGCACGCCGTTATAGGCATAGCTGTAGGGTTCGATCAGCGTATCTTTTTGCGTACGTTGCGGCACAAGGTAGTAGTCGCCCTGCCCCGGCGTAAAGATCGACAGCAGCGGATGCATGGCGTATTTACCGGCGGGATCGCGATCGGCAAACACTGCGTAGCGTCCTTTGGGAGCCTGATCCGGTTTACCGGCAAACTCCGCGTCGCGGCCATCAAAAGCGTTCTCTTCAAAAATCACCGAAACGGAGAGGTAGTCCGGGTTATCGCGTACCGCGTACTCAATTAACTTATTCGCCACGTTACGATCGGTGATCCCGGCCTGCGGCAGCGCGGCCAGGCTGTGGCCGAGGTTATGTGCCACATCGCGCGCATAGTTAAGTTGTTGCTGAATATTGAGTGCCTCACTACGGGCGATTTTTTGCAGATATTGTTCGGCGAGCGCTTTTTGCTGATTGCTGGACTGCCAGCTCAGTACCCCGATGGTGACCACAAAACCGAGGGTGATGGTGATGGCGCCCGTCAGCAGCATCTGCGCGCGGGTGCTCATTTTTTTATTCACGAATTGTCTGGCCATTACGGCTCTCCTGGAGTCAGCCTTCTGTCATCAATGTTCCTTGCAGCATGCTCTCCCTGTAGCAATGCTATCGGCGATTATTTTTTGATCTTTAATTGTTAAAAATGGGCAGACGGGAGAGGGAAACACGCCCTTTCCGCCAGCAAGGCAGCAGGCTAGCGCGGCACTTAATGTAGCGGTGGTTAACTTATCGGGCACTGATACTTAAAACAGAGTTTTCGACTGCGTGAGGGGGAATAACTTTATTTACATAATGTGATAACGGAAACTGCCCCGGCGGAGAAACCGGGGCGAGAGGGTCAGCCGCGATCGTCTTTCGGGCCAAGGAAATAGAAGCCAAACGGCAGCGAGCCGATGATGGTGAACATCAGGCTGTAAATCGCCACCCATGCGCCCTGCATGATAAACATTGAGGTGGTCCAGGAGGACATCGGCAGATTGTACTGATCCTCAACGCCTTCGAAGGTCACTTTTGACACCACGCTTACGGCAACCAGGAAGACAACCAGCACCGCGCAGAGAAATTTTTTCCCGTCGCGGGTTCGTAGTTTTTCCAGCATCTCACTCTCCTTTTATGTGGATTTTCTGTGCCGCGAGTGTAACCGATCTGCTGTTTAAATGTTGTGATTGAGCAAATAAAAGGCAACATGCCGGATAAGCTGAGCGCGCTCCGGCCTGCTGCCATTTGTGTTTAAAAATCGTAGCTCATTGACACTTTCAGCTCACGACCGACGCCCCGGTAGATATAGGTGCCGTTATCTTCCACGCTTGCCCAGTAGTTCTTGTTGGTGACGTTATCCAGCCCGACGCGCCACACCATCTCGTTGCGATCGGCATTCAACCGCATGCGGTAACGCGCACCCAGATCGAGAGTGGTGTAACTGTCCAGCTTCTTACTGTTCGCTGCATTAGCGTATTGCGATCCGGTGTGGTTGACTCGCGCCGTTGCCGTCAGCCCCTCAATCGCGGCGATGTCATACTCCGCGCCCAGCACCGAATAGAAGCCCGCTACGCCAACCGGCTTGTTACCCTGATTGATACCATCCTGGGTTTTGGTCATCTCCGCGTCGATCCAGGTTGCGCTGCCGTTCAGGCGCAGGCCGAGCGTCGGCTCGCCAAATACGCTCAGCTCAACGCCGCGGTTGCGCTGCTCGCCGCTCAGTTCATAAATATTGGTGCTGCTGTTCTGAATCGCCGACGGTTTCTTAATTTCAAACAGTGACAGCGAACCGCCGATGCGGCCAAAGTCCGTTTTCACCCCCACTTCATTCTGTTTCGAGTGGGCGATACCGGTGGTTTGATACTGGTTCGCCGCCCCTTCCGGCGCAGTGCTGCCCGGTTGCAGCGCTTCGGTGTGGTTGGCATAGAGCGAAACGACTTCCCACGGTTTGTAGACCACGCCATAGGTCGGCATCCAGCGATCTTCAATAAAGCGCGCGTTGCGGTTCTCGTTACCGGTGGCATTGTTGTAACTGTGCACCCACACTTTCTGATAACGCGCGCCCGCGGTGAACAGCAGCGTATCGTCGAGCACGCCCAGCGTATCGCTCAGCAGCCAGCCCTGGGTACGGTTGCGCCCGGTAGTTAATGGATCGCTGTAGTTGCCGCCGGTCAGGCTGTAATCGGGCATCGGCACCGCGCTGTTGTTGTAGATATTGACCCGCGGATTCTTCGACGACATGCGCCAGGCGACCTTGTCCTGCTTGATGCTGGCGGAGTAACCGATGTTGACTTTGTGCGAAACCGGGCCGGTATCGAAGTTACCGCGCAGACCCGCCATGCCGCTCCAGCTATCGCTGATGCGATTCGTATCGAGGCGGCCAATTGTCGCATCGCCCGCGGCGTTGATCACTTTCGGCCCGCCATAGACGCCCTGCTCGTGGGAGTGCTGGCCGCCAAACGCGGCGTAGGCCGTCCAGATATCGGTAACATCATATTCGGCGCGGGCGAGGCCAAACTCGTTTTCGATATCGCTCCACGCCCACTTCTGGCTGGTGTTCTTGCTGTTACCCGGCACGGCGGGCACGAAATCGATGTTGCTGATATTGACCCCCATCGAACCGCCGTGGAAGGTCTTCTTCTGGTAGCCAACATCGAGGGAGCTGCGCAGGCGCTCGCCACGATAATCCAGCCCAACGGAGGCAGCGGTGGTGCGGCGCTTATCATCTTCAACCGGGGTTTCGCCCTCGCGGTGCAGCAGGTTAACGCGCACGCCGAACTGGTTGTTATCGCCATAACGCCGCCCGACATCCAGCGAGCCACCGAGCTGCGAGCGCGAAGAGTAATCGACGCCGAGGCGCGTCAGTGGCGTATCTTCAGCGTGTTTCGGCTCAAGGTTGATCATCCCGCCGACGCCGGAGGTGGCCGCGCCGTTCATTAACGCATTCGCCCCTTTAAAGATCTCGATGCGGTCGAGCATCTGCGTATCGACCACCTGGCGCGGCACAATGCCCGCCAGGCCGCCCATCAGCATATCGTCGCCATCAAGTTTAAAACCGCGAATGCGGTAGGTTTCCGCCATATTGCCGTAGCCCTGGCTGACCTGCACACCGGCATCATTACGCACCACATCGGCGATGGTTTTCGCCTGCTGATCCTGCACCAGCTTCGAGGTATAGCCGATCACGTTAAACGGCACATCCATCGCCTTCTGTTCGCCCAGCATGCCAAGCCGCCCACCGTAGGCGACCTGGCCATCAAGATAGGCTGGCACCAGCGCGTCGCCGCCGGGTTTAAAATCGCTGCCGCTGGTGGACTGGACAATCAGCGTCTCCTCTTTCGTTTCGCTGGCAGGAGTTGCCGCCTGTACGGCGTGCGTCGCCGCGCCAATCGCGAGCGCAAGCAAGCTCTTGCGCAAAGGTGACCAGGTATGTTTGCTGTTATTCATCATCGACTCATATCGAAGTGGAGAAAAAGGCCCGCTGTCAGGCCGGATGGTTAAGGGCTTCAGCCAGAAAGTTGGTCGCCATTGCCTCTCCCCGCCTGCCTTTTCGCGTTGATCGAGTGTGTGCCCGGGCGGGTGATATTCAGGTGGCGATGGCGTACTGCGCCGCGGCAACGCCAACAAACACCAAAGAGAATGAGAACTATACTCATTAACTTTAATGAGGCAAGCATAATTGACTCTATTAACCTGCATCGATCGCTTTGTTAAGGAAGAGTGCAATCTCATACAAAATAGAGGGTTGACCACGAAGATGATAAAGATTATCTTTCGCATTACCGAATAGTTGAGTGTCTAACTCAGGTATTCGGTACGACATTGCTCACATTGCTTCCAGTATTTTTTGCCCGCCGTTTGTGCGGGCTTTTTTTTGCTTCTTTTTCGCCCCTCTTCCCTCCCGCTGCGCCGGGCATAATTAGCGATTCCCTTCCATACTCAAACAAACATTTGCGTAAGGAATGGTTATGCCTTTGCCCGATTTTCATGTCTCTGAGCCCTTTACCCTTGGCGTTGAGCTGGAGCTGCAGGTGGTTAACCCACCGGGCTATGACTTAAGCCAGGACTCATCCCGGCTCATCGACACCCTTCAGAACCGCATCAGCGCCGGTGAGGTTAAGCACGACATCACCGAGAGCATGCTGGAGATCGCCACCGGCGTTTGTCGCGATATCCGCCAGGTCGCGCATCAATTTTCAGCGATGCACCACGCCATTTTGCAGGCCGCAGGCGAGCACCACGTGCAGATTTGCGGTGGTGGCACCCATCCGTTTCAGAAGTGGCAGCGGCAACAGATCTGCGCGGATGAGCGTTACGCCCGCACGCTGGAGATGTTCGGCTATCTGATGCAGCAGGCAACGGTGTTTGGTCAGCATGTCCATGTCGGCTGCACCAATGGCGACGATGCCATCTATCTGCTGCACGGGCTGTCACGCTTTGTTCCGCACTTTATCGCCCTGAGCGCCAGCTCGCCCTATATTCAGGGCACCGATACGCAGTTTGCCTCCTCGCGCCTCAATATCTTCTCCTCATTCCCGGATAACGGCCCCATGCCGTGGGTAGCGAACTGGCAGGAGTTTGAAGGGCTGTTTCGCCGCTTAAGCTACACCTCGATGATTGAGAGCATTAAGGATCTGCACTGGGATATTCGCCCGAGCCCCAGTTTCGGTACCGTTGAAGTGCGGGTGATGGATACGCCGCTGACCATTTCCCACGCCGTCAGCCTGGCGGGCTTTATTCAGGCGCTGTCGCACTGGCTGCTGGCTGAGCGTCCGTTTAAATTCCAGGAGCGGGACTACCTGCTGTATAAATTCAACCGTTTTCAGGCCTGCCGCTTTGGCCTGAAGGGGGTGATAACCGATGTGCATACTGGCGAACAACGCACCATTGCTGATGATGTTTCGCGTATGCTGGAGAAGATCGCACCGTGGGCCGATAAGCTTAATGCCAGCAGCGCGCTGGATGAGCTGGCAATCTGCGTTAAACGCGGCAAGAGCGAAGCACAGCTGATGCGGGAATTTATTGCCGATGGCGGATCGTTAATTGGCCTGATGAAAAAGCACGCCGAAATATGGGCTGCCGGATAATCCCTCAATTAATTAGGGTTATTTTTTGCCGTAGGGATATTTCTCCTGCGGCAAACTCTGTTCTCGTTGATTAACAGAGAGATTTCTTAAATAAGTAATACTTATGGAGTAGCGGTATTTCCTGAGAATTGATAAATATCAACAACCCCTGCATTAAAATAAAGGCCACGCGTAATCACTCCGATAACCAATATATACACGCGAACAAGAGGCCTATTTATGAAATGGATTTACCGTATCTCAATGAAGTCAAAACTGTTATTAGCGCTGCTGCCTCTGTTGTTTGCGCTTATCTGGCTTGCCGCCAGCGGCATCATGTCGCGCGTTGAGACCGGCCAGCAAATGCACACCATCATTTCCTTGACCACGCTGGCGAAAGAGGCCGGGAGCGTCATTCATGAATTGCAAAAAGAGCGCGGTTTAAGCGCAGGTTATATCGGCAGTAAAGGCCAGCAATTCAATAATGAGTTATCCACGCAATATCCCGTCTCGACCAAAGCGCTGACGCAATTAACCGAATTACTCGACCAATTCCCGGAGCAGGAAGCGAATAGCGATATTCGCCAGGCGCTGGCGCAATTCCGCCAGCATCAGCAGGGTATTAATGGCTTTCGCGACCAGGTACGCGCATTAAGCGTCAACGGCTCCGATTCGCTGGTGTGGTACAGCACCATTATTAATGACCTGCTGAATGTGGTCGGCGGTATTAGCCAGTTAACGGATAACGGCGAGATTGTTAACCAGCTGGCGGCCTACTACAGCGTGCTGAATGCCAAAGAGCAGAGCGGTATTGAGCGTGCGCTGCTGTCGAACGTCTTCTCCGCTGACCGCTTTACCGAGGCGCAATTCCGCCAGCTTAATGAAGTGGTGGGTAAACAGGCCTCATGGCTGGCGGCAACCCACGCGTTTAGCTCCGCAGAGGTGAACGCGAAAATGAACGCGCAGCTCAACTCTCCAGAGGCGCTTAAAGCCCTCTCTTTACGCCAGACCGCTATCGATCATGCCGCTACCGGCGGTTTTGGCGTTGTACCCGCCGACTGGTTTAACGCCCAGACTGCGCGCATAAACACGCTAAAAGCCGTTGAAAATGCCGCGTCTAATCACCTGCTTATGACCGCGCAGAAACTGGCCGATGAAGCCTGGCGCGAAGTGACGCTGTTCGCGGTGATAAGCGTGATTGCACTGGTCATCGCCCTCTTCTTTGCCGTGCTGGTCGCCAGCAGCATTCACCGCCAGTTGCAGCACTCACTGGCGACCATTGAAGGGATGGATGGCGATCTCACTCAGCGTCTGGATGTGCCGGGCAGCGACGAGCTCTCTCTGCTTAACCGCGCCTACAACCAGGCGATCGAGAATATTCAGCATATCGTCAGCGAGATCAAACATGGCGCAGGGGTGCTGCGCGGCGCCAGCTCCGAGATCGCCAGCGGCAACCAGGATCTGGCTTCCCGCACCGATCAACAGGCGGCCTCGCTGGTCGAGACTGCCGCCAGCATGGAGCAGATCGCCACTGCGGTAAACATGACGGCGGACAATGCCAATGAAGCAAAACGGCTGACCCAGGAGATGGAAAAACAGGTGCAGGAGGCGAGCCGCGTGGCGGGTGAAACCAGCAACAGCATGTCGGCTATCCGTTACTCCAGCGAACAGATCTCCAACATTGTCAGCTCGATTGATGAGATCTCGTTTCAGACCAACCTGCTGGCGCTGAATGCCGCGGTGGAAGCGGCGCGCGCCGGTGAGCTGGGCAAAGGCTTTGCGGTGGTGGCATCCGAGGTGCGTAACCTGTCGCAGCGCTGCGCCAATGAGGCACAGCAGATCCGCGAACTGGTGAGTAAAAATATGGATCAGATCCAGCAAGGCGTGGCGCTGGCGCAGGCATCGGATCGCGCGCTGCATGCGGCTCGCGAGAATACCGGCCAGATGCTGGCGTTTGTCAGCGATATCGCCCACGCGGCCAATGAGCAGTCGCTCGGCGTTTCGCAGGTGCATGAAGCGCTAAACCAGCTGGAGCAAGTCACGCAGCAAAACGCCGGTCTGGTGGCGAGTGCGGCCAGCGCCAGCCAGCTGCTGGATCAGCAATCTGAAACCATGTCAGAGCTGGTCGGCCGCTTCGTCGTCGCCTGAGTGAAGGTCGGGGAACGTTGCGCTCAGGCCAGCTTTCCCCGACAATGCGTTTTTTCATCAATGATTAACGCTTATGAAACATCCCCTCGAAACGATGGTCACGCTTGCGGGCATCCTGCTGCTCTCTTTTGTCTCTGTGCTGCTGTTACCTGCGCCGCAACTGGGCATGCAGCTGGCGCAAACGCTGATGCAAACCTTCCATCTGCTGGATTTAAACCAGTTTTACACCCTGCTCTACTGCCTCTGGTTTTTGCTGCTCGGCACCATTGAATTCTACGTTTTACGCTTTATCTGGCGGCGCTGGCTGGCGGTTTAACGCTGCGCGAGTGGCTGGCTCATTCTAATTTTTTGAATGTTAACGGCAAATTGTTGGACTTTTATTTATTGCATCCCAGGCCTATGCTTTTTCGAGGCAGCATATTGATGCAATGAATGATCAACCGGTTATAAATTTGCTTCGGGCGCTTTTTCCGCCGTTTGCTGATGACAGCACCGCGGAAGTGCAGATAACTTCAGGAGGAATCATGTCAGACAATTTTCTCGCTTTAGCTAAACAACGTAGAACGATCTATGCCCTCGGCAAAAACCTGCCGTTGGCGGAAGATGAGGTTGTTGACCTTATTAAAGAAGCGATTCGCCAGGCACCGTCGGCGTTTAACTCGCAAAGTTCACGTGCGCTGATCCTGCTGGGTAAAGAGCATGAGCAGTTCTGGGAACTGACGCGCGCGCAGCTGAAGAAAATTGTGCCAGAAGAGAATTTCCACGGCACTTCACAAAAAATTGATGGTTTCGCTGCGGCGGCAGGTTCGGTGCTGTTCTTTGAAGATCAGGAAGTAGTGACCCGCTTACAGGAGCAGTTCGCCGCGTATGCCGATAACTTCCCGGTGTGGTCTGAACACAGTACCGGTATCGCCCAGTATGCTGTCTGGGTGGCGCTGGCAGAGAAAGGTATTGGCGCTAACCTGCAGCATTACAACCCGCTGGTGGATGAAGACGTGCAGCGCACCTGGAATATTCCGGCGAGCTGGAAACTGCGCGGTCATATGAACTTTGGTTCAATTATGGCTCCGGCAGGCGATAAAACGTTTATGGATGACGATAAACGCTTTGTGGTTGCGCGTTAAGCTACGCACCGACGTGTGTTCGAACAATTAAAAAAGCCGCCTTTTCAGGCGGCTTTTTTTTGGCTTACTGCTGGCTTTCACGCTCAGCGATAAAACCCAGCGCTTTATTGATGCGCTCAATGCTACGGGTTTTACCAATCGCGTGAACGGTAACGTCCAGACCCGGCGACTGACCGGCACCGGTCACCGCGACGCGCAGCGGCATACCGACTTTACCCATGCCCACTTCCAGCTCATCGGCGGTGGCCTGAATGGCGTGATGCACGTTTTCAGCGCTCCAGTCGGTAATGGCGGCGAGTTTGTCGCGCACCACTTCCAGCGGCTGACGCGCAACCGGACGCAGGTGCTTTTTCGCCGCATCAGCGTCGAATTCAGCAAACTCTTCATAGAAGTAACGGCAGCTTGCCGCCATCTCTTTCAGCGTTTTGCAACGCTCGCCGAGCAGCGTCACCAGCTCCGCCAGCTGCGGACCGGTACGGGTATCAATATTTTCCTGCTCAATATGCCACTGCAGATGGGTAGCAACATACTCCGGTGCAAGGGTATTGATGTAGTGATGGTTCAGCCACAGCAGTTTATCGGTGTTAAACGCACTGGCGGATTTGCTTACCGCGCCCAGCGAGAAGAGTTTGATCATCTCTTCGCGGCTGAAGATCTCCTGATCGCCGCTGGACCAGCCCAGACGCACCAGGTAATTAAGCAGCGCTTCCGGCAGGTAACCATCATCGCGATACTGCATCACGCTCACTGCGCCATGGCGCTTGGAGAGTTTTTTACCGTCGTCGCCGTTGATCATTGAAACGTGCGCGTAAACCGGCACCGGCGCGTTCAGCGCTTTCAGGATGTTGATCTGGCGCGGGGTGTTGTTAATGTGATCTTCACCGCGGATCACGTGGGTGATCTCCATATCCCAGTCATCCACGACTACGCAGAAGTTGTAGGTCGGGGAACCATCGGTACGGCGAATGATCAGATCGTCCAGCTCCATGTTGCTGAACTCGATTGGACCGCGGATCTGATCGTCAAAAATTACCGATCCATCCTGCGGGTTGGCAAAACGCACCACGCACGGCTCATCAGCAGCATGGTGAGTATGGTCATGGCGGCAACGGCCGTCGTAACGCGGTTTCTCATTGTTTGCCATCTGGGTTTCGCGCAGCTGCTCAAGGCGCTCTTTGGAGCAGTAGCATTTATAGGCGGTGCCCGCTTCCAGCATTTCATCAATCACCGCGTTATAGCGGTCAAAGCGTTTGGTCTGGAAGTACGGGCCCTCATCCCATTCGAGGCTCAGCCAGTTCATGCCATCCATAATGGCTTCGATTGCTTCCGGAGTGGAACGCTCGAGATCGGTGTCTTCGATGCGCAGCACAAACTCACCGCCTTGATTGCGGGCAAACAGCCAGGAGTAGAGAGCAGTGCGCGCGCCGCCAACGTGCAAATAGCCGGTGGGGCTTGGCGCGAAGCGAGTTTTGATTTTCATGAATTGGCCTTACGTTGATAGCGATGCCGACCGTCGGCAATACCTAATAGAAAAGTGGGCGATATTCTATCACTGTGGGCTGATTCCTCAATGTTGTTACCGAAATGGCGCAGCAAACGGGCTATTTTGTTTATAAATCATGCGCTCGCGATCGATTTGTCAGCGGGTTGTCTAATTTTACGACGAACGAACAATTTCTTTTGAAAATGCGTTGACTCATTTTCAACTCTCCCTATAATGCGACTCCACACAGCGGGGGTGATTAGCTCAGCTGGGAGAGCACCTCCCTTACAAGGAGGGGGTCGGCGGTTCGATCCCGTCATCACCCACCACAAATTTTGTGGTTCCCGCAGTGTAGATAAGAATGAGAAGTGGGTGATTAGCTCAGCTGGGAGAGCACCTCCCTTACAAGGAGGGGGTCGGCGGTTCGATCCCGTCATCACCCACCACTTTCTCGCCAGCGAATTCTTATCAGTAGAAGTACCGAAGTGGGTGATTAGCTCAGCTGGGAGAGCACCTCCCTTACAAGGAGGGGGTCGGCGGTTCGATCCCGTCATCACCCACCACTTCGGGTCGTTAGCTCAGTTGGTAGAGCAGTTGACTTTTAATCAATTGGTCGCAGGTTCGAATCCTGCACGACCCACCAATGTAAAAAAGCGCCCTAAAGGCGCTTTTTTGCTATCTGCGATTTGAAAAATCTGTGCGCTCTTCTTGCCGGATGGCGGCTGCGCCTTATCCGGCCTACAACATCTTTCCGTACCGGGTTTTGTAGGCCTGCTAAGCGCAGCGCCAGCAGGCAGTTTGCCGGATGGCGGCTATGCCTTATCCGGCCTACAACAGCTCTCCGTACCTGGTTTTGTAGGCCTGCTAAGCGCAGCGCCAGCAGGCAATGCGTCGGGCAAAAGCTTTCGCCTGAAATATCCTCACACGCTTCTTATTCAAGTCCGGCACGACCAGGCCGATAACTCTCTTTTATGGCAAAAAAGGAGTTTTCAATGACGACTATTTCGGCAGCAACCCCCTCTGTTCAGGGTGGCAGCACCAGCGGTTCATCTTCCGCCGGTAGCGACACCGCATCACAAATCAGCCGTGTGACGCAGCAGATCGCCAAGCTTACCCAGCAGTTGAAAGATATCCCTAACGGCGAAGGGACAACTGAACAGAAAAAGAAACAGCAAGAGCAGATTCAGCAACAGATCCAGCTGCTGCAGGCACAGCTTCAACAGTTAATGCGCAAGCAAGCTGAAGAGGCGGAGCAAAAGCAGACGCAAAACCACCCGAACACCCCGACGCAGGGCAAAATTGAAGGCGTGAATAACCCTTCAGTCGATCATCAGGTTGATATCTACATCTGAGTAAAGAGCGGATCGTTCTCCCGGGCCCGGTTTAAACACCGGGCTTGTTCCCGCACCACATCCCATAACGCCTGCGCCGCGCCGGAAAGCGATCGGTTTTTACGTCGCACCAGCATAATTTTGCGCTGCATATCCGGCACCAGCCATTTCACCATCAGCTGGCTACCCTGCGGAAGTGGCAATGCCAGCGCGGGCAGAATGCTGATACCAATCCCCGCCTCCACCATTGGAAAAAGCGTCGCCGGATGACCAATCTCCTGCACGATTTTCGCCCGCACCGCAAAGTGGTGTAACGCCGCATCAATCAGCGGACGGCTGCCGGAGGCGTAATCCTGCACCACCAGCCGGGCACCATCCAGCGCCGACCACGGCACGGCGTCAAGCGGCGCCCAGGAGTGATCGTTGCGACACAGCAGGAAGAAGGGCTCGGCGAGGATCTCCTCGATCTCCAGATCGCTGGCCGGGCCGGGATCGATCACAATGCCAAAATCGACTTCGCCCTGCCGAATGCTCTCCAACACCCACTGCTGCGGGCGGTCATGCAGCACAAAATCGATCTCCGGATAGCGTTGATTACTGCTGGCGATACAGTGCGGAATGAGATGCGCGGAGATAGTCTGGCTGGCGGCGACGCGCACCGTTCCGGTTAACTGCTGCCCTACCCTCCCCGCTTCGCGCAGCGTGCTGCTAAGCTCATCTAATAGCCGCTCCAGCCGCCCGGCCAGCTGTTGACCCGCTTCGGTCAGCACCACTTCGCGGGTTGTGCGATCCAGCAGCTTGACGCCGGTCTGCCGCTCCAGCTCTTTTACGCTGTGGCTGACCGCCGACTGGCTGAGACCGATCATCTCCCCGGCACGGCTAAAACTCTTCGCCTGGGCGACGGTGACAAAGACACGTAATTGACGGAGTGAATAATTCATCTGATAAATTCATGAATGGATGCAATAAATCAATTTTATTTCTCAAAGCAGACAAAGCACAATAGCGCCATCGACTTTCAGGAGTGCACATGAAACTTTTTCGTATCCTTGATCCCTTTACCCTGACGCTGGTGTGCGTCGTTCTGCTGGCCTCTTTCTTCCCGGCGCGCGGTGGTTTTGTCCCCTTTTTCGAAGGGCTGACCACCGCCGCGATTGCGCTGCTCTTTTTTATGCACGGCGCAAAGCTTTCCCGTGAAGCGATTATCGCTGGCGGCAGCCACTGGCGTTTACACCTGTGGGTGATGTGCAGCACCTTCGTGCTCTTCCCGGCGCTCGGCGTGCTGTTTGTCTGGTGGTCGCCGGTCAATATCAGCCAGGAGCTTTACACCGGTTTCCTCTACCTCTGCATTCTGCCCGCCACGGTGCAGTCGGCCATCGCCTTTACCTCTCTGGCAGGCGGTAACGTCGCGGCGGCGGTCTGCTCGGCATCGGCATCGAGCCTGCTGGGGATCTTCCTGTCACCGCTGTTAGTCGGCCTGCTGATGAACCTCCATGGCGCGCAGGGTAGCCTTGAGCAGGTCGGCAAAATCATGCTGCAATTGCTGCTGCCATTTGTGCTCGGTCACCTGTCACGCCCGTGGACCGCTGGATTCGTCACCAAACATAAAAAGTGGATCTCCAAAACCGACCAGACCTCGATTCTGCTGGTGGTTTACTCTGCCTTCAGTGAGGCGGTGGTGAATGGCATCTGGCACAAAGTGGGCCTCGGCTCGCTGATGTTTATCGTGGCGGCGAGCATTGTTCTGCTGGCGATTGTGATTGCGATAAATATTCTGGTGGCGCGCAAATGCGGCTTCAATAAAGCGGATGAGATTACGATTGTCTTCTGCGGATCGAAAAAGAGCCTCGCCAACGGCATACCGATGGCCAATATTCTCTTCCCGACGTCGGTGATCGGCATGATGGTGCTACCGCTGATGATTTTCCACCAGATCCAGCTGATGGTGTGCGCCGTGCTGGCCCGCCGTTACAAACGTAAGGCGGAGCAGCACGCCGCGCAGGAAGCGGCGAAAGCTTAAGGCCGCTTGAGGGGCTGAACCAGATGGCTCAGCCCCTCGGTTTTAATCACTAAGGTGATTTGCATTAACTCGCCAAGCCGCCCGGCGGGAAACTGATCCTTACGGGCGAACCAGAGCAGGTACTCCTCCGGCAGATCAATCAGCCGACGCCCCTGGTATTTGCCAAACGGCATCACCATGTTGGCGATCTCAATCAGCTGCTCCTTCTCCATTCAGGCTCCCAGCAGACGAATCATTTCATCTTCATCAATGACCGCAATGCCCAGCTCCTGCGCTTTCGCCAGCTTCGAGCCCGCGGCTTCACCGGCAATCACCAGATCGGTCTTCTTCGATACGCTGCCGGCTACTTTCGCCCCCAGCGCCGTTAAGCGCTCTTTGGCCTCATCGCGCGAAAGCTGGCTCAGGCTACCGGTGAGTACCACGGTTTTACCGGCAAACGGGCTGTCGATCTCCTCGGCGTTAACCACCAGCGGCGCGGGCCAGTGAATGCCCACTTCTTCCGTCAGCTGGCGAATCACGTCGCGGTTGCTCTCTTCACTGAAGAAGTTATGCACGTGTTTTGCCACCACCACGCCGACGTCCGGCACTTTTTGCAGCTCGTCAACGGAGGCTGCTATCAATGCCTCCAGCGTGCCGAAGTAGGCCGCCAGCCCTGCCGCCGTCGCTTCGCCCACTTCGCGAATACCGAGCGCATAGAGGAAACGGGCAAAGGTGGTCTCTTTCGCTTTTTCCAGCGCGTTGACCACGTTTTGAGCCGACTTCGGCCCCATCCGATCGAGACCGGTCAGTTTCCCGGCAGTCAGGCGGAAGAGATCCGCGGGGGTATGGACATACTCCTTCTCAACCAGCTGGTCGATAATCTTATCGCCCATGCCATCCACATCCATCGCGCGGCGCGAGACGAAATGCTTAAGCGACTCTTTGCGCTGCGCACCGCAGATCAGGCCACCGGTACAGCGGGCAACCGCTTCACCTTCCACACGCTCGACATCGGAGCCGCACACCGGGCAGTGCGCCGGGAAGGTCACTTCCCGCGTCTCTTCCGGGCGTTCGGAGAGCACCACATTCACCACCTGCGGGATCACATCCCCGGCGCGGCGAATCACCACTTTGTCACCGATACGCAGCCCAAGTCGGTCAATCTCATCGGCATTATGCAGGGTGGCGTTGCTGACCAGCACCCCGGCAACGTGTACCGGCTCAAGGCGTGCGACAGGGGTTATCGCCCCGGTGCGCCCTACCTGGAATTCGACATCGCGCACAAACGTCAGTTGCTCCTGCGCCGGGAATTTAAACGCCACCGCCCAGCGCGGCGCACGCGCCACAAAGCCGAGCTGCGCTTGCAGATCGAGGGAGTCGACTTTGATTACCACGCCATCGATATCAAAGCCGAGCGTCGGGCGGTCTTCCTCAACTTTATGGTAGAACGCCAGCACCTCTTCCGGCGTGCCGCACAGGCGGATGCGATCGCTCACCGGCAAGCCCCACGCTTTAAACTGCTGCAAACGCGCCAGATGGCTGTTGGGCAGTTCGCCGCCTTCGAGGATGCCAATGCCGTAGCAGAAGAAGGTGAGCGGACGCTTCGCGGTGATACGCGGGTCGAGCTGGCGTAGCGAACCGGCGGCGGCGTTACGCGGGTTAGCAAACACTTTCCCGCCGGTGCGGCGCGCCTCTTCATTGATCTTTTCAAAGCCGGATTGCGGCAGGAAAACTTCACCGCGCACTTCCAGCCGCGCCGGAATGTTCTCCCCGCGCAGCTTCAGCGGAATGGCGCGGATGGTGCGCACGTTAGAGGTGATATCTTCCCCGGTAGTGCCATCGCCGCGCGTGGCGGCGCGCATCAGCACGCCGTTTTCATACAGCAGGCTGACCGCGAGTCCGTCGAGCTTCAGCTCACAGCAGTAGATCAGCGCATCGCTGCTCTTTAAGCGATCCTGTACGCGTTTATTGAATGCCAGAAAGCTCTCTTCATCGAAGACGTTATCGAGCGATAGCATCGGCACTTCATGACGTATCTGCGTAAAGGCGGTGAGCGGCGCGGCACCGACGCGCTGGGTCGGTGAATCCGGCGTAATCAGCTCAGGATGCTGCGCTTCCAGCTCGCGCAGCTCGCGCATCAGGCGATCGTACTCGGCATCCGGGATCTCCGGCGCGTCCATAACGTGATAGAGATGTTCATGATGGCGAAGGGTAGTTCGCAGTTCTGTCAGTTGTTGTTCAATTGATTCCATATCGCACCATCAATGTAAAAAACCCCCGACGGGCGGGGGTTCTGGAAGGGAATGTGTCGTGACGCGCCGTTACGCGTTAGCGTCTTTCACTTCGCGAATACGCGCCTGGTATTCACGCAGCTTCTGCGGCGTCATCATCCGACGCTGGTCATCGAGCACCACACCGCCCACTTCATCGGCAATGTGTTGAGCAGATTGCAGCATCAGCTTAAAGTTCTGCAACTCGTCGCCATAGGACGGCACCTGCATAAAGATCGTGACGCCAGGGGTTGCCATCTCGCCCATGGTTTCCACATCAAATGTGCCAGGGTTGACCATGTTAGCCAGGCTGAAGAGCGCCGGGCCGCTGCCGTCCGGGCTGAGATGACGATGGAAAATATTCATATCGCCAAATTTGAAGCCGGCCTGCAGGATGCTGTTAAGCAGCACTTCGCCATTGAGCGCCGCGCCGTGATGGGCCGCAACGTTCATAATAATTACCGTCTCTTTGCGCTGCGGTTTTTCTACCGGCGCTTCCACAACCGGCTCCGGCTCTGGCTGCGGTGCTGGCTCGTGAACCTGAGGCTGCATCTGCGGCTGTTGGGCACCTTGATGTGCCGACGGCTGATGATGCGACGGCTGTTGCGGAAAGTGCTGCGGGGTCATCTGCGGCTGGGCAGGCGCGGTCGGCTGGGCGACTGGCTGCGGCTCCACTACGCGCGGCTCGACAACGGGGCGCTCCGGCTGTTGCGGCTGCGAATAGGGTTGCGGCGCGTGGTGCGCAGGCTCGCTCTGCTGAACCGGCGGAGCCGACGGGCGTGGCTGGGCCGACGCGTAAGGCGGCTGGTATTGGTGCTGCGCGGCATGACGCGGATTTTCCTGCTCTACGCTGGCCTTCGGTGCGCTGTGGGTTTTATGCACCCGAACTTCACCAACGCCTTCGTCCTCTTCGACGTCCTCGTCGTCAAACTCGTCGTCGTCACGTCGCGATTTCATACGTTTTAGTGGGCGATCGCGGAACATAGAAGAGCGTTCTTTGCGACTGGTCCAGAAACCGTGAACCAGTAAAGCAATTATGGCGATCGCGCCAACAATGATTAATATCAGACGCAAATCCTGCATCATTATATTCTCTGTTGTTCTAACACCTTGCCACCACGGCAAACATTTACTCACTAAGAGTATTTGCGCATTAGGCCAAGTGCAAGTGGATGGGAAGCATTCACCGCATAAAGATGAATTAAATCGTACTTTTTGCTGTTTTTTCGAACATTTCCGAACAGGTTTCCCCCGTCCGGTGAATATTATAAGCTTCGGTTTTTTCGCATGAGTTTAAAAGGAGTCCAGCCAAATCATGGTTTCATCCTCGCCCGGCGCTGCGCGCAGCGGTCTTTACTACTTTTCTCAAGGCTGGAAACTGGTCACGTTACCGGGCATTCGCCGCTTCGTGATCCTGCCCCTGCTGGTCAATATCCTGCTGATGGGCGGCGCATTCTGGTGGCTGTTTACCCGCCTCGACAGCTGGATCCCAATGCTTATGAGCCACGTACCGGCCTGGCTGCAGTGGCTTAGCTATCTATTATGGCCGATTATCGTTATCTCCATCCTGCTGGTGTTTGGCTACTTCTTTTCAACCCTCGCTAACTGGATTGCCGCGCCCTTTAATGGCCTGCTGGCTGAGCAACTGGAAGCGCGATTAACGGGTGCGACGCCGCCGGACGTTGGCGTGTTCGGGCTGATGAAAGATTTTCCGCGCATTATGAAGCGCGAGTGGCAGAAGCTTGCCTGGTATCTGCCGCGCGCCGCCATTCTGCTTATCCTCTATTTTATCCCCGGTATCGGACAGACCGTCGCACCGGTGCTCTGGTTCCTGTTTAGCGCCTGGATGCTGGCGATCCAGTATTGTGACTACCCGTTCGACAACCACAAAGTGCCGTTTAAAACCATGCGCTCGGCGTTACGCGAACGGAAAGTGACCAATATGCAGTTCGGCGCGCTGACCAGCCTTTTCACGCTGATACCGGTGCTCAATCTGGTGGTGATGCCGGTTGCGGTCTGCGGCGCAACGGCGATGTGGGTCGACTGTTATCGCAATAAGCTTGCCAGCTGGCGCTAAGGAACTATTCCTTTTCTTATTCCATACTGATAAGCATTATTTCGTCGCAGCATATAGATATGCGAAATCCTTACTTCCGCATCATCAGTAAGTGCGTATGCTGGGTCGGTTCCCAAATTTCATACAGTTAAGGACGGGCTATGAGTAAGATTTATGAAGACAACTCGCTGACCATTGGTCATACGCCGCTGGTTCGACTGAACCGCATCGGTAACGGACGCATTCTGGCGAAGGTCGAGTCGCGCAACCCGAGCTTCAGCATAAAATGCCGTATCGGTGCCAATATGATTTGGGATGCCGAAAAACGTGGTGTGCTGAAACCGGGCGTCGAACTGGTCGAACCGACCAGCGGCAACACCGGTATCGCGCTGGCCTATGTTGCCGCAGCGCGCGGTTACAAGCTGACGCTGACCATGCCAGAAACCATGAGCATTGAGCGTCGCAAGCTGCTGAAAGCGCTTGGCGCAAACCTGGTGCTGACCGAAGGCGCGAAAGGGATGAAAGGCGCGATTCAGAAAGCGGAAGAGATTGTCGCCAGCGATCCGGCGAAATTCCTGCTGCTTCAGCAGTTCAGCAACCCGGCGAACCCGGAGATCCACGAAAAAACCACCGGCCCTGAAATTTGGGAAGATACCGACGGCCAGGTAGATGTCTTTATCTCTGGCGTGGGCACCGGCGGCACGCTGACAGGCGTGACCCGCTTTATCAAAAACACCAAGGGCAAAAGTGACCTGATTACCGTGGCCGTTGAGCCAACCGACTCACCGGTGATCTCGCAGGCGCTGGCGGGCGAAGAGCTGAAGCCAGGTCCGCACAAAATTCAGGGCATCGGTGCCGGTTTTATTCCGGGCAACCTTGACCTGAAGCTGATTGATCAGGTCGTGAAGATTACTAATGAAGAGGCGATCAGCACTGCGCGTCGCCTGATGGAAGAGGAAGGCATTCTGGCCGGTATCTCTTCCGGAGCTGCCGTTGCGGCCGCGCTCAAACTTCAGGAAGATGAGGCCTTTACCAATAAAAATATTGTGGTTATCCTCCCCTCTTCCGGTGAGCGTTACCTCAGCACTGCACTGTTTGCCGATCTCTTTACTGAGAAAGAATTGCAACAGTGATGCCAGATTGTTAAATCAGCGCAAAAAAGCACCCATCGGGGTGCTTTTTTGTGGCATACATCAAACTTTTGTCCCACCTGGCATTGCCGAAAACGGCCTGGTCTGGTATTTAACCATCACATTTATTTTGAAGCGCGAAATTAATCGAAGTCAGATTTCACACTGCTGAATCGTTTTTATGATTTGGTTCAATTCTGGCTTTCACGGCATAATGTTTAATGACGTGCGAAACGTCAGCGACCATCAGCGTCTGCACGAGACCGCGCCTTTCTGGCATCTGTACCTTGGCTCGTTACGCCAGCGCTAACTATACAGGCTAAAGTCCTGCCGCCAGGCTAGACTTTAGTTCCACAACACTAAACCTATAAGTTGGGGAAATACAATGTTCCAGCAAGAAGTTACCATTACAGCTCCGAACGGTCTGCACACTCGCCCTGCTGCTCAGTTTGTTAAAGAAGCAAAAGGCTTCTCTTCTGAAATCACTGTGACCTCCAACGGCAAAAGCGCCAGCGCAAAAAGCCTGTTCAAACTGCAAACTCTGGGCCTGACTCAGGGTACCGTTGTGACTCTGACCGCTGAAGGCGAAGATGAGCAGAAAGCGGTTGAACATCTGGTTAAACTGATGGCGGAACTCGAGTAAGTTTTTCGCGGGTTTCTTTAAAGATCAGTCACAAGTAAAGGTAGGGTTATGATTT
This sequence comes from Kosakonia sp. Marseille-Q7440, assembly GCF_965119485.1. Lineage (NCBI taxonomy): Bacteria > Pseudomonadati > Pseudomonadota > Gammaproteobacteria > Enterobacterales > Enterobacteriaceae > Kosakonia > Kosakonia sp. Marseille-Q7440. Next base: position 1,478,059 of record NZ_CBCPLT010000002.1, on the reverse strand, counting down.
CAGGCATTTTAGCATCCCCGGGTATCGCTTTCGGCAAAGCACTTCTGCTGAAAGAAGATGAGATCGTCATCGACCGGAAGAAAGTTTCTGCCGACAAGGTTGATCAGGAAGTTGAACGTTTCCTGAGCGGTCGTGCCAAGGCATCGGCGCAACTGGAAGTGATCAAAACGAAAGCAGGTGAAACTTTCGGCGAAGAAAAAGAAGCCATCTTCGAAGGCCACATCATGTTGCTGGAAGATGAGGAGCTGGAGCAGGAAATCATAGCCCTGATTAAAGATAAGAGCATGACTGCCGACGCGGCAGCCCATGAAGTTATCGAAGGTCAGGCAACCGCCCTGGAAGAGCTGGACGACGAATACCTGAAAGAGCGCGCCGCTGACGTGCGCGACATTGGTAAACGCCTGCTGCGCAACATTCTGGGTATGCCGATTATCGATCTGAGCGCCATTCAGGATGAAGTGATCCTGGTTGCAGCCGATCTGACACCGTCCGAAACCGCACAGCTGAACCTGAAAAAAGTGCTCGGCTTTATCACCGACATTGGCGGCCGTACCTCCCACACGTCGATCATGGCGCGCTCCCTTGAGCTGCCGGCGATTGTGGGCACCGGTAGCGTCACCACTCAGGTGAAAAACGGCGACTATCTGATCCTCGATGCGGTAAACAACAAAGTTTACGTTAACCCGAGCGACGACGAGATTGACGCACTGCGCGCAGCGCAGGCGCAGGTCGCGGAAGAGAAAGCTGAACTGGCGAAGCTGAAAGATCTGCCGGCCATCACCCTTGATGGTCACCAGGTTGAAGTGTGCGCCAACATCGGCACCGTTCGCGATGTCGCGGGCGCGGAGCGCAACGGCGCTGAAGGCGTTGGCCTCTACCGTACCGAATTCCTGTTTATGGATCGCGACGCGCTGCCGACCGAAGAAGAGCAGTTCGACGCCTACAAAGCGGTTGCGGAAGCGTGTGGCTCCCAGGCCGTGATTGTACGTACCATGGACATTGGCGGCGACAAAGAGCTGCCGTACATGAACTTCCCGAAAGAAGAGAACCCGTTCCTCGGCTGGCGCGCCATTCGTATCGCCATGGATCGCAAAGAGATCCTGCGCGATCAGGTTCGCGCTATCCTGCGTGCCTCTGCTTTCGGCAAACTGCGCATTATGTTCCCGATGATCATCTCTGTTGAAGAAGTGCGCGCACTGAAGAAAGAGATTGAGATCTACAAACAGGAACTGCGTGACGAAGGCAAAGCTTTCGACGAATCCATCGAAATCGGCGTGATGGTAGAAACCCCTGCCGCCGCGACGATTGCGCGCCATCTGGCGAAAGAAGTGGACTTCTTTAGTATCGGCACCAATGATTTAACGCAGTACACCCTGGCAGTTGACCGCGGTAATGATATGATTTCACATCTTTACCAGCCGATGTCGCCGTCCGTACTCAACCTGATCAAGCAAGTTATTGATGCTTCTCATGCTGAAGGTAAATGGACCGGCATGTGTGGTGAGCTTGCTGGCGACGAACGTGCTACACTTCTGTTGCTGGGGATGGGTCTGGATGAATTCAGTATGAGTGCCATTTCTATCCCGCGCATTAAGAAGATTATTCGTAACACGAACTTCGAAGATGCGAAGGTGTTAGCAGAGCAGGCTCTTGCTCAACCGACAACGGACGAGTTAATGACGCTGGTTAACAAGTTCATTGAAGAAAAAACAATCTGCTAATCCACGAGATGCGGCCCAAATTACTGCTTAGGAGAAGATCATGGGTTTGTTCGATAAACTGAAATCTCTGGTTTCTGATGATAAGAAAGAGACCGGCGCCATTGAGATCATTGCCCCGCTGTCTGGCGAAATCGTTAACATTGAAGATGTACCGGATGTGGTGTTCGCTGAAAAAATCGTCGGCGATGGCATTGCTATCAAACCGACCGGCAACAAAATGGTCGCTCCGGTTGACGGGACTATCGGCAAAATCTTTGAAACCAACCATGCCTTCTCTATCGAATCCGATAGCGGCATCGAACTCTTCGTTCACTTCGGTATTGATACCGTTGAATTGAAAGGTGAAGGTTTCAAACGCATCGCGGAAGAAGGCCAGCGCGTTAAAGTTGGCGATCCGGTTATCGAGTTCGACCTGCCGCTGCTGGAAGAGAAAGCAAAATCCACGCTGACGCCGGTTGTTATCTCTAACATGGATGAGATCAAAGAGCTGATCAAACTCTCTGGTAGCGTAACCGTGGGTGAAACCCCGGTGATCCGCATCAAGAAGTAAGCGCTCTACAGTCTAAAAAAATGGCACCGTAAGGTGCCATTTTTGTTTTAGCGCGGCGGTAAAATTAGCTCGTCATACCCCTTCTCAAGGGTATAACCCATCACTTCCACCACCCGCTCGCCCGCAGCCTGCACCGCCATATCCAGCGCTTTGCCCTGAATAATGCCGCTCACCAGTTCGGAGCAGAAGAGATCGCCTGTCCCTTTCAGATCCGTCGCCACGCGCGGATAGCTGCTGATATTGACGCCCTCGGCTGAGACCACTACCACATGGATCTGCCCATCGTTGCGGTCCACCGGCGCGCTGGTGATCGCCACCCAGCGTAAAGATGAGGAGAGCAACCCCTGCGCCGCGGCAATCGCACTTTGCAGATCGCGGCACGGTTTGCCACTCAGCACTTCAAGCTCAAACACATTCGGCGTAATGCCCTGGGCCAGCGGCAGCATAACTTCGCGGTAGGCCTCGGGAATTTCCGGTTTCACATAGATGCCGCTGTCGATATCGCCAATCACCGGATCGACCAGAATCAATAGCTCAGGGTGTTTCTCCCGCAGCGCCGTCAGCCACTTCGCCAGCAGCTTGATCTGGCTGGCGCTGCCCATATAGCCGGTGGTTACCGCCTTCACGCTGCGCAGCACGTCGCGCTCTTCCAGCGCCTGCAAATAGCCGCTGAACCACGCATCGGGAATGACGCCGCCATAAAAGGTGTCGTAATGCGGGGTATTGCTGAACAGCACCGTGGGAACGGCCAGCACGTTAAGCTGGTGCTGACGAATATTGGGTACTGCAATGCTGTTGCCGACGCTGCCGTAAACCACCTGCGACTGAACCGCGACGATATCGGCCTGCTGCGCCCGGGTTTTATCCCTGAACAGGATCATCTCCATTTTGTCTCCTTGACGGGTTAAATCCCCGCGCCCTGCGAATAACTCTCTTCACCAAACACGCAGGTCGACAGATAGCGATCGCCGCGATCGCAAATGATGGCGACAATCACCGCGCCCGGGTTTGCTTTCGCTACCCGAATCGCGCCGGCGACCGCGCCGCCAGAACTGACGCCGCAGAAGATGCCCTCTTTGACCGCCAGCGCGCGCATGGTATTTTCCGCCTCGCGCTGCTGGATATCCAGCACCTCATCCACCAAATCGGCGTTAAAAATGCCCGGCATATAGTCGGCAGGCCAGCGGCGGATACCGGGAATGCTGCTCCCCTCTTCCGGCTGAAGGCCAACAATCGTCACCTTTTTCGCCTGTTCGCGCAGGAAACGTGAAACGCCGGTGATGGTGCCGGTAGTGCCCATGCTGGAGACAAAGTGGCTGATGCGCCCCTGCGTCTGCTGCCAGATTTCCGGGCCGGTGGTGGTGTAATGGGCGTAGGGGTTATCGGGATTGTTAAACTGATCGAGCAGCTTGCCGTCGCCGCGCGCCGCCATCTCAAGGGCGAGATCGCGCGCCCCCTCCATGCCCTGCTCTTTGCTGACCAGAATCAGCTCGGCACCATAAGCGCGCATCGCCGCGCGGCGCTCCTGGCTCATGTTGTCCGGCATCAGCAGCTTCATGCGATAGCCCTTTAGCGCCGCAATCATCGCCAGCGCAATGCCGGTATTGCCGCTGGTCGCCTCAATCAGCACATCGCCAGGTTTGATTTCGCCGCGCCGTTCCGCCTGCACAATCATCGACAGCGCAGCGCGGTCTTTTACCGAACCGGCCGGATTATTACCTTCGAGCTTGACCCAGATTTCACTGCCGTTATCCGGGGTCAGACGCTGTAATTTGACCAGCGGCGTATTGCCGATAGTCTCTTCTAATGTGTTCACGATCGCTGTCCAATAAAAAACCCGGTCCGCATCACGCATACCGGGCTTGTCGGCCGGGTGAGCAACGCGCTACCCGGCAAAAACCACGTTTCATTAAGCTATCAGGCTGACTGAGCCAGAGCAAGCTCCGCGCCCGGCTCAATACGCTCATCGCCGTTATAGAGCCGCGCGTTCTGCAAGCCAACGAACAGCCGCTCGCCGCGCTGCGGTGGATGCTCATCGCGCATCACCACCGTTAACGGATCGGGGTTCCAGCCGAGCGGCTGCACCACCAGCTGCGTGTAGTGCCCTTTCGGGCTGGCTTCCAGCACCTGCACCGGCAGCGGCGAATCAAGGCTGGTACGGCGGCTGACGTCCACTTCCCACGGACGCAGGAAGAGATCGACATCGCCCTGGTAAACCGGCGTATGTCCAAGCGGCCAGTGATGAGCGCCAACGTGGAACTGCCCGCCGCGGATCACCCCTTTCAGGCGATTCACCTCGCCCATAAACTCCAGTACAAAGCGGGTTGCCGGTTCGCGCCACACCTGATCCGGTGCGTCCGCCTGCTCAATATTCCCCTGGCTCATCACCACCACGCGATCGGCCACTTCTGTCGCCTCTTCCTGATCGTGAGTCACAAAGACGCTGGTGAATTTCAGCTCTTCATGCAGCTGACGCAACCAGCGGCGAAGCTCTTTACGCACCTGCGCATCCAGCGCGCCGAAAGGTTCATCAAGCAGCAGGATTTGCGGTTCAACCGCCAGCGCGCGCGCCAGCGCCACACGCTGCTTCTGCCCGCCGGAGAGCTGCGCCGGGTAGCGATCCGCCAGATGCGCCAGTTGCACCATCTCCAGCAGTTTGGTCACTTTCGCTTTGATGGCGGCGGCATTTGGCCGCTCGCGGCGCGGCAGCACCGTTAAACCAAAGGCGATATTGTCGAAGACCGACATATGGCGGAACAGCGCATAGTGCTGGAACACGAAGCCGACGCGGCGCTCGCGCGCATGCAGGCGGCTGACATCGGTGCCGTGAAAACGGATACGCCCACTGCTCTGGTGCTCCAGCCCGGCGATAATGCGCAGCAATGTCGTTTTACCGGAGCCAGAGGGACCCAGCAGCGCCACCATCTGGCCGGACGGGATATCCAGAGAGATATCATTCAGCACCTGGGTGCGACCAAACGACTTCTTAATATTCGCAATCTCAATGCTCATGATTTCCCTCCTCGTGCAGGCGTTTTTGCTGATTGTTCAAACGCCACTGCACCGCACTCTTTAAAAACAGTGTCAAAATCGCCATTAAGGTCAGCAGGGCCGCGGCGGTAAAAGCACCGACGGTGTTGTAATCCTGCTCCAGTAACTCAATCTGTAGCGGCAGCGACAGGGTTTCGCCACGAATAGAACCCGAGACCACCGACACCGCGCCGAACTCGCCAATCGCCCGCGCGTTGGTTAACACCACGCCGTAGAGCAGCGCCCAGCGAATATTAGGCAGCGTAACGCGGCGGAACATCTGCCAGCCGGAGGCCCCGAGCAGGATCGCGGCTTCATCCTCCTGGCTCCCCTGGCTGAGCATCACCGGCACCAGTTCGCGCACCACAAACGGACAGGTGACAAAGACGGTAACCAGCACCATGCCGGGCCAGGAGAACATGATTTGCAGATTATGTTCATCCAGCCAGCCGCCAAGCGGGCCGTTGGTGCCGTAAAAGAGCAGATAGATAAGACCGGCGACCACAGGCGACACCGCAAACGGAATATCGAGCAGCGTCAGCAGCAGCTGGCGGCCAGGAAAGTTAAAGCGCGTCACCAGCCAGGCGAGCAGCGTGCCGAACACCAGGTTGACCGGCACCGAGATCAGCGCAATCAGCACCGTCAGCCAGATGGCGTGCAGCATGTCTGCATCGGCAAGGTTTTGCAGCACCGGGGCCAGCCCTTTGCTGAAGGCCTGCACAAAGATATAGATCATCGGCACCAGCAGGATAAAAGCTGAAAGCAAAATCCCGGTGCCGATTAAAAACCATTTTCCCCAGTTCACCCGGGGCTTGTCATAGCGTTTCAATGCACTTATTTCCGCCATTAGTGACCTACCACACGCTGACCAAAGCGACTTTGCAAGGTGTTGATGGAGAAGAGCAGCAGCAGCGAAGCGGCGAGGATGACTGAAGCAATCGCGCTTGCCGCCGGGTAGTCAAACTCCTGCAAGCGTACGAAGATCATCAGCGAGGTCACTTCCGTCTTCCAGGCGATATTCCCGGCGATAAAAATCACCGCGCCGAACTCGCCGAGGCTGCGGGTAAAGGAGAGCGCAACGCCCGCCATCAGCGCCGGTGACAGCTCCGGCAGCACCACTTTACGGAAACTCTGCCAGCGCGTGGCACCGAGGGTTTCCGCCGCCTCTTCATACTCCGGGCCAAGCTCTTCCAGCACCGGCTGCACCGTGCGCACCACGAACGGAATGCTGGTAAAGGCCATCGCCACTGCAATGCCGAGCCAGGTATAGGTCACTTTAATATCCAGCGCCGCCAGCCACTCGCCGTAGAAGCCGTTGACGGAGAAGAGCGACGCCAGTGTCAGGCCCGCCACCGCCGTCGGCAGCGCAAACGGCAGATCCATCAGCGCGTCGAGCAGCGTACGTCCCGGAAAGCGGTAGCGGGTGAGGATCCACGCCATCAGCATACCGAAGACGCCGTTAAAGATTGAGGCGACAAACGCCGCCAGCAGCGTCACTTTATAGGCCGCCACCACCTGCGGGTTGGTGACCACTTCCCAGTACTGTTCCCAGCTCATTTGCGACAGCTGCATCACCAGCGCGCTCAGGGGTAATAACAGAATCAGACAGACAAAAAAGAGGCTGCTGCCAAGGCTTAAACCAAAGCCCGGCAGCACGCGTTTCGATCCAGACAACATCACTTATGCCCCGCCGCCAGCAACTTATCCAGCTCGCCGCCGCTGGCAAAATGGGTTTTCATCACTTCCGGCCAGGAGCCGAACTTATCTTCCACGCGGAACAGCGCGGTCTGCGGGAACTTATCACCCAGCTTTTTCATCACTTCCGGGTTGTTCACGCGGTAGTAGTAATCGGTAATGATGGTCTGCGCCTGCGGCGAGTAGAGCCAGTTGAGGTAGGCTTTCGCCGCCTTCTCCGTGCCGTTGGCTTTCACGTTTTTATCCACCCACGCCACCGGGAACTCGGCGAGGATATTGACCTTCGGTACCACCACTTCAAAGCCCTGCGCTTCATACTGTTTGCGGATGTTGTTCACTTCCGACTCAAAGGTGATCAGCACATCGCCAAGGCCGCGCTCAACGAAGGTGGTGGTCGCGCCGCGGCCGCCGGTATCGAACACCTCAACGTTTTTCAGAAACTGGGTCATAAACTGGGTGGTTTTGGCTTTATCACCGCCGTCAGCCTGGTCGGCTGCGCCCCAGGCCGCCAGATAGGTATAGCGGGCGTTGCCGGAGGTTTTTGGATTCGGGAAGATCAGCTTCACGTCAGAACGCACGAGGTCGTTCCAGTCGTGGATATTCTTCGGGTTGCCCTTGCGGACAAGGAACGCCATCGTCGAGTAGAACGGCGAGCTGTTATTCGGTAAGCGGCTCTGCCAGTCGGCGGAGATCAGCTTGCCCTTATCGTGCAGGATCTGCACATCCGTCACCTGGTTATAGGTGACCACGTCGGCTTTCAGCCCCTGCAAAATCGCCAGCGCCTGTTTTGACGAACCGGCATGGGATTGCTTGATGGTCAGCTTGTCACCGCCATTCTCCTGCGCCCACTGCTGCTCAAAAGGCGGGTTCAGCGCCGCAAACAGCTCGCGCGAGACATCATACGAGCTGTTGAGCAGTTCCGTTGCCTGTGCCTGCGCGCTCAGCAGCGTCAGCGCTGCCAGCGTCAGATATCCTTTTTTCAGTATGTTAACGGCCATTGCGCACCCTTATAAGCTGATCACTCGACGATGTTCAGTTTATTTATAACGGGAGTGAAAGCAGTAACGGTTTTATATACCAATTGGTGATTTGGAATCAGAAAAGAGTATAAGCAGAAAGGGGTATAAGCCGGGTTGCCCCGGCCTGATGTGACGCGGGTTTGTTACAGGGCAAAGAGCCTGTCGAGCGCGGGTGCAAAGTAGTAACCGCCGGTAACCGGGCGGGTAAAACGCAGCATGGCGTCGCGCTTGCCGTCACTGTCGCCGAACATGCTCAGCAACTGCTGCTCAATGTTATAGAGCCGCGCGCTGTAGGTGCAGAAATAGAGGCCGTGAGTGCCGCTGGCAGTGCCATAGGGCAGGCTCTGGCGCACAATTTTCAGCCCCTTACCCGCCTCTTTCAAATCGACGCGCGAAAGATGGGAAGTTACCGGGCGCACATCGGCGTCGATCTCTTCGTTATCCGCTTTGGTACGCCCGATCATCATCTCCTGATCGCTGACGCTCATGCGGTTAAGCTGCTTCAGGTTGTGCTCCCAGCGCTGCACCATCACGTAGCTGCCGCCCGCGTCAATACCGTCCTGAATAATCGCCACTTCACGGCGTTTCTCTTCGCCAGCCGGGTTCTCGGTGCCGTCGACAAAGCCGCTGAGATCGCGATCTTCCACCCAGCGGAAACCGTGCGTCTCCTCTTTCACCTCCAGCGCATCACCAAAGGCAGCCAGCGCCGCCTGGGCAACAGAGAAGTTCACATCGTGACGCAGGGAGAGAATGTGGATCAGCACATCGTGCTGGGTAGCGGGCGCAAGGCCCTTGCCATAGGCGGGAAAATCTTTCAGCTCTTCAGCGCCCTGTCCGTTACTTAATTCACGCCAGACGCGGGAACCAAACGCAACCACCGCGCCGAGCGCCGCATCGGGGAACTGCAACTGGAAGTTTGCGAGCTTATCGGCAAACGCACGGCTGCCAGCGCGCAGGGCATCGGCCTCCCCTTTTACGCTGGCCTCAATCCAAATTGCCGCACGGCAATGTTCCGGCAAAATGCCGCTCTGAACCTGGGACATTACATCTCCTGAAAACTGACCACAAAAACGATGCGGCATTGTACCTGTTTTTGGGCCAGCATCAGACTATTCCGATCAGATTAGCGACGCCAAATGATCTTGCTCACTTTCCAGCTTTTCAGGGTGTCATCCGATGGCATTAAGCCATCCGGGCCGCTCCAGCTGCCGCTGAAGAGATAGCTGATGTGCTGGCTGTCGGGCGCTTTACACTCGATGCCGGAGATGTCGGCGTCAGAGGCTTTCACGCAGTTGCCGAATGCTTTGTCATAGAGGGTATTGAACGGCGCGCCGATTTTTACCCCTTTGTCGGTGGCAATATCGGGATCGGTAACATCAATCCGGCTGACGGCACCGTTTTCACCATTGACCACCAGCGCCAGTTGTTTCTCTTTCAGCGCTTCGAAATAGCGAACAATGGTGCCTTTATCGGTTTTCATGCCGCTGCGCAGGTGGTAATCGCCGCCTAACGCGTCGCCAATCGCCTGTTCATTGAGCGGCGTGCTGGCTGTCAGGCCGCCAACGCCCTGCTCGTTGACTTCGAGGGAGGAACCAAACCAGTTCCAGGGATACGCGGCGGACCAGTTGACGGAGGCGAACGTCGAGCAGCCTGTTAACGCCAGCGGCAGCGCGATAAAAAACATACGCAGGGGTTTCATGCACAATTCCTTATATTGACCAAACGCCTGTTGGAGTGCCGAAAGTGAAAAAAGTGCCCTCGTCACAGCGAAAGGCCAGTTTCAGTACTCTTCATCTTCAATCAGGCGCTTGCCAAGATTAACGCTGTCGGTGTGTTCATACCCCAGGCGCTCATACATGCCGATCACCATCTCGTTATCGTCGCGCACCATCAGGTTAATCTTCGGGCAACCACGGGCAATCAACTTCTTCTCCAGCCGGCTGAGCAGCGCATTGGCGATGCCGCGACCGCGAAACTCCGGGTGGACGCCCAGGTAATAGGCCGAACCGCGATGGCCATCATAACCGCCCATTACCGTACCCACGACTTCGCCACCCACCTCTGCAACCAGGAAAAGGCTTACGTCATGATTGACCTTACGCTCAATGTCCATCTCCGGATCGTTCCACGGGCGCAGCAGCTCACAGCGCTCCCAAAGCGTGATCACTTCTTCAAAATCTTCCTGCCGGAAAACACGTATCTCCATGATGTCCCCCATATTTTTCAGCTGTGTAAACGGTGATTATGGCCTGTGGCGCGCGGTTAGCCAATATCCAGCATCATCGCCGCTGAAAAATGGCATAATGTCACTCTGTCACGTATTGAAATGAAAAGTAAAACAATAGTTCTTACGGACTGTCGTCACAGCAAACACGATACGCTATAACACCTGCCACCACGGATAACCCATTTCAGGCTATGAGCACCTTTAAACCATTAAAAACACTCACCTCGCGTCGCCAGATCCTGAAAGCAGGCCTGGCCGCACTAACCTTGTCAGGTATGTCTCGTGCTATCGCTAAGGATGAGACACCTCTTAAAACCAGCAACAGCAACAGCCACAGCAAACCGAAAGCGAAAAAAGCGGGTGCAAAGCGCATCGTCATGCTTGATCCCGGTCACGGTGGGATTGATACCGGGGCGATTGGCCACAACGGCTCGAAAGAGAAGCATGTGGTGCTGGCGATTGCCAAAAACGTCCGCGCCCAGCTGCGCGCGCGCGGCATTGATGCGCGTTTAACGCGCACCAGCGATAAATTTATTCCCCTTTACGACCGCGTCGAGATTGCCCATCAGCACGGTGCGGATCTCTTTATGTCGATTCACGCCGACGGCTTTACCAACCCGAACGCCGCGGGCGCGTCGGTGTTTGCTCTCTCCAATCGCGGGGCGAGTAGCGCAATGGCGAAATACCTCTCCGATAAAGAGAACGCCGTGGATGAACTGGCGGGCAAAAAAGCGCGTGATAAAGATCAACTGCTCCAGCAGGTGCTGTTTGATTTGGTGCAGACGGACACCATCAAAAATAGCCTGACGCTCGGCTCGCATATCATCAAACAGATCAAGCCGGTGCACCGGCTGCACAGCCGCAACACCGAGCAGGCGGCGTTTGTGGTGCTAAAATCTCCTTCCATTCCATCGGTGCTGGTCGAGACCTCGTTTATTACCAACCCGGCGGAGGAGAAACTGCTCGGCACCGCCGCGTTTCGCCAGAAGATCGCCACCGCCATCACCGATGGTGTCATGAGCTACTTTAGCTGGTTCGATAATCACAAAGCCCATACGAAGAGGCGCTGATGAGCACTCCTGATGTAGACCCGGTAAAAAACGCCCTGCTCGCCCTGCAGGACTCTATCTGCGCGAAGCTGGCGGCAATCGACGGCGGTAGTTTTATTGAAGATGCCTGGCAGCGCGACGCGGGCGGCGGCGGACGTAGCCGTGTGCTACGCGACGGCAGCGTATTTGAACAGGCGGGGGTTAACTTCTCCCATGTTCACGGCGACGCGATGCCTGCCTCCGCCACCGCGCACCGCCCGGAGCTGGCGGGCCGCAGTTTCGAAGCGATGGGTGTCTCATTAGTGGTGCACCCGCGCAACCCCTATGTGCCGACCAGCCATGCCAACGTGCGCTTTTTTATCGCCCAGAAGCCGGATGCCGATCCGGTGTGGTGGTTCGGCGGCGGTTTCGATATGACGCCCTATTACGGCTTCGAAGAGGATGCCGTGCACTGGCACCGCACCGCGCGCGATCTCTGCCAGCCCTTCGGCGAAGAGGTCTACCCGCGCTATAAAAAGTGGTGCGATGACTACTTCTATCTGAAGCATCGCGACGAGCAGCGCGGCGTCGGCGGGCTCTTTTTCGACGATCTCAACACGCCGGATTTTGACCACTGTTTCGACTTTATGCGCGCGGTGGGCGAAGGGTACACCGACGCCTATCTGCCGATTGTCGAGCGGCGTAAAAACACGCCATGGGGCGAGCGTGAGCGCGATTTTCAGCTCTACCGCCGTGGGCGCTACGTGGAGTTTAACCTGGTGTGGGATCGCGGGACGCTGTTCGGTCTGCAAACCGGCGGGCGCACCGAGTCGATTTTGATGTCGATGCCGCCGCTGGTGCGCTGGGAATACAATTACCAGCCCGCCGAAGGCAGCCCCGAAGCGGCGCTCAGCGAGTTCATCAAAGTGAAAGAGTGGATCTAACCTCGTAGGCCGGATAAGCGTTTACGCACCATCCGGCATTGTATCGTGGCACCGATTGCCGGATGGCGGCTACGCCTTATCCGGCCTACGGTAACGAAACCGCTGGAACCGTGTAGGCCGGATAAGCGGTTTACGCGCCATCCGGCATTGTATCGCGGTACCGATTGCCGGATGGCGGCTGCGCCTTATCCGGCCTACGCGGTTCCAGCAGCAACTGTTTTTCATTTGATGCACAGCTTACAGCGAGGGGTTGTGTCCCCGCTGAAATCGGCGAGCCGAAGCGGGAATGACAAGGTCTGGACGCCATGGATGGCGGACAGAGGCGAACCGAGACATGGACGAGTTCCAGAATGGAACGAGTAAGTCGAGTCGAGCCGGCCGCCGTCAGGCACGCGGGAGGTGAGCGCAGTGCGCAGCACCGATTTCCTCGCGGGGCCGCGGGGATTGACAAGGGGAGCGCGGCAGCTCCCCTTGTCCCGTTCACCGCACCGGTGAGAAAAATATTCCGCCGCACGCATGGTGAACGGAACCCTTCCACCAATGCCACATGCCAGGCCCCATTGCCGGATGGCGCTAGCGCTTATCCGGCCTACGAACCTCATCCTGCTAAAGCTTACAACGGTGCGGTCTGCGCCTCGACCACCGCTAACGCCACCATATTGACGATCCGTCGCACGGAGGCGATCGGCGTCAACACATGCACCGGCTTCGCCACCCCCATCAACACCGGCCCGACGGTTACCCCTTCGGCGCTGGAAACCCGCAGCAAATTGTAACTGATTCGCGCGGCTTCGACGTTCGGCATAATCAGGATATTCGCCGTCCCCTTCAGCGGGCTGTCGGGCATTCGGTCCTGACGAATCGACTCATCCAGCGCCGCATCGCCGTGCATCTCGCCATCAATCATCAACTCCGGTGCCCGCTCGCGCACCAGCGCTAAGGTCTCACGCATCTTCACCGCCGCTGGCGCATTGGAGGAGCCGTACTGGGAGTGCGAAAGCAGCGCCACGCGCGGCTCAATACCGAAACGGCGCACCGTTTCCGCCGCCAGCAGGGTGATCTCTGCTAACTGATCGGCGCTCGGATCCTCATTCACATAGGTATCGGCGATAAAGGTATTGCCGCTTGGCAGCAGCAGCGCATTCATCGCGCCTGCGGCATGCACGCTGTCGCGATAACCAAAGATGTCACGCACCACGCTGAAGTGTTCATGGTATTCGCCAATGGTGCCGCAGATCATCGCATCCGCTTCACCGCGATGCACCATGATGGCACCAATCACCGTGGTATTAGCAATCACCGCGCGCTGCGCCTGCTCCTGGGTTACGCCGCGGCGCTTCATAATGTTGAAGTACTCCGTCCAGTACTCTTTAAAGCGCGGGTCGGACTCGTTATTCACAATCTCAAAATCCGCACCGGCGCGGATTTGCAGCCCCAGCTTCTGAATGCGCATCTCAATCACGCTCGGGCGACCAATCAGGATCGGCTTCGCCAGCCCCAGCGTCACAAGCTCCTGGGTGGCATGCAGCACGCGCGGCTCCTCCCCTTCCGTCAGCACCACGCGCTTCGGCGCACTGCGGGCCTGGGAGAAGATCGGCTTCATAAACAGGTTCGTTTTGTAGACAAACTCGGCGAGCTTATCGACATAGGCGTCGAAATCGCTAATCGGCCGCGTCGCCACGCCGGACTCCATCGCCGCTTTTGCCACCGCCGGGGCGATTTTGACAATCAGACGCGGGTCGAAGGGTTTCGGGATCAGGTAATCAGGCCCAAAGCTGAGATCCTGATCGCCATAGGCCGAGGCCACCACTTCGCTCTGCTCGGCGTGCGCCAGCTCGGCGATGGCATGAACCGCCGCCAGCTTCATCTCTTCGTTGATCGCCGTTGCGCCTACGTCGAGCGCGCCACGGAAGATAAAGGGGAAGCAGAGCACGTTGTTAACCTGGTTGGGGTAATCGGAGCGGCCGGTACAGATGATCGCATCCGGGCGCACCGATTTTGCCAGATCCGGCAGGATCTCCGGCTCCGGGTTGGCCAGCGCGAGGATCAGCGGCTGGCGCGCCATCTCTTTCACCATCTCCGGGGTCAGCACTTTTGGCCCCGAGCAGCCGAGGAAGATATCCGCGCCCGCTACCACTTCTGCCAGCGTACGTTTGCCGTTGTCCTCCACCGCATAGGCGGCTTTGGTCTCTGCCATGTTTGGCTCGCGGTCTTTGTAGATCACCCCTTTCGAGTCGCAGACCACAATATTGTGTTTCTGCATCCCCAGCGCCACCAGCAGGTTCATACAGGCGATGGCCGCCGCGCCCGCGCCGGAAACCACCATGCGCACGTCAGAGAGGTTCTTTTCCACTACCCGCAGGCCGTTGAGAATAGCGGCGGTGCTGATGATCGCCGTGCCGTGCTGATCGTCGTGGAACACCGGGATGTTCATGCGCTCGCGCAGTTTCGCCTCAATGTAGAAGCACTCCGGCGCTTTAATATCTTCCAGGTTAATCCCGCCGAAGGTCGGCTCCAGCGCAGCGACCACATCGATCAGTTTGTCGGGATCCTGCTCGTCAACTTCGATATCGAACACATCAATACCGGCGAATTTCTTAAACAGAACGCCTTTGCCCTCCATTACCGGCTTACCGGCGAGCGCGCCGATATTGCCAAGGCCGAGCACGGCGGTGCCGTTGGAGATAACGGCCACCAGATTGCCGCGCGCGGTGTATTTGTAGGCTGCCAGCGGGTCTTTCTCAATTTCCAGACAGGGAGCGGCAACTCCGGGCGAGTACGCCAGCGCCAGGTCGCGCTGGGTCGCCAGCGGTTTGATGGGGGAAACCTGAATCTTACCCGGGCGGGGAAACTCGTGAAAATCGAGGGCACTCTGTTTTAATTGGTCGTCCATTAGATGTTCCTTTCACGTTGCTTTCAGCGTCAAGAGTGTTAACGCGTGATGACACTCCAATGCACCGACCAGTATGGCCTTTGTCGGCGGCATAAACTTTGAAGGTCGCCATACTCTGACCATCGCATCAACAAAACCGTTACGTATATCTCCCATCTTTGTTACCTACTGCAAAACCCCGTAAAGGGCTGCGTCTGCTATGCTTTTTTGTTATGCAGCTCTCATCCTGACAACAGCGCGATGCGACGCGCGTAAATAACACATTGCTTTTTAAGGAGTTATCTTCATGAATTATTTAGACGGCCTGAAACAGTTCACCACCGTCGTGGCGGACAGCGGCGACATCGAATCCATTCGCCATTACCAGCCGGAAGATGCCACCACCAACCCCTCCCTGCTGCTGAAGGCCGCAGGGCTTGGGCACTTTTCCCATCTGGTCGACGACGCGCTGGAGTATGGCAAAGCGCGCGGCAAAACCCAGGAGCAGCAGGTCGCGGAAGCGAGCGACAAACTGGCGGTCAATATCGGTGCGGAAATTCTGAAAAGCATTCCGGGCCGCGTCTCCACCGAAGTCGATGCACGTCTCTCCTACGACAAAGAGAAGAGCATTGCCAAAGCGCGCCGTATCGTTGAGCTTTACCAGGAGCAGGGGATCGATAAGTCACGCATTCTGATCAAACTCGCCTCCACGTGGGAAGGTATCCGCGCGGCGGAAGAGCTGCAAAAAGAGGGTATCGATTGTAACCTGACGCTGCTCTTCTCCTTTGCCCAGGCGCGTGCCTGTGCCGAAGCGGGCGTCTATCTGATTTCGCCGTTCGTCGGGCGCATCTACGACTGGTACAACGACCGTAAACCGATGGACCCGTACGTGGTGGATGAAGATCCGGGCGTCAAATCGGTGCGCAATATCTATGACTACTACAAACAGCACCGCTACGAGACCATCGTGATGGGCGCCAGCTTCCGCCGCGTTGAGCAGATCCTCGCCCTCGCCGGCTGTGACCGTCTCACCATCTCGCCCGCGCTGCTGCAAGAGTTGCAGGAGCATGAAGGCACCGTCGAGCGCAAACTGGTGCCGTCGTCCCAGACCTTCTCGCGCCAGGCGAAAATGACCGAAGCGGAGTTCCGCTGGGAACATAACCTTGACCCGATGGCGGTTGAGAAACTCTCTGACGGCATCCGCCAGTTCGCCGTCGACCAGCGCAAACTCGAAGATCTGCTTGCTGCCAAACTTTAACCTTTTGCCACGGAGTGAACTATGTCCCGTAAAGAGCTTGCTAACGCCATTCGCGCCCTGAGTATGGACGCGGTGCAAAAAGCCAATTCCGGCCACCCCGGTGCGCCAATGGGGATGGCGGATATCGCGGAAGTGCTGTGGAACGACTTTCTGCAACACAACCCGGCCGACCCGACCTGGTATAACCGCGACCGCTTTATTCTCTCCAACGGTCACGCTTCGATGCTGCTCTACAGCCTGCTGCACCTCAGCGGCTATGACCTGCCGATCGAAGAGCTGAAAAACTTCCGTCAGCTGCACTCTAAAACGCCGGGCCACCCGGAAATTGGCTACACGCCGGGCGTAGAAACCACCACCGGCCCGCTGGGCCAGGGGCTGGCGAACGCCGTCGGCCTGGCGATTGCCGAGCGCACGCTGGCGGCACAGTTTAACCGTCCGGGTCATGACATTGTCGATCACTATACCTATGTCTTTATGGGTGATGGCTGTCTGATGGAGGGGATCTCCCACGAAGTCTGCTCGCTGGCGGGCACGCTGGGGCTGGGTAAACTGATTGGCTTCTACGATCACAACGGCATCTCCATTGATGGCGAAACCGAAGGCTGGTTTACAGATGACACCGCCAAACGCTTTGAAGCCTACAACTGGCATGTGATCAGCGAAGTGGATGGTCACTCTGCGGAAGCGGTAAAAAAGGCCATTGAAGAAGCGCAGCAGGTGAAAGATAAGCCGACGCTGATTATCTGCCGCACGGTGATTGGTTTTGGTTCGCCGAACAAAGCGGGCAAAGAGGAATCCCACGGCGCGGCGCTCGGCGATGAAGAAGTAGCGCTGACCCGCAAACAGCTGGGCTGGAACTACGGCCCGTTCGAGATCCCAAAAGAGATTTATCAGGCGTGGGACGCCCACGATCGCGGTGCGAAAGCCCAGCAGTCGTGGAATGAGAAACTGGCAGCATGGGAGAAAGAGTTCCCGGATCTGGCAGCCGAATTCAAGCGCCGCATGAGCGGTGGACTGCCGGAGAACTGGGAGCAGCTCACCTCCGAGTACATCAACAATCTGCAGGCTAACCCGGCGAAAATCGCCAGCCGTAAGGCGTCGCAAAACACCCTTAACAGCTATGGCCCGGTGCTGCCGGAACTGCTTGGCGGCTCGGCGGATCTGGCCCCGAGTAACCTTACCATCTGGTCAGGCTCCACCTCGATTAAAGAGGATGCGGCCGGGAACTACATTCACTACGGTGTGCGTGAGTTCGGCATGACGGCAATTGCTAACGGCATCGCCCACCACGGCGGTTTTGTGCCCTACACCGCTACCTTCCTGATGTTCGTTGAGTATGCCCGTAACGCGGCGCGTATGGCGGCGCTGATGAAAGCGCGGCAGATCATGGTCTACACCCATGACTCTATCGGCCTTGGCGAAGATGGCCCGACGCACCAGGCGGTTGAGCAGATTGCCAGCCTGCGTCTGACGCCAAACTTCAGCACCTGGCGCCCCTGTGACCAGGTGGAAGCGGCAGTTGGCTGGAAACTGGCGATTGAGCGTCACAACGGCCCGACGGCGCTGATCCTCTCCCGTCAGAACCTGGCGCAGATGGAGCGAACCCCGGAGCAGGTGAAGGCGATCAGCAAAGGCGGTTATATCCTGAAAGATAGCGACGGCAAGCCGGATCTGATCCTGATTGCTACCGGCTCTGAAATGGAGATCACCATGAAGGCCGCTGAGCAACTGAGCAGCGAAGGCGTGAAGGTGCGTGTGGTTTCGCTCCCTTCCACGGATATCTTTGATGCCCAGGATGAAGCGTGGCGCGAATCGGTACTGCCATCGGATGTCAGCGCGCGCGTCGCGGTAGAAGCCGGGATTGCCGATTACTGGTACAAGTATGTTGGTCTGAAGGGCGCGATTGTCGGCATGACCGGCTATGGCGAGTCCGCGCCGGCGGAGAAACTCTTCCCTTACTTCGGCTTTACCGTTGAGAACATCGTGGCGAAAGCCAAAGCGGTGCTTAAGAAGTAATCTTCAGGCGCGCCCGCTTCGGCAGGCGCGCTTTCTCTTATTTCACTACCTGCAATGCTTCGCTCTCTTGCGGCGTGACAATCTCTTCCTGCTTCTCATCCCACAGCGCTTTTTTCACCAGCACAAAGCCCGGATGCTGCGGATCGCGCTTCACCAGCGCAGCAGCGTTGTCATCTTCCTGCACATTGCTGTTATAGGGGAAGGAGGGCACGGATTTAACCCATTGTCCCTGCTGGATATCGTAGACGTAGACCACGCTCCACGCGCTGGTCCACCATTGCGGGAAGATCACCACCCGATCGCGACCGCTGTCGTCAAGGCCGGAGAGCGTCTCCACGGTCGCGCCAATACACTGCGGCAGCGTGGCGGGTTTTACAGCCGGATTGCTGCTCCACAGCGAGCAGTCGCAGTCGCCCTCTTCTGTACAGCTACCGCCGGAGTGCGGATCGCGGGCGCTGACCCACACGGTATCTTTAGTCATGCCGTCAAATTTGCCCCTGGTCAGCGCGCCCTGCACCGCCGACTCTTTCTGATTCAGCCGCGTGAGCAGATCCGTTTCACCGCTGATGCGCCAGCCTGCTGGCTGATGGAGGAAGGTTAACTGCGCCGGGTAATTTTTAACTTTGTCTGCTTCCAGCCCGGCCTGTTTGACAAAATCGACCTCGACATCGCCCGCGCTGGTTTCGTTAATATCAAGCGTCGAGATAAGGCGCTGGCTGAAGTGCGGCGCGCGGGCAGCAAACTCCTGCTGCTTGTGCAGCACCGCGTCGCGGGAGAGGTTTTCACCAAACCAGTGCACCTGGTCGGCATAGAGATCGCTTGCATCGGCCTTGCCGTTAAGATGGCTGTTCCAGCGCTCGACCTGTGCGGCAATGGCCTTATTATCGGCGGCGGTAAGTTCAGCTCTGGCAGGCAGAGCGGCGATAAAAGCCAGGCTTAAGGCAAGCCACGGCGTAAACAGAGGTTTCATTATTCCCTTCCCGGTTGCATTGTGCGGGCGGATTATAATGAGCGCGGGGCCGTTTCGTCACTCGCTTATCGCGTGACCCACAAAGTTGGCCATGAATCAGGGCCGTGCCAGCTATCGCAGGTTGGCTCCTGGGCGTAACGCACCAGACGGAAATTCTGCCCGTCGAAACGCCAGCGGCTGGCAACGCCGCAGTCTGCGAGGCCTCGCCCTTTCGCCAGCGTCGTCAGCTCGCGGCTCTTCTCATCAAACGAGGCATTCATCAGCTCCATCTCGCTATTGCCGTTATCGGGGGAGAACGGCAGGCGCAGGCGCACCAGACGGGAGATAAAGGGTTTTTGTCGTGAGACAAGCCAGGCGAGATCGACCACGTTGTAAGCGCCCGCTTCGCAATCAATCATCAGCAGCGCTTTGTCGTTGGTCAGGGCGTAGACTCGCACCTGGCGGCGCGCCGGGTCGAGGGAGCACTGGGTGTTGCTCATTCGCCAGTTGCCGTAATCAAGCAGATCGTTGAGTTGCTGGTGGGTTAAGGGCGCGGGTGCCACATTGGGGTGGACAACCTCTTTTAAGGCGGGCGCGGGCGGCACGCTCAGCGGCGGGCTGCCCCCTTTTTTGATCCACGCGGTTTTACTGCCGACGCGTTTTTGCTGGGCGTCAATAAACAGCAGCGCGGCTTTCAACCCGGCGAGCGAAATTCGGCCCTGGCCGCTTTGCAAGGTGATGGTCTGCCCCTCCTGGATAGTCTCCAGCAGTGTGGCAACGGTTTGCGGGTTGCTGGTCATCAGATGCCACGGCGCAATCTTCCACTCCGTATTGATCATTTTCAGCGGTTGCCCATCAAGCAGCAGACGCCCGGCAATCGGCGGCGCTTTGCCCGCCGGAATACCGATGCCGCCGAGATCGATGCGCAGTGCAGCATCGGCGCGTGCGCCAGCGCTGCGCTCAAGGCTCATCACCAGCCCGGCGTGTTCGCCGGTATTGCGCGCTACGCAAAAATTCTGGTTATTACAGGTTACTTGCCAGTCGGAGAAGGTTTTCTGTGCGGGCGCGGCCCATAGAGCGGGTGCGGTGCAAAGACCGAAAAGGAGAGTGAGTACGCTGCGATAACGCATGAATGGTGCAACCCCGGAAGAATAGACGCAAAACTGGCGTATCTTTACTCCCGCGGTTGACCGGCTCAATCGGATTTATCGGATAGCTTCATGCGAAAGTTGGTAGGGGGTAGAAAAAACGCGTCACGCCATCAGACCGGAAGTTTGCAGATACTGCAATAAAATGACCGCTTTACCGTCGCGGATCTCACCGCTTGCCACCATCGCCAGCGCCTGTTCAAAAGGCAGTTCCAGCACTTCGATATCTTCATCTTCCACGCCGCCACCGTTGTTGGCGCGCTGCGCATCGCTATATTCGGCGACAAAAAAGTGCACGATTTCGGTTACGCCGCCTGGCGACATATAGAGTTCGAACACTTTACGCACCTCACCCACCTCATAACCGGTCTCTTCAACCGCCTCTTTGCGAATGCACACTTCCGGCTCGTCGTCGTCCAGCAGACCGGCGCAGGCTTCAATCAGCATGCCGCTCTCGTTGCCATTCACCCAGCTGGCGATGCGGAACTGGCGGATAAGCACCACGCTCTTTTTTTCACGGTTATAGAGCAGGATGGTCGCGCCGTTGCCGCGGTCATACACTTCGCGTTTATGGCGGATGACCTCGCCGTTCTGGCGCGTCAAATCGTAAGTGATATTGCGCAGGACAAAGTAGTTTTCGGAGAGGATTTTATCTTTAATCACAGCGATTTTTAGCGACATAGCAGGCTCCAGAAGAGAAACAGAATGGCGCTATAGTACGCGTCCGGGCCTGCTTTGTCGCCGTGGGTTACTGTTTCTCCGGCGGGTTAATCCCGAGCCACGCCATCATCCCCTGCGCCGCATGACGCCCCTCCGCCATTGCCGTAACCACCAGATCGGCACCGCGCACCGCATCACCGCCGGCAAAAATCTGTGGGTGAGTGGTCTGATAGCGGTAAGGGGTGTTGACGCTTGCGGCGATGCGCCCCCACTCATCCACCTGCACCCCAAGGCGTGACAACCACGGCATCGAATGAGGGTTGAAACCAAAGGCCATAATTACCGCATCGGCGGGCATACTGAACTCGCTGCCCGCGATCGCCACCGGACGACGGCGGCCTTTCGCGTCCGGCTCGCCAAGCTGCGTGCGCTGCAAGCGTATGCCGCTCACTTTGCCCTTTTCATTCACTTCAATGTTGAGCGGCTGGACATTGAACTCAAAGTTCGCCCCCTCATCGCGGGCATTTTTCACCTCTTTTTTCGAGCCGGGCATATTGGCTTCATCCCGGCGGTAAGCACAGGTGACCTTTGCCGCGCCGTGACGCAGCGCGGTGCGCACGCAGTCCATCGCCGTATCGCCACCGCCCAGCACCACTACGTTAAGCCCGGCGGTGTCGACAAACGGCTCATCCGCCGTGGTCTCAAGCCCCATCAGCTGTTTGGTATTGGCAATCAGGAACGGTAACGCATCGTAGACGCCCGGCGCCTCTTCATGGGGCAGGTTGGCTTTCATCGAGCGGTAAGTGCCGACGCCGACGAACACCGCGTCAAACTCTTCCAGTAGCTGCTCCATGGGGCGATCTTTGCCGATTTCACAATTAAGCTCGAAACGGATGCCCATCGCGCTGAAGATTTCGCGCCGCCGCACCAGCAGGGATTTGTCGAGCTTAAAGGCCGGAATGCCGAAAGTGAGCAGGCCGCCGATTTCCGGGTGGCGATCGAAGACGGTGGCGCTGACGCCGTGGCGGGCCAGCACGTCGGCGCACGCCAGCCCCGCAGGCCCTGCGCCAATAATTGCCACGCGTTTATCAACGGGCTTCACTTGCCGCAGGTCGGGCCGCCAGCCCTGCGCCAGCGCCTGATCGGAGATGTAGCGCTCAATATTACCGATGGTGACCGCGCCGGAGGCATCGCGCAGGGTACACGACCCTTCGCAGAGGCGATCCTGCGGGCAGACGCGGCCGGTGATCTCCGGCAGGCAGTTGGTCTGGTGCGACAGCTCCACCGCCGCGGCGATATCACCCGCTTTTACGCGCTCAATCCACTGGGGAATATGGTTATGCAGCGGGCAGCGCCATTCGCAGATGCTGTGCTCGCCGCAGGTTAAGCAGCGCCGCGCCTCCTGCTGCGCCTGCGCGGGTCGAAACAGCAGGTAGATCTCATCAAAGCCGCTTTTCCGCGCCGCGATCGCCAGCTTATCCGGCTCGCCGCGCGCGGCGGTACTGCGCAGCTGGCGCATTTTGCTGTCGTTCTGCGCCGGAACAGTGTGCCACGGCAGCGCCTGCTGGCTGGCGGTGCGCAATCGCTGTGCTTTCGCCATATTTGCCAGCGCTTCAGCGTTAACTAAGGTGAGCGCATCTGCCGGGCAATTTTCCACGCAGGCCGGGCCTGCTGCGCGCTGCGCGCAGAGATCGCATTTATGAGCGGTGGCTTTCACCTGCCCTTTTACGGCCGTGACCAGCACCTGCATCGTGCCGAACGGGCAGGCGACAACGCAGGATTTGCAGCCGATGCATTTCTGCTGATTAACCTGCACCGCATCATCGACGCGGGTGATAGCACCGTTCGGGCAGCTGCGCGCGCAGGGAGCCGCTTCACAGTGGTGGCAGGTCACCGCGCTGTTCTGCTGGGGATGTTTGATTACAGTAATACGTGGGTAGAACGCATCAGGGGTAAGGGGATGTTGCTCGTCGTTGTGCGCCATAACGCAGGCCACTTCACAGGCATGACATCCAATACAGTGTTGGCTATTCGCCATAATAAAACGGTTCATGGCACCCTTCTTGATTGGCTGGATAAACCTTATCTTTTATATGACTACTCTATTTACCGGGGTGCCTGCGGCCAGGCAATGTCCATTTGCCCAGAAAGGTTATCTATTTGTCACGAACATGTAGCAGATCAATTTATGTCAGCTTTTCAGAAAAATAGTAGCCCTGCGCATTTGCGCCGGATGGTCTACAGTCCCTGTAACCGTTTCTCCGCAGACGGGTTGGCGGCGAAAGCTGAGTGAAGGTAAAGAATTGACGCTGAGAGCGGGTCCGCGCAGAAGAAAATTTGGCTTAAATGCCGATCTGCCTCGTGATGCCTCAATCGGGCATGATAATTTACACTTTCTCCTTTATTTCTCCACGATTGGTGTCGCTATTACCGCTACATTGAGGCGGTTATTCTCACCCTAATCATGCGCAGCAATATGAGGTCCAGTTTCTGATGGCGAACTTTTTTATCGATCGCCCCATTTTCGCGTGGGTGCTGGCGATCCTGATCTGTCTGACCGGGGCGCTCGCCATTAGCTCATTGCCCGTTGAGCAATACCCCGATTTAGCCCCACCAAATGTGCGCATCACCGCCAACTACCCCGGTGCGTCTGCGCAGACGCTGGAAAACACCGTCACGCAGGTGATTGAGCAGAATATGACCGGGCTCGATAACCTGATGTATATGTCCTCGCAAAGCAGCGCCACGGGCCAGGCGTCGATCACCCTTAACTTCCGCGCCGGCACCGATCCCGATGAAGCGGTGCAGCAGGTGCAAAACCAGTTGCAGTCCGCGATGCGCAAGCTGCCGCAAACCGTGCAGAACCAGGGGGTGACGGTGCGCAAAACCGGCGATACCAACATCCTCACCATCGCGTTTGTCTCCACCGATGGGTCGATGGATAAGCAGGATATTGCCGACTATGTGGCGAGTAACATTCAGGATCCGTTAAGCCGCGTCAACGGCGTCGGCGATATCGACGCCTACGGCTCGCAGTACGCCATGCGCATCTGGCTCGACCCGTCGAAACTCACCAGCTATCAGCTCACCACCGGCGATGTGACCCGCGCTATCGCCTCGCAGAATGCGCAGATTGCCGTCGGGCAACTGGGCGGCACACCCTCCGTTGACCGCCAGGCGCTGAATGCCACCATCAATGCGCAGTCGCTGTTACAGACGCCGGAGCAGTTCCGCGCTATCACCTTGCGCGTCAATCCTGACGGGTCAGAAGTGCGTCTCGGCGACGTGGCAACCGTTGAACTGGGCGCTGAGAAGTATGACTATCTCAGCCGTTATAACGGCAAAGCCGCCTCCGGGCTGGGGGTGAAACTGGCTTCCGGGGCGAATGAGATGGAGACGGCAGAGCTGGCACTCCAGCGGCTCGATGAGCTGTCGCACTACTTCCCTCACGGCCTTGAATACAAAGTCGCTTATGAAACCGCCTCGTTTGTTAAAGCCTCAATCATTGATGTGGTGAAGACGCTGCTCGAAGCGATTGTGCTGGTGTTTGTGGTGATGTACCTCTTTTTGCAGAACTTCCGCGCAACACTCATCCCGACTATCGCCGTGCCGGTGGTGCTGCTCGGCACCTTCGGCGTGCTCTACTCCTTTGGCTACAGCATCAACACCCTGACGATGTTTGCGATGGTGCTCGCCATCGGCCTGCTGGTGGATGATGCGATTGTGGTGGTGGAGAACGTCGAGCGCATCATGAGCGAAGAGGGCCTTTCGCCGCGCGAGGCGACGCGCAAATCAATGGGGCAGATTCAGGGCGCGCTGGTCGGCATTGCGATGGTGCTCTCCGCCGTGTTTGTGCCGATGGCCTTCTTCGGCGGCACCACCGGAGCCATCTATCGCCAGTTCTCTATCACCATTGTTTCGGCGATGGTGCTCTCGGTGCTGGTGGCGATGATCCTGACACCTGCCCTCTGCGCCACGCTGCTTAAACCGCTGCATAAAGGCGAGCAGCACGGGCAGAAAGGTTTCTTCGGTGCCTTTAACCGGGTGTTTAACCGTAATGCCGACCGCTATCAAAATGCGGTGGGTAAAATCCTGCACCATGCTCTGCGCTGGATCCTGCTCTATCTGCTGCTGATTGGCGTGATGGTGCTGCTGTTTATGCGCCTGCCCACCTCGTTTCTGCCGCTGGAGGATCGTGGCATGTTTACCACCTCCATCCAGTTACCGAGCGGTTCAACGCAGCAGCAGACGCTGAAGGTGGTGCAAAAGGTCGAGCACTACTTCTTCACCCATGAAAAAGAGAATGTGCAGTCGGTGTTCGCCACCGTCGGCTCCGGCCCGGGCGGCAACGGGCAAAACGTCGCCCGGCTGTTTATTCGCCTGAAGGACTGGGAGTCGCGTGATCCCACGGACGGCAGCGCCTTTGCCATTATCGAGCGCGCCACCAAAGCCTTTAGCCGCATTAAAGAGGCGCGCGTCTTCGCCGGCAGCCCGCCGGCGATCAGCGGCATGGGCAGCTCCGCCGGGTTTGATATGGAGTTGCAGGATCACGCCGGTGCTGGTCACGATGCATTGATGGCGGCGCGCGACCAGCTGATCCAGCTCGCTTCGCAGGATCCGGCCCTCACCCGCGTACGCCACAACGGCCTGGATGACAGCGCGCAGTTGCAGATTGATATCGATCAGCGCAAAGCGCAGGCGCTGGGCGTCTCGATTGATGATATTAACGACACGCTGAAGACCGCCTGGGGCTCCAGCTACGTTAACGACTTTATGGATCGCGGCCGCGTGAAGAAGGTCTATGTGCAGTCGGCGGCGAAATTCCGCATGCTGCCGGATGACATTAACCGCTGGTATGTCCGCAATAGCAGCGGCGGGATGGTCCCCTTCTCCGCCTTTGCCACCTCGCACTGGCAAACCGGCTCGCCGCGTCTTGAGCGCTACAACGGCTATGCGGCGGTAGAGATTGTCGGCGAAGCCGCGCCGGGCGTCAGTACCGGTACGGCGATGGATGTGATGGAGAAATTAGTGCGCCAGTTGCCGACCGGCTTTGGTCTTGAGTGGACGGCGATGTCCTATCAGGAGCGGCTCTCCGGCGCGCAGGCACCTGCGCTCTACGCCGTCTCGCTGCTGGTGGTCTTCCTCTGCCTGGCCGCGCTGTATGAGAGCTGGTCGGTGCCCTTCTCGGTGATGCTGGTGGTGCCGCTGGGCGTGATTGGCGCGCTGGTGGCGACCTGGATGCGCGGGCTGGAGAATGACGTCTACTTCCAGGTGGGGCTACTGACGGTGATTGGCCTGTCGGCGAAGAACGCGATTTTGATCGTTGAATTTGCCAACGAGATGAATGCCCGCGGCGAAGATCTGCTCGCCTCGACGCTGCACGCCTGCCGCCAGCGTCTGCGGCCCATCCTGATGACCTCGCTGGCGTTTGTTTTTGGCGTGCTGCCGATGGCGACCAGCACCGGTGCAGGCTCAAGCAGCCAGCATGCGGTGGGCACCGGGGTGATGGGCGGGATGATTTCCGCCACGGTGCTGGCGATCTTCTTTGTCCCACTCTTCTTTGTGCTGGTGCGCCGCCGCTTCCCGCTCAGGGCAAAACCGCGCTAATCGCGGGCAACAAAAAAGGCGACTGGATTCAGGTCGCCTTTTTTACGTGGATATTATTATTAAGCCGTCACTGCTCAATCATTCGTCTGAAAATTATTTACGAAGCATGCCTTCGATAAAATCTTTCCAGTTCCCCATTTCGTGTTCAATCATAACTACCTCTCTTATTATTACGGCCATTCTACTCAATGCCCGGATGCGTTGTGAAGCTATTTAAACCAATCGAATTAATCGCTCTTTACCGGGCATTTCTCTTTGGCTTGGGCTTACTATGCGCCGCTCTGCGGCCTCATACTGTGATTAACGGCAATATTTCCCAAAAACTTGAGGGCTAAATGAAATGGCGATCACATTGTCAGATAAATCTTTAGTTTTGTTATTACGCGATGAACTAGCGGTGACCAAAAGTTATTTAACTAAAATCACCCAACTCACCATTAAGTGAATTATTATTACCACGCGAATGATATTCGAATTAGATTCCGTTATTCTAATTTTCTGTTCGAATAAGGCAAAAAAGAGACAAAAGGATTCAACATGATCACCATGTACGGCATCAAAAATTGCGACACCATCAAGAAAGCCCGCCGCTGGCTGGAGGCTGAGCAGGTCGAGTACCGCTTTTATGATTACCGCGTCGACGGGATTGATGCAGATCTGCTGCGCCCCGCCGTCGCAGAGCTTGGCTGGGAAGCGCTACTCAATACGCGCGGAACCACCTGGCGCAAGCTGGATGAAGCGCAGCGCGCGGCTATCGTTGACGCCGAGAGCGCCATTGCCTTAATGGTTGAAATGCCTGCAATGATCAAACGACCATTGCTCTGCGCGCCCGGTAAGCCTATGCTGCTGGGTTTCAATGAATCCAGTTATGGGAAGTTTATTCACGAGGTGTAGTTTATGTCATGCCCGGTTATTGAGCTGACGCAGCAGCTTATTCGTCGCCCTTCTCTGAGTCCCGATGATGCGGGATGCCAGGCGCTGATGATTGAACGCCTGCGCGCTATCGGTTTCACCGTTGAGCCGATGGATTTTGGCGACACGCAGAACTTCTGGGCATGGCGCGGCCAGGGAGAGACGCTGGCGTTTGCCGGTCATACGGACGTTGTCCCGGCGGGCGACGTCGACCGCTGGATCAACCCACCTTTCGAACCCACCATTCGCGACGGCCTGCTGTTTGGTCGCGGCGCGGCGGATATGAAAGGCTCGCTGGCGGCGATGGTGGTTGCGGCCGAGCGTTTCGTGGCACAGCACCCGCAGCACAGAGGCCGCCTCGCCTTTCTTATTACCTCTGATGAAGAGGCCAGCGCCACCAACGGCACGGTAAAAGTGGTCGAAGCGCTGATGGCGCGCAACGAACGTCTCGATTACTGCCTGGTAGGCGAACCGTCGAGCACCGAAGTGGTGGGCGACGTGGTGAAAAATGGCCGTCGCGGCTCCATGACCTGTAACCTGACCATTCATGGCGTGCAGGGACACGTGGCCTACCCGCATCTGGCGGATAACCCGGTTCATCGCGCGGTACCAATGTTAACCGAGCTGGTGGGCATCGAATGGGATCGCGGCAATGACTACTTCCCGCCGACCAGTATGCAGATCGCCAATGTCCAGGCCGGCACCGGCAGCAATAACGTCATTCCCGGCGAGCTGTTTGTGCAGTTCAACTTCCGCTTCAGTACCGAACTGACGGACGAGATGATCAAAGCGAAGGTGCAGGCGCTGCTGGAGAAATATCAGCTGCGCTATAGCGTGGAGTGGTGGGTTTCAGGCCAGCCGTTCCTGACGGGACGCGGCAAGCTGGTGGATGCGGTGGTTAACGCCATTGAGCACTATAATGAGATTAAACCGCAGTTGTTGACCACCGGCGGCACTTCCGATGGCCGTTTTATCGCGCGGATGGGCGCACAGGTTGTCGAGCTTGGGCCGGTGAACGCAACGATTCATAAAATTAACGAATGCGTAAACGCCGCAGATCTACAACTGCTGGCGCGGATGTACCAGCGCATTATGGAACAACTCATCGCCTGACGGGCTGGAGGTTCGCATGGATTGGCTATCAAAATATTGGTGGATTCTGGTACTGGTTTTTTTAGTCGGCGTGTTGATCAACGTGATCAAAGATCTTAGCCGCGTCGATCATAAAAAGTTTCTCGCCAACAAGCCGGATCTGCCGCCGCATCGTGATTTCAACGATAAGTGGGATGACGAGGATGACTGGCCGAATAAGGACCAGCCGAAGAAGTAATCTTTCACCCCCGTCTGGGGGTGAATCTTTTATAGCAGCTCAATGATGTCGTCATCGTTCGGCTTGCCGCCGCTTAACGCCTCATCAAAGTAGTGCTTCGGCACGGTGTATTGCAGATGGTGCAGCGCCAGTGCCATGCTGCGATCGTCAATCGCGTGTCCCAGATCCTCAACGATATCGAGTGTGATATCGCCGCCTAACGCCGCAACCGCCTCTTCCGCCTTCACTGCCCAGGCCAGATCGATTACCGGATCGTCGCCGCCGTGGATCAGGTGAATGGTATTGGTGGTGGCAACCCGCTGCGGCAGGCTGGCGTAACGGCCGTTAAAGGCAATAACGCGCGAGGCGAGATCTGGCTGCGCCTTAATCCCCTCCAGCGCCATAATCGCCCCCTGCGAAAAGCCAATCAGCGCCGTGGCAAGCGGGCTGATGCCGCTCTTCTGCTGCCAGTAGCGCACCACCTCAATAAACTGCGGCATCACCGCATCGACCCGCTGCTGGCGGTTCTCTTCGCTGATATTGCCGACGGAGAACCACTGGCGACCCGGTGCGGCACCGCTCGCCTCAACGCCGCCGATGCTGACGATCAGCGCGTCGGGGAAGACCGGCGCGAACCAGCGGCCAATCTCGCCCATTGAAACCGGGTTATCGCCGACGCCGTGGAACAGCAACAGCAGTTGCTTCGCGGGGCTTGTCGGGCGTTGCACAACAAAATGGGCATCTTTCATCAGGATCTCCTTAACGTGTCAGGTGCAGTCTACGCCGGACAAAAAGAGTGACAATGCCATTTAACTGATGGAGATCGTTAAAAAAACTGTCTGGCCTGCACCTGCTTTTTCAGGGTGTCTGTACGCACTTCATCACTTGCCCGCAGCGCCAGACCGGCTTCGGTGCGCTGCTGCGCCAGTAGCGCTTTGCGCCCCGGTAAGCCTAAACGCGCGCAGAGCTGTGCCTCGCGCTCAGAGTGGACAAGCTGTCCACGCAGCGCCGGGAGCGGTAAATCGCTCTGCGCAAGCAGGCGCGAAAGTGCGCCAGTGGCGGCCGAGAGCGGGCGATGGGCAAAAGCAAACCCGGCCAGCTCCAGCCAGTCCTCATCATTAAGGGTAGACTCCAGAGCCGAAGGCAGAGCTAACTTTTCCCCCTGCCAGTGAGAGAGCCACGGGAGATCGCGCGCCAGACGCTGCTGTTCATGGTTCGCCAGCGCATGCCCGGCCTCGCTTAACGGCAATAGCGCCATAGCGGTAAAGCAGCCGCTGCTCGCCTCTCGCTGGCTGCCAAGGCGCACCAGCATAAAGCCGCAGCGCTGCCAGAAGTGCCACAACGCCTGGGTAAAGCCAAAGCTGACCGACAGATAGTCGCAGTTGCTGTCACGCGCCTGCGCCACCAGCGCGCGGCCAATGCCTTCCCGCTGGCAGTGAGGATGCACGGCAATGCGGCTGATGCGCCGCCCGCGCAGCGTCGCGGCCAGCGGGCTGCCGCCGTGCGCAGCGAGTGATTGCGCCACCAGGTTGCCGCGCGGGCGGCGAAAACCGGCCCATATCGCCTGGCTTAATTCAGGCGATAAACCGCCCTCCTCCACCAGCCAGAGCGCGCCGACGATGTTCTGCGCTTTTTTCGCCAGCCAGAAGTGCTGGCCTGGCGCATCCATCATGCGCCGCAGATCGAGCGGCGAGGTGCGATAGTGGGCGCTCGCCAGCAGGCGATAGAGTGCGGCAGGCTGCGCAGGATGACTCTGCCAGGTGCTGGCGGGCAGCGGTGCCACAGTGAGCGGACCGGTGGGTTTATCCGTCGTAACATCGTCATCAAGCAGCAGCAGGTCGGCCACCGCGCGCTCAAGCGGGCAACCCGCCGCCCAGCGCAGAGGCGTGGACAGCGCCCGGTGGCGCAATTGGGGAAAACCGGCACAAAACTTGAGTAAAAAGCCCTGCCCGGTGCCTTCGTAACCCTGCACGGTAGTGGTTAGCAGCACATGGTTAAAGGCGGCGGTCAGGGTATGCAGCAGCGGGCCAGGGATCGCCGCCGCTTCATCGACAATCAACCAGCCAGGCTGGCTCCCCTGCTGATTTATCCGCTCGGCCAGTGCATCGGGGGCGATAAAATCGAACCTTTCGCCCGCGTAGTGCGCAAGCACATCGGTGGCGGCGCGCGTTGGCGCAGTCACCACCGCGGGCGCGGAAAGCGTGGCGATATGCATTCCGGCGAGAGCGGATTTACCGCGTCCGCGCGGCGCGGTTACCACCATCACGCCGGGCGGCATCTCAGCCAATTCGGCCAGGATCGCCGCCTGCTCGCGCTGCGGCGCACCGCTGGCGGGATGCCAGCCAGCGCGCAGGGGAAAATCAGGAATGGATTGCTCGCCCCCTTCACGCCAGAGCAGCGTCTGCCCGTCGTGAAAAAGGGTGCGGCGAAAGTGGTCAACAAAAACCGGGGTGGGGATGGGATCGGCGGTGTCGCTCCAGCGGCGGCTGTCGGCGTCCGGCTGCTGCGCCCAGCGCTCGAGCGGCGGAACCAGCAGCAGCAGCCAGCTTCCCGCTTTTAGCGTGCCGCTGAGGGCGGCAAAAGCGGCAACATCGAAGCCGTCGCGCGCATCAAACACCGCATGGCTGAACTCGCGCCCGAGCAAGGTGGTGAGCGCGCGCGGCGAGCAGTGCTGCGGCTCGTCGCTGACCCACAGCCAGTCGCCGGGGAGCGCATCGCGAAGCCTCCCTGCCTGACTGGCGCACCACGCCGCGCTGCCGGAGAGCACCAGCAGGCGACGGATCCCTTCCCGCGCCATCTGCGCGCTCAGTGTAACCAGCGATTGCATAGTGAGGGCTTACAGACGCCCGCTAAAGGTGTCGCACTGCGCCGGATCGCCGCTATCCATGCCGCGTTTAAACCAGCTGTAGCGCTGCGCCGAGGTGCCGTGCGTAAAGCTGTCCGGGATCACGCGACCCTGGCTGCGCTGCTGTAAACGGTCATCGCCAATTGCCTGTGCCGCGTTCAGCGCCTCTTCGAGATCGCCCTCTTCCAGCACGCCCTGTTGTTGCATGCTGTGGCCCCAGACACCGGCATAACAGTCGGCCTGCAACTCCATGCGAACTGAGAGTGCATTGACCTCTTTCTCGCTGGCGTTCTGCTGCAACTGACGCACTTTCGCCTCGGTGCCGAGCAGTTTTTGCACGTGGTGACCCACTTCATGGGCAATCACATAGCCCTGAGCGAAATCGCCGCCCGCGCCGAGTTTGTTTTTCATCTCATCGTAGAAGGAGAGATCGATATAGACCTTGCTGTCTGCCGGGCAGTAGAACGGCCCCATGATTGACTGGCCCATGCCGCAGCCGGTATTGAACTGATTACGGTAGAGCACCAGCTTTGGCTGCTGGTATTGACGCCCCATTTTCTGGAACAGCTGCGCCCAGGTATCTTCGGTGGAGGCGAAAATCACGCTGGAGAAATGCGCGGCCTCATCCTCTTTCGGATTAACCGCCGCCTGCTGTGACGACGGTGCGCTGACGGGTTGCCCGGTCAACATGCCGGTTAAATCCACGCCGTAGTAACTTGCCACCACCACAATCACCAGCAGAACTAACCCGCCTTTGCCCCGCGGCAGGCGGAAACCCCCGCCGCCCATTGAGGGGCCGCCCGACTGGCTCCGTCGGTCTTCTACGTTGTCACTCTCTCGTCGCCCTTGCCAGCGCATACTGCCTCCCTATGCCAATAATGGACTCTGTGTATATATGATCGTAGGCGGTTAGGGAAGGATTACCACTGGGAAAAAGACGTAAAAAAACCAGAGGATGCGGGCACCCTCTGGCTGAGACGTTAATTTAAGGGATCAGTCCAGTTTCACGCCCAGGCGGTGCGCGACGGCTTCATAGGCTTCGATCAGCCCGCCGAGGCTCTGGCGGAAGCGGTCTTTGTCCATTTTATCCAGCGTCTCTTTGTCCCACAGGCGGCTGCCGTCCGGGGAGAACTCATCGCCCAGCACCACTTCGCCCTTGAACAGGCCAAACTCCAGTTTGAAGTCGACGAGGATCAGGCCTGCGTCATCGAACAGCTTTTTCAGCACGTCGTTGGCTTTGTAGGAGAGCTCCTTCATGCGCGCCAGGTTCTCTTTGTTCACCCAGTTGAAGGTTTCGCAGTAGGATTCGTTGACCATCGGATCGTGCATGGCGTCGTTTTTCAAAAACAGGTCAAACAGCGGCGGATTAAGCTCAA
The DNA here is from genome assembly GCF_965119485.1 of Kosakonia sp. Marseille-Q7440. NCBI lineage: Bacteria > Pseudomonadati > Pseudomonadota > Gammaproteobacteria > Enterobacterales > Enterobacteriaceae > Kosakonia > Kosakonia sp. Marseille-Q7440. The sequence goes on along the minus strand of NZ_CBCPLT010000002.1, from coordinate 1,444,893 downwards.
TGCCTTCTTCAATGCCCAGACGTTTCACCAGCGAGCCCGCGGCGCGGTTGCGGATCACGCACTCGACCGGCACCATATCCAGCTTTTTCACCAGACATTCGGTATCCGAGAGCAGCGCTTCCATCTGGGTCGGGATGCCGGCTTCGGCAAGTTTGGTCATAATGAAATGGTTAAACTTGTTGTTCACCATGCCTTTACGATCAAACTGTTCAATGCGCGCGCCATCCCCTGCTGACGTATCGTTACGGAATTCGAGCACCAACAGGTCCGGGTTTTCGGTACTGTAGACGGTTTTCGCTTTGCCGCGATACAACTCAGCTTGCTTTTGCATTTTATTACTCCAGGTGTGATTACAAGGCTAATTGCACTATCTTACGCCGACGCACACGTTTGCGTCACGCTGATAAAAAAAGGCCGGAGGTATTCCGGCCCTGGATCTTACTGGTTAAACGCGGCCTGGAAGGCGGCGACTAACGCGTCGTTCTGAGATTGCGTCAGGGTGTGGCCCTTCGGATCGATAAACTGGAGGCTGCTGCGGTTATCAAGGTCGCCGACCTGCAGTTTATAGTCGCCGGAGCTGAGACCCGGATCGCGCGCGCCCAGTGCCTGCCAGCCGCTGTCGGAGAGCGGCTTGTAGGTCACGGCCATGCTGCCAGTAGAACGGGTGCTGTCGGTCACTTTCATGCCCACTTTTTCCAGCACGTTCGGCAGACGCTGCCAGACGATATTGAACGGACCGCGCACCACCAGCATCGGCAGACCGGTATCATCCGCGCCGCTCTGCACGTCGAGCGTGGTCACGCTGCGCTTCTCAGCGGCGTTCTGCGCATCGGTGGCGGTTTTATCGAGGCCTGCGGAGATAACGTTCAGCATTTCGGTGCTGTAGCGCTGCAACGATGCGGTATCACCCACCGGTTTACCCGCCTGCTCCAGGTTCACCAGCTTGACGACCACCGCCTGCTGATAACCCTGCGGTTTCACCGCGATTTGATAGCGACCGCGATACTGCTGATCTTCGTCCTGGCGGTTCCACTCAACCCAGTCGGTAGTCAGGGTCTGCGCGGCATCGTCACGTTTGGCGATGGTGAAGTTTTTCGCCTGAATCAGGCTGACAACCTGCGGCCAAAGTGTGTTGCCGCGACCGTTTTCTACCATCAGCGTGGCGGTATCGCCATTGAACTGGGTACGCGCACCGGTCACCAGCGCCAGCGGCTGTGCCGGCGGGCGAATGTCCAGCGCTTTACCGACGGCACCGCTGCCGTTGGCGGAAGGGACATTGTAGTCCCCAGTCTGCACCGGCAGGATCAGCCCGGCGGGCGCATGAAGCTCAGCAAGCGGCGTAGCATCCAGATAGGATTCGTCGCCGCTGACCTGACGCTTGTAACGTGAATCGGAATTGCAGGCGGCGAGCAACATCACAAGTGAAACACTCGCTACCTTCGCCAGGCGCGACTTCTGTACTGAGTAAGCCATCAAATCTCCCTAAACTTTACAGCAGACCGGCATGCTTAAGCGCCGCACGAACCACCTCACGACCGTGGTCGGTAATCGGTGTCATCGGCAAACGCAGCGTATCGGTTGCCACAAGTCCCAACTCCTTACATGCCCATTTGACCGGGATCGGATTGGGTTCGACAAATAGTTTGTTGTGTAACGGCATCAGACGCTGGTTAATCGCGCGGGCATCGGCAAACTGCCCTTCAGCGGCCAGTTTGCACATCTCGGCCATTTCGCGCGCCGCCACGTTAGTGGTGACGGAAATTACACCGTGACCGCCGAGCTGCATGAAGTCCATCGCAGTGGCGTCATCGCCGCTCAGCAGGATAAAGTCATCTGAAACCAGCTCTTTGATCTGGTGAACGCGACTTAAGTTCCCGGTCGCTTCTTTAATACCGATAATATTTTTGACTTCCGCCAGACGGCCCACGGTTTCCGGCAGCATATCGCAGCCGGTGCGCGACGGCACATTATACAGAATCTGCGGCAGGTCAGTATGTTCGGCGATGGCTTTGAAGTGCTGGAACAGACCTTCCTGCGTCGGGCGGTTGTAATAAGGGGTAACGGTGAGGCAGCCAACGATGCCGCTGTTATTGAAACGCTGCGTCAGGCTGATGGCTTCGGCGGTGGCGTTTGCGCCCGTACCGGCAATAACAGGAATGCGCCCGTCAGCCAGCTCAACCGTCAGTTCAACCACATCGGCATGCTCGTCGTGGCTAAGGGTTGCGGATTCGCCGGTAGTTCCTACCGAAACAATCGCCGAGGTTCCACTGGCGACATGATAATCAATCAGTTTCTTCAGGCTTGACCGGCAGACTTTACCTTGCGAATCCATCGGCGTAATAAGCGCAACAATACTTCCCGTGAACATGGGCCATCCTCTGTGCAAACAAGAGCCTCAATGGTACGTGCGGTGCCGTAAGAAAAGCAAGAGACCTGACGGTCTGTGGCGGTTGTATGCCGGTTTTTTTTATGCTTTCCTTATGATTACCTCATGTTTGACAGGAAGCTCAGGTTTGACAACCTCATCACAACACTTTTTGGTTATCACTGCGCTGGGGGCCGACCGGCCTGGCATTGTGAATACGATCACACGCCACGTCAGCAGCTGCGGCTGTAATATCGAAGACAGCCGGCTGGCGATGCTGGGAGAAGAGTTCACTTTTATCATGCTGCTTTCAGGGTCGTGGAACGCCATCACCCTTATCGAATCGACCCTGCCGCTGAAAGGCGCCGAACTGGATCTGTTGATTGTGATGAAGCGCACCGAGGCTCGCCCGCGTCCTGATATGCCCGCCACCGTGTGGGTGCAGGTTGACGTACCGGATTCTCCCCATTTAATTGAACGCTTTACGGCGTTATTCGACGCTCACGAGATGAATATTGCCGAGCTGGTCTCCCGCACCCAGCCCGCCAGCGTCGATGGTGTTCCGCAACTCTTTATTCAGATTACCGCCCACAGCCCCGCCTCGCGGGATGCATCAAATATTGAGCAGGCGTTTCGGGCGCTCTGTACAGAATTGAAAGCGCAAGGCAGTATAAACGTCGTCAACTATTCTCAGCATGATGAACAGGATGGAGTGAAGCAATGAATCCACTGAAAGCCGGTGATACCGCACCGAAATTTAGCTTGCCCGATCAGGACGGTGAACAAGTAAATTTAGCCGACTTCCAGGGACAGCGTGTTCTGGTCTATTTCTACCCGAAAGCCATGACACCGGGTTGTACCGTCCAGGCCTGCGGCCTGCGCGATAATATGGATGAGCTAAAAAAAGCAGGCGTAGAAGTTCTCGGTATCAGCACTGATAAACCGGAAAAACTCTCCCGCTTCGCCGAGAAAGAGCTGCTCAACTTTACCCTGCTGTCCGATGAAAGCCATGAAGTGTGCCAGCAGTTTGGCGTCTGGGGTGAGAAGACCTTTATGGGGAAAACCTACGACGGCATTCACCGCATCAGTTTTCTGATTGATGCCGCCGGCACCATCGAACATGTGTTTGATGATTTCAAAACCAGCAATCACCACGATATCGTCGTGAACTGGTTAAAAGAGAACGCCTGAACGTCCCCTCTTCTGCTGCGGGCAACCCGTCAGGGTCGCCCTCCTCTCCTGCTCTTTTTGTCGCGTTATCCACTTATCACTTCATCTTCGCTGTCCAGCGAATCTGGCCAGGCGTGGATCACCGCTTTAATCAACGTTGCCAGCGGTATGGCGAAGAATACGCCCCAGAAACCCCACAGGCCGCCGAAAATCACCACCGACAGGATAATCACCAGCGGGTGCAGGTTGACCGCTTCCGAGAAGAGTACCGGCACCAGCAGGTTGCCATCCAGCCCCTGGATAATCAGATAGACCGCAAAGCAGCTCCAGAACTCGGTGCCCAGCCCGAACTGAAACAGCGCCACGCCAACCACCGGAATGGTCACTACAAACGCGCCGATATAGGGAATCAACACCGAGAAACCCACCAGCACCGCCAGCAGCAATGAGTAGTTGAGGCCAAAGAGAATAAAGCCAATCCAGGTGGCGACGCCGACCACCACCATCTCCAGCACTTTGCCGCGAATATAGTTGGTGATCTGCTGATTCATCTCTTTCCACACCTGGCCTGCCAGCCCGCGGTTGCGCGGCAGCACGCGGCGCACGGCGCTCAGCATCTGCTCTTTATCTTTCACCAGGAAGAAGACCATCAGCGGCACCAGCACCAGATAGACCGCAAGGGTAAGCAGCCCGACCAGCGAGGCGAGGGAGTATTTCACCACCGAGTCACCCATCGACAGCATGCGCGAACGCATATTCTCGGCCATCGCATCAATGATGCCCGCATCCATCAGCGCGGGATAACGGCGCGGCAGGGTGGCAGCAAAGCCGGAAAGCTTGTTTAACATGCCGGGCATATCGCGGATCAGGTTGATCCCCTGCTGCCAGGCGATCGGCATCACCACAAAGGCCATTACCAGCAGAATGCCGACAAACAGCACCAGCACGATGCTTGCCGCCCAACTGCGCGAGCAGCCGATGCGCTGCAGGCGGGCCGTTGGCCACTCCAGCAGATAGGCAATCACCAGTGCAACAAGCAGCGGCGCGAGTAGGCCGCTAAAGAAGAAAAGAATGGTAAAACCGGCAAGCAGGATAACCAGCAGGGCAATCGCTTCGGGATCGCTGAAGCGACGGCGATACCACTGCGTCAACATTTCGAGCATAACGTTCCTTATTTCGCCTCAGTGGCGGACGTTCAGAACGGGAAGTTTATCGAAATGTCATAAAAAAGACTTCGCTTTTCGTTCTCTTTGCGGGAAACATATCATTGCCGTGAATAAGATTTTCAACGGCCATTAACGCGGCTACACTCGCAGGGCGGGTTAGCCGAATGGAACCCGGTTATTGTTGTGTCACCTCCAACACAGGAAAGAGGTTATGTTCAGGCAGTTGAAACGAACGCTGGTCGCAACCCTTATCGCCGCCCTTACCGCAGGCCAGGCTGCACCGGTTTTTGCAGACTCGGCAGATAGCCTGCCGGATATGGGCACCTCGGCTGGCAGCACGCTCTCCATCGGCCAGGAGATGCAGATGGGCGACTTCTATGTGCGCCAGCTGCGCGGCAGCGCGCCGTTGATTAACGATCCGCTGCTGGTGCAGTACATCAATTCCCTCGGTATGCGGCTGGTCGCCCATGCCTACTCAGTGAAAACCCCTTTCCACTTCTACCTGGTGAATAACGACGAAATTAACGCCTTCGCCTTCTTCGGCGGCAACGTGGTGCTGCACTCTGCCCTCTTCCGTTACACGGATAATGAGAGCCAGCTCGCGTCGGTAATGGCGCACGAAATTTCGCACGTTACCCAGCGCCACCTTGCGCGCGCGATGGAAGATCAGAAAAGCAGCGCGCCGCTCACCTGGGCAGGCGCGCTGGGGTCGATTCTGCTGGCGATGGCCAGCCCGCAGGCGGGGATGGCGGCGCTGACCGGCACGCTGGCCGGCACGCGGCAGGGGATGATCAGCTTTACGCAGCAGAATGAGCAGGAGGCGGACCGCATCGGCATTCAGGTGCTGCAACGCGCCGGTTTTGATCCGCAGGCGATGCCGACCTTCCTCGAAAAATTGCTCGATCAGTCACGCTACTCCAGCCGTCCGCCGGAAATTTTGCTGACGCACCCCCTGCCAGAGAGCCGACTGTCAGACGCCCGCAACCGCGCCAACCAGATGCGCCCGGTGGTGGTGCAATCCTCTGAATCGTTCTATATGGCAAAGGCCCGCACCCTGGGCATGTATAACTCTGGCCGTAACCAGCTGACCGACGATCTGCTCGACAGCTGGGCGAAAGGCAACGTGCGCGAGCAGCGCGCCGCGCAGTATGGCCGGGCGCTGAAAGCGATGGAGGCGAAAGATTTTGCCGGGGCGCAGAAGCTGTTGCAGCCGCTGCTGAGCGCGGATGCCAACAATGCCTGGTATCTCGATCTGGCAACGGATATCGATCTTGGCCTGAATAAAAGCAGTGAGGCGATTAAACGCCTGAATAGTGCCAGCGGGCTTAAGAATAACCCGGTGCTGCAACTCAACCTGGCGAACGCTTACTTACAGGGTGGGCAGCCGGCGCAGGCCGCGCAGATCCTTAATCGCTACACCTTCACCAACAAAGATGATATCAACGGCTGGGATCTGCTGGCGCAAACGGAAGCGGCGCTCGGCAACCGCGATCAGGAGCTGGCGGCACGCGCCGAAAGCCAGGCGCTGATCGGCAGGCTCGACCAGGCGATCACGCTGTTGAGCAGTGCCAGCGCCCAGGTGAAGCTTGGCAGCCTGCAACAGGCACGTTATGACGCGCGGATCGACCAGTTGCGCCAGATGCAGCAGCGCTTCCGCCCGTACGAAAAGATGTAATCAGGAGAGAAGATGTCAGACGCGGTAAAAATCTACCATAACCCCCGCTGCTCGAAGAGCCGCGAAACCCTGAACCTGCTGCAAGCCAACGGTGTTGAACCGGAGGTGGTGCTCTATCTGGAGACGCCGCCGGATGCGGCAACGATCAAACAGCTGTTGCAGTGGCTTGGTATGTCGAGCGCGCGGGAGTTGATGCGCACGAAAGAGGATCTCTATAAATCGCTCAATCTCGGCGACAGCGCGTTATCCGAAGCGGCGCTGGTGCAGGCGATGATGGAGAACCCGAAATTGATCGAGCGGCCCATCGTCGTCGCCAACGGTCAAGCGCGCATCGGCCGCCCGCCGGAAAGCGTAATGGAGATCATAGGGTAAGGGTGATTGCAGTGCGGTAGGCCACGAGCCTTTGTAGGCCGGATAAGGCGGTACGCCGCCATCCGGCAGAAGAAGCCGCAGTGCAGTGCCGGATGGCGCTCACGCTTATCCGGCCTACGCATCAGACCTCAAACCCTTGTAGGCCGGATAAGGCGGGACGCCGCCATCCGGCAGAAGAAGCCTCAGTGTAGTGCCGGATGGCGCTCACGCTTATCCGGCCTACGCATCAGACCTCAAACCCTTGTAGGCCGGATAAGGCGGGACGCCGCCATCCGGCAGAAGAAGCCTCAGTGTAGTGCCGGATGGCGCTCACGCTTATCCGGCCTACGCAAAAGACTCCAGGCCCCTGTAGGCCGGATAAGGCGGGACGCCGCCATCCGGCAGAAGAAGCCTCAGTGCAGTGCCGGATGGCGCTCACGCTTATCCGGCCTACGCAACAGACCTCAAACCCTTGTAGGCCGGATAAGGCGGTAAGCCGCCATCCGGCAGAGGAAGCCTCAGTGCATTGCCGGATGGCGCTCACGCTTATCCGGCCTACGCAACAGACCCCAGGCCCTTGTAGGCCGGATAAGGCGGTAAGCCGCCATCCGGCAGAGAGAAGCACCTACAGCTGCAGAATATCTTTTACAAACGGGATGGTGAGCTTGCGCTGGGCGGTAATCGAGGCGCGATCCAGTTGATCGAGGGTGTCGAACAGCGTGCGCATCTCGCGATCTAATCTCTTCAGCAGAAAACGTCCGACATCTTCCGGCAATTCGAAACCGCGAATGCGCGCGCGCAGCTGCAACGCCTGCAGTTTGTCCTCATCGGAGAGCGGCTGCAGCTTATAGATCTGCCCCCAGTCAAGACGCGAGGCCAGATCCGGCAAGCCGAGATTGAGCTGGCGCGGCGGCCTGTCACCGGTGATCAGCAGACGGGTTTTGCCCTGCTCCAGAATGCGGTTGTAGAGGTTAAAGATCGCCATCTCCCACGGCTCATCGCCCGCGATGCATTCGATATTATCGATGCAGACCAGCGACAGATGCTCCATCCCTTCCAGCACTTCGGGTACAAACCAGGTGCGTTTATCGAGCGGCACATAGCCCACGGCATCGCCGCGCTGGGAGAGTTCGGCGCAGGCAGCATGCAGCAGATGGCTGCGCCCGGCACCTTCGCGTGACCAGAAATAGATATAACCGCTGTGCGCCTCGCGCAAAACGTTTTGTAACGCCGCCAGTAAGGAGGGGTTATCACCCGGCCAGAAACTCGCAAAGGTTTCGTCATCGGGTAAAAATAATGGCAGGGAGAGCTGTGCCGGCGTGTTCAGAGGTACCTCAACAGGGCTTACAAAAAACGCAGTGAGTCTATCATAAAAATCGACGCCGTTTGAACCGGGCGCGAGGCCCGGTTCAATTCTGTGCGCTACTTACGGTTTCGCCTTCTCATTTTCTGACGCATCCAGCACCACCTCTTCCGGGCGCAGCACGCTAATCAGCTTGAAGATCAGGCTCAGGCCAACGCCGACAATGGTCGCCAGCGCCATCCCTTTCAGCTCTGCCGCGCCGATATGCACCTTCGCGCCGCTGACGCCGATAATCAGGATCACCGAGGTGAGGATCAGGTTTTGCGCTTTGCTGTAGTCCACTTTCGACTCAATCAGCACGCGGATCCCCGAAGCACCGATCACCCCATAGAGCAGCAGCGACACGCCGCCCATCACCGGCACCGGAATGATCTGGATCGCCGCCGCCAGCTTGCCGACGCAGGAGAGCAAAATGGCGATAATCGCCGCACCGCCAATTACCCAGGTGCTGTAGACGCGGGTAATCGCCATCACGCCGATATTCTCACCGTAAGTGGTGTTCGGCGTCGAACCGAAGAAACCAGAGATCATTGTCGACAGGCCGTTGGCGAACATCGAGCGGTGCAGGCCCGGATCGCGAATCAGATCGCGTTTGACGATATTCGCCGTCACCACCAGATGCCCGACGTGCTCGGCAATCACTACTAGCGCCGCTGGCAGAATGGTGAAGATAGCGAACCACTCAAAGCGCGGAGTGTAGAAGGTTGGCAGCGCGAACCAGTGCGCCTGGGCGATAGGTGTGGTATCGACCACACCCATGGCGAAAGAGAGCGCATAGCCCGCCAGCACGCCGATCAGAATCGGGATAATCGCCAGAAAACCGCGGAACAGCACCGAACCAAAGACCGTCACCGCCAGCGTCACCAGCGAAATAGTGATGGTTTTACTGTCAGCGCTCTGCCCGTCTGCGGGCAGTAAGCCGGCCATATTCGCCGCCACGCCCGCTAACTCGAGGCCGATCACCGCCACAATGGCACCCATTGCCGCAGGCGGGAACATCACGTCCAGCCAGCCGGTGCCCGCTTTTTTCACAATCAGCGCCACCAGGCAGAAGAGCACGCCGCACATAATGAAGCCGCCCAGCGCCACTTCATAACCCAGCGGCAACAGCAGCAGCACCGGCGAGATAAAAGCAAAGCTGGAGCCGAGGTAAGCGGGGATTTTCCCTTTACAGATAAAGATATAGAGCAGCGTGCCGACACCGTTAAACAGCAGCACGGTGGCCGGGTTGATATGAAACAGGATTGGCACCAGCACGGTTGCGCCAAACATGGCGAACAAGTGCTGCAAACTAAGCGGGATCGTCTGCAAAAGCGGCGGTCTTTCACTCACCCCGATAGCACGGCGCGTCATAGTGTTTTCCTCTGAGTGTTGTTGTTAATCTCCCCGTCCGGTGCGGCGGGCAGTGTTTGTTTCCCAAAAAAAAGCCGACTATCAAAGTCGGCTTTCATTGTGTTGTCAGTTACTTCGTCCCAAAGATCTTATCGCCGGCATCGCCGAGCCCCGGGATAATGTATCCCTGCTCGTTAAGACCCTGGTCGATAGATGCGGTGTAGAGCTCTACGTCCGGGTGCGCTTTCTCCAGCGCCGCGACGCCTTCCGGCGCGGCCACCAGCACCAGCACCTTAATAGTGGTGCAGCCAGCGTTTTTCAGCAGATCGATGGTGGCGATCATTGAACCACCGGTCGCCAGCATCGGGTCAACCACCAGCGCCATACGCTCGTCGATGTTCGATACCAGTTTCTGGAAGTAAGGTACCGGCTCCAGCGTCTCTTCGTTGCGGTAGATACCGACAACGCTGATGCGCGCGCTTGGCACGTGCTCCAGCACGCCTTCCATCATCCCCAGACCGGCGCGCAGGATCGGCACTACGGTAATTTTCTTACCCTTGATCTGGTCGATCTCTACCGGGCCGTTCCAGCCTTCGATAGTAACCTTCTCCGTTTCCAGATCCGCAGTAGCTTCATAAGTCAGCAGGCTGCCTACTTCTGAGGCGAGTTCACGAAAGCGTTTGGTGCTGATGTCGTTCTCTCGCATCAGGCCCAGCTTGTGTTTGACGAGTGGGTGTTTTACTTCCACGACCTTCATACTCTTCTCCTTCCGCTGACAGGTGGCAACCACAAAAAAAATCGCCGGATTATACCGCTTTTTTCCCGTTTCGCTACAGGCAGCCGCTTGATCGCGATCAATTCAGCTGGAGAAGAGTATAAAACAATAATCGACCGCGCCCTGCAACAATGGACTCGCAAACGTTTGCCTTGGCTGTTAGAATTGCGCCGAATTTTTATTGCTACCGCTAGAAAACGCGTGGGGACAGAAGCAGTGACCGATAAAACCTCTCTCAGCTATAAAGATGCCGGTGTTGATATCGACGCGGGCAATGCTCTGGTAGACCGAATCAAAGGCGTGGTGAAGAAGACCCGTCGCCCGGAAGTGATGGGCGGGCTGGGCGGCTTCGGTGCGCTGTGCGCGTTGCCGCAAAAATATCGTGAGCCAGTTCTGGTTTCCGGCACTGATGGCGTAGGCACCAAGCTGCGTCTGGCGATGGATCTGAAACGTCACGACACTATCGGCATCGACCTTGTCGCGATGTGCGTTAACGATCTGGTGGTACAGGGCGCAGAGCCCCTCTTCTTCCTCGACTACTACGCCACCGGCAAACTGGATGTCGATACCGCCGCCAGCGTGATTAACGGTATCGCCGAAGGGTGTTTGCAGTCCGGCTGCGCGCTGGTCGGCGGCGAAACGGCAGAGATGCCGGGCATGTATCACGGCGACGATTATGATGTGGCTGGTTTCTGCGTCGGCGTAGTAGAAAAATCAGAGATTATCGACGGTAGCAAAGTCGCCGATGGCGATGTGCTGGTTGCCCTTGGCTCCAGCGGCCCGCATTCTAACGGCTACTCGCTGGTGCGCAAAGTCCTCGAAGTGAGCGGCACCGATCCGCTGACCACGCAGCTGGAAGGCAAGTCACTTGCCGATCATCTGCTGGAGCCGACCCGCATTTACGTCAAATCCGTGCTGGAGCTGATCGAAAAGGTTGAGGTTCATGCGGTTGCGCACCTGACCGGCGGCGGTTTCTGGGAGAACATTCCGCGCGTACTGCCGGATAACACCCAGGCCGTTATCGACGAATCCTCCTGGCAGTGGCCGGCGGTGTTTGGCTGGTTGCAGAGCGCCGGTAACGTCAGCCGTCACGAGATGTACCGCACCTTTAACTGCGGCGTTGGCATGGTGATCGCCCTGCCTGCGCATGAAGTGGATAAAGCGATTGAGCTGATGAATGCCAAAGGTGAAAAGGCATGGAAAATCGGTATGATCAAAGCTTCCGATTCCAGCGAGCGTGTGGTCATTGAATGAAAAACATTGTGGTGCTGATTTCCGGCAACGGCAGTAATTTGCAGGCGATTATCGACGCCTGCAAACAGAAAAGAATCAACGGCACCCTGCGGGCAGTTTTCAGTAATAAGGCCGACGCGTTCGGCCTTCAGCGTGCGCGGGAAGCGAATATTCCCGCCCATGCGCTGAGCGCAGATCAGTTTGCCAACCGCGACGCGTTCGATCGTGAACTGATGCAGGAGATTGACGCCTACGCACCGGATGTTGTGGTGCTGGCGGGTTATATGCGCATCCTCAGCCCGGCGTTTGTTGCCCACTACGCCGGTCGCCTGCTCAACATCCACCCCTCCCTGTTACCGAAATACCCCGGTTTGCATACCCACCGCCAGGTGCTGGAAAACGGCGATGAGGAGCACGGTACCAGCGTGCATTTTGTCACTGACGAACTGGATGGCGGCCCGGTGATTTTGCAGGCGAAAGTGCCGGTGTTCGCGGGTGATAGCGAAGAGGATATTACTGCCCGTGTGCAGGCGCAGGAGCATGCCATCTATCCGCTGGTGGTGAGCTGGTTTGTGGAAGGCCGCCTGACCATGCAAGAGGGCGGTGCCTGGCTTGATGGCCTGCGTTTGCCGCCCGAAGGGTATGCAGCGGACGAATAATTGCGCATTTCACCGGCTGCGGCTTCCGCAGCCTGGCTCTATTCTTTGCCGGAGAGGCAAAATCTTCTCCGGCAACGTCCCCTTCCCTCACCACTCCGCACTATTTTTCATCACCTTAAGCAATAAAACTGATTACTGTCATACTTTTTTGCCACAGTTGGACATCTGCTAACAAAGCTCGCCATAATAAGTTGTCTTATACGAAGGAACGCCAGCAACGTTCACCTGCAAGTCGAAGCACCGCATGTGCGAGAGGGAGTGGCCGTGCTTCGAGAAAGAACCGGAGTGTAAACAGGAATGGGTCAGGAAAAGTTATATCTCGAAAAAGAACTAAGCTGGTTGTGCTTTAACGAACGCGTGCTTCAGGAAGCCGCGGACAAAAGTAACCCCCTTATCGAACGCATGCGTTTTCTGGGGATCTATTCCAATAACCTTGATGAGTTCTATAAAGTCCGTTTCGCCGAGCTTAAGCGGCGGCTGATCATCAGCGAAGAACAGGGCGTGGCGACCAATTCACGTCATCTGCTGGGCAAAATTCAGTCTCGCGTATTAAAAGCCGACCAGGAGTTCGACGGGCTCTATAACGACCTGCTGCTGGAGATGGCGCGTAATCAGATCTTCCTGATTAACGAACGCCAGCTCTCGCAAAACCAGCAAAGCTGGCTGCGCAGCTACTTTAAACAGTATCTGCGCCAGCACATTACGCCGACGCTTATCACCCGCGAAACCAATCTGGTGCGCTTCCTGAAGGATGATTACACCTATCTGGCGGTGGAGATCATTCGCGGGGAAGATATCCGCTACGCGCTGCTGGAAATTCCCTCAGACAAAGTGCCGCGCTTCGTCAACCTGCCACCGGAGACGCCGCGCCGCCGCAAGCCAATGATTCTGCTGGATAACATTCTGCGCTACTGCCTGGATGATATCTTTAAAGGCTTCTTCGATTACGACTCGCTCAACGCCTACTCGATGAAAATGACCCGTGACGCCGAATATGACCTGGTGCACGAGATGGAGTCGAGCCTGATGGAGCTGATGTCCTCAAGCCTGAAACAGCGCCTGACCGCCGAGCCGGTGCGTTTTGTTTACCAGCGCGATATGCCCGATGCGATGGTTGAGATGCTGCGCGAGAAGCTGACCATCTCCCGCTACGATTCGATTATTCCCGGCGGGCGTTACCACAACTTTAAAGACTTTATTGGCTTCCCGAATGTCGGCAAAGCGAATCTGGTCAACAAACCGCTGCCGCGCCTACGCCACGTCTGGTTTGATAAATTCCGCAACGGTTTCGACGCCATCCGCGAGCGCGATGTGCTGCTCTACTATCCCTACCACACCTTTGAGCACGTGCTGGAGATGCTGCGCCAGGCGTCGTTCGATCCGAACGTGCTGGCGATCAAAATCAACATCTACCGCGTGGCAAAAGATTCGCGCATCATCGACTCGATGATCCACGCCGCGCACAACGGAAAAAAAGTGACCGTGGTGGTGGAGTTGCAGGCGCGTTTTGATGAAGAGGCCAATATTCACTGGGCCAAACGGCTAACGGAAGCGGGCGTACAGGTGATCTTCTCCGCGCCGGGCTTAAAAATTCACGCCAAGCTGTTCCTTATCTCGCGTATGGAAGGTGAAGAGATCGTGCGCTATGCCCATATCGGCACCGGTAACTTTAACGAGAAAACCGCGCGCATCTACACCGACTATTCGCTGCTGACCGCCGATGCGCGCATTACTAACGAAGTGCGCCGGGTCTTTAACTTTATTGAAAACCCCTATCGACCGGTGCAGTTCGACTATCTGCTGGTATCGCCGCAAAACTCGCGCCGTCTGCTTTATGACATGATCGACGCGGAAATCGCCAACGCACAGAACGGCAACCCGTCCGGCATTACGCTGAAGCTGAATAACCTGGTCGATAAAGGGCTGGTGGACAGGCTCTATGCGGCGTCCAGCTCCGGCGTGCCGGTGAACTTGCTGGTGCGCGGTATGTGTTCGCTGATCCCAAATCTTGAAGGCATCAGCGACAATATTCGGGTGATCAGTATCGTTGACCGCTATCTTGAGCACGATCGCATCTATATTTTCGAACATGGTGGCGAAAAGCGCGTCTGGCTCTCCTCCGCTGACTGGATGACGCGTAATATTGATTACCGTATCGAAGTGGCCGCGCCGCTTCTCGATCCGCGCCTGAAACAGCGGGTGCTGGATATTATGGAGCTACAGTTTAGTGATACGGTGAAAGCTCGTTATATCGACAAAGAACTGAGTAATCGCTATGTGCCGCGCGGGAATCGTCGTAAAGTACGCGCCCAACTAGCGATTTACGACTACATCAAATCCATCGAACAGTCCGAATAATCTATGCCGATACAAGAGAAGATGCCACGACCGGAGGAGTTCGCCGCGGTCGATTTGGGTTCCAACAGTTTCCACATGGTGATTGCCCGTGTGGTCGATGGCGCGATGCAGATCATCGGTCGCCTTAAGCAGCGCGTGCATCTGGCTGACGGGCTGGACAGCAATAATATGCTGAGCGAAGAGGCGATGGAGCGCGGGCTTGCCTGCCTGTCGCTGTTTGCCGAACGTTTGCAGGGCTTTGATCCGGCCAGCGTCTGCATCGTCGGCACGCATACGCTGCGCCAGGCGCTGAACGCGACAGAGTTTCTCAAACGCGCTGAAAAAGTGATCCCCTACCCGATTGAGATCATCCCCGGCAACGAAGAGGCGCGCCTGATTTTTATGGGCGTTGAGCACACGCAGCCGGAAAAAGGCCGCAAGCTGGTAGTCGATATCGGCGGTGGCTCGACGGAGCTGGTGATCGGTGAAGATTTCCAGCCGCAGCTGGTTGAGAGCCGCCGGATGGGCTGCGTCAGCTTTGCCCAGCTCTACTTTGCGGGCAGCACAATTAACGGTGAAAACTTCCGCCGCGCGCGCATGGCAGCGACGCAGAAGCTGGAGTCGCTGGCCTGGCAGTACCGCATTCAGGGCTGGAACGTGGCGCTTGGTGCCTCCGGTACGATTAAAGCGGTGCATGAGGTGCTGATCGCACTTGGCGAGAAGGATGGCATTATCACCCCGGAGCGGCTGGAGAGAGTGGTCGCGGAAGTGCTGAAATTTAAGAGCTTCAGCGATCTTACCCTGCCGGGCCTCTCCGATGAGCGCAAAGTGGTGTTCGTGCCGGGTCTGGCGATCCTTTGCGGCGTCTTTGACGCGCTGGCGATCCGCGAACTGCGGCTCTCCGACGGCGCGCTGCGTGAAGGGGTGCTGTATGAGATGGAGGGGCGTTTCCGCCATCAGGATATTCGCAGCCGCACCGCGCAGAGCCTGGCGAGCCAGTACAACATCGACCGCGATCAGGCGCGTCGCGTGCTGGATACCACTACGCTGATTTACGATCAGTGGCAGGCGCAGAACCCGAAGCTCGGCAGCCCGCAGCTGGCGGCGCTGCTGAAATGGGCAGCGATGCTGCACGAAGTGGGGCTCAATATTAACCACAGCGGCATGCACCGCCACTCGGCCTATATTCTGCAAAACAGCGATCTGCCCGGCTTTAACCAGGAGCAGCAGCTGATGATGGCGACGATGGTGCGCTACCACCGCAAGGCGATCAAGCTTGATGAGATCCCACGCTTTACGCTGTTTAAAAAGAAACAGTTTTTACCGCTGGTGCAGATCTTGCGTCTCGGCGTGCTGTTGAATAACCAGCGCCAGGCGACGACCACGCCGCCGACGCTGCGCCTGAAAACCGATGATAACCACTGGACGCTGAGCTTCCCCCATGACTGGTTTAGCCAGAATGCGCTGGTGCTGCTGGATCTGGAAAAAGAGCAGGAGTACTGGGAAGCGGTAACCGGCTGGCGGCTGAAGATCGAAGAGGAGCAGTCCCCGACCGTGGCGGCGTAAACCGCCACATCCGCTACTCTTCGACCAGCGTCTCCAACGGCGCAGGTTTGCCGATCAGATACCCCTGAAGATAATCGATACCCAGCGCGACCGCCGCGCTGCGTATCTCTTCGCTCTCCACATACTCCGCCACCACCTGCATCTTTTTCATCCGCGCCAGATGGCAGATCGACTCCACAATCTGGTAATCGAGACTGCTGGCAACGATATTGCGGATAAAACTGCCATCAATCTTCAGAATATCCGCCGACACGGTTTTCAGCCGTGCATAGCTGGCATAGCCGGTACCAAAATCATCAATGGCCACCCGACAGCCCATCTGTTGCAGCTGCGATAAGGTATTGATCGCCTGCGCCAGGCTCGGTAAAGCATTACTTTCGGTGATCTCAAAAATAAGCTGCCACGGCTCAACGCCGTACCTCTCAAGCAGATGCAGTACCTCGTGGGCGAAGTGCGTGCGGCAGAGCGACGAGGGTGAGAGGTTAATGGCGAAACGCTGGCCGGGAAGCGCCTCGTGGTGCTGGGCCATAAAGCGCAGAACATGCTCTGTCACCCACAGGTCGATGCGCGATGAGAGGCCAAACTCATGGGCCACCGGCAAAAAGAGATCGGGCTTGATGATCTCACCGCTCTCCTCGCGCATCCGCAAAAGAATCTCGTGATAGTCATCGCCGCGTACGCCCTGGATACGCTGCGCCATCAGCACAAAATGGTCCTGCTCCAGCGCCAGTTGCAGGCGGTTCATCATCTCCACTTTGCTTTTCACCCCGCGCTGCACGTTCGCCGCCCCGCGGTTTTGCAGGCTTTCCGGGTGATTGGTCGCCAGCGAAAGATCGGCAATCGTGCTCAGCTCGCCCAGCAACATATAGAGATGTTTGACCGGCGAGCGCACATAACAGTAGCTAAAACCGACCTGCGGCTGAAGCGGCATCTCATCCCAGACGAAACGAAACTGTTTGACCCGTGCATCCAGCGCTTCGATGCGCGTCTGGTGTGATTGGGTATTCAGGCGAATCACCAGATCGTGGCCGGAGAGCTGATGGACACACTCCTCCGCCGTCAGCAGCGGCTTAAGCCAGTCCGCCATGTGCTGTTTGTACTGAATACGCAGCCAGACGCCATAGTTGCGCCCGAGCAGCTCCAGCTCCGGCACGCGTAAAAAACAGAGCACTGACCAGGGGGTATCCGCAAGGGCTCTGCTCAGGGCGCGCAGATTCGGCATATGCGTAACGGGGTCGATATAGGCCAGCCGCCGGGCGCGATCGTGCACCTGCCGCTGACGGGTCGCCATAATCGCCATCGCGAGGATCATAAAAGAGAAGACCAGATAGCTGGAGGAGGCAATCGCCAGCTGCACATCCCAGGTGGGCGAATTAGGCAGATAGTGATAATAAAAGTGAACCGAGAGCACCAGCAGCGGCGTCCAGATAAAGAGCATAAATCGAAAGCCGTAGCGCATTGAGCCCCACAGCATCACCGGTAGCAGCAGCGACAGCGTGTAGTTTGTGCTGAATATCGAGCTGTTATTATTCAACGGCCGTAGCAGCAGCAGCAAAATGGCGGTGATGATGCCTAACCAGATCAACAGTTCTATTCGCGTCACTTTACGGTCAAACTCGGCGCGCAGCTGTGAAAACCAGGCAATGGCATAGCGCGGATGGCGCAAAATACGGATCAATAAATAGCTAAAGGGTACGCCGGTGATGGCGCCCACCAGCAGCGCCTGGTAGTTAATCAACGTAGGCACATTAAGCGCCAGCGCCCCGCCCTCATTAACCGCAACGTGAAGATTTAGCCAGACCCCCAGCTCAAGCAGGATCAGATAGAGCGTGGCGGGGCTGAGTACCTGCCAGAAGACCCGCTGCGTCATCTGCCGCGTAGAGCCATAAGCAATTTGATGACGGCGGGCGACAAAAAGCCGGTAGCCGAACCAGCTCAGCAGCAGCGGAATCAGCATATGCACGCATCGCTCCACCACCACGAGCGGGCCGTCAGAGGCATAATGCCAGGTTAAGGCGATGATCACGCCTGGCAGCGCGGCCCAGCCAAAGAATGTCATCATGGTGGTGAAGAGGGCCATCGGCAGGTAATAGAGCATCACCTCCTGACCTGAAATAATGGTGAACGTATTTGCCAGATTAACGAGCGGATAGAAAACGGGGGTAATGATGAGCGGCAGCGCCCACCATCTGTCTTTGTATCTGTTGTAACTTCTTATCAATGACATAATCACTCAGCAAACCCGCATAACGCGAGAGAGGTGGTTAAGACAGGTTTCCAGCCTGACTACACGAAGCCCAAACAGCGTGGCAGTGCGCAAATGATAAGAAATTTAAGAGGTCAATGCGGAGCGACAATTGTTTTAGATCAAGTAATGCGCCGCGACGCGGTTATATTCGGCTGATTATTACCGATCTCGCGTTTTTTTATTTAAGGTGTAAATAATTAATTTATCTTATATAAAGTGTGGTGATATTTTATTCACACTGTTTTTGCGGCAAGCGTGATTGATCTTAATAAGAGAGTGTGACTTAATGTCCTCGTCGCCCGTTGTTCGGGTATTCCTAAGGAACCATTGTGAGTCAGGCAACCAGTATGCGAAAACGACATCGATTTGACAGTCGCATGACCCGTATCGTACTTCTTATCAGCTTCCTCTTCTTCTTCGGCCGTTTTGTCTATTCCTCTGTTGGCGCCTGGTATCACCATCAGGAAAAAAGCCAGTTACAACCTGTTAGCCAGACTATCGACCCCACCGCACAACGTTAACGATTTCCGTTTTTTTTTCTGCACGCTTTCGCGTGGAGTTACGCACGCCTGCATCTTATCTGTCGAGACCAAGCCAGCGCTCCTCAAGACGGCTCAGTGCCGTATAGGGTGCGCTACGTCCAACCGTCAGCGTAAAGCCTTCTGGCCAGTCTCCGGTTGGGCTGATTCCCTCGTTGTCCAGCCAGCTGACAAAAAGGCGGCGGCCATAATCTGACTTACATTGCGTAAAGACCTCCGCGATCTCGCTCCGAGTGATGGTCGTACCAAAGTGTTTTCTTTTTTGCAGCTTGATGTCGCACACGCCCGCCCACAGGCGACGCCCCTGCAGGTAAACGAGATAGCCGACAAATGCCAGCACCAGACCCCGAAATGCCCCGTTGAAGATCGGCTCCGCCAGCGGAAATTGCGAAAGATAGGTAATACCAACAAAGACACCGACCACCAGCAACGCGGCAAAAAGAAGGATGGAGAGCGCGGTAAGCCATTTTCGCCAGTTGAGCAGATCGGCCATTTTACTGCATACAAAGCGTGAGATAGCTACCCAATCAAGCAACATCATGCTTAAGACTACGTTGAGAGCAGCCAGCGAGCTGGTGTAATGTCCATGCCCGGTGATGAGATAAAACGGTGTTACCACGTTTGCCAGCGTCGGGGAGTAAAGCCCGAGCACGCTGAGCACCAGTAAAACCACACTCGCAATGCCGCGAAACAGCATAATCGCCGCTGACAGGAAGTCTTTATCCAGAAAAGAGGTGCTACGTCTGGCGGGGCTGGCCTTCGCCGCCGCTTTTTCCGGCTTCTTGCGCTGCACATGCTCCCCCGCTTTCATCATCAGCATCATCGCAAGGGTGATCGCCAGTGCATAACTGGCGCTAAAAAGCGTGATAAAAGGCAGCGTCACGACCAGCGCCAGCGCAGCAACCATCGCCAGCCGCATATTCCACACCCGCAGCTGCGCAATACGATACACACGGCTCAGAGCATCCGATAAGGACAGGCTCAGCAAAATAGCTTTGCGCCGATGCCAGAAGCCGATCTCTGGGATCGCCAGCACATAGCGTTTTAACTCTTCTTCCAGCGCAGGCTTCACCCTCGCCAGATGACGACAGGCGCGAAACGCCGTCTCCTGCAGCCAGGCATCGCCAATCGCAATCGCGTTGGCCAGCACAGGTTCAGCGTCTGCTTCACGCAGCAGACCGGTGGTTTCCAGGCAGACCTTCGCCAACAGGATATTCTGCCCCTCTTTCACATGCCCGGTGACAAAAGCACTCAGTTCCTCGGCGAAAGGCTGGAGCACGTCACGCCGGGAGCCAAACGCATCAATCAGAAAGCGCAGCGAATGGATGGCACGTAGGCGATGATGCGGATCGGCAAAATGTTGCGTGATCTCATGCCAGCAGAGATTTGCCAGCCGCTGCGCCTCGGCGTCTTGACAGAGCTGGGCATACAACACCAGCGCATCGCGCCCGCGCGCGTCGGTGGGAATATGGTTATCCGGTACCGCTTGCGGACGTTGTAGAAAGCGCGTAGTAACGAAGTACTCAAGAAAGCGGCGGTGAACAAAGGCAAACGACCTTTCCGGGCCCGTCGTCACGCGGGCGATCTTGGCGTGACGCAGGATCTCCAGTACCGTCCCGACCTTGTCAGATTTTATCCGGGCGTTAATCACTTTTACCGGGGCCTCAAGGCCGAGGGTCGGTTCATGAAAAACAAACCAGGCGATATCGGTTGTGACATCAATGACTTCCTGCGCCGTTATCTGTGACTCTCTGAGGTACTCTTCGCAAAGCTTCAATCGCTCATCAATGTAATTTTTATAGATCTCCGCTTGGTTAACCGGCAGGCAATCGTTACCCGCAATCCACTCGCCGAGCAGCGCCATAATGAAGGGGTTACGCGCCAGCGGCATCAAATCCTGGCGCTGGCTAAAGAGCGTATTTCTCAACGCTGGTGTAAAACGCGGATAGTGGCTCAACGCATAAGTGATATTCGTTTCAGATAGGGGACGGATCTCCAGCACCTTTTCCGCCTGAAAAGCGGAAGTGGGCCGACGATAAATGCGCGAAGCCAGCAGCCCCCGTGAGGCGGGATGAGAGGCGATAAACTTGCCGAGCACCGATGAGAGTGCATGGATAACATCCGAATCCTCTCTGGCGTCCAGCAGCGGCGAGATCTCATCAAACGAATCGAAAATAAAGAACAAGCGACCGCTGGACCAGAGCTTACGGAAGTAGTTAGCGACAAACTTGGTGGTGAAGACATCGCCGCGACGACTAAGGTTTTTGATGATAAACCCTTCAAGATCCTCAACGGAAAACTCAGTGCGCCCATTCACCTTCGTTATTTTAGGCATCCATTCGCGCAGATTGACGTAAATCGGTACGCGGTTGGTTCTCTTCACCTCCGCCAGCATATCCTGCGCCAGTTTACGTAGCGCCACACTCTTGCCCGAACCTGGCACGCCTAAGACTAAAAATGCGCCTGTTTTCTGATCGCGGCGAATCGCCTCCTGCAAGCCCATAACCTTCTTACGTCCGCGCGAGTGTCGGGTTTTACGGATCTCTACCTCGGCCTCAAGTTCGGTGTAGTGATTTGGGCTCCAGTCCGTCTCTTCATCGATGGCCTCTAAATCTTTGCGCAGCACGTGGCAAAAACTTTTCAACTGTCTGGGAAAGCTCTCATCAGGAAAATCTTTTTTTAGTGGTACAGGATGGACGCCGCTGACGGAGTCTGAGCGGGTGAAATAGAAAACGGCAATGATGATGATGCCGAGGATCGCGCTAACCCACCACGAGGGCTGGCTGACCAGCAGACTATTTTTCAACCAGGCCGGGGCATGTTGCAGACCGGGTAACGTCCAGATCCCACTCAGCAGAGAGTTGATAGCGGTTGAGGTGCTGCTGATCGCTCCCATGCCCAGCACCAGCACAAGGGTGCGTATTTTATTGATGCCATAACCAGCGGGCATCAGCAGCGGGCGGGCAATCACCAGCATGACGATGATAAACCCGGCGACAAAAGCCGCATTTACCCACGAAAAGAAGTAGCCCGAGCCGACCACAAAAAATAAAGCCAGCATCAGCAGGATTAAGAAAAATTTAAGGCTACCGGACATGCTTACTTCCCTGTTAACGACAAATTATGGCGTGAAGGGCACTATAACTTTTCTGCAATGAGATACCAGAAGTCGCCCACCAGATTTAGTAGGCCTCGGGGAAATTAAGTGATGAGCGCAGCGTTACCTCCTCCGCTCAACCCAGTGGAAAAACTACCTGCTCTTATAGCGGTTTATTTTCCACAGAATGATTACAATTCCCGCCGTCACGCCACAGCACGCCATTTAACAAGGGAAACTATGCACGATTATCAACAAGGCGATAAATTCAGGAATTATAACGATCCGGAAGTGTATGACACTGCCGAGGATGCGGCAGAAGCAAAACGCCAAAGAGCCCGACAACAAACCCCTTCTTCAGCAGCACCCGAGCCAGATATGAGCAATACCGACCCCGTCGGCTGCACCCTGCTGCTTTTACCCAGCCTCTGTTTTTATGGTTTCTGTGTATACCCGGCGATGGGCGCGTCTGCCATGCTGGCGCTCTCCTCCCAGCCGCTACGCCTGATTGGCCTGGTGTGTTACAGCGCCTGGTGGGTTATCTCCACCATTATGCTACTGCCCTGCCTGCTAACGCCGCTTATGACTAATAAAGTCGTAGCGGGGGTTATCACCTTTATTCTGATGTTTCTGTGGATGGCGGTGCTGAATGCGTTTATCGCCCGAAAATGGGCGCAGAAACGGAAGATGATGAAAAAGGTGCTGCTGGGTGTGGTGCTTCTGACCGTTGTTCCGGTGCTGCTCGCCTGGTTTGCCCATGCAACTGGCCTGGTTGACGCCTACTGGTGGGAGCGCGGCTGGGCAGGATACGATCCGCTGACCGGGCTGTTTTTCCGAGGCCACGTGGGGGAAGCCTTCAGAGGCGGCCGCTATTGAGCAAAGCCCCATTGCGGGGCTTATTTTCTTACCCGTTCACGCCCTCAGCTTGCATCATCAGACGCAGTGCGCAAACCACTCGCCAGCGTGGTGAAAGCGTCGATCATCTTTGGTAACGCCTGCTCTGGCTCGTCGCTGGCGGCAACCCAGAGGGCGGCATTCAGCGCCGCACCGTTTAGCAAGCGCGCGGCGGCGTCGGCATCAACCGGTTTAAGCTCGCCATTTTCAATCATGGTGATAACCGTCTGGCGCGTGGCTTCGAGGCAGCTATTCTGGCTTGGCCACTGAGCCGGATCGCCGAGAAACGCAGGGCCATCAAGCAGGACGATGCGCCGCACTTCTTCATCCAGCGCCATTTTAATGTAGGTAATACCTTCGGCTAGCAGCTGCTGCCACGCATCGGCGGCTTTCGCGGCCTCGGCCTTCGCCCGCTGTGCCATCTCGCCATCGATCTCGGTGACGACGGCTGCCAGCAGCCCTTTTTTATCACCAAAATTGTGGTACAGCGCGCCGCGCGTCAGGCCGACGCTGGCGGTTAGCTCATCCATCGAAGCGGCGGCAAACCCTTTTTCAGCAAAGGCACGTCGCGCTGCCGCCAGCAATTTCGCGCGGTTCTCTTCCATCGTTTCACTGCGGCGTTTACCGGCCATCATCCTCTCCTTTTGACATACGGAGTGTATCTCATTTGACATACGCCACGTATGTGATATTAATTTCATATACGCGGCGTATATTAAATCATTTCCCTGCGCCGCGCACTCGTCCCAACTACATTGCCAAAAGGAAATAGTATGATCCGTCGCGAAGCCGTTTTCCCTGCTAACCGTCATGCGCTTTATGAAGCGCACGGCTACTCCGCCGCTATTCGCTCCGGCGATCTGCTCTTTGTCTCCGGCCAGGTCGGCAGCCGGGAGGATGGCACGCCGGAGCCCGATTTTGCCCGCCAGGTTGAGCTTGCCTTTGCGAACCTCAGCGCAACCCTTGCCGCCGCTGGCTGCACCTTTGACGATCTTATTGATGTCACCACCTTCCATACCGACCCGGAAGCGCAATTTCCGACCATCATGCAGGTAAAAGAAGCGATTTTCCCGCAACCGCCCTACCCCAACTGGACCGCTGTGGGCGTCAACTGGCTGGCGGGTTTCGACTTTGAAATCAAAGTGATTGCCCGCATTCCCGACGCGCAGGCGTAACGCGCGACGCACGAACCACCACACCGCTGCTGCGTGATGTGCCAGGCTGATCCTGTCCTTACTGCACAACGGAGAAGTGATGATGATGACCTTATGCCGCGCCTGCGGCACCTCGTATGAGACCGCAGGCGAACACCCGCAGCAGTGCAAAATCTGTGTTGATGAGCGGCAGTTTGTGCCACCCGGCGGGCAACAGTGGGTCGATCCTAAAGAGCTGCTGGCTTCCCATACCAATAAGTGGAGGCAGCACGAGGCGGATCTCTTCAGCCTGCAAACGGTGCCGAATTTTGCCATCGGCCAGCGCGCCTTTTTGGTGAGAACGCCGGAGGGGAATATTTTATGGGACTGCATCGCCACCCTCGACGCGGCGACAAAAACGCTGATTGCCGCGCTGGGCGGGCTGAAAGCGATTGCCATCTCTCACCCGCACTACTACACCACTATGCAGGAGTGGGCCGCCGAGTTTGATGCGCCGATCTATCTTCACGCCAACGATCGCGAGTGGATCATGCGCGACACGCCTTATCTGAATTTATGGGAGGGCGATACGCTTCAGTTGACCCGCGACGTTAGCGTGATGCGCCTCGGCGGCCACTTTCCCGGCGGCGCGGTGCTCTACTGGGCGCGGGATGAGGGCATTGTGCTGTCGGGAGATATTGTGCAGGTCGCGCCGGGCAATGACGCAGTCTCGTTTATGTGGAGCTACCCGAATATGCTGCCGCTGTCGGCCGACACGTTGAGCGACATGCTGCGCCGCCTGAGCGCAATAAACTTCACCCGGCTCTACGGCGCGTTTGAAGGCAGGGAGATTACGCACAACGCCGCAGAGATCGTGCGGCGTTCCGGCGAGAAGTACATAGCCTGTCTGCGCTAACGGACTCAGCCCGGCCCTTCGCTGGCCGCCGCCAGCAGCGGCACCAGCACATCGCTGATGGGCACCGCCATGCCGTGCGCGTGGCCGAGCCGCTGGATCACGCCGTTACGGATATCCCACTCCAGCGGGCGGTTCGCCTGGCGGTCGGCCAGAATAGAGGTGCCCAGATCGGCAGGCGCGCGCTGGAAGTTGCCGACAATCTCCTGCGGCACATCATCTTTCAGCACCGCCCCTTCGGCGCGCGCAACGGCAAGGCACTCCCGTAAATAGGCCAGCGCCAGCTGGGTAATATCGTCGCGGGAAAACATACCGGCACGGCGATTGGCCAGCACCATCAGCCCGGCCGCCGCATTCTGCAACAGCTTGCGCCAGGCGATAGAGAGAAAATCCGCAGAGAGGTCGACCGCGCAGCGCGTACCGTTTAACGCTTCGACCACCCGCTGCGCCTGCGGCACATCCGGCAGAGTCAGGCGCGGTTTCGCCCGCAGCCAGACGGAGGCATCCGGCTCGCGCTGCGCCGGAAACCAGACCACGGAAGGGAGCACCGTCGCGCCATTGACCAGCGGCGCGAGCTGCGCTTTCTGCTCCACGCCATTTTGCAGCGCACACACCACCGTCTTTTCATCGCACAGCGCGGCGAGCCAGGCCGCGCTCTCGGCAACCTGAGTGGTTTTCACCGCCACAAACAGTAAATCGACCGGCTGCTGGATCGCCGTTGGCTCGGTGAGAACCGGGCCGGGGACGACGATCTCGCCCTCATCGTGGCGCAGCGTTAACTGCGAATGGGCGGTGCGCCCGCAGAGCAGCGGCGCGCGGTCAACTTCATGCAGCGCGGCAGCAATTGTAGTGCCAATCGCGCCCGGGCCAATCAGCGCAATCGTAAGATTTTCAGACATCAAACGTTCTCCTGCTGTGATCATCGGTTATCAGTGCCCATCAGGCGTGATTGACGCATAAGCGTTTTTCGCCCGCTTAACACCATAAGCCCGTTGCGGAACGAAAGACAGCCGATTTCTTCTTACGCCTCTTTTGCCCGCCGCGTCGCCCACTCGCAAATCCGCATGATGACAACGAAAAAGACCGGCACAAAAAATAGTGACAACACGGTGGCGCTGATCATGCCGCCAAACACCCCGGTGCCAATCGCATGCTGGGTACTGGCGCTGGCGCCGCTGGCAATCATCAACGGCACCACGCCGAGCGTAAAGGCAAGCGAAGTCATCAAAATGGGGCGCAGCCGCTGCCGCGAGGCCAGTAGCGTCGCCTCGAGGGTGCTTTTGCCCTGCAAACGCAGCTGGCGGGCAAACTCAATAATCAGAATGGCGTTTTTCGCCGACAGGCCAATCAGCGTGATAAGCCCGACTTTGAAAAAGACATCATTGCTCATACCGGCGACGATCACCGCGATAAGCGCGCCGATCAGCCCCAGCGGCACCACCAGCATCACCGCAAAGGGGATCGACCAGCTCTCATACAGCGCGGCAAGCACCAGAAACACCACCAGCACCGACAGCGCAATCAGCCCCGGCAACTGTGCGGCAGAGGCTTTCTCCTGTAGCGAACTGCCCGCCCACTCACCGCCAAACCCCTCTGGCAGTTCGCGCGCCAGCTGCTCCATCGTCGCCATCCCGGTGCCGCTCGAGTGCCCCGGCGCGGCGCTGCCGGTAATGCGTATTGCCGGGTAGCCCTGATAGCGGTTGAGCTGCTGCGGCGACTGGGTCCACGTCGCGCTGACCACGCTTGAGAGTAAAACCATCTCACCGCTTCTGTTTTTCAGCGGGATGTTAAGCAGCGTCTCCGGCTGCATCCGGTATGCGGCATCGGCCTGCACAATCACCTGCTGTAAGCGACCGTTCTGCGTGTAGTCATTAACGTAATTCGAGCCGGAGGCGACGGAGATCGCCTGGTTAATCTCCTCAAACGAGACGCCCATCGCCTCGGCTTTCTCACGGTCGATGGTCAGCGAGATCGAGGTGCCCTGCGGCAAACCGTCGATATAGACATCGGAGAGCGCGCCGCTTTCATTTGCCTTCTCCACCAGCGTATCCGCCGCCTGTTTCAGCGCGTTATATCCCTTTCCTGCCCGATCCTGAATATAAAAGGTAAACCCGGATGAGGTCCCCATATCGGAGATGGCAGGCGGCAGCAGGCTCATGGTCGTCGCGCCCGGCACGGACTCCATCTTTTGCTGGATAAGATCGGCTTCACTCTGTGCCGTCGCACCGTGGCGCTCCTGCCACCCTTTTAAGGTGGTAAAGGCCATCGCCGAGTTCTGCCCGGAGCCTGAAAAACCGAAACCGAGGATCATCAGGTTGCTGTCGATGGCCGGGCGATCGACCAGCGCCTGCTCAAACTGCTCCACTACCTCCGTGGTGCGCTGCATGGTGGCGTCCGAGGGAAGCTGAATGGAGGACATAAAGTAGCCCTGATCCTCCTCGGGCAAAAAGGAGGATGGCAGCGCCACCAGACCGGCAAACAGCGCGATGCAGAGCGCGGCGTAGATCAGCAGCATGCGGCCGCTGCGCATCAATACCCATAAAAGCCCGGATTCATAACGCGCTGACAGCCCGTTAAAGGCGCGATTAAAGCGGGCGGAGAATCCCCGTGCAGCGCCCGTGTGCGGCTTTAGCACCGTTGCGCAGAGCGCGGGCGTTAAAGTGAGCGCCAGGAAGGCGGAAAAGAGGATCGATACCGCCATCGCAATGGCGAATTGCCGGTAGATCAGGCCAACGGAGCCGCTGGCGAAGCCCATCGGGATAAACACCGCTGTCAGCACCAGCGTGATACCGATAATCGCCGGAGTGATTTCATGCATCGCCTGCCGGGTGGCGTCGGCGGGCGTCATCCCCTGCTCCTCCATCAGCCGCTCAACGTTTTCAACCACCACAATAGCGTCGTCGACGATGATGCCAATTGCCAGCACCATGCCAAACATGGTGAGGATATTGATGGAGTACCCGCTCAGCAGCATCACGGTAAAAGTGCCGAGTAGCGCGATAGGCGCGACAATAGCCGGGATCAGCGTACAGCGCACTTTATGCAGGAAGAGCAGCATCACCAGGAACACCAGCACCATCGCTTCGATAAAGGTCTGCACCACTTTGTAGATGGAGAGTTTAACGAAGGGCGCGGTATCAAAAGGCACCGTAAAGACCACTCCTTCCGGCAGCACGCTTTTCAGCTCCGCCAGCCGCTGATGCACTGCCGCTGCGGTGTTAATCGCATTCGCCCCGGTGGAGAGCTGGATCGCCGCAGCCGTTGCCGGCACGCCATTCTCGCGAATACCAAAGGCGTAGCTCTGTAAACCGCTCTCAACGCGTGCGATATCCGCCAGCCGCAAACGCGCGCCGGTGGTGTTCGACTTCAGCGTGATATTGCGAAACTCCTCAATGGAGGAGAGCTGGCCTTTAACCGTCAGCGGATAGGTGACGCGCTGCCCCGCCAGCGCAGGCTCATCTCCCACGCGTCCCGGCGAGACCAGCACGTTTTGCTGCGCAATCGCCGTGGTGACATCGCTGACGGAGAGCTGATAGCTGTGCATCTTGAGCGGATCGAGCCAGATACGCATCGCCTTCTCGCCGCCAAAGAGCTGCACCTTGCCGACGCCGGGAAGACGGCGCAGCTCATCGGTCACATTGCGGGCAAAGTAGTCGCTGAGATCCGCCTCCTGGTACTTACCGTTCGTCGATTTCAGCCCGACCATCATCAAAAAGCCGGTCTCTGCTGCATCGACGCTAATGCCGTTTTGCCGCACCACCTGCGGCAGCCGTGGCTCAACAATTTTGATCTGATTTTGCAGGTCGATCTGCGCAAGCTTGACATCGGTGCCCGGTTTAAAAGTCACGGTAATCGATGCCGTGCCGCTGGTATCGCTGGTGGCCTCAAAATAGAGAATGTTATCTACGCCGGAGATCTCGCGCTCAATCAGCGAAATAACCGAAGTGTTCATCATCTCCGGCGTCGCACCTGGAAAGGTGACGGAAATAATCACCCCTGGCGGAGCCACCGCCGGATATTGTGATACGGGCAGCTTTGGAATGGCGAGCAGCCCGCCGAGGATAATAAATAGCGCGATGACCCAGGCAAAAACGGGGCGTGCAATAAAAAAGTGCGGCATGGTTTTATTTTGTCATGTTGTCCAGAGGATCAGGCGCGGGCATGATTATGACTCGCCATTTTCTGCGCCTGGTTAATCAATAATCGTAAGGTTTATCTGTTTAGCCTTAATGCATGGTTGATGGAGCCTGTGTGGAGAGAGCGGGATAAGATCAGAATCGCCGGACGAACAGAAAGAGCGGCGTCACACCAAAAAAGGCGGTGAGAAAGCACTCATAATAGAAAGTGAGATCGTAAATCGTCGGCACGCGATAGCGTAAGGCATTAAAGATAACGATCAGGCTAATAAAGAGTGAGGCAATAATAAGAAAGATAAGGGTTAATTCCTGTAATACGCCGTTTTTCTGCTGCACCACTAACAAAAACGTGCAGGCGCAGAGGTTGATATAGAGCAACGGCGAGGCGAGCAGCGTTAGCGCCACTCTCTCTCCAAGATGGTGTATTAACAGCAGCCATATATAGAGCAGGCCCCAGCAGACCAGCAGAAAAACAACCAGCGAGGGAAAATTCTCAGCCCTGGGTTTTATATCCAGTTTCATCATTGCTTCATTCCTGATGAATAAACGCGGCCCGGCAGCCGTGATATTTACTCTGCACGCGAGGCAGCACACACCGGCTGTTTGCACCGATGGCAAAACAGTGAGCGACTATTGTTATTCCGCTGCGTGTACATTTTTTAACGTGAATGTGGAGTCTGTGTGGAAGCCGGAATGGGACGTTGAGAAAGAGCGCATTACGGCATGCAACTTTTGCCGTCGGGTCTGGTCTGACTGTGGCAAATTGCTGGCAGGACACCACCGTGTTTCATTCAGAAAGAACTAAATTAATACGCACTGACATCGTCAACGGTAGCGGGAGAGAACATGGACAATAAGCACCTTATTCTGGTTGCTGAAGATGATGATGAAATCGCCGATATTCTGCAAAGCTACATCCATCGCGCCGGGATGCGCACGCTGCGCGCGGCCGACGGCGAGCAGGCGATTAGCCTTTGTTATCTGCATAAACCCGATCTGGTTTTGCTCGATATTCAGCTGCCCATCCATGATGGCTGGAGCGTCCTGAGCGCGGTGCGCAAAGAGAGCACGGTGCCGGTCATCATGGTCACCGCGCTGGATCAGGACATTGATAAATTGATGGGGCTGCGGCTCGGCGCGGATGATTACGTGGTGAAGCCTTTCAACCCGTCGGAAGTGGTGGCGCGAATCGAAGCGGTGCTGCGCCGCACCAAAGCGGGCGGCGTGCCGCCATGCGATAAACCGATTCGCACCCGGCATGTCACGGTCTATCCCGAGGAGTTTTATGTCGAGGTGCATGTTGAAGGTGAAACGGTCACCCCGCTGCTGACCACCACCGAATTTAAGCTGCTGGCGCACCTGGCGAAAAACCCGCGCAAAGTCTGCTCCCGCGAAGAGCTGCTCAATGCCTGCCTGCCGGAGGGCGATACGCTGGATCGCACGGTCGACAGCCATATGAGTAAGCTGCGCAAAAAGCTGGAGCAGTGCGGCCTGAAGGGGATGCCGGAGAGCATTCGCGGCATGGGCTACCGTCTGGGGCAGATGAAATGAGCCGCCAGCAGACCTTAGATCGGCAGATCCTGTGGTTTATGATCTCGCTGACGCTGATCGTGATTGCCATCGCCATCATCGGCTCTTATCTCTTTTATGCCTTTCTGATCGACTACATTCCCGGCGGCGCGGAGATTGGCAATGAGGAGCAGATGACGATTGTCGACTGGGCGTGGATCCTGATGGTCACCCTAGTGTCGCTCGCCATCTCGCTCTTTTTCGCCGTCAGGCTGTCATCAAAAATCCTGCGCCCTTTAACCTCTGTCGCCACCAGCCTGCGGCGCATTGCTGAGGGCGATCTCGGCGCACGCGCCGCCTGCTCCAGTTCGCACCTTGGCGAGGTCAATAACCTCGTTAATGACTTCAATACTATGGCGGAAAAACTGCAAACCCTTGAGGCGCAGCGGAAATCGTGGAATGCGGCGATTGCCCACGAACTGCGCACGCCGGTGACAATCCTGCGCGGCAGGCTGCAAGGGCTGGTCGATGGCGTATTCGACGCCGATCCGGCGCTTTTTGCCAACCTGCTTAAACAGACAGAAGGGTTAACCAACCTGATTGAGGATATGCGGGTGGTCAGTTCTTCGGGCGCGGCGCAATTTTCATTAACCCTTGAGGAGGTCGATTTACAGTCGACGTTGCAAAGCGCGATTGATGCCTTCTCGCTGGAGTTCGCGCGGCATCACGTCAACGTGATCGCAGAGCTGCGCCCGCAGGCATGCGTATGCGATCCGCTACGCATTATTCAGTGCCTGACGGTGTTGTTCGATAACGCCATCAAATATGCCACCTCGAAAACCGTGGTGATAAAAAATGGCGTCACCGATAAAGAGGTCTACGTGCTGGTGCAGGATCACGGCCCCGGCATTCCTGAAGGGCTGCATAAATTCCTGTTTCAGCCTTTTCAGCGCGGAGCCGACGCGCGTGAGGCGCACCCGGAAGGTTGCGGGCTGGGTTTATCCGTGGTGAAAGCGATCATGCTTGCCCACGGTGGCGATGTGACCTACACCCTGACGGCCAACCGCCATTCGCTGTTCAGGCTGAGCTGGCCGTTATGCCCAACGCGCTAAGTTAAGTTGAGGTGCCACATCTCACCCAGCCGGGTATCCCACTCGGCCGGGACGATCTTCAGTTTTCCCCGGCGCGGGCTGAGGGTGATTTCACTAAAATAGATCACCTCCTCCGCGGGCATCAGATCGATGCGGCAGTAATCGATCCCTTTGGCTAACCGTTCCGAAGCGCCGATCGCGCGCTGCAATAAGTCGGGTTCGGGGATCGCACCAGGCGTGTTGGGATACTCCATCTGGTAGGGCTGTAACTGCCATGCGCGGTTATAGACATTGATATAACCATTCCCCTCTTCATCGGTAAAATCCGCCTCAATCACCTCGGCAACACCGTGGAAGCAGTGCAGCCGCAGCATTTCTGGCGTCTGGTTTTTATTGCCGTGGGTAAAGACGTCGATATATTTCTCGCACAGAATAACGGGCGCAATATCTTTGTACTGCCACTCGCGGGTGGCGTAATACATATTCTTTTTCAGCGCCAGCGACAGCTTATTAATGGCTGCGCCAACGTTAAGTTCATCCTTATCAAGACAGACCACCGCACTGCCGCTGTCGTGATTACACTTCAGCACAAAGCGCTGCGGCAGGGCGTTGAAATCGATATCGCTGACTTTGTGATAAACCCCGAGCAGCGGCACGATACGTAATTGATCGGTGCGGGCATGAACGTAGTCACGCACCGCCAGCTTATCCGCCAGCAGGGTGTAGAGCGGGTTTCGGTCATACAGCATGCGGTGGCAGATCTTTTCGCTGAGCGTCACCGGGTGGCGCAAATCGTGTTCGCGTCCGGAAATTCTTTTTAGCCTGCTGGCATGAAAATGGCTGTCCGCCACGGCGCAGGCCGTCATTTTTTTCGCTAAATAAGAGATGTATTTACGGAAATAGTCGAGTTTGTTCATTGCCCCCTCCTGAGAACAATGAAGATTTTGAACGGCTTTTATTGCGCGATATTGCGCGAATTATGGAGAGAAAATGGAGGTCAATAAACGACCTGTCTTGCCGTTTTAAATAATTCAGCCCTTCTCTTTTTTTCGGTAATAAATTCTCTATCGCTAAATGCACAAAGCGGGCTACCAGAATTGGCGGCGCGGGGTGTTTGAAGGGAGAGGGAAAGTTCTTTACTCTCGAAGAGCAGACACATATCCATCCCATTGATGATAAAAATCATCTCCAGATAACTAAAAAATGATAAGGGAAAACCATGCCTATTGAGATCGCCACCCAGGTAACGGAGCAGGACAAAGAGGAGCTGCTGAGCGGCTTACGGCGCTATAACCAGCAGTTTATTGATGGCTCTGGCTGGGGCCAGGTTGGCATCTACAGCCGTAACGAGGCGGGCGCGATGATCGGTGGGTTAATCGGTACGCAAAAAGGGTTATGGCTGTGCATCGATTTTTTATGGGTCAGTGAAGAAGCGCGAGGTGCCAGGCTTGGCAGCAAACTTATCCGCACGGCGGAAGAGCAAGCACAGCGTATGGGCTGCCGACACGCGCAGGTGGATACCGTCAGTTTTCAGGCGCTGCCCTTTTACCTTAAACAGGGTTACGAACTGAAATTCAGCCTGCCGGACTATCCCGAAGAGGGGATGCAGCGCCACTACCTGATCAAGTTAAACCTGAATGATCCGCGCTGAGGCCAAAATGGATATTGCGTTGCAGGAACTGGATGAGTCGCATATCGCGCCCTGCGCGCAACTTTACTGTCGCACCTACCAGCAAGCGCCGTGGAATGAGAGCTGGCCGTCGCCGCAGCCGATTGTCGAGTTTATTCAGGCGCATTTGGGCAATAACTATTTCCGCGGTTATATCGCCAAATACGGCGATGAAGTCATCGCGGTAAGCATCGGTTTTAAAAAACCGTGGCCGGGCGGTGTGGAGTATTACATTGATGAGTTCTTTATCGACCCGGATTATCAAAGAAAGGGAATTGGTACGCAGCTGATGGCATTTATTGAGGCGCGCTGCCGTGATGAAGGGCTGAATGCGATAATCCTCAATACGCAAAAAGGGTATGCCTCGGATGATTTCTACACACGTAATGGCTTTAAAGAGCATCAGGGCTTAATTGTTCTCTCTAAATCGTTAGCCAATCACCAGGAGGCCGCCTTGACCCTTTATACCTCACGCTTACTCCTGCGCCCCGTTGCCAAGGACGATCTCAGCGATCTGTTTGCGATTTATGGCGATCCGGCGACCAACACCTTTAATCCGGCAGGCCCCTATCCCGATATTGCGTACACAAAAACGGTGCTGGATCGCTGGCTGGCGCACTGGGCAGAGCACGGGTTTGGCAGTTGGGCGATTGCGCTGCGCGACGCGCCCGAGAAAATCATCGGTTTTGGTGGCCTGAGCCTGCGCAGCTTTGCCGATATCCCGATGAATAACTTAGGTTATCGCTTTGCCACCGACGCCTGGGGCAAGGGGCTGGCGAGTGAGTTATCGCTCTATGCGGTGAGATATGGTTTTGAGACGCTGAACATGGGGGAGATTTGCGGCGTAGTGCGCGCTAACCATCTGGCGTCGCGAAAGGTGCTGGAAAAAGCTGGACTGAAGTTTGTGCGAGAAATTGCGGATATTGAGAATGCGCCGCCAAGCCTGCTTTACGCCCTGAGCAGGGATGAGTGGCAGCAAAACGCCTCCCATCCCTCAGCCTGAAACGCGAGGTGGGCCTGCCACCTCGCTTCACATCAGAACCCCGGCGTGCGGGTCTGTTTGCTGTCCATAAATTTGATACGCGCCTCTCTCCAGACAGGATCGTCCAGTTCAAGAGCGGTGTTGGAGAGTTTCAGCACGGCTTGTTGCGTAGTGGAAGAGCACGCCATCCCAGCCTGTTTGCCGGGCTCTTTGCACCATACCATCGGCGTCGAATAAGGAGCATTTGATGCCGGGCCATACTTCTCGACCGCCGCTTTTTCCATCGCCTCTTTATTGGCAGTCGACCACGGCAGCTCGTAAGTGATCATTGACGCTGCCAGCGGATGTTTCGCATCCACCGGAACGCGGCCTTCGAAATAGACCTGCAATTTCACACCCTCTTTTTCATACCCGACAAATTTCGGCTGTTTATTGCCGGTGACCGGGTTATCTTGCGGGTATTTATCCACCTGTAGCGCAGAGGCGGGCACATTGAAGTGAGTGGTAATGGCCTTGACCACCTCATCGTAATCCATGCCGGTTTTCACCCCGGCAACGTCAAACTTTGTCACTTCGACGGCACGCAGCTCTTCCGCCTGAACCACAGAGGCACCCATCAACGAGACGAAAACAATCGCGCTTAAACGCTTAAACATCCTGAACTCCTGTTCCTGAAAAGTAAGCCATTGAGCGCCTTACATTACGTCCAATGTCGATGGGCATTAAGATAGCAGCGCGTGAGGAGATGGCAACCGCACCGCCCTACCAGGGTTGATAGGTTTTTCCGCAGTAGTGCGTTTATGCGCCTCGTCACAGAATAGAGAGGTCAATTTTTGCCCTGGCAAACAGAGCAGCTGAACCCTGGACTCATGTTAATAGCATGTTGCAATTGATTCAGGGTAAATGTTAACGGCGATTAATGCGCGTCACGCATCAGCCGATGAGTTTAATGCGCTTATTCAGCTACTTTTCCTGATCCACTCTTCAGAGAGGCGCGTTACAAGCGTCACTGTATAACTGGAGATGACATGCAAACATTGACCCCTATGGCACGAACCAGCGCGATACTGCGCGTTACCTCAGGCAACTTTCTCGAGCAGTTTGACTTCTTCCTCTTTGGCTTTTATGCCACCTATATTGCGCATAATTTTTTCCCGGCCAGCAGCGAGTTCGCCTCGCTGATGATGACCTTTGCGGTCTTTGGCGCGGGCTTTTTAATGCGCCCTATCGGTGCCATTGTGCTTGGGGCCTACATCGATAAAGTGGGCCGCCGCAAAGGGCTTATCGTCACGCTGTCGATCATGGCGGCAGGCACCTTTCTGATCGTGCTGATCCCCTCTTACCAGACCATCGGTATCTGGGCGCCGCTACTGGTATTAAGCGGGCGCTTACTGCAAGGTTTCTCAGCCGGGGCCGAGCTGGGCGGGGTCTCCGTTTACCTGGCTGAGATCGCCACGCCGGGCCGCAAAGGGTTTTACACCAGCTGGCAGTCCGGTAGCCAGCAGGTCGCCATTATGGTCGCCGCCGCGATGGGCTTCGCCCTTAACGCCGTGCTGGAAGAGTCGGCGATCCGTGAATGGGGCTGGCGGTTGCCCTTCCTGTTTGGCTGCCTGATTGTGCCGTTCATCTTTATCCTGCGCCGCAAACTGGAAGAGACCCAGGAGTTTAACGCCCGTCATAAAAAGCTGGCGATGCGCGAAGTGTTTACAACCCTGCTGGCGAACTGGCCGGTAGTGATCGCCGGGATGTTAATGGTGGCGATGACCACCACCGCCTTTTACCTGATCACCGTTTACGCGCCGACCTTCGGCAAAAAAGTGCTGATGCTCAGCGCTTCAGACAGCCTGCTGGTGACGCTGCTGGTCGCGATCTCCAACTTTATCTGGCTGCCGATTGGCGGGGCGTTATCCGATCGCTTTGGCCGCAAAGCAGTGCTGGTGACCATGACACTGCTGGCGCTCTTCACCGCCTACCCGGCTCTCAGCCTGCTGGCGCAAAACCCGACCTTTACCATGATGCTGACGGTGCTGCTGTGGCTGTCGTTTATCTATGGCCTCTATAACGGCGCGATGATCCCGGCATTAACGGAGATTATGCCCACCGAAGTGCGTGTCGCCGGTTTCTCGCTGGCTTACAGCCTGGCAACGGCGGTATTCGGCGGCTTTACGCCGGTGATCTCAACCGCACTGATTGAGTACTCTGGCGATAAAGCCTCCCCCGGCTACTGGATGAGTTTTGCAGCGATCTGCGCCCTGCTCGCCACACTCTATATGTACCGCCGCAGCAGTTTAACCCTGCAAACCGCACGTTAAGGAGTGACGATAATGAAGACAATGTTCCGTTCCCTGTTCGCCACGCTGCTGCTCTGCACGCTTAGCCTGAGCGCCACGGCGAAAGAGATCACGGTAATGATTTCCGGCGGCTTTAAACCGGCGTTGCAGAAGCTGATCCCGCAATTTGAAGCGAAAACCGGCGATACCATTGTGGTGGTTGCCGGGCCGTCGATGGGCAAAACGCCGCAGGCGATCCCCGCGCGGCTGGCGCGTGGCGAAGCGGCGGATGTGGTGATTATGGTCGGTGACGCGCTGACAAAACTCTCAAAAGAGGGATGGATTGCGCCCGGCTCCCGCGTCGAACTGGCGGACTCACCGATTGGGATGGTGGTGAAAGAGGGTGACGCCGTTCCCGCGATCAAAACGAACGAGGAGCTGCGCGCAACGCTGCTGAAAGCTAAATCAATTGCCTATTCGGATAGCGCCAGCGGCGTTTACATCAGCAGCCAGTTATTCAAGAAACTCGGTATCGAAGAGGCGGTAGCGCAGAAAGCGCACAAGGTGGAGCGTATCCCGGTCGCTGGCGAGGTGGCAAAAGGCCATTACGCCGTCGGCTTCCAGCAGGTGAGCGAACTGCTGCCAGAGCATGGCGTGACGTTTGTCGGCGAACTGCCAGCCGATCTTCAGTACATTACCCGTTTTGCCGGGGCGGTGACCGCGAAAGCGCAACATGCGCAGGAGGGCAAAGCGCTGCTGGCGTTCCTCTCCTCACCTGCGGCGCAGTCAACGATCCATCTTACCGGGATGCACTCCGTTGCGGCGGCACCGCGTGATACTGCTCAGTGATGAGTTTCTCCAGTTCGGCGGCGATATAGGACTGCACCCGTCCGCTGCGGCGGATCAGCCCCAGCGTGCGTTTGACTACCGGGTCGGTCAGCGGCAGATGCGTCAGCACCGAATGGGCTGACGCGGGCATCGACATCGCCGGTATCGCCGCAATGCCGACCCCCGCTTCCACCATGCCTATCATGGTGGTGACATGGCGGGTTTCACAGATGCTCGGGCGCTCAGGCGTAATGTGCCCCAGCATCTGGTCAATCAAATTGCGATTGCCGGAGGTTTTATCCAGCCCGATATAGTCATACTGATAAAACTCGCGCCAGGTAAGGCTCTTCTTGCTGGCAATTGGGTGATCGTGGCGGCAGGCCGCGACATAGGTATCCACCACCAGCGGGCGAAACTCGATATCCGCCAGCAGGCTACCGGCAAAACAGATGCCGAAGTCGGCCTGGCCGCTGGCAACGGTGTCAATCACGTTGCCAGCGCTGCTATCAATCAACTTCACGCGCACCCGGGGAAAGCGGGCTTTAAAGGTGCGGATAACATCAGGCATGAAGTAGCACGCCGCAGAGGGCACGGCTGCGACCGTCACCACGCCGACGCGATCCTGGCTCACTTTATCGATATCGGCTAACACCGCTTCCACATTCATCAACAGCTGTTCTGAACGCTCGGCGAAGGTCTGCCCGTAGAGGGTCAGCGCAACCCGGCGCGTGGTTCTGTCGAACAGCTTAATGCCCAGCGCGTTCTCAAGCTTCTCTATGCGGCGGCTCAATGCTGACTGCGACAGGCAGATTGACTCGGCGGCAAGGCGAAAATTGCCATATTCCACCAGGGCGCGGAAAGCATAGAGGTCGTTGAGATCGAAATTGACGGGCATGATGGCAGGCGATCCTTCTCGGGCGGTCAACTGAGGGATAAGAGCATAACCGCCCGGCAGACAAGATCAACTTTTTAACAATGTTACAACAGCGGGCTTTGCGTCATCCACAGTACGATTAGCGCAATCAGCGCCGGAAGCGCCTGCACATAGAGGATTTTTTTACTGGCCGTTATCGCACCGAAGATACCGGCTATCAGCACGCAGACGAGGAAGAAAACTTTAACCTGAAAGCCGTCGCCGCCAAGCCACAGCCCCCACAGCAAACCGGCGGCCAAAAAGCCGTTGTAAAGCCCCTGGTTGGCGGCCATCACCCGGCTATCACGGGCAAAATCAGCAGTAAGGTTAAACGCCTTGCGACCTGTCTCTGTATTCCAGAGAAACATTTCGAGCACAAGAATATAGAGGTGAATAACGGCGACAAGCGCAATCAGGATATTTGCTGGCATAGCAAGCCTCAAAAATTAATGTGCGGGTTAAGAAACAGCTTAACCCATTTTTCGTTAACTTTGCGGCTGGCACAAGAGTGGCGGAGTAGTAATAAAGCGAAGCGCGGACGTACAGCCAGATTATCGCCGCTGCACGTTGCGCCCGGTAAGACTATAACTCGTTTTCGGAAGCCGCAGGCGCGGTCAGCGTTGCTCTTACCTGCGGCAGGCCGTGCGGATAGTTTTGCTGAATAAACTCAATCATTTTTTCCCGCACGTAGCAGCGTAAATCAAAGGCCGTTGGGGAATTCTGTGCCGTCATCAACATCCTGATGGTCATGGTTTTTTCCGTGGTATCGGTAACCTGAAGTACCTGAGTTTCCTGATCCCACAGTTTGGTTTCACTGAGCACTTTTTCAAAATGCTGGCGCAGCGGCTCTAAAGGCATCGAGTAATCCACATAAAGAAAAACCGAGCCTAAAATTTGCGCATTATTACGCGTCCAGTTCTGGAACGGATTTTCGGTAAAGTAGGTGATCGGCAGCACCAGCCGACGCAGATCCCACAGACGCACCACCACATAGGTCAGGTTTATCTCCTCAATCCAGCCCCACTCTTTTTCCACCACCACGGCATCATCAATTTTAATGGGTTGCGTAAAGGCAATTTGAATACCGGCAAAAAGATTGACCAGTGACTTCTGCAAAGCAAAACCGATAATAATACCGGCAACCCCGGCACCGGCCAGAATCGTAGTACCGAATTTTCGCACCCCCGGGAAGCT
Source organism: Kosakonia sp. Marseille-Q7440 (assembly GCF_965119485.1). Classification (NCBI taxonomy): domain Bacteria; kingdom Pseudomonadati; phylum Pseudomonadota; class Gammaproteobacteria; order Enterobacterales; family Enterobacteriaceae; genus Kosakonia; species Kosakonia sp. Marseille-Q7440. The sequence continues at coordinate 1,405,485 of NZ_CBCPLT010000002.1, read as the reverse complement.
GAGCAAAATCAGGGAGAGGCAGAGCGTCACGAGGATAACGATAGCGACTTTCTTCACGTACATTATCTGCGTGCGGATTTTGCGCGCACGAAGATTGTTAGAAATATTAATGTCATAGCGGATAAAAAGCATATCCTGAGCCACGTTAATTAAGCGGATCAGGACCGAGCAGAATGACAAAATAATAAATATATTTATTGTCGTTGTAATAAACCCCAGCGATTCCGGCTGGATGTGGACATAATTTACCCCGACGCGGATTAACAGCAGCGGGATGAAAAGAAACATCGAGCCGCGCAGATGTTTCTCAAGTGATTTGAAGAGTTTTCTGTCCCGGCCCTGCCAGTAACGGATAAATTGCAGCAGTGTAAATCTCGCGAGAAAACCGATCGCGAGCGAGAGCGTGACGAGCAATACCGCAGGCACCCATGCCGGAGCGCCAGATAACTCACCAAATAAAAAAGGCATGCTTTCCCCTTATATTCTGCCAACACCCCTGCGTTGTCAGTACGGTTAAACGGATCGGTAACCCTTCCCTTGCAGATAATCCGCAGAGTGCCTGATTCCCGCGCCTTATTATATGAAAAATATGAAAACAGCCTTCTCTGTTGATAACAATATCAGGCAATTCTGATAACGATTTTCAGCGGTGATTTGCCCTGAAGTGAGAGCGATATATTAAGAACTCTAACGTAAACGGCTGGCAAAAATTACGCATCCACTATACTGACCACTGCAGTTGTCATTTACCTACGAGGCTGCTGACGATTTCAGAACGTATAAAACCTGTACCCATAACCATCAGGAGAACAACATGCAAAAGAGTAAAACTTTAAAAGGACTGCTGGCCGTATCAGCCGCTGTCGCGATGTTCACCACGGTTGGCGTGCAAGCCCAGACTCCGGCGAGCGCCGCGCAGAGTAGCGCTACCGCATCAAGCACCAAACTCAGCTCCGGCGACGAAAAAGCGTTAAAAGATATGGCGCAGGCCAATATCAATGAGGTCGCCGCCGCGAAAATCGCCCTGGAAAAAGCTAAAAGCAGCGAAGTGAAAGCCTATGCGCAGAAGATGGTCGATGACCATGGCGCAGCGTTGACCAAAGTTCAGGACGTCGCCAAGCAAAAAGGCGTTGAACTGCCGACCGAGCCGGACGCCAAGCACAAGACTATGGCTGCTAAGCTTGAAAAAGAGAGCGGCGACAAGTTTGACAAGCTCTATATGGAAAACGCCGGCACCAAAGACCATAAAATGGTGCTCTCTAAACTGCAAAGCGACGCTAAAAAGATTAAAGATCCGGATGTGAAAACGCTGGCCGATGCGCATACGCCGGTGGTTGAGCAGCACCTGAAGTCTGCCGAGCAGATGTCTGCAAGTAAGTAACAAAGCGTAAAAAAGTACACGAGCCTGCGAGTAAAATGACACAGGTTCGATGTGTTGCAGATAAGGGCCGCGCCGCTGTCATAGGCCGTGGCGCGGCCCTTCAGGTCATCCATCCCGCTTCGCTCACGGTTAACCAGTGGTTAAATAATACCCTGCAGCTATCGCACCAATACATAATGCTGCTGACGAGATTGCCGATAACCAGATCAATTCCTACTCGATCCGGTAAATCTGATGCGTATGCCTTTCCTTAAACACCTTTTTTCCCTGAGCCGCCTGCGTTCATCCGCGTCTTACAACGCGCTTTGCCAGAATAAACCTGTCATTGAATTCAGTCCGGAAGGGATCATCCATAGCGCCAGCCCGCAGTTTCTCTCCGCGATGGGTTATCGCGCGGATGAGATCATCGGCCAGCACCACCGCATTTTCTGCCCGCCGTCGCTGGTCAATTCTGCGGAATATACGCAGTTCTGGCAGCGCCTTACTCGTGGCGAAAGCTTTAGCGGCAAATATCTGCGCCTCGCTAAGGGCAATCGCCCTGTGTGGCTTGAGGCCAGTTATATTCCCGTCACCAACCGTCACGGCGCGGTGACCCGAGTGATAAAAATTGCGGCCGATATTTCTGAGCGCATCCATGTTGCGCTTGAGAAGGAGGCGATCGTGAATGCCATCGGTCGCTCAATGGCGATTATTGCCTTCAGCCCGGAAGGGATCGTGCTGGAAGCGAATGACAACTTCCTGAACACCACTGGCTATAAACGAGAAGAGGTTATCGGTAAACATCACCGTCTCTTCTGCTCGGAAACGCTGTATAAAAGTGACGAATACCGCCAGTTCTGGGAGAGGCTGAACCAGGGTGAATTTTTCTCCGGTCAGTTTCCACGCCTGAACCGCCGGGGCGAGCCTTTATGGCTGAGTGCAACCTATAACCCTGTGTTTAACAGTGACGGGCAGCTTTATAAGATTGTGAAATTCGCCACGGATGTCACGGCAGATGTGCTGCGCAACCAGCGGGAGCAGGAGGCGGCGGTCCACGCATGGGATATGGCGGTGCAAACCCGTGGCAGCGCGCAGAACGGTGCTACCGTTATCGAAAACAGCATCCGCATGATTGATACCATTGCGCAGGGAATGGGTGCGGTTTCCAGCGATGTCTCGCGGCTCAACGATCAGTCTGACAGCATTGACGGGATGGTTGAAACCATTCGCAGCTTTGCCATGCAGACAAGACTGATTGCACTGAATGCCGCGATTGAAGCTGCAAGGGCGGGCGCGTCCGGACGCAGTTTTGCCGTGGTTGCCTCAGAAGTGCGTACGCTTGCGGCGAGCGTCAGCAGCGCGACGGAAGAGATCGAGCGGGTTGTAGCCAGCAATAATCAGCTCGCCAAAGAGGTGCTGAACGGCATTGAAAACAACCTGATGAGCACCCGCCAGGGGGTGACACTGATGCGTGAAGCGGGCGAGGTGATCGCCAGTATCCAGAAGAATGCGGCTGGCGTTGAGGCCGCGGTTAAAGATGTCGCCCTTTCCGTCAAAGCTGACTGATTTCAACAAACAGAAATGCGCCACGCCATAACCTAAATTTCACGTCCAGGCCAGGAGAGGGTCGAGCACGCAGAGCGCTGCGCTTAGCTCCCCTCTCCCCTCTTTTCTCCTTTTTAACCGCTGTGCACGCCTATTGATACGCAAGGAACAATCAATTGAAGCCTGCGATCGAAATAATTTAATCCTGTTAAACAATAACTTAATTATAAATCTGGCCGCCTCGTTTCAGGCCAACAGTTTCATTATGAAATTATTTACTTCTCTCCCCCTATCTTTCCGTAAAAATCCTGCCACAATTCACTCAATAAAATCGCGCGTAATTAGTTAATGCGCTATTTATATAACGTAACGACAACACACTTTGCCACCGCTACCAAACAGGGCGCGACTATGAAAACATTAAAAAACTACACTATCCGCCGCGTCGTGTTATGGATCCTCCTGACGGCGCTGGCGCTGATTACCGCCACCGGCGGTTATGCGGCCTTTGCCGTACGCGACATGAACAAGCAGGCGGATCAGAGCACAGCCCTGACTCAGCAGGCGATCTTCATCTCCCATGCGACACTGGTGTTGCAACAGGGAAGCGCAGCTGAAAAAGCGGCCCTGATAAATGAAATCCCTCCGGGCGCAGAGTGGGCCACTGAAGCGTTATCTGACTCCGCCAGTGCCTGGAAAACGCAGGCCAGCGAGCATCTGGCGGCGTTAACCCGTAAGTCTCATGACAATAGCGCGCAGATTGCCGCCGATCGCACTCACCTCGATATCATACTGATTGTTGCCCTGCTGGCCGCCGCCGGGCTGGTACTGTTTTGCGACTGCTACCTGGTTATCCATCTGGTGAAGCCGGTTGGCGATATCCGTGCCCATTTTCGCCTGATTGCGCAGGGGGATTTAACCTACCAGCCGCAGGATATCGGCCGTAACTGCGTCGGTCAGATGATCCCGCTGGTGCGTGAGATGCAGAACAGCCTGCTGACCACCGTAAGCGCGATCAGCGAGAACAGCGATGCGCTGCACCGTGAAGCACGTGAGATTGCCGCCGGTAACAGCGATCTGGCAAACCGTACAACCCAGCAGGCGGCAGCCCTTGAACAGGCGGCATCCAGCATGGAGGAGTTGACCTCAACGGTCAGCCACAACGCTGATAATGCGCGTCAGGTTCGCGATCTGTCGGTGATGACCGCGCACACCACCGAGAAAGCAAGCAACCTGGTGGAGACCCTGGCCAGCACCATGAACCGCATTGCCGATGGTTCTGAGCAGATCCGCCAGTTCACCTCCACCATCAACAGCATTGCTTTCCAGACCAATATCCTTGCATTGAATGCCGCTGTTGAAGCGGCGCGTGCCGGCGAGCAGGGCCGCGGTTTTGCCGTGGTAGCAACAGAAGTACGCTCCCTCGCCCAGCGCAGTGCGGCGGCGGCGCGTGAAATTGAGTCGCTGATCAAATCCGCTATTACCTCGGTTCATGAGGGCAAAGATGTGGCGGAAGATGCCGGTGAGGCGATGAGCGAAGTGAAAGGCAATGTCGCCAGCGTCAATGCGCTGATCGGCGAAATCGCACTCGCCTCCGATGAGCAGAGTAAAGGCATCTCGCAGGTGACTCACGCGGTTGCCGAGCTGGATCGCGTCACTCAGCAGAACGCGGCGCTGGTGCACCAGATTACGGCGTCAGCCAGCAACCTTAATGGCAGAACGGAAACTCTGCGCGGCGTGGTGCAGCACTTTACGCTGCCGCTCACGGTGAGCTGAGCTTCCTGAAGTAACGTGTTATACGGGACGAGGCTACGCACCGGAGAAGTCGCCGGACGTAGTAATAAAAAAGCAGACGTCTTTTATCCTCTTCGTCTTATTTATAACGGGCAGTGCCGATGTCGCGGCTGCCCGTTTTTTTTCTATTTTTTTGGACAACTGAAATATTCTTCTTATTTATTAATGGTGTTGTTATGAAATTTAACCATCCCCTTCCACTTTATGCTCTTCCTCCCCGGCTGGCGGGCGCTGATGGCGTAAATTAAATTGTGAAATAAATGTGAGACCGCACCTTTTACAGGCATCAGTTGCGCTCCGTTACTGCTAATATCAATACAAATCATATTTGCATTGGGCTGACGTTGCCTGCCGGTATGCTTCCATCCCGCTGTAACAACTAAAAAACGTGTTCAGCACCTTTTATCTCTTTTTTTACCCACCGTCCACAGCCGGTTGGGAGGCAACAATGTTACTCAATATCGGCGACGACAAAGAGCGCCATTTTCTGGCGTTACAGGCCCTGCTGAGCCCGGATGACAGCCGCGATGATGTGCTGCGTAAAATTACCCAGCTCGCCGCCAGAATGTTAAAAATACCCGGCAGCTTTATTTCCGTACTCGATGATGAGAATCAGTATGTGCGGGCAGCGATCAACTTCCAGCTGGAGACCTCGTCGCGGGTTAACTCCTTTTGCCGCTATGCCGTCGACAGCGGTAATCCATTTATCGTGCCGGACACTTTGCAGGATGCCCGCTTTGTCACGCATCCGCTGACAGTTGCCAGCCCCTTTATCCGCTTCTATGCGGGCGTGCCGCTGACCACCCGCGATGGCATTACGCTCGGCACGCTCTGCGTGGTGGATACCAATCCCCATACGGTGACCAAAGAGCAGATCGATACGCTGCGGCTGCTGGGCGAGCTGGCGATGTCGTTTCTGGAAGCCTGGCACTATGCTGGCCTGACGGATGCCATTACCGGGCTGCCGAACAAGCTGCATCTGCTGCGCGATATCCAGTTGCTGAACGCGACGAATGATATCGCCGAGCGCAACCTGATCCTGATCGACTGTATCGACATGCCGCGTGCTTTCGAACTGGCGCGCACCCGCGGGATGGCGCCCGTTGAAAATCTGCTGCGCGATATGGCGATTATGCTGCCTCTGCGCCTGCGCCCGCTGAAGTGCGGCAAACTCTATATGGTAGCGACGGGCCGCTTTGCCCTGCTGACGCGGGCGTCGGACAATATTTCGGCCTGCGCCATCGCCAGCCGCTTGCAGGGCGTCAGCGCCGAACTGGAGCCTGGCATTACCGTCGAGTTCCGCGTCCACACCGCGGGCAAAAACTTTATCCCCGGCGATCTCTCCGCCAGAGAGGTGCTCAATAAAGCAGTGCATGCCCTGCATGAGCGCATCCGCCAGAACACCTTCCAGCTGCCTGAAACCATTATTGATGAGGATGCAGCGGCCATGCCGGTGCTGATGGAGGAGCTGGCGCAGGCCATCGACGGCAAACTGCCGGGGCTCTATCTCGTCTATCAGCCGAAAATGTGTCTGCAAACTGACGCGCCGGTTGGCATTGAAGCGCTGATCCGCTGGCGGCATCCGCAAAAAGGCGAACTGTCGCCGGGGATGTTTATTCCCTTTGCGGAGCAGGCCGGTCTGCTACAGGATCTGACAGGCTGGGTTATCGCCAATGTGATTACCCAACTGGCAGCCTGGCATGCGCTCGGGCTTGCGCTGCCGGTCTCCGTTAACGTGAGTATTCAGGATATCTCCGCGCCCGGCTTTGCCGACAGCCTCGAAGCGCGCATGATCCGCGCCCGCCTCCCCACCAGCCTGCTCGGCATTGAGTGTCTGGAAACTGAACGCATCATTGAGAGCGCGGCGGCGTTGAAAGGCCTTGAGATGCTGAAACTGCGCGGCTTCCCCATTTCGCTCGATGATTTCGGCACCGGCTACAGCAACATCAGCTACCTGCGCCGTATGCCGATCGACATCATCAAACTGGATCAGAGCCTGATCTCCAAACTGTCGGAAGATACCGCCTCGCGCATTATCGCCCGCAGTATTATCGGCATGCTGAAAGAGCTGGATTATGTCGTGCTGGCGGAAGGGGTGGAGAATGCGCAGACCGGTGCAACCCTGCAAAAGTATGGCTGCGACCAGGCGCAGGGTTATCTCTATGCCCGCCCGCTTCCGGCCCAGGAGATGAGCAGCTGGCTGGAGTGGAAGATCCGTACCTGATATAGCAACAATTTGCCGTTTGCTCACCCATATCTTCGCCAGGCGACGGAACGCCAAAGAAAATATAATTATCAAACAGTTAGTATTATGTCGCCGCCGCTTCGTAATACATATATACATTTAATGTATACAAGATCGCGTATTCACAAATAGTGTGATTGAATTCATTGCATCCCGGAGTAATATTCGTCTGAAATAATGTCTTCAAATGGGTAGTCCATGAAAAACGTCATACTGAGTATGCTAATAAAAATGTCCAGGATGGACGCGCAGATGAAAGAGCTGACCGCCCAGATCGAGGCGCAGTCGCTGGTCGTTGCCGCCCTGACGCTGACCGTCGGCAAAGGCGGCGGGCTGGATGAAATGGTGGCAAGCATTAATAAGTCGATTAACTCCGTGCTGGAGACGCCCGACGCCGCGCTGCAATCCGACGCCGAGCTGCTGCTGGTGAAATTTCATGAGCAGGTGGAATTAACGCGCGCCGTCAGCAAAGAGTCGGATGAGATCCCCACCGTCGTTACAGGTGGTGACCTGACAACCGATCGACCCGGGCAGAGCTAACCTGCCGCTTTTTACCCGGCGTTAACCCACGCCTGGTTCTGTATCACCACCCGGTAGCCGTCGGCATCGGCAAAGGTGCGCCCGTGACGATCCCAGTAGGGGTTAAACGACGCCATCCCAACAAAACCGGCATCCAGCATCGTTGCGCAGACCTTTTCCCACTCCGCTTTGTCGGGGTAGTAGAGCACCAGCAAATCTTCGTCCGTCTGCGAGGGTTGCACCGGATGATGGTGGCAGAGGGTTAATTCCATATGCCAGCCTAATCCTTCCCGCCCCAGCATCACGCCGCTGAAACCTTCATGATCGCTGAAGTCCGCAATACGCTTCAGCCCTAATCCTTTGCTGTACTGCTGATAAGCCTGCTCAAGGTTGGTCACCGGCCTGGCAATTCGCATATGAGTAAACATTCCGCGCTCCTGTCATTGGGTTAATTGCCTTTAGCCTACACAGAATTCGCGGGTGGATTTGTCGGTAAGAGCTTGCCAAAGAAGGAAAATAAAAAAGCCCGCCGGGCGGCGAGCTTTTTCGTGCATCACGTATGGATTACTCTTCCGCCAGCATCTTCTCTAACCGCGCGCGCACGTTATCATCCGGCTCCGCGTGGAAGGCGGTTTCCAGCATGGCGTGCAACTCGGCCGGGAGCTGCTCTTCCGGCCAGCCCTCCAGCGCGTTGAGCGCCATCAGGCGGTTACGCACCACCGGGCTGCGCAGGCCGGTTTTGATCAGCGACCAGCCCATACCGGGAAAACGGTTGAGATCCTGGAGGATAAAATCGAGCGCGCCGTGCTGGCGATACTCCGCGCCAAGGCCCATCAGCGTATCTGGTCCGCTGGCAATCGCCGCAAGATCAAGCTGCTGCTCAGCGAGTTGCAGAATGCGCTCCATGCGCTGCGGGCTTTCGGTCTGCATCAGTTCATACCAGTTCGCTTCATTGGGCACCGTCTGCTGGCGGGCAAAAACCTGCTCCCAGGTGTCGATGCCTAACAGCTTCGCTGCGCGCAGGGCGAGGTAAAAATCGCCGTTATCGCAGGCGGTTAAATCCTGCTGCACGCGCGTCAGCCACTTCTCCTGGGCGACAATCGCCTCGACATCCTCCGCAATCTGCTGGCGGATCTCATCGCTCCAGCCTTCCGCCTGCAGCGTCTCCCAGTTGTTATCTTCATCACCGGCAAACGCGCCGATGGCGTTGGTATTGAGTAAGTTGCGCAGATCGTCGTTTTGACTGCGGCGCAGCAGTGTGAGGTAGCGATGGCAGGCCTGCGCGCCCTCCGGGTAGTCATGGATATCGCGCGCCGGGCCGCCGGCAATCAGCGCCGCGAGAATATCGCCCGCGCCGGTCAGCACGCCATCATCCACCGCGTCGACCGAAAGCGCCGCCAGCAAGCGCCCTTTGGTGGCGCAGTCCCAGGCGGTGTACTCATCCATCACCGAATTGGAGTAGCCCTCGCGCAGCAGCCACTCTCGCGTGGCGGGCGAGACCTCATCCGGCAGGCGCTCGATAAGCTGAATACGCCCCCAGCCAGTTACGCGTTTCGCCAGCGCCGTCAGCGTTGCATCAAATGCCTCTTCCGGCAGCATGTTGCGCAGGGCGACGGCGGTGAAGAGAGTAAACTCCTCATGCAGCCCAAGCGTGGTCACCAGTGCGCGGTTTTCGTCGGAAGGAAAAAAGGCCAGCAGCGCAATCGCGCATTTGACCGGGTTGCGATCCGGGCTATTGGTCGCCAGCCAGACCATCAGGTCGTGAACCTGCTGCGGCGAGAGTGACGGCGCTTCCGGCAGTTTGTCGGTCAAAATATCGATGTAATCGAGCGGCGGGCGCGCTTTCAGCAGCGCATAGAAGGTGTTCATATTGGCCGGGGAGGGTTTGCGCAGCACGGCGCTTAATGCGCTGATAATCTCATCTGCCGCCTCTTCTGCGTCTGCGCCGCCGCCGTGATGACCAAACGCGCCGTCCATGCCGCCCGCCACCCAGCGCAGCTCGCCTTCAAGGGTATCTTCATCCGGCAGGGTCTGCGCCTGCTCCGGCAACGGCGCGCTGCCGTCTGCATAAGGGGAGATAAAGTGGTAGATGCTCTGCCTGTCGCCCGGCCAGGGAAGCGGGAAAGGTGCGCCCTGCTCTGCAGCCTCTTGTTTACCGAGGAGTTTTGCTAACCATCGCTGCATACTCATATTCCTTGTATTGAATTCCTGATGTTCGCCGGATGCGCAAAACGCCGACCTTACGCCTGTTTATAGCTGATTATGCCTCTGCCGCACAGAGTTGCCCCCCTGATCAAGTAGGTGATCGTACCTTTCAGAGCAGTAACAATCCCTCTACAACGAGATAAATCTAAGGGTAACGCGTGCGCTATGAATGCAATGAAGTGCTGAACGATCTGGTGAACTACTTTCTGCTTGCCGATATCCGCCTGCTGAAAAAGTTCAAAGATGACAACGATCTCGCTGACGACCTGGCAACGGAGTTTACCCGCAATGAGAGCGGCGATAAGGCGGTGCTGGAAGGCGTGCTGATCCCGATGACGGGCGTTGAAAATTACCCCTACACCATTATTTTCACTCTGCCGCCCGAAACGCCGGAACTGCTGAAAGCGGAAAACAATCTCCAGCACCGCCGCCCAGGTTACACGCTGCGCGTCGAGCATGGGCAGGTGCAGCTCTTTACCTGGCGCATTCTCGACGACTTCAACGATAAAAGTATCAGCGCGTTATTGCAGCGCTATGAAGCGCCCAATCGCCCGCATATCGCCCTTGCAAGCGGCACCTACTCGGTGGAGATCCTTGCGGGTGAAGTGCTGCGCAATGACGACTATGAGCCTGCATTTGAGTTCGTGCTGGAGAAGAACGACGATGCAAAGCCCGCAGCCGACCTTGATATCAACTATCTTTTTAGCGTCGACAGCCAGAGCTATTAATTGAGAGCGCCCAACAATGAGTAATGAGAGCGATAACTGCCCGCTTCCGCCGCTGGTTTGGCCGGAGTTTACCGATGAGCACGCCCGCCTTGCCTGGTGGCGCGACTGTGTGCAGGCCTGGCGCGACCAGTGGGATAACCCTGCGCCCGCAACGCCCGCCAGCGATGCAGAGATTGCTGATCTCGAGCAGCGCATCGGCTGCCCGCTGCCGCCGGTGCTACGCACCTATCATCAGCAGATTGGCGAACTGAACCTCGCCGAAACACTGTGCAGCGTGACGCCTGCGCAATACGCTGCGATTGAACCACTGCTGGCAGCCTACCCTGGCATTAGCGATATCCTTGAAGATGTGCCGCAGGACAACCCGCAGTGGGAGCTGGTTAATAACCTGATCGCTTTTGGCGACTATCTCGGTAACGGTAATTTGTGGTGCTTTCACCGCGAAACCGGCGAAGTGTGGTATTTCGACCACGACACGTCACCGATGCTGACGCAAATATTCCGCGATGCCGGGCAGTATCTCGACGCGCTGATGTTCAAATGCCTGCTCGAAGCCCACGGCGAGGAGGAGAATGAGGAACTGCTGCGCGAACGGCTCGGGGATGAGGTGGTAGAGAAGTGGATGTATTAATGGAAGCGGCCTCGTATTGAGGCCGCTTTTGTTTAGCGGGAGAATTTACGCGCCCTGCTCTTCCTGAATATCCTGTTCTCGTTTATCCCGCCGATAGCGCGATGGCCATATCGCATCCGGCTGCGTGCCGAGCGCCTCAGCGATTAACCGCTCCCCCTTCGGCCAGCGCCGGGTTAAAGCGTTGGCGAGAGTTGATGATGCCAACCCCGATTCACGAGATACCGCTGCCAATGAGGTTCCTTTTTTTCGTAAGCCCGCAATGATGTCGGCCGGGTGCCAGTCTAGATGTTCCATGCTTTGCTCTCCTTGTTAGTGACTGTAAAGACTAAGCTAAACCTAACATTTGAAAGGATAGGAGATCTTTAGACTTGTTAAAGAGGACAAGGTTTATCATGAGTAAAGGTTTTACATAAGCTGAAAAAATTTACGCCCTGAGTCTCACGGCGAAGGGAGGATATATTTTTTTATTTTATGAAATCCATTACAAAACTATCAAAGCTTGAGATTTCTCTAAAAATTTCACATTAAAAGTGTTGCAGAATGAAAGAAAGTGAGCATAAGATAAGTCTTAAAGCCATACGCAATAAGACCTCCAACATATCTTACTTACTTCAATTAGGCTCATCCCATGGAAACAAATTATAATGTTAGCGATCTTAAAAGTCATATATATGAGTGCATAAAAATGGGCTCTTCGGCAGTTGAAGTTTTAAATTTACTTTACAGGAATGGAAATTTTATTGGCAAAGAGTCGATGCTTTGGGATTTTAAGTATGAACTTAATAATGATAATAATTCCCTATCAAAAGTTGTGAAGCTGATATGTTCATTTTATAATAGTTATGGTGGCTATATAATTTATGGTGTTCAAGAAACAATAAAAGACAAAGAATTCCAACCAATTCAATTTAATATAGAAAATATAAAGCCTGCACAAATATCAAGTTTACTAGACAATTACGTCGACCAAACAATAGACATTACATTTACACAATCAAAAATAAATCATCGTGGTAAAGATTTTGATATAGGTGTTATTCACATTCCTCATAGAGACAAGAAGAAAATTTCACCCGCTAAATTTATCAAAGCGGCGAAAAAGACAAACCAATCAGATAACTGCGAATTCAAAGAAGGAGACGTTTACTTTAGAAAATTAGATAGATGTACAAAAGCAGAAGATCCTGAGCACTGGCAATTCCTTTTTTCCGAGCGAAAATTACAAACTGAAAAAACAAACGAAATAAGCATCAGCCTTGAGCATAATCTACCTGACAAAAAAATAATTTGTGCAGATTTTTTCGGTAGGAAAAATGTATTGAGCTTACTATGGGAGTGGCTCTCTGATCCGTTCGATTATACTAAAATTCTTGCAGGCGACGGTGGGAAAGGGAAAACATCTATTGCTTACCGTTTCTGTCAAGAATTCCTTGAATCTCCGCCTTATGGTTTTGAACGAATACTTTGGATAAGCGCAAAAGAAAAACAGTTTTCGGGAATTGAGAACAAATTTTTTGGTCTAAGACCAATTGATTTTCACGACTTCCATTCATTCCTGATGACATTAGGCGAAAACTGTGCAGTAAACCCAGATGAAATTGAATCCACCTCAATACAAAACATTAAAAGAAAAATTAGTGATGCTCTACAGTTTTTCCCAAGCTTAATAATTGTAGATAACGTTGACTCTCTTGAACATAAAGAACAAATACAATTAATTGAAACATGCAAGCAACTAGGGAAAGATAAAAGTCGCTTTCTGATCACGACTCGAAACAGATTTTCCTTTTCAGATGACGCTTGCATTGAAATAAGCGGTCTTGAAAGAAAAGATTACGAGAGATTTTTAGAATTTAACATTGAAAAATATAAAATATCCCCTCCCAAAAAGAAACAGATCGACAACATTTATATTTCTACTGATGGTTCCCCTCTTTTAACACAATCAATACTTCGCCTATGCAAACTAGGTGAAAATCTTGATACAGCGATATCAGATTGGAAAGGGAAGAGAGGTGAGGATGCACGCCATGCTGCACTACTTAGAGAAATACAAGGCTTAACATTTGATGCAAAAAGAGTGATTCTGTGTATTTTTTACTTTGATAGTTGTTCAAAATCAGAATTGCAACAATCCTGTGGTTTAGGCAAAGTAAAATTAGATGATGTCATTATTGAACTTAATTCATTATTTTTAGTAAACACTCCACAATTCATTGAAAATGAAGCGAGATTTTCAATTTCAACAACAACAAAGTTAATTATTGATGGTATGCAGGAAACATTAGCTGCAGATTATAAAAAACTTAAGTTATCTATAGACAAATCTAGATCAGGCTTATCAGTTCCGGGTAAAAAAGGTAATACACAGCGTATAGGGCTAGCGATAAGCCAAGCTTTAGCACTAATGCGTGAAGAGAGAGAAAATGAGGCCATCACAACAATTACTACAGAATTACAGAGGCAACCTAAGAATTCTGATCTGCTTTTGGCACATGCTAGGTGTCTTATTCAATCTAAAAAACCCGACTATGATACAGCAAGAAATATATTACAATCAGCTTATGATAGCGGACAAGAAAAAGAAATGCTTTTTGACTTTTGGTTTAACTGTGAAAGCAAACTAGGATCTATAGCTGGTGAAATTGAAGTTTGCAGAAAAGCATTAAAAATAAAATCTAATAAAGAATTTAAATGGTCATATGAGTTGGCAAAAAGCTTAGTGCGTCGATCATCATTAAGGTCAGGCGTCGATAAAGTCAATGACTTGATTGAAGCGAGTCTTTATATTTCGAAATCAATAAAAGACCCCCAAAATAAGAACAGAGAAACTCTTGTTTCTGAATCATATGAAATGCATAACCTCATATGGAAATTACTTGAAGGAGATACTTCAATTAGCTGGTCTCAATCTTTTGAGTTCATGATAGATATTATTGGACACGGTGATCTAAGGATAATAGTTTTCTCAAATGCACATAGATGCATCATTGAAGCTGAAGCTGAAGCAAGAACTATCAGGGCAAAGCATCAGGTTGATAAACTCAAAGAGAAACTAAATAAAACAATCTTCTCTCTCAAGAAAGCAAACCCTGCAATACAAGAGTTAGTTTTTGAAGTTAAATAATAGAACATGATGGTGTGGAATATTTCTCGATAACCACACCATTTATATATAAATTTTATTTTCCTTTTTTTATTGTCGCATGCACTTAACTCGATTGACCTGCTCCCCATTGATTAACACACGACGATGTTAGCAATGTCTTCATCAGCAATATGAGGACAACCCAATGAAGAAGCGTTTTTCCAACGAACAGATCATCAATATTCTTCGCGAAGCCGAGGCAGGTGTTTCCGCCCGCGAACTTTGCCATAAGTACGCCATCTCCGACGCCACGTTTTATACGTGGCGTAAGAAGTTTGGTGGCATGGAAGTACCTGAAATAAAAAGGCTTAAGACACTTGAGGAAGAAAACGCCCACATCAACAAGCTGCTTGCTGAAGCCATGCTAAATAAAGAGGCACTACAGGTGGCTTTGAGCCGAAAGTACTGACGACAGACCAGAAGCAGGAAGCCGTAACAGTGATGTGCAAAGCGACAGGTCTGTCGCAACGGCGTGCCTGCAGGCTGACAGGTTTGTCCCTGTCAACCTGCCGTTATGATGCGCACCGCCCAGCTCCTGATGCGTATCTGTCTGCATGTATCACCGAACTGGCAATGGAACGCCGACGTTTCGGTTACTGCCGTATCTGGCAGCGTCTGCGTCGTGAAGGCCTTTGCGTTAACCATAAACGGGTCTACCCTCAATGGCTTGGGCGTAAAATGCAGACGGCGCCGTAAGGGGCTGGCAACCGAGCGGCTTCCGCTGTTGCGTCCGGCCGATCCCAACCTGGCCTGGTCAATGGATTTTGTCATGGATGCGCTGGCCAGTGGTCGCCGGATTAAATGCCTGACCTGTGTTGATGATTTCACGAAGGAGTGTCTGACGATCAGCGTTACTTTCGGGATTACAGGCATTCAGGTATCGCGCATTCTGGACAGCGTTGCGCTGTTTCGTGGCTATCCGGCGACGATAAGAACAGATCAGAGGCCTGAGTTTACCTGTCGTGCGCTGGATCAGTTGGCCTTTTAACATAATGTTGAGCTGCGGCTTATTCAGCCGGGCAAGCCGACACAGGATGGCATTATCGAGAGTTTTAATGGTCGCTTTCGCGATGAATGCCTGAATGAGCACTATTTTCACGATCTTGTTCATGCAAAAGAAATTATTAGCACATGGCGGCGGGACTACAACTAATGTCGGCCTCATTCTTCGTTGAATTATCAGACCCCTTCAGAGTTTGCAGCGGGATGGCGAAACGGAGATTACGGAAATAAATCAATCGACATTACTAACTGATTATTGTGTTTAATACCGGAGGAAGGTCAGAGTGCCTGAACGAGCACTTGTTCAGCGATATTGTTCATGTCAAAAAAATAATTAATGACTGGCGGCAGGATTATAAAGAGTGCCGTCCACATTCATCGCTGGATTACCAGACTCCAGTTGAATTTGCATTGGACTGGCGAAATGGAAAATTTGAAGAAAAACCAACCGATATTACTAACTGAAGGTTGTATCTAATCTTGAGAGCAGGTCAAATCGAATCGGGCGACCGATTGGGATATCGACTCGCCCATGCTGCGAGAGGCCGGGAAGTGGAGAGTTAAGTGGATAAGGTTTGTGCCTTAATGGCGCAGCGCAAGCGCTGCAGCGTCCTCTGCGCCATGAACCTCGGCGTCAAGCAGGTGCTCGTAGATCGTCATCGCACGAGTTTTGATCTCTATTGGTGAGCGCTGGAGTGCAATCACAAGCCCTATAAATTCGCCGTCGTAGATTCCTGCCATTCCTTCTGGCGATATGCATGTAAGCTCAGTTGTAGCCTCTGCAATTTCAAGCACAAGCTTTTCAAAGTCGGGATATAACAGCAAATGCTGAAGTGAACGTATAAATAATGGGCCCATAAACCCTTTGAGTAATTCGCCATTTCCTACGACACAAGTTAGTAAGGATCGAGTCATCTCATCAGGAGGCATTCTCTCGCCACGATCTACAACTGTAGATAAAGCATGAGCCTCGAATCCTCTAACAATACTGGCGGCCGCAATGACGTAATCGTGAGAGCGATTCCTAACAACTTGACTAGGTTCGTTCCATCCCGCAGCAGCCGTAAATAACACGCCGCATCTGGCAAAAATATCACTACCAGCCATCACTCCTTCGACTAACTCGAACATTTCACCAGAAGTAGCGTTATTCACAATCACACTAGCAGCGCAAAACTCACCACCAATTTGTCTGAGGAAATTATCGCTATGTCTGAGCCAGAAGGTGACTATTTCCTGTTGTAAGCTAATACTTATCCGGGAACGTAAGTGCCACAAAGGTCTAGCTACAGCAGCATCTTCAAATGCTCCCGGAAATTTTCGCCAGATTTTCTCAATTAATTCGCCTACTCTTACCGAATCCGCCCACATCAACTCATGTGATCTGAATATTAGAATCCCGCTCCAAATTTCGGGATCTTCCGGATAAGTGACATGCAGTTCTAACTCTGCGAGCCAACCATCATAATCTACGCATTCACGATAGAGGTATGCTGCGGCTATCGCCGATAGCAACGTAAAATTTCTCTGGGGGATTGAGAGTATCCCATTGTCTCGGCCAAAAAGCATTGCTTGAGGGCGTCTTTCTGGTTTCTCATTAAGTTCACGATTGGATTTTTTTAACTCAGCGTGACGCTCAGTTTCAACTGCCAATACATTGGGATCCCTTTGTAACCAACTACGAAGGAGGTTAATGTCTCGATCCTCAAGTCCCTTCATACGCTTTGCTATCTTCTGCATTGCATCGGCAGCGTTTAGGCAGAAATCACGGGAAGAGAAGCCGCGGACATGAAGATCCCAAATCAATGCCTTAGTAGTCTTAGGGCTTACCTCTTCGATTATTGACAATTCTTGAATAGCCGCACCCGCTGCCTGCTCGTGCAGACCAGACTGAAGTAAGGGAATAATACGAATTGCCCGAACTGGAGAACACTTTACAAATGCGCCAAAAGCCCGTGATAACTCAATGACACCACCTTTTAACCAATCTTTTGCATTTTCGTGGCAATGATACTTGTCGTTAACGGTATTGAGCATTTTGATTATCGCGTCATCTTTTGCTTTTGCCATCTGTTCATGATTCATAGGAGACTCAACGAACCGCGCCAGCATCCTGCCTCGTTGCCTTACCTGAGTTGGAGTTTGTTCGGCCTTCCACTCCTCAACCTGCCTACGACGACGTGCGGTTAGGACTTTTAATGGTAGCTCGGCAAGTAAACGTAAGCGCCGCTCATCAGACCAACGCAACACACTCCGTCTCTGAGCGACCTCCTGCTCTTCTTGTAATTCAGCTTTCCAAGGCTCCCAGGACTCTATATAGTCGCGAATTCTCTCGATATCATCATGAGAGAGATGTGGAATGACTTGTGCAATCAAATGGCTTGATGACCAGCCAGAAATCATATGTACGATACCGCTTTCATCGTCGAACATATCATTACCTAGATGAAGCCGGCGATGATCTGCGAAAAGGAAAATAAGCGCATAATCCTTAAGAAGCGCCGGATTCATCGCCAATGTATCGGCTATTAGTGACTGAACCTCGTCAATCTCTATTGTTACAACAGTATCAAGTAATTTGCTTACGCCAACCGGGTCAGAAATTGCAGCTTCTTCGAGCATATCCCGCAGAAGCTGCATCAAGTGATCCTCGCCGGCGTCATATTTCCAATCGTAAGGGATAGAACCCGACTTCGGATACCTGTCCTCAGGCCATCCGTCTCCAACATCTCGCGATGCCACTCCGACAAACCAAGGTAGGAGGATTTTGGCACAATATAGCGGTACAGCTTTGCCAATCGTCTCAACACCATAAACTCTGATCCCGTCGCAATGTTCTCTAGACAGAGTCTTAGCCCAAAATGAGATGATATCTAAAGCAATACAAGCATTATCGTTTTCATGCAAAGTTCTTGCGTATCGTGATATTGCCCAATGTGCTATCGACGTACGGCAGAATATCTTGTGGATACGCATAATTGCACGTTCAGTTGCAATACCCGAGCGTTCACAGAAACTAAAAACATCTGTGTCATGCGAAGCATCCGACCAATAAAGGTCAACCAAATCCATAACATTGTTAGGGTCCTCCTTAACCTCTTGAACGAGCAGTGTGACCGCATTCCAGCGATGTTTTTCTTCCTGCATCAGAAGGGGCAGGAGCGTAAGCAGCCCTGCTCTCCAATATGACCATCTTATTGCTAACTGTCTGAATGCTCTAGTTGCAAGTACATAATCGTTTCGTGCCAGCCATTCTACCCAAGCAAAATCGCTTAGGCTTGGCTCATCAGTACTAGCTAAATAATCAGCCACAAGATGGCGCAAATGTCTGCGTGTCATATTGTTTGGCAACAATAAGCGAATAGCCATATCGTAGGAAGCCCTATCAATCCTACGCATATACTCAAGGCCGCGTAATACTGTTCCTCGCGCAAATAACCCCTCTTGGCGGTGCCATGCATACTCAGCCAGTTGTTCTGCAGTTTGAAGCGTCTTGGCCTGAAAATCGTCGAGCCAAGACTGGTGACTGAAACTGATGTTGGTATCTTCGCGAATAACGATGCCTACTGATTCGGCCCAACGTAACATCTCGCTGTAATCCGGGTCGTAGTGAACCGCTGGCCGCCATAGGCTCTCATACTTCGTCATGTCAGCTGCAAGCTGACGTAAGAACGCCATATAAGAAGCTCGTCCTCCCCCAGTTGGCAGTTTTTTGTCTAGCCATCGATCAAGCAAATTTGCTGCTGTCAGGTCTGCAGAATTAAAATCAGATTTAGTCAGATCGACATATAGGCTTAGAGCAAATGGTGTACGCAGCGTCTCTTTAAGACTATCTGGTACTAGCGTGGAGTCGATACCAAGCTCACCGAGTAACTTAGACACTCGATCGAAAGAAGGGAGTGAAAGCGCTAACTCATTTGCATTAAGCAATTTAAATCGAGCGTCGAACTTCGCCTCGAATGGTCGCGAAGAAACTATGACATGGATGGGAAGTTTATTGCTCTCTCGGCTCTCTGCCTCCTGTAGCCGTGACGCAAGACGAAGCAAGATCTGCATGCGCTGTGAACTCTGGTCCATCACTTCACTGACAGCGTCAAGCTGATCAATGATCAGCACAACCGGGGTTTCAACCGCTAGCGAGAGAAGCTCCTGTTCGACATCACCTGACATACCAAGATCGCGAGCAAGGTCGACGAAATTCTCAATATTAGGGCTAAGCATGTCGGCCTTTATCGCTAGCACAATCTGGCCGCGGGCTTTGAGGGCACAATACAGCTCAGCGAGAAGTGCTGACTTCCCAGTCCCTGCACCTCCGACGACCAGCGTGGAGCCTGCAGGATGCCTATTGATCCGCTGGATCAGATCGTTGAATTCAGGTCGATCTATATGCTTCCCCCAAATCATTTGAGGCCAATCAGCTAAACCGCGCGAACCACGTGCAATGTCTTCCTCAATATCAACTCTAGTGAATGTCGTTGGGCTCTTTAGAACCATGCCGACTGCGGCAAACTTAGCCTCGATCATGGCTTCTGCCTGATCCAAAGCTACGACAAGCTGAACCTTAAAAAAACGCTGACGGACGGCTGGCATGCGTTCCAGTAACGCATCGAGGTCGACTGGCCTAAGAAGCTTATATTTTAGGTTCGTAAGGGCCGCCCTGATATCTGGCATGACTGCCTCGATCTTCAGCGTCGAGAATGCTTCATACTTTTTAATGAGTTCGGTAACCAGACCTAAAAGCGCGGTTTCATTGGCAATTAGCCAAGTCTGTGGTGCATCGAAAAAATCGGTTGTAGTGCTGGCAGGATCCGAAGCAAGGGCAAGAATAAATTGGAAATCGGCCGCGTCTGGCATAAGCATCGGCTCAAGCACGGCATTTAAAAGGAACTTGATTACCTCACGGAGCGTGTCCGGAAGGGTGAAACCAGCCTTAACTCTTTTGCACTGAATAAGCCCTACTGGCCGCTCATCCTTCGTGAGCCAAACATCACGCCCTTGATCAGCTCCTATTACCATCAAGCGAGCATTGCTATACCACGACGACTCAGATGCACGCCCTCGATATAGGCTGTACAGGAGAAGTTCAAAATCAGCGTCTGTTAATGCAAGATAATTTGCTCTATCTGGTCCCACATGCCCTTCGTCTACTGCCCTGACGTCAGCGTATGCATCGTTAATATCATCATCTGTGAGAACTTTCATACTAGTTTTCCGTATTTGACGATTTCCAGCTACCAACATAGAACTTCTTCCAAAACAATGCGGCACTTTTAATAGCGAGATTAAGCGCCACTAGTGCGGACATGAAAAACCGGCCAAAGCCGGTTTTTCATGTAGTCGTGCAGTACTAGAGATTATTCCCACTCAATCGTAGCCGGCGGCTTCCCGCTGATGTCATACACCACACGGGAAATACCGTTCACTTCGTTGATAATGCGGTTGGAGACGCGGCCCAGGAAGTCATACGGCAGGTGCGCCCAGTGGGCGGTCATAAAGTCGATGGTTTCGACCGCGCGCAGGGAGACAACCCAGTCATACTTACGGCCATCGCCCATCACGCCAACGGAACGCACTGGCAGGAAGACGGTGAACGCCTGGCTCACTTTGTTGTAGAGATCGGCTTTGCGTAGCTCTTCAATAAAGATATGGTCCGCGCGGCGCAGCAAGTCACAGTACTCTTTCCTCACTTCGCCGAGTACGCGAACGCCAAGGCCCGGGCCCGGGAACGGATGGCGGTACAGCATGTCGTACGGCAGGCCGAGTTCGAGGCCGATTTTGCGTACTTCATCTTTGAACAGCTCTTTCAGCGGCTCAACCAGACCCATCTTCATCTCTTTCGGCAGACCGCCAACGTTATGGTGAGACTTAATCACGTGCGCTTTACCGGTCGCAGAGGCTGCGGATTCAATCACATCCGGGTAGATGGTGCCCTGTGCCAGCCACTTCACATCTTCCAGCTTCAGCGCTTCTTCATCGAACACTTCTACAAACACGCGGCCGATGATTTTACGTTTCGCTTCCGGATCGTTCTCGCCAGCCAGCGCGCCGAGGAAGCGCTCTTCTGCCGGAACGTGAACAATGTTCAGACCAAAGTGGTCGCCGAACATATCCAGCACCTGCTCTGCTTCGTTCAGGCGCAGCAGGCCGTTATCGACGAAGACGCAGGTCAGGTTTTTGCCAATTGCGCGGTGCAGCAGCATCGCGGTGACGGAGGAGTCCACGCCGCCGGAGAGGCCGAGGATCACTTTATCGTTGCCAACCTGCTGGCGGATGCGCTCAACGGCGTCATCGATGATTTTTGCCGGTGTCCACAGTGCTTCGCACTCGCAGATATCGCGCACAAAGCGCTCCAGCATACGCAGCCCCTGGCGGGTGTGCGTCACTTCCGGGTGGAACTGCACGCCATAGAAACGCTTCTCTTCGTTAGCCATAATGGCGAACGGGCAGGTTTCAGTGCTGGCAACGGTAACAAAGCCGGACGGGATCGCCGTCACTTTATCGCCGTGGCTCATCCACACATCCAGCAGCGCTTTGCCGTCTGCGGTCAGGGCATCTTCAATCCCACGGATCAGCGCGCTTTCGGTCTGCACTTCAACCTGCGCATAACCAAATTCACGCTCGTTAGAGCCTTGAACGTGGCCGCCAAGCTGCATCGCCATGGTCTGCATGCCGTAGCAGACGCCGAGCACCGGCACACCGGCGTCGAAAACGTACTGCGGCGCGCGCGGGCTGTTCTCTTCGGTGGTGCTTTCCGGGCCGCCGGAGAGGATGATGCCGCTTGGGTTGAAGTCGCGGATCTGCGCTTCAGTGACATCCCACGCCCACAGTTCGCAGTAGACGCCGAGTTCACGCACGCGGCGTGCGACTAACTGAGTGTATTGCGAGCCGAAGTCGAGGATAAGAATGCGATGTTTATGAATATTGTCCGTCATTGACGTTAGTTCCGAGGCAAAGAGCGAGATAGAAAAGTCAACGCCCGGCAAAAACCGGGCGCGAATTGCATTAAGAACCCATGCGGTAGTTCGGGGATTCCTTGGTGATGGTCACGTCGTGAACGTGGCTCTCCTGGATGCCCGCGCCGCTGATGCGCACGAACTCCGCTTTGGTGCGCAGGGCGTCGATGGTACCACAGCCGGTCAGACCCATACAGGAACGCAGGCCGCCCATCTGCTGGTGAATGATCTCTTTCAGACGGCCTTTGTAGGCCACGCGGCCTTCGATACCTTCCGGCACCAGTTTGTCGGCAGCGTTATCGGTCTGGAAGTAGCGGTCGGAGGAGCCTTTGGACATCGCGCCCAGCGAGCCCATCCCGCGGTAGGATTTGTAAGAGCGGCCCTGGTAGAGTTCGATTTCGCCCGGGGACTCTTCGGTACCTGCCAGCATGGAGCCGACCATTACCGCGCTTGCGCCAGCGGCGATCGCTTTAGCGATATCGCCAGAGAAGCGGATGCCGCCATCGGCGATAACCGGGATATCCATCCCTTCCAGCGCTTCAACCGCGTCGGAAACGGCAGTGATCTGCGGAACACCCACACCGGTAACAATACGGGTCGTACAAATAGAGCCAGGACCGATACCCACTTTCACCGCGCTGACGCCAGCTTCAGCCAGCGCGCGAGCGCCTGCGCCGGTCGCAACGTTACCGCCGATGATTTGCAGATCCGGGTATTTGGCGCGCGTTTCGCGAATACGCTGCAACACGCCTTCAGAGTGGCCATGGGAGGAGTCAATCAGCAGTACGTCAACACCGGCGGCAACCAGCGCATCAACACGCTCTTCGTTGCCCGCGCCCGCGCCGACCGCTGCGCCAACACGCAGACGACCCTGCTCATCTTTACAGGCGTTCGGTTTACGTTCTGCTTTCTGGAAATCTTTTACAGTGATCATGCCGAGCAGGTGGAAGCTGTCGTCCACTACCAGCGCTTTTTCGACGCGCTTTTCATGCATTTTGGCAAACACGACTTCGCGCGCTTCACCTTCACGTACCGTTACCAGGCGCTCTTTCGGCGTCATATAGACGCTGACCGGCTGGTTGAGGTCGGTAACAAAACGCACGTCACGACCGGTGATGATGCCAACCAGTTCGTTCTCTTCGTTCACTACCGGGTAGCCAGCGAAGCCGTTGCGCTCGGTCAGCTCTTTCACTTCGCGAAGAGTAGTAGTCGGCAGCACGGTCTGCGGCTCTTTTACCACGCCAGACTCATGTTTCTTCACGCGGCGTACTTCATCCGCCTGGCGCTCGATAGACATGTTTTTGTGAATAAAGCCAATGCCGCCTTCCTGTGCGAGGGCGATCGCCAGACGCGCTTCCGTTACGGTGTCCATTGCCGCAGAGAGCATAGGAATGTTCAGGCGAATGGTCTTCGTCAGCTGAGTGCTTAAATCGGCGGTATTCGGCAGAACAGTGGAGTGGGCGGGAACGAGGAGGACGTCGTCAAACGTCAAAGCTTCTTTAGCGATACGTAGCATGGGCAATATCTCTGACCTGGGTGGTTAAATATTGCCGTGGCATTATACAGAGCGTAACCGATTGCATCTACACTTTTTTGGAAAAATACTTGTAATCAGGTGACATCAGGCTACTATCGACCGAATAACTTGCTGATTTAGAATTTGATCTGGCTCACATGTCCTCATTGCAAACTCCCTCCATTTATACCGTCAGCCGCCTTAACCAGACGGTGCGATCGCTACTGGAACGCGAGCTGGGCCAGGTGTGGATCAGCGGCGAAATCTCCAACTTTACCCAGCCCGCTTCCGGTCACTGGTACTTCACCTTAAAAGATGACACCGCCCAGGTGCGCTGTGCGATGTTTCGCAACAGCAACCGCCGCGTCACCTTCCGCCCGCAGCATGGGCAGCAGGTGCTGGTGCGCGCCAACATCACGATGTATGAGCCGCGCGGTGAATACCAAATCATCGTCGAGAGCATGCAACCGGCGGGTGAAGGGCTGTTACAGCAGAAGTATGAGCAGCTGAAAGCGAAACTGGCGGCGGAAGGGCTGTTCGATCAGCAGTTTAAACATCCCCTGCCCTCACCGGCGCACTGCGTTGGGGTGATCACCTCAAAAACCGGCGCCGCGCTGCACGATATTTTGCATGTGCTGAAACGCCGCGATCCGTCTCTCCCCGTGGTGATCTACCCGACCGCCGTACAGGGCGAAGATGCACCGGCGCAAATCGTGCACGCCATTGCCCTTGCCAACAGCCGTGACGAGTGTGATGTGCTGATTGTGGGGCGCGGCGGTGGTTCGCTGGAAGATCTCTGGAGCTTCAACGACGAACGCGTCGCGCGCGCCATTTTTGCCAGCCGTATTCCGATTGTCAGCGCCGTCGGCCATGAAACGGATGTCACCATCGCCGATTTCGTCGCCGACCTGCGCGCGCCAACCCCTTCGGCGGCGGCAGAGATTGTCAGCCGTAACCAGCTTGAACTGCTGCGCCAGGTGCAGGCGATGCAGCAGCGTCTGGAGATGGGGATGGATTACTATCTGGCAGGTCGCAACCGCCGCTTTGCCCAGCTTCATCACCGTCTGCAACAGCAGCACCCGCAGCTGCGCCTCGCACGTCAGCAGACGGTGCTCGACCGCTTGCAGCAGCGTATGCATAACGCGCTGGATACGCAGCTTAAGCGCGCGAATACGCGTCAGCAGCGCGTGCTGCAACGGCTTAATCATCACAATCCGCAGCCGCGCATCCACCGGGCGCAAACGCGGGTGCAGCAGCTTGAGTATCGCCTGAGCCAGTCGATTCGCGATCGCCTCGGCAGCACGCGCGAGCGCTTCGGCACCGCCCTCACCCATCTGGAAGCCGTCAGCCCGCTGGCGACGCTTGCGCGCGGCTACAGCGTCACTACCGCCACCGACGGGAAAGTACTGAAACAGACTAAGCAGGTGAAAGCGGGCGATACGCTCACCACCCGCCTGAATGATGGCTGGGTCGAGAGCGAGGTGCGCATTGTCACACCGGTGAAACAACCGAGAAAACGAAAAACCCCGTAGTTAAAACTCTTAATGCGGTGAGGCGACCTATACTTTTGTTGTTCTTTTGATTTTATCAAGGAGATCAACATGACCACTCGCTTCCCGCACACCGTTATTCCCCCCTACATTCTCCGCCGCATCATTGACCAGGGCTCTGAAGTACAGAAGCGCTGCGCGAAACAAACCCTGATGCATGTCCAGACGCTGATGGCCCACAGCCACGGTAAACCGAGCGCTCCGCAGGCGAACTCGCCGGGCGAACTGGTGCGCGATATCTATGATGCGCATAACAAAGAGAGCCTGCCGGGTAAGCAGGTGCGTTATGAGGGCCAGCCTTCGAATGGCGATGTCGCCGTCGATGAAGCCTATGACTATCTTGGCGTCACCCACGACTTTTTCTGGAAGGAGTGGAAACGTAACTCGCTGGATAACAAGGGCCTGGTGCTGAGCGGCACGGTGCATTACGGCCAGGAGTATCAGAACGCCTTCTGGAACGGTCAGCAGATGGTGTTTGGCGATGGCGACGGTGAAATCTTTAACCGTTTCACTATCGCCATTGATGTGGTGGCACACGAGTTAAGCCACGGCGTGACAGAGTCGGAAGCGGCGCTGATCTACTTTGAACAATCGGGCGCGCTGAACGAATCCCTGTCGGATGTATTCGGCTCGCTGGTTAAGCAATACCACCTCAAGCAAACCGCAGACCAGGCGGACTGGATTATCGGCGAAGGGCTGTTAGCCGAAGGCATCAACGGCAAAGGGCTGCGCTCAATGTCCGAGCCGGGCACCGCCTATAACGATCCGCTGCTCGGCAAAGATCCGCAGCCCGCGCACATGAAGGACTTTATTAAAACCCGCGAAGATAACGGCGGCGTGCACCTTAACTCCGGTATCCCGAACCGCGCATTTTATCTCGCGGCCACGGAGATTGGCGGTTATGCGTGGGAAAAAGCGGGCTACGCCTGGTACGATACGGTCTGCGATCGCCAGCTGGCGCAAAACGCCGATTTTGCCGCCTTTGCAAAACTGACCATTCATCACGGCGAAAAACGTTCCGGTAAAGCGGTGGCGGCGGCCATTGAACAGGCGTGGAAAGATGTCGGAGTCTTATAATGAACGAACCCGAACTGACCGACGATGCGGTTGTCGAGCTGGCCCGTGAAGGCGGCGTGGCTTATATCCCGATGCTCGCCGGGCGAAGGCGGATTGTTATCGCCCAGTTGACCGACGAGCAGCGTCAGCGGCTGATTGAGATCCTGCACCAGGCGTTACCGCTGGCGCAGCCTCCCGGTCAGGCTGACTCACCGGGGCGCGGCGACCAGCGCTTTTACCGTTTGCAGATCACCTGGACCACGCGGCAGACGGATATGCTGCTGCTGATCCCGGAGAGCAAAGCGCCGCCGTCGTTCGTTGAGCTGTGGCGCGAAGGCGAAGGCTGTATCTGCAAGCCTTAGCGCAGGGTGAATTCAACACGCTTTTTGGAAATCAGCCCGTGGCCGTGCTGGCAGAAGTAGTCCACCGCGCCACAGGCTTTTAACACCTCAAGCGGCTGGTGACACTCCGGGCAGGCGGCATTCACCTCCATATCTTTATTGCACGTGGCGCAGTGCGCCATGGTTCCGGCGAGTTCCAGCTCGCCGTGGCAAGTCGGGCAATTCAGTTGCATAAGGCACTCCCCACAATCGTTTCAGATTGACCTAATGATACACCCTCAAAAACAAAACACCCGCCAGCGGCGGGTGAAGTGAACGGTTACTTACCTTTCTTAAGGTGCTTAATCAGGCGCTTACGCTTACGTAACTGGTTCGGCGTCAGCGTGTTGCGCTTGTCAGCAAACGGGTTCTCGCCCTCTTTGAACTGGATACGAATCGGGGTACCCATCACTTCCAGCGATTTGCGGAAGTAGTTCATCAGGTAGCGCTTGTAGGAGTCCGGCAGGTCTTTCACCTGGTTGCCGTGGATCACCACAATCGGCGGGTTATAACCACCGGCGTGGGCGTATTTCAGCTTCACGCGACGGCCACGCACCAGCGGCGGCTGGTGATCTTCTGCCGCCATGTTCATGATGCGGGTCAGCAGCGCAGTGCTGACGCGGCGGGTGGAGCTGTCATAGGCTTCACGTACGGATTCGAACAGGTTACCGACGCCGCTGCCGTGCAGGGCAGAGATAAAGTGCACGCGCGCAAAGTCGATAAAGCCGAGGCGGTAATCGAGCGTCTCTTTCACCTGCTCTCTCACTTCCTGGCTCAGGCCGTCCCACTTGTTGACGACAATCACCAGCGAGCGGCCGCTGTTGAGGATAAAGCCCAGCAGGGAGAGATCCTGATCGGAGATACCTTCGCGGGCATCAATCACCAGCATCACTACGTTGGCGTCTTCAATCGCCTGCAGGGTTTTGATAACCGAGAACTTCTCGACCACGTCGGTAATTTTGCCGCGCTTACGCACGCCCGCGGTGTCGATCAGGACATATTCGCGCTCATCGCGCTGCATCGGAATGTAGATGCTGTCGCGGGTGGTGCCCGGCATGTCATACACCACGACGCGGTCTTCACCGAGAATGCGGTTAGTGAGCGTTGACTTACCGACGTTCGGACGCCCGACAATCGCCAGCTTAATCGGCAGATCCTGCGGGTTGAAATCGTCTTCCGGCTCTTCGGCTTCGCCGTTCGCAGCAGCTTCAAACTTCGCCCAGTACTCAGCCTCTTCATCCACCTCTTCCGGCGGGTTCAGCTCGTCCATCCACGGCATCAGCACATGCTCAAGCAGGCTGGTGACGCCGCGTCCGTGTGAAGCGGCAATGGCGTGTATTTCGCCAAGACCGAGGGAGTAGAAGTCAGAAACCGCCTGATCCGGGTCGAGGCCATCAGTTTTGTTGGCGACGAGGAAGGTGGCCTTCTCGCGCGAGCGCAGATGCTTGGCGATAGCGATATCGGCCGGCATCAGCCCGGCGCGGGCATCGACCATAAACAGCACGACGTCAGCTTCTTCAATCGCCAGCAGCGACTGCTCCGCCATACGCGTTTCAACGCCATCTTCGGTGCCATCGATACCGCCGGTATCGATACAGATAAATTCGCGGCCTTCTACTTCAGCACGACCGTACTTACGGTCACGAGTCAGACCCGGAAAATCCGCTACAAGCGCATCACGGGTGCGAGTAAGACGGTTAAATAGCGTGGATTTCCCAACGTTAGGGCGCCCGACAAGCGCGACCACAGGTACCATGTTTAAAGCCTCATTGCAGAAAATTCATTAGCAAAACGTCACGATTTACGCGGCGTTTTAAAAACAGGAAAACGGCTCCTGCAACAGGAGCCGTCTTTCAGATACGACACTCTCAGCGCGCTTAGCGCGTGAGGGCGTACAGCGTGCCGTCTTTCGCCTGGATAAGCAGTTTGCCGCCAGCCACAACCGGCTCGGTCAGGAAGCCGGAACTATCGACTTTCTGCTGGGCAACAAAACGACCATCTTCGACGTTAATCCAGTGGAGATAGCCTTCGCTATCGCCGGTCACAATATAACCATTATAGAGCGCCGGAGAGGTCAGGTTGCGGTGCAGCAGATCGCTCTGCGTCCACAGCGTCACGCCGCCGTCGGTGCTCAGGGCAAGCACGCGATCGTTCTGATCGATGATGTAGATACGGTTGCCATCAATCACAAAATCGCTTACCGAGCCAAGATCGCGTTTCCACATGATCTGGCCGCTGCGCAGATCCAGCGCCGTCATATTACCGTTATACGCCAGCGCGTAAACCACACCATTTACCACTACCGGCGTGGTATCGACGTCGCTCAGACGGTCGATTTCGGTCGGGCCATTTGCCTGGGAGATGCGCTGCTGCCAGATCAACTGGCCCTGCTGCATCAGCACGGCGCTGACGCGTCCGTTATCACCGCCAACAATGGCAGCGCCAAACGCGGTGGTCGGCGCAGATTCACCGCGCAGAGAGAGCGACGGCATATCGAGGTTAACGGTCCATTTCACCGCGCCATCCGCTTCGTTCAGCGCCTGCAACTGACCGTTGCTGGTGTGAATCAGCACCAGACCGTCGCTGACCACCGGACGAGAGAGGGCTTCACCCACTACGCCAGTTTTCCAGGCCACGGAACCATCGCTGGCGTTCAGCGCATAGACCTGCGCCTGCTCGGTACCGATGTAGACTTTACCGCCGGAAACGGTCACGCCGCCGGAGAGCAGCGCGGCGCGGGTGGAGAACCAGCCATCTTTCTCAGCCAGATTTACCGACCAGATTTCACGGCCATCATCAATGCTGAGCGCTTTCACCACGCCATGACGATCGGCGGCGTAGACCACGCCATCGGCAAAGGCCGGGTGCAGAGTGGAGTAATACTTGCCGATACCGTTACCAACGGAGGTGCTCCACGACGTAGACGGCGTGAACTGGTTTTCGACCACCGGCAGCGGCGACATTTTGACAACATCTTCTTCGCCGTTGAAGAGGGAACAGCCGCTCAATAACGTGACGGAAAGCAGCCCTGGCAGTAGTAATTTACGCAATTGCATCGGGTCCCTCTTAGATGGACAAATTATTAATTTTCATCTGCATCATTTCACTCAGCGCAGGAGAAGCATTGTTTTTAATGCCGTTTTCCCATGCGGTGCGCGCACCTTTTTTGTCGCCTTTGCTCAGCAACGCTTCGCCGCGCAGATCCGCAACGATGGCCGACCAGCTTTCACCTTTCACGGCATCCAGCGTTTTCAGCGCCGCGCCCTGCTGCTTCAGTTGTACCTGAATGCGCGCCAGACGGACATTGATCATCGACTTCAGATTCTCATCGTCGGTCGCAGCCAGACCCTGTTGCAGCTGTGCAGCGGCTTTTTGCAGATCGTTCTTCTCAACGTAACGCTGAGCCAGCTCAAGCGAAGCCAGCGCACCGTAGCTGTTTTTGTTATCAGCAGCGAACTTTTCCGCCGCGGCATAGGAGTCCTGTTTGCCGGCCTGCAGCGCGCTTACCGCGCTCTCATACGCCTGCGAGGTCTCGCGCGCATTGTCCGCCTGATGGCTGTTCCAGAAACGCCAGCCCACCAGCGCGCCGATACCCAGTACTACCCCAACGGCCAGCGCTTTGCCATTGTCGGCAAAGAAGCGCTTAATCGCGTCTACCTGGTCGTTTTCGTTTTCGTAAATTTCCACGCAGTCCTTCTCCTTAACGATAAATCACCGGGGAGATTAGCCCAGTAGTGTGCGCAAATGCGCCGCAACGCTATCCTGCGTTACCGTACTCTGCTCACCAGAGCGTAAATCCTTCACCACAACATTTCCGTCGGCAATTTCAGACTCGCCGAGCACCAGCGCGACGCGAGCGCCCCACTTATCTGCACGGGCAAACTGCTTCTTAAAGTTGCCGCCGCCGTGGTTCATCATCAGCCGCACGCCAGGCAGCGCATCGCGCACCTGCTCACCCAACAGCATCGCTGCGGATTGCGTGTTAGCGCCAGACGCCACCAGGTAAATATCGACAACGGATTCGGCTTTAAATTCCGGATTAACTGCCTGAACCAGTAAAACAAGTCGCTCAAGACCCATCGCGAAGCCAACCGCTGGCGTTGCGCGACCGCCCAGTTGCTCAACCAGGCCATCGTAACGGCCGCCGGCGCAGACGGTGCCCTGCGCGCCGAGGCTGCTGGTCACCCACTCAAACACGGTGCGGTTGTAGTAATCGAGACCGCGCACCAGGCGCTGGTTAACGGTATAGGCGATGCCCGCCGCGTTGAGGAAAGCGCAGAGACCGGCAAAGTGCTCGCGTGACTCATCGTCAAGATAATCGCCCAGCTTCGGCGCATCGTTCAGCAGCGCCTGAATATCCGGGTTTTTGGTGTCCAGCACGCGCAGCGGGTTGCTGTACATGCGGCGCAGGCAATCTTCGTCAAGCTTGTCTTTATGCTGCTCCAGGAACGCCACCAGCGCGTCGCGATAGGTCGCGCGGGCCTCCAGCGAACCGATGGAGTTAAGTTCAAGCGCAACGTGGGAAGCGATACCCAGCTCGCGCCACCAGCGCGCGGTGAGCATAATCAGCTCGGCGTCGATATCCGGCCCCTGCAGGCCAAAAACTTCCACACCCAACTGATGGAACTGACGGTAGCGCCCTTTCTGCGGACGCTCGTAGCGGAACATCGGCCCGACATACCACAAGCGCTGTTCCTGATTGTACAGAAGACCATGTTCGATGCCGGCGCGTACGCAGCCCGCGGTACCTTCCGGACGCAGCGTCAGGCTGTCGCCGTTGCGGTCGTCGAAGGTATACATCTCTTTTTCAACCACGTCGGTCACTTCGCCGATCGCGCGTTTGAATAACGGGGTCTGCTCTACAATCGGCAAACGGATTTCACTGTAACCGTAGCTGCCGAGCACGTTCTTCAGGCTGCTTTCAATGCGCTGCCAGATGGCGGTCTCGCCAGGCAGATAATCGTTCATGCCGCGAATGGCTTGAATATTTTTTGCCACGTTTATTCTCTTTATTAATACAAAAAATGAACCCTCAGGGCGGCGACAAAAGCGGTCGCGCCGGGCGGGCTCATGATACACGGGATGCCAGCCTTGGCGGCACCCTTATTTTTCTACCTGCATGACGTCGATGCGACGCGTTTCATCCAGCATCGCGGCTTTCGCACGAATACGCGCCTCAAGCTGGCTGATCATATCGCCGTTATCGAGGCGATCTTTACGTACGCCATCTTCATACAGGCCGCTTTTCTTATTCCCGCCGGTCACGCCAAGGGTCGAGACCAGCGCTTCGCCCGGCCCGTTTACCACGCAGCCGATAATAGAAACATCCATCGGCGTGATGATATCTTCCAGCCGCTGCTCCAGCGCGTTGACCGTACCAATCACGTCAAACTCCTGACGGGAGCAGGTCGGGCAGGCGATAAAGTTAATGCCGCGCGCGCGGATGCGCAGGGATTTGAGGATATCGAAACCGACTTTGATCTCTTCAACCGGATCCGCCGCCAGCGAGATGCGCAGCGTATCGCCGATCCCTTCCGAGAGCAGCAGGCCTAAGCCAATCGCCGATTTCACCGAGCCTGCGCGCGCGCCGCCCGCTTCGGTGATCCCCAGATGCAGCGGCTGATCGATCTGCTTCGCCAGCAGACGATAGGACTCAACGGCAAGGAAGACGTCAGAGGCTTTCACGCTCACTTTGAACTGGTCGAAGTTGAGACGATCGAGATGATCCACATGGCGCATGGCCGATTCGAGCAGCGCCTGCGGCGTCGGCTCGCCATACTTTTCCTGCAGATCTTTTTCCAGCGAACCGGCGTTAACACCGATGCGGATCGGGATGTTTTTATCGCGCGCGCAGTCGACAACGCTGCGGATGCGCTCTTCGTTACCGATATTGCCAGGGTTGATACGCAGGCAATCGACGCCGTACTCGGCGACTTTCAGCGCGATGCGATAGTCAAAGTGGATGTCCGCCACCAGCGGGACACTCACCTGCTGTTTGATAAGCCTGAACGCTTCTGCCGCGTCCATTGTCGGTACCGAGACACGCACGATGTCTGCGCCGACGCGCTCTAATGCTTTGATTTGGTTGACCGTTGCTTCAACATCCGTGGTGCGGGTGTTTGTCATAGACTGCACGGCGATGGGAGCCCCATCGC
The DNA here is from genome assembly GCF_965119485.1 of Kosakonia sp. Marseille-Q7440. Classification (NCBI taxonomy): domain Bacteria; kingdom Pseudomonadati; phylum Pseudomonadota; class Gammaproteobacteria; order Enterobacterales; family Enterobacteriaceae; genus Kosakonia; species Kosakonia sp. Marseille-Q7440. Next base: position 1,372,698 of record NZ_CBCPLT010000002.1, on the reverse strand, counting down.
CGATCGGCACATTACCAACATAAATCCGTTTTGATTTCCGCCGTTGGATCGGCGACTGGTTATGCATGAATGATCTCCCGCGTTGCCCGTCTGTTACTGTGCTGCTGATTGTTCGGCATTGAGGGTCAGACGCGCAACCTGGTTAGTTCTGATAAAACGACTCAGATCGACAGGTTTCCCCTGGAACTGGATCTGGACAGCCGACGGCGCGCCAATTTTCAGTTTATAGGGTGCCTGGCCGGTGAGATTCAGCGTGGCATCTTTACGCTGCATACCGCTAAAGAGTTTCTTACCGGTCGCATCGCTCACTTCCAGCCAGCAGTCGGCATTAAAGTTCATCACCAGCGCGTTCGCGTCGGCAGATGCGCCCGCTACGCCAGCCTGATCGGTTGGCAGCTGAGAGGCGTTATTGGCGGTAGCAGCAGGCTGCTGGGCAGAAGGTTCGACGTTCGCCTGTGAAGGCGGAACCACGCTGTTCTGATTGGCTGTGGCGGCAGGTGAAGTGGTTGCAGGTGCCTGCGTACTGTTGGTCGGGGCCGGGGTTTCAACCGGGGTGGAACCGTTATCCACCGGGGTAGAGGCAGCCTGGTTATCCAGCGGCACGCTCTGGCCGTTGCTGGCATTAAGCTCGGCGGAGGATTGATCGGCCATGGTGCTGATCTCTTCCTGCTGCGCTTTGTGGTTTTGCCACCACCAGGCACCCGTCAGGCCCACTACCACAAACAGCACCAGCCAGGTGACGCTCATCAGCCAGCCGTCGCGTTTTTTGCGCGGTTTACCCAGCGCAAAGCCCTGCATCGGTGCGACTTTTGCCGCGCGGATCGGCGCTTGTTTCTCAAGAATCGGCAGCAGCTCTTCTTCTGGAATGTGTACCAGGCGAGCATAGGAGCGGATATAACCGCGCACAAAGGTGGATGCCAGATCGGCAGGCGACCTGTCCTCTTCGATATCGCGTACCGTGGAGACCTTCAGGCACAAGCGTTCGGCAACCGCTTGCTGGCTGAGTCCAAGTTGCTCACGAGCATTGCGCAGACGAACGCCCGTGGATTGTGCTTCGTTTTGGTCTTGAGTGGCTTCAGTATTCATTCGCTACAACTACTGGTACGTGAAAAGTAAACACACAGGCGCGCGTAACCGCATAACCTACACACGCCGCGAAAAATCCGGGTCAGTTAAACGTAGACCCACAGTATAAGACTGTCAGGTTCGTGATAACAGGACGGCTTTCAGCACTATTTGCTAAGCCGTTGTTCCAGCATTACATACTGCCTCAAAGTAAGAGGAAACGCACCGTAATTATTAACGGCCTCTATATAAGCAGGCCAAATATTCAACATATTCCAAACCTGCGGCGCCAACTTCGCGCCGCAGTCACGCTTACACCGCTTTAACCGCGATCGGCTCGCCCTGCAGGCGTTTACGCATCGTGCGCTTGGTACGGTCGATGACCTCGCCCGCCAGCTGACCGCAGGCGGCATCGATATCGTCGCCACGGGTTTTACGCACAATGGTGGTAAAACCGTAGCTCATCAGCACTTTGCAGAAACGGTCGATACGGCTGTTGGAGCTGCGGCCATACGGCGCGCCCGGGAAGGGGTTCCACGGGATCAGGTTAATCTTGCACGGCGTATCTTTCAGCAGCTCGGCCAGCTCATGGGCGTGTTCAGTGCCGTCATTGACGTGATCCAGCATCACATACTCAATGGTCACGCGTCCCTGGTTGGCGTTGGACTTCTCCAGGTAGCGGCGCACCGACCCGAGGAAGGTTTCGATATTGTACTTTTTGTTGATCGGCACAATTTCGTCGCGAATGGCGTCATTCGGCGCGTGCAGCGAGATCGCCAGCGCAACGTCAATCATATCGCCGAGCTTGTCGAGGGCCGGAACAACGCCGGAGGTCGAGAGCGTCACGCGGCGTTTGGAGAGACCAAAGCCGAAATCATCCAGCATGATCTCCATCGCTGGCACCACGTTGGTGAGGTTCAGCAGCGGTTCGCCCATGCCCATCATCACCACGTTGGTGATCGGGCGGTTGCCGGTCACACGGGCAGCGCCAATGATTTTCGCCGCGCGCCACACCTGGCCGATGATTTCCGATACGCGCAGGTTGCGGTTGAAGCCCTGCTGCGCCGTGGAGCAGAATTTGCACTCCAGCGCACAACCGACCTGGGAGGAGACGCAGAGCGTCGCGCGATCTTCTTCCGGGATATAGACGGTTTCAACGCGCTGATCGCCGACGGCGATAGCCCATTTGATGGTGCCATCAGAAGAGCGTTGCTCCTCGACGACTTCAGGGGCGCGGATCTCCGCGACCTCTTTTAACTTGCCACGCAGCACTTTGTTGATGTCGGTCATCTCATCAAAGTCGTCGCAGCAGTAGTGATACATCCACTTCATCACCTGGTCGGCGCGAAACGGTTTTTCGCCTAAGTTTTTGAAAAACTCACGCATCTGCTGACGGTTAAGATCCAGCAGGTTAATTTTTGCATCTTTGTTTGGAACCGTAAGAGCGTCGCTCTCAGACATGGCAATTTGTTCAGACATATTTTATTCCGGCCTCGTTATTACACGTTGTGGCCCGTGGAGGGTTAAAAAGAAGCGCCCCAGGCAAGCTTCAGCTCATCCTGGGGCGCAACATTGTACAAATTCTGTCGCACAGATACCACGCCTGGACGCGGCATTTACCAATTAAAGTGTAAATCTCGTTACACAGTTAACCGGAAATTAACGGGTGCGCGGGCAAACTTCGCCTTCAGCGAAGAAGTAAGCGATTTCGCGAGCGGCAGATTCAACGGAGTCGGAACCGTGGGTGCCGTTCTCGGTGAAGCTGTCTGCGTAATCTGCGCGCAGGGTACCGGCCAGTGCGTTGTCCGGGTTGGTTGCGCCCAGCAGATCGCGGTGACGCTGAACGGCGTTTTCGCCTTCCAGTACGGAAACCACGATCGGGCCGGAGGTCATGAACTCAACCAGGCCATCAAAGAACGGGCGACCTTCGTGCTCAGCGTAGAAGCCGCGCGCCTGCTCAACGGTCAGGTGCAGCATTTTGGTGCCAACGATTTTAAAACCTGCCGCTTCAAAGCGAGAGAAGATGTTACCAATAACGTTTTTTGCCACCGCGTTCGGTTTGATGATGGAAAAAGTACGTTCAATAGCCATGATTACCTCAGTAAGTTGTTCTGTTGCCCTGAATAGGTGTGGCGCGGATTATAAAGAGCAACACCGGTCTTGCCTATGGATTAAGGTAACATTTTTTTAAAATAAGACGAGTTTGAGCAACACCAACACCTGAAGGTGCCCTTTCTCGCCCTATTGCACCGTAAACTGCACCGCGGCGACCTGCCCCGCCTCATCCATTACCACCAGTTGATAGTCGCCGGCTTTATCGATCTTCAGGCTCAATATGCTGCCGCGCGCCGTTAACGGTTCACCGTTCAAAAACCACCAGCGTCCCCCTTCTCCACCGCTGCTTTGCAGAGGCAGAATCGCAAAATCCTGACCGGGTACGCGTTTGATCACCGCCCCTTCGCGCACGCCGTTTAACAACAACGGCGGCGGTGCGTTCTCATCCCGCGGCGGGCAAACGCGGTCCGCAGGCGGTAAGCGCGCGGCGCGGCGCTCGCCGGGCGGCAGCCACGGCTCAAGCGGCAGCGGCCAGACGATCCAGTTTTTCTGCTGCGCATCCGGGCAATCCGCCGCCACGCGCCGCCCCTGATGGTTCAGCCACAGCGGAAAACTGATGCCGTGCAGCCCTTCCTGCTCCGGCATTAACAGCGTCGGCGGCTGGCTGCCATCAAGCAACCAGGTCGCAAGGCGGCGGCGGCAGTTACTGTCTCCGGCAGGCAGGCTCTGCCCGCCCGGCCAGCAGATCACCCCGCTGCTTACCGACGCCGGACGCGGGTCGCGCGGCAAACGCGCCTGATCCAGCGCGGAGCGCGGTTGCAGCAGATTGTTCACCTGGTTGAGCAGCGGCACGGCGCTGGCAAAACCAAACTGCCCGGCAACCGGCGTGCCGTCCGGGCGACCGGTCCAGATACCGATCACATACCGGGAGTTGAGGCCGATGGCCCAGGCATCCCGGTAGCCATAGCTGGTGCCGGTTTTCCACGCCAGCGGCACCACCTGCGGCAGTGCGCTGTCCGGCACCGGCTGCGCTTCATTCGCCAGAATCCGGCGGATAATCCACGCCGCACCCGGCGACATCAGGCGACGTTCAGCCAGCGGTTCATCTGGAGTCAGCCTTAATTTGCCAGCTTTACCCTCGCGGGCAAAAGCGCTGTAGGCGGCAGCGATATCCTCCAGCCGCGCACCCGCGCCGCCGAGGATCAGCGACAGGTTTGGCTCCGCGCCGGCGGGCAGCATCAGAGGCAGCCCGATATTGCGCAGATTAGCGGCAAACTTCTTCGGCCCGTAGGCCTCCAGCACCTGTACCGCAGGCAGGTTCAGCGAGCGTACCAGCGCCTCGTTCATGCTCACCGGGCCATGAAAACCGCTGTCGAAGTTACCGGGGCGATAATCCCCGACGCGCCGCGGCACATCCTGTAACAGGGATGCGGGGTGGATCAGCCCTTCGTCCAGCGCCAGTCCGTAGATAAAGGGTTTCAGCACCGATCCCGGTGAGCGCACGGCGCTGACCATATCAACATGGCTGAAACGGCTGTCGTCGTTAATATCCACCGACCCCACCCAGCCGCGCACTTTCATATCCGTATGGTCGACCACGATGATCGCCAGCGAACTGCGCATCGGCAGCCGGGATTTGACGCTCAGCGCCAGCTCCTCCAGCTGTCGTTGCAGGCTGGCGTCCAGCGTGGTGGTCACCTTCAGCTTTTTGTTGGCTCCCAGCATGCGGCGGGCAAAGAGCGGGGCCAGCTGCGGCATCTGCCGCGGCGCTAACCACACCGGCTCTTCGCGCGACTCTTTCACCTGCGCCACCGGCCACACCTGCTGCGTCACCATGCGATCCAGCACTTTATCGCGCGCCGCCTGCGCCCGCTGCGGCCAGCGGTCCGGGCGTAAACGGCTCGGCGCCTGCGGCAGCACGGCGAGCAGCGCCGCTTCCGCATAGCTCAGCTTTGAGGGCGGTTTGCCGAGATAGGCCCAGCTTGCCGCACCGACTCCCTGCAACGTGCCGCCAAACGGCGCGCGGTTGAGGTAAATGGTCAAAATGTCGCGCTTGGAGAGATGCCACTCCAGCTGCATCGCCCGCCACAGCTGGCGAACTTTGCCACCAAAGGTGCGCGGATGCGGATCAAGCAGACGTGCCACCTGCATGGTGAGCGTACTGCCGCCGGAAACCACGCGCCCATAGCGCAGATCCTGCCAGGCCGCGCGCGCAATAGAGAAGGGATTAACGCCGGGATGGTCCCAGAACCAGCGATCTTCATACTGGATAAGCGCCTGTAAATAGTGCGGCGAGACCTCTTCAATAGTGACCGGATAGCGCCAGATACCGTCGGCATCAGCAAAACGCCACAGCGGCGTGCCATCTTCAGCCACCACCACCCGCGCGGGCGAAACCTCGTTCAGGGGCAGTGGCCAGATTTTATCGGCGGCGATAACCAGCAGCACAAAGAGAAGAGGCACACCCGCCAGCCAGCGCCAGCGGGTGCGTATCAGAGAGACGATCTTCACGTTATGGCGTGATGATCAACGGGCCGCTGGCCGCGCCGGTTGCCCGCCACTGCGGAACATACATTGATTCCACCTGCGGAGCCGGAACCTGGTAGGTGCCAGGCGTCACCGCACGCGCCAGATAGACCAGCGTGACTGGCTGCCCTTCGCTCACCGGTACGGCGGCGACAAAGCGATCGTCACGGAACTCCATATGCTGAATATCGGCCTGCTGCATGCGGTTGAGCAGCTCCTGCACTTCGCTGCCGCTCTCCTGCAGGCTGGCGCTGCTGCTGGCCAGGTTCTGGTTCTCCAGCTCCAGACCCGCAGGCAGCAGATCGACCACCAGCGCGTCCGGGACGTTCTGGCTGGCCGTCACTTCCAGCCACACCAGCACCAGCTCACCGCTCTTCAGGGAAGAGAGCGGCTTGCTGCGCCCGTCGGTGCCGAGCACGTTGCGCTCGATATGCAGGACTTTGCCGGAAGGTGCCGGAGCCTGCTCAGGATAGCCAGTGGTATCCAGGCGCAGCCACAGCGGTGTGGTGCCGCTGTTGGTCACCTGCAACGCACTCAACTGGTCCGCCTCAAGGTTACGGCTCTGCGCGGTGTTACCGGCCAGCATCGCGGTATCAAGCGAGGTTTGCGCCTGCCAGTTACCGGTGCTGTTTTGCAGATTGCGGCCTGCCATAAACAGCGCGTTGCTCTCCTGGGTTGAAAGCCAGCGCTGGCTGTAGGCCTGCTCGGAGAGCGTAGCCAGCAGGTGCGCCTGCGCGTCCGGCAGCAGCTTGTTGTCCTCCAGTAGCGCCAGCATCAGCGCGTTATCACGCAGGCTGCTGCCGTAATCCGCCAGCCAGCGGTTTTCCGCAATGCGATCGGTTTTCAGCGCCAGCGCGATAGCCTGATCGCCGCGCTGGGCATCACCCATCAGCTTCAGCGCAACGCCAAGCTGCATTAACGGCAGCCCCGCTTTCGCCTGCTCGTGGCGCTGCCAGATTTCACGCAGCGCGCCCAGCGGCGCTTTCTGCTGACGAGCCAGCACCAGACCGGCGTAGCTCTGCACGGCAAATTTCGTCGCTGGCAAGTCGTCGCTGTAACGTACCGACATCGCCGCCGGATCCTGCAAATAGCGCAGCAGGCGGTTGTTAGCGTTGTTCAGCGCTTCAGCCGGAACGCTGTAGCCCTGCGCCGAGGCGCTGACGAGGAAATCGGTCACGTAGGCGGTCAGCCAGTACTCTTCCGATCCGCTCTTATCCCATAGAGAGAAGCCGCCGTCATCACGCTGCATCTGCAACAGGCGGGAGATACCGATATCCACCGCCGCGCGGCGCTGCTCATCGCTCTCGCCTTTGATGCCCAGCGCTTTAAGCTGTGCGGCATTGGTGTAGAGCGACGGGAAGAGCCCGCTGGCGGTCTGCTCCAGACAGCCGTACGGGTAAGCGCGCAGCTCCTGAATGTAACGGGCGACATTGAGCGGCGGTTTGCCGCTCAGCAGCAAGCGACCCTGCAGCGTGGCAGGCGAGATGCCCGCCAGATGCTGGCCCGGTACCTGCCAGCTTTCACCCGGATTGAGCATCGCACCGGTGTTGATGGTCTGCGCGGCGAAAGGCGGGCGTACGCCAATCTTCCACTGCTTCTGCTGCGGCGCGAAGGTTTCGCCCGGCAGCGCAAGGCCGCTGATTTGCGCGGCAATCTCGCCGTCGCCGAAGCCGTCCAGCGCGCGCACCGGAATAAAGAGCGTGGTGCGTTTACCGGCCCCAAGCGTGACGCTCTGGGTGGCGGCACCCTCAAGCGACAGCAGCCCGCTTGCCGTCAGATCGACATTCAGGGTTTGCGGCTTGTCCGTCAGGTTGCTGAGATCCAGCGTCAGGCGAGAGGTGTCACCGCTGCCGAGGAAGCGCGGTGTGTTCAGCTCGGCAATCACCGGGGCTGCGACTACCACTTTGCTTTCGCTGCTGCCAAAATCGTCTGCCGTCCAGGCCTGCGCCATGACGCGCAGCTCCCCGTTGAAGTCGCCAATCGGCATCGTTACGGTGCCTTCGCCGTTTTCATCCAGCGTCACCGGCTGCGCCTGCTGGGCAATAATGGTGACATGGTTAACCGGCGGTTTGCCGCCGCGGTTCAGCTCATCGCCGTCGCCGCCGAAGCGCAGCGCCGCAAGACGACCCTGGCCTTCAATCACCTGGCCGTAGATATCATAGATATCGGCACCATAGCGTTTCTGGCCGAAGAAGGCCTGCCACGGATCCGGCGTCACGTAATCAGTGATGTTCAGCACCCCGCTGTCGACAGCGGAGAGCAGCACATTTACCTGCTTCGGCGTCGCGCCATCTTTCATCGAGGCTTTAACTTTGACCTTCAGCGGCTGGTTAGGGCGCATTTTTTGCGGTGCGTCGAGGGCAATCTCCAGGCGGCGGTTCTCATCGCCCATCGGCAGATGCAGCAGGCCGACCGCGCGTTTTGGCGTGGCGGATTTCGACTTATCGCCAGGGCGCACCACCAGCGTGCTGATATAGAGATCGTGGCGCTGCCACTTCTGATCGACCGGGATCGAAAGATCCAGCCCGTCAGCCGGAACGTCAATCTCCTGCCACCAGAGCGGACCTTCGCTGGATTCGATCATCGCATAGCCTTTGCCCGCGGCCGGTGCGGTGATGTGCAGCTTAACGGTATCACCAGCTTTGTAAGAGGGTTTATCAAGCTTCATGGTGACGCGATCCGGGCGTGCCGCACCGGCGCCGTCGCTGTTATCCTGCCAGCTGTAGCCGGCCCAGAAACGCACGCTGCTGACGGTCTCATCCGGGCCTTTGACCTCCAGACGATAGGAGCCCCAGTCCACCGGGAAGGTGACTTTGCCGGTCTCATCGGCTTTCAGCGTCAGGATCTGCTCGCCTTCCACCAGATCTTTCTGGTTGAACTGCGACTGCCAGCCGTCGTTTTCCGACCAGTTCCAGAAGTAGTCGCGGCGCTCGCGGATCAGGCGCACCTGCAGGTCGCTGACCGCTTTTTTGTTGCCCTGCGCGTCGGCATAGACAATATCGAACGCGGCGTTACCGCCCTCATCGACAATCGGCTGATTGACGGTGGTGTCGGTGCGGTAGTCATAGACCGCTTTTGAAGCGAACTGCGGGCGAATACCCGGCAGAGCGGGCGCAGGCCAGATCGCCTGCTCCGCGCGACGGGTCACCGGACGGCCGCCCGACTCCAGCAGGCTGGCCTGCAGAATCACTTCCAGCGGCGAATGGGAATCCTGCCACTGGCTCGGCGTGGTCACTTCGCCTTTCCCCTCATCATCAAGGGTCAGATGGGTTTCATCGAGGCTGCGGCTCAGGTTCTCTTCGGCGATATCGCCAAACTGGAAACCTGGCAGCGCGGCAACCGCTTCACGCAGCGGGCGCAGGAACAGCTGCCCCTGCAGGGCGTTGCCGCTGGCTGGCGCGCCGTAGAGATAGTGGCCTTCAATGCTAAACACCACGTCTGCGGCGGGTGCCAGCGGTGTCGGCTGCGGCGTAACATTCAGCGCCATGCGCTCCGGCATAAAGTCTTCGACGTGGAAGCTCCACTCGCGCGACAGGTTGTCGCCGGTATTGGCGCGAACATGCCACATGCCGGTCTGCGCGCTGGCATCCAGCGCATAAGTGAAGTGATAAAGGCCGTTCTGCGGCTGGCTCACCACCGAGCGAACCACCTGGCCGTCCGGTTTTACCACTTCCAGCTTCACCGGCTGTGCGGCAATCGGCTTGCCGTCGCTGTCGCGCAGCAGGCCGTTGAGGATCACCGTTTCGCCAGGGCGATAGAGATCGCGCGGGCCAAACATAAAGAACTGTTTGCTGTAGCCTGGCTCGCCGGTAATGGCGAACTCGGCGAGATCCAGCGCCGGGAGGTTAAGGTCGAGCAGCGTGGTTTCGCCCTCTTTACGCGCCAGCAGCAGCGCGCCCTCTTTATCGGTGCTTAAGGTGGCGTGACCATCGCTGTCGGTCTTCGCCTGCGCCAGGCTCTGCCCCTTCTCATTGAGCAGCATCACGTCGATACCGCCGAGCGCCGCGCCGCTTTCCAGCCCCTGGGTGAAGATATCCAGGCGGTTATGGTAACGGTGCGCAGAGAGGCCAATGTTGCTGAGCGTGAAGAGCGTTGCGGCATTGCTGTAGTTGTAGTGCCCCGCCTGGTTCATCACGGCGATATAGACGCCCGCCTGTTGCAGCGGTTTGATGCTGCTCAGCGGCAGCATCAGTTTTTCGCGAGTGTTGCGCGCCGGGTTGAGGTCGAAGCGCCCGGTATAGACCAGATCCGCCATCTTCAGCAGCGTATCGGACTCCCAGTTGGAGAGCGAACTGCGGTACTCCCACTGGCTAATGAATGAGGCCAGCGATTCCGGCTTCACGCGGTAGAAGTTGATGTCGACATTTTCGACGTTGAGCGCCATCACCGGCAGCCCTTCAACCACTTTACCCGGCAGCAGCGAGCCGCGGCTGGCAAAGCCAACACTGGGCTGAATATCCTGGGTGGTGATCGACTTCTCGAAGCTCTTGCCGAAGGTGGCTTTATTGAGCGCAACCAGCCCGCTATCAACCGATACCAGCAGTTCGCGGTTCGGCTCAAGGTGGCGCAGGCGCAGCTCTTTCAGGTTCGGTGCCAGTTCCCAGGCACCGTCGACTTTGCCGCTCTTCTTATCAACCAGATGCACCACCTGGGCAAAATTCTGATCCGGATCGAGCGGCACCGAGAAGGTCAGCACCAGCGTGGCGCTGCCGTCGAGCTGCACTTCGGACGCATCCAGCAAGTTTAAGGGCTTGCCTTCGCTACGCGCGGCAAGTTCATCGCGTTTGGCTTTATCCGGCATGGCTGCTGCCGCAGGCGTTTGCGCGGCGGATGAGGCGGACGCGGGTTCAGGCGCGCTGGCGCTCTTAGGTTTATCGTTATTGTCACAGCCTGCAAGCGTGAAGGCGGTGAGGAGCGCGAAAGTCAGCGCCGCGTAACGTAGCGGTTTCATTCTTTATCCCTGAGTGATTGACCCGTTGTGAGAGGCGTCGTCATTATCATTCGCAACGGTAAGAAATACAAAATATCTGATGGATTCTGGAAAGCATCTCGCAAAGCGCATTTTTTGCGCGACGCCCGTGGTGTTAGGCCGATCACACCCCGTGACGTAACATGTTACGTTGCGCGTCATTTGTTTTTAAAACAATAAGATAGATAGCAGTAACACCCGACCGGCTGCTAACGTTATGCGGTCTGTGTCCCTTACTACGCGGTGCTAATAAGCGAGAACACTATGTCCAGAGCCGTGAATGCCCTACAAAATTTTGGTAAGTCCCTTTTTGGCCCGGTGCTCATTTTGCCGATCGTTGGCCTGTTTATTGCCTTCGGTAATATCTTCGGCAATGGCAATCTGGCCGAATACCTTCCCTTTCTTGGTCACCCTCTTATTCAGCATACGGGTCAGTTGATCGCCAAATCCGCCGTTTCGGTGCTCGCCAACCTTGCGCTGGTGTTTGCCGTCGGGATCCCGGTCGGTCTGGCCTCGCGTGATAAAGGCTATGCCGCGCTGATTGGTCTGGTGACCTTTATCGTTTTCATTAATGCCATGAACGTCACGCTGCAATTGCAGGGCGCGCTGGCACCGGCCGATCAGATGAAAGCCGCAGGCCAGGGGATGGTGCTGGGCGTGCAGGTGCTGGAGATGGGCGTTTTCGCAGGCATCCTCACCGGCGCGCTATCGGGCTATCTCTACGACCGCTACTCCCGCGTGCAGTTTTCCGGTGCGATGGCGATCTACTCCGGGCACTGCTTTGTCGCGATTATTATGTTGCCGGTCTCAATGGTGCTCGGCGTGGTGATGAGCGAGCTGTGGCCCTTCGCTCAGCACGGCATCAGCGCGCTGGCGCTGGCGATTAAAGGCGCAGGTCCGTTTGGCGTGGCGGTGTACGGTTTCCTGGAGCGCATTCTGGTGCCAACCGGCCTGCATCATCTGGTCTATACGCCGTTTTTGTATACCGAACTGGGCGGCACGGCTGAGGTGTGCGGCAGCAGCTATCAGGGCGCGCGCAACATCTACTTTGCCGAAATGGCCTGCCCGGGTGTGACCAAACTGAGCAGCACCGTGGTGTGGGATGCGCGCGGCATCAGCAAGATGTTTGGCCTGCCCGCAGCGGCGCTGGCGATGTATGTGACGGCGAAACCGGAGCGCAAAGCCGCGGCAAAAGCGATTTTGATCCCCGCCGCGCTCACTTCGCTGCTGGTTGGCGTCACCGAGCCGATTGAGTTCTCTTTCCTCTTTATCGCTCCGCTGCTGTTCGTGGTGCATGCGGTGCTGACCGGCATCGGCATGATGCTCTTCTCACTCTTCGGCGTTCATGCCATCGGCGCGAACGGCATTATCGACTTCATTCTCTACAACCTGCCGCTCGGCACCGAAAAGTCCAACTGGCCGATGTATCTGCTGGTCGGGCTGATTATGTTCGCCCTCTACTTCGTCACCTTCCGCTTCCTTATTTTGCGCTTCAACATGAAAACGCCGGGACGCGAGGAGGAGAGCGAAGAGACGCGCCTCTACAGCAAGCAGGAGTACCAGGCGAAGGGGAATAACGACGCAGTGGGCGAAGCGATTATCAGTGGCCTCGGCGGGCGCGAAAATATCGAGGTGGTGGACAACTGCTACACCCGCCTGCGCGTAACGGTAAAAGATGTAGCGGCTATCAATGAGCCGCAGCTGAAAGCTACCGGCGCGAAAGGCGTGATTAAACAAGGTAATAACGTTCAGGTGGTCTACGGGCTGCATGTCAAAAAAATGCGAGAAGCTGTTGAGATGTTTCTCTGAAGGAGTCCAGAAATGGTTAAACCCCCGTTTATCTTATCCATTGCCGGTGGTGGCAGCACTTACACGCCGGGCATCGTCAAAAGCCTGATGGTGCGGCTGGAGGATTTCCCGCTGGCGGAAATTCGCCTCTACGACATTGATGCCGAGCGTCAGAACACCATAGCGCCGGTGGTCGAGAAGGTGATTCGCGACCACAGCGAGAGCATCAAATTTACCGTCACGAATGATGCCGAAACCGCCTTTCGCGGCGCGCACTTTGTCTTCGCCCAGATGCGCGTCGGCCAGTACAAGATGCGCGAGCAGGATGAAAAAATCCCGCTGCGCCACGGCGTGGTTGGCCAGGAGACCTGCGGGCCAGGCGGGCTGGCCTACGGCCTGCGCACCATTTTGCCGATGGTCGAGCTGATCGACCTGGTCGAGCGCTACGCGGATAAAAAAGCCTGGATCGTTAACTACTCCAACCCGGCAGCGATTGTCGCTGAAGGTGTACGCCGTCTGCGCCCGCACGCGCGGGTGCTCAATATTTGCGATATGCCGGTGGCGGCGATGCGCAATATGGGCGCGATCCTCGGCGTCGATCGTCACCAGCTTGAGGTCGACTACTTTGGCCTGAACCACTTCGGCTGGTTTACCCAGGTGCGCGTCGATGGCGAAGATCGCCTCCCTGCCCTGCGCGAGCACGTCGCGCGCTTTGGCCTGCTGACGGAAGACGCCGCACAGACCGATCCGCAGCATGCCGATCCCTCGTGGGTAAAAACCTGGCGCAACATCAAGCCGATTATGGATCACTTCCCGGAGTATCTGCCGAACCCCTATTTGCAGTACTACCTGATGCCGAACGAGATTGTCGATCATCAGGATCCGAACTACACCCGCGCCAATGAGGTGATGGACGGGCGCGAGAAAAAACTGTTCGCCGCGGCGGCTGAGTATAAGCAGACCGGCATTCTGCCCGATGCTTTCCACGTCGGCGTTCACGGGGCGTTTATTGTCGATGTCGCCTGTTCGCTGGCCTTCAACCTGCGCCAGCGTCACCTGGTGATTGTTGAAAACAAGGGCGCGATTGCCAATCTGCCATACGACGCAATGGTGGAAGTGCCGGCTTACATCACCAGTAACGGGCCGGAGCCGGTACGCATGGGCGCAGTGCCGCTGTTCCACCAGACGCTGCTGATGCAGCAGCTGGCCTCGGAGCAGCTGCTGGTGGAAGCGACGATGGAGGGGAGCTACGAGAAGGCGTTGCAGGCCTTTACCCTTAACCGCACCGTGCCGACCATGCAGCATGCGAAAGCGATCCTTGATGAAATGATTACCGCCAACCAGGATTACTGGCCAGCGCTGCAAAAAGCCTGGGAAAACGGCAAAGCGGTGTAATTTTCCGAGGTGGCTCGCGGCGCGAGAGATGGTAGCTTGTCGGGTAGTGAAAAAACGTTAACAATTCAGATAACTGTTGATGACCCGGAGGCACCATGTCCACCTCTTTTTTTGTCGCGGCCGACTGGCTGATAGAGCACAGCGATGATCCTGAAATCCAGCTGATTGATGCCAGAATGGCGCCGGTTGGCCAGGAGCATCGCGATATGAAAGCGGAGTACCGCGCCGGACACCTGCCCGGTGCGGTCTTTTTTGATATTGAAGCCCTCTCCGATCACACCTCTCCCCTACCCCATATGCTCTCTCGCCCGGAGACGTTTGCCGTCGCCATGCGCGAGTTAGGCGTCTGCCAGGATAAACACCTGGTGGTGTATGACGAAGGTAACCTCTTCTCCGCGCCGCGTGCCTGGTGGATGCTGCGCAAGGTTGGCGTTGAGAAGGTCTCCATTCTCGCTGGTGGTCTGGCGGGCTGGCAGCGTGACGCCCTGCCGTTACAGCAGGGCGATGTCGCGCTGCCGGAGTCTGATTTCACCGCCAATTTCGATCCTTCCGTGGTGAAAAAAGTGACCGATGTGCTGCTGGCGAGCCACGAAGGCACCGCGCAGCTGGTCGATGCCCGTCCGGCACCGCGTTTTAGCGGCGAAGTGGACGAGCCGCGCCCAGGCCTTAAGCGCGGTCATATTCCCGGCGCGCTCAATGTGCCATGGGTCGATCTAGTGGCGGACGGTGAACTGAAAACCACCGATGAACTGCTGCGTATTTTCCAGCGCCAGGGTGTTGATCTGCATAAGCCGATTATCGCCAGCTGTGGCTCCGGCGTGACCGCCGCAGTGGTGCTGCTGGCGCTGGAGACGCTCGGCGTCAATACGGCAACGCTCTATGACGGCTCGTGGAGTGAATGGGGCGCGCGCGACGATCTGCCTGTCGAAAGCGCGTAGATGGATAACCGACTTGCGCCTTTGCTGACGCGCGGGGAGTCACTCTCCCGCGCTGAATACCGCGTGCTGGCTCATCTTACGGAGCACCCGCTGCTGGTGGGCAATATTACCGTGCGCGCGCTGGCGCAGGCGACCTATGTTTCGACAGCGACGATTATTCGCCTCTGTCAGAAGCTGGGGTTTAGCGGTTTTAGCGAGTTTATCTGGCACTGCAAGCAGCTGCTGGCCGATACGCCGCACCTGGCGGAGCAGCACCATGACGGTGTTGGCGAGCTGCCCGCGCTGTTCCAGCAGTTTATGGTCAATTATCAGCACACCTTTCAGTGGGTGACCGAGGAGAAGCGGCGGCAGTTTGCCAGCCTGCTGCGCGAGCGGGAGAGCTTTTTTCTCTACGGCGCGGGGTTCTCCTATCTGTTTGCCGAGTACCTGACCAAAAAGTTACAGGTGCTGGGCAAGACGGCGTTTATCTCCGGCCCTGGCGACAGCCGCAATATCTTTCTCAGCAACGCCGCGCGTTATCAGGTGTTTATTGCCGTTTCGCGCAGCGGCGAGACCGAGCAGGTGCTGGATAAGGCGCGGATTGCGCGAACGGTGGGGATGACGGTGGTGGCCTTTACCCGCGCGTCGGCCAATTCGCTGGCGGCGCTGGCGGATGTCCATTTCGCCCTTTACGACGAGGCGGTGCATTTCGCCGCCGAAGCGGCGGGGATCACTTCGTTTGAGTCCAACCTGGTGCTGCTGATGGATCTGCTGTTGCTGGAAGCAACGCAGGCCGGGTAGCTGTGCGGAAAAATGCCTGATGGCGCTGCGCTTATCAGGCCTACAAAAGCGGTACATTGCAAACTCGCAAAACCGTAGGCCGGATAAGGCGTTTATGCCGCCATCCGGCATTAACACGGCACCAAAAACGTAGGCCGGATAAGGCATTTATGCCGCCATCCGGCATGCAAACGGCACCAAAACCGTAGGCCGGATAAGGCGTTTACGCCGCCATCCGGCATTAACACGGCGCCGAAACCGTGAATCGCCATCGGCAATCTCACGCTGAATGTTTCGTCAACTCCCGGCGCGCCCACGCGCTTTCCGCGTATTCATTAAGCGCGACGTAAAACTCTTCGATGGATAACTTCTCGCGCTGCTCGCCTTTCAACAGGCCGCCGGGCAGGCTCAATACCACTTTGCGGTTTTTCGGCTCAAAGATGAAGTTGCGCACCAGTCGGCTGACAACCAGCTTCGGCGGCTGATACCCCTCGCGCCAGAAAAGATCGATAAATACCCAATCGTTAATGCTGCGAATGCCGATATTCTCAATCGCGTCGAGCATAAACGGCGCGCTAAGCTGATAGCTCTCAATCCCCTGCGCCGTCAACGTAAAGAGCGGCTGGCGCACGCGGGTGTACATTGTCCAGCTTGCCAGCGCAAAAAGCAGTGAACCAGCCACAAGGCCGAAGGTGATCATATCCATCGGACTGTTGGCCGAAGAGTTCCACTGAATGCTCAGCGTAAACACCATCACCGCAGCCGCCGCGCAGAGCACCGTCAGCCCAACAAAGATCCACAGATTCTTCTTGCGTAGTGAGACCACCAGCGTATCGGTGGCGCGGGAAGCGAGATCTTTTAGCTCAGACTGATAAGCCTCGTAATGGGCGTCAACTTCGCTGGCCATGCCGCTGGTTAGCGCCTTCGAGAGCGCAGAGGCATCGCGAAACAGGCTGCGCATCCAGAGATAATCCGCTTCCCCGACCGGGCGCGACGCTTGCGCCATCAGCGCCTCATCCAGCGGAACTTTCAACTGTTCAATACGCGCACGGGTCGGCGGATGGCTGTCGGTCGGGTGCGCCAGCGCCTCTTCCAGTGATGCGGAGAGATCGAACCGGTCGCCATTGCGCAGTTCAGTAAAGAGGCTATGCACCAGATCGTCAGTCGCCAGTTTGCGCTGGAAAAACTGCTCCATCGGCCCCTGAAAACGCTCATTGAGGGCAGAGAAACGTAGCAGCGACGCGGCAAGCGCCATCGATGAACTGGTGCGCGCCCCGGCGGCATCCGCTGCGAGTTCACGCACGCGGCTCCAGCCACTTACCGTTTCGTGGAACTGACGGAAAAACCACATGCCAAGATGGATGGTCGGATTCAGCGCCAGACGCTCCAGCCAGCCGCTGCCGCCAACATCACGGTAGAAGTAGTTGAGACTGTTCTCCATCCCGGCGTAAAGCCCGGCAAAGTGCAGCGTATAGAGGGTGTCATTGCCGGAGAAGTGCCCCAGCTCGTGACCGATGACCGCTGCCACCTCCTCTTTGTTCATAAACGCCGCATAGCTGAGCGGGAAATAGAGGGTGTTGCCGGTAAGACGTTCGCCCTTCTCGATTTGCACCGGGCTTGCGGTGACATAGAAGCCTTCGAACAGGCCCACCACAATGTTATCCGGGACTATTGCCTGCCCGCGCTGTGCAAGCTCCCTCACCCAGCGCCAGAGTTCCGGCGCATCGTTTTCGCGCACGGCGGTGCCGTGCACCTCCATATCCTGCGGCTCAAACAGGGTGAAACATTTTTTCAGCAGGAAGAGGCTCTTCAACACCATAATCAACAGGGAGCCAATCACCAGCAGGATGAAGAGCACCAGCTTGATGTTTAACGCGCTCGCTGGCCCCAGGGTGTAGAGCCAACAGATTTCATACAAGAAGACCGCGATCAGCGCAAAACCGATGCAGGACATCACGGTGACCATGATAAAAGGCAGCAGTTTGCGACAGAGGTTAAAGGCGACAATCAGATGATCGGCGGAGATGCGCGCCCTGCGCACGCTGTAGAAACAGAGCGCTACCGCGCTGGTGCTGGCAAGCAGTGCCATCAGAGAGAGAAAGATACCGGCTTTCGACAGAAAGTGGCGCAGCAGATCGGCCGCTGCGCTGTGCCCGACGGTGCCATATCGCGTGACCTGGTAGACATAGCCATCATCGATGCGAATGTTTTGCCAGCAGGAATAAACAAGCAATAAGAGGGGCACGCCGAAGCAGTAGAGCAGAGTTTTTCTGTCCATAACCTTAACCGTAAAGAAACGTAAAAGCGCACCCTACCACAGGGGTGGGCTGAATACATTCCCCACGAATTTAGGGGGGTAAGCGGTACGGGGGGTACCGCCTGAGACTTTAGATAATGCGGTTGGTTTTGAAATCGCGCAGGAAGCTGCCCCAGCGGCGTTCGTAGAACGGGGTGATGTGCGCCAGCATAAAGTGGCTGATGCCCTTCTCACCTTCGGTGACCTGGCAGATATCAACTGGCTCATCGCCCGGTAGCGTATCGGTCGCCACGCTGCCCGCGGCATGAATGATCTCTTCAATATCGCCTTCGGCTTCAATGCCGATTAACAGGTTCGCCTGCGCGTCGGCCTGCTCTTTGATGGAGCAGATAAAGGCGCGTTTAACGGTTTTGATGCTTTTGAACAGCGTGGTCAGGGAGTCGACCACCTGCGCGGGCGGCTCGGCAACTTCCGAGAGCAGCAGCGCGGTACCGCCTTCAAGCACCTCTTGCTGGCTGAGCGGGCTGCCCTCTCCGCCAACCAGATGGCTGATTTCACGCGGGGTGAACTCTTTCCCGGTCGGAAGTTTAGCGTTAAGGAACAGGGTTTCGCCGAGCGTCATTTCAAACAGCGTGCGCGCGGGCATCACCACAAAGGCCTGCTCGTCGTCGACCGCCTGTTGCAGCGCTGCAAGGGAGGTGAAAAAGGGGATCACCGAGGTGCCGTCATCTTTTTCCCAGTGCTGGATATCGAGCGCGCTCTCTTCCACCACCGCTTCGCCTTCTGCGGCATTGCCTGGCACCCAGACGGTAGAGTCGAGCAGTGTGCGGAAAAAGGCCGGACGGTAAGCGGGTTCGGTCGCCGCCTGCTCAAGCAGGGTTTCTAATTCGTTTTTCGTTTCAGACATAGGATCTCTGGTTCGTTTTCGTGCGTCATCGCGCCCGGGGTTTTGCGCATTGCCGGATGGCGGCGTTGCCTTATCCGGCCTACGTTTACGGGCGCAACCCGTGGCTATGGGCCGCTTTATTGCCGGATGGCGGCGAAACGCCTTATCCGGCCTACGGTTGCTTTTGTAGGCCTGATAAGCGTAACGCCATCAGGCACACCGCTTACTCGGCGGTCAACAGATTGGCAACGGTGCGCACACCCAACCCTGTCGCACCGGCGGCCCACTGCTCAACGGCGGATTTACGATAGGTCGCCGAGCAGTCGATATGCAGCCAGCCCTGCTGATAATTTTCCACAAAGTGCGAAAGGAAACCGGCGGCGGTGCTCGCCCCTGCCGGGAAGGCCGCGCTAGCGGTGTTGTTCAGCTCGGCAAAGTTGGACGGCAACTGGTGACGGTGGAACTCTGCCAGCGGCAGACGCCAGAACGGCTCGTTTTCCGCCGCTGCGCTGTTAAGCAGGCGGCCCGCCAGCGCGTCATCGAAGCTGAACAGCGCATGGTAATCATTGCCCAGCGCGGTTTTCGCCGCACCGGTCAGCGTCGCGGCATCGATAATCAGCTGCGGTTTTTGCGCAGAAGCGTCAATCAGCCCATCTGCCAGCACCAGACGCCCTTCCGCGTCGGTGTTCATCACCTCAACTTTTTTACCGTTGCGGTAGTGAATAATATCGCCCAGCTTAAACGCATTGCCGCTGACCATATTGTCAGCGCAGCAGAGCCACAGCTTAACGCGCTTGTTCAGACCACGATTGATGGCAAACGCCAGCGCACCGGTAACCAGCGCCGCACCACCCATATCGGATTTCATCGAATCCATAAATGCGCTCTGCTTCAGGCTGTAGCCGCCGGTATCAAAGGTGATGCCTTTGCCCACCAGCGCGGCGTAGACCGGCGCATCCGGGTTACCGGTCGGGTTGTAATCAAGCGCCAGCAGCACTGGCGGACGCTCGGAGCCGCGCCCTACGGTATGCAGCCCCATGTAATTCTGCTCGCGCAGATCTTCGCCTTTGGTAATGCGGTAAGAAACCTTGTCGCCGCCAACGCTGAAGAGCAGATCGACCGCGCGCTGCGCCAGCTGCTCCGGCCCTAGCTCTTCCGCCGAGGCATTGATGGTGTCGCGCACCCAGTCGATCACTTTCAGGCGGCTATCCAGCTCTTTCTGCTCTGCTTCATCAAGCTGCGCCCATTCGACTTTACGCGTCCCTTTCGGCCCTTTATAGCCAGACCAGAACGCCCAGCTGCGATCCGCGTCCCACCCTTCGCCGCTCAGGGCGACGTGTTTGATACCGAGGCCGTCGATTTTGCGCGCCGCGCGCTGAATAAGGCCAAGATCGTCTTTGCCGGTTAAGTGCAGTGCAATGCCGTCGTTGTTGATGCTGTAGGCTGCTTTTTCACCCCAGCGCGCGTCGGCGGGCTGCGTGGTGAGGGTGACTTTCATAGCTTCTGTCATTCTTTTTATCCTTTTCACAATCGCCGGAGGGCAAATGCCCGTTCCGGCCAACGGTTGTGTCCATAAAAACGGGCCACCCGAAGGCAGCCCGTTTGATGATTATGCTGCTTCGTCTAACCAGACTAGCAGAATCGCTTCAAGAATTTTTTCATTCGATGCAGCCGGATCGTCATCAAACTCTTCCAGCTCGCAGATCCACTGATGCATATCGGTGAAACGTACGGTGGTCGGGTCAACGTCCGGGCGGCTGTCATACAGCGCTTCGCCGATTTCACGGCTGTCGGTCCACTTCAGCCCCATCTTAGTGCTCCCGCGCGTGGTTGATGGTGTAACGCGGGATCTCGACCACCAGATCTTCATCGGTGATGCGTGCCTGGCAGCCTAAACGGCTCTCCGGCTCCAGACCCCAGGCTTTATCCAGCATGTCATCTTCGTCTTCGCTGCTTTCCGGCAGCGAGTCAAACCCTTCACGCACCACGCAGTGGCAGGTGGTGCAGGCGCAGGATTTTTCACAGGCGTGTTCAATCTCAATGCCGCCGCGCAGGGCGACATCCAGAATCGTTTCACCGCTCTTAGCTTCCAGAACTGCGCCATCCGGACAGAGGTCCTGATGAGGCAGAAAAACAATTTTAGGCATATTAAACCTCGTCGACGGAATGGCCTTTTAATGCGCTGCGTACGGACTGGTCCATACGACGCGCGGCGAATTCCTGGGTTTGTTTATCTACATTTTTAATGGCGTGTTCGATGGCGTCGGTATCATCGGTTTCAGCAACCGCGCGCAGCTGCGCGACTGCCTCGTCGATCTCCGCCCGCTCTGCGGCGCTTAGCAGCGCGGCATCCGCGGCGATCGCGCTGGTGACACTCTCCAGCACGCGCGCGGCTTCCACTTTCTGCTCCGCCAGCATGCGCGCTTTCACGTCCTGCTCGGCGAAACTCATGGAGTCTTTGATCATGTCGGCGATTTCGCCGTCGGTCAGCCCGTAAGAGGGTTTCACCTGGATGGAAGCTTCTACGCCGGTCGATTTTTCCATCGCCGTGACGCTCAGCAGGCCATCGGCATCCACCTGGAAGGTAACGCGAATATGCGCCCCGCCCGCTGGCATTGCCGGGATGCCGCGCAGTGAGAAACGCGCCAGCGAGCGGCAGTCGCTCACCAGTTCACGCTCGCCCTGCATCACGTGGATCGACATCGCGGTTTGCCCATCTTTGAAGGTGGTGAACTCCTGCGCACGCGCCACCGGAATGGTGGTGTTACGCGGGATCACCTTCTCAACCAGGCCACCCATGGTCTCCAGCCCTAACGACAGCGGAATGACATCCAGCAGCAGCATTTCGCTGTCCGGCTTGTTGCCGACCAGAATATCAGCCTGAATAGCCGCGCCAATGGCGACCACTTTATCCGGGTCGATGGAGGTCAGCGGCGTGCGGCCAAAAAACTCGCCGACACGTTCGCGCACCAGCGGCACGCGGGTCGAACCGCCGACCATCACCACTTCCAGCACCTCATCAGCTTCAACGCCCGCATCTTTCAGGGCGCGGCGGCAGGAGAGCAGCGTGCGTTTTACCAGCGGCGCGATTAACGCGTCGAACTGTTCGCGGGTGATTTCACCCTGCCAGCCCGCGACGTTGACCGCCACGCGGTCGGCATCGCTCAGGGCGATTTTGGCAGCAATCGCCGCGTCCAGCAGTTCGCGCTGCTGACGGGCGTCGCTGCGTTCGGAGATGCCCGCCTGCTCGCAGATAAAGTCCGCCAGCAGGTGGTCGAAATCGTCGCCGCCGAGAGCCGAATCACCGCCGGTAGCCAGCACTTCAAACACACCGCGGCTCAGGCGCAGGATCGAGATATCAAAAGTGCCGCCGCCGAGATCGTAGACGGCAATAACGCCCTCTTTACCGGAGTCGAGACCGTAGGCGATCGCCGCCGCCGTCGGTTCGTTCAGCAGGCGCAGCACGTGCAGGCCCGCCAGACGCGCGGCGTCTTTGGTGCCCTGGCGCTGAGCGTCATCGAAATAGGCAGGCACGGTGATCACTACGCCATCCAGCTCGCCTGCCAGCGATTCTTGCGCGCGGGCGGCAAGGGCTTTCAGGATATCGGCGGAGACGCGGATCGGGTTAACCAGACCGGCGCGGGTGACAATCATCGGCAGGCCGTTTTCGCTCGCCTGGAACTGCCACGGCAGGTGCGGATAACGCGCCTGGATATCCGCAAGGCTGCGGCCCATCAGGCGTTTTACCGAGCTGATGGTGTTGACCGAATCGAGCGCGGCATTGTTGCGCGCATCAAAGCCAACCACGTGGCTTTCGGCCTGATAGTGGACGACAGAGGGGAGCAGATGGCGCCCGGCGCTGTCGGCCAGCGTTTCCGCCTGGCCGCTACGTACCGTCGCCACCAGCGAGTTGGTGGTCCCGAGGTCGATGCCTGCCGCCAGCCGACGCTGGTGCGGTGCGGCGCTCAGACCCGGTTCACTGATTTGTAATAAGGCCATGATGTGCTTCCAGAAAATTAAAAACCGAGCAGTTTTTCTTCGAGTTGTTCTGTTGAGCTGCGCAGTTTATCGAGAAAACGTAGTTTACGCACGGTATCCGCCGCCGTCTCCCACGCTTGTGCATCAAGTTGTTCAACCATCTGCTGGTGACGGGCGTCATACATGCCTTTGATACGCGCCTGAAAAGCTTCCAGACGGGCGGCGTCTTCAGCCTGGCCAATCTCATCCAGCTCTTCGCGCAGCTCCAGCTGCTCCATCAGGAAAGCGGTGTCGCGCACGGTGTGCTGTTCCGAGGCCAGATCGAAGCCGTGCAGCGAGAGCAGATACTCTGCGCGCATCAGCGGATGGCGCAGGGTTTGCCATGCCTGGTTGATGGTCGCGGATTGCTGTACGGCGGCCAGTTGCTCAGACTGCGGCTGGCTGGCGAAGCGATCGGGGTGGAACTGCCGTTGCAGATCCTGGAAACGCGTGGCCAGCGCCTGGGTGTCGAGTGGGTACTGGGCCGGCAACCCAAAGAGGGTGAAGTAATCCATAACAATTCCGGGTATGCAATCGTAACAAACCCCACGCGCAGGCGACTGCGGTGGGGTCATCGTCAGAGGCGATTAGACGTGGAAGCTTTCGCCGCAACCGCACTCATCTTTCACGTTCGGGTTGGTGAACTTAAACCCTTCGTTGAGGCCTTCTTTTACGAAGTCCAGCTGAGTGCCGTCGAGGAACTGCAGGCTTTTGCCGTCAACCACTACCTTCACGCCTTTGTCTTCGAACACCGTATCTTCATCGTTCGGTGCGTCGACAAATTCCAGCACGTAAGCCATACCAGAACAACCGGAGGTTCTCACCCCCAGGCGCAGGCCAAACCCTTTACCACGGTTGGCCAGGAAGGCATTTACTCGCGCGGCGGCACTGTCGCTGAGGCTAATGGACATGACAACAACCTCCTGCCTTATTTCGCGTCTTGTTTACTTTTGTAATCCGCAATCGCGGCTTTAATCGCATCTTCTGCCAGGATAGAGCAGTGGATTTTAACCGGCGGCAGTTCCAGCTCTTCGGCGATATCGGTGTTCTTGATCGCCTGCGCTTCGTCCAGAGACTTGCCCTTCACCCATTCGGTGACCAGCGAGCTGGACGCGATGGCAGAGCCACAGCCGTAAGTTTTGAAACGCGCGTCTTCGATAATGCCTTTATCGTTAACTTTGATCTGCAGTTTCATTACGTCGCCACACGCCGGTGCGCCAACCATGCCGCTACCGATGCTGTTGTCACCGTTGTCGAACGAGCCAACGTTGCGCGGGTTTTCGTAGTGATCGATTACTTTTTCGCTATAAGCCATTTTTTATTCTCCTGTTTGCGCAACCTAAAATTAATGATGAGCCCATTCGATGGATTCGAGATCCACGCCCTGCTTGAACATCTCCCACAGTGGAGAGAGATCGCGCAGACGGCCGATGGATTTGCGGACCAGCTCGATGGTGTAGTCAATCTCTTCTTCAGTGGTGAAACGCCCTAAAGAGAAACGGATGGAGCTGTGTGCCAGTTCATCATTCATGCCCAACGCGCGCAGCACGTAGGACGGTTCCAGGCTTGCAGAGGTACAGGCTGAACCAGAAGAGACAGCCAGATCTTTCAGCGCCATGATCAGCGACTCGCCTTCAACGTAGTTAAAGCTGACGTTGAGGATGTTCGGTGCGCCGTGCTCAAGATCGCCGTTCAGATAGACTTCTTCGATATCGTTGATGCCGTTCCACAGACGGTTGCGCAGCACGCGCAGACGCGCCATTTCGCTCTCCATCTCTTCTTTCGCGATACGGTAAGCTTCGCCCATGCCAACGATCTGGTGAACAGGCAGAGTGCCGGAACGCATGCCGCGCTCGTGACCGCCGCCGTGCATCTGCGCTTCGATACGGATACGCGGTTTACGCTGTACGTAGAGTGCGCCGATACCTTTCGGGCCGTAGATTTTGTGGCCGGAGAAGGACATCAGATCGACTTTCAGCTGGCTCAGATCGATCGGCAGTTTGCCGACGCTCTGGGTGGCGTCAACGTGGTAGATAATGCCGCGCGCACGGCACATTTCGCCGATAGCCGCGATATCCTGCACCACGCCGATTTCGTTATTCACGTGCATGATAGAGACGATGATGGTGTCGTCACGCATCGCCGCTTCGAGTTCTTTCAGATCGATAATGCCGTTACGCTGCGGGGCGAGGTAAGTCACTTCAAACCCTTCGCGCTCAAGCTGGCGACAGGTGTCCAGCACGGCTTTGTGTTCGGTTTTGCTGGTGATGATGTGCTTGCCTTTTTTCTGGTAGAAATTGGCAGCGCCTTTAATCGCCAGGTTGTCGGATTCGGTTGCACCGGAGGTGAAGACGATTTCGCGCGGGTCAGCGCCAACCAGTTCAGCAATCTGGTTGCGGGCGATATCTACCGCCTCTTCAGCCTGCCAGCCGAAACGGTGCGAACGGGAAGCAGGGTTACCAAAGGTCCCGTCCAGGGTGAGAAACTGCATCATTTTCTCGGCAACACGCGGATCCACCGGCGTGGTTGCGGAGTAGTCGAGATAGATCGGTAATTTCATTGCTCTTTAAACTCCGTACATCGCTCTAATGCAAGGAATCAGGCAACCGGCTGGATGTACGACCGTGTTAACAGGGCATCAGTCGATGCCCTGGCCCGATTCTGAATTCAGTTTAATTATTATGCGCGCAGCTTAACGTCGATCGCGTCCTGGCCACGGGTGTTACGATGGGATTCGTTGCTGTGCTGACGGTCAGAGACGTCGAGGATTTCCTGATTATTCACCAGCTCACCGAGGGTGATGTTGTTCAGGAAACCGGTCAGGCGATCGCTCAGATCGCGCCACAGCGCGTGGGTCAGGCACTTATCGCCGCCCTGGCAGCCACCTTTACCCTGGCAACGGGTCGCATCGACAGATTCGTCAACGGCGCTAATCACTTCGCCGACGGCGATGCTGTTCGCATCTTTGCCCAGCAGATAACCACCGCCGGGACCACGTACGCTGGAAACCAGGCCGTTTTTACGCAGGCGGGAAAAAAGCTGCTCCAGGTAGGAGAGGGAAATTCCCTGACGCTCGGAAATATCAGCCAACGGCACCGGGCCCGATTCGGAGTTGAGCGCAACGTCCAGCATTGCGGTCACGGCATAACGCCCTTTAGATGTCAGTCTCATGTCTTACAAGCCTCAAACTCGCCCCTGCCCGGGGTTTATTATTAAAATGTTAACGTTGCATAGCAGACGCAAGTCTGACATTCCTGACTAAAATGGTCAACTATTTAGTTGACTGTTTTAGTCAAGTATTCGCCGCTTCGCTTAATCGCCCGCCAGGACAGGGTTTGTCGCCTGAATTACCCTTTTTGCTTCTGCTCAATCGACGCCAGAATGCCGCGCAGGATGTTCAATTCCTGGCTCTCCGGACGAGCGCGAGTGAAGAGGCGGCGCAGTTTATTCATCACCTGGCCGGGGTGGCTTTCACGGATAAAACCGGTGGAGAGCAGCGTCTGCTCCAGGTGACCGTAGAAGCGCTCGAGATCGTCGACCAGCGGGTAAGGCGTCTCTTCCTGCTCTGCGGTCGGCGCATCGCTCTCCTGCTTTGCCAGCCACGCCATGCGCACTTCATAGGCGATGACCTGTACCGCCATCGCCAGGTTCAGCGAGCTGTACTCCGGGTTGGCAGCAATCGCCACGTGATAGTGGCACTTCTGCAACTCTTCATTGGTCAGCCCAACGCGCTCGCGGCCAAACACTAACGCTACCGGTGCGTGTTCCGCTTCACCGATGCTCTTCAGACCGCATTCGCGCGGATCGAGCATCGGCCACGGCAGCGTGCGTGAACGCGCGCTGGTGCCAACCACCAGGCTACAACCGGCTAAGGCTTCATCTAAGGTGTCGACGATCTGCGCATTGCCGATCACATCGCTGGCACCTGCGGCCAGCGCGATAGCCTGTGAATCGGGTTTGACCAGCGGGTTAACCAGCCAGAGATTGGTTAAGCCCATGGTTTTCATGGCACGGGCAACGGAGCCCATGTTGCCGGTATGGGAGGTTTCAACTAAGACAATACGAATATTTTGCAGCATAGGTTTTCTACGGCTAAAGAATATTGCCGGATACTATCATAAAGCTGAGACATAATTCGAATTCGCTGGTATGATACGCGCCGTTTTCCGTTCTTTAACATCCAGTGAGAGATATCGATGCATCCGATGCTGAATATCGCCGTGCGTGCTGCGCGCAAGGCGGGTAATTTAATTGCCAAAAACTACGAAACACCTGACACCGTAGAGACCAGCCAGAAAGGCAGCAATGATTTCGTGACCAACGTTGATAAAGCTGCTGAAGCGGTAATTATCGACACCATCCGCAAATCTTACCCGCAACACACCATCATCACCGAAGAGAGTGGCGAGCACGAAGGCACCGACCCGGATGTACAATGGGTTATCGATCCTCTGGATGGCACTACTAACTTCATCAAACGCCTGCCGCACTTCGCGGTATCTATCGCCGTTCGTATTAAAGGTCGCACAGAAGTTGCGGTCGTTTACGATCCGATGCGTAACGAACTCTTCACTGCAACTCGTGGCCAGGGCGCACAGCTCAACGGTTACCGTCTGCGCGGCAGCACCGCTCGCGATCTGGACGGCACCATTCTGGCGACCGGCTTCCCGTTCAAGGCGAAGCAGCACGCAACTACCTATATCAACATCATTGGCAAACTCTTTACCGAATGCGCGGACTTCCGCCGCACCGGTTCTGCCGCGCTGGATCTGGCCTATGTTGCCGCCGGTCGCGTTGATGGTTTCTTTGAGATTGGCCTGAAGCCATGGGATTTCGCCGCGGGTGAACTGCTGGTTCGCGAAGCGGGCGGTCTGGTGTGCGATTTCACCGGCGGTCATAACTATATGATGACCGGTAACCTCGTCGCCGGTAACCCGCGCGTGGTGAAAGCGATGCTGGCAAATATGCGTGAAGAGCTGAGCGACGCGCTGAAGCGTTAATCCTCTCGCAGGCAGGGTTTTGTGAATTGCCTGATGGCGCTACGCTTATCAGGCCTACAAAAGCAGAACCCGCAGCATTACAGCAACACCCCGCCATTCGTAGGCCGGATAAGGCGTTTACGCCGCCATCCGGCAACAAAAGCAGCACCCCGCAACACGTAGGCCGGATAAGGCCTTGCGCCGCCATCCGGCAACAAAAGCCGCACCCCGCAACATGTAGGCCGGATAAGGCCTTGCGCCGCCATCCGGCAACAAAAGCCGCACCTTAGCCTGGATTAAAAGGGGCGTAATCCGCCGCCCGGCGGTAATGCGCTCATCCACATCACCACTGCCGCACTAACCAGCACCACGCCACCCGCTAACGCCAGCGTCGTCCAGCCGATTTGCCGCCATAGCACCGGCGCGCGTTTACCGCTTATTTTCACCGCCAACTGGCGAAAACCGTGTACCAGCAACGCCAGCCCGCTGATGGTCAGCGAGGTTCCGGCAGCCATCGCCAGCGCAGAGGCCACACCCCAGGCGAAAACGCCAATCACTTTACTGAACAGCAGCACCATAATGGCGCCGGAACAGGGCCGCATACCCATCGACAGCACAATCACCAGCCGTGCGCGCCAGTCGCCGCCGTTTTGCAGCTGCGTCTGCGTCGGCAGATGCTGATGACCACATCCGCAGTTGTCGTGATGAACATGATGTGGCGTAAAGGCGCGAAACTTCGGCACATGCAGCAGCTGACGCAGGCGCTTAAGCGCGCGCCAGCAGAGCAGCAGCCCCAGCACGCCGACCAGCAGATAACTCCCCTTCTCCAGCCAGTAACCGCTAAGGTGCAACTGCCGGGCGGGCAGCGCCAGCAGGCTCAGCACCACAACCACCAGTAAAATCGCCACCAGCCCCTGTAGCAGAGACGATGCCAGCGTCAGGCCGATAGCGGGTTTTAATTTTGAGGGATGGGTCGCAAGCCAGGTGGTGATCACCACTTTGCCATGGCCTGGCCCCAGCGCATGCAGCACGCCATAGACGAAGCTGAACAGCAACAGCGTGCCGCCCGCTTTGGTCGGGTTTTCGGCCACCGCTTTCAGCAGCGTGCTCATCTGTATATTCACTTCGCGCTGCCAGAGCGCGCTTCTCATCACCACCTGCGGCCACGCCTGCCAGAGCCAGAGTGCGCCGAGCACGGCAATCACCATAAACAGCAGCAGCGGCCACCACTGCAATACGCGCCGTTTGCGCGCCATCTGTTGGCTGATTACTGACATAGCAGCGTCACCGTTTGAGCAAACTGTTTACCCAGTTCCATATCCTCCTCCGGGGCGTCGGTCTTATCCAGCGACTGCGCATAGCTCAGCACCTCTTCGCCGGGTTTCGGTGTATGTAGCGTGGTTTTACAGCTCGATTGCAGCGCTGCGGGCAGCGTGACATCGCTCTCTTTGTCGTAGCGCATATCCACGTAATAGGTCGGATCGAAGGTCGAGAAAGTGTATTTCTGCCCCTTCAGCGGCTGCGGCTCCGCCAGCGGCAGCACAAAGGTCAGCACCGCCTGGTGCGCCTCACGCGCGAGGCTATACTCGCTCGGGCGGTTGAGGAACTTTACCTTCTGCCCGTTGTGCCACATTTCGGTGAAGTAGTGTTGGCCGAGCACGTTTGCCATCACTTCCGCCGCCAGCTTTTTCCAGATCTCCTCGCCGGGCTTTGCGTTACCGGCGTCATAGAGCAGGTCGGCGGAGGTGATCTCATCCATCGTCCAGCGCATTTTCAGGCCGGTAAACTGGCCGTTTTCGCCAACCAGTTGCGTCTTGATCACGATAAAGCTGTGCGGGTGCGCCATAAGAGAAAACGATAAAAGCGCGAGAAAAAGCCCCAATACCCACTGTTTAACTGATTGCATCTCTTCCTCACGTAAAAAATTCTGTGATGCTCCCCGGCATTCCTGGTCGAAAATGCGGCGGCTGCGCTGTCGCTCAAGATACCTTTAACTACGCTTATCAAATAGCCCTTTTTCCCAACCCTAACTGGACCCTGACAGATGACCATGACGCTGACCCCACCATCTGTGCTCTCCAGCCCGCAGCGTCGCTGCCAGGTGCTACTGCTGCTTGCCCTGCCGGGACAAGGTATCACCATGAAAAACATCAGCGCCATTAATGGCGTGGATGATACCGTAGCCCTGCAGGATATCGCGGAGACGCAAAGCGAGATCCAACTTTACCACCGGCTTTCCATCGTGCCTTACGGTAATGGCGGTTACCGCATCGAAGGCACGCCGCTCGATCAGCGCCTGTGCCTGCTGCACTGGCTGCGCCGCGCCCTGCGCCTCTGCCCGCAATTCATTACTGAACACTTTACGCCCGCTTTAAAAACGGCACTTAAACAGCAGGGCATTGCGCGCACACTCTATGACGATATTAATCTGCACGCGTTGATCAACCTCTGCTCGCGCCGCCTGAAACGCTCGTTTGAGTGTCGCGATCGCCAGTTTTTGGGCCTCTATTTGCAGTACTGCCTGTTGCAGCATCATAGCGGCCATTCGCCGGAGTTTAACCCTGTTCAGCAAGCATGGGCGCAGATGCGCGCCGAGTATCTGGTGGCGCAGGATATTGTCCGCCACTGGCAGCGCCGCGTTGCCGCCACCGCCCATGAGAATGAGCACCTCTTTTTAACCCTGCTGTTTATGCTGGTGCGCACGCCCGATCCGGGCAACGACGATCATCAGCAGGATCACCGCCTGCGCCTGGCCATCAGCCAGATGATTGCCCACTTCCATCAGCTTTCCGGTATGCATTTCAGCGACGAGCAGGGGCTGACCAATCAGCTCTATATTCACCTCGCCCAGGCGCTGGATCGCAGTTTGTTCGGTATCGGCATCGATAACACATTGCCAGCAGAGATTAATCAGCTCTACCCGCGCCTGATGCGCACCACGCGCACGGCGTTAGAGGGACTGGAAACGGAGTATGGGCTGCGCTTTAGCGATGAGGAAGCGGGACTGGTTGCGGTGATTTTTGGGGCCTGGCTGATGCAGGAGAGCGATCTACATGAGAAGCAATTGGTGCTGATTACTGGCGACGATAGCGCCAGAGAGCAGGAGATTGAGCAGCAGCTGCGCGAGTTAACGCTGCTGCCGCTCACCATTCGTTACTTGCCGCTGGAGAGCTTCCGCGAAGAGGGCGCGCCGAAAGATGTGACGCTAATCATCACCCCTTACACCACGCCGCTGCCGCTCTTCTCCGCGCCGCTGATCCACACCGACGGGCTGCTGAGCGACCAGCAGCAGGAGCATATTCGCATTATGCTTGAGGGCTCCCCTTCTGCGCGGCGACCGTTGGACGCAGGATCAGCGCTGGCAATGCCAGCAACGCCATAATAAAGAACAGCCCCTGATGCAGATGTTCGAAGAGGAAACCAGCGATCATCGTCATCAGGGCAATACTTCCGCCCATCGCCACGGCGGAGTAAACCGCCTGGAGCCGGATCACCTCACTCCCCTGCCGGGCGGAGATGTAGCGCATTGCCGCCAGGTGGCAAACGGTGAAGGTGCCGCAGTGCAGGATTTGCGCGACAACCAGCCACGGCAGCGCAATGGTCCAGCCCATCAAACTCCAGCGAACCAGCCCGCAAACCGCGGAGAGCAGCAGCAGATCGCGCGCGCTGAAGCGGCGGAACAGACGGTTGCTGAGCGTAAAAATCACCACTTCCGCCACCACGCCCAGTGACCATAAATAGCCCACCGTTGAGGCGGAGTAGCCTACCGACTGCCAGTAGATGGCGCTGAAGCCGTAATAGGCCGCGTGCGCGCCCTGTAACAACGAAACGCAGGCGAGAAAGCGCCAGTTCTGCACAATCAACGTGCGCCAGGCGGGCCAGCCTGCGCCATCCTGCTGGCGGTTTTCACCCTGTGGCAGGATCGTCGGGCGCAGCAGCATACCAAGCAGCATTGAGGCGGTACCGAGCGACAACATCACCAGAATCGCCCGGTAGTCATAAAGGCTGACCAGTTTGCCGGTCAGCGCCGAGCCAATCACGAAGGCGATCGATCCCCACACCCTGACGCGGCCATAATCCATCGGAAACTGTTTTTGCCACGTGCCCGCCAGCGCATCCGTCAGCGGCACCAGCGGCGAGAAGAAGAGGTTAAAGCCGACAATCACCACCGCCAGCCAGGCGACATGGCTTCCGGCGTAGAAGGCCATCGCAAAGATAAGCGTAGCCAGCGCCAGCACGCGCAGGGCGGTAATTAATCGGGAGGGGTCGCTTACGCGCGGGGCAATCAACAGGCTACCGAGAAAACGGGCAACGAGACCGGCGCCAAGCAGCATACCGATGATTTCCGGGGTTAACCCGACGCCTTTGAGCCACACGCCCCAGAAGGGTAAGAAGATGCCGTAACTGAAAAAGTAGGTGAAATAAGCGAGCGCCAGCCAGCGCGTTGACTGCAGAACCATGATTTCCTCCTGAATCGAAGCGTTAGTCTGGCGGCAAACGCCTGGCCTGGCAAGCAACAATCAGGTAACAAATTTGCCTAAGCGCAGGTTTTGCAACATTAAAACGCGCCGGGCAGAATGCATCGCTGGCGAGCAGGCAAAAAAAAGCCCGCTTCACAGGAAGCGGGCTTGTTTGATGTCGGAAACTTATGCGTAAACCGGGAAACGGGCGCAGATATCCAGCACTTTTTGTTTTGTGCGCTCAATCACAGCTTCGTCGTTGATGCTGTCCAGCACGTCACACATCCAGCCTGCCAGCTCTTTAACTTCCGCTTCTTTGAAGCCGCGACGGGTCACAGCCGGCGTACCGACGCGGATACCGGAGGTGACAAACGGGCTCTTCGGATCGTTCGGCACGCTGTTTTTGTTAACGGTGATGTTGGCACGGCCCAGCGCAGCGTCCGCTTCTTTACCGGTCAGGTTTTTATCAACCAGATCCAGCAGGAAGAGGTGGTTATCGGTACCGCCAGAAACCACGTTGTAGCCGCGCGCAAGGAACACTTCCACCATCGCTTTGGCGTTTTTCGCAACCTGCTGCTGGTAGGTTTTGAACTCCGGCTCCATCGCCTCTTTCAGCGCCACCGCTTTACCAGCGATAACGTGCATCAGCGGGCCGCCCTGGCCGCCAGGGAAGACGGCAGAGTTCAGTTTTTTGTACAGATCTTCGCTGCCGCCCTTCGCCAGGATCAGGCCGCCGCGCGGACCCGCCAGGGTTTTGTGGGTGGTGGTGGTAACAACGTGCGCATGCGGAACCGGGTTCGGGTAGACGCCTGCGGCAATCAGACCGGCAACGTGGGCCATATCGACAAACAGGTACGCGCCGATGCTGTCAGCGATTTCACGCATTTTGGCCCAGTCAACCACGCCGGAGTAAGCAGAGAAGCCGCCGATGATCATTTTCGGCTTATGTTTTTGCGCCTGCTCATTGAGTTCGTTGTAATCAATGTGGCCCGTTTCATCGATGCCGTAAGGGACGATGTTGTAGAGTTTGCCGGAGAAGTTAACCGGAGAGCCGTGAGTCAGGTGGCCGCCGTGCGCCAGGTTCATACCGAGCACGGTATCGCCCGGCTCCAGCAGCGTGGTGTAGACGGCGAAGTTAGCCTGTGAGCCAGAGTGCGGCTGAACGTTGGCGTAATCTGCGCCAAACAGCTCTTTCGCGCGGTCGATCGCCAGCTGTTCAACGATATCGACATATTCACAGCCGCCGTAGTAACGCTTGCCCGGGTAACCCTCGGCATATTTGTTCGTCAGCTGAGATCCCTGCGCCTGCATAACGCGCGGGCTGGTGTAGTTTTCGGAGGCGATCAGTTCAATGTGCTCTTCCTGACGTACTTTCTCCTGCTCCATAGCCTGCCACAATTCGGCATCATAATCGGCAATGTTCATTTCACGCTTTAACATCCGCATCTCCTGACTCAGCTAACAAAAACAACTCTCAATGAGGGCCCGATTTCGGGGACGGCTGACAGTATAACTGATTAATATTCTGAGAACAGGTCTTGACAAAGGTTTTTGCGCAAACGATTGGCTGCCCGTCGCACAAGGCTTTGAGCAATAACGGGCTTCGGTCGGGAAAGGGATTTCTTTTCAGCTTTGTGATGCAACTTCTTCACGTTCGATAACCCCTCTTTCATTACGCCCTTTACAAGCTAATGCTCGCGGCCTTAAGATGCATTTAAAATACAACTTTAAATATGTATGTTCAGAAGGATGCCATTATGCTCGACGCTCAGACCATCGCCACCGTTAAATCCACCCTCCCGCTACTCGCCGCAACCGGGCCGAAACTGACCGCTCACTTCTACGATCGGATGTTTCAACACAACCCCGAGTTGAAAGAGATTTTCAATATGAGCAATCAGCGCAACGGCGATCAGCGTGAAGCGCTGTTTAACGCCATTGCCGCTTACGCCGCGAATATTGATAATCTCGCCGCCCTGCTCCCCGCCGTTGAAAAAATTGCCCAGAAGCACACCAGCTTCCAGATCCAGCCGCAGCAATATGACATCGTCGGCGAACACCTGCTGGCGACCATTGATGAGATGTTCCAGCCGGGGCAAGAGGTGCTGGATGCGTGGGGCGAAGCTTATGGTGTGCTGGCGGGCGTGTTTATCAATCGTGAAGCGGAGATTTACCGCGAGCACGCCGATAAAAAAGGCGGCTGGGAAGGGACACGCGCGTTCCGCCTGGTGGAGCGAGTGCCGCGCAGCGCGCTGATCACCAGTTTTGAGTTCGAGCCGGTCGACGGCCAGCCGGTCGCCGATTACCGTCCGGGTCAGTACCTTGCCGTGTGGCTGAAGCCGGAAGGCTTTCCCCATCAGGAGATCCGCCAGTACTCTCTCACCCGCGAGCCAAACGGCAAAAGCTACCGTATTGCGGTGAAACGCGAAGAGGGCGGTCAGGTCTCAAACTGGCTGCATGATGAAGCGAAGCCTGGCGATATTGTTTATCTTGCTGCGCCGGCCGGTGATTTCTTCCTGGATGTGAAGCCGCGGACACCGGTATCGCTTATCTCCGCAGGCGTGGGTCAGACGCCGATGCTGGCGATGCTGCATCATCTGGCGTACAGACATCACCGCGCGCAGGTTAACTGGTTCCATGCAGCGGAAAACGGCGATGTGCATGCCTTTACCGATGAGGTAAGCGAGCTGGGTGCCAACCTGCCGCACTTTTATCAGCATGTCTGGTATCGCCAGCCAAACGCAGCGGATGAGCAGGCCGAGCTGTTTAACAGCACCGGGCTGATGGCGCTTACGGAGATGAAAGATCGGCTGAGCGACGGGGAGATGCAGTTTTATCTCTGCGGGCCGGTGGCGTTTATGCAGTTTGCGGCAAAACAGCTGGTGACGCTTGGTGTGGGAAGCGATCGCATTCACTATGAGTGCTTCGGCCCGCACAAGGTGCTGTAAGCAAGATGCCCTCACCGTGCGCGGTGAGGGCGAAAAATCAGATGGCGGCGTCGTCTTCTTCACCGGTACGAATACGTACCACGCGCGCGACGTCAAAGACGAAGATTTTGCCGTCGCCGATTTTACCGGTCTGCGCGGTACGGATAATGGTATCGACGCAGGTGTCGACAATGTCGTCGCCCACCACGATCTCAATCTTCACCTTCGGCAGAAAATCCACCATATACTCTGCGCCACGGTAGAGTTCGGTGTGGCCTTTCTGGCGACCAAAACCCTTCACTTCCGTTACCGTCATCCCGGTGATGCCGACTTCAGCCAGCGCTTCACGCACATCATCCAGTTTGAAAGGTTTAATAATCGCATCAATCTTTTTCATGGTCGTTCCTTACACGCTCTTGCCAGTCTGCTGCATCGTAATCGGTTGCTCACAGTACCATAATCATTTCGCCTTTACTCTTTAAAGTCATTGGCATCCAGTTCATGGCGGGAGAGGAGTTTGTAAAACTCGGTGCGGTTGCGCCCCGCCATCCGCGCGGCGTGCGTCACGTTGCCTTTGGTGATTTGCAGCAGCTTGCGCAGGTAGTTGAGTTCGAACTGGTTACGCGCTTCGACAAAGGTCGGCAACGCGGTGTTCTCCCCTTCCAGCGCCTGCTCGACCAGCGCATCGCTGATCACCGGCGACGAGGTGAGCGCCACACACTGCTCAATCACGTTCACCAGCTGGCGCACGTTACCGGGCCAGCTGGCGGTCATCAGCCGCTTCATCGCATCGGTGGAAAAGGCGCGCACAAACGGCTTATGGCGGTCCGCCGACTGGCGCAGCAGGTGGTTGGCAAGCAGAGGAATATCCTCCGCGCGCTCCGCCAGCGCCGGGATCTTCAGGCTGACCACGTTCAGGCGATAGTAGAGATCTTCACGAAACTCGCCGCGCGCCATCGCCTTTGGCAGATCGCGGTGCGTGGCCGAAATAATGCGCACATTGATATCGATATCGCGGTTGCTGCCGAGCGGGCGCACCTTGCGCTCCTGTAATACGCGCAGCAGTTTGACCTGTAACGGGATCGGCATATCGCCAATCTCATCAAGAAACAGCGTCCCGCCCTCTGCCGCCTGAAACAGCCCTTCGCGGCTGCTTACCGCGCCGGTAAAAGCCCCGCGCGCGTGACCAAAGAGTTCAGACTCCAGCAGCTGCTCCGGCAGCGCGCCGCAGTTGATGGCGATAAAGGCGTTTTTACTGCGCGGGCTGGCGTTGTGGATCGCCTGCGCCAGCACCTCTTTACCGGTGCCGCTCTGGCCGTTAATCAGCACGCTGACATCGGACTGCGCCACCATCCGCGCCTGTTCAAGCAGGCGCAACATCAGTGGGCTGCGGGTGACAATGGTTTCACGCCACTGATCGTCGCTGGCGGAGCCGCTGTGCTCCAGCGCATCGTCGATGGCCTTATAGAGCGCGTCTTTATCCACCGGCTTGGTAAGAAAGCTGAAAACCCCCTGCTGCGTGGCGGCAACGGCATCGGGGATTGAGCCGTGCGCGGTGAGGATAATCACCGGCATCCCCGGCTGCAGGCGCTGGATCTCGGCAAAAAGCTGCATGCCATCCATCTCATCCATGCGCAGGTCGCTTATCACCAGATCGACTTTCTCACGCGCGAGAATACGTAACCCCTCCTGCCCGCTTTCGGCGGTGACAATGCTGTAGCCTTCGCTGGTCAGGCGCAGCCCGAGCAGTTTCAGCAGGCCCGGATCGTCATCCACCAGCAGCAGATGCGCCGGTTTGCGATTAGTCATGGTTTCGCCTCCTGCTGATCGGCGTCGCTTTTCGCCGGATGTGCGCTGTCCGGCATATCGGCTGGTGCCGGTTTGCGAATGGAGAGACGCCGTTCAATGTCGGTGAGGTTTTCCAGCTTGCGGGTGGTGGTATCAAGCTGCTCATGCAGGAATTGCTGCTGGGCGCGCAGTTTGTCGAGCTCGCTGTCGGCGGATTGCTGCAATTTCGTGTAGCGGCTGCGCTCTTCGGCTAACTGTAGCTGTGCTTTTTCGCCATCGCGCCAGAGCTCAAACAGCGGGCGCACCTGCGCCGGGATCGACGGGCTTAAGGCATCGAGACGATCGGTATAGTCACGGCGCTCAAGGGGGGTAATTTTGGCATTGGAGAGCAAAATACCGCGGCGGAATGTTGCCTGCCAGGTATTGTCCGACCATGCACGCGCTTCCGCGCGCGCAGCCGCGGGCGATAAACGCTGGGCACAATCCATGCCGCGCAGCCAGAACAGCGGGTTGCTGTCGACACTCTGCCCTGACAGGGTCCAGATATCATTGCAATCCGTTAATAAAAAGTCGGCCAGTTGGCGATCGGGAAGCTGCGGTTTTTTATTGTCATGAATAGCGCTTTGCGGCGTTTGCGTCACGCAGCCTGCCAGTAGCAAGCAAGGAAGCGCGCGCAGCCAGCCCGATTGCTGTGTCATCGCGTTGACCACGCGGGAAAAGAGATGCGACATACTCACCAGATTTATATTCATTGCGTTGATTTTTCCGGCGCGACAAGCGGTAGCTCAATACGGAAACAGACATCGTCCTTGCTGTCCGTTACCAGATGCAGTTCACCCTGCATTCTGCGGATACAGTCTCTGGCGATGCTCAACCCCAGCCCGCTGCCTTTAACGGCGCCTTTGCGTTGGTGGCTTCCCTGAAAGAAGGGCTCAAAAATCATCTCGCGCTCCGCCTCGGGGATCGGGGTGCCGGTATTCGCTACGTCAATGCGCAACCGTGCGCCGGTACTATAACTGTGGAGACGAATGGTACCGGATTCAGCCCCATAGTGCACCGCGTTGGAGTAAAGATTATCCAGCACGCTCATCAGCAGCATCGGCTCGGCCTGGCAGGTTGTCGCATCGAGCGCGATTTCGGTATGCATCATTTTAGCTCGCGCTGGCAGGCTGTGCGCGGAGAGCACCATCTCCACCAGCGGTGCCAGCTCCACCACCTCTAGCTCGACCGATCCACCGGCCAGTTTGCGGTTGTAATCCAGCAGCTGTTCAATCAATTTTTGCAGGTTACGGCTGCTGGCATCGAGGATCTCAACCACCTCTTTCTGCTCCGGCGAAAGCGGCCCGACCACCTGGTCAGCAAGCAGTTCGGTGCCTTCACGCATGCTGGCAAGCGGCGTTTTCAGCTCATGGGAGATATGGCGTAAAAACTGGTGGCGCTGCGACTCAAGCCACGCCAGCCGTTCGCTCAGCCAGATAATACGCTCGCCGACGTAGCGCAGCTCGCGTGGGCCGCTAAACACCACGCTTTGCGCCAGTGGCCGCCCCTCCCCCAGCCGGTTAATCATCCGCTCGATGCCCTTCACCGGGCCGATAATCATGCGGGTAAAGAGCAGCATCAGCGCCAGGCTGACTAAAAAGAGCACCAGCGCCTGCCAGCCGAAGAACTGGCCGCGCTCGGCGATCTCCAGCTGGAGCTGCTGACCGCGGGAGAAGACCACGGCGCGGGTCGACTGCACCATCTCCGTATTCGCCGCCGCAAACGCCTCCAGCTGCGCAGAGGCGGCAGGTGATGGGCCGCTGTTGGCGCACTGCAACTGAGCGAGATCGTTCAGATCCTGGCGCAGCGCTTGGTAGAGTCTGTCATCGGGTAAAACACCGGCATGGGCCTCCAGCATCTCGCTGTAGCGCTTGCGCTGATTCTGATAGACCCGCTCAAGGGTGGCGTCATCCAGCACGCAGTACTGGCGGTAGCTGCGCTCCATCTCCAGCGCGGCGTTGGTCATCGCTTCACTGCGGCGGGCGTCAATCAGCGTCGTGCGGTTAGTTAACAGGGCCTGGGCGCTGAGCGCATTGAGGCTCTGCCAGGCTTGCCAGGCTAACACCAGCAGCGGCAGTAAAATAAGCAGGAACGCCATCATAACCAGTTGACGTAAGGAGCGGGGAAAAGCGGGCCAGCGTTTCAAGGCGGTACTCTCGCAGGATAAGGTACAGAGATGCTAGCTGAGTGACGGGGTAAAGAACAACAAAGCCGGGCAAAAGCCCGGCTTTGTTATGTAATTAGGCGGTGCCTAACTCGACGTTTCGCCCGATGTCTGATAAAGCTACGCAATGATCAGCAGGTGGACGGCAGGCACCTTTAAGTGCGTCATTCGAAAGTTTATGTAGCGCGTCCCGAAGGGGCTGACATAAGAGGGTGAATGAGCCACTGGCTATAATTATGCACGTATTATGCCAGGTTGCCACGAAATATTTTAAAATGTTGATTATCATCATATTTATTATTATTTTCGGCTTTTGTGAAGTGTGCAACATTTCATCACCCTGTCGCTATTTAGCAACACTCCCTCGGCTCATAAATTATCACTATTAAAATCAAACAGATAAATGTCTCCTTTTAGAGACAGTAATAATCCTCTGATGTCGGGAAAAGCCGACACTTTTAACGCCTGATCAAAAAAGCCCTCTTCCCGGTTAAGGAAGAGGGCCTGTTTTACTGCCGTACTGGATTAGCCGAGCTGCTTACGCGCGTTGCGGAAGATACGCATCCACGGGCTATCTTCGCCCCAGTTTTCCGGGTGCCAGGAGTTGGCAACGGTGCGGAAAACACGCTCCGGGTGCGGCATCATAATGGTCACGCGCCCGCTTTCGCTGG
Organism: Kosakonia sp. Marseille-Q7440; assembly: GCF_965119485.1. NCBI lineage: Bacteria > Pseudomonadati > Pseudomonadota > Gammaproteobacteria > Enterobacterales > Enterobacteriaceae > Kosakonia > Kosakonia sp. Marseille-Q7440. The sequence goes on along the minus strand of NZ_CBCPLT010000002.1, from coordinate 1,333,015 downwards.
TCACCGAGGTGATACCGTTCGGTGAGCCGTTCGGGTTCGCCGGGTAGCGCTCGGTCACGCTGCCGCTGTTATCGACATAGCGCAGCGCCACCAGCCCTTTGCTTTCGAGCTGTGCCAGATGGGCGGCATCACGCACTTCGACACGCCCTTCACCGTGCGAGACGGCGATAGGCATATGCGACCCGACCATGCCATTGAGCAGCAGTGACGGGCTTTGCGTTACTTCCACCAGGCTGAAACGCGCCTCGAAGCGATCGGAGTGGTTACGCACAAAGCGCGGCCACAGTTCGCTGCCCGGAATCAACTCACGCAGGTTCGACATCATCTGGCAGCCGTTACAGACACCCAGCGCCAGAGTTTGCGGACGGTGGAAGAAGGTTTCGAACTCGTCGCGCACACGCTCATTAAAGAGAATTGATTTTGCCCAGCCTTCGCCCGCGCCCAGCACGTCGCCATAAGAGAAGCCGCCGCAGGCGACCAGCGCATGGAAGTTCTCCAGCCCGCTGCGTCCGGCCAGCAGATCGCTCATATGTACATCAACTGCGTCAAACCCGGCGCGGTGGAACGCCGCTGCCATCTCAACGTGGGAGTTGACGCCCTGCTCACGCAGCACAGCGACTTTCGGCCGCGCGCCGGTGGCAATAAACGGTGCCGCGATATCCTCATTGATATCAAACGTCAGTTTGACGTTGAGGCCCGGATCGCTGTCGTTGGCTTTCGCCTCGTGCTCCTGATCCGCGCACTCCGGGTTATCGCGCAGGCGCTGCATCTGCCAGGTGGTTTCCGCCCACCACATACGCAGCGTGGTGCGGCTTTCGCTGAACACCGGCTGCCCGTCCGCTTCAATCACAAAGCGATCGCCTTCGACCGCACGGCCAAGATAGTGCACAACATCGCTTAAACCGTAGGCCGCCAGCACGCTCTCAACCGCCTCGCGGTCGGCTGCGCGCACCTGAATCACCGCGCCCAGCTCTTCATTAAACAGCGCCGCCAGACGATCGTTGCCCAGCGCGGCGATATCGACATTCACGCCGCAGTGGCCGGTAAAGGCCATCTCTGCCAGCGTCACCAGCAGGCCGCCGTCGGAGCGGTCGTGGTAGGCCAGCAGTTTTCTCTCTGCCACCAGCGCCTGAATCGCGTCATAGAAGCCTTTCAGCTGTTCGACGTTACGCACATCCGCCGGTTTGTCGCCCAGTTGGCGGTAAACCTGCGCCAGCGCCGTTGCGCCGAGCGCGTTGCTGCCCTTGCCGAGGTCGATTAACAGCAGGGCGTTGTCGTCGGTTGAGAGCTGCGGCGTCACGGTATGGCGCACATCTTCAACGCGGGCAAAGGCGGTGATCACCAGCGACAGCGGCGACGTCATTTCGCACTGCTCGCTCCCCTCCTGCCAGCGGGTCTTCATCGACATCGAGTCTTTACCCACCGGAATGGTCAGGCCGAGCGCCGGACACAGCTCTTCGCCCACCGCTTTCACCGCCGCATAGAGACCGGCGTCTTCACCCGGGTGACCAGCCGCGGCCATCCAGTTGGCGGAGAGTTTGATGCGTTTGATATCGCCGATGTGCGTCGCCGCGATGTTGGTCAACGCTTCGCCGACTGCCAGCCGCGCCGAGGCGGCAAAGTCTAGCAGCGCCACCGGAGCGCGTTCGCCGAGCGCCATCGCTTCACCGTAGTAGCTGTCCAGGCTGGCGGTGGTTACCGCGCAGTTGGCAACCGGGATCTGCCACGGGCCGACCATCTGATCGCGCGCCACCATACCGGTAACCGTACGGTCGCCGATGGTGACAAGGAAGGTTTTCTCCGCCACGGTCGGCAGGTGCAGCACGCGGTTTACCGCGTCAGCCACGGTAATACCGTGAGTATTGAAGCTGTCGCCGGTCGCCTGGCGAGTCGCCACATCGCGCGTCATCTTCGGCGTTTTACCGAGCAGCACATCCAGCGGCATATCGATTGGCTGGTTGTCGAAGTGGCTGTCGTTCAGCGTTAAGTGCTGCTCTTCGGTCGCGTCGCCAATCACCGCATAAGGCGCGCGCTCGCGGCGGCAGAGTTCGTCGAACAGCGGCAGTTGATCCGCCGCCACCGCCAGCACGTAACGCTCCTGGGATTCGTTACACCAGATCTCCAGCGGGCTCATGCCCGGTTCGTCGCTGAGAATATCGCGCAGCTCGAAACGACCGCCGCGACCGCCGTCGCTCACCAGCTCCGGCATGGCGTTAGAGAGACCGCCCGCGCCGACATCGTGAATAAAGAGGATCGGGTTGGCTTCGCCCAGCTGCCAGCAGCGGTCAATCACCTCCTGGCAACGACGCTCCATCTCCGGGTTATCGCGCTGCACCGAAGCGAAGTCGAGATCGGCATCGGACTGACCAGACGCCATTGACGAGGCTGCACCGCCGCCAAGACCGATATTCATCGCCGGGCCGCCAAGCACGATCAGCTTGGCGCCAACCACGATCTCGCCCTTCTGCACATGATCTTCACGGATGTTGCCGATCCCGCCTGCCAGCATGATCGGCTTGTGGTAACCGCGCAGCTCTTCGCCGTTGTGGCTGTTGACCTTCTCTTCATAGGTACGGAAGTAGCCATTCAGCGCCGGACGGCCAAATTCGTTGTTGAATGCTGCGCCGCCCAGCGGGCCGTCGGTCATGATATCGAGCGCGGTAACGATGCGCTCCGGCTTGCCGAAATCCTCTTCCCACGGCTGCTCGAAGCCGGGAATACGCAGGTTAGAGACGGAGAAGCCGACCAGACCCGCTTTCGGCTTCGCGCCGCGCCCGGTCGCGCCTTCATCGCGGATCTCGCCGCCGGAGCCGGTTGCTGCGCCCGGCCATGGTGAAATGGCGGTCGGGTGGTTGTGCGTCTCCACCTTCATCAAAATATGGGTCGGCTCCTGGTGGAAATCGTAGCGACCTTCAGCGCGATCGGCGTAGAAACGACCAACCGCGGAACCTTCCATCACCGCCGCGTTATCTTTGTAGGCAGAGAGCACAAAGTCCGGCGTCTTCTCGAAGGTGTTTTTAATCATTTTGAACAGCGACTTCGGCTGCGGCTGCCCGTCAATCACCCAGTCGGCGTTAAAGATCTTGTGACGGCAGTGCTCCGAGTTAGCCTGGGCAAACATATAGAGTTCGATATCGTTCGGGTTGCGCCCCAGGCGCGTAAAGGCGTCGTGCAGGTAATCGATCTCATCTTCCGCCAGCGCGAGGCCGAGACGCAGGTTGGCGTCGATCAGTGCCTGGCGGCCTTCGCCCAGCAGATCCACGCTCTGTACCGGCGCGGGCTGGTGGTGCTCAAACAGACGCGCGGCGTCCGCTTCAGCGTTAAATACGCTCTCCATCATGCGGTCATGCAGCTGAGCCGCCACCTCTTGCCACTGGGCGTCGGTCAGGCTGGCGGCTTCAACGTAGTACGCCACGCCGCGCTCAAGGCGGTTGATCTTTTCCAGACCGCAGTTGTGGGCGATGTCGGTAGCTTTGGATGACCAGGGAGAGATGGTGCCGGGACGAGGAGTGACGAGCAGTAATTTTCCGGTTGGGGTGTGGCTGCTGAGGCTGGGACCATATTTCAGCAGGCGCTGGAGCCGGGCGTACTCTTCTTCGCTGAGCGCCGCGTTGAGGTCGGCGAAGTGAGTATATTCGGCATAAATATTGCTCACCGGCAGGTTGGTGGCCTGAAACCGCGCCAGCAGTTTGTTAATACGGAATGCGGACAGGGCAGGCGAACCACGCAGAATTTCCATCATAAGTCTCTCGTCTTCGATTACGAAGCGTCGGGGACGCTTAAAGTGTGCACCAGGGGAAAACGGGCGTCATTATAGAGAATCCTGACGTCCGACGAAACCGTTTGCGTGGAAATAAAAAGCGCTGGCGATTTTTAGCAATAGCTGTGGCCGAATGCTGTAATTTGTTGCCAACTGCCGTTTTGTTACGCAGAATGCCGCTTAATCAGCAGCAACCCCCTTGCTGTGATTGCGAAAACCTTTTGAGGCAAAGTACGGCGCAGAGAATTAACTCCTTGAAAAGATTTCAGATTAATTATCTGCTCATCGGCATTGTCACCCTGCTGCTGGCAGCGGCGCTGTGGCCATCAGTCCCCTGGTTTGGCAAAGCCGATAACCGCATCGCGGCTATCCAGGCGCGCGGGGAGCTGCGCGTCAGTACCATTTCGACGCCGCTTACTTACACCTCTATTAACGGCAAAAATTACGGCCTCGATTACGAGCTGGCGCAACAGTTTGCCGACTACCTCGGCGTGAAACTCAAAATCACCGTGCGCCAGAACATCAGCCAGCTTTTTGACGACCTCGATCACGACAACGCCGATATGCTCGCCGCCGGGCTGGTCTATAACAATGAGCGCGTCAAAAGCTACCAGACCGGGCCGGTCTACTACTCCGTTTCTCAACAGCTGGTCTATCGCGTCGGCAGCTATCGCCCGCGCACGCTGGCGGAAGTGAATGAGAGCCAGTTGACCATTGCCCCCGGGCATGTCGCGCTGGACGATCTGCGCGAGATAAAAGAGAAGAAGTACCCTAATCTCAGCTGGAAGGTGGATGAAAAACTCGGCACTACCTCCCTGCTTCAGCAAGTGGTCGACGGCAAACTGAGTTATACCGTCGCCGATTCGGTGGCGATCAGCCTCTTCCAGCGCGTTCACCCGGAGCTGGCGGTGGCGCTCGATATCTCTGATGAACAGCCCGTCACCTGGTTTAGCAAGCGCGACGACGACAATACGCTCTCGGCGGCGATGCTCGATTTCTTCAACACCATTAATGGCGAGGGGATCCTCGCGAGGCTCGAAGAGAAGTATCTCGGGCATGGCGATGGCTTTGATTATGTTGATACCCGCGCCTTTTTACGCGCCGTTGATAGCGTGCTGCCAGAGTTGCAGCCGCTGTTTGAGAAGTATGCGCAGCAGATCGACTGGAAGCTGTTAGCGGCAATTTCCTATCAGGAGTCCCACTGGGACACGCAGGCCACCTCCCCGACGGGCGTACGCGGGCTAATGATGTTGACCCGCAATACGGCGCAGAGCCTCGGGCTGAGCGACAGAACCGATGCCGAGCAGAGCATCAGCGGCGGCGCGCGCTACTTGCAGGATATGATGAGCAAAGTGCCGGATAGCGTGCCGCAGGATGAGAAGATCTGGTATGCGCTGGCGGCCTACAACATGGGTTATGCGCATATGCTTGATGCCCGTGCGCTGACGGTGAAGACCAAAGGTAATCCGGATAGCTGGGCCGATGTGAAACAGCGCCTGCCGCTGTTAAGCCAGAAGGCCTACTACAGCAAATTACGCTACGGCTATGCCCGCGGATATCAGGCGTATGCCTACGTCGAGAATATCCGCAAATATGAGATTAGCCTGGTGGGTTATCTGCTGGAGAAAGAGAAGGCGCTCGCCACAACGCTCAAGCTGGCGCAGAGCTACCCGGCGGTGTCGAGCGCCGAGCTTGATCAGCCGACCTATGGCGTGTTGCCCTTCAGCGCGCTGACCGTCGACGAGGCGTTTGGTCACCATTCGGTTTTACCGCAGGATACGCTGCAACTGAAGGTTAACCGCTGATTAAGTTGCCGGATGGCGCTGCGCTTATCCGGCCTACAAAATCCCGACCCACTGTAACCGCTCCTGTAGGCCTGATAAGGCGGAGCCGCCATCAGGCATTGCCCGCCGGATGGCGCTGCGCTTATCCGGCCTACAAAACCCCGACCCACTGTAACCGCTCCTGTAGGCCTGATAAGGCGGAGCCGCCATCAGGCATTGCCCGCCGGATGGCGCTGCGCTTATCCGGCCTACAAAATCCCGACCAACTGTAACCGCTCCCGTAGGCCTGATAAGGCGGAGCCGCCATCAGGCATTGTTTGCCGGATGGCGCTACGCTTATCCGGCCTACAAAATCCCGACCAACTGTAACCGCTCCCGTAGGCCTGATAAGGCGGAGCCGCCATCAGGCATTGTTTGCCGGATGGCGCTACGCTTATCCGGCCTACAAAACCCCGACCAACTGTAACCGCTCCCGTAGGCCTGATAAGGCAAAGCCGCCATCAGGCATTGCCCGCCGGATGGCGCTACGCTTATCCGGCCTACAAAACCCCAACCAACTGTAACCGCTCCCGTAGGCCTGATAAGGCGTAGCCGCCATCAGGCGTTGCCCGCCGGATGGCGCTGCGCTTATCCGGCCTACAAAATCCCGACCAACTGTAACCGCTCCCGTAGGCCTGATAAGGCGAAGCCGCCATCAGGCATTGCCCGCCGGATGGCGCTGCGCTTATCCGGCCTACAAAACCCCGACCAACTGTAACCGCTCCCGTAGGCCTGATAAGGCGAAGCCGCCATCAGGCGTTGCCGGTTTTCAGCGCTTTTTTCTCCAGCCGACGCTGGCGGAAGAAATCACTTAACATCGCGGCGCACTCATCGCGCAGCACGCCTTCGGTAAACTCGACCCGGTGATTCATCCCCGGGTGATGAAGCACATCCATCAACGACCCTGCCGCGCCGGTTTTCGCATCCCGCGCGCCAAACACCAGTTGCCCGATGCGGCTGTGCACCATGGCACCCGCGCACATCACGCAGGGCTCCAGCGTCACGTAAAGCGTGGTGTCGATCAGCCGGTAGTTTTGCAGCACCAGCCCGCCCTGGCGCAGCGCCATAATCTCCGCGTGTGCGGTGGGATCGTGACGGCCAATCGGGCGATTCCACCCTTCGCCAATCACCTGGTTGTTATGCACCAGCACCGCGCCCACCGGCACTTCGCCCTCTTCCCAGGCGCGCTTCGCCAGCGTCAGCGCATAACGCATCCAGTGTTCGTGAGTCAGTTCGGGATTGGACAAAGGTATAAACTCCAGTAATTCAGGCGGGGCGCATTATACACACCCCTAATACGTTCGACACTACTCAAGCTGTTGCAGTTCGCCACGACGCGTAACGCGCCAGCGGTGCTGGCAGAAGTAGAGCAACGGGTTGTCCTGTTTACTGTCGCTGTAGCCGCTGTAGAGACGCAGCGGCGTACCGATTTTGCGCTCTAATTGCGCGACTTTCTCATGCCCGAGGCAGCGCAGGGTCAGCACCCAACCGCCGTAGCCGCGGGTCATCTGGCTGGCGATAACATTGACGCGCGGCAGCCAGGGCGTGTCGAAATAGACCTGCTCCACCAGTGACTGCGGCGAGCCGGTGATCAGCCAGATATCCGCATCCGAGGCGGCCAGATAGTTGGTTAAGCGCGTCTGCACCATCGGGAAGGCCGTGACGTGCCCGCGGAACCAGTCGGCGAATTTCTGCTGCAGGGCGTTGAGATGGCGCTCGCTGTGACCAAAGGTGCAGCCCCATAACAGCAGGCTCATCGGCCAGCGCGCGGCGCGGCCCTTTATCAGCAGCCCGGCACCAATCACCGGTAACAGCGGCAGCACAAGCAGCGCATTGAGTGGATGATGTCGCAGCAAATAACGCAAAAAGGTGCCGAACATATCCTGCTGATGTAATGTTCCATCAAGGTCAAAAAATACAACGCGGCGTTCACTGGTAGCCAAAAGATATTCCTCTGTGGGTTAACGCTCCATCGCCGGGAAGCTCCGTTTGGCGATTACACTACAACTAGCCTAACAGATAGATCCTCACTTTTCCGGTAACAGCCTGTTATCAATACCTGCAATAATACGTGCCACGCGTTTTCTCCCCTACTTAATACAGGTGACAATGACTCCAGCCCCCCGCACAACGCCGCGACGCGCCTTGCAGATCTCTGCCTTTCGCTACCTCTTTTCTGCCCGACTTCTTACCGTGCTGGGCAACGGCATCGCGCCGATCGCGCTGGCTTTCGCAGTGCTCGATATTGGTGGTTCGGCGGCCGATCTTGGCCTGGTGGTGGCGGCACGCTCGCTGTTTAACGTCGCGTTTTTATTGATTGGCGGCGTGCTGGCGGATCGCTACTCCCGTAGCCGCGTGATGGTGCTCTCTTCTCTTGTCGCTGCTCTTTCGCAGGGTGCGGTCGCCTGGCTGGTGCTTGATGGCTCGGCCAGCGTCATGTTGCTTGCCCTGCTTGGCACGCTTAATGGCGCGGCGGCGGGCATTGCCCTTCCCGCCTCCTCGGCGCTGGTGCCGCAAACCGTGCCTGTTCACCTGCGCCGCGAAGCGAACGCGCTGCTACAACTCGGGATTTACAGCGGGACGGTCATCGGCGCCTCGCTCGGCGGTATCCTGACCAGCGCGGTCGGCCCCGGCTGGGGGCTGGCCATTGATGCGCTCGGCTTTGCCGCCTCGGCACCGCTCTATTACGCCATTCGTGTCGGTACTATCAAAGCCGCAGAGGCGACCAGCAATATCCTGCAGGATCTGCGCGACGGCTGGAAAGAGTTCGCCAGCCGTCCCTGGGTCTGGTCGGTGGTGGTGCAGTTCACCCTGATTAACGCCGCCTTCAGTGGGATCGTGATGGTGCTCGGCCCGGTGATTGCCGACAGCGCTTTCGGCCGAACCCAGTGGGGGCTGATTATCGCCGCACAGAGCGTGGGCCTGATTGTCGGCTCGTTCCTTGCGCTGCGCTGGCGGCCTAAGCGCGATCTCTTTATTGGCGTGGTGCTGATGGCGTTCTGCGCCGTACCTACCTGGCTGCTCGGCCAGGCGGCTCCGGCACACTGGCTGATGGCGGCATTCTTTTGCGCCGGCATTGTCTTCGGCCTTTTCGGCGTGGCGTGGGCGCAGTCGCTGCAAACGCACATTCCGGCGGAGAAGCTGGCGCGGGTCTACGCCTGGGACGCGATGGGATCGTTTATCGCTATTCCGGTGGGCGAACTGGCGGCCGGGCCGCTGGCGATGCGTTTTGGCAGCGAAACGGTGTTAACCACCTCAGCGCTGGTGGTGATCCTCGCCTGTATCGGCGCGGGTCTGGTACCCGCAATCCGCTGTCTCGAGAGCGCGCCACAGGTGAAAGCGAGTGGCTCTGGCCTCTCCAGTTGATCGCTATCAAACGCCACGCGGAGAAACTTTGTGCTGCCAGAATTTTTAATTCATAATCACCGCCCATGGATGGAATAGTTAATTCATCCGCGTAATGCACCAGGCAGTGAATTACGTGAACACCCCGGAGATCGTATGAACTGTTTGATCCGCATTCGCCAGCGCTATCCCGGCCTTGCGCAGAGTGATAAAAAGCTGGCGGAATTTCTGCTCGAAAACCCTGACCGCGCCCGCCATTTAAGCTCGCAACAGCTGGCGGCGGAAGCGGGTGTCAGCCAGTCGAGCGTCGTGAAATTCGCGCAGAAGATGGAGTTCAAAGGCTTCCCGGCAATGAAGCTGGCGATCAGCGAAGCGCTGGCCAGCAACCCCAACCCCTACTCCGTACCGGTGCATAATAAAATTCGCGGCGATGACGCCCTGCGCGTGGTCGGCGAGAAGCTGATTAAAGAGTATCAGAGCGCGATGCACGCCTCGCTGGATGTGAACAGCGAAGAGAAGCTGCTGGAGAGCGTGCGCCTGCTGCGTGAATCGCGGCGCATCGTGCTGACCGGTATTGGCGCATCAGGCCTGGTGGCGCGCAATTTTGGCTGGAAGCTGATGAAGATTGGCCTGAACGCCATTGTCGAACAGGATATGCACGCGCTGCTGGCGGCGGTGCAGGCGCTGGAGCCGGGCGATCTGCTGCTGCCGGTCTCCTACTCTGGCGAACGGCGTGAGATCAATCTGGCGGCTGACGAAGCGTTACGTGTCGGCGCAAAGATCCTCGCGATCACCGGTTTTACCCCCAATGCGTTGCAGCAGCGCGCTACCCACTCGCTCTATACCATTGCGGAAGAGCAGGCGACGCGCAGCGCGGCCATCTCCTCCACCAGCGCCCAGATGATGCTGACGGATCTGCTCTTTATGGCGCTGGTTCAGCAGGATCTGGAGCATGCGCCGGAGCGTATTCGCCACAGCGAGGAGCTGGTAAAAAAACTGGTTTGAGCAGGCAATCATCGTATAATGCCCGCCCTGTTTGTGTTGTTTCTGAGATTTTCCTGATGGCGCTGTTAATTACCAAAAAATGCATCAACTGCGATATGTGCGAGCCGGAGTGCCCGAATGAGGCGATTTCGCTCGGCGAGAGCATTTATGAGATTAACAGCGACCGCTGCACCGAGTGCGTGGGTCATTACGAAACGCCAACCTGCCAGAAAGTGTGCCCGATCCCCAATACCATCCTGAAAGATCCGGCACATCAAGAGAGTGAAGAGCAGCTGTGGGATAAATTTGTGCTGCTGCACCACTCGGACAAAATCTAACTCTCGATAATCACCGTTGCACAAGCGTAGTGGCGCTCATCTGCCAGCGTGACGTGCATTGACCGCACGCCCATCCGCTCAGCCAGCCTTTCGGCTTCGCCCCACAGGCGCAGGCTCGGTTTCCCAAGCTCATCGTTAAACACTTCGAACTGATTGAACGCCAGCCCGTTGCGAATGCCGGTGCCGAGCGCTTTTGCCGCCGCCTCTTTCACTGCAAAGCGTTTGGCGAGAAAGCGCACCGGCTGCTGGTGCGCCTCGTAGAGCGCCCATTCCTTAGGGCTGAGTACGCGCTTCGCCAGCCGATCGCCGCTGCGGGCGACCACCGCTTCAATGCGTGCGATCTCAACGATATCGGTGCCCAGTCCTAAGATAGCCATTATGCGCGCGCTTCCAGCATCAAACGTTTCATCTCTGCCACCGCCTCTTTCAGGCCACTCATTACCGCACGGCCAATAATTGCGTGTCCAATATTCAGCTCATGCATCTCTGGCAGCGCGGCGATCGCTTTAACGTTGTGGTAAGTCAGACCGTGACCGGCATTCACTTTCAGCCCCAGGCTGGCGGCATAGGTCGCGGCGTTGGCGATGCGCTCCAGCTCTTTCGCCTGCGCGGCCTCGTTTTCAGCATCGGCGTAACAGCCGGTGTGGATTTCGATATAGGGCGCGCCCACTTCCGCCGCGGCTTTGATCTGCGCGTTATCGGCATCAATAAACAGCGACACCAGAATACCCGCTTGTGCCAGGCGCTGGCAGGCATCGCGCATTTTGTCGCGCTGACCGGCCACGTCCAGCCCGCCTTCGGTAGTCACTTCCTGGCGCTTTTCCGGCACCAGGCAGCAGAAGTGCGGCTTCGTTTCGCAGGCAATCGCCAGCATCTCGTCGGTAACAGCCATTTCAAGGTTCATGCGCGTGTGCAGCGTCTGGCGCAGGATACGCACATCTCTGTCGGTAATATGGCGACGATCTTCACGCAGATGGACGGTAATCCCATCGGCACCCGCCTGCTCGGCGATAAACGCCGCCTGCACCGGATCCGGGTAAGCGGTGCCGCGCGCGTTGCGCAGAGTGGCAATGTGATCGATGTTTACGCCCAACAGTAATTCAGCCATGACAATCCTCAGTTTCGCAAAATTTCCGGCGCGGTCTTCGCCCCGCCTGGTCTGTGATCCTGCCGCTAGCGCTTAGGCACAAACTGCCGGAATAACTCCCGGCTTTTGAGCGGCTTGCCTCCAAGATACGGCTTCAGGGCGATGCGGGTAAAGCGCTTTGCGGCGCGCAGCGTGTCGCTGTCCGGAAACTCCCGCTCGGAGAGCGCGCGTAAGTGTCGCCCGGTGAAGGTGGTGTTGTCGACCACGACGCTGGCGATAAAGCCCTTCTCTTCGCGGTAGCGATAGGTCATGCCATCTTCCACCGCCTCGCCGCTCCCTGCACAGTGCAGAAAATCGACGCCGTAACCGAGATGGCCGAGCAGCGCCAGTTCAAAACGGCGCAGCACCGGCTCCGGCGAGCCACTGACGCCAGCCAGCGCCTGAATACAGTGCAGATAATCAAAAAAGAGTTCGGAGAAGCGCGTCTCATGCTCCAGCACGCGGGAGATGAGTTCGTTGACGTAGAGACCGCTGTAGAGGGTAATGCCGCTTAAGGGCAGCGCCAGCGAGACCGCTTCAGCACTGCGCAGGGTTTTGACTTCACCGCGCCCGCCAAAGCGCACCAGCAGAGGGGTAAAGGGCTGCAAAGCGCCTTTAAGGTTGGAACGTTTGGAGCGTGCGCCTTTGGCAACCAGGCGCACACGACCGGACTCTTCCGTGAAGACGTCCAGCATTAAGCTGGTTTCGCTCCAGGGACGGCTATGAAGAACGAAGGCACGCTGCCATCCCTCCATCCGGTGTTACTCAGAGATCGTCGACATAACCGAGACTGCGCAGCGCGCGCTCGTCATCGGCCCAGCCTGATTTCACTTTGACCCACAGTTCAAGGTGAACTTTGGCTTCGAACATCTCTTCCATATCTTTACGGGCTTCGATGCCGATGGTTTTGATTTTGGCGCCTTTGTTGCCAATCACCATCTTCTTCTGCCCTTCGCGCTCAACGAGGATCAGGCCGTTGATGTCATACCCGCCGCGCTCGTTGGTAACAAAGCGCTCGATTTCCACGGTGACGGAGTACGGCAGCTCTGCGCCAAGGAAACGCATCAGCTTTTCACGGATGATTTCAGAAGCCATAAAACGCTGTGAGCGGTCGGTGACGTAATCTTCCGGGAAGTGGTGAATCGCTTCCGGCAGATGTTTGCGCACGACGCTGGCGATGGTATCAACGTTCATGCCGGTTTCTGCAGAGAGCGGCACGATGTCGAGGAAGTTCATCTGGCTTGCGAGGAATTGCAGGTGCGGCAGCAGATCGGCTTTCTCCTGCACGTTGTCCACTTTGTTCACCGCAAGGATCACCGGTGCACGGGCGTCACGCAGCTTGTTCAGCACCATTTCGTCATCCGCCGTCCAGCGAGTGCCTTCAACCACGAAGATCACCAGCTCAACGTCGCCGATAGAGCTACTGGCCGCTTTGTTCATCAGGCGGTTGATCGCGCGCTTCTCTTCCATATGCAGACCCGGGGTATCGACGTAGACCGCCTGATAAGCCCCTTCGGTATGGATGCCGACGATACGGTGGCGCGTGGTTTGCGCTTTACGGGAGGTGATCGAGATCTTCTGCCCGAGCAGCTTGTTCAGCAGTGTGGATTTGCCGACGTTGGGACGCCCAACGATGGCGATAAATCCGCAATAGGTGTTTTCAGTTTCAGTGCTCATTCCAACTCCAGTTTTTTCAGCGCCTGTTCGGCGGCAGCCTGCTCCGCCTTACGACGGCTGGAACCCGTGCCGACCACCGGTTCGCTCAGGCCGCTGACCTGGCAGTGGATAGTAAATTCCTGATCGTGCGCTTCGCCCCGCACCTGCACCACCAGATAGGAGGGCAGCGGCAGATGGCGACCCTGCAAGAACTCCTGCAGGCGCGTTTTCGGATCTTTTTGTTTATCGCCAGGACTGATTTCGTCGAGGCGCGTCTGATACCAGCTGAGGATCAATCGCTCAACGGTCTGGATGTCGCTATCCAGGAATACCCCGCCGATCAATGCCTCAACGGTATCCGCTAAAATCGATTCACGGCGAAAGCCGCCGCTTTTCAACTCACCCGGCCCAAGGCGCAGGCACTCGCCCAACTCAAATTCGCGGGCGATTTCTGCCAGCGTATTGCCGCGTACCAGCGTGGCGCGCATGCGGCTCATATCCCCTTCATCCACGCGTGGAAAACGGTGATAGAGGGCATTGGCGATCACAAAACTTAAAATCGAGTCGCCGAGAAATTCGAGACGCTCGTTATGTTTGCTACTGGCGCTGCGGTGAGTTAAAGCCTGCTGCAACAGATCGTGATGTTGAAAAGTGTAGCCCAGCTTCCGCTGAAGCCGATTAATTACGATGGGGTTCATGCGTTACCAATAAATAAATGCGTCAACAATGCAGCACACGAAACCGACCTGAAGAACCAACGCGGTTTCGTGTGCTGTGGCACCCGAAGGGCCAGCCTTAAACTTCGGGGGAATATTCTATACGCAACGAGGAGGGATGTCGTTAGTAAGAAGGGAATAATCCTGGAAATAATTCGGGGCGCAACAAGAATAATTACGCCCCGCTGAATCAATGAATTCCGCCGATACGATTCAGGCGCACGCCTGTCGGCCATTCACCTTCCTGTTTTTCGAAACTCATCCAGATTGCCGTCGCACGTCCAACCAGATTCGCTTCCGGCACAAAGCCCCAGTAGCGGCTGTCTGCGCTGTTATCGCGGTTGTCACCCATCATGAAGTAGTGACCCGGCGGCACAATCCAGGTGGCCAGCGGCTGGTTCTGCTGACGGTAGTAAATACCGAGCTGATCCTGCGCGATAGGCACGTTGAGAATACGGTGCGTGACGTCGCCCAGCGTCTCTTTACGCTCGGTGAGACGCACGCCGTCTGCCATGCTCTGCCCTTTCGCCATCTGGAAGAAGCCGCTGCTCGCTTCGCCGCCGTTACGACGGCCAAAGGTCTGCACAAAATCGCTCTCTTCCACATTGCTGTAGGTGACAGGCAGCGCGTTACCGCACGCCTGGCCGGAACTGCAATTTGGCTGCACGGTAACCTGTTTCGTCACCGGATCGTAGCTCACTTTATCGCCCGGCAGGCCGACTACGCGCTTGATGTAATCGAGGCGCGGATCGTCCGGATACTTAAACACCGCGATGTCGCCACGTTTCGGATGACCGGTTTCGATCAGCGTTTTCTGGTAGATAGGATCTTTAATGCCGTAGGCAAACTTCTCCACCAGAATAAAATCGCCGATCAGAAGCGTTGGCATCATCGAGCCTGACGGGATCTGGAAGGGTTCATAGATAAATGAACGCACCACCAGCACGATCGCCAGCACCGGGAAAACCGAGGCGCCCGTCTCCAGCCAGCCCGGTTTCGGGCCAACTTTTTTCAGCGTCTTCGCATCAAGCGCATCGCCCGTCGCTGCCTGCGCAGCGGCCTGACGCTCCCGGCGTTTCGGTGCAAAAATAAATTTATCCAGGCACCATAAAAAACCCGTCACCAGCGTCGCGATCACGAGGATCAGGGCAAACATATTCGCCATGCCAACTCCTTTAGGTTATTTGCTCTCTTTGCCAACATGGAGAATGGCGAGGAACGCTTCCTGCGGCAGCTCAACGTTACCAACCTGCTTCATGCGTTTCTTACCGTCTTTCTGTTTCTGCAACAGCTTCTTCTTACGGCTGACGTCACCGCCGTAGCACTTCGCCAGAACGTTTTTACGCAGCTGTTTCACGGTTGAGCGGGCAATGATGTGGTTGCCAATCGCCGCCTGAATCGCGATATCAAACTGCTGGCGCGGAATCAGCTCTTTCATCTTCTCAACCAGCTCACGACCGCGATACGGCGCGTTATCGTTGTGGGTGATCAGCGCCAGCGCATCGACGCGATCGCCGTTGATCAGCACGTCAACGCGCACCATGTTGGAGGCCTGGAAGCGTTTGAAGTTGTAATCCAGCGAGGCGTAGCCGCGCGAGGTGGACTTCAGGCGGTCGAAGAAGTCGAGCACCACTTCTGCCATCGGGATTTCGTAGGTCAGCGCCACCTGTTTACCGTGGTAAACCATGTTGGTCTGCACGCCACGTTTTTCGATGCAGAGGGTGATGACGTTACCGAGGAACTCCTGCGGCAGCAGCATATGACACTCGGCGATCGGCTCGCGCAGCTCTTCGATGTTATTCAGCGGCGGCAGCTTGGAAGGGCTGTCGACGTAGATCACCTCTTTGTTGGTGGTCTGCACTTCATACACTACGGTTGGTGCCGTGGTGATGAGGTCGAGATCGTATTCACGCTCCAGACGCTCCTGGATGATCTCCATATGCAGCAGGCCGAGGAAGCCGCAGCGGAAACCGAAGCCGAGCGCGGTGGAGCTTTCCGGTTCGTAGAACAGGGAGGCATCGTTAAGGCTCAGCTTGCCGAGGGCGTCACGGAAGTTCTCGTAATCGTCGGAGCTGACCGGGAAGAGACCGGCATAAACCTGCGGTTTCACCTTTTTGAAGCCGGGCAGCGCTTTGTCTGCCGGGTTACGGGCAGCGGTCAGGGTATCCCCTACCGGTGCGCCGAGAATGTCTTTGATGGCGCAGACTAACCAGCCCACTTCGCCGCACTTCAGTTCGGTGCGGTCGATCTGCTTCGGCGTGAAGATCCCGAGACGGTCAGCGTTATAAACCTGGCCAGTGCTCATCACTTTGATTTTGTCGCCTTTGCGCATGGTGCCGTTTTTGATACGCACCAGCGAGACAACGCCGAGGTAGTTATCGAACCAGGAGTCGATGATCAGCGCCTGCAGCGGGGCATCAGGATCGCCTTCCGGCGGCGGAATGTCGCGCACCAGGCGCTCAAGAACATCCGGTACGCCAACGCCGGTTTTCGCCGAGCAGCGCACCGCATCGGTAGCGTCGATGCCGACGATATCTTCAATCTCTTCCGCTACGCGCTCAGGATCGGCCGCCGGCAGGTCGATTTTGTTCAAGACCGGCACCACTTCCAGATCCATCTCCATCGCGGTGTAGCAGTTCGCCAGCGTCTGTGCTTCCACGCCCTGGCCTGCATCAACCACCAGCAGCGCACCTTCACAGGCGGCCAGCGAGCGGGAAACTTCGTAGGAGAAGTCAACGTGGCCCGGGGTGTCGATAAAGTTCAGCTGATAGGTTTCGCCATCGGTGGCTTTGTAATCCAGCGTCACGCTCTGGGCTTTGATAGTAATGCCGCGTTCGCGCTCGAGATCCATGGAGTCCAGCACCTGGGCTGCCATTTCGCGATCGGAGAGACCACCGCAAATCTGAATAATACGGTCAGACAGCGTCGATTTACCGTGGTCGATGTGAGCGATGATCGAAAAGTTACGAATATTCTTCATAGAGTGAGATTTTATGCCTTACGAGTAACTAAGAGGCCTGTTCGCGCCTGACGTCAATGTACTGAAACGCCGCATTCTACACTACAACCACAACGCGGGGAAATGCTCAAACCGCCCACACTTTGTAAGCGGTAACAGGCAGGATCAGGGACGGCTTTCGGCGGATGCGTCATCGACGCGAATAAGGTTCGGCGGCAGGCCGACGCTAAGGATTATTGGCTGCCATTCGCTACGGGTGGCAAGCTTCGGCGAGAGACCGCGCGCCAGCAGAAAACCGCCGATTCCGCCCAGCACTGCGCCGCTAAACGCCGCCATATCGTTACCGAACAGCGTCTGGAACAGCGCGCCCATTACAAACAGGCCAAGCAGCGGCGTCATATAGACCAGCACCGCGGAGCCAAGCAGGCTGCTCTCCGCAATGCCCAGTTCCACTTTCTGCCCCGGCTCCAGCGGCTCAGCGCAGGGTACAGCGATGGTGTGCGTAGTTTGCGGGCCAAGCTTGTTGAGTACGCGGCTGCCGCAGCCTGCGCGCGAGGCGCAACTGCTGCAGGAGGCTTTCACGTCACATTCGACCAGCGCCTGGCCATGCTGCCAGGAGACGACGGTTGCCCACTCTTTAATCATTGTGCAGCCCTGAATTTGACGTTATCCGCAATGCGTTTTGCCGTTTGCGGCGGCAGCTCGCCCACGATGGTAATTTCGGCGTTGTCGCGCACGGTAGTGCTGACGGTGCGTCGACCGGTGCGTAGCATCTGGTCGCTGCTGTTCTGGTTCGCACGGTTGATGTTAACCGAGAAGCTGAACAATCCATCGGAGTAGAGGCGTGATTCGACGGGTACATCGACGGTCGGCAGCTGACGGCGGCTGCTGGCCACTTCGGTGAAGCCCTGCGGCAGCCATGACGGCACCCAGTTAAAGTTCACTTTGTCGCCCGTCGGCACCGAGAGCAACGGCGGCAGGCTCGCTTTCGCCAGCGTTTGCATGCTGTCGCTCACCTGACCATTGACGTTGAACGCAATCACGCGGAACTGTTCAAGGGTTTCGCCATCGCGATCGAGCAGATCGACGCGCATCGGCAGCCGGCTCTCTTCATCCATCCACACAATGTAGCTGTAGCGCGTACCGTCGCGCGCCACGACGCGGATCACTTCACACAGCCTGTCGGCAATGCGCGTGCGCCCGACGGAGATAAAGTCGTAGTACGGCGAGAGACGTTTAAAATCGGTATAGACCAGCGACGGCAGCGAATCGACGATGTAGTTACCGTTGAGCGTGAAGGGCTCAAGGCCCGGTTCGAAGTAGCTGATCTCATTGCCGCGCTGCACCACTTCACGGCGCGGGCCATCCATCTGCAACAGCTGCGCAAGCGCCTGGTTGTCGAGGCGCGCATGACGATAGCGCAGCGATTCGACACCCTGTTTGTTGATGCTGATAAAGGAGAGTTCGTAATTGAGGGACTGGCTCGCTACATTCATCTGCTGTAACAACGCCCCGGATGAAACATCAGCCGAGGCGTTAGTTGAGCAAAGTAGACCAGCAGCCACAAAAGAGAGGGCACACCAAAGTTGCTTCATTACTGCGATTGCGTTCCTAAGGTTTGATTTCCTGGCACCTGGACAGCGGCCTGCTGAGTTTGCGCCTGTTCAAACTGAAGCTGCTCAGCGTGCAGACGGCGTTGCAGTTCGTAATCCTGCAGCATCGCGTTGATGCGGCGACGCTGTTCCTGAACCTGCTGCTGCTGACCGGCGCTTGCCGTCGCATCAGCCGGAACACCCAGGCTTACCGGGCTGGCTTTGCCCATCATCGGCAGTGTGTTAAACACTGGCGCTTCGGGCTGCTGGGTGGATTCAGCCTGGCCATTATAGTGCTGAACGCCAACAATGACAGCTAACGATACGCATGCCGCAACGCCCATTTGGGTGAGCTGGCTCGCCCACGGACGCACTTTGTGCCAGAACGGCATCTTCTGCCATTGCTGCGGTGCCGGCTGCGCTTCAGGGATAAGCGGCGTCGCAGGCTGCACGGCGTCACTCTCAATCGCTGCCATCACCCGATCGGAGATATCGAAATGCAGCAGGTCGGCAGTATCACCACGCATTGAATCACGGATGAGGTGGTAACTCGCCCAGGTTCGCTGCATTTCTGGATCACGGGACAGCTCACTGAGCAGTTCGTTATCCAGGGTCTCACCATCCATTAAAGCGGAAAGTTTTTCTTTCTGCATGCCTAATACCTTTTCCAGTATCCCGCTATCGTCAACGCCTGATAAGCGGTTGAACTTTATTATCAATGGCTTCCCGCGCACGGAAGATACGAGAACGAACTGTACCCACCGGGCAATCCATGATGACCGCTATCTCTTCATAGCTTAGGCCATCCAGCTCCCGTAACGTAATTGCCATACGTAAATCTTCCGGGAGAGACTCAATAGTGCGGAAAACGATTTGTCGCAGTTCTTCTGACAACATTAAGTTCTCAGGGTTCGAAATTTCTTTCAGCGCACCGCCGCTTTCGAAGTTTTCCGCTTCATTCGCATCCACATCGCTGGATGGCGGCCTGCGCCCCTGAGCAACCAGGTAATTTTTCGCTGTATTCACAGCAATACGGTAGAGCCAGGTATAAAAAGCGCTATCACCCCTGAAAGAATCAAGCGCGCGATAGGCTTTAATAAAGGACTCTTGTGTTACGTCAGGCACATCGCCTGAAGGGACATAACGAGAGACCAGGCTAGCCACTTTATGCTGGTAGCGCACCACCAGTAAGTTAAAGGCTTTCTGATCTCCCTTCTGGACCCTTTCAACAAGAATCTGATCCGTTAACTGCTCGCTCATCCGAGGTAAAGTCTCCCCAAAACCCATTTCCACGCGTAGCCAGAACGCCACTCCAAAACTGCATTATGAGCAAGCAGCCAATTAGAGAGCAGACCAGTAAGAAAGTTCCGTCACGCCTTTGTTTTTGTGCAGGGTTACGCAGAACTTTCGTTATCACTCATTATAAGTCTGCCGACCACATGCACCCTGTTCTCAAAGAAAAGACCTTAAGATCGCCAGAGATTACCGCACTAATGCTTTTTTTTCATCCTTAATACGCCTTAGTAAACAAACAGCCTTTCCTTAGTTTTTATCCTCTCTCTTCAGCCACCAGCACCCTTCATGTTTAGTGCTTAATACACAAAACAAAAAAATGTGCATTTGCTGCGCGGGTGGTGCTATTCTCGGGCAACACTTGTTTAGTAAATTAAACACACTATGCAAACAACTCCTGAACTATCCTGTGATGTGCTGGTTATTGGTAGCGGTGCGGCGGGCCTTTCCGTTGCGTTACGTCTGGCGGCTCAGCACTCCGTTATCGTTTTAAGCAAAGGGCCGGTCAGCGAAGGGTCAACACTCTACGCGCAAGGCGGTATTGCGGCGGTGTTTGATAAAACTGACAGCATCGCCTCCCATGTCGAAGATACCCTGATTGCCGGTGCCGGTATTGTCGATCGCCACGCGGCGGAGTTTGTCGCCAGCCATGCGCGTCACTGCGTACAGTGGCTTATCGACCAGGGCGTGATGTTTGATACGGAGCTGAGTGAAAGCGGCGATGCCAGCTATCACCTCACCCGCGAAGGCGGACACAGCCATCGCCGGATTCTTCATGCTGCTGATGCCACCGGCAAAGCGGTGGAGAACACGCTGGTGAGCCAGGCGATGAGTCATCCGAATATTCGCCTGCTCGAGCGCACCAATGCGGTTGACCTGATTATCTCTGACAAAATTGGCCTGCCCGGTACACGCCGGGTGGTGGGTGCATGGTTGTGGAATCGCAATAAAGAGCAGGTTGAGACCTGTCGCGCAAAAGCGGTGGTGCTGGCCACCGGCGGCGCATCGAAGGTTTATCAGTACACCACCAATCCTGATATCGCTTCCGGCGACGGTATTGCCATGGCCTGGCGGGCGGGTTGCCGGGTAGCGAATCTGGAGTTTAATCAGTTTCACCCCACCGCGCTGTTTCACCCGCAGGCGCGCAATTTCCTGCTGACGGAAGCGCTTCGCGGCGAAGGCGCACACCTGAAACGCCCGGACGGCACGCGCTTTATGCCCGACTTCGACCCGCGCGGCGAGCTTGCTCCGCGCGATGTGGTGGCGCGCGCCATCGACCATGAAATGAAACGTCTCGGCGTAGAATGCATGTACCTGGATATCAGCCACAAACCGCCTGAGTTTGTGCGCCATCACTTTCCGATGATTTACGAGAAACTGCTTGGCCTCGGCATCGATCTGACCAAAGAGCCGGTGCCGATTGTGCCAGCGGCACACTACACCTGTGGCGGGGTGATGATTGACGATTGCGGCCGTACCGATGTTGATGGTCTCTATGCGGTCGGCGAAGTGAGCTACAGCGGGCTGCATGGCGCTAATCGCATGGCCTCGAATTCATTGCTGGAGTGTCTGGTCTATGGCTGGTCGGCCGCTGAAGATATTGCGCACCGTATGCCGGACGTCGAAAGCGTGCCTGCGTTACCGGCGTGGGATGAGAGCCGCGTCGACGATGCCGATGAGCGGGTGATCCTGCAACATAACTGGCATGAGCTGCGGCTATTTATGTGGGATTACGTCGGGATTGTGCGGACCACTAAACGCCTTGAGCGGGCGTTGCGACGCATTAATTTGCTACAGCAGGAGATCGACGAGTATTACGCGCACTTCCGCGTGTCGAATAACCTGCTTGAAGTGCGCAACCTGGTACAGGTGGCGGAGCTGATTGTGCGCTGCGCAATGATGCGCAAAGAGAGCCGCGGCCTGCACTACACGCTCGATTACCCGCATCAGTTGCCGGAATCGGGGCCGACGGTGCTCTCACCGCAAAGTTACATAAAAAGATAGAAGGCCTGGGTCAGTGCACTATAGCTTTCTGAATAGCGCTGATCCGCGCCGCGGATCACCAGCCTGTCGGCAAAGAGTTCGCCCTGTCGCGGCGAGAAGGCCAGCAGCACGCGGTGCGGTAAGCGCCCTTCCGTTTCCGCAACATCGGTACGCAGACGCAAATGCCAGCCGAGCTGTCGCGCTTTCTCGCTAAAGCCTTCACAGGTCTCCACCGGCAGCACCACGCAGAAAAAACCCTCTTCGGTGATAAGCGTCGCGGCGATCTCCAGCAGCGTCTGGTGATCGAGGGTGGTGGTGTAACGCGCGCGGTCGCGCTCAGGCGTGGCGCACTTAACACCCTCTTCAAAATAGGGCGGATTGCTGACGATAAGATCAAAACGCGCGGTGTTCTGCTGGCTCCAGGCGAGAATATCGGCGCAATGGACGCGAATGCGATCGGCCCACATAGAAGCCTGCACGTTCTCCTGCGCCTGCCCTGCCGCCTGCTCATCAAGCTCAACCGCATCGACGGTGACATCGGCTGCGGTACGCTGCGCCAGCATCAGCGCCAGTAAACCGCTGCCACTACCAATATCAAGAATATGACGGGCGCGGGAGACCGGTGCCCAGGCGCCTAACATCACACCATCGGTACCGACTTTCATGGCACAGCGGTCATGCGCGACGAAAAAAGATTTAAACGTGAAGCCATCGCGGCGAAGCTGAGCCTTTGGCTGGGACATCTTTACAACCTCAAAACGGAAAACCGCTGTAGCATAGGGGAAAGCGTAGCGTCAGAAAAGCGATAAGCAGACAACAGATGAAGATTGCAGCCGTAACGTCTATAATCAGCGCCCCACACAGAGGTAGAACATGACTGTAACGACTTTTTCCGAACTCGAACTTGACGACAGCCTTCTGGACGCGCTCCAGAATAAAGGCTTTACACGCCCAACCGCTATCCAGGCCGCTGTTATTCCGCCTGCGCTTGAAGGGCGTGATGTCCTCGGTTCTGCGCCCACCGGGACAGGTAAAACCGCAGCCTTTTTGCTGCCGGCGTTGCAACACCTTCTGGACTTTCCGCGTAAGAAATCCGGCCCGCCGCGTATCCTGATCCTGACGCCAACCCGTGAGCTGGCGATGCAGGTTGCCGACCACGCGCGTGAACTGGCGGCTAACACTCATCTTGATATCGCCACCATTACCGGCGGTGTGGCGTATATGAACCACGCCGAAGTGTTCAGCGAAAACCAGGATATCGTGGTCGCGACAACCGGCCGCCTGTTGCAGTATATAAAAGAAGAGAACTTCGACTGCCGCGCGGTCGAGACGCTGATCCTTGACGAAGCGGACCGCATGCTGGATATGGGCTTCGCGCAGGATATCGAGACCATTGCGGCTGAAACGCGCTGGCGCAAGCAGACGATGCTCTTCTCCGCCACGCTGGAAGGCGACGCGATCAAAGATTTTGCCGAGCGCCTGCTGGAAGAGCCGGTTGAGGTCTCAGCCACACCATCGACCCGCGAGCGTAAAAAAATTCATCAGTGGTACTACCGTGCCGATGATGTGCAGCACAAAACCGCGCTGCTGGTGCACCTGCTGAAACAGCCGGATGCCACCCGTACCATCGTCTTTGTACGCAAGCGTGAGCGTGTGCATGAGCTGGCAACCTGGCTGCGCGAAGCGGGCATTAACAACTGCTATCTCGAAGGCGAGATGGTACAGATCAAGCGTAACGAAGCGATCAAGCGCCTGACCGAAGGCCGTGTCAATGTTCTGGTCGCAACCGACGTTGCCGCGCGCGGGATTGATATTCCCGATGTCAGCCACGTGATTAACTTCGATATGCCGCGCAGCGGTGATACTTACCTGCACCGTATCGGCCGTACCGGCCGCGCCGGGCGCAAAGGCATCGCCATTTCACTGGTTGAAGCGCACGACCACCTGCTGCTGGGCAAAGTGGGCCGTTACGTTGAAGAGCCGCTGAAAGCGCGCGTCATTGATGAGCTGCGCCCGACAAGCCGTCCGCCAAGTGAAAAGCTGAACGGTAAGCCGTCGAAAAAAGCCTTAGCGAAGCGCGAAGAGAAGAAAAAAGAGAAAGATAAAGATAAGCCGCGCGTTAAGCAGCGCCATCGCGATACCAAGAATATTGGTAAGCGCCGCAAGCCAAGTACGGCGGGCAGCGAACAGCAGAAGAGCGAAGAGTAAAAAAACGCCGGGGAGACCCGGCGTTTTTTATTGCTGCCTGCGATTACAGGCTTTCAGTGAAGGTACGAGCGATAACGTCGCGCTGCTGTTCCGGTGTCAGCGAGTTGAAACGCACAGCGTAACCGGAAACACGAATCGTCAGCTGCGGGTATTTTTCCGGATGCTCAACGGCGTCCATCAGCGTTTCACGACGCAGCACGTTCACGTTCAGATGCTGGCCCCCTTCAACGCGGACTTCCGGCTGCACTTCCATCGGAATTTCGCGGTATTCGATATCGCCGAGTTTACTTACCGCAACAACATCATCTTCAGCAAAACCCGCTTTAGCGCAGACGCAGCGTGCTTCGCCCTTTTCGCTATCAAGCAGCCAAAATGAGTTCAACAGATCGTCATTAGCCGCTTTTGTAATCTGGATACCTGTAATCATGTATAGCCTCCCTAGGCAGATTAGGTGATTGACCGAACGCAGGCCGGCCAATTGGTAAAACCATTGTTGTCTGGCTGTTTATATACCAGCCCGCACCGGGCCATTCTTTGATTTTAGTCAATAAAAACCATGCAGCAAAAATGGCTATTAGGGTTTGTTCTTGTTTTATATCAATTTATGCCGCGCGGACGCACTAAAAATTTACGTAAATTTTCAACTATTTTTTAGTGTGTATGCGCTCCCGGGCGCGGCTAATTTTGTTATGGAGAAAGAAGCAGTTAAGCTACGGCAAACCAACTTTGCAGGAGATCGGGATGACGACTTCATTGACATGGCATGACGTACTGGCAGAAGAGAAACAGCAGCCCTACTTTGTGAACACCCTTAATACCGTGGCCGCTGAACGCCAGTCCGGCGCGACGATCTATCCGCCGCAGAAAGATGTCTTTAACGCCTTTCGTTTTACCGAGCTTGGCGATGTGAAAGTCGTGATCCTCGGCCAGGATCCCTATCATGGCCCCGGTCAGGCGCACGGGCTGGCCTTTTCCGTGCGGCCCGGCGTCGCCGTTCCCCCTTCTTTATTGAATATGTACAAAGAGTTAGAGAAAACCGTGCCGGGCTTTACCCGCCCTGATCACGGTTATCTGGAGAGCTGGGCGCGCCAGGGCGTGCTGCTGCTTAATACGGTGCTTACCGTACGCGCCGGGCAGGCGCACTCGCACGCCAGCCTTGGTTGGGAAACCTTTACCGATAAAGTTATCAGCCTGATTAATGAGCACCGTGAAGGCGTGGTCTTTTTGCTGTGGGGGTCGCATGCGCAGAAGAAGGGGGCGATTATCGACAGGAAACGCCATCATGTGCTGACCGCGCCGCATCCGTCGCCGCTTTCGGCACATCGCGGCTTTTTTGGCTGTAACCATTTTGTGCTGGCGAATGAGTGGCTGGAGCAGCATGGCGAAAAGCCGATTAACTGGATGCCGGAACTGCCGGCGGAAAGCGAATAGGGTATGCGGATGATGTGCCGGATGGCGGCGTTGCCTTATCCGGCCTACGAAATAGTGCGGGTATTTTAGATCGAGGAGCAGATAAGGTCGGGTAGACGCTCGCGCCGCCCGACCTTGATACTTTACGCCTTGTTCTGACGCCACCACTCGGCGAGCAACACACCGGTTGCGACCGAAACGTTGAGGCTTTCAACGTTGCCGGTGCCTTCGATAGAGACGCTCAGATCGGCGCGCGACAGAGTTTCATCAGAAATACCATCACGCTCCTGGCCTAACACCAGCACCATCTTCTTCGGCAGCTCGGCTTTGAACAGCGGCGTGCCGTTATGGCTGGATGTTGTCACCAGCGCGTAACCTGCCTGACGGAATGCTTCCAGCGCGCCGACAAAGCTTTCGCCGGTGATCGCCTGAACGTGTTCCGCCCCGCCCTCTGCCGTACGTACCGCAGCACCGGATTCGATCACGCCCGCGTCCTGCAACACCACGCCTTTTACGCCAAAGTGCGCACAGCTACGCATAATCGCGCCGAGGTTGTGCGGGTTACCCACATCTTCCAGCGCCAGTACGCAATCTTCTTCACCTGCGCTCGCCACCCACTTCTCAACGCTCAAACCGTTGCGTTTTTTGATCAGGAAGCAGACGCCGCCGTGGTGCTCGGTGCCGGACGCTTTTGCCAGCTCCTGCTCATCGACCACGTGGTACGCTTTGCGGTTAGCCGCCATCCAGCGCAGCGCTTCTTTAAAGCGCGGCGTGACGCTCTGCACAAACCAGGCGCGCACGATACAATCCGGGCGGCTGCTGAACAGCGCCTGGCAGGCGTTTTCGCCATACACGCGCGTCTCTTCTGCACGCTGACGGCGCAATACTTCAGGATCGATATAGCTTTTACCGCTAATACCGCCGTGGTCCGGCTTCTCCGGCGTTTCATCGCCAGGTGCGCGTGACACGGTGCGCCACGGTGAATCACCCCGTGCGCTGTAATCATCACGCGGTGCGCGACTTCTCTCATCGCGTTGCGGACGACCACCTCTGTCATCACGTGCAGAACGACCTTTGTCGTCACGGCCCGGGCGACTTCTGTCATTGCGGGAAGCGTTTCCGGTACGAGCAGGCCCTTTCCCGGTACGCGGGTTGTGACCTCGTTTATCGGAATCATCATCACTGCGGACATACATCACTTTGACCTTGCCGCTCTTGTTCTTTAACTCATCGTTCATGCTTTTCTCCACCAGCGCTGCGCGAAGCGCGCAGATTACCTGATGTGCCGACGCTTCGCCATTAATTCATTCAAAAGCCAGCGACTATTGTACTCATTGAATAAACCACGTTGTTGTTTAAAACCTGTACATCAATAATACGTAACATTGTAGAAACATAACGGCATCATGCCGCTGTGTACCACCGCTTCCCTGAGGTTAGTTATGAATACCGTATGTGCAAGCTGCCAGGCGTTGAACCGTATCCCACAAGAACGCATGCAAGATGCAGCGAAATGTGGGCGTTGCGGGCATGAGCTGTTCGACGGCGACGTGATCAACGCCACCGGCGAAACGCTCGATAAACTCCTGAAAG
The DNA here is from genome assembly GCF_965119485.1 of Kosakonia sp. Marseille-Q7440. Lineage (NCBI taxonomy): Bacteria > Pseudomonadati > Pseudomonadota > Gammaproteobacteria > Enterobacterales > Enterobacteriaceae > Kosakonia > Kosakonia sp. Marseille-Q7440. The sequence continues at coordinate 1,306,229 of NZ_CBCPLT010000002.1, read as the reverse complement.
ACGATCTGCCGGTGGTCGTCGATTTCTGGGCGCCGTGGTGCGGCCCGTGCCGTAACTTTGCGCCGATCTTTGAAGATGTCGCGGAAGAGCGCAGTGGCCAGGTACGCTTTGTAAAAGTGAACACCGAAGCAGAACGCGAACTGAGCGCGCGTTTTCGCATTCGCAGCATTCCGACCATCATGCTGTTCAAAAATGGCGAAGTGGTGGACATGCTGAGCGGCGCGGTACCGAAAGCCCCGTTCGACAGCTGGCTGAACGAATCTCTTTGATCCTGTCGGGGCGCATCTTGTGCCCCGTTTTTACCTCTGCGACAATGGCGTTTTTCCTGTGCGACCGCCATGACTGATAACGCCGTTCTCAAACTCCGCGCTGAGCGCCTTGCCCGCTCGACCCGCCCTTTTCTTGCGCGCGGTAATCGCATCCGTCGCTGTCAGCGCTGTCTGCTGCCGCTGCGTAACTGCCTGTGCGATACCTTAAAGCCAACCGCTGCCGCCAGCCGCTTCTGCCTGGTGATGTTCGATACCGAGCCGATGAAGCCGAGCAATACCGGGCGTTTAATTGCCGATGTGCTGCCAGATACGCTGGCGTTTCAGTGGTCGCGCACCGAACCGCCGCAGGAGCTCATTGATTTATGTAGCAGCGACGCGTATCAACCGATGGTGGTGTTTCCCGCTTCTTATGCTGGCAGTGAGCGACAAGTGCTGAGCGCGCCGCCCGCAGGAAAACCGCCGCTGTTTATTATGCTCGACGGTACCTGGACCGAAGCGCGCAAGATGTTCCGCAAAAGCCCCTATCTTGATGCCCTGCCGATTATCTCCGTCGATCTGTCGCGGGTTTCGGCTTATCGCCTGCGGGAAGCGCACGCCGAGGATCAATACTGCACGGCAGAAGTAGCCATCGCCCTGCTCGATCTGGCCGCTGATAACGCCGCAGCGCAAGCGTTGGGCGATCATTTCACGCTGTTTCGTGAGCGCTATCTGGCCGGGAAACCGCATCATTCGTCCACCGTCACAGCAAAAGCGGAAGAAAGCGTTTAAAATCATCGGGTCACTTATTTGTGGAGACCGGTATGAGCCAGCGAGGGTTGGAAGCGTTATTACGTCCCCGTTCGATTGCGGTTATTGGCGCATCCATGAAACCGGATCGCGCCGGTTTTCTGATGATGCGCAATCTTCTCGCCGGCGGCTTTGCCGGGCCGGTGCTGCCGGTCACGCCCGCCTACAAAGCCGTGCAGGGCGTGCTTGCCTGGCCGGATGTCGCCAGCCTCCCCTTTACCCCCGATCTCGCGGTGCTCTGCACCCATGCGAAACGCAATCTGGCGCTGCTGGAGGCGCTTGGCGAAAAGGGGTGTAAAACCTGCATTATTCTCTCGGCCCCGCCGGAACAGCACGCCGATCTCCTTGCCTGCGCGGGCCGCTATCAGATGCGCCTGCTCGGGCCAAATAGCTTAGGACTGCTCGCGCCGTGGCAGGGTCTGAACGCCAGTTTCTCGCCGGTGCCGATCACGCGCGGCAAGCTGGCGTTTATTTCCCAGTCCGCCGCCGTCTCCAATACCATTCTTGACTGGGCGCAGCAGCGCGAGATGGGGTTCTCCTACTTTATTGCGCTCGGCGATAGCCTGGATATTGATGTTGATGAGCTGCTTGATTTCCTGGCCCGCGACAGCAAGACCAGCGCTATCCTGCTCTATCTCGAGCACCTCAGCGATGCGCGCCGTTTTGTCTCCGCCGCCCGCAGCGCGTCGCGTAATAAACCGATCCTGGTGATCAAGAGTGGCCGCAGCCCCGAAGCGCAGCGCTTGCTGCATGCCCACGCCGGGCTCGATCCCGCCTGGGACGCGGCAATCCAGCGCGCCGGTCTGCTGCGCGTACAGGATACCCACGAGCTCTTCTCCGCTGTTGAGACGCTGAGCCATATGCGCCCACTGCGCGGCGAGCGGCTAATGATTATCAGCAACGGTGCGGCACCCGCAGCGCTGGCGCTGGATCAGCTCTGGTCACGCAATGGCAAGCTGGCGACGCTGAGCGAAGAGACACTGGCGCAACTCTCCACTGCGCTGCCGGAGTCTGTCGCCGCCAGAAACCCGCTCGATCTGCGCGATGATGCCAGTAGCGAACGCTACGCCGCAGCGCTCAACATCCTGCTCGACAGCCACGATTACGATGCGTTGATGGTGATCCACGCGCCGAGCGCCGCGGCACCGGGCAGCGAAAGCGCACTGGCGTTGATCGACGTATTGAAAAAACACCCGCGCGGCAAATATGTCACCGTGCTGACTAACTGGTGCGGCGAGTTCTCGTCGCAGGAGGCGCGTCGGCTCTTTAGCGAAGCGGGTCTGCCGACTTACCGGACGCCGGAAGGAACCATTACCGCCTTTATGCATATGGTTGAGTATCGCCGTAACCAGAAACAGCTGCGTGAAACCCCGGCGCTCTCCCTGCGCCTGACGGCAGATACCGCCGATGCGCGGAAACTACTGCAACAGGCGCTGGCCGAGGGCGCAACGACGCTCGACACCCATGAAGTTCAGCCGATTTTGCGTGCCTGGGGGCTGCAAACGCTGCCCACCTGGATTGCGGGCGACAGCGCCGAAGCGGTACATATTGCCGAGCAGATTGGCTACCCCGTCGCGCTGAAGCTGCGCTCGCCCGATATTCCGCATAAATCCGAGGTACAGGGGGTGATGCTCTATCTGCGTACCGCCAAAGAGGTGCAGCAGGCGGCGGATGCCATTATTGAGCGCGTTAAGCTCAACTGGCCGCAGGCGCGCATCCAGGGTTTGCAGGTGCAGAGCATGGCGAACCGCGCAGGCGCGCAGGAGTTGCGGGTGGTAGTGGAGCACGATCCGGTGTTCGGCCCGCTGATTATGCTTGGCGAAGGCGGGGTCGAGTGGCGCGCGGAGGATCAGGCCGCGGTGGCGTTACCGCCGCTCAATATGAACCTCGCCCGCTATCTGGTGATTCAGGCAATTAAGCGTAAAAAGATCCGTGGGCGCAGCGCTTTACGCTCGCTCGATATTGCCGGGCTGAGCCAGTTTCTGGTGCAGGTCTCCAACCTGATTATTGATTGCCCGGAGATCGCACGGCTCGATATTCACCCTCTGCTGGCGTCCGGCAGCGAATTCACGGCGCTGGATGTCTCGATGACGTTAGCGGCGGCCAGTGAAAATGGCGAAGCGCGGCTGGCAATCCGCCCCTATCCGCAATATCTCGAAGAGCAGGTGACAATGAAAAACGGCGAGCACTGCCTGTTCCGCCCGATCCTGCCGGAAGATGAGCCTCTGTTGCAGCAATTTATCTCGCAGGTAACAAAAGAGGATCTCTATTACCGCTACTTTAGCGAGATCAACGAATTTACCCATGATGATTTAGCGAATATGACGCAAATCGACTACGATCGGGAAATGGCATTTGTCGCAGTACGCCGCACGGAGCAGGGTGAAGAGATCCTCGGCGTAACCCGAGCGATATCCGATCCGGATAACGTTGATGCCGAATTTTCCGTGTTGGTGCGTTCTGATTTAAAAGGTCTCGGGCTTGGGCGGCGTCTGCTGGAAAAACTTATTGCCTATACCCGGGATCACGGACTTAAGCGTTTGAATGGTATTACTATGCCCAACAATCGCGGTATGGTGACGCTGGCGCGTAAACTGGGATTTGATGTCGATATCCAGATGGAAGACGGGATTGTAGGGCTTTCACTTCCTCTGGCACAGACGGCGCAATCCTGAGTAAGGTACTGGAAATGTTGACCACTTTAGTGGACACGGTGTTATTATTGCCCGCTTATGTCGTCTGCATGGTACAGAAGACCCTTCAATAAACAGAGAAGAAACGCACTGTGATGTTGTCAAAATTTAAGCGTAATAAACATCAACAACACCTTGCCCAACTCCCCAAGCTTTCTCAGTCAGTTGATGAGGTAGAGTTCTTCTACTCACCGGCCGATTTCAGGGAGACGTTGCTTGCCCGGATAGCGAGCGCGACGCGCCAAATCTATATCATCGCTCTGTATCTGGAACAGGACGATGGCGGCAAAGGCGTGATGAAAGCGCTGTATGAAGCAAAACGTCAGCGTCCGGAGCTGGACGTGCGCGTACTGGTTGACTGGCATCGCGCCCAGCGTGGCCGCATTGGTGCGGCGGCGTCGAACACCAACGCTGACTGGTACTGCCGCTTAGCGCAGGAGAATCCCGGCGTTGATGTTCCTGTTTATGGCGTGCCGGTCAATACGCGCGAAGCTCTCGGCGTTCTCCATTTCAAAGGCTTTATTATTGATGACGCGGTGCTCTACAGCGGCGCGAGCCTCAATGATGTTTACCTCCATCAGCATGATAAATACCGCTATGACCGCTATCAGTTGATCCGCAATCCGCAGATGGCGGAAGTGATGCGCGGCTGGCTGGAGTCAAACCTGATTCACGGGCGCGGTGTTAATCGTCTTGACGATCCAGAGCGGCCAAAAAGCCCGGAAATTAAAAACGATATTCGTCAGTTCCGCCAGGCGTTGCGCGATGCCTCGTTCCATTTTGACGGCAATGCCAGCAACGACGAACTGGCGGTTACGCCGCTGGTTGGCCTCGGAAAATCGAGCCTGCTGAATAAAACCATCTTCCACCTTATGCCCTGTGCGGAACAGAAACTGACCATCTGTACTCCGTACTTCAACCTGCCGGCCGTGCTCGTTCGCAACATTATTCAGCTGCTGCGCGACGGGAAAAAGGTGGAGATTATCGTTGGCGATAAAACGGCGAATGACTTTTTTATTCCGGAAGATGAGCCGTTTAAAATCATCGGTGCGCTGCCCTATCTCTATGAGATTAACCTGCGCCGCTTCCTGAGCCGCCTGCAGTATTACGTTAATACCGATCAGCTTGTGGTTCGCCTGTGGAAAGATGGCGAAAACAGTTACCACCTGAAAGGGATGTGGGTCGACGATGAGTGGATGCTGCTGACGGGTAATAATCTTAACCCGCGCGCCTGGCGTCTGGATCTGGAAAACGCAGTATTGATTCACGATCCGAAACAGCAGCTGGCGGCCCAGCGCGATAAAGAGCTGGAACTTATCCGCACCCATACGACGGTAGTGAACCACTATCGCGATCTGCAAAGCATCGCCGAGTACCCGGTGAAAGTGCGTAAGCTTATTCGTCGCTTGCGCCGTATCCGTATCGATAAACTGATTAGCCGGATCCTCTAATATTGAAGCCCTGTCTTATGACGGGGCTTTTTTTCAGGTCTCTGCGTATGAACAAAACCTTTCTGTTAAGCACCCTCTTATTAACCGGCTGTAGCCACATGGCGAACGATAGCTGGAGCGGCCAGGATAAAGCGCAGCACTTTCTGGCCTCGGCAATGCTTTCTGCCGCAGGCAATGAGTATGCGCAGCATCAGGGTATCAGCCGCGATCGCAGCGCCCTTGTCGGAGTAATGTTTTCAGTAAGCCTTGGTGCGTCTAAAGAGCTGTGGGACAGCCGCCCGGCGGGGAGCGGCTGGAGCTGGAAAGACTTCGCCTGGGATGTCGCCGGTGCCACAACGGGCTACGCCGTGTGGCAGCTGGCTGACCATTAAAGGCGTATGCCCTTCCCTTTACGGTGCAGCGTCAGCGATACCAGAAATGCCACTGCGCCCATTGCGGTGACATACCAGAAGAAAACCGTTTCGAAACCGACTGATTTTAACGACAGCGCCACATATTCAGCCGATCCGCCAAACACCGCATTTGCCACGGCGTAAGATAAGCCAACGCCCAGGGCACGCACCTGCGCCGGGAACATCTCTGCTTTTAATATCCCGCTGATTGAGGTGTAGAAACTGGCAATCACCAGCGCCAGCATGACGAGCGCGAAAGCGGCATAAGGTGAGGTGACGCTGTGCAGCGCTGTGAGAATAGGCACCGTACAAACGGTCGCCAGCCCGCCAAACAGCAGCATGGATGTGCGCCGCCCGATGCGATCGGATAATGCACCGATAATCGGCTGGATCAGCATAAAGAGGAACAGCGCAACGGTCATGATGACACTGGCGACATTGGCATGCATACCGGCCGTATTGACCAGATATTTCTGCATATAGGTGGTAAAGGTGTAGAAGGTGAGCGAGCCGCCGGCCGTAAAGCCAAGCACCATCAGGAACGCTTTACGGTTGCGCCACAACCCTTTCATGGAGCCAGCTTCTTTCAGGGAACGCACTTCCTGCTGGGAGGTTTCATCCAGCTGGCGACGTAACCAGAGCGCGACAATCGCCAGCGCAGCGCCAAGAGCGAAAGGTATACGCCATCCCCAGGCCCTGAGTTCCGAGTCTTCCATCACTTGCTGCAGGATCACCACAACCAGTAATGCCAGCAGTTGTCCGCCAATCAGGGTGACATACTGAAATGAGGCATAAAAACCTTTGCGCCCCTCTACTGCCACTTCGCTCATATAGGTCGCGCTTGTACCATATTCGCCGCCGACCGACAGCCCCTGGAAGAGACGTGCCAATAGCAGTAATGCCGGAGCCCACGTACCAATGGTTTCATATCCCGGTAAACAGGCGATCACCAGCGAGCCAAAACACATCATGCAGACTGAGATCAGCATCGATCTTTTACGCCCGTGCCGATCCGCAATACGACCAAATAGCCAACCGCCGATGGGGCGCATCAGAAAACCTGCGGCAAAAACACCGGCGGTCTGAAGAAGTTGGGTAGTAGGGTTACCTTGCGGAAAAAAGATGTGCGCGAAATAGAGGGAGCAAAATGAGTAGACGTAAAAATCGAACCACTCCACCAGGTTACCCGATGAGGCCCCGACGATGGCCCATACGCGGCGACGCGTATCGCTGCTGGTGAGCGATTCACTATTTTTCATGCTGTTCTCAGCCATTCGAATGTAACTCCTGCTTACGATAGGTATTATTTTTAGAGCGAACGTCCCTGCTCAATGTGGACAAAAGAGTGAGATGTTACATCTTTGTTATGGTTAAAAGGTGACGAAGATCCCATTTCGACTTAGGTAGGTTAGTAATTAAGATTATGACCTGGCGGGTGCGTTCGTAGTGATACGTCACGGCGGCCTGGATGATAAGTATCAGGGTTAAAAGATCTTTTCCAGCAAGCCCGTCGATGGCGAAAAAAGCATAGCAAAAAGCCTCATGCTTTCGCATGAGGCTTTCGGCTTGGTTTGATGCCTGGCAGTTCCCTACTCTCGCATGGGGAGACCCCACACTACCATCGGCGCTACGGCGTTTCACTTCTGAGTTCGGCATGGGGTCAGGTGGGACCACCGCGCTAGTGCCGCCAGGCAAATTCTTTGTGCCCGGAACGTCTCTTTTACCCTGATGCGGCGTTGGCTGCGCTCGTAAAGTCAGTCACATACTTCAGTATGCTCCTTCCTTTCCGTCACTTGCCGCCTTGCCTCAGTGCAAAAGCGTTCGTTCCTTCAAATCTGGTATCAGCTGAAAATCTGTCTCTCATCCGCCAAAACATCTTCGGCGTTGTAAGGTTAAGCCTCACGGTTCATTAGTACCGGTTAGCTCAACGCATCGCTGCGCTTACACACCCGGCCTATCAACGTCGTCGTCTTCAACGTTCCTTCAGGAGACTTAAAGTCTCAGGGAGAACTCATCTCGGGGCAAGTTTCGTGCTTAGATGCTTTCAGCACTTATCTCTTCCGCATTTAGCTACCGGGCAGTGCCATTGGCATGACAACCCGAACACCAGTGATGCGTCCACTCCGGTCCTCTCGTACTAGGAGCAGCCCCCCTCAATTCTCCAGCGCCCACGGCAGATAGGGACCGAACTGTCTCACGACGTTCTAAACCCAGCTCGCGTACCACTTTAAATGGCGAACAGCCATACCCTTGGGACCTACTTCAGCCCCAGGATGTGATGAGCCGACATCGAGGTGCCAAACACCGCCGTCGATATGAACTCTTGGGCGGTATCAGCCTGTTATCCCCGGAGTACCTTTTATCCGTTGAGCGATGGCCCTTCCATTCAGAACCACCGGATCACTATGACCTGCTTTCGCACCTGCTCGCGCCGTCACGCTCGCAGTCAAGCCAGCTTATGCCATTGCACTAACCTCCTGATGTCCGACCAGGATTAGCTGACCTTCGTGCTCCTCCGTTACGCTTTAGGAGGAGACCGCCCCAGTCAAACTACCCACCAGACACTGTCCGCAACCCGGATCACGGGTCCACGTTAGAACATCAAACATTAAAGGGTGGTATTTCAAGGTTGGCTCCACGCAGACTGGCGTCCACGCTTCAAAGCCTCCCACCTATCCTACACATCAAGGCTCAATGTTCAGTGTCAAGCTATAGTAAAGGTTCACGGGGTCTTTCCGTCTTGCCGCGGGTACACTGCATCTTCACAGCGAGTTCAATTTCACTGAGTCTCGGGTGGAGACAGCCTGGCCATCATTACGCCATTCGTGCAGGTCGGAACTTACCCGACAAGGAATTTCGCTACCTTAGGACCGTTATAGTTACGGCCGCCGTTTACCGGGGCTTCGATCAAGAGCTTCACCTTGCGGTTGACCCCATCAATTAACCTTCCGGCACCGGGCAGGCGTCACACCGTATACGTCCACTTTCGTGTTTGCACAGTGCTGTGTTTTTAATAAACAGTTGCAGCCAGCTGGTATCTTCGACTGGTTTCAGCTCCGTGAGCAAGTCACTTCACCTACACACCAGCGTGCCTTCTCCCGAAGTTACGGCACCATTTTGCCTAGTTCCTTCACCCGAGTTCTCTCAAGCGCCTTGGTATTCTCTACCTGACCACCTGTGTCGGTTTGGGGTACGATTTCGTGTTACCTGATGCTTAGAGGCTTTTCCTGGAAGCAGGGCATTTGTCACTTCAGCACCGTAGTGCCTCGTCATCACGCCTCAGTGTTAAAGTGAACCGGATTTACCTGGAACACACACCTACACGCTTAAACCGGGACAACCGTCGCCCGGCCGACATAGCCTTCTCCGTCCCCCCTTCGCAGTAACACCAAGTACAGGAATATTAACCTGTTTCCCATCGACTACGCCTTTCGGCCTCGCCTTAGGGGTCGACTCACCCTGCCCCGATTAACGTTGGACAGGAACCCTTGGTCTTCCGGCGAGCGGGCTTTTCACCCGCTTTATCGTTACTTATGTCAGCATTCGCACTTCTGATACCTCCAGCATGCCTCACAGCACACCTTCGACGGCTTACAGAACGCTCCCCTACCCAACAACACATAGTGTCGCTGCCGCAGCTTCGGTGCATGGTTTAGCCCCGTTACATCTTCCGCGCAGGCCGACTCGACCAGTGAGCTATTACGCTTTCTTTAAATGATGGCTGCTTCTAAGCCAACATCCTGGCTGTCTGGGCCTTCCCACATCGTTTCCCACTTAACCATGACTTTGGGACCTTAGCTGGCGGTCTGGGTTGTTTCCCTCTTCACGACGGACGTTAGCACCCGCCGTGTGTCTCCCGTGATAACATTCTCCGGTATTCGTAGTTTGCATCGGGTTGGTAAGCCGGGATGGCCCCCTAGCCGAAACAGTGCTCTACCCCCGGAGATGAATTCACGAGGCGCTACCTAAATAGCTTTCGGGGAGAACCAGCTATCTCCCGGTTTGATTGGCCTTTCACCCCCAGCCACAGGTCATCCGCTAATTTTTCAACATTAGTCGGTTCGGTCCTCCAGTTAGTGTTACCCAACCTTCAACCTGCCCATGGCTAGATCACCGGGTTTCGGGTCTATACCCTGCAACTTAACGCCCAGTTAAGACTCGGTTTCCCTGCGGCTCCCCTATACGGTTAACCTTGCTACAGAATATAAGTCGCTGACCCATTATACAAAAGGTACGCAGTCACCCCATAAAAGAGGCTCCCACTGCTTGTACGTACACGGTTTCAGGTTCTGTTTCACTCCCCTCGCCGGGGTTCTTTTCGCCTTTCCCTCACGGTACTGGTTCACTATCGGTCAGTCAGGAGTATTTAGCCTTGGAGGATGGTCCCCCCATATTCAGACAGGATACCACGTGTCCCGCCCTACTCATCGAGCTCACAACCTGTGTGCTTTTGTGTACGGGGCTGTCACCCTGTATCGCGCGACTTTCCAGACGCTTCCACTAACACTCAGGCTGATTCAGGCTCTGGGCTGTTCCCCGTTCGCTCGCCGCTACTGGGGGAATCTCGGTTGATTTCTTTTCCTCGGGGTACTTAGATGTTTCAGTTCCCCCGGTTCGCCTCACAGCACTATGTATTCATGCTGTGATAGTGCAACGGATTGCACTGGGTTTCCCCATTCGGACATCGCCGGCTGTAACGGTTCATATCACCTTACCGGCGCTTTTCGCAGATTAGCACGTCCTTCATCGCCTCTGACTGCCAGGGCATCCACCGTGTACGCTTAGTCGCTTAACCTCACAACCCGAAGATGTTTCGTAAAACACCCTCAGTTGCGAAAATTTGAGAGACTCACGGAACAATTCGCATTGTTCTGTGTTTCAATTTTCAGCTTGATCCAGATTTTTAAAGAGCAAATATCTCAGACATGACTCACTGTTCACACAGGAATCAGGTTTGAGATACATCGGCAGGTGACTTTCACTCACAAACCAGCAAGTGGCGTCCCCTAGGGGATTCGAACCCCTGTTACCGCCGTGAAAGGGCGGTGTCCTGGGCCTCTAGACGAAGGGGACACAAAGTCTCACTCGCAAGACGCCTTGCTTTTTACTTTTCATCAGACAATCTGTGTGGACACTGCAGGGAAAGGTTCTTTAAGGTAAGGAGGTGATCCAACCGCAGGTTCCCCTACGGTTACCTTGTTACGACTTCACCCCAGTCATGAATCACAAAGTGGTAAGCGCCCTCCCGAAGGTTAAGCTACCTACTTCTTTTGCAACCCACTCCCATGGTGTGACGGGCGGTGTGTACAAGGCCCGGGAACGTATTCACCGTGACATTCTGATTCACGATTACTAGCGATTCCGACTTCATGGAGTCGAGTTGCAGACTCCAATCCGGACTACGACGCACTTTATGAGGTCCGCTAGCTCTCGCGAGATTGCTTCTCTTTGTATGCGCCATTGTAGCACGTGTGTAGCCCTGGTCGTAAGGGCCATGATGACTTGACGTCATCCCCACCTTCCTCCAGTTTATCACTGGCAGTCTCCTTTGAGTTCCCGGCCTAACCGCTGGCAACAAAGGATAAGGGTTGCGCTCGTTGCGGGACTTAACCCAACATTTCACAACACGAGCTGACGACAGCCATGCAGCACCTGTCTCACAGTTCCCGAAGGCACCAATCCATCTCTGGAAAGTTCTGTGGATGTCAAGACCAGGTAAGGTTCTTCGCGTTGCATCGAATTAAACCACATGCTCCACCGCTTGTGCGGGCCCCCGTCAATTCATTTGAGTTTTAACCTTGCGGCCGTACTCCCCAGGCGGTCGACTTAACGCGTTAGCTCCGGAAGCCACGCCTCAAGGGCACAACCTCCAAGTCGACATCGTTTACGGCGTGGACTACCAGGGTATCTAATCCTGTTTGCTCCCCACGCTTTCGCACCTGAGCGTCAGTCTTCGTCCAGGGGGCCGCCTTCGCCACCGGTATTCCTCCAGATCTCTACGCATTTCACCGCTACACCTGGAATTCTACCCCCCTCTACGAGACTCAAGCCTGCCAGTTTCGGATGCAGTTCCCAGGTTGAGCCCGGGGATTTCACATCCGACTTGACAGACCGCCTGCGTGCGCTTTACGCCCAGTAATTCCGATTAACGCTTGCACCCTCCGTATTACCGCGGCTGCTGGCACGGAGTTAGCCGGTGCTTCTTCTGCGGGTAACGTCAATCGACGCGGTTATTAACCGCATCGCCTTCCTCCCCGCTGAAAGTACTTTACAACCCGAAGGCCTTCTTCATACACGCGGCATGGCTGCATCAGGCTTGCGCCCATTGTGCAATATTCCCCACTGCTGCCTCCCGTAGGAGTCTGGACCGTGTCTCAGTTCCAGTGTGGCTGGTCATCCTCTCAGACCAGCTAGGGATCGTCGCCTAGGTGAGCCGTTACCCCACCTACTAGCTAATCCCATCTGGGCACATCTGATGGCAAGAGGCCCGAAGGTCCCCCTCTTTGGTCTTGCGACATTATGCGGTATTAGCTACCGTTTCCAGTAGTTATCCCCCTCCATCAGGCAGTTTCCCAGACATTACTCACCCGTCCGCCACTCGTCAGCAAAGCAGCAAGCTGCTTCCTGTTACCGTTCGACTTGCATGTGTTAGGCCTGCCGCCAGCGTTCAATCTGAGCCATGATCAAACTCTTCAATTTAAAGTTTGATGCTCATCGAATTAAACCGTAATGAATTACGTGTTCACCCGTGAGACTTGGTATTCATTTATCGTCCGAGGACGTTAAGAATCCATGTCACCTGAGTGCCCACACAGATTGTCTGATAAATTGTTAAAGAGCAGTGCCGCTTCGCTTTTCGCAGCGGCGCGGGGTGTGCATATTACGCTTTCCCGCTGTGAAGTCAACTGATTGTTTTCAGAATTCTTCACCTGACAGGCCGGTGTGTTTGCCGTTGTGCCGTGTCAGTGGAGGCGCATTATAGGCAGTTAATTCTCCCTGACAACCCTTAATTTGAAAAAAGTTACCGTTCGCTCAATTTCCAGGCAGAAACTGTGGAAAGAGTCTATTTCTGCTCTTTTATTAAACAAAAACGGGCCCCAAGAGGCCCGTTTTTCAGTTTTTATCTTTTATTGAACAGCAACAATGCGGTCATCTTTCACCACAAGCTGCACCGGCTTGCCCGGAATCAGCGTACCGGAGAGGATCTGCTGCGCCAGCGGGTTCTCAATCTGTTGCTGGATCGCACGTTTCAACGGCCGTGCGCCATATACCGGATCGTAACCATTGGCGCTAAGCAGTTTCAGCGCCTCGTCAGAAAGCGTCACACTGTAGCCGCGCTCCTCAAGACGTTTATACAAACGCTGCAGCTGGATCTGCGCAATAGAAGCAATGTGTTTTTCACCTAATGGATGGAACACAACGACTTCATCTATACGGTTGATGAATTCAGGGCGGAAGCTCTGGCTCACTACGCCCATAACCAGCTCTTTCATATGGCCGTAATCGAGATCGCCAAAACGTTCCTGAATCAGGTCGGAACCCAGGTTCGAAGTCATGATGACCACCGTATTACGGAAGTCCACCGTTCTGCCCTGCCCGTCCGTCAACCGACCGTCGTCAAGCACCTGCAACAGAATGTTGAAAACATCCGGATGCGCTTTCTCCACCTCATCAAGGAGAATGACGGAATAGGGACGCCGACGAACCGCTTCCGTCAGATAACCGCCCTCTTCATAGCCGACATAGCCCGGAGGCGCACCGACCAGCCGCGAAACGGAGTGTTTCTCCATAAACTCGGACATATCGATACGTACCATGGCGTCGTCGCTATCAAACATAAAGTTCGCCAGCGCTTTGCACAGCTCGGTTTTCCCGACCCCGGTCGGCCCAAGGAAGAGGAAGGAGCCAATCGGGCGATTCGGATCGGACAACCCTGCGCGGCTACGGCGAATAGCGTTTGAGACCGCATCGACAGCCTCATCCTGACCAATCACGCGATGGTGAAGATCGTGTTCCATGCGCAGCAGTTTCTCACGCTCACCTTCCATCATTCGCGATACGGGGATACCGGTCCAGCGCGCCAGTACTTCTGCAATCTCAGCATCGGTTACACGGTTACGCAGCAGGCGCATGGTTTTGCCTTCACTCTGTGTCGCCGCCGCCAGCTGTTTCTCCAGCTCGGGGATTTTCCCGTACTGCAATTCAGACATTCTGCCCAGGTCGCCATTACGACGGGCCTGTTCCATAGCGACTTTCGCCTGCTCAAGCTCTGCTTTAATGGTCTGCGTGCCGGAAAGGGAAGCTTTTTCGGCCTTCCACTCCTCTTCAAGGGAGGAGTATTGACGCTCTTTCTCTTCCAGTTCTTCGTTCAGCATGTCGAGGCGTTTTTTACTCGCCTCATCAGACTCTTTCATCAACGCGCGCTGTTCCAGCTTGAGCTGGATAATGCGTCGGTCGAGCCGGTCGAGCTCTTCCGGTTTCGAGTCAATCTGCATACGAATGCTGGATGCCGCTTCATCGATCAGGTCGATGGCTTTATCCGGCAGCTGGCGATCGGAGATATATCGATGCGAGAGCGATGCCGCCGCGACAATCGCCGGGTCAGTGATTTGCACATGGTGGTGCAGCTCATAGCGCTCTTTCAGACCGCGCAGAATAGCGATGGTATCTTCAACAGAGGGTTCGGCCACCAGCACTTTCTGGAATCGACGCTCCAGCGCGGCATCTTTCTCGATGTACTGACGGTACTCATCAAGCGTCGTTGCGCCGACGCAATGCAGCTCACCGCGCGCCAGCGCCGGTTTCAGCATGTTCCCGGCATCCATTGCGCCGTCGGCTTTACCGGCACCGACCATGGTATGCAATTCATCGATAAACAGGATGACGTTGCCTTCCTGTTTGGAGAGATCGTTGAGCACCCCTTTCAGGCGCTCCTCAAACTCACCGCGGTATTTTGCCCCGGCGACCAGCGAACCCATATCCAGCGCCAGCACGCGACGGCCTTTCAGCCCTTCCGGCACTTCACCGTTCACGATGCGCTGCGCCAGCCCTTCAACGATGGCGGTTTTACCGACACCCGGCTCACCGATTAACACCGGGTTGTTTTTGGTACGGCGCTGTAATACCTGAATGGTACGGCGGATCTCTTCGTCACGGCCGATGACCGGGTCAAGTTTGCCCTGCTCGGCACGCTCGGTCAGATCGACGGTAAATTTTTTCAAGGCCTGACGTTGGTCTTCAGCCCCCTGGTCGTTCACGTTCTCTCCCCCACGCATTTGCTCGATAGCCTGGGTCACGTTCGCGGTCGTTGCACCAGCGGATTTCAGCAAATCCGTCAGCGTGCCGCGTGACTCCAGCGCAGCCAGAACAAACAGCTCTGACGAAATAAAGTTATCACCCCGTTTTTGCGCCAGCTTGTCGCAAAGGTTAAGCACGCGCATCAAATCCTGCGAAGGCTGCACATCACCGCCGGTACCTTCTACCTGCGGTAAGCGGCTCAGCGCTTGTTCGATCGCAATACGTAACTGGCCAGCATTGACGCCGGCAGAGGTTAATAAAGGTTGAACCGAACCGCCTTCCTGGTTCAGTAAGGCGCTCATTAAATGAAGTGGTTCGATGAATTGGTTGTCGTGCCCCAGTGCGAGCGACTGGGCATCGGCAAGAGCAAGCTGGAATTTATTAGTAAGACGATCCAGACGCATAACTCCTCCCATAACAGGTCAAATTTGCTACTGGAGATTAAATGAGGTCATCCCTCAATTATTCAAGGTGATTGACCTGATTTATGCGAAGAAAACTTACGCGCACTGGATCGTCTTGATTCGTTAGGTTATATCAGCCAAATGAAACTTGCCATACGCCCGGTCGTCTTGTCCCGACGGTATGAGAAAAAATCACTCTGCTGGCTGAAGGTGCAGTGCTCACCGCCGTAGATATGCTCGACGCCGACGCTTGCCAGCCGCTGGCGCGCCAGCTGATAAATATCAGCGAAATATTTTTCACCCTGCGGGCGAAATGCGCCTTCGGCTGCGGCATCGTGAGCCATAAATGCCTCACGCACTTCCGGGCCCACTTCGAAGGCCTCCGGACCAATCGCCGGGCCAAGCCACGCCAGCAGATTTTCAGGTTTGTCGGCAAAACAGGCTACCGTCTCTTCCAGCACGCCGCCGCACAGTCCGCGCCAGCCAGCGTGCGCTGCCGCCACTTCACTGCCATCCCGGTTACAAAACAGCACCGGCAGGCAGTCGGCGGTCATCACCGCGCACACCGTGCCCGGCGTGTTGCTGTATGAAGCATCCGCGCGTTTCGAGGCATAAGGCTCACCGTCGAGCTTCAATACCGCCGTGCCGTGCACCTGCTCAAGCCAGACCGGTTTTGAAGGCAACCCGGCAGCCGCAAACAGGCGCGCGCGGTTCTCTTCAACATGCTCGATGTTATCGCCGCAGTGCGCGCCGAGGTTCATGGCATCATAAGGCGGCAGGCTTACACCGCCGATACGCGTTGAGCTACAGGCCGCCACGCCTTTCGGCAGCGGCCAGTCCGGGACGATCAGTTTGGTCATAACCAGGCGACATCATCCTTATGGGTTTCAAAATCCGCGCGCATCGCGGCAATAAGATCGACCATATCCTGTGGAATTGGCGCATGCCACTCCATTTCGATACCGCTAATCGGATGGTAGAGACGCAGCATAGTTGCGTGCAGCGCCTGACGATCAAACTTGCGCAGCGCATCAATAAATTCATCCGACGCGCCTTTCGGCGGACGAGGACGACCGCCGTAGAGCTGATCGCCCACCAGCGGATGAGTGATATGCGCCATATGCACACGAATCTGGTGCGTACGACCGGTTTCAAGACGCAGACGCAGACGCGTATGGATACGGAAATGTTCCATAATGCGGTAGTGCGTGACGGCCGGTTTGCCCATCGGGTGAACGGACATATGGGTGCGTTTGGTCGGATGGCGGCTGATAGGCTCCTCCACCGTACCGCCCGCGGTCATATGACCAATGGCAACCGCTTCATATTCACGGGTGATTTCACGCAGTTGCAAGGATTCAACCAGCCGGGTTTGCGCCGGAACGGTTTTCGCTACAACCATCAAGCCAGTGGTGTCTTTATCCAGACGGTGCACGATACCAGCGCGCGGTACATCGACAATCGGCGGATAGTAGTGAAGCAGCGCATTCAGCACGGTACCGTCAGGATTACCAGCGCCGGGATGCACGACAAAGTCGCGCGGCTTATTAATGACGAGAATATCGTCATCTTCATAGACGATATTGAGAGGAATATCCTGCGGCTCAAAGCGCGCTTCTTCTTCAATTTCCGCATTGATGGCAATGCGCTCACCGCCCAACACTTTCTCTTTCGGTTTGTCGCTAACGACATCGTTGACCAGCACGCGCCGATCAAGAATCCATTCTTTTATACGCGAACGTGAATAATCAGGGAACAATTCGGCCAAAGCCTGATCTAAGCGTTGACCGAGTTGACTCTCGGATACCGTTGCGGTGAGTTGTACCAGTTGTGCCATATACAGCTTCTTCGTTAACGTTGGGTTTTACGGCTTCGCCGTTTAATATAGTGTGCTATTGTAGCTGGTCTTAGTCGGGAGCAGGAGTAAAGAATCTCCCGCATGAACATTCTGAGGAAAGTCTAAACGTTATGACGCGCTTGAAATATCTGGTGGCAGCCGCCACGTTAAGTCTGGCTTTGGCAGGTTGCTCCGGTTCTAAGGAAGAGGTACCTGATAATCCACCAAACGAAATCTACGCGACCGCCCAGCAAAAGCTGCAAGACGGTAACTGGAAGGCGGCAATAACGCAACTGGAAGCTCTGGATAATCGTTATCCGTTTGGTCCTTACTCCCAGCAAGTGCAGTTAGATCTTATCTACGCCTACTACAAAAACGCCGATCTGCCGCTGGCGCAGGCCGCCATCGATCGCTTTATTCGTCTTAACCCAACGCATCCGAACATCGACTACGTGATGTATATGCGCGGGTTGACCAACATGGCACTTGATGACAGCGCGCTGCAGGGCTTCTTCGGCGTTGACCGCAGCGATCGCGATCCGGCTCATGCGCGTGATGCATTCAATGACTTCTCACGGCTGGTGCGCGGTTACCCGCAAAGTCAGTATGCGACCGATGCCAACAAGCGTCTGGTCTACCTGAAAGATCGCCTGGCGAAGTATGAATACTCCGTCGCGCAGTATTACACCGATCGCGGTGCGTGGGTTGCGGTGACCAATCGCGTGGAAGGCATGCTGCGTGATTTCCCGGATACCAAAGCAACGCGCGATGCGCTGCCATTGATGGAGCACGCTTATCGCGAGCTGCAGCTCAATGCGCAGGCTGACAAAGTGGCGAAAATTATCGCCGCCAATAACAGCAACGCATAACGCCTGTAAACGCAAAACGGCAGCCCGCGGGCTGCCGTTTTTTTATCCGTTGAATGCATCGCTGACGCGCTTTCGCGCCGATGCAACCTATCAACTATGACTGCTAACTTCGCATCCGACAAGCTAAATTTCCCCTCTTCCTGCCCTGCCTCACAAACCCCTCGTCTTTGACAAAAAGTGACAAAATTACGTGATTTTAATCACACATTTTGACATTAGGCGCGCTATGCTGAAATGACTTAGACGGAAAGACAGAGAGGTAAGATGTATGACAATGAACATTACCAGTAAACAAATGGAAATTACTCCGGCAATCCGCCAGCATGTCACCGACCGTCTCGCCAAACTGGATAAATGGCAAACTCAGCTGATTAATCCCCATATCGTCCTCTCTAAAGAGCCACAGGGTTTTACCGCCGATGCGACCATCAACACGCCTAACGGGCAGCTTGTCGCCAGCGCTAAACACGATGATATGTATATCGCCATCAACGATTTGATCAACAAGCTGGAACGGCAGCTCAATAAAGTGCAGCACAAAGGCGAAGCGCGTCGCGCCGCAACATCGGTGAAAGATGCCAACTTCGTTGAAGAAGAAGAAGAGTAGTCTCTACATTGAGTTTCCAACGCGCCTGCGGGCGCGTTTTTTATTGACAGAGCGAAAAGAGAGCAGTTACTTTAACTCCCTCGCTCAACAGGAAAAATGATGAAAACTACCCCGTTTCTCTTCGCACTCTTTTTTACCTTCCCCAGTTAGGGAGGCGATTCGTTTTGTGAGAAAAAGTGCGAAGACGAACAATAAAGCCTCCCAAGCCGGGAGGCTTTTTTATTGATAACAATGAAAGGCAACAACATGACGGCTGAAAACCCCTTACTGGATTTACGCGTGAAGATCAGCGCGCTCGACGAGCAGTTGCTGACGCTGCTGGCCGAGCGCCGCCAGCTCTCCGTTGAAGTTGGCAAAGCGAAACTCGCCTCCCACCGCCCGGTACGCGATATCGACAGAGAGCGGGCCCTGCTGGAACATTTAATCGAGCTTGGCAAAACGCATCATTTAGATGCCCATTACATCACCCGCCTGTTTCAGCTCATCATTGAAGACTCTGTTCTCACCCAGCAAGCTCTGCTCCAGCACCACCTTAACAACATCAACCCACGCTCTGCACGTATCGCGTTTCTTGGCCCAAAAGGCTCCTATTCGCATCTTGCCGCGCGCCAGTATGCCGCACGCCATTTCGAGCAGTTTATCGAGAGCGGCTGCGCACGTTTTCAGGATATTTTTAGTCAGGTCGAAACCGGCCAGGCGGATTACGCCGTCGTGCCGCTGGAGAACACCAGCTCTGGCGCGATTAACGATGTCTACGATCTGCTTCAGCACACCAGCCTGTCGATTGTCGGCGAGCTGACGGTGCCGATCGATCACTGCGTGCTGGTATCAGGTACCACAACTCTTGAGCAGATCCAGACGGTCTACAGCCATCCGCAACCGTTCCTGCAGTGCAGCCAGTTCCTGAACCGCTATCCGCACTGGAAGATTGAGTATTGTGAAAGCACCTCGGCGGCGATGGAGAAAGTCGCGCAACTGAACTCACCGCACGTCGCGGCGCTGGGCAATGAACCGGGCGGCGCGCTGTATGGTTTACAGGTGCTGGAGCGCAACCTGGCAAACCAGACGCAGAACATCACCCGTTTTGTGGTGCTGGCGCGTAAAGCGATTGATGTCTCTGAGCAGGTACCGGCGAAAACCACGCTGCTGATGGCGACCGGGCAACAGGCGGGTGCGCTGGTAGAAGCGCTGCTGGTGCTGCGCAACCACAACCTGATCATGACCAAGCTGGAGTCGCGCCCGATCCACGGTAATCCGTGGGAAGAGATGTTCTATCTGGATATTCAGGCCAACCTGCACGCCAGCGCGATGCAAAAAGCGCTGCGCGAGCTGGGCAGTATCACCCGCTCGCTGAAAGTGCTGGGCTGCTACCCCAGCGAAAACGTCGTGCCGGTCGATCCGGTTTAACGCTCGATAAAGAGCGCTTTCTTCATCCCTGCCACCGACACAGGCAGGGTGAAGATTGCCCCCGAAAGCGGATAATCGGCAATCTCTTGCTCATCCATATTTTCGCGGGTAGTAGTAATAAACAGCGTCTTCATATCCGCCCCGCCAAAGCAGACCATCGTCGGGCAGCGCACCGGCAAACGGTACTCCTCTAGCTGCTCGCCCTGCGGTGAGAAACGGGCAATGCGCCAGCCATCATACATCGCGCTCCAGTAGCACCCTTCGACATCCATCGCCGCACCGTCCGGGATCCCTTCTCCCGGGTTGAAGCGACGGAACAGCTCGCGCCGCCCCGGCTCGCCCTGCTCATCCAGCGGTGTACGGTAAATCACGCCGTGCGGTGTGTCAGAGGTGAACATCCACTGTTTGTCATGGCTGAAGGCCAGGCCGTTTGCGCCGTGAATATCACACTGCACCACTTTCGGCGTCAGATCGTTATCCACGCGCAGCAGCAGCGCGCCGTTATAATCCCCCGGAGCCCAGAAGGTGCCAGCATAAAAGCGGCCATGGTGATCGGTGCCGCCATCGTTAAAACGCGCCAGCTGTGGATTTGATGGGTTATCGCACACTTTCTGTCGCAGCAGCCCGCGCTCATCCGTCAGCCAGACGGCCTGCCGCATGGCGACGATAAAACCGCCCTTCTCACGCAGCGCGAAGCAGCCCACCTCTTCCGGGAACGAGAGCACCGTATGCTCCTCCGTCTCCAGCCGGTAACGGTGGATTTCACCTTCCAGAATATCAGCCCAGTAGAGCGCCTGTTCGGCTTCGCTCCAGGTCGGACACTCAGGTAAATGTCCGGTGTAATCAAACAGTCTCTGCAACTCAGCCATTGCGCATCCCTTAAATAAAAAAAGCCAGCGGGTGACCACTGGCTTTTCAGTATAAACGGCTTTTGAAGTTACGCCCGGCTGTCGTTGGCCTGGCGTAACAGGGTACGGCTCTCGCTCTGGAAACGCTGGGCATAATCGCCAAACCAGTGTTCAACTTTGCGGAAGCTGTCGATAAACGCCTGCTTATCGCCCTGCTCCAGCAGGCCAATCGCTTCGCCGAAGCGCTGGTAGTAACGCTTGATCAGCGCCAGGTTATCGGGCGAGGACATAATAATGTCGGCATAGAGCTGCGGATCCTGGGCGAACAAGCGCCCAACCATTGCCAGCTCAAGGCGATAAATCGGTGATGAGAGCGACAACAGTTGTTCAAGCTGCACATTCTCTTCCGCCAGGTGCAGGCCATAGGCGAAGGTCGCAAAGTGGCGCAGCGCCTGGATAAAGGCCATGTTCTGATCGTGCTCGACTGCGCTGATGCGGTGCAGCCGCGCCCCCCAGACCTGAATCTGTTCCAGGAACCACTGATAGGCTTCCGGTTTACGGCCATCGCACCACACCACCACCTGCTTGGCGAGGCTACCGCTGTCCGGGCCAAACATTGGGTGCAGACCAAGCACCGGGCCGTTATGCGCCGACAACATCGCTTGTAACGGGCCGCTTTTCACCGATGCCAGATCGACCAGAATGCAATCCTCCGGCAGCGGCGGCAGCTTCGCAATCACCGCTTCGGTGACGTGGATCGGTACGCTGACAATCACCATGCCTGCATCCGCCAGCAGCGTTTCCGCCTGCGCCCAATCCTCTTTCTCCAGCGTACGCACCTGGTAGCCCGAGAGCGTCAGCATTTTGCCAAACAGTTTCCCCATCTGGCCGCCACCGCCAACAATGACCACCGGACGCAGCGCAGGACAGAGCGTTTTAAACCCTTTGTCATTTTCGCTGGAGTAGGATTCGCGCATCACGCGGCGCAGCACATCCTCAATCAGATCGGGCGGTACGCCCAGCCCTTCGGCCTCTTTACGCCGCGAGGCAAGCATTGAGGCCTCACGCTCGGGAACGTAAATCGGCAGCCCGTAGTGGCTTTTGACTTCGCCCACCTGTGCCACCAGCTCCAGCCGGCGCGCCAGCAGATCCAGCAACGCCTTATCCACTTCATCAATTTGATCGCGCAGCGCGGTCAGTTCAGCAACCATAACACCCTCTTATGCAAAACGCGCCGCCAGGCTATTGCGCAGATCGCTGTCGATTTCACGCAGCAGCGCTTCGGTCGCCTCCCAACTGATGCAGGCATCGGTAACAGAAACACCGTACTTCATATTACAGCGCGGCTGCTCGGATGATTGATTGCCTTCGTGAATGTTGCTCTCAATCATCAGGCCGGTAATCGAACGGTTGCCATCTTTGATCTGCGCGACAACGGACTCGGCAACGGCAGGCTGGCGACGGTAATCTTTATTGGAATTCCCGTGGCTGCAATCTACCATCAGCGACGGTTTCAGTCCCGCCTGCTGCATCTCTTTTTCACACTGCGCCACATCCGCCGGGCTGTAGTTCGGCGCTTTGCCGCCGCGCAGGATCACGTGACCATCCGGGTTGCCCTGGGTTTGCAGCAGGCAGACCTGGCCGGCCTGGTTGATGCCGACAAAGCGGTGCGGCATCGCAGCGGCGCGCATCGCATTGATGGCGGTAGCCAGGCTGCCGTCGGTACCGTTTTTGAAGCCGACCGGCATCGACAGACCGGAGGCCATTTCACGGTGGGTTTGTGACTCCGTAGTACGCGCACCAATCGCTGACCAGCTAAAGAGATCGCCGAGGAACTGCGGGCTGTTCGGATCGAGCGCTTCGGTCGCCAGCGGCAGGC
The DNA here is from genome assembly GCF_965119485.1 of Kosakonia sp. Marseille-Q7440. Taxonomy (NCBI): domain Bacteria; kingdom Pseudomonadati; phylum Pseudomonadota; class Gammaproteobacteria; order Enterobacterales; family Enterobacteriaceae; genus Kosakonia; species Kosakonia sp. Marseille-Q7440. Next base: position 1,283,490 of record NZ_CBCPLT010000002.1, on the reverse strand, counting down.
CCATGCTGACCAATTCCACCAGCAGACGACGCGCAATCTTCAGGCCAGCTTCCACATCAAACGAGCCATCCATGTGCGGATCGTTAATCAGCCCTTTCCAGCCAACGGTGGTACGGGGTTTTTCAAAATAGACGCGCATCACCAGGTAGAGGCTATCGCTGACCTCTGCGGCAAGGGTTTTAAACCGACGGGCGTACTCGAGCGCTGCTTCCGGGTCGTGAATGGAACAAGGGCCGCAGACCACCAGCAGGCGCGGATCGCGCCCGGCAATGATGTTGGAGATGGTCTGGCGGGATTGCGCGATTTGCGCCTCTTGTTCGCTGGTCAGCGGGAAAGCGGTTTTCAGCTGTTCCGGGGTGATCAGAACCTGCTCGTCGGTGATGTGTACGTTGTTCAGCGCGTCTTTTTGCATGATCAAATCCTGTATGGCTCGTGTGCGATAGGTTTCCTCAAGCGAGGGAGCTGACACCATATCACATCAGGTAAAGATTTCAATCCACAAATCGTACAGATAACGTTACACCACCAACTTTAATAGCGCTTATATGGCTACCAACTGTAATAATAATTTTACAGCCAGCAGCCACTGGCACTTTACGCCGTGCGCACGGGCTGCTTTTTCCGCTGCCAGCGCAGAACATCAACCAGCATAAACAGGAGTAAACTGCCGCCCATGACCGGCATTGCCAGCCCCAGCAACAAGGCGACGACCAGCACTACACCGCGGCCTACGACGGGGAGTTGCAGCCAGGCGTGGAGCAATGTCTCGCTCGCCGCCGGACGGCGGATCCACCACAAACGATAGCCGACGATAATCATCACGCACAGCGCACTGCCAAAGGCGATCAGCACCAGCTGATTTAAGATGCCGAACAGCACGCCCATATGGAAATCGACGCCCCAGCGTGTCAGCTTCGCCATTAACGGAAAATCGGCGAAGTGCACATGATCTATCACTGCCAGCGAACTTCCCGCAATGGCGACTGCATCCACCTGCGTCGGCCAGCGGCGATCGATCTCCGTGACCGTCCAGGCATGTTCCGCATCGCGCGGCGGGCGAATCTCAATTTTCTTCGCCGCGATCCCGGCCGCCTGCGCGCGGGCGAGCACCGCGTCAAGTTGTGCCGGGTTAAGCGTCATGCCGGGCATCTCCATCCCTGCGTGATGCATATGGTGCTCGGCGTGCGGATCGGCCGGTGCGGCTTCGCCCTGGAGCTGCGTATTAACTTGCGGCGTCATCCAGTTAAACGCGGCGCGCAGTTTATCGACGTTGCCACCCGCCCACTGTGACCAGGTCAGGCCGGTGGCAGAGAAGAGCAGCATCCCGGCCAGCAGTAGCCAGCCGAGCGTGACGTGCAGGCGGCGATGGTTCTGTACGCGGTTATTGATGCGCCGCTTCGGCCGGGTAAAAAACCACAGCGCAATGCCGCCGAGCGCGGCGATCCACATCCACGACGCCGCCAGCTCACTGTAGAGCCTGCCGGTATCGCCCAGCAGCAGCGAGCGGTGAAGATAATCAATCCACTGGCGCAGCGGCAAAATACCGCTGGTGCCGTAAACGGTCATATCCCCTTTCACCTGCAACGTCACCGGATCGACAAAAATCGCCCGGCTTTCCGAGACGCCAAGCTGCGGGTCAGCAAACATCATCCGCGTCGTTTCATTGCCGCTCAGTCCGGGGCGAACTGCCTGTAAACGCAGATGTCCGCCCGTTACCTGTTCGGCGACGCGAAGCTGGTCGGCCAGCGGTTGCCGCTCACCACTCTCCACGCCATACAGCGCATCGTGATAAAGCGAGTTCTCCAGCTGCGGCGTGGCAACGTAGAGCGTGCCGCTCAACGCGGCGATAAAGATAAAGGGGCCAACAAACAGGCCAATATAGAAATGGAGGCGTCGCAGCAGGTTAAGCCACGCCGCACGAGGGGGGCAGGAAGTCATACTTTTCCTCAAAAAGCGCAAAGGTGTGCCATTCCGCGCAGGCGGAACACTATTTTGGGGTCAGGAAAAGCGTAAAGATGGCGGCGCGCGGGTGTCCGGCCAGAGCCAGGGGATAAAGTGCCACAACCGCGGGCGCGTGCGGGCAGGCGGGCAGGTCACGCGCAGCACGCGTCTCAGCAGCAGCAGAACCAGCAGGAAAATCAGGCCGGGAACATGGGCCAGCAACACACAGTAACCACACGCTTCGGCATGATCGAGCGGCATGGCAGGCGGCGGGCTCTCCGGCTGCGACATCTCATGGTGTGAATGATCGTGGTGTGCATGATCGTTCTGCGCGGGCATCGGCATACTCATCTCATGATGCATACCGGGCATCGCGCTCATCGGATCTTTTTGCAGGGCAGTAGAAATAAGGGGGGCGACGAGGATCAGCAGGATCGCAAACAGCGCCAGCCACAGGGCTGAGCGTTGGGCTCTCGTAAGATGAAAAACGTGCTTCACCGCGTCTCCTTCAGGTCGAAGCGGCATTGTAAATTAAACATCACCAGAAGGTTAATGATTTTACCCGAAGAGACAAAACGGCGTGGCGCAAAAAGGCCAGATAAGTTAGTTAAGCCGCTTTTGCAGGCCCGCCCACACCATCTGGCCTGCGCCCTGATTTTCCCGGTATGCCAGGCAAGTTAAGTGCAGCGAAATGCAGGGTTATGCATCTTCTGCCGCCACATTGCCGCCATTAAACGCCGCCAGCGGGTTGAGCGTCACCGCCTCTTCGAGATGATCGGGAGCGAAGTGGGCATAACGCATGGTTTCACGAATATTGGCATGGCCAAGGATGCGTTGCAGCACAAGGATATTGCCGCCATTCATCATAAAATGCGAGGCGAAGGTGTGGCGCAAAACGTGGGTTTTCTGCCCCTCGGCAAGGGCCAGAGAGGTAGTGGCCAGCATACGGGTGAAGTCGGCATAACAGGGCTGAAACAGCGCTCCTTCAAGCGGCGCGAGCTCATCGAACAGCCACTGCGGGATCGGCACGGTGCGGTTCCTGCCGCCTTTGGTTTTAACAAAAGTAAGTTTATTGGGTACCAGCTGGGTGCGGGTGAGAGATTCTGCTTCCCGCCAGCGCGCGCCGGTGGCAAGGCAAATTTTCACCACCCGCGTTAAATCGACATTGCCGAAACGAACACAGGCCGCCAGCAGTTCGGCGATCTGCGCCTGCGTCAGCCAGCTCATCTCGCGCTCTTTTTCGCGAAACGGCCGCACGCTCTCCAGCGGATTAGGCAGCGACCACTCGCCCAGCCGGGTGAGTTCATTAAACACCGCGCTAAGGTAGTGCTGCTCGCGGTTGACGGTGATGGGCTTCACTTTCCACTTTGCCGGGTCCGGCGTATAGCCATTGTCGATCTCACCGCTCAGGCGCTTATCGCGGTAGTGGGCCCAGGCTTTCGCCGTCAGCTGCGCAGCGATGGGATCGCCCAGCCCGCGGCAGACAATCTCCAGCTTCGCCAGCCGCGATTTGCTCGCCGCCAGCGACTGACCGTGCAGCTTATACCAGAGCGCAATCAGCTCGCTTAAGCGGCGGCGGTCGGCCTTCTCGCCGAGCCAGGGTTTCTCCTCCGCTTCCCGCTTCGCCCAGGTTTCAAAGGCTTCAGCTTCGCCTTTGGTGGCGAACTGTTTGCGGATACGCCGCCCGTCGCGCCCCTGCGGATAGACTTCGCAGAGCCACTTTCCGCTCTTCTGTTTGCTGACCGTCATTGCCGCTTACACATGCTTTTCCAGCGTGAAGAGCACCACGCCGAACGGTTCGATCTCCGCTACGCCGCACTCAAAATCGACCGCGTTATTGCTCAGACGCACTTTGCCGCCGGGCAAACGCACGACATCAAAGACATCCAGCGCATCATCAATGCCAATCACCCAGCGCCCGTTGCCAATCTTCTGCGCGGCGGTATCCACCAGCCAGCCGGCATGCAGCCCATCAATAAAGCGCAGGCTATCGGTAGCTGCTGGCGCCAGCGAAGGATCTAATGTCCAGACGCCTGCCTCTTTCAGCTCGCCAGACTCATGGCGGAATTTCGGAATGGTAATAACAGCATCGTTCTGCGCAGCAGCCGGCGCCGGATACATCTCACCCTGCCCGGTTGCCAGCCACTTCAGCGAGACGCCGGTATCCAGCGCGCAGGTGACGACCACATCACCGGGGAAGAAGTCGCGGCGCACCCAGGTGCTGATAGTGCCTGAAGAGATATCGAGCAAATCGCCTAGATCCTTTTGCATCTGGAAGCCATAGGCATCAAGAATGCGACGCAGCACCGGGCGTCCGCCCGCCGAGAGGATCTCCTCATACAATGCCTTGCCTTTTACCTGCGGCTTCTCGACCAGATTCGCATTTGCAAACTCACCGTTTACCAGCCAGTGCAGATCCGCGCCGGTATCCAGCGCGCATTTGACCACCGCTTTATAGGGCACGCTTTCCCGCTGGATCCAGCTGCTGATATTGTTCGCCGGCACATCCAGCGCCTCGGCAAGCGCTTTCTGACTGGATACGGAGTAGGACGCTGCAATGCGATCCACCACATCCTGAACACTCATCTTGTTTTCACTCATGGACACCAACATCGAAAAAGTGATTTACACAATCGCACTTGCGATTTATATTGCTGTTCATCGACCAAAATGCACAGCAGTGCACTACATTTCAAACAACAGGAGATAATGCGATATGTCAGATGCAAAATCAATGCCGTCGCATCCGTTATCCGGCTCTCAAATGCAATTCAGCACCTTTTCGCATGGACAGATGGATGAGCTGATGTCTGCCCTGCTGCCGGCGTTGCAAACCCTGATCCGCTCAGCGATGTCCGATGCGATGACGGTGAAGGATTTCGCCGCAATGCGCGGTATCAGCGAGCGTCTGGTGTGGCAGTGGCTCGATGAGGGGGTGCTGCTCAAAGCGCCAACCCGCGAGCATAACGACGCCGGTAAACGCAGCCGTACGCTGATAAACGTCAAAGCCTGGCGCGATAAATTAACGCAGCAGGCTATCGACTGCCGTTACATCGACCGACGCTCCGCCACCTCATTCGGTTAATTTTGCATTTGCGAGTTCACGCTCACGCAGGAGGATCTATGGCGATCACCTCACCTGCCGCCAGCGCACCGCTGAGTGCCGGCGAGCGGCTTACCGGGTTAAACCACATCAGCGAACTTCGCGGTCGCCACTGGGGCGACAGCTGGAGCGAGGTGGCGAACTTTATCGACGATATGCGCGACAGACGCGATGAGCAGTATGAGGCAAATGCCCGGGCGCTGGCGGCGATCTTCTTTCTCGCCCGCGTCCCCACCGCTCGCCAGGCGCTCGACCCGCATCAGCTTACCCTCGAGGAGAAGCGCGCGCTGATCGCCGCCATGAACCACTTTCGCGCCGTCGTCAGCCTGTTTCCGAAACGGCTAACCATGCCGCTTTAACCCCAACTTTCAACCCAGGACGTCAACCCGTCGGGCATCCCTTTGCCCAAAATCAGGAGAGTTACCATGAGAAAGACCGCGATTCACTCCCCCACCCGCAGCGGCGATGAAGTCACGCTGCTGCTGGCTGAAGCCCGCAATAACGAACGCCTGCGCTGCGCCGGGGCCGTTTCTGCCCGCCTTGATACGCTGGCGAGCTTTATTGCCTCCCAGCGCCTCGACTGGAGCGACGCCGCCGAGCTGTTGCGCCAGGAGGCGACTCATATCGATAACCAGGCGCTGGAGCTGCACTGATGGCCGATGAAATGGATGGCGTTCAACAACGCGAAATGGAGGAGCGCGAGCGGCATATCCTGCACGCCCGCCGCCGTTTACTCCTCCCTTCACGCTTAACCTGCGAATGCTGCGACATGCCGATACCCGAGGCACGTCGCATGGCGCTGCCGGGCGTGACCTGCTGCGTCAGCTGCCAGCAGATCGCCGAACTGAAAGATAAGCACTTCAGGAGAGGATAAGTGGCTGTCAGCCTGGCCTACCCCTGGAACGCGCCGCGCAGCGCTATTGCCAGCCCCTACCTGACCCACGCCGAACAGCACCGCCGCAATCAGCATATTGCGGCGGTGCTGCAGGCGCGTCACGCACTGGCGCTGCAACCTGCCTGCGTGCGCCTCTCCATCAGCCGCACAGAGCAAGCGCTGGAAAAGGCGCATGGCGCTGCGCGGGCGCACGCTTTTCTGCTGCGCTTCGCCAGGCAAACCCTGCCACGGCTGAAGGCGGTGAATGCCCGCTACCAGCTCGATGGCCTGCAATCACGCGTCTCAAAGGCAGTTTTCAATGGCCATTTTGATACGGCTTTCCAGCAGGCGCTGGCTGGCCGGCTGGTCGATCTGGTTCACCGCTATAACCAGTTAGCGGACTGCAACCGGGCCAGCGTCGATCGCCTGGCAGAAGATATCGCCCACTTTATCCGCGGCGAGCTGGCGGATATCGATGCCGATGAGCAGACCGAGCTGAAAACCCTGCACCGCTGGTATCACCACGCTGCTCTTATCGCCCTGCAATTTAATATCACCCCGCCGCACTGGCAGCGCGTGACGCAACACCGCGTCTGCGCGGAGGATCTCGCCCCGGCGGTGATCCGTCTTTTCAGTGAACAGTGGTGGCGCGGTCATCTTCGCCGCGCAGCGGCTCAGTGGCGCGAGCATCTGCACATCGCGCTGGGCGTGGTCAGCCGTAAAACGCAGCCCTACGCCAGCCGGGACTGCATCACTACCTGGCGCGAACAAAAGCGCCGCCACCGCGCGTTTCTCAAAAGCATGGAGCTGGAGGATGAAGAGGGAAACCGCATCAGCCTGATTGATAAGTATGATGGGTCGATAGCCAACCCGGCGATCCGCCGCTGCGAGCTGATGACGCGCATCCGCGGTTTCGAAACTATCTGTCAGTCCCTTGGCTACGTCGGCGAGTTTTACACGCTGACCGCGCCTGCCGCCTTTCACGCCACCTCCCACACCGGGCATCGCAACCTGAAATGGAACGGCGCCAGCCCGGCGCAAACCCAGGGTTACTTCACTCGTCTGTGGGCGCGCATTCGCGCCAGGCTGCACCGCGATGGCCTGCGCATTTTTGGTATTCGCGTTGCGGAGCCGCATCACGATGGCACCCCGCACTGGCATCTGCTGCTGTTTATGCAGCCGCAGGAGAGAGAGAAGGTGCGCGAGATCCTGCGTGATTTTGCCCACCAGCAAGATAGCGAGGAGCTGCGCAGCGACAAGGCGCGGAAAGCCCGTTTTCATGCCGAAGCGATCGATGCGCAAAAAGGGAGCGCGACAGGATATGTGGCGAAGTATATCGCCAAGAATATCGACGGCTACGCGCTGGATAATGAAACCGACCACGAAACGGACGCGCCGCTGAAAGAGAGCGCCTGCGCGGTCTCCGCCTGGGCGGCGCGCTGGCATATCCGCCAGTTTCAGTTTGTCGGCGGCGCACCGGTCACCGTCTACCGGGAATTACGCAAAATGGCCGACAGCGCCACGGCCAAAGGGCTGAGCGTGGAGTTCGCCGAAGTACATGATGCCGCCGATAACGGCGACTGGGCTGGCTACGTTAATGCTCAGGGCGGCCCGTTCGTGCGCCGTGACGATCTGCAGGTACGCACCCTGTATCAGGCAGAGGAGGAGTTTAACCAGTACGGCGAACCGACCGTTCGTATTCGCGGCGTGTATGACACCGTCATCGGCAGCGGTTCACCGGTGCTGACGCGCCTGAAGAAGTGGACCATTGTGCCGAAGCGCGCGGCGGCGGTTTTTCAGGGCGCGGCTGCGCCCGCTTGGAGTTCTGTCAATAACTGTACGCCCTTCGAGCCGGGTAAACCGCTAACGAATTATGAGCGGCGGCAACTCACCCGCCGGCTGCGGGAAGGGATCCTCAGCGAACGAAACGGGAGGTTAAAAACCGATCTCAACATCATTGAGAATAATGACTTTTTGGCAAGCGATAGATGGTCAGAATATTTGTCACTTCACAATACTGTTTTTTTATCAGCGACATAGTGATTAGACAAAATAATCTTCGCTTCCCATAAATATCCAGCCTATGATACTGTATATACATACAGTAAGAGAATTCATGAGAGGAATTCATGGTCTTTGAACGACTAAATAAGACTCAGCACAAATGGGCATGCGTGCAATTCATTGCCGAGGTGTCGCTTATCGCCAACTGCAAGCCTTCCGACCTGAAGCTGGCCTTAAGCCTGATCGCGGATCTGGCAGAGAGCGAGAACACTACTCCCGATGATGAGGATATTTATTACAAAGCCGAATAGCCCGCTGAACGCCATTCCGGCCACTCTCTTTACCGTACTCTTACGCACCGGCTAGCGTTTCCCTCGCCCGGTGCGTCGCTTTTTCCTCCCCGTTGTTGTACCAGCCACGCGCCAGCACCAGGCCATAGCCCTTAGCCTCTCTGTTGCGGAAACTTAACCATGGAAAAAACCTTCCGGATGGTAAGAGACGCAAAACGATGAATGCGATAACACAACAAGGCGACACCCTCGATCTGATCTGCCTGCGCTACTACGGGCGAACGGCGGGCGTCGTCGAACGCGTGCTGGCCGCCAATCCCGGTCTTGCCGAGCTGGGCGTCGTGCTCCCGCATGGCACCACCCTCACCCTGCCCGATGTCGCGGTTCAGGCCATGCAGGAGACGGTAAATCTATGGGCGTAAGTATCGAGAGAATCAGCTCGTCGCTGGCCTACTGGATTAGCGTCGCCCTGACCTTTTTTGGCGCGATGACGCCGCAAGACTTTGCCGCTTACTTCGGCGCGCTCGGCGTCGCCATGACCGTCGGCGTGAACTGGTATTACCGCCGTAAAAGCTATCTGTTCCTCAAATCCTGTGCGGTGAGCCAGGAGGTGGTCAATGGGCTTACCCGTTAAACGCTGTAGCGCGGCGGCCGTACTGGCGCTGGCGCTGCTGCTACCCGATTTTCATCTGCTGCACACCTCGCAGGCGGGGCTGGCGCTGATTACCGATCTCGAAGGCTGCCGTCTGCGCCCCTACCAGTGCAGCGCGGGAGTCTGGACCTCGGGGATTGGCCACACGGCGAAAGTGATTCCCACGCGCGATATCAGCGAAAAAGAGGCCGCCGTCAACCTGGTTGCCGACGTGCTGAACGTTGAGCGCCGCCTGGCGCACTGCGTGCCGGTGGAGATGCCGCAACCGGTCTATGACGCGGTAGTCAGTTTCACCTTTAACGTCGGCAGCGGCGCGGCGTGCGCCTCAACGCTTGCCTGGCACCTGCGCCAGAAGGCGTGGAAACAGGCCTGCGATCAGCTGCCGCGCTGGGTCTATGTCGATGGCGTACGCAACCGCGGGCTGGAAAACCGCCGCCAGCGTGAGCGCGACTGGTGCCTCCGGGGGGTGAAATGAGCACCCGCCTGGTGATAGTGGCCGCGCTACTGGCGACGCTGACCGGGCTGTGGTTGTTTGAGCAAAACCACGCTCTGCGGGCCTCTTTAGCCAACGCGCAGCAGCTGGCGCGGGAGCAGAACGCCACGCTGACGCGCCTTAAAACTGCCCTCAACGCCACTGCCGAACTGGCGGCAAAGAACCAGCAGGCGCAGGTCACGCTACGCCAGCAGCTCGATGCCGCCAGCGCGCTGGCGCTGCAACGAGAAAACGCGATTGCGAGGTTATTAAATGAGAACGAGGCTTTTCGCCACTGGTATCGCACTGAGTTACCTGATGCTGTGCGCCGGGTGCACCAACGCCCCGCCTGCCCCTCCGCCGCTCATTGTTTACAACAGCTGCCCGCAGGTCAGCCTCTGTCCGATGCCGGCAAGCGCGCCGCAAACTAACGGCGATTTGAGCGCCGATATTCGCCAGCTTGAGCACGCGCTGGTGCAGTGCGCGCTGCAAGTTGAAACCCTTAAACATTGCCAGGATGAGATCAATGCTAAAACCCAACTCTCTGCGCAGCGCCCTGATTAACGCCGTCCCGGTGCTGCACGATACCCCCTCGATGCTGCGCCTGTGGGTCGACAAAGGCAGCAATATCGCCACGCTCGCCAGCTCCTTATCGTTTGAAAAACAGTTCAGCCTCAACGTCGCGATCACCGGTTTTGACGGCGATATCGACACGCTGTTTGTGCCGGTGATGGCCTGGCTGCGCGATAACCAGCCCGACATTCTCTCCGTCGAAGCGGGGCAGAAAGGCGGCTTTAGCTGGACGCTGCTGACCAATGCCGACGGTACCCAGGATGTGACGATGGTGCTCCAGCTGACCGAGCGCACCCAGGTGAAAGAGGTCAACGGCGCGCTGATTGCCGAAACGCTGCCGGAGCCGCTGCCGCCGGCCTTCGTCACCCGCCCGAAAGAGCTCTATATCAACGGCGAGCTGGTGAGCCGCTGGCAGGCGTGATCGCCTGCACCCTACGCCACGGGCTGCGTTGTGCCAAAAGCCGGACAGCCTTGTTCAATTTTCAAAACCGGGGACGCATAGCATCATTTCGCTTATGAACAGACAACTTTCGCTTCACGAACTGGCCCGCCAGCTTCGCAATATGATCCGCACCGGAATTATCGTTGAGGTCGACCTGAAAGCCGGGCGCTGCCGGGTGCAGACCGGCGGTATGGTGACCGACTGGCTACAGTGGTTAACCCACCGTGCCGGGCGTTCGCGCAGCTGGTGGGCACCCTCCGTCGATGAGCAGGTGTTATTGCTCGCCGTCGGCGGCGAGCTGGAGACCGCCTTCGTTATGCCGGGGATTTATGCCAACGATCATCCGGCACCCTCCGCCTCGGCGGACGCCTGGCACGTCACTTTTCCCGATGGCGCGGTGTTTGAATATGAACCGCAGACCAGTGCTCTGAAGGTGAGCGGGATTAAAACTGCCGATATCACCGCGTCCGAATCGATTACCGCCAGCGTGCCGCAAGTGCTGGTGAAAGCCGCGACGCGCATCACCCTCGATACGCCGGAAGTGGTCTGCACCAATAAGCTGATCACCGCCACGCTGGAGGTGCAAAAAGGCGGCACGATGAGCGGCAATGTAACCCACAGCGGCGGCTCGCTCACCTCGAATGGCAAAGTGCTGCATAGCCACCAACACCCTGGCGACAGCGGCGGTACCACAGGAGCACCTTTATGACAGCACGTTATTTCGGCCTCGATCGCACCAGCGGGCGCAGCCTGACCGACGTCGACCATATTCGCCAGAGCATCAGCGATATTCTGCGCACGCCGGTGGGCTCGCGCGTGATGCGCCGCGATTACGGTTCGCTGCTGTTCGATATGCTCGATCAGCCGCAGACCCCGGCGCTGGCGCTGCAAATTCAGGTGGCCTGCTATATGGCGCTGCTGCAATGGGAGCCGCGCATTGCCCTCAGCGCGGTGACGGCCGAACGTCAGTTCGACGGCAAGATGGTGGTCAATCTGACCGGTCAGCTTGCCAGCACCGGCGAGTCCCTCTCTTTAACCCTTCCTGTGAGTTGATACCATGCCGATTATCGATCTGAGCCAATTGCCCGCGCCCGATGTTGTCGAGGCGCTGGATTATGAGCGCATCCTGGATGAGCGCAAAACCACCCTTGTTTCGCTGTTTCCCGCCGATCAGCAGGAGGCCATCGCCCGTACGCTGGCGCTGGAGTCCGAGCCGCTGACCAAGTTTCTCGAAGAGAATGCTTACCGCGAAGTGGTCTGGCGCCAGCGCGTCAACGAAGCGGCCCGCGCGGTGATGCTGGCGTATGCCTCAGGTGGCGATCTCGATGTACTTGGGGCGAACTACAACGTGTCTCGCCTGGTTATCACACCCGCAGACAATACGGCTATCCCACCTGTTGCAGCCGTGCTGGAAACGGACAGCGATTTTCGTCTGCGTATTCAGCAAGCACTGGAAGGTCTGAGTGTAGCCGGGTCGGTCGGTGCCTATGAGTTTCATGGCCGGAGCGCTGACGGACGCGTGGCGGATATCTCTGTCGTAAGCCCGGCGCCAGCCTGCGTCACTATTTCCGTCCTATCCCGCGACGGCAATGGTGAAGCATCACCCGATCTGCTCACAGCAGTTCGCAACGCGTTAAGTGGCGAAGATGTCAGGCCGGTGGCCGATCGCGTGACGGTACAATCAGCCAGTATCGTTGACTATCAGATCCGCGCTTCTCTGTTCCTTTATCCCGGGCCTGAACGCGAGCCTGTTCGTGCCGCCGCTGCAGCAAAACTGCGAGCCTATATTACGGCGCAGCATCGGCTCGGCCGGGATATCCGTAAATCAGCCATCTATGCAGCGCTCCATGTAGAGGGAGTACAGCGTGTAGAGCTTGCTTCACCAGCCGCAGATATCGTGCTGGATAAAACTCAGGCCTCTTACTGCTCTGATTTCAACATCGAGATCGGAGGTTCTGATGAGTAATTCGCGCTTGTTACCCGTGGGGTCAACCCCGCTTGAGGTGGCGGCGTCGCGTGCCTGCGCGGTCATAGAAAATACGCCAATACCGCTGCGCAGATTGTGGAACCCTGATACCTGCCCGGCAAACTTATTGCCCTGGCTGGCATGGGCATTTTCCGTTGACCGCTGGGATGAAGCCTGGCCGGAAAAGACCAAGCGCGACGTTATTCGCAGTGCTTATTTTATTCACTCTCACAAAGGAACCATCGGCGCGGTGCGGCGTGTCGTTGAGCCACTCGGCTATGTCATCAACATAATTGAGTGGTGGGAAAACAACGACCCGCCAGGTACGTTCCGCCTTGATATTGGCGTACTGGAAACGGGTATCACGGAGGAAATGTATAACGAGATGGAGCGGCTTATCACCGATGCGAAGCCTGCCAGCCGCCATCTCATCGGGCTCAATATCATTCAGGATGTTGCGGGATATCTCTTCGCCGGTGGGACACATTACGACGGCGACATTATTACGGTTTATCCGGGTTAAGCGAGAACAGCATGACAACGAAATACAGAACGGTAGTCACCACCGCAGGCGCGGCAAAATTTGCTGCTGCGCTTACACCAGGCGGTAAAAAAGTAAATATTACTGCGATGGCGGTCGGAGATGGCGGCGGTAATCTTCCTGAGCCTGCAGCCAGCCAGACGAAGCTCATTAATGAGGTCTGGCGCAATAAGCTGAATAAAATCAGCCAGGACAATAAATATAAAAATTACATCGTAGCCGAGCTGGTTATCCCGCCGGAAACGGGCGGATTCTGGCTGCGCGAAATGGGGCTTTATGACGACACCGGCACGCTGGTTGCCGTCAGCAATATGGCAGAGAGTTATAAGCCCAAACTCGAAGAGGGATCCGGGCGCGCGCAGACATTGCGCATGGTTATCATTCTTTCAGATCTGGCCTCCGTTGAGCTAAGGATCGACGCAACAACCGTGCTCGCCTCACAGGACTATGTCGACAGCAAGCTCCTCGAGCATGAGCAGTCGCGCCGTCATCCCGACGCCACGCTTACCGCAAAAGGCTTTACTCAACTCAGCAGCGCCACTGACAGCCTGTCAGAGACGCTCGCCGCCACACCGAAAGCGGTGAAAACGGCGTATGACCTTGCCAGCGCCAAATACACCGCGCAGGACGCCACCACGACGCAAAAAGGGATTGTCCAGCTCAGCAGCGCAACCGACAGCGAATCAGAGGCGCACGCGGCCACCTCGAAAGCACTTAAAGCGGTGGTTGATTATGCCAGTTCGAAATACGTTGCACAGGACGCCACCACTGCGCAGAAAGGTATTACCCGGCTCTATAGCGGTACCGATAGTAATACGGAAGAGCTAGCCGCGACGCCGAAAGCCGTTAAAGCGGCGTTCGATGCGGCAGTAAAAGCCAATGAGAATGCCGAAGGGCGTGTCCCGAAAGGAGCCGGTCTTAATACCTACGCTGAGCTTATCAGTGATGTTGCTGTTGATCTGCGTCAGCGTTCGGGTTTTTTTAATTCCCCCTCAGCGTTAAACGGCATGCCTGGTGGACATCCATGGAAGCATTACATCAATTCGGCTCACGGCAACAGCGTAGGTTTTAACACTACTATCGGAATTGATTTCTACGGCAATTTAATCGGCTTTGCCGCTGTCTGCGATGGCAAATTTAATCCGTGGAAGATGATCCATCACGACGGCTACAACAATTGCCCGGTAGGTACCCCGATCCCCTGGCCGTCCGATACCCTCCCGGCAGGTTATGCACTCATGGCGGGACAGACCTTTAATACCAGCGCGTATCCTTTTTTGGCGGCGGCTTACCCGTCAGGTGTGATACCGGATATGCGCGGCTGGACGGTGAAAGGCAAACCGGCAGCGGGTCGAGCGGTGTTATCTCAGGAGCTCGACGGCATCCTGTTTCATGACCACCCTGTCAGCGTTTCCGCAACTGATTTGGGGACGAGGGCAACCAGTGCTTTTGACTACGGCACCCGGGCGACCAGCATATTCGATTATGGAACAAAAACAACCAATGCCACAGGGGAGCACGCGCACTCAACGGGTTTTGGTGGGAGTTATGTTGATTCAGGTAACAACACAGCAAACCAAGTGCCACGCTGGGGGGCAGTGTCTAATTCATCAGCAGCGGGAAATCATGCGCACAGCGTGCCCATCGGGGCCCATAGCCACACCGTCGCCCTTGGCGCGCACTCACACACCGTCGCGATTGGTGCACACAGTCATACAGCAACGGTCTCCGGGGTGGGCAACCATGAAAACACCGTTAAAAACATCGCATTTAACTACATCGTGAGGCTTGCATAATGTTCAGAATGATCGACAAACCCAGGACGATCACCGTATATAACCTGAGTACGGAAACTGGTGAACTTATCGAAAAAGGTAGTGCCTACATACCGCCGCATACGGGCCTGCCTGCGCACTGCACTGACATCGAACCGCCGAAGACAGTAAACAGCAAGATCGCGGTATTTAACTCCCTCACTACAAGCTGGGAAGTGAAGGAGGATCACCGCGGCCTGACGGTGTTTGATATTAATACCGGTAAGCAACTTAATATTTCTGCACTGGGGCCATTACCAGACAATGTCACCCTGCTTTCCCCCACCGGTAATTATCAGAAGTGGGACGGCAAGAAATGGGTTGATGACGCTGAAGCGGAACGCGCGGCCAGGAAGCTGGAAATGGCGGAGCTGAAAAGCGTACTGATGACGCAGGCCAGTGAAGCCATTGCACCATTGCAGGATGCCGTTGAGCTTGAAATTGCCTCGGATAAGGAGCAGTTACAGCTTGCCGCATGGAAAAAATACCGGGTGTTTCTCAACAGGATAGACACTGAGGCATCAGACATTATCTGGCCGGAAAGGCCAGCATAAACCAGGCGGGCGTAAGCCCGCTTTTTTTATTGACCGTTGTTGTCCTGCGCAGCACCCAACCCGGACAAATAGCGCGCCGCGACGCCACACTCGAAAATAGCACTCACCCCAACACCACGGAGTTAAACGGATGAGTGATTACCATCATGGCGTTCAGGTCGTCGAAATCAACGATGGCACGCGCGTCATTTCCACAGTCTCAACGGCCATTGTCGGCATGGTTTGTACCGCCAGCGATGCAGACGCAGGGATGTTCCCCCTTAATGAACCGGTTCTGATCACTAATGTGCAGAGCGCGATCGCCAAAGCGGGCAAGCAAGGCACACTGGCGGCATCGCTGCAGGCGATTGCTGACCAGGCGAAACCGGTGATCGTTGTTGTTCGCGTTGCTGAAGGCAGCGGTGAGGATGCGCAGGCGCAGACCCTCTCCAATATCATCGGCACCACCGACGAAAACGGTAAATATACCGGCCTGAAAGCGCTGCTGACCGCCGAAGCGGTGACCGGCGTGAAACCGCGCATTCTTGGCGTACCGGGTCTTGATAGCCTCGAAGTCGCTACCGCGCTGGCACCGATTTGCCAGAAGCTGCGCGCCTTCGGTTATGTCAGCGCCTGGGGCTGCAAAACCATTTCTGAAGCGATTAAGTATCGCGAAAACTTCAGCCAGCGCGAACTGATGGTCATTTGGCCCGATTTCCTCGCCTGGAACACCGCCAGCAACAGCTCTGCCGTGGCCTACTCAACGGCTCGTGCGCTGGGTCTGCGTGCGGCGATCGATCAGTCCGCCGGCTGGCATAAAACCCTCTCCAATGTCGGCGTCAATGGCGTTACCGGCATCAGCACCCCGGTGTTCTGGGATCTGCAGGAGTCGGGCACCGATGCCGATCTGCTGAACGAAGCGGGCATTACCACGCTGATTCGCAAAGATGGCTTCCGTTTCTGGGGCAACCGCACCTGCTCCGACGATCCGCTGTTCCTGTTTGAAAACTACACCCGTACCGCGCAGGTGATTGCCGACACCATGGCTGACGCGCATATGTGGGCGGTGGACAAACCGATCACCGCATCGCTGATTCGCGACATCATCGACGGCATCAATGCCAAATTCCGCGAGCTGAAAAGCAATGGCTACATCATCGATGCCACCTGCTGGTTCGATGAAGAGGCTAACGACGCCGCATCGCTGAAGGCGGGCAAGCTCTATATCGATTACGACTATACGCCGGTGCCGCCTCTGGAAAACCTGACCCTGCGCCAGCGCATCACGGATAAGTACCTGGCGAACCTGGTCTCCTCAGTTAACAGCAAGTAAGGAACAGATAGATGGCAATGCCGCGAAAACTTAAATATATGAATGTGTTCCTCAATGGCTTTAGCTATCAGGGGATCGCCAAATCCATCACGCTGCCGAAGCTGACCCGCAAGCTGGAGAACTACCGTGGCGCAGGCATGAACGGCGTAGCACCGATTGATATGGGTCTCGATGACGAAGCCCTGTCAATGGAGTGGTCGCTGGGCGGTTTCCCGGATGCTGCCATCTGGGAACTCTATGGCGCCACCACCGCGGATGCGGTTCCGATTCGCTTTGCCGGCTCCTACCAGCGCGACGACACCGGCGAAACGGTTGCCGTTGAAGTGGTGATGCGTGGTCGTCAGAAAGAGATCGACACCGGCGAGAACAAGCCGGGCGAAGATACCGAGTCCAAAATCTCCGTGGTCTGCAGCTACTTCAAGCTGACGATGGATGGCAAGGAGCTGGTAGAAATCGACACCGTCAACATGGTGGAGAAAGTGAACGGCGTCGATCGCCTTGAGCAGCACCGCCGTAACATCGGCCTGTAATAACCGCCCGGTCAGCCTGCTGGCCGGGTACCTTTTCCCGCGAAGAAGAGAGTGAGGATGCCATGAGCAACGAAACTGACAACGTGATTACCCTGGAAACGCCGATTAAGCGCGGTGAGCAGCTGATTAACAGCGTTACGCTGATGAAACCCAATGCCGGCACGCTGCGCGGATTAAGCCTCGCGTCGGTGGCGAACGCCGATGTCGACGCGCTGATTAAAGTGCTGCCGCGCATCACCTCCCCGTCGCTGACGGAGCAGGAAGTGGGTGCCCTCGACCTGGTCGATATGGTGGCGCTGGCGGGCAAGGTGGTCGGTTTTTTGTCACCGGCTTCGGCACAGTAACTTTTCCGGCCACTCTGTCGGTTGACGATCTGATGGCGGATATTGCGGTGATCTTTCACTGGCCGCCGTCAGAACTCTACCCCCTGAGCCTGACAGAACTCATCACCTGGCGCGAGAAAGCGCTACAGCGAAGCGGAAACAGATATGAGTAACAGCGCAAAATTAGAGGAATTGCTCACGGCTGTTGATCAGGCGACGCGCCCGTTTCAATCGTTGCAGACAGAGAGTCTCTCTCTGTCTGACAGCGTGAAAGGAACGGAGAAAAACCTGCGCGGCTTGTACGGTCAGCTTGCGCAGGTCGACGACATCATGCGCGCGGAAAAAGCCCTTGCATCCGTCAATGCGCAGCTGAACGACATCAAACAGAACAGGCAAAATGCCGCCAACGGCACAGCAGCGCCAGCGATTATCGATCCCTGGAGCGGAAAACCCAGGTCGGAGAAAGCGCTCAAAAAGGAACGTCTTACCCTGCGCAGAACGATCAAAGCTAATAAGACCTCCCTGAAGACAGCCGGTATTGAGGCGAGAACGCCGTTATCCGCACGACTCCAGCTCAATAGCCGTATCAGCGATGAGTCGGCACAGTTGATCACCCAGCGCCAGGCGCTCAAACAGGAGCAGCACCAGAAGCGCCAGCTACGTGCGGCAAAAATCCAGGCCGTGCAGCAGCGCATTTTGGGTGCGGGCGAAAAGGTCTCCGCCATTGGCGAGAGAGGCAAGTCGATTGCCACCACCGGCTTTGAACTCGGCAAAAAAATTATGCAGCCGGGCTATGAAGCGTCGCTGAAAAACAGCCCGCTTGCGCCTGCGACAGCGTCTGATAACGCAGAGTCAGACGTGCAGAACAGTACCCCCGCCTCCGGAACAGCGGTTGCTACCCTGCAAAACAGCTCAGGAACAGCCGTTGCTACCCTGCAAAACAGTGCCGGTGCCCCGGGAACGGCGGTCGCAGCACTGCAAAATAGCGCTGCCGGCCCGGCTGCGGCGATGCAGAGCAGTGTCGGCAACCTGGGCACCGATCTCGAAGCCCTACAGGCGGCATATCAGTCGCTGAGCGTTGATATTTTCAGTACCCAGGAGTCATCCCTGCGATCGCTGGTGCAGACTGCGACCCGCTATGTCGGGAAGCTGCAAGAGTGGGTGCAAAATAATCAGGGCCTGGTGCAGAGTTTTGGGCTTATCGCCACGGTCGTGGTGGGCATTGCAGGCGCTGTCGGCACCGTAGCGGGCGTTATCGCGCCGGTGTTCACCGGCATCAGCACGCTTATCACCATCGCGACGACGCTTGGCAGCGTATTTACCACTATTTTCGGCGGGATAGCGGCACTATTTGGCTCACTCACCCTGCCGATTATCGCGGTTGTCGCCGCCGTTGTGTTTGCGATTTACAAATATTGGGAGCCGATTAGCGCCTTCTTTGGCGGCGTTATTGAAGGGATCAAAACGGCGTTTGCTCCCATCGCCGAGTTGTTTACACCGTTCCAGCCGCTTTTCGAGGGTATAGGTAAAGTAATAAGTGATATTGCCGGGTGGTTCGGCGATCTACTCACCCCCGTCAAAGCCAGCCAGCAAACCCTGGAGAGCTTCGGTAACGTCGGAAAAATGTTCGGTCAAGGGTTGGTATATTGGCTGATGGCTCCTTTCAAACCGCTAATAGTGCTGATCCAGGGAGTTACGTGGTTGCTGGATAAGCTCGGCGTTATTAACAAACAATCCGCTGATGCCAGCCCGGATAAGCAAACCCAACCGACCACTGGCGGTGCAGCGTTTGGCATGGTGCAACCTCCACGCTTAGAGAACTATCAGGCGGCGCGCCCTGCGGCCGGCGGCTCCTATGTCGATCAAAGCAAGAGCGAATACAACATCACTCTGCAGGGTGATATGTCGTCCGGCGGCGATGGTACGCGTCAGTTAAGAGATCTGCTGGCGCAGCACGAGCAGGAGAAACGCACTAACTCCCTTTCACAATTCAGCGCGGCAGGAGGATACGCCTCATGATGCTGGCACTTGGGCTTTTTGTTTTTATGCGGCAGACGCTGCCCTATCAAACCATGCAACGCGATAGCACCTTCAGATGGCCCAGCAACGCGCGCATGGGTAAACGCAACGCCTTTCAGTACACCGGGCCGGAAAACGACACCATCACTATCAGTGGCGAACTCTTCCCGGAGATTACCGGCGGCACGCTGTCACTTTCGGCGGTACGGCTGATGGCGGAACAGGGCAAAGCCTGGCCGCTGATTGAGGGTACGGGCATGATTTACGGGATGTTTGTGATTAATAGCGTCAGCGAAACCGGCGCTCTTTTTTACCCGGACGGCTCGCCGCGCAAAATCAACTTCACCTTGAAGCTGACCCGCGTCGATGAGTCGCTGAAAGCAATGTTTGGCGACATTTATGACCAGGGTAAGCAGTTGGCGACCGACATGCTGGAGAGGTTCTGATGCTTAATGCGTTTACAAACGGCTTAGCACGGGTACGAACGCCGGCATTTTCGCTAAAACTCGGGGAAAAGGATATTACGGGCAATATTCAGTCCCGGCTGATATCTCTGATAGTCACCGATAACCGGGGATTTGAAGCCGATATGCTGACGCTGACGCTCGATGATGCTGACGGGCAAATCGAGATGCCGGAGCGGAGCACTATTATCACGCTGGCCATCGGCTGGCAGGGTGCTGCGCTGACTGAAATGGGTACCTTTATCGTCGACCAGGTCAGCCATAAAGGGGCGCCGGATCAGGTTAGCGTTACCGCCAAAAGCGCGGATTTTCGCGGTAGCCTGAACAGCCAAAAGTCTGGCTCCTGGCATGATACGACGCTCGGTGCCATCGTTGAGGAGATTGCGAAACGTAATAAGCTGGAGAGCAGCCTGCCACCTGCGCTGTCGCAAATTAAGATTGCGCATATCGATCAGTCTAAAGAGTCCGACGCAGATTTTCTGACGCGCCTGGCGCGGCGTAACGGTGCAGAGATTGCCGTCAAATCGGGGAAATTATTCTTCATCGTTCCCGGCATGTGCATGGTGGGGGGCAAAACGATGCCCTCCGCCACAATAGCCCGTAGCGATGGCGACAGCCATGATTTCTCGGTTGCCGATCGCATCAACTACTCTGGCGTCACGGCTTACTGGCAAGATACCGCCACGCCCAAAAACCAGAACACGGTTCAATTGCAGAGAAAATCATCGCAACAGAAGATCACGCCCATTTCCCATCCGCAGGCGGTCAGCAGCGCCACAGCCTCAAAAGAGAAAACAGAGTCGACAGGCTACACGGCCGGTGCGGACGATAATGTTCTGGTTCTTACAACGACTTTCGCAAACCAGGAAGAGGCAATACGGGCGGCTCAGGCAGAATGGAGTGCTATTCAGCGTTATGGCGCACAATTTTCCCTTACGCTTGCGTTCGGTCGGGCAGATCTGCGGCCCGAAATGCCGGTCATCGTTACTGGCTTTAAAAAAGCGATCGACGATACGTTCTGGGTGATCAAAAAAGTGACCCATACCATGAACACTCAGGGTTTTATCAGCAAAGTGGAACTGGAGGTCAACATCCAGAACACAACAGTTGAAATCGTACAAAAGGGCAAAAACAACTTATAACTTGCATTTGCAAGCTTAAGAGTTATCATAACTGGCATAAACACGAAGGAGACCCCATTATGATGCATTGTCCGGTATGCCAGCAGGCCGCGCATGCGCGCTCAAGCCGCTACCTCAGTACCGAAACCAAAGAGCGTTATCACCAGTGTCAGAACGTTGAGTGTGGTTGTACATTTGTCACCCATGAATCGCTGGCACGCTATATTGTCCGGCCTCCGGCAGCGCCCACCGCTTCGCCTGCCAGCCTGCGCTAACGTCGCCATCTCATTAAGCCTGCATCCGCAGGCTTTTTTTATGCCTGTAGATCGCCTGTTTTTCTGCCGCCACTGTGCCGCCAACAGCAATAAAAAAGGGGTTAGCATTACGCTAACCCCTTGTTCTATAACACGCTTTGGATGTAGCGCGTGCGCAATCTTAGTTAAGACGCTCTTTAATACGAGCAGACTTACCGGTGCGCTCACGCAGGTAGTACAGTTTAGCTTTACGTACAGCACCACGACGTTTAACAGCAATGCTGTCAACTACCGGAGAGTGAGTCTGGAAGACACGCTCAACGCCTTCGCCGTTGGAAATTTTGCGAACAGTGAATGCAGAGTGCAGACCGCGGTTACGAATAGCGATAACCACGCCCTCGAATGCCTGCAGACGTTTTTTTGAACCTTCAACAACCCATACTTTCACTTCCACGGTATCACCCGGACGGAAGGAAGGTACGTCCTGCTTCATCTGCTCTTGTTCAATTTGCTTAATGATGTTGCTCATAATTTAATCTCTTATCCTGGGTAAACTGATATTTGGAGGGCTTAAGCCATCCCATCATGTTTCTGTTGCTGCTGTTGTGCGTGTTCGCTTTTGAACTCCGCCAGCAACCTTGCTTGCTCTTCAGTCAGAGCCAGGTTTTCCAGAAGTTCAGGTCTTCTAAGCCAGGTGCGGCCCAGCGACTGCTTCAGACGCCAGCGACGTATCTCGGCATGATTTCCCGACAGCAAAACCGCCGGTACTTCCATCCCTTCTAACACTTCAGGACGAGTATAGTGCGGACAGTCCAGCAATCCATCAGCAAAGGAGTCTTCCGTTGCTGAAGCTTCGTGGCCCAGTACCCCCGGAATAAACCGGGAAACCGAGTCAATCAGCGTCATTGCTGGCAGCTCACCGCCACTGAGCACGTAATCACCAATAGACCACTCTTCGTCAATCTCGGTCTGGATTACCCGCTCATCTATCCCTTCGTAGCGACCGCACACCAGAATCAGTTTCTGATTGGTAGCCAGTTCGCTCACGCCCGCTTGATCAAGCTTGCGTCCCTGAGGCGAAAGATAAATCACCTTCGCGCCTTCGCCCGCCGCGGCTTTCGCTGCGTGAATGGCGTCCCGTAAAGGATTCACCATCATTAGCATTCCCGGTCCGCCGCCGTAAGGACGTTCATCCACGGTACGGTGCCGGTCATGAGCGAAGTCACGTGGACTCCAGCTCTCAATGCTCAGCAGGCCTTTTTTTACTGCCCGGCCAGTTACCCCGTAGTCGGTAATCGCGCGGAACATTTCAGGAAACAGGCTAATTATGCCAATCCACATAGCGCCGTCTTTTACCGTATATCCGGAGGTTTAAAAACCAGGATCCCAATCTACTTCAATGGTTTGAGTAGCGAGATCGACTTTCTTGATAACCTGCCCATCGAGGAACGGAACCAACCGCTCCTTGATACCGAACGCATCTTTCAGGTTTGCCTTGATGACGAGAACGTCATTCGACCCGGTTTCCATCATATCGATGACTTTACCGAGGCTGTAACCTTCAGTAGTCACTACCTGGCAACCCATAAGGTCTTTCCAGTAGTAGTCACCCTCTTCCAGTTGCGGCAACTGCGCGGAATCAACGAGAATTTCGCAATTCGTCAGAAGATTCGCGGCATCGCGATCGTCAACGCCTTTAAGCTTGATGACGATATCCTGATTGTGGTAGCGCCAGCTTTCCAGCTCGATGCTCTGCCACTGACCCGCCTTCTGGATAAACCAGGGCTGATAGTCAAAAATGCTTTCGGCGTCTTCGGTGGAGGAAAACACTCTGAGCCAACCACGAATTCCGTAAGAAGATCCCAGTTTGCCAACAATAATTGGCTCAGCAGGGGCCGATGCGGTTTGTTGCTTGCTCATCATGACCACCGTGACAGATTAAGCTGCTTTCTTTGCTTCTTTGATCAGCGCGGAAACGCGATCGGAAACGGTAGCGCCCTGGCCAACCCAATGTGCGATGCGATCCAGATCCAGGCGAGTGCCTTCTTCTTTATCAGATGCGATCGGGTTGAAGAAACCAACGCGCTCAATGAAGCGACCGTTGCGTGCATTACGGCTGTCAGTAACAACAACCTGGTAGAACGGACGCTTTTTAGCGCCGTGACGAGCTAAACGAATAGTTACCATAACATCCTCTTGTGTGAATAAAACACCCGGCCCCATCGAGGAACGGAGCCTGGTGTCATATTAAAAGCCCGAAAATTTTACTCATTTTTTGCTAAAAAGCAATCGGAACGTGCGGTTCAGTGAGAGTCGAGGCCGTCGGCGTTGCCGTCAGTTTGGTGCCGGCGTGCGCGCAGAAAGCGGAGCGTACACGTAGTACGTGAGCATTTCGAGCACACCCCGGTATCAAAATGACAAATAAGCCAGGCCGGAATCAGCGGCCTGGGAAACCTGGCGGCATCATCCCCTTCATCCCGCGCATCATCTTCGCCATACCGCCCTTCTTCATCTTCTTCATCATGCGCTGCATGTCGTCGAACTGTTTGAGCAGACGGTTTACATCCTGCACCTGCATACCGCAGCCTGCGGCGATGCGGCGTTTGCGCGAGCCTTTGATGATGTCCGGGTTGGCGCGCTCTTTGAAGGTCATCGAGTTGATGATCGCTTCCATCCGCACCAGCACTTTGTCATCCATCTGCGCTTTAACGTTATCCGGGATCTGGCCCATGCCCGGCAGCTTGCCCATCAGACTCGCCATACCGCCCATGTTTTTCATCTGGCGCAACTGCTCCAGGAAGTCGGTCAGATCGAAGCCGTCGCCTTTTTTCAGCTTGTTTGCCAGCTTCTCAGCCTGCGCGCGGTCAACTTTGCTTTCGATATCTTCGATCAGCGACAGCACATCGCCCATGCCGAGAATACGCGACGCGATACGATCCGGGTGGAACGGCTCCAGCGCTTCGGTTTTCTCGCCGACGCCGAGGAACTTAATCGGCTTACCGGTGATATGGCGGATAGAGAGCGCAGCACCGCCGCGGGCATCGCCGTCCACTTTGGTCAGCACAACACCGGTCAGCGGCAGCGCTTCATTAAAGGCTTTTGCCGTGTTGGCGGCATCCTGACCGGTCATGGCGTCGACAACAAACAGCGTCTCAACGGGCTTAATCGCCGCGTGAACCTGTTTGATCTCCTCCATCATCGCTTCATCAACGTGCAGACGACCGGCGGTATCCACCAGCAGCACGTCATAAAACTTCAGCTTCGCCTCTTTCAGCGCCGCGTTAACGATGTCGACCGGCTTTTGCGCGACGTCAGAGGGGAAGAAATCGACCTCGACCTGCTGCGCCAGCGTCTCCAGCTGTTTGATCGCCGCCGGGCGGTAAACGTCCGCGGAGACGACCATCACTTTCTTCTTGTGCTTCTCGCGCAGGAACTTACCGAGCTTACCAACGCTGGTGGTTTTACCCGCACCCTGCAGGCCCGCCATCAGCACTACCGCCGGTGGCTGCGCCGCCAGGTTGAGGCTCTGGTTCTCTTCGCCCATCGCGGCAACCAGTTCGTTGCGCACGATTTTGACGAACTCCTGGCCCGGGGTCAGACTCTTGTTGACTTCGTGGCCTACCGCTTTCTCTTTCACGCGGTTGATAAAGTCACGCACTACCGGCAGCGCAACGTCAGCTTCCAGCAGCGCCATGCGCACTTCGCGCAGGGTCTCTTTGATGTTGTCTTCAGTGAGGCGTCCACGGCCACTGATATTGCGCAGTGAGCGCGACAAACGATCGGTTAAATTATCAAACATTGTCTCTCGCCTGAGGTGATACGATTGGCCGCCAGCGCGACGCATAACAGAAATTCGCCGCAGTATAGCATGAAGACATCGCGGCTGTATGTGATGGAACTGTTGGAGGCTGAGTCACGTAACGTTATACTGCTTCTCTTTCTCTCTTAGTCAACTGTCGACACGCCTATGCCCGTTTTTGCCCTGATCGCTCTTGTTGCCTACTCAACCAGCATCGCGCTGATTGTTCCCAGCTTGTTACAAAAAAATAGCGGCTGGCGCAAAATGGCCATCTTTTCAGCGGTGCTTGCGCTTATATTCCACGGCTTCGCGCTGAAAGAGCGCATCTTCCCTGACGATGGCGGTCAAAACCTCAGCCTGCTGAACGTCGGTTCACTGGTCAGCCTGATGATCTGTACGGTGATGACGATTGTCGCCTCGAAAAACCGCGGCTGGCTGCTGCTGCCGATTGTTTATACGTTTGCGTTAATCAATCTCGCTTTCGCCATTTTTATGCCGAATGAGTTCATCACCCATCTGGAAACCACGCCCGGCATGATGGTGCATATCGGTCTGTCGCTGTTCGCCTACGCCACCTTAATTATCGCGGCCATGTATGCGCTCCAGTTGGCGTGGATCGATTACCAGCTGAAGAACAAAAAGCTGGCTTTCAGCAATGAAATGCCGCCGCTGCTGGTGATTGAACGCAAGATGTTTCATATCACCCAGGTCGGCGTGGTGCTGCTGACGCTGACGCTCTGCACCGGTCTGTTCTATATGCAGAACCTGTTCAGCATGGAAAATATCGACAAAGCGGTGCTCTCGATCATCGCCTGGTTTGTCTATATTGTCCTGCTGTGGGGCCACTATCATGAAGGCTGGCGCGGTCGCCGCGTCGTCTGGTTCAACGTCGCAGGAGCCGGTATTTTAACGCTCGCCTATTTCGGCAGCCGCGTCCTGCAACATTTCGTAAGTTAAAGCAAAGGAGTTCCCCCTGGAACACATCTCCACCACGACGCTGATTATTACGCTTATCATCATGGTCGTGGTTTCAGCCTATTTCTCCGGTTCAGAAACCGGAATGATGACCCTCAACCGCTATCGCCTGCGCCATATGGCCAAACAGGGCAACCGTGCGGCCAAACGCGTCGAAAAGCTGCTGCGTAAGCCGGATCGCCTGATTAGCCTGGTGCTGATCGGCAACAACCTGGTCAATATTCTCGCCTCGTCGCTGGCGACTATTGTCGGTATGCGCCTGTACGGCAATGCCGGGGTTGCCATCGCTACCGGTGTGCTGACCTTCGTAGTGCTGGTCTTTTCTGAAGTGCTGCCAAAAACCATCGCTGCGCTTTATCCGGAAAAGGTCGCCTTTCCCAGCAGCCTGCTGCTCGGCCCGCTGCAAATTATCATGCTGCCGCTGGTGTGGCTGCTGAACGGCGTGACGCGCATTTTGATGCGTATGATTGGCATTAAAGCCGATGTGGTGGTCAGCGGTGCGCTCAGTAAAGAGGAACTGCGCACCATCGTTCATGAGTCGCGCTCGAAAATTTCCCGCCGCAATCAGGATATGCTGCTGTCGATTCTCGATCTGGAGAAGGTCAACGTCGACGACATCATGGTGCCGCGCAATGAGATCGTTGGTATCGATATCAATGATGACTGGAAATCGATTGTGCGCCAGCTGACCCACTCGCCGCACGGCCGCATTGTGCTTTACCGCGACTCGCTGGATGACACCATCAGCATGCTGCGCGTGCGTGAAGCCTATCGCCTGATGACCGAGAAAAAGGAGTTCACCAAAGAGGTGATGCTGCGCGCCGCCGATGAAATTTACTATGTGCCGGAAGGCACGCCGCTCAGCGTTCAGCTGGTGAAGTTTCAGCGCAATAAGAAGAAAGTCGGCCTGGTGGTGGATGAATATGGCGATATTCAGGGGCTGGTGACGGTCGAAGATATTCTTGAAGAGATTGTCGGGGATTTCACCACGTCTATGTCGCCTGCGCTGGCGGATGAAGCGACGCCGCAGAATGACGGTTCGGTGATTATTGACGGCAGCGCCAGCGTACGCGAGCTGAACAAAGCCTTTAACTGGCGATTACCGGAAGATGAAGCGCGCACCATCAACGGCATGGTGCTTGAAGAGTTAGAAGAGATCCCGGCGGCGGGAACGCGCGTGCGCATTGAGCAGTATGATATCGATATTCTCGATGTGCAGGAGAACATGATTAAACAGGTAAAAGTGATCCCGGTTAAAGCGCTGCGGGAGAGCGTTACAGAGTAAAAAAAACCCTCTCATGATGAGAGGGTTTTAGTTTTATGCTTTCGCTTTGGCGACGGTGACCATCGCGGCGCGAATAGTGCGACCATTCAGGGTGAACCCTTTCTGCATCACACCCAGCACGTTGCCGGCGCTGACCTCTTCCGACTCGACCATCGCAATCGCCTGATGCACATTTGGATCCAGTGGAACGTTGGTGTCGGCAATCACCTCAACACCAAATTTCTTCACCACATCCAGCATGTTTTTCAGGGTCAGTTCGATACCTTCGACCATCGGCGCCATCTCGGCGTTCTCTTTGTCAGCCACTTCCAGCGCGCGATCCAGACTATCGATAACCGGCAGCAGTTCATTAATGAACTTCTCCAGCGCAAATTTGTGCGCTTTCTCGATATCCAGTTCGGTACGGCGACGCAGGTTTTCCATCTCCGCTTTGATACGCAGCACCGTCTCGCGCTCGCGGGTTTCCGCTGCTGCTAACTGCGCTTCCAGATTCGCAATTTTCTCATCGCGCGGATCCACCTGCTCAGCCGCTTCGTCAGGCTCAACTACTGCCTCAACGTCGTCGTGCTGTTCCTTGATAATTTCTTCCGGGGACTGCCCGTCAGGCGTTTTCTGTTCTTCACTACTCATGAATTTCTCCGCGTTTTTTTGCAATCATCTCGCTAACCTGCATTATTATGGGGATCCGTTTCCTGGATTCAAGGGAACAAGTCAGATTGTCATCATTCATTCGCCACAAGGACCCGCAGAAAATGACCCAACATTTCAAGTGTATTGGTATTGTCGGGCACCCGCGCCACCCTACCGCGCTCACCACACATGAAATGCTCTACCGCTGGCTGCATGCCAAAGGCTATGACGTGATGGTTGAACAGCGCATCGCCCATGAGCTGAAACTCGCGAATGTGAGAACCGGTACGCTGGCGGACATTGGGCAGCAGGCGGATCTGGCGGTGGTGGTTGGCGGCGATGGCAATATGCTTGGCGCGGCGCGCACGCTGGCGCGTTACGACATCAAAGTCATTGGCATCAACCGCGGCAACCTGGGCTTTCTGACCGATCTCGACCCCGATAATGCGCAGCAGCAGTTGGCCGATGTGCTTGAGGGTCACTACATCGCAGAGAAA
The DNA here is from genome assembly GCF_965119485.1 of Kosakonia sp. Marseille-Q7440. Taxonomy (NCBI): domain Bacteria; kingdom Pseudomonadati; phylum Pseudomonadota; class Gammaproteobacteria; order Enterobacterales; family Enterobacteriaceae; genus Kosakonia; species Kosakonia sp. Marseille-Q7440. The sequence goes on along the minus strand of NZ_CBCPLT010000002.1, from coordinate 1,255,055 downwards.
CGGTTTTTGCTGGAAGTACAGGTGTGCCAGCAGGATTGCCAGAAGCGCATCAGCACTGCCATTAATGAAGTGGTGCTGCACCCTGGCAAAGTGGCGCACATGATTGAGTTTGAAGTCTATATAGATGAAGTTTTTGCCTTCTCCCAGCGCTCGGATGGCCTGATTATCTCCACACCAACTGGCTCCACGGCCTACTCGCTCTCAGCGGGTGGCCCGATCCTCACCCCTTCGCTGGACGCCATTACGCTGGTGCCGATGTTTCCGCATACCCTCTCGGCGCGTCCGCTGGTGATTAACAGCAGCAGCACCATTCGCCTGCGTTTTTCCCATCGCCGTAGCGACCTTGAAGTGAGCTGTGACAGCCAGATCGCGCTACCGATTCAGGAGGGTGAAGATGTGTTAATCCGCCGTTGTGACTATCATCTGAACCTGATTCACCCGAAAGATTACAGCTATTTCAACACGTTAAGCTCAAAGCTCGGCTGGTCAAAAAAATTGTTCTGAAAAGAGGCTGCGGGGCTTTACTGTATATAATTCCAGTTTATACTGTACGAAAACACAGTTATGGTTTTTCATACAGGAAAGCAACCATGTTGGCACAACTCACCATCAGTAATTTTGCTATCGTTCGTGAGCTTGAGATCGATTTTAATAGCGGGATGACGGCTATTACCGGCGAAACCGGCGCAGGTAAATCCATCGCGATTGACGCGCTCGGGCTCTGCCTTGGCGGTCGCGCTGAAGCTGACATGGTACGCGCCGGCGCACAGCGCGCCGATCTCTGCGCTCGCTTTGCCCTGAAAGATACCCCCGCCGCGCAGCGCTGGCTCGAAGAGAATCAGCTTGAAGATGGACGTGAGTGTTTACTTCGCCGCGTCATCAGCAGCGATGGCCGTTCCCGCGGCTTTATCAACGGCACTGCCGTTCCCCTTTCCCAGTTGCGCGAACTGGGTCAGCTGCTTATCCAGATCCACGGTCAGCATGCGCATCAGCTGCTGATTAAATCCGAACACCAGAAAACCCTACTCGATGGCTATGCCGGTGAGTATGTGCTCACTCAGCAAATGGCAGAGCGCTACCGCGCCTGGCATCAGAGCTGTCGTGAACTGGCACAGCACCAGCAGCAGAGCCAGGAGCGCGCCGCGCGCGCCGAGCTGCTGCACTACCAGTTGAAAGAGCTTAATGAGTTCAGCCCGCAACCGGGCGAATTCGAACAGATTGATGAAGAGTACAAGCGTCTCGCTAACAGCGGACAGCTGCTCTCCACCAGCCAGCATGCGCTGAACGTGCTTGCCGATGGCGAAGACGTTAACCTGCAGAGCCAGCTTTACAGCGCCCGCCAGCTGCTTACAGAGCTGACCGGGATGGATACACGTCTCTCCAGCGTGCTGGAGATGCTGGAAGAGGCGGCAATCCAGATCAGCGAAGCCAGCGACGAGCTGCGCCACTACTGCGACCGTTTAGACCTCGATCCGAACCGCCTTTACGAGCTGGAGCAGCGTATCTCCCGCCAGATCTCGCTGGCGCGCAAGCACCATATCGCGCCGGAAGAGCTGCCGCAGTTCCACCAGTCTCTGCTGGATGAGCAGCAGCTGCTTGAAGACCAGGCGGATTCGCAGGAGACGCTGGCGCTGGCCGTTAGCCATCACCACCAGCTGGCGCTGGAGAGCGCACAGCAGCTGCATGCGCAGCGCGTGAAGTATGCGCAGGAGCTCAGCCAACTGATCACCGAAAGTATGCACTTACTCTCCATGCCGCACGGCGTGTTTGAGATTGATGTGGCGTTCAATGACCATACGCTGACGGCGGACGGTGCGGATCGTATTGAGTTCCGCGTGACCACCAACCCAGGGCAGCCGCTCCAGGCGATTGCTAAAGTGGCCTCCGGTGGTGAGCTGTCACGTATCGCGCTGGCGATTCAGGTGATTACCGCTCGTAAGATGGAAACCCCGGCGCTGATCTTCGATGAAGTGGACGTGGGTATTAGCGGCCCGACAGCTGCTGTGGTCGGTAAAATGCTGCGCCAGCTTGGCGAATCGACGCAGGTTATGTGCGTAACGCACCTGCCGCAGGTGGCCGGCTGTGGGCATCACCACTTCTATGTCAGCAAAGAGACTGATGGTGCCATGACAGAAACCCATATGCAGCCGCTGGATAAGCGTGCGCGTCTGCAGGAGCTGGCGCGTCTGCTCGGCGGCAGCGAAGTGACGCGCAACGCGCTGGCGAATGCCAAAGAGCTGCTGGCAGCGTAAACTTTTCGGTAATATGACGGTCTGACTTCTCGACAAAACGACAACAGACCCGGCCACAAAGGTTTTAAACTGGCGAAAGGTCTATTATTATCGGCATATTACATATGAGCCACGTACTGTTCGGGCCCGAAAAGGAATCAAATCACTATGCGCTGTAAAATGCTGACTGCTGCCGCAGCGGTTCTTCTGATGTTGACCGCTGGTTGCTCCACTCTGGAACGCGTGGTTTACCGTCCGGATATCAACCAGGGGAACTACCTGACGCCCACCGACGTTGCCAAAATCCGTGTGGGCATGACGCAACAGCAGGTTGCGTACGCACTGGGAACCCCGATGATGAGCGATCCGTTTGGCACCAACACCTGGTTCTATATCTTCCGTCAGCAGCCAGGCCATGAAGATGTGACTCAGCAGACGCTGACTCTGACCTTCAACAGCAACGGCGTGTTAACCAATATCGACAACAAACCGGCACTAACCAACCAGCGCTAAGTTTGAAAAAGCGGTAAACGCCAGCCGGTTTAACTGCCTGAAAAAGAAAAAGGTGCTCAGTGAGCACCTTTTTTGTATCTCGCGCCAGGCAAAGGAGTTACGACTTGTTTGCCGCTTTCTCGTTCGCCGCTTTTTCAGCACGCTGGCGACGCAGCTCTTTCGGATCGGCAATCAGCGGGCGGTAGATCTCCACGCGATCGCCATCATTTACAGTGTCGTGCAGCTTCACCGTCCGGCTGTAAATACCAACCTTGTTCACCTTTAAGTCGATATCTTCGCGCAGCTCCAGCAGCCCGGATGCGCGAATCGCCTCTTCGACTGTCGCGCCCACTTCCAGCTTCACCCGCAGCAGATACTGCTTTTCCGGCAACGCGTAGGCCACTTCGACGGCGATTTTACCCGGCACGATAAACCTCTTTCGCGCGATGGGTAAACGCCTGCACCATGTTCGCCGCCAGCTCTTTAAAGATGCGGCCGAAAGCCAGCTCAATCAGCTTATTGGTAAACTCGAAGTTGAGCTGAAACTCCACCCGGCACGCATTCGAGCTAAGCGGGGAAAAGGTCCAGCCGCCGCTCAGCGACTTAAACGGGCCATCCACCAGGTGCATCAAAATGCTTTTGTTAGCTTCCAGCGTGTTGCGCGTGGTAAAGGTCTTGCTGATCCCCGCTTTTGACACGTCCACGGCCGCCGTCATCTCCGTCGGCCCGGAGTCCAGAATTCGGCTGCCGGTACACCCCGGCAGAAACTGCGGGTAGGAGTCCACATCGTTCACTAACTGATACATCTGCTCAGCGCTATAGGGCACCAGCGCAGTACGGCTAATCTGAGGCATAAGGTTTTCCGCATTCACACAATCGTTAAATAATAACATCTCCCCCGGTTGAAAGGAAAACGCGTTGCCCTAACTCATGCTAAGATAACCCGTTCAGCCTCACAGGACGCAATGAGGTCAGTTTCAGATATCAGATTACCGGATGGCTCCACGATACTATGACGAAGAAAAAAGCATATAAACCAGGTTCAGCCACCATTGCGCTGAACAAGCGCGCCCGCCATGAATACTTCATTGAAGAGGAGTTTGAGGCCGGGCTTTCATTGCAGGGCTGGGAAGTAAAATCCTTACGTGCCGGTAAAGCCAACATTGGTGATAGCTACGTGATCCTTAAAGATGGCGAAGCCTATCTCTTTGGCGCTAACTTCACGCCGCTGACCGTCGCCTCCAGCCACTATGTTTGCGACCCGACGCGCACGCGCAAGCTGCTGCTCAACCAGCGCGAGCTGGATTCACTCTACGGCCGCATCAACCGCGAAGGTTACACCGTGGTTGCGCTCTCCCTCTACTGGAAGAACGCGTGGTGTAAAGTGAAGATCGGCGTGGCGAAAGGTAAGAAACAGCACGACAAACGTACCGATGTGAAAGAGCGCGAATGGCAGCTCGATAAAGCACGCATCATGAAAAACGCGGGCCGCTAAGTGCTCGCCCGCGCTGCCCTCTCACCCCGGGAGAGGGCATCAACTCTCCGCCCTACCGCTCGCGCAGCGCCTCATTAAGTTTATTCAACGGTTTAATCAGATAATCCATCACCGATTTTTGCCCGGTTTTAATCTCCACGTTGGCGATCATCCCCGGCAGGATAGGGAAACTTTTGCCGCTGCGGTTCTTCAGCTCCGCGCTCTGCGTGCGAACATAAACGCGGTAGTAAAACTGATCGCGGCGCACTTCATCCTGCAATGTATCCGGCGAGACCACCTCAACAGTGCCTTTCAAATCGCCATAAATAGAAGAGTCATAGGCCGTCACTTTGACCGTCGCCGGTAAACCGGGGCGAATATAGGCGATATCGCGCGGGTTGATGCGCGTCTCCACCAACAGTTGATCCTCCAGCGGCACAATCTCCATCAGCTTGCCGCCCGGCTGCACCACCCCGCCCACGGTGTTGATCTGCACATCTTTCACGATCCCACGCACCGGAGAGTTAAGCACCGCGCGATCCAGCTGATCTGCTTTGCCCGCCATCACCTGTAGCTGCGCATCGAGATCGGCATTGTTCTTCACCTGCTCTTCGCGGGCGCGCACCGCAAACTGGTTACGCGCCTCGTCGATTTTTCCCTTCAGCTCCGTCGCCTGGCGTTGCAGGCGGATCACTTCGACATCGCTCGCCGCGCCCTTTGCCACCAGCGGCTGCGTCATGCGCAGCTCCGACATCACCAGCTGATGCGTTTTTTGCAGATTCGCCACCGTCTCGTTGAGGTTGCGCCGCCGCGACTCATACAACTGCCGTTCGCGGGCGACCAGATCCGGCTCGCGCATCGACTCGGCGCTAAAACGCAGCGGCTCGCCGGTCAGCTCCGAGCGCAGACGCTCGCTGGAGGCACGCAGTGCCCGCACACGTGCCGCCGCTTCGCCATAGTTAGACTGGAAACGGGTCGGATCGAGTCGCGCCAGCATCTGCCCGCGCTCAACAATATCGCCCTCCTTCACCATCAGGGCGCTGACAATCCCGCCATCAAGGCTTTCAATCACCTGCGCATGGGTCGAGGGGGTAATTTTGCCAGTGCCGACCGTCACTTCATCAAGAATGGCAAAGGTCGCCCAGGCAATAAACACCACCAGGCCAAGCAGCGTCAGCCAGATCACCGACGAGTAGAAGCGCCCCTGACGCGCCAGCTCATCCTGCATTGAGAGTTGACTCATTTCCCGCTCCTCAGACGATGGACGCCACGTTACTGTTGCGCGCCGCCTGTTTCAGCAGCGTATCGCGCGGCCCATCGGCCACCACTTTGCCGTTCTCCATCACCACAATCCGATCCACCAGGTTGAGCAGCGCCGGGCGATGGGTTACCAGCACCAGCGTGCGTCCGGTGAGCCACTGTTGTAGCTGGCGGATCACCCACGCTTCCAGTTGCTCATCCATGGAGGCCGTTGGTTCATCCAGCAGCACAATTTGCGGATTGCGCACAATCAAACGGCTCAGCAGCACCATCTGCCGCTGGCCGCCGGAAAGCCCGCGCCCGCCCTCATTAATCAGCCGATCGAGGCTGGCGGCATCCTGCTGCACAAGGTTGATCGCCCCGCTGATGCGCAGCGCCTGAATCAGCTCCGCCTCGGTGGCATGCGGATGCCCGAGCATCAGGTTCTGACGCAGCGTGCCGAAAAAGAGGCGCGAATCCTGCGACAGATAACCCACCTGGCGGCGCACATCGGTCGGATCGATATGCGCCATATCGACGCCATCAATAATCACTTTCCCTTTGCTGGCCTGCGCCTGCCCGGCGAGCAGTTTTAACAGCGTTGATTTCCCGGCGCCGGTTTTGCCGAGGATCGCCACCCGCTCGCCCGGTTTGATCTCCAGTTCATTAATGTTGAGCGCCAGATCGCCCTTCTCTTCGTCATAGCTGTACTGCATCTGCTGCAACTGAAAGTGGCCTGCCAGCACCGGGCAGTGCGCCATCTTCTTATTTGCCTCTTTATCGAGCGGCTTTTTCAGCAGATCGTTAAGGCCGCTCATCGCCGATTTGGCATGCTGCCAGCGGGAGAAAACCATAGTGAGCTGCATCAGCGGCGCAATGGTGCGTGACGAGAGCAAACTACAGGCCACCAGCGTCCCGGTAGTAATGTCGCCATCGATCACCAGAAAGCAGCCAAACACCAGCATCCCGGCATAGGTGATCTGCTGCACTGTCGAAGCCCAGCCGCTCAGCCGTGCGCCCCACACGCGCTGCTTCATGCCAACATTGGCCCCCACGGCGTGGGTGTTTTCCCACTGCCGCTGGAAGTAGGGCTCCGCCTGTAGCGCTTTAATGTCCTCCACCCCTTCGATGGACTCCACCAGCACCGCGTTGCGAATTGCGCTCTCACGCATCCCCGCTTTCGCCAGCTTCGCCATTGGCCACTGCACCAGCAGCCCGGGGATGATAATCAGCGGAATGGCAATCAGCGGGATAATCACCAGCGGGCCACCGACCAGTGCCATAATGCCGAGAAACAGCAGCACAAACGGGATATCCATCGCCGCGCCGACGGTGGTGGAGGTAAGCAGTTCGCGCACCTGATCAAGCTCGCGCAACTGGGAGATAAACGATCCGGTCGATTTGGGTCGCGCATCGTTTTTGATTGCCATCGCGCGGGCAAAAAAGAGCGATGAGACATTGAGGTCGATATGTTTGCCCATAATGTCAGAAACATGGGTACGCGCGAGGCGGATAAAGAACTCCAGCGCCGCCGCCAGCAGGACGCCGAAAAAGAGCACCCACAGCGTCGGTAGGGACTGGGCCGGGATCACCCGGTCGTAAACCTGCATCGAGAAGAGAATACCGGCCAGCGCCAGCACGTTGCCGACCACCGAGGCGAGGGCGATCTCCGTAAGCTTGCGTCCGCTGTGGCGGAAGTGCTTCCAGAACCAGTGCGCCTCCCACGGGCGGGTAAAATCATCAATACGCGAATCGCGCCCGCGCGCGGCGATGCCCAGCATCACCACCTCAGGCTTCACGCGGGTGAGCAGCGTTTCCAGCGGCTCTTCGCGCACCAGATCGCCGCCGTTATCGAGCCAGTAGGTCGCCAGCCCGTCGGCATCCAGCGACTCGAGCAGCAGCAACTCACCGCTCTCCAGTTGCACAATCACCGGCAGGTTTTGCGCATTCCAGCGCATGCGGGCGAGAGGCACACTGCGCACCTGCAACCCCATTAATCCGCTCAGGCGCTCAAGCTTTGCGCTGAGCGGCAGCGCTTCAAACCAGCGCATCTGTTGACGCACCGCGGGCGCATCGGCGGGCAGACCAAAGCGTCCTGCCGCGCGCACCATCACATTAATCCAGCTTTCGGTATCCGGCTCTTGCATTACCACTCCAGTGTTGTGCGCTTACAGCGCGGGCAGGTCATCGCCCACGGTACGACTACGTTCAACCCCCAACATATCAAGCAGGTTGTCTGCCGCGGCGGCATAGCGCACGGCGGCGTCCCAGGCGTCATAGCGCGCGGTAATCGACGCGGTATCGGCCTGGAAGACATCCTGTTCAATGCTGAGCAGGTCGTTCAGGCTGCGCTTGCTCAGCCGGTACTCATCACGGTAGACGCCGCGCGCGCGTCCGGCGCTGTTGGCCTGCGCCTCGCCCGCCTGCTGGCGCAGCTGCGCGCCGGTCAAATCGGCCCACGCCGTGGCCGCCCGCTGATTAACATCCAGCTTGCTGGCCTCTACCGCCGCCTGCGCATTGGCGCGATCGCCCTGCGCGGCATCAACGCGGGCGCTCACCGCCCCGCCCTGATAGAGCGGCGCATCAACCACCAATTGCACCTGGTCATCCCAGTAGCTGCTTTGATCGTTCTGATAACGGGTGCGCCCCGCCTGCACCGAAAGCGTCGGCCAGTGCTGCGCCTGCGCCTGGCGAATACGCTGCTCGGCCGCCTGCTGTTTCGCCTGCGCGCTGCGCACGGTGTTGTTGCGCTCATAGGGCAGCGCATCGAGGGTGATATTTTGTTTAAGGAGATCTTCAGGCAGGTCGGGCAAGTTATCGGCAACCACGCCGGTCAACACGCTGAGCGCCGCCTGGGCGGAGCGCATCTGCGCCTCATATTGCGCAAGCGAGGCCTTCACCCCGGCGATGCGCGACTGCGCTTGCAGTCCATCGGAGGAGGAGCTTAATCCCGCTTCGGAGCGCAACGTCGCCATCTCCAGCACGCTCTCCAGCGAGTGGATATTGTTGCGTGCCGCGTCAGCCAGCGCCTGGTAGCGCTTGACCTGCAAATAGGCTTGCAGGGTCTGCATCCCTACCTCATTGAGCGTGCTGTAGAGATCGTAGCGCCAGGCATCAGAGAGATTGTGCTGCTCATCGATGCTGCCGCCGGTTTTGCCAAAATCGTAGATCAGCTGGCGTAAGGTGACGCCGCCGGAACCGTTGTTATTTAATGACCCGGACGAGTCGGTGCGGTGCGAGCGCCCCAGGTTGCCCTGCAAAGAGAGCTGGGGGAACCAGGCGCTCTCCGCTTCGGTTAAATTTGCTTTGCCCACGCGGATCTGTGCGGCCGCCTGGGCAATTTTTGGATTACGGGCAAAGGCGCGCAAAATCGCGTCTTTGATCGTAAGCTGCGCCGCGCGCTGTTCGCTCGGCGCCCTCTGCCAGCGAAAATCCTGCTCTTCGCCGGGTGCTGCTAATAAACTCGTAACGGGCATAACCAACAACAACAACAACCCTACCGCTCTTTTCATTCATCCACCCCTGGTGCGCCCGTAATGACCTCTTCCTTAATGCGCCTCATCCCTGAGGCGGCAGACCGTCAGACCATATTGACGTGCAGGCCATGCTGGATCAGCACATCGCTGAGGGTATTGGCCTGCGAACTGTTGTGATAAACGTCGAACTGAATGCCATCCACGTCGCGCTGCCCGCTGATAGCCCAGGTATCGCTGACGCCATGTTTGAGGTTGATCTCATCCCCGATGCTGCCTTTGATCAGCAGATCATCTTCCGGTTTGTCGGTGATGCTCAGCGCCTCGTTAACATCCAGCGTGACGCTGTTGCTGCCCGATTTACCGAGATCGATAACCTCGATATTGCTGACTTTGCTCCCCAGTTCGATCAGGTTCAGCAGCAGGTTGGCACCGTCAAGCACCAGCGTATCCGTCCCCGCGCCGCCATCGATCTGCACAAAGCCGAGGGAAGAGAGGTGGATGGTGTCATTGCCGCTGCTCCCCTCCACACTTTCGCCGCTCTCACTGGTGCCATCGGCAAGATCGATACTCAGCCCGCCAATGGTGTAGCTCTCGTCGCTTGCCGGGGCAGCAGCCGCCGTTTCCGTCTCTGGCTGACGCGCCGTCTCCACCGTGGCCGTATGCTGCGTATTCAGGCTGTCACTGCTGGTGGGGTCCGACTCTTCACTCGCGCTCGCTGCCAGCAGTGAGAAGCTGTTGGCCTCGGCCATTAGCGACGCGCTGGTGCCCGCCGGTGGAGTGGTGGTCGGGTTGCTGCCGTTAAGGCCGACGTTGAGATAGGCCAGGTTACCCGCCATATCCGCGGTATAGAGGTTCACCACCGTATTGAGCGAGAGGATTTTCGCCAGATCGAGGCCGACATCAAGCTGCGTCGACCACTTGCCGTCCGCGCCAACAATCGCCGTCGCCATGGCGAGGTTGAGTAAATTAACGTGAACAATCGCCCCTTGATTGAGATTAGTTGACGCACCGCTGATCGTCAGTTTTGCCGACCCTACCAACCCTAGCAGGACGTTGCCGAGGACACTGGTCAGGTTGGTAATCGGGTTAGTGCTGAGCGTCGGCTGGGTCAGTTTCACCTGCACATCGGCTTCCGTCGCGGTGGTGTTGCCCACCCGGTCGGTGACCGAAATGCCCACTTTCGTCGCGCCGCTACTCAGCCCCTGCAACAGGGTTTTGTTTACCGTCGCCGTCCAGTTGCCGTTCGCATCGACGGTGGCATTGATTGCCGTGCCGCCAACGGTCACCACCACTTTCGAGCCGCTGACCACCCCGCCAATTTTGCCGCCAATGACCTGGCCGTTCGCCGCTTCACTGATGTTCAGATAGCCATCGTTACCGAAGAGCGAGGAGAGAGAGATCGTCGGCAGATTATGGGTAATCACATCCAGCGGGCTGGTGATGTTCGCCACTTTGCCAGCGGCGTTCGTCACCGCGACGCTCACCGCCTGGGTACCGTCCGCCAGCGCGCTGAGATCGACCTTCGGTACCGTTACGCTCCAGCTGCCGTTCGATGCCACGGTGGTGAGGTAGTTTTTACCGCCAACCGTGACCGTCAGCTGCGAACCAACAGCGTTCTGGCTGGTGCCGGAGATCACCTGCGCGGTGGTGATATCCGCAAGGCTCAGCGCGCCATCACCAAACAGCGAGGTGATCGCCACCGTCGGCAGGGCCTGGATCGCCACGCTGGCGCTCTGCACCACATTGGCGATATTGCCCGCCGCATCCGTCGCGCTGGCAGAGACCTGCAGCGCGTTGTTGCCATCCTGCAGGTTTTGCAGTGACACCGCCGGGATCGCCAGCTGCCACTGGCCGTTAGCCCCCACGGTAGTGGTATAGGAGAGCAGCCCGACCTTGACGGTGATTTGGGTGCCCGCCGCCAGGTTGCTACTGGTGCCGGAGAGGATCGGGTTGGAGAGCAGATCGTTAAGATCCAGCGTGCCGTTGCCAAACAGCGTGTTGATACCGATCGAAGGCACCGCCTGCACAATGGCGTTCACCAGCTGGCTACCGGTCGCGGTGTTACCCACCGCATCGGTTACCGTTGCCGTCACGCTCAGTGTGCCATCTGCAATTGAAGCCAGCGCACCGGCAGAGAGTGCCAGCGACCAGCGCCCGTCGGTGACCGGCACCTGATAAGTTGTGCCGCCGACATTCACCGTCACCTGCCCGGAGGTCAGCCCGGTAACGGTGCCGGAGATAGTCTGCGCCGCCAGCGCTTCGCTCTGGTTAAGGAAACCATCGTTGCCAAACAGCGAAGTGATTGCCACCGTCGGCACATTTTTCACGCCGATAATCACCTGGCTACCGGCCGTGGTTGAACTGTTACCGTCCGGCGTGAGCAGCGTAATAGACGGCGTAAAGGTGCCATCCGCCAGCCCGGCAAGATCCGTCGGCGTCAGGGCAATAACGAAGGTGCCGTCGGCATTCACGACGCCATTAAAGACTTTCGCGCCAATCGCCACCTGCACGGTACTGCCGATCGGCGCACCGCTGGCGGCCCCGCTGATGGTCTGATTGACCAGCGAATCGGCCACGTTCAGCAAACCATCGCCAAACAGCGTCACGCTGTTGAGTACCGGTGCCACCAGGTTGACCTTCAGGCCTGCGCTCTGCGAGGCCTGGTTACCATACTGATCGGTGGCGGTAATGGTCACGGTTTGCGTACCGCTGCCCAGCCCTTGCAGCGCGGCTTTCACCGCATCCGGCAGGTTTACCGACCAGCGCCCGCTGTTATCGACATTGGTGGTGAAAGCGGTGGCATCACCAATCTTGATGGTCAGTTCACGCCCGGCAAGGTTAGTCGCCGTGCCGCTCAGCAGGCCGCTGGCAAGTTCAGGAATGCTCAGCACGCCATCGCCAAACAGCGGATCGAGAGAGATAGCCGGCAGGTTATGGCTGACGACGTTAAAGCTGGCATCACTCTTGATAACGTTGCCAAACTTATCGGTCACCGTCACGTTGGCAGTCGCCGTGCCGTCCGGCAGTGTGCTCAGCAGTTCAGCGGGAAGCGCAGCGCTCCAGTTACCCAGCGCATCCACGGTAGCGTTAATCGCCCGGCCGCCGAAGTTCACTACCACGCTTGTAACATTGGCGGCATTGCTCACCGTGCCGGAAAGGGTCTGCGCCACTGTGCTTTCGACGAGGTTAATCACGTTATCGCCCGCGATCACCACATCGTTGACCACCGGCAGATCGGTCAGCGCCAGTCCGACATCCACGGTTTCATACCGGGTATTGCCATTGGCATCAACCACACTAACTTGCAGTTGCAGGGTATCGGTAATCAGCCCCTGCCAGAGAGAAGGCGGTAGTGAGAAGCTGTAGGAGCCATCCGGCGCTACCGCCAGATCGTTAATGGTAAAGTCCGTACCAATCACCGTCAGCGAGACTTTCGCGCCGCGATAATCGCCACTCACCTTACCGGTAAGCAGTTGTGTGACCAATGATTCCGCGACGTTGAGGATCCCGTCGTTAAACACCTGGTCGATGGCCACGCCGAGGCCTTTGTTCAGCGCAACGTTGAGGGACAGATTATTGCTGGAGGTGTTGCCCGCCGCATCCGTTGAGGAGATGGTGACTACCTGCGGCCCGTCGGTCAGGGTAGTGAGATCGAGCTGCGGGAAGGTGTGGCTCCAGTTACCCTGCTGATCGACCGTGCCGGTCCAGCTTAATGGCCCAAGCTGAATCGTCACGCTGTTGCCCGGCTCGCCCTGCCCCTGCACCACCACGCCGGAGACGGCGTTAACGCTGTTCAGCACCGCCGGAACGCCGAGCGCATCCACCGCCAGCAGCGGCGCGGAGGCATCAACGGTGAAGTTCTGTGTGGCGTTCGTCGCGTTGCCCGCCGCATCGCTCAGAGTCGCGGTAATCGTGTAACTGCCATCTTCCAGCGCCGCCATGTCTGATGGCGGCACGTCGACCGACCACGCACCGTTAGCCACCAGCGCGGTGTAGGTTTTGCCATTCAGCGTGACGGTGACCTGGCTGCCGTTGGCATCCGAGGTGCCGCTGATGGTTTGCGCCACCGCTTTTTCACTGCTGTTGATCACGTCATCGCTGGTGAATTGCGTCATCGCCAGCGTTGGCGCGATGGTATCAACGACTACTGCTTGTGAGGCCGACACGCCTGGTTGGCTATCGCTCTGCACCGTCAGGGTGTAGTTACCGTCCGGCAGAGAGGCGCGCGGCACATCCAGCGTCCAGCTGCCGTCGGCGTTGACCGTCGCCGTGCCGAGCGTCGTTTGCCCATTCAGGATGGTCAACGTGGTGCCGTTGAGGTTAAAAGCCTGACCGGAGAGTCGCAGTGTTCCGCTGCTGAACTCGCTGGCGTTGACATAGTTGTCGCCAGCGACCAGATCCATATTCACTGAGTAGGTTGGCGGCGTGAGATTAATACTCAGCGTGCCGCCGTTAGTCGCCGTACCGACGTTGCCCGCTTTATCAATACCTTCAACGGTAATGGCACCAGCCTGAAGCTGTGCAAGATCGGTTGGCGTTAACACCAGCTCCCAGCTGCCATCGGCCAGCACGGTGGTTTCAAAGACATTTCCGCCTGCAAAGGTGACGCGCACCGTATCGCCGGTGGCTAAGCCGGTTGAGGTGCCGCCAATCGCCTGGCTGGTCTGGCTTTCAGCAAAATCGAGCAGGTTATCGCCCGCAAACGGCGCGGTGACGCTGACCGTCGGCGGATCAAGCAGCAGCGTGGTGGTGATGCTGGCAGTACCGACGTTTTGCGCGCCATCCGTGACGCTGACGGTGACGCTCTGCTGACCGCGCGCGGTAATACTGCTCCAGTCGTTAGCATCCATCGCCAGCGTCCACTGGTTGCCGTTCACCGTAGCGTTAAAGGTTTGATCGCCGATGGTCACTTTGACCTGCGCGTTAGCCGGGTAAGAGGTTGAGAAGGTGCCGCTCAGCGTGGTGCCCGCAGCCGCTTCAGCCGCGCTGACATAGCCATCGGCGAAGACCGGCGCAGTGATGGTGACCGACGGCGGCGTCAGTGCTACCTGGTAATCGACGGTGCTGGTGTTGCTGTTGCCATACTGATCTTCGGCGTAGATCGCGATCTGATGCGCGCCCGGCGCGAGAGATTGCAGCGTACCGGCCGGGAGCACCACCGACCAGTTACCGCTGGCATCGACGTTGGCGGTATAGGTAACGCCATCAACATCGATCTTCACCGTCACATACTGGTTCGGCCCGGTAGCGCCGGTGAGACCCGTTAGCGTCACCTCATTTGCCGCTTCGCTAATATTGACAATGCCATCGCCGAACGGATTAGTAACCGTCGGCGCAGGCACCGTGGTGTGCACCGTCACATCCGGGGTTTGCTGCGCATCGGTGGTGGCGGTATTGCCCGCGCGATCGCGCACCGTGACGCTAAACGCCAGCGAGTCGTTATCGCTCAGCGCCGCTAAATCGCCCTGCGGAACCGTTACCGTCCAGTCGCCATTCTCATTGACCGTGCCCGTGTAGGTTTTCGTGCCCAGCACCACCGACACGGTTTGCCCGGTGCCAGGCACCCCGGTGTTACCGGTGATGAGCTGATCGCTCTTGGTTTCAGCGCTATTAATGGTGAAATCGCCAAACGGCGTCACATAGTTGGCCTGCGGCAGCGCATTGATAATCGCTTCAAAGCTGCCCTGCCCGGTCGCCTGGTTATCTGCCGTATCAGTCACCGTGACGGTGACAGGCAGCACGCCATCCGGCAGCGCCTGCAACGTGGCGCTGTCGACATTCAGAGTCCAGGTGCCATCCGCATTGATGGTTGCCGCCAGCGGCGCGCCGTTGTTGATGCTGACGGTAACCGAGGCAACGCGCGACGGATCGAGGTTAAGCTGCCCACTCAGGGTTTGTGTACCCGCGGCCTCGGTGGCGCTGAGAATGCCGTCGGTAAAGAGCGGTGCCAGTTGCGGCTCAGGCAGCGGATCGGTGCGAATTTCAACGCTTACCGGGTCAGATATCGCCGTGTTACCCGCGCGATCGGTGACTGAGATCTGCACATTGTGCGTCCCGTCGGTGATGGCAATCAGCTGCGCCGGTGTCAGGGAGACGATCCAGTTGCCGTTGTTATCGACGGCACCGGTAAACTCCTGACCGTTATCAAGGATGATGCTTACTGACTGCCCGGGCCCATCCTGGCCGGTGGAGCCAGTCAGTTGCACACCGGCGTTAGCTTCCGCCTGGCCGAGAATATTGTCATCGCCAAACAGTGGTTCGGTAATCGTGGCCGTTGGCCGGGTAAGCACCACATCGAGGTTGCCATTGACCGTCGCCGGGTTACCAAACGCATCCACCCCGGTGACCGCCACGGTGTACTGCCCGCTGGTGTCCAGCGAACCCTGCGGGATCACCGCCGACCAGGCCCCATCGTTGACCTCACCGATATAATCTTTGCCATTGATGGTCACCACAACCCGCGTGCCGTTGGCAAGGCCGCTGGCACTGCCGCTGAGCGTGCTGTCGCTGGCGGCTTCATTGATGCCGACAATGTTATTGCCGAACATAGGATCGAGTGCCAACGTCGGGCCATCGACAGTTTTAACATTGATGTCGACCGGCTGCGGATTGCTATTGCCCGCGGCATCGGTGGTGACGAAGGTGATTTGCGACGAGCCCTGCGGCAACGCCTGCAAACTCCCCGCCGGGATCACCATGCTCCATGCGCCCTGCTCATTGACCAGCGCCGAGAGCGTGGTGCCGTTGAGGGTAAGCGTCACCGTTTCGCCTGGGGTACCGGTGCCGCGAACCGTCTGATCGACGGCCGCGTCGGCGATGTTGATATTGCCATCGCTGAGGAACGAATTCGCGACATCCACCGCCAGCGTCGGCGCGCTGAGATCAACCGTCACACTGCTGCTGGCGCTCGCCGGATTCAACGCGGCATCGACCGCCGACGCCGAGACGACATACGGCGTGCCGTTTGCCGTCTCCTGCAGTGCCTGCATATCGGCCTGCGGCACGGTAATGGTCCAGTTACCGCTGCTGTTAACGCTGCCAGTATAGGTTTTATTGTTAAACAGAACGGTGATGACCGTCCCTGCTGCCAGCGAGGTTGATGATCCGCTGATGTTCAGCGGCTGACCACGCTCGAGGGCGTTAATCACATCATCCTGCGCCACCGGATTAAGGGTAATGGTCGGCTGCGAGGCTGGCTGTGCGGCGAAGGTGACGTTATGGCTGGAGATGGTGCTGTTGCCCGCCACATCGTTCACCGTAACCGAGATGGCCTGGCGGCCATCCTGCACCTGTGCCAGATCTGCTGGCGGGACAGTGACCGACCAGCGACCGTCGCCGTTAACCGTCGCCGGATAATTTTTGCCGTTTAGGGTGACCGTCAGCGTCTGGCCTGCCTCGACATTCTGCGTAGAGCCGGAGATCGTTACCCCGCTCTGCCCGGTCGCTTCCGCGCGGTTAATGAAATCATCCCCGGCGACTTTATCGATCTGCACCTGTGGCGCATTGGCGGGAGAGGCGTCGAGCGTAAAGGTGTCGGTTTGCGTGCTGCTGTTACCCGCGGCATCGGTAACGGTAACGCGCACCGCGACCGGACCATCCGGCACGCCTGCCAGCGCACCGGCAGGGAGCACTACGCTCCAGGTGCCGTCCGGCTGGATAATGGCGTCGTAGTTCTGTCCGTTGACCAGCACGATAACGGTTTGCGCCGACTGCGCATCGTAGACGCCGGTACCGGTGATGGTGACCGCGCCAGCGGCTTCAGCGCTGTTAATGATGTTATCGGTGGTGACGTCGTCGATAGTGAAAGTGGGCAATACCGTATCGACGGTCATCGGTGCCGAACTGCTGACGGTGTTACCCGCCGCATCGGTGGCGGTTACCGTCACAGTATGGGGCCCCTGGGAGAGAGCACCGAGTTGCGCAGGCGTTAGCGGCAGCGTCCAGTTGCCGTTCGCATCCACCCGGGCGGTAAGCGGCGCGCCGTTATCGATACTAATGGTCACGCTCTGGCCTGCGCCAGCGATGCCGGTATTGCCCGCCAGATTGCCGCCCGCGGCCGCTTCCTGGGCATTAACCACGCCATCGCCGAACGGCGCGTTTACCACCGGTTGCGGCAGCACGTGGGTGATCAGGGTAAACGGCAGTTCGTTAGAGACAACCGCGTTGTTCTCATCCACCCCGGTGACCGTCAGCGTAACGGTGCCATCGGCAATCGCGGCGGCATCCGCATTCGGCACCGTCAGCTGCCAGCTGCCGCCCGCCGTTACGGTGGCGGTGTACTGCACGCCGTTCAGGGTTACGGTAATGGTGTTCCCTTCCGGGATACGCACCGAGGTGCCGCTGATGGTCAGGCCATCAGCAATGTCGGCAGCGCTGATACGGTTATCGCCATCGACCGGGTTAATAGCAATCGCGCTGGCGGTGGTATCGACGGTGAAGGTGCTGGATACGGGCTGTGACGCGTTGCCCGCGCTGTCCGTCACCGTCACTGAAATGGGGTAGGTGCCGTTGATCAGGCTGTTGATGACCGAAGGGGCGACCGGAATGGTCCAGAAACCATCCCCGCCTACCACGCCGGTCAGAACTTGCCCGTTCAGCGTGACGGCGACCGTCGCACCCGGCTCGGCCGGTACGGTGCGCCCGCTCAGGCTAAAGCCAGCGTTCTGCTCAGCCAAATCAATAATGTTGTCGCGGGCAACCGGATCCATCACCACGTTGGGCGCGGTGGTATCGACACTGACCGTGCGGATCGCGGTGGTGACGTTGCCAGCATTGTCAGTTGCAGTCACGATCCACGAACTTGCACCGTTCGCCAGGCCGCCCAGCGCAGCGTTATCAAGATTCACGCTCCAGCTGCCATTGGTAATGGTTGCCGGGTAGCTTTTGCCGTTAAGGGTGATAACCACCGAAGCCGCATCGCCAGAGGTGGTGCCGGAGAGCGTTACGCCATTGGCGATATTGTTGCCGTTGAGCACATCGGTGCCGTTAATCGGCGTTACGCTTAAGCTCGGCGGGGTTTTATCGACCGTGAAGTTGACGATGCTGCTGGCGCTGTTGCCCGCCACGTCGGTGGCGACCACCGTCAGGCTGCCCGGCCCTTCAGCTAAAAGATCCATCGCCCCCTGCGGCAGAGTGAGTGACCAGCTGCCGTCGAGGTTAACCACGCCGCTGAAGCGCTGACTATTGAGGGTTGCGACCACCGTCTGACCGGCGCCGCTAATATTGGTACTCCCGGTCAGCGTCTGGCTCTGGGCCGCTTCCGCGATATTTACCACGTTATCGACAAATGCCGGATCGACCGTGACGTTCGGCAGCGTATTAATCGCCACCGTGAAGTCATGGCTATCAATCAGCGTGCCGCCGCTGGTGGAGACCGTTGCCGTCACGGTCTGGGTGCCATCAGCCAGCGCCTGCAACGCCGCCGGATCGACTACCGTTTGCCAGCTACCATCGGTCTGGATCGTTGCCGCATAGTTCACGCCGTTCAGCGTGACGGTAACGACCGTGCCCGCAGGCAGCCCTGCGCTGTTACCCCGGATGGTTAAACCATCAGCCGCTTCACTGGCGTTGAGGTAGTCATCGCTGGCGATAATGTTGATCGCCACCGCATCGCTGGTGGTATCGACACTGAAGGGCGACTCAATGGTGCTGCTCTGCCCGAAACCGTCCGTCACGCTGACGGTCAGAGTTTGCCCGCCATCGCCCAGCTTTTGCAGTTCAACGGCCGGGAGCGTCACCTGCCAGTTACCCTGAATATCCGTCACGCCTTCATAGCGCACGCCGTTCAGGATCACGGTAACCACACTTCCCTCCTCCGCATTGGAGGTGCCGCGCAGGATCTGGTCGACTTTGATTTCAGCCGCATCAAGGGAGTTGCCGTCCGTCAGCGCCTGCACGCCGATTTCCACGCCGCTGGTTTTGACACTGATTGGCTGCGTAACGGTGGTGCTGTTGCCAGCGGCATCGGTCAGCGTAACGGTCAATGGGTAGCTACCGGTTTGCAGTGCGCTCAGATCGGCGGCAGGCAAAGGAAGCTGCCAGTTACCGTCGCTGCCCACGACCGTGGTGTAGGTTTTGCCATTCAGGGTGATAACGACGGTCTGCCCCTGCTCGCTGACGCCGCTTACGCCGCTTAAAAGCTGATCCTGGCTCAGCTCTGCGCCGTTCAGTTTGCCGTCGTTGGTCAGCGGCAGCAGGCTCAGCGCCGGGAACTGGGTATCGACAATCGCCGCCTCGGTGAGCGGCGTCGTATTTCCGGCCGCATCGCTGGCGTTAACCGTCACAGTGACCAGGCCATCCGGGATGGTTTGTAGATCGCCTGCCGGGATAGTCACTTTCCAGGTGCCGTCGTTATCCACCGTTGCCAGGTAGGTTTTGCCCGCCACCTGCACGGTGACGCGCTGCCCGATACTGGTCACGCCGGTGTTGCCGCTCAACACCTGATCGACGCCTTTCTCTGCCGCATTGAGATAACCGTCGCCAAACGGCGCATCCATGACCGGGTCAGGCAGGCGGTGAACCTGCACATTCAGCGTGCGCGAGTCCTGCGCGCTTTCGTCATTCAGCACCACCGTGGCGGTGATGACATTCGCCCCATCTTCCAGGCGCAGCAAGTCTTCCGACGGGATGGTGACGCTCCAGCGCCCGGAGGCATCAACGCTGGTGACTGGATAGTTAATGCCGTTGACGGTGACATAAATCGTCACCCCTTCGCCAAAGACGGTGGTGACGCCGCGCACTTCAAGCGGATTTTCCGCTTCGCTGGCGTTGAGATAGTCATCAGTAGAGAGAATGGCGATGGCGACACCGGTAAGAGTGGTGTCGACGTTAATCGGAACCGATCTGACGATCGCATTACCATCCGCATCGTTAACGCTGACGGTCAGGGCGCTGTCGCCCTGCGGCAATAAACCAAGATCGCCCGAAGGTATTGAGGTTTTCCAGCTGCCGTCCCCCATTACTTCGGCATAGTAAGTTTTGCCATTGAGGGTAATGGTCACCAGCTGGCCCGGCGGGATGTTGTAGGTCTGGCCGGAGAGCACCTGCGTGATAAGGATTTCGGCGCTGTTGATGATGTTATCGGTGGCAACCGGATTGATGGTGATATCCGGGGTATTGAAGTTAGTGCTGAAGCTGCGTGTCTCTTCGGAGACGTTACCGGCAATATCGACCGCGCGGTACAGAAGGGTGTAACTCTGCCGGTCTTCCAGCAGCGCCATGTCTGCCGCGGGAATAACCAGCTCCCACTGCCCTTCAGCGTTGGCAATCGCCGTGTAGGTGCGATCGTTGAGGGTGACAAAAATGGTGCTGCCAGCATCCTCTGCACCGACGTAGCCGCGGACAATTTTATCCGCCACGTGCTGATCCTGATCGAGGATATCGCCCGGTGTGAACTGAGTAAGCTCAAGCACCGGCGGCGTGGTACTGATCATGATTTCTGAATTTGCCGTGGCAACCGCACCCGAGAATGAGAACAGAGCAAATCTCAGAACATGGAAGCCCTGCCCAAAGGCGCTGATATCTTCAGGCATGAGTAAGACGTTCCAGCTGCCATCCTCCAGGACTGTGGTGGACCAGGTTTTTCCGTTGGCGCTGATGGTAACGGTACTGCCTGCATTCACCGCTTCCGTCACGCCGCTTAGCAGCTGTGGTTCGGTCGATTCAGCGAGGTTAATGATGTTATCGGAGGCAATGGCGTTGATCCTGAGGGTGGGGGTAACAGGCGTTTCACCGCCGCCGTTGTCTCCACCGCCGTTGTCGCCACCGCCGGTACCGTTGTCACCACCGCCACTGCCGTTATCACCGCCGCCATTGTTGTTATTGCTACCGCCACCACCGCTGTTATTCGCCGCAGCAGCCACGCCGACAATGCCACCAACAGCGGCCAGGCCGCCAAGCGCTGCCAGAGCCGAGAAGCCGCTGGCTCCCGCCCCCACCAACGATCCCAGCGCTACATCGCTGAATGCCGGAACGATGGTTTCGGCAGTGGCCGGTCCCGCGGCTGCCGCATACGGGAAGGCGGCCTGGTGTGTGCCGAGTTCATCCTCAAACACCATCTCGCTGTGCAGGCCCTCGCCATCCACGGTGAAGAAGCTGTTGTAACGCACCGTGGAACCATCTTTCATATGGACGATCAGGTCGTTCCCTTCACGCTCGAAGAAATTTACTGACTCCTGCGACGCATTAACGCGCACAATACTGGTGTCAGTTAAATTCACTACTCTGTCGCTGCCTTTCGCATATTGCGCAACAACATCGCCAGTTTTTTGGTTTATTACGTCGACGGAACCAGGAAGACTATTTTGCGTGGCCATATTTTCACCTCGGATGCGAAAGCAATATTAGAGCGCCTGCGTGCATCTGTTTTTGCGCAGGATTACGGTTTACCAATTCACCAGGATTGACAGGAAGCGGATGTGGGACATACGAGATGAAAAATAGCTAAGTCGTTGTTTTTCATTTATTATGTTAATCCATCATCATTTAATAAATTTTTACATTAGGAAAGATATAAACAACAAATTGTAATTAGGCAACGTTTCAAATCACAAATTGATAACATTTCAGCGAGATACAGAATATATTTCAGGGGTATATTTCAGAAAGTTAGCGGGGCTTAATTTCGGGCATAAGTGAATTAATTGAAAATGAAATAGTCAGGGCTGAACTGTAAAGAAATTTACAATGTATAATATATTAGAAAAACCTAATTTATATTACCCCTGTATCACCCCTTATTTATTTACCTCTGAAATAATTGTTTTTCTATATAACTATCCTGCTTAACCAGTCGGTTAAAAAACAGGCAAATGATTGAAAGTAAAAACGTTGCGGATATGGACTGGCATGTCGCGGTGAAAGTTTGCTATACTCCTTCTCACACTTTTGGGGCTGATTCTGGATTCGACGGGATTCGCGAAACCCAAGGTGCATGCCGAGGGGCGGTTGGCCTCGTAAAAAGCCGCAAAAAAATAGTCGCAAACGACGAAAACTACGCTTTAGCAGCTTAATAACCTGCTTAGAGCCCTCTCTCCCTAGCCTCCGCTCTTAGGACGGGGATCAAGAGAGGTCAAACCCAAAAGAGATCGCGCGGATGCCCTGCCTGGGGTTGAAGTGCTAAAACTAATCAGGCTAGTCTGTCAGTGGCGTGTCCTTCCGCAGCTGGCCGGCGAATGTAAAGACGGACTAAGCATGTAGTACCGAGGATGTAGGAATTTCGGACGCGGGTTCAACTCCCGCCAGCTCCACCAATTAAAACAAGGGGTTACGTGAAAACGTAGCCCCTTTTTCTTTGTCGATGGCGGCAAAATGGCGACAAGAACTTACTAACTCGTCCGGCGCGCCCATTCCCTCATCGCTTGGTTTTGGTTAAGCCTAACACGCGTATTTCATAAAAAATCATGATTGAGCTAAATTCATGATGACTTTTTACATTTTTTCTATCGGCGAGCATTGCTCTGACTATCTGGTGACACAGCAAAACAAACTCATAGAGGCCTTGTATCCGTATAGTTTGCTAAAAGAAAGATCGCCAACTAGTGCATAAGTGGCTATTGATGAAACTCATTCGTGTCCGTATTTGATAGTTCTAGCCACTTCACCCAAGGTGTCGGATCGCCTTAGAATAGGGGGCGATCTCATAACGTTCAGCTGAGTATCATACTCATCTCAAAATTCGTGATAAAAAATCATGTTTACTTATCTTACTTAGGTAGAGTTAACTCATAACCATACGACTTATTATACTTAAAAGAGGTGCATTATGCTGACAGCAATAACCAAGGGACAGGGCTTTAATCCAACAGAAAAGCGATTAATAGAACTAGCAAACAATGCATTCATAGGCTTATGGTCTTACCCGAATGTTTATAGTGACGAAGGGTATTCCAAAAACCAGTCTGGCAAAGAAGTTTGTGATTTGTTAGTGGTTTTTGAAAATAATATAATCATCTTCTCTGATAAGGACATTAAATTTCACGATGGGATTGATGTTTCTATCGCATGGAAAAGATGGTTCAAAAGATCTGTATCCGAATCTGCTGATCAATTATATGGTGCTGAAAAATTCGTAAAAGAACATAGTGATCGTTTATTTCTCGACAAGAAGTGTAGAATACCCTTCCCAATAAAAACACGTGAAGACATGCGATTTTTTCTTGTTGCAGTAACCAACAATAGTTCAATACCCGCATCCAAATACTTTGAACGTATAGCTAAGGGTAGCTCTGGTACATTTATAAATGCTTTCTCGTTTGGATTAAAAGAAAGCATGGCTCAACCTTTTACAATTGGCGATTTGTATCCAAATAAAACATTTATCCATGTTGTAGATGAATTATCCTTGAAGCTTTTGCTAACCGAATTGGATACAATTAATGATTTTATAGCTTATTTAAAAGAGAAGGAACGTGTAGTTCGCTCTGGTTATCTGGGGTTAAGCCCAGGAGAAGATGACACCCTTGGAGCTTACTTGAGCGGGCATGGTCTAATAGTAGATGAAAAAACGATTCCGGAGAATACATTTGTACAAATAGCAGAACACGAATGGGAATCGTTAAAAAAATCGCCCATTTATAGTTACTATAAAGCTTTAAAAAAAGGGAGTCGTTTTTGGGATGAAACAATACAGCGTTTTTCTGACTCTATTCTTACAGCTACTGTAGGACTTGGACTCGAAAATAGCTTTCTCAGCCATGAGGAAACTGTAAGACAGCTTGCAGCAGAAAATAGGGTGTCGAGATACTATCTTTCCAAATACTTTTTAGAAAAATTCAAACAAGTTCCTACTGACAGAAGAAGCTCAAGGATTGTTGAGTCACTTGAAGACAAAGGGAAGTTTTTTATATTTCTTTTCTTCCCACGTGATAAAGACTTATCTTATGAACAATACAGATGGGAGCGATTATCGTGCATTCAAATGTATGCTTTGACAGCGAAGTATCAAAAAAGTGAAATTAAAAAATTAATAATCATTGCCACAGAAAGCAAGGACTCGGAAGGACGCTCAGAAGATGTTGTTTATTGCAGATTTGATCAACCTTTAACAAAAGATGAGAGAGTTCTGGCAAAATCAGCAATGAAGGAATATAGAGTTCTTACTGACTTCATCAATACGCCAATAGCAGCTATGCCTTCAACTCCGATAGCTAGGGCTGAGAAAAAAGTTGGCAGAAATGATCCGTGCTACTGTGGCTCTGGTAAAAAATTTAAAAAATGCCATGGATAGAAATCAATTTATGGATTTTTTAAGAAGAGACTTATTGATAATGGGAAGGGGCCAGGTTAAACGTAACCCCTTTAGCCTGTTTATCGTTTCGAAATTCGGATGCTTTTACGCTTCGCCTTTCAGCACATCGATTAACCAAGCGATCAGATAGGCCAGGATAAAGAATCCTACAAATCCAGCTAACTTATACCAGCCATCCAAAACAAACAGGCTACCGAAAGCTGCAAAAGAACAGAGACAGGTCGATATTCCTTCAACCAAACTGGCAGATTGAAGCCCGATGAATTTGCAAAACTTAGCGGGAGAGGATTTTGCAGATTTCATTCTCAATTCCTTTGCACTGGATCGGATGGCTGTGGATGTAAATCAGGTAAGGTTCCAATTCTTTTTCAGCAAGAAAGTAGACCATATCCAGATTCATGGGTGACACTTTGTAATATGTCTCTGGATAACTGGACTGCATCCGACGCGACGCTCTTGCTGATTCCTCAATCAGCCCCTGGATCATTATGATGTTGAAAGTAAAAGCAGAACCGACACGCACCAGTCGCTGAGTAATCTTTTTCATGCGCACACGCTGGATTATCATTTCTGCAATTTTCTGGGTTATAAAAGCCTGAGCGCCTACCCGGCTCCCCATTTTCGCATCAGCATAATGCAGCTTGTCATTAATGGCCTGTTTGCCTTGTTCGTCTAACTTCTTATAAAAATCCGTTATCACCGTGGAGACAAGCTGTCTGAGCGGTGACTCGCTTGTTGCCATACTTTTGAGCACAAGAAAAAAACGCTCGGTTTCAATCTCATTGCGTGCTCGAGTCTGGCGGTCAATAAGACCCAGCGAATCCCACGTTCTTACCCCTGATAAATAAGCACTCTCAGGAATTGAAGCCAGGCCATCGAGAATGCCCCTCGCTATCATTTTTGCATCCATAAAATCCATCTCACGAAATATGCGAAGATGAAAGGTTAATCAAATCTGATCAGGGTGACCACCCTCAGCGGCAATGTTTTAAGATGATTCCGAGTTTAGAAATCAGCCTCGCCAGATATTTACCATGCACAAACGCGACATTTTTTCCCAGTGCTCAAAAGCATTTATCCACGCCGCAGACTCATCAGGGAAGGTTTTACCAGCAACGGGCAACCACTCACGCGTACCGCCAGTGATATCCAGATAGCGCACGTCCCAGCCTTCAGGATGTGGCCGGATAACATAGCGCTGATCCGGCAGATAGAAAGACGTATAAAAAGCGTCTTTGGTTAGTTCCTCGCCTTCATCAAGAAAAACGAAAACCGCGCCACATATGGAAACCCGCCTCATTTTGTCGTCCTCCGCAAAACCAGAATACTGTATATAAAAACAGTATAACAAAGTAAAAAATTTTCAGTCCACGCAAAATTACAAATGCGCCTGCACCGCCCGCCGTTACTGACGTAGCGGCTTAGTGGTGAATTTTCCTTGCCCGCACATAGCGATCCTTTCCGATGACAAAAAACAGAAATAGTTAATTAAAAACAGATAGTTAATATTTTTCCGCGATCCTCTTTCGATCCTGAAAACTGAAAACCACTGAAATTCTTTTCAATCTTTTCAGTTCTGGTTCTCCGACAGAACGCCAGTAGCGGCGCGGGCTGGCGATATGGTTTGTAGAAAAATAAAACTGAAAAATTTTATCGATCCAAAAACCGCAGGCGGGTGCGGTGTAGTGCCGTTTTTGTCTGCGACACATTTATTTTGTCGGCGT
The DNA here is from genome assembly GCF_965119485.1 of Kosakonia sp. Marseille-Q7440. Taxonomy (NCBI): domain Bacteria; kingdom Pseudomonadati; phylum Pseudomonadota; class Gammaproteobacteria; order Enterobacterales; family Enterobacteriaceae; genus Kosakonia; species Kosakonia sp. Marseille-Q7440. Next base: position 1,229,172 of record NZ_CBCPLT010000002.1, on the reverse strand, counting down.
GCGGCTGCGCCTGCGTAACGGTGCTGACGTGATCGGTTTAAGGGGTTGCGTGATGACAGGATGATGAGCCATGCGCTCACAGCGCGTTGTGTGGCTTCTGGCGCGAGGGTATAAAAAAGCCCGCATTGTGCGGGCTGAGATCAGGCGATTATCTTCTGGTATTTGCTGCGGGTCTGCCCCGCTCTGGCGGCCACCTGCGTAAAGGCGCTCGCACTGGCCGGTGCACCGGTGCCGGGGTGGGTATGGCTGGCACACTGCTGCGCCAGCTCTGCCAGCAAATCGATGGTGTCCAGCATCATGGCCAGCGCATTAATGCTTTCGCTGCCGATATGCACGGTTGTCCCCATCAGCTGCTGACCGCCGGCGGCCACGGATTTGCGCAGCGCGGCAATCTTTTCAGTCAGTGCGCCGCTGGTTTCAATGCTGATCCCGCCGGTCACTTTCGTTGACTGTTTCCCGGCAATCTCCGTTTCGGCATCGCCTGCCACACTCGCCACGTATTTCCCGCCGGTGGCCATCGCATAATCGCCGCTGGTCACATGCTGGATATGCCCGGCCATCAGGGTGGCCGTTCCCAGCACAGTGGTTTTGTCCGTGGCTTTAATGGTAGTTTCACGCGTCACCATTTCGCGGGTTTCAGTATCGGCCTGAACGTGTCGTGACATGGATGTTTCGCGGATTGACTGATCCGTCTGTCGCTCCCAGTCACCGCCCTGCGTCACCCGCTGCGATACCTCGGCGCGCTGCTGTTGCAGCTGTTCGCCGGGCTTCACATCCGGCAGGCTTGTGCCCTCCGGCACGGTCTGGCGCACAAAGGGCTTATCCGGCCTGCCGCCGGTGAAGGCCACCTCAACCAGCGTCCCTTCGGGCGGAAACTGGAACATGCCCGAATCATTCCCGGCCATTGGCACGGGCAGCGGCACGGCAGAATAAACAGGCGTACCGCTGTCGGGCTTGCCGTCTGCGTCAAGCAGCTGCACATCGACGGCATAACGTGGCCGGAACGGATCGGCAAAATTCCCACTGCTGGCCGGTTCACTCGCGGCCATCACCCGCGCAAACTTTGGCAGGTGCATACCGCTGGCCAGCTCCGGGAAATGGCTTTCTATCTGCCGCTGTGCCGGTGTTTTTTGCAGGGGCGCGCCGGTGGCTCTGTCGCGCGGCGTCCAGGTGATAACCATCGTGTCGCCGGTGAGACTGACTTTCGTCACCCGCTCGCCGTTCATCTCAACACCGGGGCGCATTGTCTGGATCATCGGCAGCGTCATGCTGTTGCCCCCTGCCGCTGCCTGGCTGAACTCATGCGGGATATCCACCGGGCGCGCAGCAAAGAGGGACTTTTCTGCCCCGCCGGTGTAAAGCGAGCCATCCGGCAGCTGATACCAGATATAATCCGCCACGCCAAAGGCCTTGCCCAGATTATTCAGCAGCTGGAACCCGGTGCCTGAATGCGTGAAATGGGGCACGGGCTTGTTACTGTACCCTGCATCCGGCACGGCCACCGTCAGGCCGCTGTTTTCCGTCAGCCAGGCGGTAATATCGCGCAGGGTGGGGTGCTGGAAAGAGCACGGCCACAGCTTTTCAAACACCCCGGACAGCTCGCGCACAAACAGGCGTGAAAAGCCCTTTTCCGCAGGCTGGGAGCGCTCCACATAGCCGGTAAACCAGCGAAACAGCGACTCACCGTAGCCAATATCGAGACGTACCATTTTGCCGGTGTAATCCTGCTCCGTTGCGGCAGTGATGAAACCGCGCCCGCAGTTGCTCAGCTCCAGCACGATATTCACATCAGCGGCATGCACTTCGTCACCGGACAGGTGAAGACGTTTTACAGGTTTCATACTCACCCCAGCGCATCATTCACCGGTTTCAGCACCTTGCGCTCAAACCACGTCATTTGTTCTGCATCCTCTCCGGCCTCTGCCGCCCCGCCAGCTGCGCCGGGCTTCTGTGCCTTACTGGTTTTGCGGCTGTTTACTGCGGCCTCTTTTTTCTCCGCCACGCTGATATGCTCGCTCAGGGTAAACGTGATCGCCCAGGACATACGCCCGTCCTGCTGCGGGGCATCGATGGTGCCGCTGAATGAGGCTTCACGCAGATTAACCGCCCGTGCAACGCTGTTGGCCACACGATACACCATGCGTTTTCCGCCGGAATCGGTGGCGTTGGCCAGCTGGAAAAGCCGGGTCAGCACGGCCACATCTTTAAAGGCTATTTCGCCGTTAATACGCAGTTCTTTCCCCTTCGCGCCCTGCTCCGATTTACTGGTCGCACTGGTCTGCCCGGACTGGTCTTTGTCCGGGAACTGCTGGCTCACAGTCACACGGATGCCTTTCAGGGGGATGGCTTCGCCGTTAAGCGCCAGTGTGGTTGTCGTCGTCATGGATCATCTCCCTGATACTGCTTAAATCAGCACCGGCGAGCATCAGCGCGGCGGTGTATACGGATGAAAGCGCCGGAATCCCGTCAGCCAGCTGGCGCACGATTTCCGCCGCGTTGCCACGGGCAGTAAATACCCACGCCCGTGCGCTTTTCCCGGCCACCCCGCCCGCGCCGGTCGCAATATCGGCCAGCATACCGGCGCGCCGGGCGCTAAAGCCGGTAAGCGCAGCCTTGAGCGCTGTCATATTCAGACCGCCTGCTGCGCCCGCCTGCGCAATCGCACCCGCACTGCTGACGGTTCTGGCCGTGGGAACGGACAGCGGCAGGGCTGCGGGCAGACCGTTCATCGCCCTGGCGGGCTTCTGCATTTTCACGGTGGCCAGCTCCGCCGCCGAACGCGCAAGGCGACTGACCTGTGTGAACGCCGGGGCGGGAAAAACGGCCGTCAGCGGATCGAGACTTGCCATAAATTCATCATGCGTCGCGCCGGTGGCCATCATGATCACCACCTCTGTTTCGCCGGTCACGCCGGATAATTTTTCCGCCAGCCACGAAACGGCATTGGCCGGGCTCAGATACGCCCCGTTATCCGTCTGCTGCCCCAGCCCGTACACCCACGGGTGTGCGGCCACAATGGAACAGCTCAGCGCCGGAAACTGGCCGGGAAAAGCCAGCGTTGCTTTACGCCACATCCGCAGGCACCTCCGGCCAGACCGGTGCGGTCACGTCCACGCGGTTCAGTAACACACGATAGGTTTTGAGCGCCTGGAGTGACTCGCTTTCTTCCTCAGTCGCGATACCCAGCTCCACCGCATCCAGTAGCGGGGTGATGGCGGCGTTGACGCTGCTAAGGAGTTTTTGCTTTTTCTCTGTCGCCAGCTGGATCAGATCATCTTTTTCTGGCGGCGGAATATCCGCCCAGGCTGGCAGACCTTTTTTTCCGGGAATACGCATTTTTCCTTCAGGCGGGACGCCACCGGCAAATTCAGCCCAGATTTCATCAGCAACCTCTTTTGCATCCTCAAAGAAAGTGCCTGCATCGATATAATCCTGTTTCAGGGCTTCAGGAATAAACGTGTTATGTTTTGCGCTGTAGTAATACATGGTTAATACCCCGTCGCCATCCAGTAAGAACCACCCTTATCAAAGCCGATTGCAGCCCCCGTTCGGGTAACTGATCCTCTTCTTACGGATGAGAAGTTGATCGAAGAGTCTCCACCGTCCCCGGTGATGCAGACCTGAACATTCACGCATGCACGGGGGAAAGCGATCGGGAAAGTGACATTTGCATAACCAGCCCATCCCGGCGCGATAAAACCCCACTGGGTAATAAGTCCGGTACTGATATCCTTAAACCAGCCATTAGCATCCAGACCCGCAGTATTTTGTAACTGATACCGGGCGTCAAAATGGCTGTAGTCGTTTAACGAGAGGCGGTTTATATGCACGTTGCCGGTAGCGTTGTTGACTGTGAAAGGACGCAGACTATTGTAACTGCCGTACGGGTTTCCCTTATCCGTCAGAAGCAGGTAGGTATTTACGTTATCCTGCCGCCAGAATGCACCATAATCACCATAAGCCATGCGAACGACATCAGGATTTGTCGAAACGATTTCAGCGTTAACAATGAGCGGAGCGCCGTTCCTGGTTAACAACTCAAGCCCGCCGCCAGCCCTCAACACCAGGCCATTATTTCCGCCTTTGTAATTGATAAAGGATGCATCGTTCGACCCTGCCGCCCCTTTCCCGATATACCACTGATTTGAGGAAGACGAATCGCGGGAAACTATATAACTGGCAGCGCCTGCTGAAGGTGCGGTGATGGATAAAGCATCGCTGTCTTCAAAAATGGCCAGCCGCCCGGTCATCGTGTCGCCACTCTTCGCAACCGCACCAACATTAGACGCCGTTGGCATGTTCCTCGTATTGAAATCACGTCGCCACCCAGGCAGGTAGCCGCTGCCATTGTCGATGTAGGTGAACTGCGAATTGCGGGTTGCATTTGTTCCGGCACCCACCGTGGTTGTCGTGGTCACACGGATCGTCATGGCCGAACGGTAGCCCATAACCTCTACCACTGCGCCTGCAAGATGGATATCACCGCACCCAGTGTCGGTAATGATTTTGTTCTCTGCATAGATCCATGATCCCCGACACATCCAGTACGGGTGATTAAAAGCGCCCTGACTTTCCAGCCATGTAATGAACTCGCCAGTTGTCCAGTGATTAGCGTCGCCACCAATTGAAATTGCAGGCGAGTGGGCACACGCTGCACCGATAGTCCGGGCAAATAGCCGTTTATCGGGAATATCTGCTCCGTTCTGGTTTTTTTTCAGGCCGGCTTCGGCGTTATCAAAAGCCACTTTCACCGCTGCGGGCGTCGCCGCCATAGCCTGACTGGTGCTGTTTGTGGCGCTGGAAAGCATGACAAAACCTTTCTCCGTCAGCGTTGCATCAGGATGATTGCGGGATTGCTCATGCAGCCGTAAGGCATTATCAGCGTCGCGCGCGCTCACGGTTCCCTTCGGGCGCAGGTCGGTAATGTTTCCGGCCGCATCAATACTCGCCAGCGCGAAGACATAATGCTGCACCCCGTCCTGCACGTAATCCGCGAGGTTTGCGGCCACCGTAATGTTGCTTTGTACCGTCCAGGCACTGGTCAGGGTTCCCGTCCAGCACACATCCAGCCAGACGTTAACGGGCTTGGCGCTAAGAGTAATATTCTGGTTAGCGGCCAGCTGTGCGCGCAGCCCGGCCACGTATCCCGCGCCCTGGGTAACAAAGTATTGTGTGCCGGTTCGCCCGACCAGCCAGCCGTCACCAAAGAATGCCGCCATGCCATAGATATCAATATTTTCCAGGCGCTGGCGCTCATCCATCCCGGCCATGCGGGCGGTAAAGTCGATCTGCCATGTTTCAGCAGGCGTGTTAATACCGGTTTCAGCCTGCGCACCGGTGAACTCCATCAGAAACGAGCGGGTCAGCACATTACCCTGCTGACCTGCGGCCGTTTTCAGCTTCTGCTGCGCCGGGGCATGCACCACCATGGCAAGGATGCCACTGGCTTTATTAACAAGCCCGATCCAGTTGAAGGTGAAATTACCCACATCAGCGCCCAGCACCACTGAAAAGGCCACGGCATTAGCACTGACCACACCGGTGCGCGACACGGCCTGGCGGTGAACAATCTGCGATGCGGGCGGCAGCGTCTCCGCACGGTTTACAGGCAACGAGGGATCGAGGCCGGGTACGTTCGCGAAAACGAATTCATCCAGCACAACAGGCTCACTGCTGATGGTCTGCCTGGCTTTCCATTGCTCGAATGCCGTAGTGATAGCTGTCTGTGACATTTTTTACTGCTCCTTACAGGCTGGCGCTGAACGTCGCGCCGCTGACCGAACCGGCCAGGCTGGCCGGATAACAAATGTATTCCCCCTGATCCCAGCCAGCACGGATGGCCAGCTTTTCGGAGGTGATGACTTCAAACTGATAACGGCGGCAGGTTCTGCCGTACTGCTGGATTATCTGCACAAGCAGCTGCGTATTACTGGCTATCTGGCCATCGGTGAGACGTAACGTGATAATGTCCCAGTCAATCCCTGGTTGCCGTTCAAGCACTTCAACAAGCCCGATCCCCAGTCGCTGAAAGATTCTTATAAACCCCTCAACGGAACCGGCATCCGCCGCATTGATAAAGGCATACGCCACCCGCTTACGGAACAGCGTCAGCGGCTCCCCGTCGAAGCGGGAAATGTCCCGGTCATAGGCAATCAGGGTAAGCAGTGGCTCAGCGCAGGTGAGCGGATCGAACTGACTCACCGGCCACGTCACCCAGCCATAAACGGCCTGCCAGAATGTGCGCGCGGCGCGCAGCAGCTTCTGCGGCTCACCGTTATCCATCCAGAACGGCAGCGCGAGCGCCGCCAGCTTTTTCATAAACTCAGGCATTAGTGACACTCACGGTTAAGGATTGCAGGCGCGGCACGCTCAGCTCACTGACAATATCCGGGAGTGAAAAGGCCACCGAATCGGCCAGCGGAAAGGCCTGGTGAATTTCCTGCCCCAGTCTGGAGAAACTGAAACGCGCATAAGGCCATGTTTTTTCGACGCTGAAATCGGCGTTTTCACGAAAGGCGCAGCGGATCATGTTTTCCACGCCGGTTTTCAGACTGCTGCGCGCATCCTCACTGACGCTCGCAAGGTTTCGCACATACACCGTGACGGTCAGCGCATGCCGCGTTTCCGGCATGGGAAAGCACTGCATGTCATCGCCATGGCCGTGATGCCCCTGCGTGGTGATGTAGTCGTTGACGGTTGCCACAAACGGATCGGATGCCACGCCGGTATCAAGCAGAAGATAGGCATTCGCCGTGCCTGGCCCCCGTGGTGCGTCATGCTTAAAGAAGACGCGGTCTATGCTCAGCCCGGCCACGCCTGCAATCATCGACCGGTATACGGCGTCAGTGTGATAATTGCCGACCAGATTGAACTGGTTTCGGCAGCGCTCGCGCAGCTCATCATCGCTCTCTTCATCCGCGCCCGGCGTCGTCAGCCAGTCCTCTTCGTTGACCGCGTGGCTGATACCGTCCACGGCCACCGGCAGAATGCGGTAATACCCCGGCGCAAGGTTATAGGCACCGCCCGGCGCACTGGCTTTCACCGGGATAAGCGCAGCGGGCTTGTCGGCCGTGATGGTGAAATCGTCCAACGTGGTCAGCACGTAAATCACGCCGTTAATGCGCTCGGTCTGGATAAGCGTTCCCGCCCTCACCGTGACCACCGCCATGGCATCCGTTTTATAAAAGCGGATCATCCCCAGCGCAGCGCTGGCGGGTTTTGGCGTGACATTCACCGCCCAGGCGAGCAGCCGCAGCATTTCCCCTGATGCAGTGGCCACAAACATGCTGGCCAGCACCGTATTTACCAGCACATCCTTAAGCCACAGCACCGGCGTGGTCACAATGGCGGTGATTAACCGCCAGAACGGGGACATGCGCGAGGTATTGGTGATAATGCCCTCGTCGGCGACGATATGGTTAAAGCGGGTACGTAGCGCCTCAGCCGTCACCGGCATGCCGGACTGCTTCACCACCTCTTCAAAATCAACCTGCGGCTTATTTGTCATAGCTCCACCCTGGTAGAAATTGCCCCGAACTCCCACGTGCCCGCCGTGATCCAGAGGCGCTTAAGGTTTTCCTCTGTGATGACCACCGTTCCCGGCTCTATACGCTCATCACTTTCGATCAGCAGCTCCAGACGCGTAAGAATGTCGCCGCGCAGGGTCGGGCTGCGCTCGGCGATAAGCTCAGTCGCCAGACCGCTTTCTAAAATGGCGTGAACAATGTCCTGCCCGATGCTTTTACTGTTATTGCAGAGTGTCGGCTCATTCCCCGGATTTAAAACAAAGTCCCGGCCATTAATCAGTAAATCAATATATAAAAGGTCACTCATGCATGTAGCTCCTGCCATTCCGCAAGCTGTCCCGGCGTCAGCGGTTGCTGGGTATTAATATTCAGGGTGCCGATTTTCTGGCTGCGGTCTGTCACGGTACTGGTATTAGCAGAGATTGTTTTGCTGAGCCCGCCTTTATCAATATCGGTTAAGCGCCCGCCGGTGGATAATGTATTTTGTGTCACTGTTGGCGCAGGTATTTCCTGCGCACTCACCGGCACAGCATTAATTGCCGTTTCCGCCGCAAGCGAAATATCAACACCGGGAATTTTATTTAGTTTTTCAACTATCCAGTTCCACGATTTAAGAAACCCGCCTTTAATCGTGTCCCAGATATTATCGAACAACCCCATAATGCCGGAGGCCATATTCCCCAGCGACTCTAACGGGGAAAAACCGGACAGTAAGGCCGTAAATTTATTCCATCCCTCGCTGATGTATTCCCACGCGCCCGTAAAGACTTCGGCCAGCCACGAAATATATTTCTCAACCAGCTTAAACGCCGTGGTGTTCATCACTGCCGCTTTCACGTCGTCCCAGTGCTTAATCAGCATGTAACAACCGATGGCCAGCAGGGCAATCGCACCGATGATCAGCAGAATCGGCCAGCTCATAAAGTTGATGGCCGCACCGGTCAGCACCGACGCAATACGAACCGCCAGCAACACCCCACGCAGCGCAGAGAGTGTGGCGGCGTAAGCCGCCGTTGCGCCCCGGACAAGCCACATGACGGCGATATGTACTTTCGTGACCGCCATGACGGCGGACATAATGCCCCGCAGGCCGCTCATGATAAAAAATGACACGCCCATAACGATATTGGCGAGCGCCCCGGCACCGGCCAGGCTCATAACGGCCAGTGCGGCATACCCCACCACGCGCGCGATATTGGGAAACATCTCCATCCATCTGGCGAACGTGGCACCCATATCCGCCAGACGGTTCAGCAGCGGATAGAGAACCGGGATCAGCGTCAGGCCAATGACGGTCTGGATCGCGGTAAGGATGGCCATAAAGCGATCCCACGGTTTAACCATCTTCGCGGCCATCTCCTGGGTACGCTTCAGCCCGTCCGACCCGCCCAGTTCGGTGATGTTGCGCTGCATCAGCGCCACGTTCCCGTAAAGCTGTTTCACCACGGCCGAACTGTCACCAAAGGCATCATCCAGCTCTTTCTGTGCTTTCAGGTTCCCTTCGAGGCTCTTGCCGTATTTGCCCTGTAATTTTTCCAGCATGGCGGGCATGGACAGGAGATTGCCGTTGGCATCCTCGAACGACAACCCCAGCTTTTTCGCCCCGTCCACTGCCCCGGTGATAAAGCTCTCATACGCCCCGCTGGCCTCGGTGCCCAGCGTCCGGCTCAGTTGCCCCAGCACGGCCAGCTGCTCATCGAGGCCGATATTGAAGTTCGTCCCGACGCCGCGCGCGCCTTCGATCAGGTCTTTGACCGTGCCCAGTTCAACGCCAAACTGCTGGCGCATAAAGGCCATTTTGCCCGCCAGCTGCTCGGCGAACTGCACTTTGCCCAGGCGCTCGGCATCACTGCGGAAATTACCGAACATCTGCCCCATAAATTCAGCGGTTTCGGCGGAGGTGGCTTTCATCGCAAAGGCCAGCGTGTTGGCAACTTTCGTCACCTTCGGCAGCTCTGTTGAGGTCAGCCCGGCAATCGCGCCGTTAATTTCTGCCGTGGAATTCACAAACTCCACCGCGCTGGCACCGTATTTCATGCTAAAAAGCGTGGCATCACGGCTGACGGTTTTCAGCGCGTTGTCGTCCACGCCCCGCGCCGATGCCTCCTGAAGCGCGTCATACATTTCAATAGCAGGACTCAGCGCTCCCTTAATGGTCTGCGCCACGCCCCACATCGCCAGTGCGCCCATGCCGATGCGGTTAAAGGCGTCCTTAGACTTATCGGCAAAAGCCGTTACCGATCGCTGCGCCTGCCTTAGCGGGCGCGTTAATCTGTCGATTAGCCTTAATTCAAAATCCAGTTCATTCATCAGGAGCCTTTAAACGCTTTTCCGATGCCATTGCCCACCGCCGCAGACATAAATTCCCAGTGGCGGTTATCCAGCCAGATGGCGGCAGCAATATCATCAATAGTGTCCTCCCCGTGGGGGAGATAATGGCGGCGTAAAATTAAATATTGCGAGAGTCCATTTGATTCAATCGCCTGAACTCGCTGCGTTAGTTTTTTACTTCGATTTCCAGCTCAGGTGCGTAAATCTCATTAATTTTACCAACCAGCTGGAGCGCCGCGCCCGGACGTTTCACAATATCCGTCAGCGCTTCTTTACTTTCTGCTGCGACAATACGGTTCAGATAATTCACCGCCGGGGCGACCTTATTATCCATCGACATTTCGTTGATGAATTTATTGTATGCCGTGGTATTAGGCGTAAATACCAGCTCAACGCCGCCAATCATTAATTCAATCTTTTCCATTTACTATTGCCTCTCGTTTATTAATTTCATCGACCAGCGTGTTATGACGCGCTGCACAGGTTGTATATAAATTCTGGTAATCCAGTAATGCCCCGGCAATATATGCCCCGGTTACGCCGTTAAGGCGTGGCAGTTTCTCCGGACATTTTGTTTTCAGGTTTTCCTGATAGGACACGTTCGGCGCGATCTGCGGCGTCGTTGTACAGCCGCACAAACTCATCAGACACACAGACGTTAGTAAAAACCGGCTTAACGATTTCATAGCGAATCTCACCTGGCTGATCGGCCTGAAGCGCCGCCAGCTTGTCTTCAAGACTGCGGGCGGAGTCACTGGCAATGCCCCGGAACACATTGCCGGTAGCGGCGGCTGCTTTCTGCACCGCCAGATCGAGGCTGTCACGGTGCCACGTCGCCACGTTCCAGCCCGCCAGAAATGCCAGTGCCAGCCCCGCCAGTACCGCAACTGCCGCCCTGCTCATCAGCGCACCCCGTTATGCTCAAGGCTGAAATGATTACCGTCCGGGCGGGATTTGAAGCGCCCGCCCCAGCAGCCGCCAAGGCTTTCCCAGTATTCCCCTAGGGGGCGGTATGCTTCGGTCTGCGTCTGGTACACGCCATTGATAAACAGGTTAAAGTCCACCGCCAGACGCTGGGTATGCAGACTGTTACTGATGCCGCTGCCCTTTTTCGCATTCAGCGCTGCCTGCTCCGGGGTACGGTATGCCTCGCCAAAGGTCAGGCGATAGCCCTTGCTCTGCGCCCAGTGGATCAGGTCAGCAATCAGCGCCGTAAACAGCTGTTGTTTTTCGCTCAGGGTCATTGTTTTTCTTCCTGTTCGCTCCCCGCCCGGCGGCGGAGATACATTTCAACGGCCTGATAACCGGCAATCCCGAGCCCTGCTCCCAGCCCCTGAATCGCCAGCGGGCTGGCATCGGGGATCTGAATCAGGATGGCACCGGCCACAACGGAAACCAGGCTCCCCAGGATGACGCGACTGACAAACAGGCGCGGCGTGATGGGGTCATTGCTGGCCAGCACTTTGGCAATCGCGATCAGCGCGCCAATAGCCAGCAGCGAATACAAACTTTTTTCATGTTCCTGCATTTTTTCCGTTATCCGATAAGGTTTGCCGTGGCTTCCGCTTCCAGATACGGGATGCCGTCAATGTTGATAAAACGCGGATCAGTCACCTTGAACGGGATTTTTCGCGTTGCCAGTGCGCCGCCCTTCGGATCGATATCCAGAATGTCAGACATGATCATCTTGCAGCCGAAGGCCTCGACTTTGGCCTCTTCATCCCCGGCTTTGGCGTAAAACATAAAATCCTGCGGCGGGATGCCACGCCATGATCCGGCCTGCTGCGCCAGCCCTTTGATAAGGGCGAAATACTTTATACTCAGCTCCAGCTCACCTTCTGCCGCCACATCGCCGTCAACGTAACCATCCGGCACACCGTGCGTCTGTGTGGCGGCGGTGTTGTCGGTAATGGAAAGCGTGATTTTCTCGGCATGCACCTGCGTACCGTTCACCAGAAAATCAAATGACATGCCGCTGATACGCTTACTCATGCGCTGGCCTCCACGGTCTGATCGAGCACAAGACTGATCGAGATTTGCAGCGGCACTTCATACGGACGCAGCACGATATAAATCTCGACGTGTTTTTTGGTTTTCCAGACGATTTTCACGTCGCCATCCTGGGGCGGCTTCACCTCTCCCGGAAACGTCACACCGTTGATTTGCACGGATCGGGACATTTCACGCAGCGGCGCAGCGAAAATGGACTGGTGCGCGGCAATGCTCGCCGGGGTGCTGTTAAGCGAACGGTCGCCAATTTTGCCGATGGCCAGCAGACGCACACGGCGCGCCACCTTGTCAGCAATGCGCAGCGTCTCAATAGACTGATAATCGCCGCCCTCAACATCCAGCGTTCGCCCGTCTGACCAGTAAAGGCCGTCATAGTCGGGATACCACATCGGCACACTGAAACGCTGCGCCTCCAGCGCCTGGAGGGTAGCCACCGTGATGGTGTCGCCCGCGCCGTCCACCGGCATTTCGTCACTGCCGGCACTCAGCAGCGCCCCGGTTTTCACGCGCGCCGGGCTGTCTGCGACGGTAACGGCACGGTTACACAGCCGACCGGCCAGCACACCCGGCTCGTTACCCCACAGGCACGGAACCAGCTGAACCGCCTTTTCTGCGATGCCAGCCTGAAGTGCAGACAGCCGCGCCAGATAATCCGCCTGGCTCTCTTCGGCCTGGAAACCCTCCACGGCCAGCAGGAACCACACCCAGCGCCCGTACTTCGCAATGAGCTCTGCGCGAAGCGTGGCGGCCAGATTGATCGCGGCTTTGTCGCTCACGGCATCACACAACACCACCCCTTCAACGGAGCACGCCAGCTGCGCCGCGTGAACGGCTTTTGCCCAGGCATCCGGCTCCGCGTCATCGGCCAGCACATGCACGAATGCCCACCAGTTCTGCCCGGCGTTCGCGCGCGCCGCCGTGAGATAGTTTTTCAGCGGGCTCGCTGCGCTGCCCAGCAACGCATCAAAATCCGTCTGGGTGTTTACCGCCTGCGTCTTGCCGGTGCCCTTATTACCCCTGCCGATAAACAGTACGCAGCGCTCGACTTCCGTCACTTCGCCCTGCAACTGGTTTACCTGGTTTACGTCCACACTTGGCCAGGTCATGTTTACCCCTTATCTGTCCTGCGCGTTCACATCCCAGCCAAAGCCGATGGCTTGCAGCTGGCGCGCCAGTGCCTTGTTAAATTCATCATCATTCATGCCCAGAAATGCGCGGGCAGGGACGTTGATAACCCAGCTCGTCTTCACCGCCCTGCCGCTCATCTTGCGGATAATTACCCCCGCCTGCGCGTAAGTCAGGGTGTCGGTGATTTGCCGGTAAGTCGGTTTTTTCCACCGCTTACCGCGCTTTACTGCATACCCCAACGCCCGCAGCTTTTTGGCCTGGGCGATGGTGGCTTTTTTACCCGGCTCCGCCCGGCTTCTCTGCCCGCTGCGGTTTACCCGCACGGACATGCCGTATTGCTGCGAGTACCCCACCACACCGGCAGGAACAGGCGAAGCCCCGTTGCGGTAGCCACCGCCCTGCAAGTACACGCGCACGGCGTCAATTTCCGGCATTTCCCGCACATGCAGCAGCTTCGGCAGATTGCGCAGCATCTTGCCCCGGCGCTTTGTCTTTCGCCCCGCCCATGCGCTGCCATCGGGCGACTGTTGATTGCGCACATTGCGTTTTGCGGCGGCAATCAGGCCGTACTTCGCCAGGCGCCACAAAAGCCGCTGACGCTTGCGGGGCGGCAAATCAAGGCTGGACAGCGCGTTTTGCAGTCCGGCCAGCTGGTCCGGGTTCAGCTCCCCGCCCGCAAACATCAGGGCTCACCCACCGGCGCGCCCGCTTCATCCACGCCGTGAACAGTGGCACTCAGCGCCGTCCAGATCTCCGGCTCAACCAGTGACCAGCGTTCACCGCGATACGGGATAAGGCCACCGGCATCCGGCCTGATAACCAGTTCATCCGCGAGGGGAAGGGTCAGCACCACCGTGGCGGTTTCCTCATCCTCAAGCGTCACATCCCAGTCGGCTTCCGTGTTTTCAATCCCCAGCTCTTCCATCACCGGGGCGGCGTGCTCATCCATCCAGACTTCAAGCAGCGCAACCAGCAGTTGCGGATCAACCAGGCGAAACGGGAAGCGCTCCCACGAAAGCAGCGCGGTATACCGCAGCACGGAAAGGCGGCACTGCCCTGCGCCCAAATCCCGCGCAGCGGAAATCACCTGCATCCCGTCAATCTGGCTGTCGAAACCCCGGCGCGCGCGCTCCGGCACGTTCTGCGTAAAAAACGCGGTAAGCGAATCCAGCTGTGTTTTCATACCTTGCGCACCCCGGCACGTTTCAGGCCTTTCATATGCCGGATAGTCACTGAGGATTCAGCCATCAGCCCGGCGCGGGTTTCGTCGCTCTCCTGCCCCGGATGGGTTTCACGCCGCCCGAGAGTGGCGAACTCACCCAGCAGATCGGCTTTTGCCCTGGCAAACACCGCTTTGGTGTACTGCGCACAAAGACCGTTCAGGCCATCCATGACGGGGCCAGGCACATCAGCGGCGTTTACATGCCCTGCCGCCCGGTGTTTTGCCTCTACCGTGGCCAGATCGGCATTCACTTCCATTACTGCCGCCAGTAACGCACTGGCAAGGGTGCTGGCGTCCATATCAGGCGGTAACGCCCGCTGTGACTGAAAATCTGCCAGATTCAGATCCGGCCAGAATCCATCATTGGTTATCCCCGCGTGAACGTGCGGCACTGATAGGCTTCTCACTCATCCGCCTGCCTGACCAGGAGAAATGGAGCGGGGACGGGGCAGGACTCAAGGCTATCACCGGGGGCGATGCCGTGTCGGTTGACCCGAAATACCGGGATGCGTATTCCCCGCATATTCCGGCGGTGATTCTGGCCGTGAACAACAACCCGATGCGCTTCACCGACCGCAGCGGCGGCGTGTCCCGTCGCCGGGTGATTATCCACTTCCCGGAGCAGATAGCCCCGGCAGAGCGCGACCCGCACCTGAAGGACAAAATCGCCCGCGAGCTGGCGGTCATTGTGCGCCAGCTTATGCAGCGGTTCAGCGACCCGATGAGCGCCCGCGCGCTGCTCCAGTCGCAGCAGAACTCCGGCGAGGCGCTGAGCATCAAGCGCGACGCCGACCCGGCATTTGATTTTTGCGGCTATTTACAGGAATGCCCGGCACCGGACGGCATGTATATGGGTAACGCCAACATCATTCCGCGTCAGCCACGACTCTACCTGTATCACGCCTATCTGGTGTACATGGAAGCCCACGGCTACAAAAACACCCTGAGCCTGACGATGTTCGGGAAGGGCTTGCCGACCATGCTGAAAGAGTACGGCCTGAATTACGACAAACGACGAACCAGTCAGGGCATGCAGACTAACCTGACACTGAAAGAAGAAAGCAACGGCGACTGGCTGCCGAAGTGCGATGATCCTGCATCGAAATAACCAACACAGACCGGCGATTGCCGGTCTTTTTTTACCTGCGACTAGCACATAGTGAAGAGTTAACTGTTCACTCTTCACCTACCATTCACTACGTAACGTGATGAAAATAAATGATAAAAATGCTTAGTGAACAGTTTGAACTGTTTTACTGAAAAAAAGCTTTTACCCGCTCCCTCGAGGGCATTATCGATGGCGTAAAACGAAAATGGTGTCCATTTCTGTCAGCAGCAATATTAGAGGAGCCAGCTAATCGCTTGGTGACATGTCAAGCCATGAGGAAATCTGCCGCTATCCTCATAGCCATGGCAGTCTGGTTCCAAGAGCGATCTGTAAACCTGACATTATGTCTCTAGATGTTCGCAGAAATGACGCCCATACGACTACTTAATGATATGGCTTAAAGGGTAAGTCATTGATTGTAATTAATGATTCATCACATTCATGATGCCAAAGAATGCGTATCTTTAACATCTATCATTAGGATCACCCTAAGACGAGGTTCACCTATTTTCTTCTGTACCAATATCTCGCCACAGTTCATAATTAATAACTGCAATATATTTGCACATTTACTTTATAGTGATTTAGTTAAGCTTTTTGAAAAATTGAGGATAAAAATGACAATTAGAAGTATGCTCCAAAAAATAAACTGGGAAGCAAGCTCGGTAATTCTTGCAATGATGCTTTTTATAGGAAACATTATTTACACCAATTGTCATGATGAAGCAAAAACGATAGCTGAAAAAAATAACATTCGCACAATGTTTGCTTATGAAATCTCTTATAACCATAGCACTCTTAAATCTCTCGATAGCACAAGAAAAATAGGTTATGACGAAAACGCAGAGCATATAACAGGTGAACCATTCGCCATTAATCTAAACTTTCTCGGAGGAGTTCGCTTAAAAATTGCATCTAACCAAACCAATGAGGTATATAAAGCCTATTTCAACGAATTAAGCAAACTCGACAAGGAAGACATCACTCTTATCATGGATTATTATCATGAGCAAAGCATTTTAATGAAAGGTATACAAACAGCACAACAAAGCATGAATAACAAAAATATTGACCTTGATGTCGCGGGGTTTTCATTAGAACAGCATTTCCTTAATGAACTCAATTTATCGAACATAATCCTTAAACGGTACAAACACTTGTTAGCACAGCATCCTAAGAATCCGGAAATGAAGGATGATAATCATTGAATACTTATTTTATCGTGGGGAGCGGCAAAAATGCCGCCCCGAGTTATATGCGAAAATCAGAGTGATATTAAGGATTAGCATACTCTAAAATTTCTTCCCCCATGAGAGTACAGTCATTGAGGAAGATGAATCTCATACGATACTTACCTTTGTAGATATAACCCCATGTCTGCAATACATCAAAATATTGCGATTTATTTTCCGGATTTTGCATCTTCGCTAATGCAGTTACGTCTTTATCAACCTCAGCCCTGTCATCGTTGTCTCGATAAAAAGCCAGCAGTTTATTTGCTTCTGTTATTGCCTGATCTTTACAAGTTAACTCAGACTGTTTCGCAGCAGCCAAAGACGGAAAAGTTATAGCACACAATAATAATGTTAGAACACCAGTTGATACTTTCATATTATTCCAAGCTCTCTCTTTGCTCTTACCAACGCCCCTTTCCTTTCTTCGAGACCGTTGTAGCCACCGTTCACGAGAAGGGTTACTTTATTTACGTCATCCCTGTCTGCTGCTGCATTCACATGCCTGAGATCCCAATAATAACAAGCTGCCTTAACGGCAACATATGGGTTCCGTGCAACTATAGTGGGATCGGTTACGTAATCTTTCTCGAACTGGCTTCCGAAATTCGTATAATTTTCTCTACCTGTCAGATGTAATAGCCCACGACCTATAAATTTTGGACCATCACCTACTTCTGTATTGCCTAAATTACGTCCTATCCGCGTTCCTGCATCATATTCTCTGCCACCATCTCTTGGAACTTCAGTAAATCTGGAAAAGTTTGCAGTTTCAACACATGCTTGCGCTATAAAATGGGCGGCTCTTAATTCTGTATTTATTCCATAAACGGTAAACCATTGGTTCAAATGTGGGGCTATGGCATGGACATTGTAATGCTGTGAATTTAGCAGGCTTTCAATATGCCGGTAATGCCTAGCAATATTCCAAAGCATCTCTGCTGTAATATCAACCATTTGCCTTTTCCTTTTCTTATATACCATAATCATTTTAACTACCGTGATTGAGCATTTGGCAGCCATTTTTTGCTTTCGTTTACAATCTAGGAAAATTCTTATCCTATTATTTTTCTGCGTCGGGAGGAGCTAACATGCAACTGACAGATAACGAAACAAACCGCATCACTGTTTGGCACGCCTTATCTGAGCTTTTCACCGGTCGGGAACTCCAGGACTATGACTATCGATGGATGGCTAAAGTGTTAAAGGAATCCGGGCTCAGCCGGGAAGCGATCTTTATGACTCTGGATGAGGAAGTTGCCCCTGCCCTCCAGGGTAATCTTCTTTATAACCTAACGCCGGTGATGGATGGCTGGACAGAAGAAGATATTAAGCGGCTCGTCACGGAGTACGTGAGCAGGAAGCCGACCATTATTGAACGTGTTGTTCCAGCCAGCTTGTTGTTAAAACAGCGTCGGAAACATATTCGGGATGAGCTAAACAGGCTTACCGCCGAGCTGGATAAATGCACCCAGGAAATGAGCTAAATGAGTGTTAGGTGAAGCGATTGGTATACGCTTAGGTATACGTATGAAAGTTGAATTCACTAAAAACAAGTTAATTCAATAAATTATAGAATTTATTCAGACTCCGCCAGCGCAGCCACTGCGAGTGTCCCCAAAACCAGGTCCACATCTCGCTATGGCGATAGCGCTCCTCCAGGCTGAAGGTTTCATGCTGGTCGAAGCGCAGAAAGCCGAGACAGAGATCCTCCTCTTCCCAGCGCTGGTTGGGCAGTAACCAGTGCGAAACGCTGATTGGGTTGGTGTTTACCGTACAGCCGCGATAGCGCAGGCTTTTTACCAGTTCATCCACCAGCTTTTTCATCTCGGTAGATCGAAAGTAGGTGATGTTGAGCGTAGCGGGCAGCAGCGCCTGGGCGGGTGCCTCTTTTAGTGGCTTTAACCACTCCGGTAGCGGTACCAGCGTCTCTTCCCGCTCCATCAGCGCGCGGGCGAGGGAGTGCGCAATCTGGCGGATCACCGCCTGCTGCGCCAGGTTCAAGCGGCCGCGCCGTTGATTAAAGGTGACATAGTAAAACGCATCGCTGCTTTCACGGGTGATCATCGGTTCCGGGGTTAATTGTGAGCGGGGCGTATCGAGGCGCACCAGCGCTGGCGAAGGTGTGGCGGCCAGCGGCGTGTTGTAGACGATCTCGCTCGCCTGCGGCATTTCACCATGCCAGCCGGGCGCGCGGGTGAGGATCATCTGCGCATCGGAATGGCTACCAAGCCGAAAAGGCCCGAGGCCCACCACGCCATTTTCCGGGTGCGACAGGGCATAAACCGGGCTTGCCAGCCGATAGAGCAGCATCGCGTCCGGCTGATTAAGGTGCATGATCAACACATAATCCTGCACGATGACATCCGTCACGTGGGGCAAGCCAGGCCCGCCCGCATAACGCTGAAGCGTGGTCTGAAGCTGTGCAGGCTTGAGCGGCTCGCCGTTGTGCCACACCAGCCCGCGGCGCAGCATAAAGTGCCAGCTCAACCCATCTTCACTGACGCGAATAGTATGCGCGAGACAGGGAACCGGCTCAGCCTGCTCCGGCAGATGGCGCGTCAGCCCGGCATGCACCATTTGTAAAATGTGCCGCCCGGCGCGATCGGTATGAATAGAGGGCACAGGTGCCTGGAGCGGGCGATAGAAAGAGATGTGGTAGTGAAAGCCATCGCTGGAGTAACAGGCTCCCTGATTTACCGGCACGCTTTTCGCCTCTGCCGCAGGGGTATTGCTGCCAAGCATATTCTCCAGCGCCGCCACGCTCATCTGGCACTGCAATACGCCGAGCGCGCCGCGCCCGGGTCTGGAGCGCCAGATGAGCCACCCCTCCTCCTGCATCTCTTGCAGCAGGGAACGCGCATAGCGTGCCGTGCAGGCTAAGGTGTCGGCGATTTGCGCCAGGGATAACTCATGCCGGTGCGTACTGTATTTCGCCAGCAGCCGGTTATAACGGCGCAGCAGGCTACCCTTCTCAATAGCGGAGTAATAAACCATTGGTTATTTACCATGATAAACAGCTGACGACAGGGGATTCGATACGATGGAGAGTGCAGTAGTGAATATAGCATATTAGATAAATCTTATGATTCTGCCCGCCCGCCGCGCGGTCATATGAGATTTTTCACTTTTTTTTCGCTGCCCGCGAAACCTTTTCCTCTGCGCCAGCGAACTGTAGATGAACGCACACTTAACGTTGACCTGGAGCGCATGATGACCCCGATGAAAAAACTCTTTTTGAGCCTCTCTGCCGCAGCCCTGCTGAATGTTGCCAGCGCCCAGGCGGCGCTACCGACCGGTTCGCAGGCACCTGATTTCCAGTTACAGGGCGCGCTGGCGGGAAAACCGCTCACGTTCTCACTCAAGCAAGCGCTGCAAAAAGGGCCGGTGGTGCTCTACTTCTTCCCGGCGGCATTCAGTAAAGGGTGCACCATTGAAGCCCACGCCTTTGCCGAAGCGACGGATGATTTTAAAAAGCTCGGTGCAACGGTGATTGGCGTCACCGCCGGTAATACCGATCAGGTGGATGCCTTCTCCAAAGAGGAGTGCCGCGATAAATTTACCGTTGCTGCCGACCCGGGCGCGAAAGTGGCGGCGCAGTACGACACATTGATGGAGATGAAGGGCAAAACCCTCTCCGATCGCACCTCTTACGTTATCGCGCCGGACGGCAAGATCCTGCTGAGCTACACTGACAGAAACCCGGAAACGCATATCCAGAAAACGATGGACGCGGTGAAACAGTATGCGAAAAACCATTCGTAACTAACCCTTTTTCCGGCAGAGAATCACTATGTTAACCGCCATGCTCGCCGCCTTCGCAGGCGGCATTATTCTCAACTTTATGCCCTGCGTGTTTCCGATTATCTCGCTGAAAGCGCTGGGCCTGCTGCGCCATACCGGGGATGCGGGGCAGACGCGCCGCGAAGGGCTGGGCTTTTTACTCGGTACGGTGGCGACCATGCTGATCCTCGCCGGGATCCTGCTTGCGCTGCGTGCCGGCGGCAGCGCCGTTGGCTGGGGCTTCCAGCTACAGTCGCCGCTGGTTATCGCCGCACTGGCGCTGATTGTGCTGGCGGCGGCGCTTAACCTGCTCGGCGTGTTTGAAGTGGGCCTCTCCGCGCAGCGGGCCGGGGAGATCCATATCGAACGCGGGGCGTTTATCCGCGCGGCGCTGACCGGCGCGCTCTCAATTATTGTCGCAACGCCCTGCGCCGCGCCGTTTATGGCGGGTGCCATTGGCTATGCGCTGGTGCAGCCGCCCGCTGTCGCGCTGGCGATCTTCTTCGCCCTCGCGCTCGGTTTTGCCGCACCGTTTAGCCTGATTTCGCTCTTCCCTGCTCTCGGCAAATGGCTGCCGCGACCCGGCGCGTGGATGAACACCCTGAAACGCGGGCTGGCCTTTCCGATGTTTGGTGCCTTCGGCTGGCTGGTGTGGGTGCTGGCGCAGCAGGCGGGCAACACTGCGCTGGCGGCAATCATTGCTGCTTCGGTGGTAGTGAGCTTCGCCGCCTGGCTCTATGGTATGGCGCAGCAGCGCCGCTTTGCCGGGCGCGGCCATAAAGGGCTGTTCGCTGCCACCGCACTGCTGATTATCGCTGCCCTTGCGCCGCTGCCGTCGGTGGTGAACAGCGGCGCGGCGCTGGCTTCGTCGCAGGTGGAGGAGACCAGCTGGTCGCCGCAAAAAGTGGCGGAGAACCGCGGGCACGGGAAAGCGATTTTCGTCAACTTTACCGCCTCATGGTGCATCACCTGCCAGGTGAATGAGAAGACTTCGCTCTCAACCCAGGCGGTCAAAACGGCGCTGGCGAAGAGCGGCACGCTCTATATGGTGGCGGACTCGACGAAATTTAACGCCGATATTGATGACGCGCTCAATGAGCTGGGCCAGGGCAGCCTGCCGCTCTATGTCGTCTACCCGGCGGATGGCGGCGCGCCGACCATTCTGCCGCAGGTGTTAACACCGACGATTGTGGTCAATGCCCTTAACGCAGCGAGCGGCAAAAAAACCTAAGGCGGATGATGGAAAAAGCGGAGGCAGCGCGGGAAGAGTGGCCGCATCTGATGGCCCAGGCGCAGGCGGGCGACAGCCAGGCCTACACCCGTCTGCTTAAAGCGCTGGTGCCGGTTGTCCGTACGCTTGCGCGTAAGCAGGTAGCCGATGACGAGCTGGTCGAGGATGTGATTCAGGATGTGCTGCTGACCCTGCACCGGGTGCGCCACACCTACGATCCCGCCGCACCCTTTTTGCCGTGGCTGATGGCGATTGCCCATGCCCGCACGGTGGATGCGCTGCGAAAACGCGGCCGCCATCAACAGCGGGAAGTGGCGGACGAACTGCTGCAAGAGCCGGTCGCCGCTGCTCAGCCCACCCTGCATGAAGAGGAACTGGCGGCGCTGCTCGCCCAGCTACCCGCACGCCAGCGCGAGGTGATTGAGCATTTTCACCTGCGCGAAATGAGCCTTGCTGAAACCGCGACGCGGCACAACCTGACGGTCTCCGCCGTCAAATCGCTGCTGCATCGCGCCCTGAATAATCTTCGTCGGTTAGGAGCCCTTCATGGCCGATCATGAGTGGTTAATTGAGAAACTCGGCCGTTCGGCAGAGCCGGTAAAACGGCCCTGGCGCAGCGGCTGGCGGGTGGCAAGCTGGCTTGCCGTGGCGCTGCCGTGCGGGGTGATAGTCAGCCTGCTGTTAAACAGAACACAGACCGACTGGTCGCACGCTGGCGCAACCTGGGCGATGCTGCAACTGCTGCTGACCTTCGCCACCGGCACGCTGGCGATCCGCAACGCTTTTCTGCTCAGCATTGCCGGGCAGCGTCCGCTCGGCTGGGGCTGGTTTGCGCCGCTGGTCGGCGTCTGGCTGGCCACCACCTTTTTGAATCTGCATCTGCATCGCGTTCCGGCGAGCGGCATGGTTGAGGGGCCAAACTGCTACCTCTTTATGCTGGCGGTGAGCGTGCCGATGGCGGCAATCGTGGTCGGTTACCTGCGCCGCACCCGCACGCTCTTTCCCGCCCGTAGCCTTGGCGCGGCGGGCGCAGGGGTCGCCTGTATGGCACTGACCCTGCTCTCGCTCTGCCACCCGACGCACATCAGCGCGGCGGATCTGCTGATGCATATCGCCGCGGTGAGCACCATTGTGCTGCTCACCGTTGTGCTTGGTTACCGCTGGGTTTCCCTGCCGTAGCGGTCACTTTTTCGGGAAGATCCACAGCTGATCGGCAGGCAGCACCACGCGGTAGTTTTGCGCCGCGCGCGACTGTGTGCCGTAGACGCGCACCACATAGTCATCAACCGGCGTGCGGAAGAGATACTCCCAGCGGTCGCCAAGATACATGCTGGTGAGCATCGGCAGATCCAGCGAGTTATCCTGCGGCGTCTCGGTCAGCCGCAGGCTCTCCACGCGGATCACCGCCGTCGCCTCCTGCCCTGCGCTAACGCCCGGCCCGGCAACGCCCCACAGTGCCCACTGCGCCCCTTCAATGCGCGCCCGGCCGTTGGAGACTTCCGTCACTTTGCCATGCAGACGGTTATTGCTGCCCATAAACTCGGCGGTAAACAGCGTCGAGGGCTTGCTGTACATCTCCTGCGGCGTGCCCTGCTGCTCAATCACCCCATTGTTGAGCAGCAAGATGCGGTCGGAAATCGCCATCGCCTCATTCTGATCGTGGGTCACCATCAGCGCCGATAGCCCAAGCTTGACGATCAACTCGCGCAGGAAGACGCGCGCCTCTTCGCGCAGCTTGGCGTCGAGGTTGGAGAGCGGTTCATCGAGCAGGATCACCGGCGGGTTATAGACCAGCGCGCGGCCAATGGCGACGCGCTGCTGCTGACCGCCCGACAGCTGATGCGGGTGGCGCTGGCCGAGTGCGCCGAGGCCAAGCTGATCGAGCACACTCTGCACCCGCTGGCTAATCTCATGAGTAGCGATTTTGCGCAGCTTCAGCGGGTAGGCGACATTCTCAAACACGGTTTTGTGCGGCCACAGGGCGTAGGACTGGAACACCAGCCCGAGATTACGCTCTTCCGCCGGCACTTCGCTGCGCGGTGTGCCATCGTAAACCACATTTTTGCCAATGGTGATACGGCCCTGGGTGGGCTTCTCCAGCCCGGCGACGGCGCGCAGTAGCGTGGTTTTCCCGCTGCCGGAGGGGCCAAGCAGGGAGACCACTTCGCCACGCTTAAGATCCATCGACACGCCCTTTAATACCGGGTTGTCGCCGTAGGTCAGGTGTAAGTTCTCTACCGTTAGCTCAATCATGTAATTTCACTCCAAAACGCAGGGCCACACCAAGACCGATGACCACCAGCAAAATATTGATAAACGAGAGGGCCGCGACAATATCGATAGCGCCTGCCGCCCACAGCGACACCAGCATTGAGCCGATGGTTTCCGTGCCGGGCGAGAGCAGATACACCCCGGTGGAGTATTCGCGCTCAAAGATCAAAAACATCAGCAGCCAGGAGCCGATCAGGCCATAGCGCGACAGCGGCACCGTCACATGGCGGGTCACCTGCCCCGGTGTTGCACCGGTGCTGCGCGCCGCCTCTTCCAGCTCCGGCCCCACTTGCAGCAGGGTTGAAGAGATAAGGCGCAGGCCATAGGCCATCCACACCACGGTGTAGGCCAGCCAGACGCTGAAGATGGTGTTGCGCAGCGAGCGCAGCCAGACAATCAGGTTATCGCGCAGCCACTCGGAGACCGGCAGTCCCGACAGCCAGCCGTTTTTCAGGGATTGATCGAGCCACATCGGTAAGAAGAGGAAGACCCACAAAAAAGCGAGACCGGCGAGCAGACCGGGCACCGCGCGCGGTACCAGCACGCTGTAGTCAAGGAAACGGGTGACGTTATCCTGCTTGCGGTGCATCGCGATGCCGACAAACAGATAGCAGATCACCGCCAGCGCGCCGCCGAAGACGCCAATCGCCATCGAGTTAACGATCGCCCGCAGCAAGTTCGGCTGCTGCCAGATATTGCGGAAGGTCTCCAGCGAGACGTTATCCCACAGCGGCACGCCAACCCCCCAGTGGGAGATAAAGGCGCGCAGCACCACGCCGAGCAGCGGCACACCGATAGTGACAGTCAGCCACGCCACCACCACTGCACCTGCCACCCAGCGCCATTTGCCCAGCGGCAGCGCGCGCGCCTGCGACGCTTTGCCTTTCATGGTGACAAAGCGGTTGGCGGTGCGCATTAAGCGCCGTTGCAGCATCACCAGCGGAATGGTGATGCAAATCAGCACCACCGCCACGGCGGCCATCAGGTGATAAGAGGGCGTGCCGAGCTTGTTGGTCAACTTATAGAGATAGGTCGCCAGCACCATGTTGCCTTCAGGATCGCCAAGCACCAGCATCAGGCCGAACACCTCCAGCCCGAGGAAAAAGAGCAGTACGCAGGCGTAAAGGATTGAGGGGCGCACCATCGGCAGGCTGACGGAGGTCATCACCTGTAAAGGCGAGGCACCCACCGTGCGCGCGGCCTCCTCGACATCTGAGCCAACGCTGCGCAGCGCCGACGAGATATAGAGATAGGCATGCGGGACGTGCGTTAGCCCGGCGATCACCACGATGCTGAACATCGAGTAGATGTTCCATGGCACAAACCCCAACAGCTGTTGCGCCCACTGCGACAAGAAGCCCACCGGCCCGGCGGAGACGACATAGCCAAAGCCAAGCACCATCGGCGAGACGAAAATGGGCACCAGAATCAGCGGCTCAATAAAGCGCCGCCCCGGCAGGTCGGTACGCACCATTAAGAAGGCGAGAATGCCGCCGAGCGGAATGGCAATAAACACCAGCCCGAAGGCGAGAATAAAGCCGGACTTTAAGGCGAGGTAAAAATCGGGGTCGGTGAAGATAAAGGCGAAGGATTCGAGGCTCAGCTCCTTACTGCGGGAGAAGAAAGGCGCTGAAAGAAAACTCTGTACGACGATAAATAATAACGGAACGTAGATCACCAGGGCGGTAATCAGGACCGTTACGCCGCGCGGTAACCCTTGCCATTTTCTGCGCACGATATTCATAGAAAATCCCTGTGGTCAGAAGATGAGAGTGAAAGGGTTGTGTGCGAACAGCGCCGCACACAACCGGCAACGCCTCTATTTCCCGGCGGCGGTGCGCCACTGTTTAATAAATTCGAGACGCTTTTTCGGCTCCAGATACTCAAGCAGCGACTCATCAACCGGGATCGGTTTCAGCGCATCGCCGAGCAGTTTGGTCATGCCGTCGATATCATTGCTGCCTTCAATATCGTTACGCAGGGAGGGGATATCCGCCTGGCTTGCGAGAATGCTCTGCCCTTTTTCCGACAGCACATAGTCAAACCACAATTTCGCTGCGTTGCTGTGCTCCGCTTCGGCACTGATAAAGGAGACGCGCGACAGCACCAGCACGTAATCTTTCGGGTAGGAGACGCCTAAGGATTTATCCGCTTTCGCGCGCGCTTCGGCGTAGGAGCCGAGGATGTTGTAGCCGACCAGGTTTTCACCGGAGGAGACGCGCTCCATCATGGTGCCGGTGGAGGATTGCACCGTCAGGCCGCCTTTAGCGATATCCGCAAGATGGGTGAAATACTCTTTATCGTGTTTGCTGTCTTCAACGGCGAGCATAAAGCCGAGCCCCGATTTTTCGATATCGTAGGTGGTCACTTTGCTCTTAAATTTATCGGTCTGGCTGGCAATCAGCTTCGCCAGCGCGGTGTGGGAATCCGGGACGTCGCCCTGCGGGATCAGGCGTTTGTTGTAGATAAAGACCACCGGCTCGTAGGTGGTGCCGTAGGCTTTATTTTTCCATACCGCCCATTTCGGCAGTTTGCTCTGTTCAGGGGAGGCGTACTCATCGGCGTACTCGGTTGCCAGCTTCAGCGCGGTGTCCATCGATGAACTCCACACTACGTCGCCGCTGCCACCGCCGGAGGCCTGCTCGCTGAGATAACGGTTATACAGCTCGGTGCTGTTCATATCGTTATATTCAACTTTGATACCGGGATATTGCGCTTCAAACCCTTTGATCAGCGGGCCAGCGGCTTTGGTGTCGGTCGTTGAGTAGACCACCACTTTGCCCTCTTTGGTGCCGGCATCGACGATTTTCTGATAATCCGCCGGGTAGCCCGCAGGGACAGCTGCGAGAGCGGCAGAGGAAAAGAGAGCCGCCACTACGCCCGCCAGTACGCTTTTTTTCATCTCCATGAACAAACCCCTATTTATCATTTTGTAAACACAAATTTAACATATAGCGCCTTACCCACCCGATGCAACGCGATGGGGTCTTTTTTGCGGGTTTTGTGACATTGAAGGGATTTAAGCCAATTACGCCGTTATTTTACCGAGAGTTAGCGGCATTTTATTCAGAACGGCGTTTTGCTCAGGATGAAAAATGGCGGGGAAAAGAGGTAAGAGTTGTTTACGCTTTTTAACAAATTAATCGCCGAGGATAAGGGGGCGATCGTACAGCACAACATGCTGCGGTTTATGCGGATCATACTTTATGGTGGTGCCAGTCCCGGCGGCCAGGCGCGTAATATCACGCATCGCAAGCGCCTGTGTGACAGTGGCCTGTACAACACGCCCTTCCCGCGTGGTAAACCGGACTTCTATCTCACACCAGACCGAGGTGCGATCCATCCTGTTAGTGCGATTAAAAGCAACGATATCGGCGTTGGCAGCAATGCCGTTTTTACTTACATGAACCTCAATAAAAAGCTTCCGAACCCAGGCGAATACTTTGTATATCAGCCACAGCACCACTATCACAGCTATGCTGCTCAGCATCTCGTAAAGGGGTTTTAGTGTCATTTTTCCTCCTGACGGCTGCAATTTCTCCCGGATAGCGCATTTTTCCACTCTTCAGCGCGTAATAGAAGCCCCCGAATTTCATCGCTTTTTTACACCACCGCTATCAACCAGAAGAGACTCTGCGTCCCTAAAACGCAATAAACCCACCAACAGTGTTGAACAGCTAAACCGGTTTAGTTAATGTTTAGCGATACTCATTATCGGGAGAAAATCATGTCAGCTCGAGTCTGGTGTCTGGGTGACGCCGTGGTGGATCTATTGCCGCAGGGCGATGCCTGCCTGATGCAGTGCCCCGGCGGCGCGCCGGCCAATGTCGCGGTCGGCATTGCGCGCTTACAGGGAAATAGCGGTTTTATCGGTCGCGTCGGCGACGATCCCTTCGGTCACTTTATGCGCCAGACGCTGGCGAAAGAGCAGGTCGACACCGCCTGGATGCGCGCAGATGCGCAGCATCGCACCTCCACCGTAGTGGTGGCGCTTGATGAAGAGGGTGAGCGCTCCTTTACCTTTATGGTGCGTCCGAGCGCCGACCTGTTCCTGGCTGAAACAGATCTGCCGCCGTTTGCCCGCGGCGAATGGCTGCACTGCTGCTCGATTGCGCTGGCGGCTGAGCCTTCGCGCTCCACCACTTTCAGCGCGATGGAGCGGGTGCGCAGCGCGGGCGGGTTTGTCAGCTTCGACCCCAATATTCGCCACGATTTATGGGCCGACAGCGCCCAGCTTCGCCACTGCATTGAGCGCGCGCTGGTGCTGGCGGATGTGGTGAAACTCTCGGAAGAGGAGCTGGCATTTATCGCCGACGCGCCCGTTGACGAGGTGAGCCTGCCTGAGCTGGCGGCGCGTTATGGCATCACCCTGCTGCTGGTCACCCAGGGCAAAGCCGGGGTGAAAGCCTGCCTGAATGGTAAGTGCTACCACTACCCGACGCTGCCAGTAATCAGCGTTGATACCACCGGCGCGGGCGACGCCTTTGTCGCCGGTCTGCTGTGGGGACTGGCGCAGCACGGCCTGCCCGATGGCGAACCGCAGTTAGCCGCGCGGCTGGCGAGCGCGCAAATCTGCGGTGCGCTGGCAACCACCGCCAAAGGGGCGATGACCGCCCTGCCCTGGCGCCACCAGCTTGAGGAGCAACTCGCCTGACGCGTGTGGCCTAACGTCTCGTTTTGCGAGCCGTCTCACATTCACTAAACCGGTTTAGCTAATTTCATTGCGTCCTGAAATTATGCGCGATTATGATTCGACACCTAAACCGGTTTAGCAAAAATAACTCTGTGATGATGGCTCTTCCTTAGGGATGCAAAATGATGAAAAAAAGCACGCTCGCCATAACCCTTGGTCTTATTCTCAGCGCGGGAGCGGCACAGGCCGCCGACCCGAGCATGAGCAGCATTGAAGCACGTCTTGCCGCGCTGGAGCAGCGTTTACAGGCCGCTGAGCAGCGCGCTAATGCCGCCGAAAGCCGCGCGCAGGCTGCGGAAAAACAGGCCCAGCAGTTAGCGGCCGCACAGCAAAAAACCGACACCACCACCACGCAGGTTGAGCAGCGCACCGCCAAACTGGAGCAGAAAGCGAGCGATGAAGGCGGCTTTGAGTTCCACGGCTATGCCCGCTCCGGCCTGCTGATGAGCGATTCGGCGAGCAAAACCCAGGGCGGCCCGACCGTGACGCCAGCCGGCGAGACCGGCGGCCATGTGGGTCGTCTGGGTAACGAACCGGATACCTATGTCGAGATGAACCTCGAACATAAACAGACCCTCGCCAACGGCGCGACCACCCGCTTTAAAGTGATGCTTGCCGACGGCCAGCGCACCTATAACGACTGGACCGCCTCCAGCAGCGATCTCAACCTGCGCCAGGCCTTTACGGAGATCGGCCATCTGCCAAGCTTTACCGGCGCATTTAAAGACTCCACCGTCTGGGCGGGGAAACGCTTCGACCGCGATAACTTCGATATCCACTGGATCGACTCCGATGTGGTGTTCCTCGCCGGGACCGGTGCCGGGGTGTACGACATGAAGTGGAGCGACGAGGCGCGCAGCAACCTCTCCCTCTATGGCCGCACCTTTGGCGATATCGAAAACAGCGAAAACACCGCGCAGAACTACATCCTCTCCCTGAACAACTACTACGGCCCGGTGCAGCTGATGGTTAGCGGCATGCGCGCGAAGGATAATGACGACCGCCTCGATCTGGAAGGTAATAAAGTGAAGAGCGACGCGGCGGATAACGGCGTTCACGCCCTGCTCGGCCTGCACAACGACAGCTTCTACGGCCTGCGTGAAGGTTCAGCAAAAACCGCGCTGCTCTACGGTCACGGCCTCGGTGCGGAAGTGAAAGCCATCGGCTCCGACGGCGCGCTGCTGTCGCAGGCCGATACCTGGCGTCTGGCGAGCTACGGCATCACGCCGCTCGGCGGCGGCTGGCACATTGCTCCGGCTGTGCTGGCGCAGAGCAGTAAAGATCGTTACGTCAAAGGCGACAGCTACCAGTGGGCGACCGCCAACGTGCGCCTGATTCAGGGGCTGACGGAAAACTTTGAAATGCAGTATGAAGGGACGTATCAGTACATGGATCTGCGCCCGGAAGGGTACAACGGCCGCAATAACGTGAGCGGCAGCTTCTACAAACTGACCGTTGCGCCAACGCTGAAAGCGGGCGATGTCGGCGAGTTCCTGAAACGCCCGGAAATCCGCCTGTTTGCTACCTGGATGGACTGGGATCACCGGCTGGATAACTACGCCGGGGACGATGCCTTCGGCAGCGCTGGCTTCAAGGCCGGCGGCGAGTGGAACTTCGGCGTACAGATGGAAACCTGGTTCTGATAGCGCGGCCCCTGCGGGGGCCGTTTGCGTAGTCTGAAAGCCTAAAAACAAGACAGAGGTTGTTATGGATTTTGCACAAATTTCCCGCTCGCTGCTGCCCTTGCTCGGCGGCAAAGAGAATATCGCCAGCGCCGCGCACTGTGCGACGCGCCTGCGGCTGGTGCTGGTGGACGACGCGAAAGCAGACACCGCCGCGATTGGCAAACTCGACGGCGTGAAGGGCTGTTTTCGCAATGCCGGGCAGTTACAAGTCATCTTCGGCACCGGGGTGGTGAACAAAGTCTACGCCGCGTTTATTACCGAGGCGGGGATCAGCGAGTCGAGCAAATCGGAAGCCGCAGACATCGCTGCGCGCAAGCTAAACCCGTTCCAGCGCATCGCCCGTTTGCTGTCGAACATCTTCGTACCGATTATTCCGGCGATTGTTGCTTCCGGCCTGTTGATGGGCCTGCTGGGGATGGTGAAGACCTACGGCTGGGTCAATCCGGATAACGCGCTCTATATCATGCTCGACATGTTCAGCTCGGCGGCGTTTATCATTCTGCCAATCCTGATTGGCTTTACCGCCGCGCGCGAGTTTGGCGGCAACCCCTATCTCGGCGCAACGCTCGGCGGCATCCTTACCCACCCGGCGCTGACCAACGCCTGGGGCGTGGCGGCGGGCTTCCACACCATGAACTTCTTCGGCATCGAAGTGGCGATGATCGGCTACCAGGGCACGGTCTTCCCGGTGCTGCTGGCGGTGTGGTTTATGAGCATGCTGGAAAAACAGCTGCGCCGGGTAATTCCGGACGCGCTGGATCTGATCCTCACCCCGTTCCTGACGGTGATTATCTCCGGCTTTATCGCCATGCTGATTATCGGCCCGGCGGGCCGCGCGCTGGGCGACGGCATCTCGTTTGTGCTCAGCACGCTGATTGCCCACGCGGGCTGGCTGGCGGGGCTGCTGTTTGGCGGGCTCTACTCGGTGATTGTGATTACCGGCGTGCACCACAGCTTCCACGCCATTGAGGCCGGGCTGCTCGGTAACCCGTCGATTGGCGTTAACTTCCTGCTGCCGATCTGGGCGATGGCTAACTTTGCACAGGGCGGTGCGTGTCTGGCGGTGTGGTTTAAAACCAAAGACGCGAAGATCAAAGCGATTACTCTGCCGTCCGCCTTCTCGGCGATGCTCGGCATTACCGAAGCGGCGATTTTTGGTATCAACCTGCGCTTTATGAAGCCGTTTATCGCCGGGTTGATTGGCGGTGCGATCGGCGGCGCGTGGGTGGTGTCGATGCATGTCTATATGACGGCGGTAGGTCTCACCGGGCTGCCGGGTCTGGCGATTGTGCAGGCCAGCTCGCTGCTTAACTATATTATCGGTATGGCTATCGCATTTAGCGTCGCCTTCATTCTCTCCTTCTTGCTGAAATACAAAACGGACGCGGAATAATGGCATCTGACTCTCTGCTGCCCGCCATTTTACAGGCGGTGATGAAAGGCCAGCCGAAAGCGCTGAGCGACCCCTTCTACCCGAGCTGGCACCTGGCGCCGGTCACCGGGCTGCTCAACGATCCCAATGGATTTATCCAGTTGGGCGGGCGTTACCATCTGTTTTATCAATGGAACGCGCTGGGCTGCCAGCACAACCACAAATGCTGGGGGCACTGGAGTTCAGCGGATTTACTCCACTGGCAGCATGAGCCGATTGCGCTGATGCCGGACGAAGAGTATGACCGCAGCGGCTGCTACTCCGGAAGCGCCGTGGATAATGACGGCGTGCTGACGCTCTGCTACACCGGCAACGTCAAGTTTGACGACGGCACGCGCACCGCCTGGCAGTGTCTGGCGGTGCAGAACAGCGCAGGTGGCTTCGATAAACTCGGCCCGGCGATCCCACTGCCAAACGGCTACACCGGACACGTGCGCGACCCGAAGGTGTGGCGACACGGCGACTTCTGGTACATGGTGCTTGGCGCGCAGGATCTCAATTTGCAGGGCAAAGTGCTGCTGCTGCGCTCGGAAAACCTGTGGAACTGGCAGAATCTCGGTGAGATCGCCGGTAGCGGCCTTAACGGCCTGGGCGACGCGGGCTATATGTGGGAGTGCCCGGATCTCTTCGCGCTTGGCGACAGCACCTATCTTATCTGCTGCCCGCAGGGGATTACGCGCGACGAGAAGCGCTGGCTCAACACCCACCCGAGCGCTTATCTCAGCGGCGAGCTGGATTACGACAACGCGCAGTTCCGCCACGGCGAGTTTCACGAGCTGGACGCCGGGTTTGAGTTCTATGCGCCGCAAACCACGCAGAGCGAAGATGGCCGCCGTTTACTGGTTGGCTGGATGGGCGTGCCGGACGGGGAAGAGATGCGCCAGCCCACCGTCGCCAACGGCTGGATCCACCAGATGACCTGCCTGCGCGAATTAACCTCGCGCAACGGTAAGCTTTATCAACAGCCGGTCGTTGAGCTTCAGGCGCTGCGCGGCGAGCTGCAGATCTTCAACGGCCAGGCCGACGCGCTGCCCACGCTGGATGCCGCGTCGCTGGAGCTAATTGTGGAGAGCGCAGGCGATCTCACGCTGAACTTTGCCGACACGTTGATCCTTGAGTGGAGCCAGAGTGAACTGCGCCTCGCGCGCAGAAGCTTTGAGAGCGGCGAGTGGCACTACCGCTACTGGCAAGGCGCGGCGCACAAGTTGCAGATCCTCTGCGACCGCTCAAGCGTCGAGATTTTTATCAATGATGGCGAAGGGGTGATGAGCAGCCGCTACTTCCCGCAGCAACCTGCACGCTTAACGTTTGCGGGTGACGCAGAAGTGCGGGCGCGCTACTGGTCGTTACGTGCTTGCATGGTAGAATAAGCGCTTGTTTCCTTAAGCGATGCAAAACCGTGAGAAAACCTAAACGCGTTACCATCAGTGATATTGCCGCGCTGGCGGGGGTGTCAAAAGCCACCGCCAGCCTGGTGCTTAACGGCCGCGGCAAAGAGCTGCGCGTCGCCCAGGAGACGCGCGAGCGCGTGCAGGCGATTGCCCAGCAGCACCACTATCAGCCCAGTATTTACGCGCGCTTGCTGCGTGAAAACCGCAGCCATACGCTGGGGCTGGTGGTGCCGGAAATCATTAACTATGGTTTCGCCGTCTTCTCTCACGAACTGGAAAACCTCTGTCGCGAAGCGGGCCTGCAACTGCTTATCTCCTGCACCGATGAAAACGCCAGCCAAGAAACTGTGGTGGTGAATAACCTGGTGTCGCGCCAGGTCGATGGCCTGATTGTCGCCTCCAGCATGTTAAACGACGCCGACTACGTAAAACTGAGCGAACAGCTGCCGGTGGTGCTGTTTGACCGCCATATCAGCGACACCCAGTTGCCGCTGGTGATCACCGATTCACTCACACCCACTGCCGAGCTGGTCGAGCGCCTGGCGCGCGCCAACCCGGACGAGATCTATTTTCTTGGCGGCCAGCCGCGCTTATCGCCGACTAAAGATCGTCTTGCAGGCTTTATGCAGGGGCTTGAGCGTGCCGGTGTCACCCCGCGCCCGGAGTGGATCATTCACGGCAATTATCACCCGAGCAGCGGGTATGAGATGTTCGCCGCCCTTTGCGCGCGCCTCGGCCGCCCGCCAAAAGCGCTGTTTACCGCCGCCTGCGGCCTGCTGGAAGGGGTGTTGCGCTATATGAGCCAGCATCACCTGATGGAGAGCGATATCCATATCGCCAGCTTCGACGATCACTATCTCTACGACTCGCTCTCGCTGCCCATCGATACCGTCGAGCAGAACATTCCGCGCCTGGCGCAGGACTGCTTCGATATCATCACGCAACTGGTGGACGGCAACGAACCGACCACGCCGCAGCGCATTCTCCCCGCCACGCTGCGCTGGCGTCATCCGTAACTTACCCACGCCTGGCGCGATATAGCCGCGCCAGCCAGATAAGAATCGGCTTAGCATTTAAGCGCAGCGGGCGCACGTTGCGCTTGCTTCTTTCCCATTTATATTTTAGATTTTCCTAAATTTAGAAAAAGCTAAAATACCATGTCACCCTCAAACATTATCCAGTTACAGAACCAGGCAGAACAGGCCGCTTCGCTGCTGAAAGCGATGAGCCACCCGCGCCGGTTGCTGATTTTGTGCATGCTCTGCGATGCGCCCGGCACTCCTGCGGGCGAACTCTCGGCGCTGACCGGCCTTAGCCCGTCGGCCACCTCGCAGCACCTGACGCGTATGAAAGATGAGGGGCTGATTGAGAGCGTGCGCCAGGCGCAGCGCATCACCTACTTCATCAAAGATCCCGCCGTGAACCATATCGTCAACACACTCAAGGGCATCTACTGCCCGGAGGTCTGAATATGCACTACACATCCATTTCCCCGCACGATGCGCGCATCCAGCAGCAGCAGGGCGTGCCGTTAATTGATATTCGCCAGCCGGATGAGTTTCGCCGCGAACATCTGCCCGATGCCCTCTCCCTGCCGCTGGACGATCTGCTGGCCGGTAAAAGGCTAAGCAGTGAAAAAACCGCACAAACGGTAATTTTCCACTGCCAGTCCGGGATGCGTACCCAGAAAAATGTTGAAGCATTGATTCAGGCTGCCGCGCCTGCGCAGGTGCTGTTGCTTGAAGGCGGGCTGGCGAACTGGAAGCGCGCGGGCTTGCCGACGGTGCAGGACAAAGCTCAGCCGCGCCCGCTGATGCAGCAGGTGCAGATCGTTGCGGGCAGCCTGGTGCTACTTGGCGTGGTGCTCGGCTACCTGCTCAATCCGGCCTTCTTTCTGCTCTCGGGGTTTGTCGGCGCAGGCTTATTGTTCGCCGGATTAAGCGGCTGGTGCGGCATGGCGCTGCTGCTGGCGAAGATGCCGTGGAACCGATCCTGATGTGCGGCATTTCTCCTCCGGGTCAAATGAGTGATATATTTCCCGGCCTAAACCCAAGGAGACGCCATGGCGGAATTTGATTCACTCGCGCAGGAAGAGCTGGCGCAGGCAGAGGCTTTGCAGCAACAGGCACGGGATCGTGCCCTGCTCAACCAGGTACTCGACATCTATGGTCAAAAGTATGTGGCGGAGCAGTTAAAAAAAGCGGGCAAATCGGAGTGGAGCCGCGAAGCGCTCAACCGCTGGGTTAATGGCAAAGGCGCGGCGAAAACCCTTACCGCTACCGAGGAGAAGTTGCTGCGCGAGTTGCTGCCCTCCCCGCCCGCGCACCATCCCGATTACCGCTTTCGCTTTATCGATCTCTTTGCCGGTATCGGCGGCATCCGCAGCGGGTTTGAAGCGATTGGCGGGCAGTGCGTCTTTACCAGCGAGTGGAACAAAAACGCGGTGCGCACCTACAAAGCCAACTGGTATAACGACAGCGCCACGCACACTTTTAATCAGGATATCCGCGAAGTGACGCTGAGCGGCAATCCTGCTATCTCTGAAGCGCAGGCTTACGCCCATATCGCGCAGCATATTCCTGAACACGATGTGTTATTAGCCGGTTTCCCCTGCCAGCCCTTTAGCCTTGCGGGCGTCAGCAAGAAGAATGCCCTCGGGCGGGCGCATGGCTTTGAATGCGAAGCGCAGGGAACGCTCTTTTTCGACGTCGCGCGCATTATCAAAGCCCGCCGCCCGGCAATTTTCGTGCTGGAGAACGTCAAAAACCTCAAGAGCCACGACAAAGGCAAAACCTTCAGCGTGATCATGAATACGCTTGATGAGCTGGGCTATGACGTCGCCGACGCGGAAGCTTCGGGCAAGAACGATCCGAAAATTATCGACGGCAAACATTTTCTGCCGCAGCACCGCGAGCGCATTGTGCTGGTTGGTTTTCGCCGCGACTTCGATCTCGCCGATGGCTTTACGCTGCGCGATATCGACCGCCTCTATCCGCAGCAGCGTCCGACCTTTGGCGAACTGCTGGAGCCGACCGTCGACAGCAAATATGTGCTCTCGCCCAAGCTGTGGGATTACCTCTATCGCTATGCGAAGAAGCACGCCGCCAAAGGCAACGGTTTCGGCTTCGGGCTGGTCGACCCAACGAATGCTGGCAGCGTGGCACGCACGCTGTCGGCGCGCTATCACAAAGATGGTTCTGAAATTCTTATCGATCGCGGCTGGGATAAAGCGCTGGGCGAAGCGGACTTTACCCATGCTGAAAACCAGGCTCGCCGTCCGCGTCGCCTGACGCCGCGCGAATGCGCCCGCCTGATGGGTTTTGAGAAAGTGGGCGAGAAGCCGTTCCGCATCCCGGTTTCCGACACCCAGGCTTACCGCCAGTTCGGCAACTCGGTGGTGGTGCCGGTCTTTGCCGCAGTGGCAAAACTGCTGGCGCCGCGCATCGATCTGGCGGTGAAACGGCGCAAAGAGAAGAGCAATCTGTGACGCATAAGACACTTCACTCTGCCTGAGTGAAGTGTTTGATAAGCGATCGTAAAGTTAAGCCAGGCCAGGTCGATAATTCTTGAGCAATCCCGACTCTCTTACGGACTATGGCCATGCTCAAAAACATACGTGTTATCACCGGCATTATTATCGCCCTTTCGGTATTTTGCCTTCTTCAACTGGTCACCGGGGGTCTTTTTTACTCGGCGGTCAATAACGACCGGGTGAATTTCCAGAACACCGGCGTGCTGAATGCGCAGCAAGAAAACCTTGGCGACAGCGTGAATACGCTGATCAAAACCCGCGTTACCGTCACCCGCGTGGCGATTCGCTTTCTGAAAAACCAGCGCGATCCGGCTTCTCTTGCCAGCATCGAAAAGCTGCTCAACACCGCAACCGATTCCCTGCAGAAATCTGAAACCTATTTCAGTAACTATAAAAGCACACCGCGCGTCGCCGGGCAGGATAGCGTACTGGCGGACGACGTCGCGCAAAAGATCACTAAGATGCACGATGTGTTGCAGCAGTCGATCGCCTTCCTGCGCGCCAACAATTATGAAGCTTATGGCAACCTGGATGCGCAGCAGGCGCAGGATGATATGGATGCCAGCTACGCCAAATGGCGTACTGAAAACAACACCTTCTTGCAGGCTGCCGCACAGCAAAACCAGCACAGCTTTACCAGCATGCAGTGGACGCTGGGGGTGATTCTGCTGGTGGTGATTGCGGTGATGGTGATGATCTGGCTCGGCCTGCAGCATCTGCTGTTGCGCCCGCTGCACAGCGTGATGAACCATATTCGCGCCATTGCCGGTGGCGATTTGACACAGTCCATTGCGGCGCAAGGACGTAACGAGATGAGCCAGCTGGCGGCCGGTCTGCATGAGATGCAATCTTCGCTGGTGAAAACCGTCAGCGCGGTGCGCAACAGTTCAGACTCGATCTATACCGGGGCCAGCGAAATTTCGACCGGCAATAACGATCTCTCCTCGCGCACCGAGCAGCAGGCGGCGTCGCTGGAAGAGACCGCTGCCAGCATGGAGCAGCTGACTGCAACGGTGAAACAGAACACCGATAACGCCCGCCAGGCGTCGCAACTGGCGAAAACCGCGTCTGACACCGCTGCGCGCGGCGGCCAGGTGGTGAGCAATGTGGTGCGCACGATGAGCGAGATCTCTGACAGTTCCCAGCAGATCGCCCATATTACCAGCGTGATTGATGGCATTGCCTTCCAGACCAATATCCTGGCGCTCAACGCTGCCGTTGAAGCGGCGCGCGCGGGTGAACAGGGCCGTGGCTTCGCCGTGGTGGCGGGCGAAGTGCGTACGCTGGCAAGCCGCAGCGCGCAGGCGGCAAAAGAGATCAAAACGCTGATTGAAAACTCCGTAAACCGCGTCAACTCCGGCACCACGCTGGTGGCGGAAGCGGGCGATACGATGAAAGAGATCGTCAATGCCGTTACCCGCGTGACGGATATTATGGGCGAGATTGCTTCAGCATCCGATGAGCAGAGCAAAGGTATTGAGCAGGTGAGCCTGGCCGTGTCGCAGATGGATAGCGTGACGCAGCAGAACGCCTCGCTGGTGCAGGAGTCCGCCGCCGCATCCGCCGCCCTTGAAGAGCAGGCCGAGCAGTTGCGCCAGGCCGTTGCCGTGTTTCGCGTCAACGGGCACAGCGCGCTGCTGAATGCCAGACCCGGTAAACCGAGCGTCGCGCCGCTGCGCCCGGTGGCTACCGCCAGCACCGGCAGCGGTGACGGCAACTGGGAAACCTTCTGACAGCCACCCCGCGCGATGAAGCTGTCGCGCGGGTTACGCTGCCACCCACTGCGTAATCTCGTGATGTAAGTGTTCGATATACCGCGTCAATTTCGGTAGCGGTCGGTTGTCCTGGCGATAAACCAGATTCACCGGCCGCGGCCTGGGCGTGAAGGGCTGCATGATGCGCACCAGCGTGCCGTTTGCCAGCTCCTCGCGCACCAGGATTTCCGGCTGCAACAGCAGCCCCGCTCCGGCAATCGCCGCCATCCGTAACCCCTGCCCGTCATTGCAGCGCAGCACCGGATCGCGCTGCCAGCTCATCTCTCCCGCTTCGCCCGGCAATTTCCACTCATTGCGCCGGTTCCACACTCCGTTCGACAGACAGCGGTGATCGCGCAGCGCCTCGGGTGAGGCCGGCTCGCCGTAACGCGCCAGATAGTCAGGTGCGGCGCAGATCACCATCCGGTAGAGGCAGAGCGGTTTTACCACCACATCCTCACTGTTCACCGCGCCGATGCGGATCGCCAGATCGAACCCCTCCTCCAGCAGATCGACACTGCGATTACTCAAATCGAGATCGACCCGCACCTGCGGCCACACCGTGAGAAAGGTGGCGGTGATGGGTGCGATAACGCAGCCGCCAAAGGTAGTTGAGGCGCTGACGCGCAGCGTACCGGCAGGTGCCGCGCGTAGCCGCTCGACCGAGGTTTCGGCAATATGCACCTGCTCCAGCACCCGCCGCGCCTCCTCATAGAAGACGCGACCGGCATCCGTCAGGCTCTGACGTCGGGTGTTGCGCGCCAGCAGGCGTGTCGCCAGGCTGTTTTCGAGTTGAGCAATGTATTTCCCGACCATCACCGCAGAGATCTCCAGCCTGGCGGCGGCCTGAGTAAATGACCCCGCTTCTACCACGGCAACAAACACCGCCATGCTGCGCAGCTTATCCATAGTACAAACCATTAGTTAGGAATGAATAAACATTCAGAGCATTTATCTTATCAATGATTAGCGAAAAAATGACCACTCCGCACACTGAAGGAGAGCTGAAATGAAGATTATCGTAATCGGTGCTACCGGCACCCTTGGCCGCGCAGTGATGGCTGAGCTGGGTAAAGATAACGAGGTGATAAGCATCGGGTTAACGCATGGCGAGTTACAGGTCGATTTAACGCGTGATGAGAGCGTTGAGGCGCTGTTCGCGCAGACCGGACGCGTCGACGCGATTATTGCCACCACCGGCTCCCTCTTTTTCGGCCCGCTGACGACAATGCGCGCGGAAGATTTTGCGTCCGGCCTCAATGACAAACTGCTGGGGCAGGTGCGGCTGGCGCTTATAGGTCAGCACTATCTTAATGATGGCGGCTCGATCACCCTGACCAGCGGCATTATCGGCAGTGAACCCATTGCGCAGGGGGTGAACGCTACTGCGGTCAATGCAGCACTAGAGGGGTTTGTGCGTGCAGCGGCGTGTGAGTTACCGCGCGGCTTACGTATTAACGTCGTCAGCCCGACGGTGCTCAGCGAATCCGTTGAAAAATATGGCGCCTTCTTCCCGGGGTTTGAAAGTGTGCCTGCCGCGCGCGCTGCACTGGCTTATCGACGCAGTGTTCACGGCGTGCAGACAGGCCGCACCTTTACCGTCGGGTATTAAGCGCGCTGGCTTTCGTCGCCCGTCGGTTTCAACAGGGTGGTGAACTGCGACCACTGCTGCTGTAACGCGCCGATGTGGTTTTTCTCAAGCGCGGTGATAAACGGCAGCGAGCCGCTGTTTTCCACCCGCTGATTCATCTGCGCAAACCAGCTGTTACTGTCGCCAGCGTTAGCGGTGATCGCCAGCATCGCCTTGCGGTCCGTCTGCGAGGAGTGTGTCCCGGCATCAAGCTGTTCGATCGCCTGCTGGCTCTGTTTCGCCTGAGCGGTGTCGCCCATGCTTTGCGCCAGCGCCGCCGACTGGGTCAGCACCGCGCGGTTGGTCTGATCCGCCTGCTCGCCTTTCTTTGCCACAAACCCGGCGACGAAATCGCGCGCCTGCTGCTGGTAATCCGCAGAGACGAACTTATCCACCACATAATTGAGTTTCGCCTGGGTCATCGCCACATCCATCCCGAGGGTGGTCTCATCACCGCTGCCTTGCGGCGAGGTTAACGCCTGGTGCAGCGCTGTAGCCATATCATCGGCATTGATGGTGGAGTGCTGGAAAAAGTCGATAAAGCTTACCGCGTCGTTGGCCGTCGCCGGGTCGCCATAGAAGGCGCTGGCAAGGCTCGGCCCGCGTGCATAAGAGGCCATATCGTTATTACGCACAACGGCCATCTCACGGGCGACCTTTTCGCTCTGCTCTTTGGTGGGTTTTGGCTGGCTCGCTGCGCCGCGCGCCAGCGCTTCCTCAGAGATGGAGACAGAAATCGAACTCTCGGTGACAATCTCTTTGCCACCAAACATCATCGTTTTTGACGCACGCACTTCATACTGCGACTGCGATGCCGCAGCGGCACCGACTTCCTGAATGCTCATTTCGCTTCCTTAGAGTGATTGCTAACGTGATATTTATCGACGTCATCACTAATCCCTTTAGAGTTTTGGCGAAAAAATGTGCACTTGATCGGTTTGGGGCGGAGAACCGCCCCGGAGGAATCAGTCGCGGGATTGCACCCAGAAGGCGTGGATCAGGCCCGGGATATAACCCAGCAGCGTGAGCAGAATGTTAAGAAGAAACGCCAGGCCTAAGCCTTTCCCGAGCAGCACGCCCAGCGGCGGAAGAAGAATCGTAATGACAATACGCCAAAAGCCCATAGAGCCTCCTGTGCAAAGTAAATTCCAGGTGATTGATAATTTACACAATCTGTTTAAGCGTAGCCGCTACATGCCAGTGTGCCAGTCTGCCATCGAGAGGTTTACCCTCTTTTACGCTGTACCACGCTCGTCGTTCAGTCTATGTTTACTTTTACAACCTCGTTACAAAGGAGAGACGTATGTTTTCTGTAGGCGATATCGTGCAACCGCGCATTGGCGGGCCAAAACTCAAAGTGCTCGAAGTGCATGAGGACCAGCTTATTGTGGTGCCCACTCACGACGAACAGGCGGATAAGCTGACGCTTAAAGCCGAAGATGTCGCGCTCTATAAAGAAGAGGGTGACTTTGGCGTCTGCTGAGTTATTGCGGTGGGCTCGCCCGCCGCGTACCTGCATAAATCCCCTCTCCTGATGCGTAAAACCCCTCTCCTTCCAGACCGCATCTTATGCTGCTAAAAACGCCTTATTAGCATAAAACATACTGCCTCAACGCTTTTCACTCTTCGCCAAAGCATAGCGCGCTGCCTTGACCGTTACGCCCTGCAATTAAAACATGTAACACAATGAAAATTAAAGCTTTCATACACTGCTCCAACAATAATAGGGCAATGCATAAAATTGCAGCAGTTGCAGAGCACTTTATCCAGGCGGCAGTCAAAAATAAAAATTAATAGCTAGTTGAGAGTTTTAAATCAGACAGATACGCTATGCGCGTAAATAAGTCCGTTTTAAAACGCTAAGCATCTTCATTGCGCCATCATTTTTCAAGGAGCTTCATCATGTTCTCTTCGCAGTCTCGCCTGCGCCACGCCGCTGCGGACACTTTCGCGATGGTGGTCTACTGTTCAGTAGTGAACATGGTGATTGAAATATTCCTCTCCGGAATGAGCTTTGAGCAGTCCCTTTCCTCTCGTCTGGTGGCGATCCCGGTTAACATTATTATTGCCTGGCCTTATGGCTTCTATCGCGATCTCTTTATGCACTATGCGCGCCGCATAAGCCCCGCAGGCTGGATGAAAAATCTGGCGGATGTGCTGGCGTATGTCACTTTCCAGTCGCCGGTGTATGTGGCGATTTTGTGGTCGGTCGGTGCGGACTGGCAGCAGATTATGGCGGCGGTCAGTTCAAATATCGTGATATCGATGTTGATGGGTGCGGTGTACGGCTATTTCCTCGACTACTGCCGCCGTCTCTTCCGGGTGAGTCATTACCACCAGGCGAAAGCCTGATGGCAGCTCTCGATTAGTGCTGTTCGCCGAACAGGCCAGTCAGGAAGCGCTCAAGCGCCATACGCGAACTGAAACCATGCGGAATGCCGTAATGATCCTGTTCATGACCGCCCAGGTAGAGCGGGAAATTGTGGTAGTGATCGCACAACTTAATGTCCGATGCGGGATCGGCCAGCGATGAACTGCGCTCTTTCAGGGTTGGATGGATAATCAGCGCCGTGCGGCCCATACGAGCTTCACGGTTAACATAAACATAGTTTTCGCCACGGCGATAACCGTACGCTTTGTTGGTCGCCACATCCATCGTAAAGCCGACATTCTCCAGCACGCGCGCCACTTCATCGGGTCGTAAATACATAGATTTTCCTCATCATCTCTCAACTGCTTCGCAACCTTACAGTACTGAGCATGGTCAGTGACTCAGAAAATTCCACAAACTGCGCGTAAAAGGGCGTTTGCCGTTTGGCCTGTAAAATTATGGTCTACGCTTAAAAGCACACCAAAAAAAGGGAGGCTACTATGTTAAACAGACCCACACGCCGTGAAGTAGATGAAGGTGTTGAAGATATCAATAATGATGTCAACCAGTTAGCTGATAGCCTGGAAGAGTTGCTTAAATCCTGGGGCAGCGACGCGAAAGATGAAGGCGAATCTGCGCGCCGTAAAGCACAGGCGCTGCTGAAAGAGACTCGCGCCCGCATGCATGGTCGCAACCGTGTGCAACAAGCTGCACGTGACGCCGTCGGCTGTGCCGATAGCTTTGTGAAAGACCGTCCGTGGTGCAGTGTAGGCGCTGCTGCTGCCGTCGGTATTTTTGTCGGTGCGCTGCTCAGCTTCCGTCGTTAATTTATACAAATAATCTGAAACCTCTGCCCATCCAGCCGGATGGCAGGGGTTTTTCTTTGTCCTTTTTCCGCCCCGCTTTACAATACGCGGCGACATTTCGCCCTTATCCATTCAGCCACTTCCCTGGGCACGGCCTGTGTCTTTTTCCCATATATTGTATGGTTGATAAAATTTATAACTACATCTAGTATCTCTTCTTGTACTCCATACACTAACTGACGCGACTTATCGCGCCGCTCTATTACTTTTAACGGAAATACGAATCATGCGCATTACTATTTACACTCGAGATGATTGTGTTCAGTGCCACGCCACCAAACGGGCGATGGAGAGCCGCGGCTTTGAGTTTGAGATGGTGAACATTGATCACGTACCGGATGCCGCAGACCAGCTGCGCGCGATGGGTTTTCGCCAGTTGCCGGTGGTGGTTGCAGGCGAGACAAAGTGGTCCGGCTTCCGCCCGGATATGATTAATCGTCTCAGCGCAGCCGCATGAGCACGCTCGTCTACTTCTCCAGCAGCTCGGAAAACACCCAT
Organism: Kosakonia sp. Marseille-Q7440; assembly: GCF_965119485.1. Lineage (NCBI taxonomy): Bacteria > Pseudomonadati > Pseudomonadota > Gammaproteobacteria > Enterobacterales > Enterobacteriaceae > Kosakonia > Kosakonia sp. Marseille-Q7440. The sequence goes on along the minus strand of NZ_CBCPLT010000002.1, from coordinate 1,185,478 downwards.
CGCTTTATTGAGCGTCTTGGGCTGCCGGCGGTGCGCATTCCGCTTAACGAACGTGAGCGCATTCAGGTAGACGAACCCTATATTTTGGTGGTTCCCAGTTATGGCGGCGGCGGTACGGCAGGCGCTGTGCCGCGCCAGGTGATCCGCTTTTTGAACGATCCGCATAATCGGGCGTTGATTCGCGGCGTGATCGCCGCCGGCAATCGCAGCTTTGGCGATGCGTTTTGCCGCGCGGGCGACGTGATCGCGCAGAAGTGCGCGGTGCCCTATCTCTATCGGTTTGAATTGATGGGGACTGCGCAGGACATCATCAACGTGCGAACAGGAGTAAGCGAATTTTGGCAACGACAACCGCAGCGCGCGTGATGCAGAGCACGCCCGATTTCCATGCCCTGAATGCCATGCTCAATCTTTACGATCGTGATGGCCGCATTCAGTTTGAAAAAGACCACCAGGCGGTGGACGCCTTTATGGCGCACCATGTTCGCCCCAACAGCGTTCACTTTGCGAGCCAGGATGAGCGCCTTAACTGGCTGGTGGCGGAAAATTATTACGATGAAAGCGTGCTCGCGCGCTATGAGCGGGCGTTTGTCATCGATCTGCTGGCGAAAGCGAAGGCGCGCGGTTTCCGCTTCCAGACCTTCCTCGGTGCATGGAAGTTCTACACCAGCTACACGCTGAAAACCTTTGATGGCAAACGCTATCTGGAGGATTTTGAAGATCGCGCCTGCATGGTGGCTCTAACGCTGGCGCAGGGCGATACCGCGCTGGCGCAGGAGTTGGTGGAGGAGATCCTCTCTGCCCGCTTCCAGCCCGCGACGCCGACCTTCCTCAACTGCGGCAAGAAACAGCGCGGTGAACTGGTCTCCTGTTTCCTGCTGCGTATTGAAGACAATATGGAGTCGATTGGTCGTGCAGTGAACTCCGCCCTGCAACTCTCCAAGCGCGGCGGCGGCGTGGCCTTTTTGCTCTCCAACCTGCGTGAAGCCGGCGCGCCGATCAAGCGCATCGAAAACCAGTCTTCCGGCGTGATCCCGGTGATGAAGATGCTGGAAGATGCCTTCTCCTATGCTAATCAGCTGGGCGCGCGGCAGGGCGCGGGGGCGGTCTATCTGCATGCGCATCATCCCGATATTCTGCGTTTCCTCGATACCAAGCGCGAAAACGCCGATGAGAAGATCCGCATCAAAACTCTGTCATTAGGCGTGGTGATCCCGGATATCACCTTCCAGCTGGCAAAAGAGAACGCGCAGATGGCGCTCTTCTCCCCCTACGATGTGGAACGTCTGTATGGCAAGCCGTTTGGCGATATGGCGATCAGCGAAAACTACGATCGGTTAGTGGCCGACGAGCGGGTGCGCAAAAGCTGGATTAATGCACGTGACTTCTTCCAGACGCTGGCAGAGATCCAGTTTGAGTCCGGCTACCCCTACATCATGTTTGAAGATACGGTTAACCGCGCCAACCCGATTGCCGGGCGCATCAACATGAGCAACCTCTGCTCGGAGATTTTGCAGGTTAACAGCGCCTCAACCTTTGATGACAACCTCGATTACGCCGACACCGGGCACGATATCTCCTGTAATCTTGGCTCGCTGAATATTGCCCACACCATGGATTCACCCGATTTCGGTCGCACCGTTGAGACGGCGATCCGCGGTTTAACCGCCGTCTCCGATATGAGCCATATTCGCTCGGTGCCGTCGGTGGAAGCGGGCAATGCCGCCTCCCATGCGATTGGGCTTGGGCAGATGAACCTGCACGGCTATCTGGCCCGCGAAGGCATTGCCTACGGCAGCCCGGAAGGACTCGATTTCACCAACTTTTACTTCTACACCATCACCTGGCATGCGCTGCATACCTCGATGATGATCGCCCGCGAGCGCTGCCAGACCTTTGCCGGTTTCCCCGCCTCTCGCTACGCCAGCGGCGAGTATTTTGACCGCTATCTTGAAGGCGACTGGCAGCCGAAAACCGATAAAGTGCGCGCGCTGTTTGCCCGCGCCAATATCACGATCCCAACGCGCGAGATGTGGCAACAACTGCGCGAAGAGGTGATGCGTTACGGCATCTATAACCAGAATTTGCAGGCGGTGCCGCCGACCGGGTCGATCTCCTATATCAACCATGCGACATCGAGTATTCACCCGATTGTGTCGAAGATTGAGATCCGCAAAGAGGGCAAAACCGGGCGCGTTTACTACCCTGCCCCGTTTATGACCAATGAGAACCTGGCCCTGTATGAAGATGCCTATGAGATTGGGCCGGAGAAGATCATTGATACCTACGCCGAAGCGACGCGCCATGTCGATCAGGGCCTGTCACTGACGCTCTTTTTCAAAGATACCGCCACCACGCGCGACATCAACCGGGCGCAAATTTACGCCTGGAAAAAGGGCATTAAGACGCTCTACTACATACGCCTGCGCCAGCTTGCGCTGGAAGGTACCGAAATCCAGGGCTGCGTCTCCTGTGCGCTATGAGGAAAACACGATGACCCCACTCTCCCGCGTCAGCGCGGTGAACTGGAACAAAATCCAGGATGATAAAGACCTCGAAGTGTGGAACCGGCTGACCAGCAACTTCTGGCTGCCGGAAAAAGTACCGCTGTCGAACGATATTCCGGCCTGGCAGAGCTTAAGCCCGGCTGAGCAGCAGCTGACAATCCGCGTTTTTACCGGCCTGACGCTGCTCGACACCATTCAGAATACCGTCGGCGCACCGGCGCTGATGCCGGATGCCGCCACGCCCCATGAAGAGGCGGTGCTCTCCAACATCAGCTTTATGGAGGCGGTGCACGCCCGCTCTTATAGCTCCATATTTTCGACGCTTTGCCAGACGCGCGATGTCGATGCCGCGTACGCCTGGAGCGAAGAGAACAGCGCCCTACAGTGCAAAGCGCAGATCGTGCTGGGCCATTACCGCGCTGACGATCCGCTGAAGAAGAAGATCGCCAGCGTCTTTCTGGAGTCGTTTCTCTTCTACTCCGGCTTCTGGCTGCCGATGTACTGGTCAAGCCGCGGCAAGCTGACCAACACCGCCGACCTGATTCGGCTCATCATCCGCGATGAAGCGGTGCACGGTTACTATATCGGTTATAAGTATCAGAAAGGGTTAGAGAAAGTGAGCGAGGCCGAGCGCGAGTCGCTGAAAGCTTTCGCCCTCGATCTGCTGATGGAGCTGTACGATAACGAGCTTGCTTACACTGACGATCTCTATGCCGACAGCGGCTGGGCCGAAGAGGTGAAAGCGTTTCTCTGCTACAACGCGAACAAGGCGCTGATGAACCTCGGGTATGAGGCACTCTTCCCGCCGGAGATGGCGGACGTCAACCCGGCGATATTGTCAGCGCTGTCACCCAACGCCGACGAAAACCACGACTTTTTCTCCGGCTCCGGCTCCTCGTATGTGATGGGTAAAGCCGTCGAAACGGAAGACGAAGACTGGAACTTTTAAATATTCTCTCCTCTCGCGCTGCGGGAGGAGAATATCCCCCCGTTTTTTAATTCACCACTATTTATTCCGCCCCATCTAAGCTGATTCTTAGCAAAATAACTATGGCGTTCTGCGCTGTCATGGTTTGTTCATATTCCGCAAAATCATCTCCATTCAACTGCATTTTTCTGTCCAATTCGAAAAAATGATTACCCACGCCAGCCCTTATATCATGGGAAATAATGCCATTTGACTGCATGCAAATTCTGTAAAGCGCGGCACAGAAGGGTTGTCTCAGATGGAGAGTGTGGTAGGGTATGACCAGTCAAATATATTCATTGGGTAGCGTATCGAAATAATAAATAACAGGAACTCTATTATTGCATGGCAATTAAATTAGAAGTTAAGAATCTCTATAAAGTATTTGGCGAGCATCCGCAGAGAGCTTTCAAATATATAGAAAAAGGACTTTCGAAAGAAGAAATACTGGAAAAAACGGGTCTGTCGCTTGGCGTGAAAGACGCCAGTCTGGCCATTGAAGAAGGCGAGATATTCGTCATCATGGGGTTATCCGGCTCGGGTAAATCCACTATGGTACGCCTTCTCAATCGCCTGATTGAACCCACCCGCGGGCAGGTGCTGATTGATGGCGTCGATATTGCCAAAATATCCGATGCCGAACTGCGCGAGGTGCGCAGAAAAAAAATTGCGATGGTCTTCCAGTCATTCGCGCTAATGCCCCATATGACGGTGCTGGATAATACCGCATTTGGTATGGAATTAGCCGGCACGCCCGCGCAGGAGCGCCAGGAAAAAGCGCTTGATGCACTGCGCCAGGTGGGGCTGGAAAATTATGCCCACGCCTACCCGGATGAACTCTCCGGCGGTATGCGCCAGCGCGTTGGATTAGCCCGCGCATTAGCCATCAATCCCGATATTTTATTAATGGATGAGGCCTTCTCCGCGCTCGATCCCTTAATTCGTACCGAGATGCAGGATGAGCTGGTAAAGCTGCAGGCGAAACATCAGCGCACCATTGTCTTTATTTCCCACGATCTTGATGAAGCAATGCGCATTGGCGACCGGATTGCGATTATGCAAAACGGTGAAGTGGTGCAGGTCGGCACGCCGGATGAGATTTTAAATAATCCGGCCAATGATTATGTGCGCACCTTCTTCCGCGGCGTCGATATTAGCCAGGTGTTCAGCGCGAAAGATATTGCGCGCCGTACGCCCGTGGGTCTGATCCGTAAAACGCCCGGTTTCGGCCCGCGCTCGGCGCTGAAAGTGTTGCAGGATGAGGACCGCGAATATGGCTATGTCATTGAGCGCGGCAATAAGTTTGTCGGCATTGTCTCCATCGACTCCCTGAAAGCGGCGCTGGCCGCAGCGCAGGGGATCGAGGCGGCGTTGATTGACTCCCCGCTTGCGGTGGAGGCAGACACGCCACTCAGCGAACTGCTCTCCCATGTCGGCCAGGCGCCCTGCGCGGTGCCGGTGGTGGGTGAAGAGCAACAGTACGTGGGCATCATTTCGAAACGAATGCTGCTGCAGGCTTTAGATCGCGAGGGGGCAAACAATGGCTGATCAAAACAATCCGTGGCAGAGCGCACCGGCAACAGACAACGCCGCACAGTCGGCAGATGCGTGGGGCGGCGGTGCAGCGGCACCCACCGACAGCGGCAGCGCTGACTGGCTTAACAGCGCCCAGGCGCCCGCGCCGGAGCACTTCAACATTATGGATCCGTTCCATAAGACTCTGATCCCGCTCGACAGCTGGGTGACACAGGCGATTGACTGGGTGGTGCTCCACTTCCGCCCGCTCTTCCAGGGCATTCGCGTGCCGGTGGATTACATTCTCAGCGGCTTTCAACAGCTGCTGCTCGGCATGCCATCGCCGGTGGCGATTATTCTCTTCTCGCTGATCGCCTGGCAGATGAGCAGCGCCGGAATGGGTGTTGCAACGCTGGTGTCGCTGATTGCCATCGGCGCAATTGGTGCCTGGTCGCAGGCGATGATTACGCTCGCCCTGGTGCTCACCGCGCTGCTGTTCTGCGTGGTGATCGGCTTGCCGATGGGGATCTGGCTGGCGCGCAGCCCGCGGGCGGCGAAGATCGTTCGCCCGCTGCTGGATGCGATGCAGACCACCCCGGCGTTTGTCTACCTGGTGCCGATTGTGATGCTGTTTGGCATCGGTAACGTGCCGGGCGTGGTGGTGACGATTATCTTTGCTCTGCCGCCAGTGGTGCGCCTGACGATCCTCGGCATTAACCAGGTGCCGGCGGATCTGATTGAAGCCTCGCGATCCTTTGGTGCCAGCCCGCGCCAGATGCTGTTCAAAGTTCAGCTGCCGCTGGCAATGCCAACCATTATGGCGGGCATCAACCAGACCCTGATGCTGGCGCTGTCGATGGTGGTGATCGCCTCGATGATCGCCGTTGGCGGGCTGGGGCAGATGGTGCTGCGCGGTATTGGTCGCCTTGATATGGGCCTTGCCAGCGTCGGCGGCGTCGGGATTGTTATCCTCGCGATTATTCTTGACCGCCTGACCCAGGCCGTGGGTCGCGATTCGCGCAGCCGCGGTAACCGCCGCTGGTATCAGACCGGCCCGCTCGGCCTGCTGACCCGCCCCTTCGCCAAATAATTTTGTTGCCCGGCGCACCGGCCGGGCAACAACATCACACCTGAAAAATAAGGAATAACGATGCGACATAGCGTACTTTTTGCCACAGCGTTTACCACCCTTCTCTCCACCAGCGCTTTTGCCGCCGATCTGCCGGGCAAAGGCATTACCGTTAAACCGTTTCAGAGCACCATCGCCGAAGAGGCGTTCCAGACGCTGCTGGTTAGCCGCGGCCTTGAGAAGCTCGGCTATACGGTCGAAAAACCGGATGAGGTGGATTACAACGTTGGCTACACCTCAATGGCGGCAGGCGATGTCACCTTTACCGCCGTCAACTGGCAGCCGCTGCATGATGATATGTATGCCGCCGCCGGGGGCGATAAGAAGTTCTACCGTGAAGGCACCTATGTGACCGGCGCGGCGCAGGGTTATTTGATCGACAAAAAAACCGCTGATAAGTACCACATCACCAATATTGAGCAGTTAAAAGATCCGAAAATCGCCAAACTGTTCGACGGCAACGGTGACGGTAAAGCCGATATGATGGGCTGCTCCCCGGGCTGGGGATGTGAAACGGTGATTAACCACCAGCACAAAGCCTATGGCCTGGAGAACACCGTTACGGTTAACCACGGTAACTACTCGGCGATGATGGCGGACACCATCACCCGCTTTAAAGAAGGGAAACCGATCCTCTACTACACCTGGACCCCGTACTGGGTGAGCGATGTGCTGAAACCGGGTAAAGATGTGGTCTGGTTGCAGGTGCCGTTCTCCTCCCTGCCGGGCGAGCAGAAAAATATCGATACCAAACTGCCGAACGGCATGAACTACGGCTTCCCGGTGAACACCATGCACATTGTTGCCAATAAAGCCTGGGCGGAGAAAAACCCGGCGGCGGCGAAGCTGTTTGCTGTCATGAAACTGCCGCTGGCGGATATCAACGCGCAGAATGCGATGATGCACGCCGGTAAAGCCTCAGAAGCAGATGTGCAGGGCCACGTTGATGGCTGGATCAAAGCCCATCAGCAGCAGTTTGATGGCTGGGTGAAAGAGGCGCTCGCCGCGCAGAAGTAACGCGCTAACTCTTTGACCTTCTCACGCGCCATCGGGTTATCGCCCGGTGGCGCGTTCGTTTATCCGCTCAGGGTGCACAGATAACAACACGCGCCGCCGGGCAATTGTCTATGATGGATTTCTGACAAAAAACCTCATTGATAGTTGATACCTATGACAAAAACTCACCACAGCCTTAGCCCGGCGCTGATTGCGCTGATGTCGATGGCAACCGGTCTCGCCGTTGCCAGCAACTACTACCCGCAGCCGCTGCTGGATACCATCGCTAACGCCTTTTCGATCACCGCAAGCCAGGCCGGGTTTATCGTCACCGCCGCGCAGCTTGGCTACGCCGCCGGGCTGCTGCTGTTAGTGCCGCTTGGCGATATGTTTGAGCGGCGCGCATTAATTGTGGTGATGACTCTACTCTCAGCGGGCGGGATGCTGATTACCGCCAGTAGCCCATCGCTCGGCCTGATGATTCTGGGCACGGCACTCACCGGCCTCTTCTCGGTGGTGGCGCAACTGCTTGTGCCGCTGGCCGCTACGCTTGCCACGCCCGAGAGCCGTGGGCGAGTGGTCGGCACGATTATGAGCGGCCTGCTGCTGGGGATTTTACTTGCGCGCACCGTTGCCGGGCTGCTGGCAAGCCTCGGCGGCTGGCGCACCGTTTACTGGGTCGCCAGCGTATTGATGGTGCTGATGGCGCTGGCGCTCTGGCGCGGCTTGCCGAAACTCAAGTCTGAAACGCACCTTAACTATCCGCAGCTGCTCGGCTCCGTCTTCACCCTTTTCGTCAGCAATAAACTGCTGCGCACCCGCGCGCTGCTTGGCTGCCTGAGCTTTGCCAACTTCAGCGTCTTGTGGACGTCGATGGCCTTTCTGCTCGCCGCGCCGCCGTTTCACTTCTCTGATGCGATGATCGGCCTGTTTGGCCTGGTGGGTGCCGCCGGTGCATTAGGCGCGCGTCAGGCGGGCGGGCTTGCGGATCGCGGGAAAGGCAATCTCACCACCACTGCCGGTCTGCTGCTTCTGCTGCTCTCGTGGCTCGCCACCTGGTGGGGTCACACTTCGGTGGTGGCGCTGGTTATTGGCATTATCGTGCTGGATCTTGCGGTGCAGGCAGTGCATATCACTAACCAGACGATTATCTATCGCGTTAACCCGGAAGCGCGTAACCGCCTGACCGCTGGCTACATGACCAGCTACTTTATCGGCGGTGCCGCAGGGTCGCTGATTTCGGCCACGGCATGGCAGCATGCGGGTTGGGCTGGCGTCTGCGCTGCGGGCGGTATCCTCGCCTTGCTGAACGTGTTGGTGTGGTGGCGAGGATATCGCCATACGGAGGCGCAGAGCTAAGTAACCGCTCACGTTTAGGCAATTCGGTGCCAAACCGGGGTGTTAACACGTCCTTCACTCTGCTAAGGTTATAGGACTTGTTTATCCCGGTTATATTAACGTGGGTGATATATAACAAACTTTATGGATATGGATCGTTCATTGAATTACACCGCCGGGCCTGAAAAGGCGGCATCACACACGGAAGGCATCACAAACCGCCTGCCCCTTACGCTTAGCCACCCTGCCGTGGCATTTTCCTTCGTTTTATACGCCCGCTTCGCCGGTCGCTACCTCTGGCATCGTCACCGCCCTCTCTTCTTCACGCTAGTGAGCGCACTGCTGTCCGGTGTCGCCTGGAAATTTCTGCCACATGCATAGATAGAGCAAATTTATTAGCACAAATAATACATTTACTTTATTTGTCACCGTCGTTACTATATCGACTGCAATTAATGAGGTTATACCCAAATGGATAGTTCGTTTACGCCCATCGAACAAATGCTTAAGTTTCGCGCCAGCCGCTATGAAGATTTCCCGTTTCAGGAGATTTTATTGACCCGCCTCTGTATGCACATGCAGGGCAAGCTGCTGGAAAACCGCAATAAGATGCTGAAAGCGCAGGGCATTAACGAGACACTGTTTATGGCCCTGATTACCCTGGAGTCGCAGGAAAATCACAGCATTCAGCCATCGGAGCTGAGTAGCGCGCTGGGCTCGTCACGCACCAACGCTACCCGTATCGCCGATGAGCTGGAGAAGCGCGGCTGGATCGAGCGCCGCGAAAGCGACAACGATCGCCGCTGTCTGCATCTGCAACTGACCGACAAAGGACACGAGTTCCTGCGTCAGGTTCTGCCACCGCAGCACAACTGCCTGCATCAACTCTGGTCAACCCTGACCAACGCTGAGAAAGATCAGCTCGAGCAGATTACCCGTAAGCTTCTGTCGCGTCTCGACCAGATGGATGAAGAGGACGTGGTCCTTGAGGCGCTGCGCTAACGCGATAAGCAGCTTTAGTTTCCAGGATGAGCAATGTGAAGGGCCAGCTAAGCTGGCCTTTCTGACGAAAGGTCGGTACACGCCGACATAACTAAAAATAAGATCGTGGAGAGAATCATGAGCGCAAATGCGGAGAGCCAGACCCCGCAGCAACCGGTCAAAAAGCGCGGCAAACGTAAGGGATTGCTGCTGTTACTGACCTTGCTCTTTGTTGTTATTGCCGTGGCATACGGAATTTATTGGTTTTTAGTCCTGCGTCATTTTGAAGAGACGGACGATGCGTATGTAGCAGGCAACCAGGTACAGATCATGTCGCAGGTTTCCGGCAGCGTGACGAAAGTCTGGGCCGACAACACCGATTTTGTGCAGAAAGGCGATGTGCTGGTCACGCTTGATGAAACCGATGCCCGCCAGGCGTTTGAAAAAGCGCAGACCCAACTGGCCACCAGCGTGCGCCAGACCCGCCAGTCGATCATCAACAGCAAACAACTGCAGGCGAGCGTTGAGCTGAAAAAGACCGCCCTTGCGCAGGCGCAGAGCGATCTTAACCGCCGCGTGCCGCTTGGCAGCGCGAATCTGATTGGCCGCGAAGAGTTGCAGCACGCCCGTGATGCGGTTGCCAGCGCGCAGGCCGCACTGGATGTCGCGGTTCAGCAATATAACGCCAACCAGGCGATCGTGCTGGACACGCCCCTTGAAGAGCAGCCCGCAGTGAAGCAGGCGGCGACTGAAGTACGTAATAGCTGGCTGGCGCTGCAACGCACCAAAATTGTCAGCCCGCTTACCGGCTATGTCTCCCGCCGCGCGGTGCAGCCTGGCGCGCAGATTTCTGTCACCACCCCGTTGATGGCCGTGGTTCCGGCGACCAATCTTTGGGTGGATGCCAACTTTAAAGAGACGCAGCTGGCGCATATGCGTATTGGCCAGAGCGCGACCATCATCAGCGATTTCTATGGCGATGAGGTTGAGTACAAAGGCAAAGTGGTCGGTCTCGATATGGGTACCGGCAGCGCCTTCTCACTGCTGCCCGCGCAGAACGCGACCGGGAACTGGATCAAAGTGGTTCAGCGGCTGCCGGTGCGTGTTGAGCTTGATGCCCAGCAGCTCTCCGATCACCCGCTGCGTATCGGCCTTTCAACGACGGTGAAAGTCGATACCTCCGCGCGCGATGGCGCCGTGCTGGCGAAGCAGGCACGCACCACGCCAGCGTATGAGAGTAACGCGCGGGAGATCAATCTTGAGCCGGTCAACACGCTTATCAATAACATCGTGAAAGCCAACGCCGGGTAATCTTATATGAGTGCCATGCAACAGAAACCGCTGGAAGGCGCGCAGCTGGTCATAATGACCATTGCACTTTCACTCGCGACCTTCATGCAGGTGCTGGATTCCACCATCGCCAACGTGGCTATCCCGACGATCGCCGGTAACCTTGGCTCCTCGCTGAGCCAGGGAACCTGGGTGATCACCTCCTTTGGGGTGGCGAACGCCATCTCAATTCCGATTACCGGCTGGCTGGCGAAACGCTTCGGCGAAGTGCGGCTCTTTCTCTGGTCGACGGTGGCGTTTGCCATCGCTTCGTGGGCGTGCGGCGTCTCCAACAGCCTTGGGATGCTGATCTTTTTCCGCGTTATCCAGGGGATTGTTGCCGGGCCACTGATCCCGCTTTCGCAGAGCCTGTTGCTGAGTAACTACCCACCGGCGAAGCGCTCTATCGCGCTGGCGCTCTGGTCAATGACGGTGATTGTCGCGCCGATTTGCGGGCCGATCCTCGGCGGCTATATCAGCGATAACTACCACTGGGGCTGGATCTTCTTTATCAACGTGCCGATTGGCGCGCTGGTGGTCTTGCTGACTCTGCAAAGCCTGCGCGGGCGCGAGACGCGTACCGAGCAGCGGCGGATTGATGGCGTTGGCCTGGCCTTGCTGGTGGTGGGTATCGGTAGCCTGCAGGTGATGCTCGACCAGGGGAAAGAACTGGACTGGTTCAACTCTACAGAGATTATTGTGCTGACGATTGTCGCGGTGATCTCCCTGAGTTTCCTCGTGGTGTGGGAGCTTACTGACGATAACCCGATTGTCGATCTCTCACTGTTTAAGTCGCGGAACTTCACCATCGGCTGCTTGTGTATCAGCCTTGCCTATATGCTCTACTTCGGCGCGATTGTCTTGCTGCCGCAGCTGTTGCAGGAAGTGTATGGCTATACCGCAACCTGGGCCGGGCTGGCGTCCGCACCGGTCGGGGTGATTCCGGTGCTGCTGTCGCCGATTATTGGCCGCTTTGCGCATAAGCTGGATATGCGCCGGCTGGTGACCTTCAGCTTTATTATGTATGCGGTGTGCTTCTACTGGCGCGCCTATACATTTGAGCCGGGAATGGATTTTGGCGCGTCAGCGTGGCCGCAGTTTATTCAGGGCTTCGCCGTGGCCTGCTTCTTTATGCCACTGACGACGATTACCCTCTCCGGGTTGCCGCCGGAGCGGCTGGCTGCGGCCTCCAGTTTGTCGAACTTTACGCGAACGCTGGCAGGCTCGATCGGCACGTCCATCACCACCACGCTGTGGACTAACCGTGAATCGATGCACCACGCGCAGCTGACGGAGTCCGTTAACCCCTACAACCCGAACGCGCAGGAGATGTATAACCAGCTGCAGGGAATGGGGATGTCGCAGCAGCAGTCATCAGGCTGGATTGCCCAGCAGATCACCAACCAGGGGCTGATCATTTCGGCGAACGAGATTTTCTGGGTCTCGGCGGGGGTGTTCCTGATACTGCTTGGCCTGGTGTGGTTCGCCAAACCTCCGTTTGGTGCAGGCAGCAGCGGCGGCGCGCATTAACGCCAAATAAAAACGCCTCCGCAGGGAGGCGTTTTTTTATTTCACGATACCGAGGATCTCAAGCGTCATGATCGACGCGACACCCGGTGGCACCATGCCCGGGATCCCCTGCTCGCCGTAAGCCAGCTCAGCGGGGGTATAGATTCGAATCCGCCCCCCGACCACCACTTTTTCAATCCCTGTGCGCATGAGCGGCGGCAGCTCGCTAATACGCCCACTGTGTACCGCGCCGCGCGACAGCACCTTGCCGGAGCTCAGTTTCTCATCCACGCGAAAGCGGATCACATCGCCGGACAGCAGCGCCACGCCCTGCCCTTTTTTCTCCACCAGATAGATGATGCCATTGGCGGTGCGCTCAGCGCCTTTCAGCTTTGCCGCCTCGGCGAGCAGCTTTTGTGCCTGCTTCTTGTTCTGCGCCAGCTCGTTTTTCTGCGCATCGCCCATCTTTTTATTCAGGCTTTGCAGCACGTTTTCGATATCGTCGCTCTTCATTTGCAGGCTGCCAGCGAACTTATCCTGAAAGCCCTGTAAAAACGCCTCTGGCAGATATTTTTGCCCGGAGTGGGTCAGCGTGATGCTCTCCTGCTGCGCTTTCGCCGCAAACCAGGCGCCCCAGGCGTAGTTCATCTTCGCGGCGGAGGATTTGTTCTCTGTCAGCAGATAGTGGCTCTGCGCTTTTGGCGGCGCTAACGGCGCAGCACTCTTCTGCGCAGCCTGCGCTTTCTCTTCTGTGCGCTGCTTAAGCTGCGCCTCCAGCGTGGCGATACGCGCGGCCTGGTTGCTGACCTGCTTTGTAGCGAGATCAAGCTTGCCGCTCATCTCCTCTTTGGCCTGGGTGAGTTGCTTCACCTGCTCAGCGTTTTGCGCCGGTGCGGCGGTGTGCTGCTGGCCCTGCTTTTCCAGCGCTTCCAGCTGCTGCTGATGGGTTTTCACCTGCTGCTGAAGTTCGCTGTTTGCTGTACGAAACGCCTGCAGCGCTTGTGTGTCATCGGCGTGCTTCTGGTTCGTCTGCGCCAGTTGCTGTTGGCTGGTCTTGAGCTGTACTTCCAGCTGGCTTTTCTCATCACGCAGATGTTTGAGCGCGTCGCTCTCATCGGCAAGCTTCTGCTTCGTTTCGGCAAGTTGCTGAATATGCGTCTGCAACTGCTGCCTTAACGACGCACTCTCTTTTGCCACCGCATCCTGCTTAGCGGGCAGCACAATCGTCGTAGCCCGCTGCTTTTTCTTCAGCGCGGCGATCTGGCGTTGCGCTAATGTAAGCTTACGCTTCAGCTGCGCGACTTCCTCACGCTTGGCCGCACTCTCACTCGCCTTACTCTGCACCTCCACGGGTGGTGCAGGCGTCGCGTTCGGCTGCGCCGAAAAGCGATCGTTAATAAACGGCGATTGAGGAGTAACGGCGATAATCTTCTCTTTATTTAACTGCTCAAGTAATGCAGCCGGATCGGCACGAACCCCGGAGGATGAAATAGCTGATAGCAATACAGCTGACGAATATAATAATTTTCTCATAACTGTTTCAGTGCATTTGCGCGCCGGGACATGTTAACGAATACCGCGCTGCGTACGCGCGAACAAACAACTTCAATTTTGTTATCAATTTCCGTCTTCATTATTTCCGCCGAGTTGTTATCAATAATCGGCTGGTTTTTTTTGTAGACTTCATAGCTTTGATTAAGGGTGGTGAACTGCTGTTTGTAGGTTTCAAATGCCGTTTTGTCGAGCCCCTGCAGGGCGGTAAGCAGTTCATAGCACTGCTGTGTCTCCTGCTTCTGCGGCGCATCCTGCACCAGCGCGGGTGCCTTTGATTTAACACAGCCGGTTAATGTGAGTGAGAGACAAAAAGAGAGACATAAGTAAGAGATGGGTGAGCGCCGCATAATATCCTCGTCATTCAGGCATTCTTTTCACTGAAATAGATGCAGAAAATAAATACAGAAGGTACACGTTCGCCTAATAGCGACGTGCGGTGCAAACTATCATGGCAAGATTGAAATAACAATAAGAAGGCGCGGCGGCGGCAAGGATATTATTTATATATTAAGTGCAGGTAATAATTAAGAGAATTAAATAGATATAATGTATAAAAATTTTCTTATAAATATGCGGACAAATAATAGTGCCGCTTCCTGTTAACCAGAAAGCGGCATGGCGAACTAAATATGCAGTTCCTGCAATTTCTCTTTCGGCAGAGCCAGGTCATCATTGCTGTTGACGCGGACATCGCGATCGAGAATGTGACGCGCGATCTCCTGCGCCTCTTCCAGCGAGTGCATCTGGTATGTACCGCACTGGTAAACGTTCAGCTCAGGGATCTGGTTCTGCTCTTTCACTTTCAGCACGTCAGCCATCGCCGCTTTCCAGGCATCAGCGACACGCTGCTCATCCGGCGTACCGATCAGGCTCATGTAGAAACCAGTGCGGCAACCCATCGGCGAAATATCGATAATTTCTACGCCATCGCCATTGAGGTGATTACGCATAAAGCCAGCAAAGAGGTGCTCCAGCGTGTGGATCCCTTTTTCCGGCATAACTTCTTGATTAGGAATGCAAAAACGCAGGTCGAATACGGTGATGGCGTCGCCGTGCGGCGTGTTCATAGTTTTAGCAACACGGACTGCAGGCGCTTCCATACGGGTATGATCGACAGTGAAGCTATCCAGTAACGGCATTTAGTCACCTCCGATAGTGATTTTTTTTAAAATAAACTGAACTCTTTGTTCGCGTGCGAGTCTGAATATATGAAAGACGCGCATTTGTTATCATCATCCCTGTTCTTCAAGAGATGAAATTTCGGCCACAGCGATGTGGCCTTTTTCTTTTCTACTACGCGTGACGCGCAAGCAGCGCTTCAAACGATTCCTTATCCCCGGCTTCAATTTCCGCCTGGCGCGCCAGCGAAGCGTGGCATTCAGCAATAAAATCCTCTTCATGCAGAATTTCCAGCGGCTCTTCACGCAGCTGCGAACGATACTGCTCGCTCAGCGCTTTACCTGTTCCGCCCATGCCTTCATCAATCATCGAACGCAAAATACGCGCCGAGAAGGTCAGCTCAGGATCGTCAAAGCTGGCGACCAACCGATCGCATACGGCTTCATACTCATTGCCACCGTACACGCCATCCAGCGTTTGCGCTACCCGTTTCAGGTCGTTAAACAGATCGCGTCCGACATCGGCGAGCGGGTATTGCGCGGTTTCACAGCCTATTCCGAGCGTCAGGCCTGGCTTACGGCCTTCAAGGATCACGCGGTTCCAGTTAGTGCGCGTACAGAGCAGTTCATCGCTGCTCATCTCCGGCGCATCCGCCAGCACACACCAGACCATAAAGAGATCGAGGAAACGCACCTGCTCTTCATCAACGCCAATCGCGGTGAACGGGTTGATATCCAGCGAGCGCACTTCGATATATTCAATGCCGCCGCGCAGCAGCGCATCCGACGGTGTTTCGCCGCTGCGGGTCACGCGTTTCGGGCGAATCGGCGCGTAGAGCTCATTTTCAATCTGCAGGATGTTGGTGTTGATTTGCAGATACTTGCCCTCTTTCTGCAAACCGATCTTCGCGTACTCTTCCGACGGCGTTTTGATCGCGCGCTTCAGCGCTACCACGTAATCGTGAAGATTGTTGAAGGTAATATTGAGGCTGTTCTGCGACTTATTGGTATAGCCCAGATCGCTTAAGCGCAGCGATGTGGCATAAGGCAGATAGAGCATGCCGTTGTGCATCTTCTCGAAGGGCAGCGACGTTTCTTTGCCCTGCAGGAAGGAGGAGCAAATAGCCGGTGAGGCACCGAAAAGATAAGGGATGACCCAGCCGAAGCGATAGTAGTTGCGGATCAGGCGGAAATAGCCCTCCGAGACCGCTTCTTTATCGGTGCTGCCGCTTTTCGCCTGCCAGAATGCCATCGGCAGCGAGAAGTTATAGTGCACGCCGGAGATGGTTTGCATCAGCGCGCCATAGCGGTTTTTCAGCCCTTCGCGGTAGAGGGTTTTCAGGCGACCAATATTTGAGGTGCCGTACTGCGCCAGCTCAATCTCCTGCCCCTCTTTGATATAGCAGGGCATGCTCAGCGGCCAGAGACGCTCATCGCCAATCTGGCGGGCGGTATAGCGATGGATGTCGCGCATGATAGTCAGCATGCGGTCAATATCACCCTCAACCGGGGTGATAAACTCCAGCAGCGCTTCGGCAAAATCCGTCGTAATCCATTTATGAGTTAATGCAGAGCCAAGCGCTGCCGCGTGACCGGTTGTCGCCAAAGACCCATCCGCGTTAACGCGCAGGGTTTCGCGCTCAAGACCACGCTGGATGCCTTTGAGCGCCTGAGGATGTTTTTCCAGCCAGGACAACGCCTGTGATACGTCCGGGATCAAATTGACCTCCCGCCTGTAATAATCGTTTTATTAAGCATAATTGTAATGGTTGACGATGAAAGGTCACTCACGCAATCCAATTAGTGCCACCACGTCATACCCTGAAGCGTTACGAGGGCGAGAGCCACATAGCGTAACGCTTTGCCAAGGCATAAAAAAAAGAGCACTGGCCCCCACGAAAGGCGTAGCCATCCCGCAAGTATGCACAGCAAATCGCCTATAACAGGCATCCAACTCAATAACAGCGCCGCAGCGCCGTAACGCTTGAGCCAGCCGGTCGCCCTCTCCTGCCAGCGCGATGCTTTACGCTGCGGGAAGAAGCGCCCAAGAATAACGTTAGTCAGCCCTCCAAGGCTATTACCCATTGTTGCTATTACGACAAGCCACCAGGGCTGGCTAACTTTCGCCAACAGCATTGCGACCAGCACCACCTCCGAGTTGCCCGGTAAAATCGTGGCACTGAGAAAACTGCTGGCGAACAGTGAAAGGAGCGACAGCGCATCGCTCACAATACGCGGACATCCACAGCGTCCATACCGGCCGCGCGCGCCGCCTGCAGGCCGAAATCGGCATCTTCAAATACCACGCACTTCGACGGCTCCACGCCCATACGTTCGGCGCAGAGTAAAAAGGTATCCGGTGCGGGTTTATGGTGCTGAACGTGATCGGCGGCAATCACCGCATCAAAATAGTGTCGCAGGCCAAGATGGGCCAGCAGCGCTTCAGCAACAGCGCCTTCACTCCCGGTGCCAACCGACATCGGGCGACGCCCGTGCCACGCTTTTACCACCTCAATAAGCGGTAACGGGCGCACGCAATCGAGCAGCATCGCTTTCACGGCTGCGGTTTTCTCTTGCGCGAGTAAGTGGGGATCAAGATCGGCATGGTTTTCTTTGATAACGGCTTCGGCAATACGCCAGGTTGGCGAACCGTTCAGCGCGACCATGGCCTGTTCGTCAAAATGCATGCCGTAACGCCCCAGCACTTCATGCCAGGCTTTGCGGTGGGTTGGTTCAGTATCCAGGATGGTGCCATCCATATCAAAAATCAAACCAGCGTAACGTGCGTACATCATGTTCTCACAAACCGGATAACTAGCATTTACTTTAACGTAAACAAGGCTTTTTGTCGCATCCAGCGCGAGATTAGCTTCAGGGAATATGATTTTGGGCAGAATTTCGTCGAAAGTGTGGGAGTTGTGGGGATGATGATTTAAGCAGAAAGAATAAGAGAGGAGTTTTTTGATAAGTTCGTAAAAGATGGTGCATCCGGGAGGATTCGAACCTCCGACCGCTCGGTTCGTAGCCGAGTACTCTATCCAGCTGAGCTACGGATGCATCAGGATTACTGCTTTACGATGAAAAGCAACACTGCTTTTTCATTGAGATGGTGCATCCGGGAGGATGACTCGGCTTTGCCTCGCCCTTCGGGTCGTTGCTGAAGCAACGCTATCCTCCCTGGTGCTTGCGTTTAGGCCCGCTACCCCTGAGAAAACAGATTCGCTGTTATCTCGCAGAAGATGGTGCATCCGGGAGGATTCGAACCTCCGACCGCTCGGTTCGTAGCCGAGTACTCTATCCAGCTGAGCTACGGATGCATCGGGATTACTGCTTTACGATGAAAAGCAACACTGCTTTTTCATTGAGATGGTGCATCCGGGAGGATTCGAACCTCCGACCGCTCGGTTCGTAGCCGAGTACTCTATCCAGCTGAGCTACGGATGCATCAGGATTACTACTTTAACGATGAAAAGCGAAAACTGCTTTTCACTGAAGATGGTGCATCCGGGAGGATTCGAACCTCCGACCGCTCGGTTCGTAGCCGAGTACTCTATCCAGCTGAGCTACGGATGCAAAATGGCGGTGAGGCGGGGATTCGAACCCCGGATGCAGCTTTTGACCGCATACTCCCTTAGCAGGGGAGCGCCTTCAGCCTCTCGGCCACCTCACCACACGCCTCTTACGAGTGCTTCGAAGAGTTCGTTAAGAGCTCATCGTCGCTGCGTGGCGCACATATTACTTTCTGGGACTTATAAGTCAAACAATTTTTCCCAGCCCTGAATCGTTTGCACACTTCGCAGGCAATTAGGCGGTAAAAAGGGCAAAAAGGATGTTTTATCAGCAAAAATTCACTGCCCCGCAGGCATGACATTACACATGAGTGATAAACAAAAACGGCGCGAGAAAGTATCAGATGCAGGAAATCTGCAATAAAAATGAGACAAAGAAGCGGGAGAATCGACGGGAGGGTTGCGTCTCGCCGAACAACCGCGAGACGCATAATGGCATCAGAAATTGGACTGCTGGGATTTTTCAGCCTGGATACGCTGGTAGATCTCTTCACGATGGACCGATACTTCTTTGGGGGCGTTTACGCCAATGCGCACCTGGTTACCCTTAACCCCTAATACAGTCACAGTGACCTCATCCCCAATCATGAGGGTTTCACCAACTCGACGAGTCAGAATCAGCATTCTTTGCTCCTTGAAAGATTAAAAGAGTCGGGTCTCTCTGTATCCCGGCATTATCCGTCATACAACGCAAAAACATAAGCGATGACAAACTCATAACATGCAAGCAGCCATGGCATTACATTCTGTAGACGTAAGTTTAGCCGATATACACAACTTCAACCTGACTTTCTCGTTATCAATAGCGTAGTGGCAACAAAGCCATAACCTCGAGGTTATGGCTTGTGCGTTCGCTTTGTAATTATGACAGTTTAGCGCTTACCCAATCTTTAACACTGGCGAGAGCAGCAGGCAGCGCGGCCGCATCGGTACCACCGGCTTGCGCCATGTCCGGACGTCCACCGCCTTTGCCCCCAACCTGTTGGGCGACCATTCCTACCAGTTCCCCTGCTTTGACGCGGTCAGTCACATCCTTAGAGACGCCCGCGATGAGAGAAACTTTACCTTCAACAACAGTGGCAAGAACGATAACCGAAGCGCCGAGTTGGTTCTTCAGGTCGTCCACCATGGTACGCAGCATCTTCGGCTCGACACCTTCCAGCTCGCTCACCAGCAGCTTAACGCCGTTGATGTCCATCGCGTTACCGGAGAGGTTTGCGCTCTCTTGCGCTGCCGCCTGTGCTTTAAGCTGCTGCAACTCTTTTTCCAGCTGACGCGTACGTTCAATCACTGAACGCACTTTGTCGCCGAGATTCTGGCTGTCGCCTTTCAGCAACTGAGCAATATCCTGTAGCTGATCGTTCTGCGCATGCAGGCTGGCAATCGCCGCTTCGCCGGTAACGGCTTCGATACGACGCACGCCCGCCGCGGTGCCGGATTCAGACACAACGCGGAACAGACCAATATCACCGGTGCGCGAAGCATGCGTACCGCCGCAAAGCTCGGTGGAGAAATCCCCCATCTGCAGCACGCGGACGCGATCTTCATACTTCTCGCCAAACAGCGCCATCGCGCCGTTCGCTTTTGCCGCTTCGAGATCCATGATGTTGGTTTCAATCGGCAGATTGCGACGAATTTGCGCATTCACCATATCTTCCACCGCGCGGATTTCCGCCGGCTTCATGGCTTCGAAATGGGAGAAGTCAAAACGCAGCGCTTTGTCATTCACCAGCGACCCTTTCTGCGCAACATGCGTACCAAGTACGCTACGCAGCGCGGCATGCATCAGGTGGGTGGCAGAGTGGTTCAGGCGGATACGCGCGCGACGCGCTTCGTCAACTTCCGCTTTCACGCCGTCCCCCACTTTCAGCGAACCGCTGCTGAGCTTGCCGACATGACCAATCGCCTGGCCATACTTCTGCGTATCCTGGACGGTGAACGTAAAGCCGTTGCCTTTCAGCTCGCCTTTATCGCCAACCTGGCCGCCTGATTCCGCATAGAACGGGGTTTCGTCAAGCACCACAACCGCTTCCTGGCCAGCTGCAATCGACTCAACCGGTTTGCCATCGACAAACAGCGCGGTCACTTTGCCGTTCAGCTCAAGCTGGTCGTAGCCTTTAAATTCCGTTGCGCTATCAACGCGGATCATCGCGTTGTAGTCTGCGCCAAAGCCGCTCGACTCGCGTGCACGACGGCGCTGCTCTTCCATTGCTGCTTCGAAGCCCGCTTCATCAACTTTCAGATTGCGCTCGCGGCAGACGTCCGCGGTCAGATCGACCGGGAAACCGTAGGTGTCGTACAGGCGGAAGGCGGTTTCGCCATCCAGCGTGTCGCCCTGCAGTTTGGAAAGCTCTTCATCCAGCAGCGCCAGACCGCGCTCCAGCGTACGTGCGAACTGCTCTTCTTCGGTTTTCAGAACCTGCTCAACCTGCGCCTGCTGACGCTGCAGCTCTTCCCCGGCGGAACCCATCACTTCAATCAGCGGGCCAACCAGTTTATAGAAGAAGGTATCCTTCGCGCCGAGCATGTTGCCGTGGCGAATCGCGCGGCGAATAATGCGGCGCAGCACGTAGCCGCGGTTCTCATTCGACGGGATCACACCGTCCGCAATCAGGAAGGCGCAAGAGCGGATATGGTCAGCGATAACGCGCAGAGATTTGTTGCTCAAATCCGTTGCGCCGGTCACTTTCGCGACCTGCTGGATCAGCTTCGCGAAGAGATCGATTTCATAGTTGGAGTTCACATGCTGCAGCACAGCTGTAATACGCTCCAGGCCCATACCGGTGTCTACGGACGGCTTCGGCAGCGGCTCCATGGTGCCATCGGCCTGGCGGTTGAACTGCATAAAGACGATGTTCCAGATCTCGATATAGCGATCGCCATCCTCTTCCGGGCTGCCCGGCGGGCCACCCCAGATGTGGTCGCCGTGATCGTAGAAGATCTCGGTGCAGGGGCCACACGGACCGGTGTCGCCCATCTGCCAGAAGTTGTCAGACGCATACGCTGCGCCTTTGTTATCACCGATACGAATAATACGTTCGCGCGGGATACCGACCTCTTTTTCCCAAATTTCGTACGCTTCATCGTCGGTTTCGTACACCGTCACCCACAGACGCTCTTTCGGCAGGTTGAACCAGTTTTCGCTGGTCAGCAGTTCCCACGCGTATTGAATAGCATCATGTTTGAAGTAGTCGCCGAAGCTGAAGTTGCCCAGCATTTCAAAGAAGGTGTGATGACGTGCGGTGTAGCCGACGTTTTCCAGGTCGTTGTGTTTACCACCTGCACGCACGCAGCGCTGCGACGTGGTTGCGCGGGAATAATTACGTTTGTCGAGCCCAAGGAAAACGTCCTTGAACTGGTTCATCCCGGCGTTGGTAAACAGCAGAGTCGGGTCGTTATTCGGTACCAGGGAGCTGCTGGCAACTACCTGGTGTCCCTTGCTATGGAAAAAATCGAGAAACGCCTGACGGATCTCAGCGGTGCTCTTGCTCATAATTATCCTGAAATCAAGCTAACGAAATGTGGCAGCGGACCATCGCCATCGCATGACAGACGCATCCGCTACTGGAAAAAGTGGGAATAAGATAAGTTTTCTTTAGTGGGAAGTAAAATCCCGTATGCGCTCAGTCGGCAAAATTTCGCCATATTTCCTGAATATCTTCTTGCATAAAGCCGCGATAGAGCAGAAAGCGTTGCACTTTCACTTTTGCAGCAAATTCAGTGGGCAACGGCTCGCCATATTTGCGCTGCGCCTGATCGCGGGCGCTGCTCACCCAGTCAACCTCGCATTCGCGCATGGCGTTTTCGCTGGTCTCCCGGGCGATGCCTTTCTGGTTCAGTTCCTGACGAATACGCACCGGGCCATACCCTTTGCGCGCGCGGCTGGCGATAAACTGGCGGACAAAACGGCTGTCGTCGAGAAAGCTGTGCTCTATGCACCACGCCACAACCTGATCGATCTCTTCCGGCGTCGCGTCAACCGCTTCGGGGCCCTTCTTCGTCATGATGGGTGCTGCAAGCTTACGGCGAAATTCAAGTTCGCTGTGGTCGCGCATCGCCAGAATGCGCATAGCGCGATCGCGTAAGCGCGCCATAGCGCTGCGGCGGGAGGTGTTATCAGAAGAGGAGTTATCGGACATCGTAAAATCCTGTCACCATAAAAACAAAAAGGGCTGCATCAGCAGCCCTTGATTACGGATAACGTTATCAAGGGCTGCATCAGCAGCCCTTGATTACGGATAACGTTATCAGAAATCTTCGTTAGTTTCTTCAACGCCCGCGTCTTTGTCGTCAACGGTAAACTCTGGCGTCGCAGTCTGGTTGCTGAGCAGAATTTCGCGCAGCTTCTTCTCGATCTCTTTCGCAGCAGCCGGGTTCTCTTTCAGCCAGGAGGTCGCGTTCGCTTTACCCTGACCGATCTTGTCGCCGTTGTAGCTGTACCAGGCGCCCGCTTTTTCAATCAGCTTCTCTTTCACGCCCAGGTCGACCAGCTCGCCGTAGAAGTTAATGCCTTCGCCGTAGAGGATCTGGAACTCAGCCTGTTTAAACGGTGCCGCGATTTTGTTTTTCACAACCTTCACGCGGGTTTCGCTGCCGACAACCACATCGCCCTCTTTCACCGCGCCGATACGGCGGATGTCGAGACGAACGGAAGCGTAGAACTTCAGCGCGTTACCACCGGTGGTGGTTTCCGGGTTACCGAACATCACACCGATCTTCATACGGATCTGGTTGATGAAGATAAGCAGCGTATTGGACTGCTTCAGGTTACCGGCCAGCTTACGCATCGCCTGGCTCATCATACGTGCCGCGAGGCCCATGTGAGAGTCACCGATTTCGCCTTCGATTTCCGCTTTCGGCGTCAGTGCCGCAACGGAGTCGACCACCAGCACGTCAACCGCACCGGAGCGCGCCAGCGCGTCACAGATTTCCAGCGCCTGCTCGCCGGTATCCGGCTGGGAGCAGAGCAGGTTATCGATATCAACGCCCAGTTTGCGGGCATACACCGGATCCAGCGCGTGTTCCGCATCGATAAACGCACAGGTTTTGCCTTCGCGCTGCGCCGCAGCGATAACCTGCAGAGTCAGGGTGGTTTTACCGGACGACTCAGGCCCGTAAATTTCGACGATACGGCCCATTGGCAGACCGCCCGCGCCCAGCGCGATGTCGAGGGAGAGTGAGCCGGTAGAGATAGTCTCTACATCCATGGAGCGGTCTTCACCCAGACGCATGATGGAGCCTTTACCGAATTGCTTTTCGATCTGACCCAGTGCAGCTGCAAGCGCCTTTTGTTTGTTTTCGTCGATAGCCATTATTACTCCTGTCATGCAGAGTGAAGCGCGTTACGCCCCGTGGTGAATAACTGATTTGTTGCGGCAATTATACTGTATAGTCATACAGTATCAAGCCTTTTGTAGAAAATGTTGCCAGAGGGTCGTAAGTGCATAAGCCGTCGCCTGACGACGCACCGATTCACGGTCTCCCTGGAAGCATTCGCGCCGCGTAATCCCTTCTCCGTTAACGCAGGCAAGCCCAAACCAGACGGTGCCGACGGGTTTGCTTTCGCTGCCGCCATCCGGCCCGGCGATGCCGCTAATCGAAATCGCATAGTCAGCGCGCGCGGCTTTCAGGGCACCAATCGCCATCTCGACTACCACCGGCTCGCTGACGGCGCCGTGCGCATCCAGCGTCTCGCTTTTCACGCCGATCATTTGCGCTTTCGCTTCATTACTGTAGGTCACAAACCCGCGTTCAAACCAGGCGGAGCTGCCTGCAATATCGGTAATTACCTTCGCAACCCAACCGCCGGTGCAGGATTCAGCGGTGGTCAGCGTCGCGCCGCGCGCCTTTAGCGCAAGCCCGATGCGCTCGCTGAGCTGCATTAATTCACTGTCCGTCATGATGGCTCCCATACCTCCATTAAACCGTGGCGTGAAAGATAGCACTTTCCCGTCAAATAGGGGGATGAGATGGCAATTTTACGAGGTGACTTCCGAAAAAAGCAGTGTGATATACCGCCGAAGCGGTGAGGAGAAGCCCGGTGAGCCGTAGCGTCACCGGGTAGTTTACAGGCTATCCGTGCAGAATTTACTTCATGCTATTGGCGATGGTTTCCACGTTGTGGCGAAAGGCTTTCTGATAGGTATCCGCCACGCCCCCTTTCGCGCTCAGCGCTTCCGGGTAGAGCTCGCCGCCCGGCTGCGCGCCGGTGGCATTCGCGATCTGTTTTACCAGACGCGGGTCGAGCTGGTTCTCCATAAACCACACCTTCACGCCATCGGCCTTGATCTGTTTGATTAGCGCCGCCACCTGCGATGCATTGGCCTCGCTTTCCGATGAGAGCCCTTGCGGTGCCATAAACTCAACGCCATACGCGCGGGCAAAGTAGCCGAAGGCGTCATGGCTGGTGAGCACTTTGCGTTTCGCCTGCGGAATGGCGCTGAAGCGCTCTTTCGCCCAGCTATCCATCTCTTTCAACTGCTCAATATAGCGCTCTCCCGAGGCGTTCAGCGCCGCTTCATCCGCCGGGTCGGCTTTCACCAGCGCCTTGAGGATATTTTGTGCATAAAGCGCGCCATTCGCGGCGCTGTTCCACGCGTGGGGATCGGTGACCGTCGCACCATCCTCTTCCAGCGTATGGGTTTGCACACCGTCAGAGGCGATCACCAGCTGGCCTTTAAAACCGGAGGCTTTCACTAATCGGTCGAGCCAACCTTCCAGCCCAAGCCCGTTGACCACCACTACATCTGCTTTATTAAGCAGCGCACTATCTTTTGCCGAAGGCTCAAAGGTGTGCGGATCGCCATCCGGCCCCACCAGCGAGGTCACCTTTACATGGTCTCCGCCCACCTGGCGGGTGATATCGCCCAATATCGAAAAGCTGGTCACCACGTTGATGGTTTTTGCCACTGCGCTCTGCGCCATCAACCCGAGCGCCAGCGCCAGAATCACCCCTGTACGTTTCATTATTTTCCCCTTTATGTAAAAAGCGCGCGCAGGCTGTTTGCCAGCCCGCTGCGCGTGCCGAATAAGATGGATAAAAAGAAGATAAGGCTGGCAGTCAGCACAATCGCCGGGCCGGCAGGCAGCCCCGCCAACCACGACAGGCTCAAGCCGAGCCAGGCGCAGAGCGCGCCAATCGCCGCAGCCAGCAGTAACAGGCGCGGTAAGGTTCGTGCCCAGCAGCGCGCCGCCACGGCGGGCAGCATCATTACCCCCACCGCCATCAGCGTGCCGAGCACCTGAAAACCGGCCACCAGGTTGAGCACCAGTAGCGCCAGAAACAGCCCGTGCAGCACGCCCGGCAAGCGCGGTGCGTTGACCTGTAAAAAGGCGCTGTCAAACGCCTCACTCACCAATCCGCGATAGCAGACGGCAAGGGTAATCAGCGTCAGGCTGGAAACGCCTGCGACAAACAGCGCCGCGTCGCGATCCACCGCCAGAATTGAGCCGAACAGCAGGTGCAGCAGATCAACGTTCGAGCCGCGCAGCGACACCAGCGTCACGCCCAGCGCCAGCGAGCCAAGGTAGAAACCGGCAAAGCTGGCATCCTCTTTCAGCGGCGTCCGGCGGCTCACCCACCCCGCCACCAGCGCCACGCTAATCCCGGCGATAAAGCCGCCAATACTCATCGCCAGCAGCGACATACCGCTCAGCAGGTAGCCGACCGCGACGCCGGGCAGGATGGCGTGAGATAACGCATCGCCCATCAGACTCATGCGCCGCAGCAGCAGAAAGATGCCGAGCGCCGTAGTGCTGACAGAGAGCGCGAGGCAGACCACCAGCGCGCGGCGCATAAACCCGTATTCGATAAAGGGCTGAAAAAAGAGATGCCAGATCATGCGCAGTTCTCCTCAAGGCTCAGCGTCGCCCCCCACTGCGCGCGCTTCTCATCCAGCCGCAGCGTCTGCGGAAAGTAGCGGGTGACGCGCGCGCTGTCGTGCAGCACCGCCAGCAGCGTTTGCCCGGCGCGGTGCATATCCACCATCTGCTCCATCAGCAGCTGCGACGTCGCTTCATCAATGCCGGTAAAGGGTTCGTCGAGCATCACCAGCGGCGCATTTTGCACCCAGATGCGGGCAAACAGCATGCGCTGAAACTGGCCGCCAGAGAGGGTGTCGATGGTCTCGCGCGCCATCTCCGTCAGCCCGACACGCTCCAGCCCCTGCGCCACGCGTTTGCGCGCATCGCGGTTCAGGCCAGCAAACAGCGAGATGCGCGGCCAGCAGCCCATGCTCACCACCTCCTGCACCGTCAGGGGAAATTGCGCCTCCAGCGCGTGGCGCTGCGCCAGCCAGCCGATGGTTGGCCGCGCGCCCTGCCAGCGCAGTACGCCGCTGACCGGCGGCAAAAACCCCGCAAGGGTTTTCAGTAGTGTCGATTTGCCGCAGCCATTGGCACCAACAATCGCCGTCATACTGCCGCGCGCCAGCGTGCCGCAGAGCGCCGGGGTGATCGCCAGCCGCTCATAGCCTGCTACCAGGTGGTCCAGTTCCATCATGGCAGCGCAACCGCCCACTCAGTCAGTAGCCAAAGCAGCAGCAATAGCCCTGACGCCAGCAGCAGGCGGCTTGCAGCAGAAAGGGAGAAAAGGGTTACGGGAATCATTCACACACCTCATATGTTATAACGTAACAATAAGCTGTAGTGATATTGATGTAAATCGCGGAGCGTAACGGGAGTGCGTCGAAATGTTTCAATCCCCTCCCGCAGGAGGGGAAAGCAATTTACTGAATACGCGCCAGCGCCACTGCCTGGCCAAGCTGCCAGACCGCCATCGCGTAGTGGGTGCTGTGGTTATAGCGGGTGATGGTGTAGAAGTTCGGCAAACCGTACCAGTACTCATACCCGGTGCCGACATCGAGGCGCAGCAGGCTCGCCTGCTGATGATCGCCCAGCGGCTGTTGCGGTGTCAGACCCGCCGCCGCCAGCTGTCCGAGGCTGTAGTTGGTTTTAAAGCCGTTCTCCAGACCCGGTGCCTGGCCGTTAGCCGGAACTGCAACCTGATCGCCCTTCACCCAGCCGTGCTGTTTGAAGTAGTTAGCCACGCTGCCAATCGCATCCACCGGATCCCACAGGTTGATATGGCCGTCGCCGTTGAAGTCCACCGCATACTGCTTATAGGACGACGGCATAAACTGGCCGTAGCCCATTGCACCGGCGAAAGAGCCTTTCAGCTCCAGCGGATCGTCGCTCTCATCGCGCGCCATCAGCAGGAAGGTCTCCAGCTCGCTGGCGAAATAGTCCGCACGACGCGGGTAGTCAAAGGCCAGCGTCGCCAGCCCATCGAGGATGCGGGTTTTGCCCATCACGCGGCCCCAGCGCGTTTCCACGCCGATAATGCCAACGATAATTTCCGGCGGTACGCCGTAGACGCGCCATGCGCGATCAAGGGCATCCTGATACTGGTTCCAGAAGGCGACACCGTTCTGTACGTTATCCGGCGTAATGAACTGCTTGCGGTAGCGCAGCCACGCACCGTTTGGCCCGGTTGGGCCCGCGGTCGTTGGTGCCTGTTTGTCCATCAGGCGCAACACATAATCAAGACGTTTCGCCTGCGAGAGGATCTCACGCAGCTGCTGACGGTCGAATCCATGCTTGCTCACCATCGCATCAATAAAGCGCTCTGCCGCCGGGTTATTGGCAAAGTCGCCGCCGCTCATCACCACCTCATGCTGCGGTTTAAGCAGAAAGCCGCCGGATGGCGCGGGCGACACGGTCTGGGGAGCTTCAGCGAGCGGGGGTTTACTGCTACAGGCACAGAGCACAACAAACGCGGGCAACAACGCCGCGTAACAACGCTTCAACATGGGATATCCACTTAAACGAATTCAGCCAGGGGGCAAGTATGGTAAAGCATTTCCCCGCCGACAAGGAAGCGCGGCATCACCTGCGTAGAGGATCGCATTTCCTCTGTATCCCCTCCCCTTTTCATTCATTTAAAACCGAAGCACCTCGCAAAAACTTTCAAAATGATCATTTTTTCTTTCATATTGAGATCTAAATAACACATTAAGACCTTTCATCATGATTATGATAGCGCCCGGTGACATAACAAAAACCCCTACAGGAGAGAACAATGGAAACCATCACGCATGGTGCCGAATGGTTCATCGGGCTGTTTCAGAAAGGCGGTGAGGTCTTTACCGGCATGGTGACCGGTATTTTGCCGCTGCTGATAAGCCTGCTGGTGATCATGAACGCGCTGATTAATTTTATTGGCCAACACCGCATTGAAAAACTTGCCCAGCGCTGCGCGGGCAACCCGCTCGCCCGCTACTTACTGCTGCCCTGCATCGGCACATTTGTGTTCTGTAACCCGATGACGCTCAGCCTCGGTCGCTTTATGCCGGAGAGATACAAACCAAGCTACTACGCCGCCGCCTCCTACAGCTGCCACTCAATGAACGGCCTCTTCCCGCATATCAACCCCGGGGAGCTCTTCGTCTATCTCGGTATCGCCAGCGGCCTCACCACGCTCGGTTTACCTCTCGGCCCGCTGGCGGTGAGCTACCTGCTGGTCGGCCTGGTGACCAACTTCTTCCGTGGCTGGGTCACCGATCTCACTACCCGCATTTTTGAGCGAAAAATGGGCATTCAGCTTGCACAAGAGGTTCACCTCGCCGGAGCAAAATCATGAGCCGAATCATTATTGAAAAAGGTGCCGGCGGCTGGGGCGGCCCGCTGGAGATCGATGCCAGCAGCGAGAAGAAGATCGTCTATATCACCGCGGGCACGCGCCCGGCAATCGTCGACAAACTGGCACAGCTGACCGGGTGGCAAGCGGTGGACGGCTTTAAAGAGGGCGAACCGCCCGAAGAGGAGATCGGCGTGGCGGTAATTGACTGCGGCGGCACCCTGCGCTGCGGCATCTACCCCAAACGCCGCATTCCGACCGTCAATATTCATGCGACGGGCAAGTCGGGGCCGCTGGCGCAATACATCCTTGAGGATATCTATGTCTCCGGGGTGAAAGAGGAGAACATCCGGCTGCAGGGTGACGCTCCGGCTGCCAGAGAGCCACAGCCGCGGGATTACGACACCACGAAAAAGATCACCGAGCAGAGCGATGGCCTGCTGGCGAAAGTCGGCATGGGCATGGGTTCGGCGGTGGCGGTGCTGTTCCAGGCCGGTCGCGACACCATTGATACGGTGCTGAAAACCATCCTGCCGTTTATGGCCTTCGTCTCGGCGCTGATCGGCATCATCATGGCTTCCGGGCTGGGCGACTGGATCGCGCACGGCCTCGCGCCGCTGGCCAGCCATCCGCTTGGGCTGGTGACGCTGGCGCTAATTTGCTCCTTCCCGCTGCTCTCGCCTTTTCTTGGCCCGGGGGCGGTTATCGCTCAGGTCATTGGCGTGCTGATTGGCGTGCAGATAGGCCAGGGGCACATCCCTCCGCACCTTGCGCTGCCGGCACTGTTCGCCATTAACGCCCAGGCCGCCTGCGACTTTATTCCCGTTGGCCTGTCGCTGGCAGAAGCCCGCCAGGAGACGGTACGCGTCGGCGTCCCGTCCGTGCTGGTAAGCCGCTTTTTAACCGGTGCGCCAACGGTACTGATCGCCTGGTTTGTCTCCGGTTTTATCTATCAATAAGGGGTGATGCATGACCGTTATCTATCAAACCACCATAACCGCAATTGGTGAAAGCGCACCGGAGGCGCTCAGCGACAATATGCTGATCACCTTCCGGGAGGGCGCACCTGCCGATGTCGCCGAGTTCTGTTTTATCCATAACCACGGCCCGCTCTGCGGCGCGCTGCTGCCGGGCGCGCAGTTTACCCTCGGTGAAAAACACTACCCCGTGACTGCCGTCGGCGAGGTCGCCGAGCAGAATTTGCGCGAGCTGGGCCATATCACCCTGCGTTTCGATGGGCAGACGCAGGCGGAGTTTCCGGGCACGGTGCACGTCGCCGGCCCGATACCGGACGCTATCGCGCCGGGCTGCATTTTAAAATTTGTCGCTTAAGGTCTAAGGAGAAGAGTATGAAACAGGTTGCCGTTGTCATTGGTGGAGGGCAGACCCTTGGGGCGTTCCTCAGCCGTGGGCTTGCCGCAGAAGGCTACCGCGTGGCGGTTGTCGATATTCAGAGTGATAAAGCGGCGACGGTCGCTAATGAAATTAACAGCGAGTATGGCGAAGGGATGGCCTATGGCTTTGGTGCCGACGCCACCAGCGAGCAGAGTGTGCTGGCGCTGGCGCGCGGTGTTGATGAGATTTTTGGTCGCGCCGATCTGCTGGTCTACAGCGCCGGGATCGCCAAAGCGGCGTTTATCAGCGACTTTGCGCTGGGGGATTTTGACCGCTCATTGCAGGTCAACCTGGTGGGGTATTTCCTCTGCGCCCGCGAGTTCGCCAAATTGATGATCCGCGATGGCATCCAGGGGCGCATTATCCAGATCAACTCCAAGTCCGGCAAAGTGGGCAGCAAGCACAACTCCGGCTACAGCGCAGCGAAGTTCGGCGGCGTAGGGCTGACGCAATCCCTGGCGCTGGATCTGGCGGAGTATGGCATTACCGTGCACTCATTGATGCTTGGCAACCTGCTGAAATCACCGATGTTCCAGTCGCTGATCCCGCAATACGCCAGCAAGCTGGGCATCCCGGCAGAGGAAGTGGAGCAGCATTACGTTGATAAAGTGCCGCTGAAGCGCGGCTGCGATTATCAGGATGTGCTGAACGTGCTGATGTTCTACGCCAGCCCGAAAGCCTCCTACTGTACCGGCCAGTCGATCAACGTCACCGGCGGTCAGGTGATGTTCTGATTCGGCCCCAACGCCTGATGGCGCTGTGGTTTTGTAGGCCGGATAAGGCCCCAGCCGCCATCCGGCAAACCGCCGCACAAATACCTGATGGCACTGCAGTTTTGTAGGCCGGATAAGGCGCCAGCCGCCATCCGGCAAACAGCCCGCACCAACGCCTGATGGCGCTGCGCTTATCAGGCCTACGGGTTCAGCGATTTATAAAGGAAACACCGATGGTTTCATCCCTTATCACTCTCGCCGTTATCGCCTGGCTCAGCCAGCTGGCGCTTGGCGGCTGGCAAATCCGCCAGTTTAACAAAGCTTTTGACGCGCTCTGCCAGCGCGGGCGCGTCGGCGTTGGGCGCTCGGGCGGGCGCTTTAAACCGCGCGTGGTGCTGGCGGTGGCCTTCGATCAACACGATCGCGTCAGCGACACGCTGCTGATGCGCGGCCTGACGGTTTTTGCCCGCCCGAGCAAAATCGAGCGCTTAATCGGCGTAAAAAGAGAGGAATTAGAGCCCGATGTGATCTTTCCCCATGATCCCGGCTGTCAGAATGCTCTATCATTGGCGCTTAAAATGAAACATGGATAATTTCGTTGTGAACGCTAATAGCTTGCGAAATTATCATTTCGCAACGTAACGCAGGATATCTTCGCCTATGAAACCACGTCAGCGTCAGGCGGCAATTCTTGAGCATCTTCAGAAGCAGGGAAAGTGTTCTGTTGAAGAGCTGGCACACCACTTTGATACCACCGGGACGACCATCCGCAAAGATCTGGTCGCGCTGGAGCAGTCCGGTGCGGTGATCCGCACCTACGGCGGGGTGGTGCTTAATAAAGACGAGGCCGATCCGCCCATCGATCACAAAACGTTGATCAACACCGTGCAAAAGGGGCTGATTGCCGAAGCAGCCGTTGGCTACATCCACGACGGCGACTCGATTATCCTCGACGCGGGCAGCACGGTGCTGCAAATGGTGCCGCTGCTCAGCCACTTCAATAACATCACCGTGATGACCAACAGCCTGCATATCGTCAACGCCCTGTCAGAACTGGATAACGAACAGACCATCCTGATGCCCGGCGGCACATTCCGTAAAAAATCGGCCTCCTTCCACGGCCAGCTGGCGGAGAACGCCTTTGAACAGTTCAGCTTCGACAAGCTGTTTATGGGCACCGACGGCATCGATCTCAACGCCGGGGTGACCACCTTTAATGAGGTCTTCACCGTTAGCAAAGCGATGTGCAACGCCGCCCGCGAAGTGATCCTGATGGCGGACTCCTCCAAGTTTGGCCGTAAAAGCCCCAATATTGTCTGTAGCCTTGAGAGGGTCGATAAACTGATTACCGACGCCGGGATCCCGCCGGACGTTCGCGCCGCGCTGGAAGAGAAAGGAATCGATGTGATTATTGCCGGAGAAGAAAATGCGTGACTCTTTTATTAACGCCGCCCGCCAGGCGCTGCTGCTGGAGCTACAGGAAGCAAGCCGCCTGCCGGAGCGCCTCGGCGACGATTTTGTCCGCGCCGCTGAAACGGTGCTGAACTGCCAAGGCAAAGTGATTGTTTCCGGGATCGGTAAATCCGGGCATATCGGCAAGAAGATTGCCGCCACCTTTGCCAGCACCGGCACACCGGCTTTTTTTGTTCACCCGGCAGAGGCGCTGCACGGCGATCTCGGCATGATCGAGAGCCGCGACGTGATGCTGTTTATCTCCTACTCCGGCTCGGCAAAAGAGCTGGACCTGATCCTGCCGCGTCTCGACGAGAAAGCCGTCACGCTGCTGGCGATGACCGGTAAACCGCGTTCGCCGCTGGCGCTTGCCGCCCACGCGGTGCTGGATATCACCGTTGAGCGCGAAGCCTGCCCGATGCATCTTGCCCCCACCTCCAGCACCGTCAATACGCTGATGATGGGCGATGCGCTGGCGATTGCGGTGATGCAGGCGCGCGGCTTTGACGAAGAGGACTTTGCCCGCTCGCATCCGGCGGGCGCGCTGGGCGCACGGCTGCTGAACAAAGTGCATCATCTGATGCGCAAAGCGGACCAGGTGCCACAGGTAACGCTGACCAGCAGCGTGATGGACGCGATGCTGGAGCTAAGCCGCACCGGGCTGGGCCTGGTGGCGGTCTGCGACGGCGAGCGCCACGTGCACGGGGTCTTTACCGACGGCGACCTGCGCCGCTGGCTGGTGGCGGGCGGAGCCTTAACCGCAGCGGTCAGCGAGGCGATGACGCCGGGCGGCATTACCCTTGAGGCCAGCAGCCGCGCGGTGGATGCCAAAGAGCGCCTGATGCAGCGCAAAATCGCCGCCGCACCGGTGGTGGATGATTCAGGTGAACTGGTCGGTGCTATCAACCTGCAGGACTTTTACCAGGCCGGTATTCTCTAGGCCTTCAGCCCAAGACGCTTCGCCAGCCGGTGCAGGTTGGCGACGTCCATCTCCAGCGCTCTGGCGCAGGCAGCCCACTTGCCGCCGTTCTCCTCAAGCGCGCGGGAGATAAGTGTGCGCTGGAACGCCTCCGTCGCTTCACGCAGGTTTTGCCCGCTTAACGGCAAGCTTACCGGCTTTGCCTGCGGCGCAGGCTCATCGCTCAGGGCAAAGTGATGCACTTCCAGCACGATCTCCCCGGCATGCTGCGTGCCGCGCGCCAGCACCACCGCCCGGTGGATGGCATGCTCCAGCTCGCGCACGTTTCCCGGCCAGCCGTAGCGCTGTAAATGCGCACGCGCGGCGGGGCTTAACGCCACGCGCCCCAGACCAAAACGCAGGCGGCACTGCTCGCAAAAATAGCCCGCCAGCAGCACCACATCCTCGCCCCGCTCGCGCAGCGGCGGCACCTGTAAAGGAAAGACGCTCAGGCGATGATAGAGGTCGGCGCGAAACCGTCCGGCAACCACCTCTTCGCGCAGATCGCGGTTGGTGGCGGCCAGCACCCTCACATCGACGCGCTGGCTGCGATCATCGCCGACGCGCTGAATATCACCATACTGCAAAACGCGCAGCAGCTTCGCCTGTAGCGATAACGAAAGCTCACCAATCTCATCAAGAAACAGCGTGCCGTTGTCGGCCATTTCGAACTTGCCGCTGCGGTTGCTGATGGCTCCGGTAAAGGCCCCTTTCACATGACCGAAGAGTTCGCTCTCAGCGACGCTCTCCGGCAGCGCGGCACAGTTCAGGTAGACCAGCGGCTTGTCGGCGCGCGGCGAGGCTTCATGGATTGCTTTCGCCACCAGCTCTTTACCGGTGCCGGTTTCGCCGCCAATCAGCACGTTGAGATCCGAAGGCGCAACGATGGCGATCTCTTTTTTCAGCTGCACCATCCCCGGCGACAGGCCGATCATCTCGCTGCGCGCGACCTGCTCAAATGCCGCGGGCGCACCGGGCAACATGTTCTGCCGCTCCAGCTCCTCAATCAGCAACGCGTTATTGAGCGCGCCTGCCGCCAGCGCGGCAACCAGCCGCAGCTCCTCGTCGCTGAAGGCGTCAAACTGATCCGGCGACATGCCATCAAGCGTCAGCGCGCCAATCAGGTTTTGCCCGGCAAACAGCGGCAGGCCGACGCAGGCATGCACCTTGAGTTTCTCCTGGCCGGGGATCAGGCCATCGTAGGGATCGGGCAGATCGCTGTCGGCGGGAAAGCGCACCACATCGCCAGCGCGGGCAATCGCTTCCAGCCGCGGGTGGCCTTCAAGGGTAAAGCGCCGCCCGAGCACATCCTGCGCCAGCCCATCGATTGCCAGCGGGATAAACTGCCGCGCCTCGTAGCGCAGCAGCGCCGAGGCATCGCACGCCAGCACCTGGCGCAGGGTGGTGATCAGCCGCTGGAAACGATCCGCGTGACCGATCCCGCTTTGCAGCTCAATGGCGATGCCCGCCAGTACATTCAGTGAAAAACTCATTCTGACCTCACTGTCATTTTGACAACGCATAGTGTCATATTGACTATATTTATCATAGTCATAATGACATTACAATTTTCGATTATTTTAAAAAAATATATCAATATCAAAATGATAAAAAGCTGGCACGCCTCTTGATATAGCCATGTATCACATTGAGAAACTGCACAGGACTACGATCATGGCGATTCACGTAAAAAACAACATTCACTGGATAGGACAGCGCGACTGGGAAGTTCGTGATTTTCACGGCACCGAATACAAAACCCTGAAGGGCAGCAGCTATAACAGCTACCTGATCCGCGAGGGCAAAAACGTGCTGATCGATACCGTCGCTCACAAATTCAGCCGCGAGTTCGTGCAGAACCTGCGTGGCGAAATCGATCTGGCGATGATCGACTACATCGTGATCAACCATGCCGAAGAGGATCACGCGGGCGCGCTGACGGAGCTGATGTCGCACATCCCCAACACGCCAATCTACTGTACCCATAACGCTATCGACTCTATTAACGGTCACCATCACCACCCTGAATGGAATTTCCATGTGGTGAAAACCGGCGATACGCTGGATATCGGCAACGGCAAACAGCTAATCTTCGTCGAAACGCCGATGCTGCACTGGCCCGACAGCATGATGACCTACCTGACCGGCGACGCGGTGCTGTTCAGCAATGACGCCTTCGGCCAGCACTACTGCGACGAACATCTGTTTAATGATGAGGTGGATCAGGCCGAGCTGTTTGAGCAGTGCCAGCGCTACTACGCCAATATCCTCACCCCCTTTAGCCGGCTGGTGACGCCGAAAATTACCGAGATCCTCGGCTTTAACCTGCCGGTAGAGATGATTGCCACCTCCCACGGCGTGGTGTGGCGCGATAACCCGACGCAGATTGTTGAGCTGTATCTGAAATGGGCGGCGGATTATCAGGAAGATCGCATCACCATTTTCTACGACACCATGTCGAACAACACCCGCATGATGGCCGACGCCATCGCCCAGGGGATTACCGAAGTCGATCCGCGCGTGGCGGTGAAAATCTTTAACGTCGCGCGCAGCGATAAAAACGACGTGCTCACCAATGTTTTCCGCTCCAAAGGGGTGCTGGTCGGTACCTCGACGATGAACAACGTGATGATGCCGAAGATCGCCGGGCTGGTGGAGGAGATAACTGGTCTGCGTTTTCGTAATAAGCGCGCCAGCGCCTTTGGCTCCCACGGCTGGAGCGGCGGCGCGGTCGATCGCCTCTCGACGCGTTTGCAGGATGCCGGGTTTGAGATGTCCCTCAGCCTGAAAGCGAAATGGCGGCCGGATGTCGACGCGCTGGAGATCTGCCGCCAGCACGGGCGCGATATCGCCCGCCAGTGGGCGCTCGCTCCGCTGCCGGAGCCGCTCAGCCAGCCCGCCGCGCAAGCCGCCAGCGGCTGCGCAGAATCAGCCGCCGATCTCGGCCCGCGTATGCAGTGCAGCGTCTGCCAGTGGATTTACGATCCTGTAAAAGGCGAGCCGATGCAGGAGGTCGCGCCGGGTACGCCGTGGTCTGAGGTGCCGGACACCTTCCTCTGCCCGGAGTGTTCGCTGGGTAAAGAGGTATTTGACGAACTGGCAGTGGAGGCAAAATGAGCGCCGGGATTGTGATTATCGGCTCGGGCTTCGCCGCCCGCACGCTGGTGAAAAATATCCGCAAGCTGGACAGCCAGGTGCCGTTGACGCTGATTGCCGCCGACGGCATGGAAGAGTACAGCAAGCCGGAACTGAGCCATGTGATAAGCCAGGCGCAGCGCGCTGAGGATCTGATCCGCCAGACGGCGGGCGACTTCGCCGAGCAGTTCAACGTGCGCCTTTTCCCCTACACCTTCGTCACCGCCATCGATCCCCATGCGCAGGTGGTGAAAAGCGCCGACAGAAGCTGGCAGTACGATAAGTTAGTGCTGGCGACCGGGGCGAAAGCCTTTGTGCCGCCGCTGCCGGGGCGTGAAATGATGCTGACGCTCAACAGTTTGCAGGAGTACCACGCCTGCGAAGAGCAACTGCGGGCGGCAAAGCGGGTACTGATTGTCGGTGCCGGGCTGATTGGCTGTGAGTTAGCGATGGATTTTCAGCGCGCGGGCAAAACCGTCACCCTGCTGGATAACGCCGCCAGCATCCTTCCGGCGCTGATGCCGCCGGAGGTGAGCGCTCGCCTGCAACACTGCCTGACGGCAAACGGCGTGCGCCTGCTGCTCGCCGCTAAGCTTGCACGGCTTGAGGCTCGGGAGAGCGGCGTACGGGCGCAGCTGGATGATGAACGCAGTATCGATGCCGATGTGGTGGTCGCCGCCACCGGCCTGGTGCCGCACACCGCACTGGCGCAAGCTGCCGGGCTGGAGACCCGCCGCGGAATTGTCGTCGACGCAACGCTGCAAACCAGCCATCCGCATATCTTCGCGCTGGGCGACTGCGCCGAAATCCACGGTCAGGTGCTGCCCTTCCTGCAACCCATTCAGCTCAGCGCCATGACGCTGGCGAAAAACCTCACCGGCAGCCCGTCGCAACTGACGCTGCCGCCGATGCTGGTGAAGGTGAAAACGCCGCTGATGCCGCTGCATCTGGCGGGCGAAACTTCGCGCGCCGACCTGCGCTGGCACATCGCTACCGATGCCGCAGGCATGGTGGCAAAAGGGGTCGACGACGCCGACAAGCTGCGCGCGTTTGTGGTCAGTGAAGATCGCATGAAAGAGGCCTTTGCGCTGCTGAAGGCGCTGGGGCAATAGCCCGCGCGG
This sequence comes from Kosakonia sp. Marseille-Q7440, assembly GCF_965119485.1. Classification (NCBI taxonomy): domain Bacteria; kingdom Pseudomonadati; phylum Pseudomonadota; class Gammaproteobacteria; order Enterobacterales; family Enterobacteriaceae; genus Kosakonia; species Kosakonia sp. Marseille-Q7440. The sequence continues at coordinate 1,147,556 of NZ_CBCPLT010000002.1, read as the reverse complement.
CCGCCACCAGCCCCTGGCCGAAGGCGATGCCGCCATCCCCGGCCGGAAGCTGGTGGGGAAAAAGCAGCGTGAAATCGGCCAGGTAGTGCTGTAAGCGGGCTTTCAGCAGGCGGTTATGCAGCACGCCGCCGCTGAAAACCAGCGTCGTAATGCCGCGCTTTCGAGCCTGCTCGCGCGCAAGCCCGGCAAAGCCGCACGCCAGCGCATCGTGAAATGCCCATGCCCGCGCGGGCGGTGCCGCCTGCCAGCCCAGCCACGTCTGCCAGAAGGTCGCCAGATCTAGCCGGTTCCCGCGAAGCGGCATTTTCACCGGGTGCTCAACGTTTTCCGCTTTTGCCGCCAGCGCTTCCAGCTGGCAGGCGGCCTCCCCTTCATAGCTCAGCTGTTCTGGCGCGCAGCCAAGCGCGCAGGCCAGCGCATCAAACAGACGCCCGCAGGATGAGGCCAGCGGCGCGTTGATGCCGCGCGCGATTGCTCTCTCCAGCACCGGCCAGTTCTGCTGCCGGATAAGCGCCGTTTCCGGGTAATCCTGCCACCTCTCAACAAAGGCCAGCATCTGCGCCAGCAAGTTGCGCCACGGCTGGCGCGCGGCGAGATCGCCCCCCGGCAGCGCTACCGCCGGCAGGCCACCGAGGTGCTCGCAGTCGCGGTAGTTGACCCGCAAACACTCCCCGCCCCACAGCGTACCGTCCTCGCCCATACCGATACCATCCAGGGTTATGGCAATCACATCCCCGCCGTCGAGCGGCCAGCCATGCTCGCCAAGGCAGGCAGCAGCGTGGGCGTGGTGATGCAGCACGGTGTGAACCGGCAACCCGGCGCGATCCGCCCATGCGCGAGTGCGGTAGGCCGGATGTGCATCCACCACCACCTGCTGCGGGGTGAAATCGTAGATCTGCTGCATCAGGCGCAGGGCATTTTGCCACTGCGCCTCGACGCCGTCATCGGTTAAATCGCCGAAATGCTGCCCCGGCACGGCACGATCGCCGCGCAGCAGGCAGAAGGTATTTTTCATCTGCGCGCCGAGGCAGAGCAGCGGCGGAATGTCACGAAAGCCCGGCGGCAGCGGCAGCGCATCGGGCACATAGCCCCTGGCGCGCCGCAGCATCTCGCCGCTCGCCCGCACCACGGAGTCATCCATACGCTGCACAATATCGCGATTATGCAGCAGGAAACCGTCGACCATCGACGCCAGCTCAGCCTGCGCGGCAGCGTTGGTGAGTGCTGGCGGTCTACCGCTGAGGTTGCCGGAGGTCATCACCAGCGGGCGCTGCAACGCCTGCGCCAGCAGATGCTGCACCGGGTTTGAAGGCAGCATCACACCAGTCTCATCAAGCCCTGGCGCAATGGCATCGCACAGGCCGCTGACGCTTGCGCTCTCCACCAGCACAATCGGTGCCGCAGGCGTAGCCAGCAGGCGCTGCGCTTCAGGGGAGAGCCCGTCGCTTGACGCCAGCATCACCGCTAGCGGTTTCGTCGGGCGCTGTTTTCGCGCGCGCAGATAGCGCACGGCGGCCTCGTTGCCCGCATCGCAGACCAGATGAAAGCCGCCGATGCTTTTCACCGCCACCACGCCGCCGCTTTTGATCAGCGCCACCGCCATCTGCAACGCCTCTTCGCCCGCTGCCCGGTAGCTCGCATCATGCCAGCTCAGTTGTGGGCCGCATTCTGCGCAGGCCACCGGCTGGGCGTGAAATCGCCTGTCCAGCGGGTTGCGATACTCCGCCTCGCACTCCGGGCAAAGGGGAAACGCCGCCATCACCGTCAACGGGCGGTCATAGGGCATGGCATGAATGATGGTGAAACGCGGCCCGCAGTGGGTGCAGTTGATAAAGGGATAACGGTAGCGGCGCCCGGCGGGATTGAACATCTCCGCCAGGCAATCAGGACAGGTTGCGGCATCGGGAACAATCTGCGTATCCATTGCCCCGCCCGCGCTGTCGCGGATGGTGAAGGCCTGCGGTAAAACAGGCCAGTGAAAGGGGTGCTGCTCAACGCGATCGATGCGCGCCAGCGGCGGACAGCGCTGGTGCAGCAGGGAGAGAAAGGCCTGCGCGTCGCCAGCGAGGCGTATCTCTACGCCCTGCGCGTCGTTACAGACATCGCCGTTCAGCGCCAGCTGCTGCGCCAGCTGCCAGACAAAGGGGCGGAAGCCCACCCCCTGCACTTTTCCATAAACGCGTAAGCAAACCCCAGGGCTTTGGCTCATATCATCATTGCAGCGCCGCATCGCGCAGGCGCGTCTTCATCTGTTGATAGGTGCGCTGAGTGTACGCTTCGGCCCAGGGCTGATCGTTGATCGCACTCACCCGTACCGCGCAATATTTGGTCTCCGGCGTTTTCGATATCGGATCCAGATTATCCTGCGTCAGCTCGTTACAGGCACCGATCCACCACTGGTAGGTCATATAGACGCTGCCCTGGTTGATGCGCTCGCTGACATCCGCGCGGGTGATGACCTTCCCGCGACGCGACTCCACCCACACCAGCTGGCGGTCGCGGATCCCCAGCGCATCGGCATCCTGCGGGTTGATCTGCACAAAGCCCGGCTCATCGGCGAGGGTTTGCAGCGCCGCGCAGTTGCCGGTCATTGAGCGGCAGGAGTAGTGCCCCACTTCGCGCACGGTACAGAGCACCAGCGGGAATTCGCTGTCCGGTCGCTCGGCGGGCGCGCGCCACGGTGCGGCGAAAAGGTGGCCTTTGCCATCCGGCGTATCAAACTTATTGTCGTGGTAAAGGTAAGGCGTGCCGGGGTGTTCGAGCGTCGGGCACGGCCACTGAACATGGCCCATATCGCCCATCTTCTCGTAGGTGACGCCGTAAAAGAGCGGGCAGAGTTCGCGCAGTTCGTCCCAAATCTGCTGATTGTTGTCGTAGTGCATCGGGTAGCCCATCTCGGTGGCAATCAGGCTGATAATTTCCCAGTCACGTTTGACGTTGTAGGTTGGCTCAATCGCTTTTTCGAAACGCTGGAAACCGCGGTCGGCACAGGTAAAGACGCCGCCATGTTCACCCCACGAGGTGGCGGGCAGCAGCACGTCTGCCTGCTCGGCGGTTTTGGTCATAAAGATGTCCTGCACCACGATAAAGTCGAGAGCCTCAAAGCCTTTGCGCACCAGGCCCAGGTCCGCTTCGGTCTGGAGCGGATCCTCGCCCATGATGTAGTAGGCTTTCACTTTGCCCTCCAGCGCCAGGTGCGGCACTTCGGTAATGCGCACGCCCACCTGATCATCCATTACCGCCGGATCGATCCCCCAGGCAGCGGCGAATTTCGCCCGTACCTGTGGATCAACCACATCCTGATAACCGGGGAACTGGTTCGGGATGACGCCCATATCGCAGGCACCCTGCACGTTATTTTGCCCGCGCACCGGGCCGACGCCGACATGCTCGCGGCCGAGGTTGCCGGTGAGCAGCGCAAGGCTCGATAACCCTTTCACCACATCGACCGCCTGACCAAACTGCGTGACGCCCATGCCCCACATAATGGTGGCCGACGGCGCGGCGGCAAAGGTGCGCATCGCCTGGCGTACCTGTTTTGCCGGCACGCCGGTGAGGTGTTCCACCGCTTCCGGGGCGTACTCTTTTACCGTTTCACGGTAGGCATCCAGCCCGGTGGTAAAGCTGGCGACATAATCTTTGTCATACAGCTCCTCTTCGAGCAGCACATAACCGAAGGCATTGACCAGCGCCATATTGCAGCCATTTTTCAGTTGCAGATGCTGGTCGGCGATGCGCGCGGTCTCAATACGACGCGGGTCACAGACGATAATTTTCGCGCCATTTTGCCGCGCTTTAATCACTCTTCGCGCCACGATCGGGTGTGAATCGGCGCAGTTGTAGCCAAAAATCAGCAGGCAGCGGGAGTTTTCAATATCACTGATGGAGTTGCTCATCGCGCCGTTACCGAGGGTCTCCTGCAACCCGGCAACAGAGGGGCCGTGGCAGACGCGGGCGCAGCAGTCGACATTGTTGGTATTGAGCACGCCGCGGGCGAATTTTTGCATCACATAGTTGGTTTCGTTCCCCGTCCCGCGCGATGAACCGGTAGTCATAATGGCGCGCGGGCCGAACTGGGCTTTGATTTCGCCCAGGCGCTTAGCGGTGTAGCGGATCGCTTCATCCCAGCTGACCGGGGTGAGCTTGCCCCCTTTCTGATAGCGGATCATCGGTTGCGTCAGGCGCGGGGTGAGCAGCTTGGTGTCGTTGAGGAAATCCCAGCCGTAGTAGCCTTTCAGGCAGAGTTCATTCTGGTTGGTATGGCCGTCGGCGGCTTCCGCGCGGATGATTTTTCCGTCATCAACAACCAGTTTCAGTTTGCAGCCCGCGCCGCAGTATGGGCAAACACTTGTGATCTTCTTCATCAGTAACAGACCTGTTAAAAGTGAAAATAAAGGGGTTAGAAGGTAATGGAGAGGGAGCTGTCGAGCGCGGCGCGACGCCGTTTATCCGCGCTCATCTGCTCCAGCACATTACGATCGATGCAGACCAGCGCTTTGGTCGGGCAGGCCTGAATGCAGGCCGGGCCGCTCTCGCTGTGGTGGCAGAGATCGCACTTGTTGGCTTCGGCTTTTTCCGCCCGCACATTGAGGCCCGCGCCGCTGTGGCGAATAACCGGACGCACGACCACCTCCATCGCGCCATAGGGGCAGGCCACCACGCAGGTTTTGCAGCCGATGCAGCGCTCCTGCATCACATGCACAAAACCTTCATCGCGGCGGATTGCGCCGTTCGGGCAGACATTGGCACAGGGTGCGTCTTCGCACTGACGACACATGGTTGCCGTCGACACATTGACGCCTTTCACCACGTGAATACGCGGCAGGAAGGTTTCCGGGGTGAGGGCCGCGCAGTCGCGATCCGCCTGATGGGAGACCACGCAGGCCACCTCGCAGGTGCGGCAGCCGATGCATTTTGCGGCGTCGGCCATAATAAATCGGTTCATCATTTTCTCCAGCTAAGAGCCTTGTCCCGCTGAAGTATTCATAAAGCGTGCCACTTTTTAAGTGGCTGAATTTAATGATGTTAGTAAAAGCGCAGCGCTGTCATCGACAGAAGTGTCGATGACGGCTGACACCTCAGGCGCAGGGGCCGCTGGTGATGGAGTCGCGCAGGATCAACTCGCCGGGAAAGGTGGATTGCAGGGTAAAGTCGCCGCCATCGAGCATAAAGATCAGGCGGTTGATGGTCTCTTTGATCATGTCGGTGACCGGAATTTTGACGCTGGAGAGCGCTGGCACGGTGAAGGGAGCCATGGCGATATCATCAAAGCCCACCACGGAAACCTGGCCGGGTATGGCGATGCCGCTGTCATGCAGCTGTTTGATAGCACCCACCGCCATATCGTCATTGCTCGCCACCAGCGCGCTGAAAGAGACCTTGCGCTCCAGCAGTTCACGCACGCCGAGCGCGCCGCTTTGTGGTGTCCATTTCCCTTCGACAATCAATTCGTTACGTACCGCAATGCCCTGCTGTTGCAGCGCGTCTTTGTAACCGGATAAACGCTCAATACCGGTAGGCGAATCGAGCGAGCCGGTGATAAGCGCAATATCGCGATGACCGCGCGCAATCAGCGCCGAGACCGCCTGCTGGCTGGCGGCGTGCTGATCGCAAAAGACGCAGTGGCTGAGGTTTTTGCGCAGGCGGCGGTTGAGCACCACAATCGGCTGAGTATGGCTGTCGATAATCGCATCCAGCTCGTCGACGCTGAGAAAACGCGGGTAGATGATGACGGCGTCGCAGCGCAGATCGAGCAGGTACTGGATCGCCTGGCGCTCCTCTTCGGCGCTGTGTTTGCCGTCTGCCAGCAGCAGCTGACGCCCTTTGTCTTCGGTCATGCGCGCCGCGTGGGAGAGCAGTTCGCTGAAGTAGACGCCGTGGTAAAGGGTGTTGGTAACCACTAATCCCAGCGTCTGGGTGGTGCTGCTGGCAAGGCTGCGCGCCAGCAAGTTTGGCCGGTAGCCGCTCTCGCTAATCGCCTGAAAGACGCGGCTTTTTGTCTCCTCGCTGACATAGCCTTTGCCCGTCAATACGCGTGAAACCGTGGCTTTCGACACCCCTGCCCGCTTCGCCACCTCCTGCATTGTCGCCATCTGTCCTGCTCCTGCAAATGTCCTGTGGCGAAGTGTACTTCAGCCACGAGGCGTATTGAAACAGTTAACCATCCGGCAAAAAGCGCGCGTTTGTGATTATCCGGTGATCTCGGTCACGCTTTGAAAAAGTGCTCATTTTTAGGTCTTGTTTCCCTCACATAAACTCATCATGATTTTGTGGAACCGGTTACCTATTTCATGTTTCATCGCCGCCTGGGCGTGCGATAAGTCATTACCCTATTGATTAAACAGGATAAAAAAACAATGGCTAAGAACTATGCGGCGCTTGCCCACTCGGTGGTAGATGCGCTGGGCGGTGTCGATAACATTGCCGCCGTAACGCACTGCATGACGCGCCTGCGCTTCGTGGTGAAAGATGAAACGCGCATCGACAGCGCGACGCTGAAAAGCATCAGCGGCGTGATGGGCGTGGTACGCAACGACAACCAGTGCCAGGTGATTATCGGTAACACGGTTTCGCAGGCGTTTCGTGAAGTGGTCAGCCTGCTGCCGCAGAATATGCAGCCCGTCGAGACGCAGACCAAACAAAAACTCACCTTGCGCCGCATCGGCGCGGGCATTCTCGATGCGCTGATCGGCACCATGTCGCCGCTGATCCCGGCGATTATCGGCGGGTCGATGGTCAAACTGCTGGCAATGGTGCTGGAGATGTCCGGCGCGCTGCCAAAAGGCTCCTCCACCCTGACGATCCTGACGGTGATCGGCGACGGTGCCTTCTTCTTCCTGCCGCTGATGGTTGCCGCCTCGGCGGCGGTAAAATTCAAAACCAATATGTCGCTGGCGATCGCCATTGCCGGTGTGCTGGTGCACCCGAGCTTTATCGAGCTGATGGCGAAAGCGGCGCAGGGCGAGCACGTCGAGTTTGCGCTGATCCCGGTGACCGCGGTGAAATATACCTACACGGTTATCCCGGCGCTGGTGATGACCTGGTGCCTCTCCTACATTGAACGCTGGGTCGATCGCATCACCCCGGCGGTGACGAAAAACTTCCTCAAGCCGATGCTGATTGTGCTGATTGCTGCACCGCTGGCGATTGTGCTGATTGGCCCGCTCGGCATCTGGATCGGTAGCGCCATCTCCGCGCTGGTTTACACCATTCACGGCTATCTCGGCTGGCTCTCGGTTGCCATTATGGGCGCGCTGTGGCCGCTGCTGGTGATGACCGGTATGCACCGCGTCTTTACGCCCACTATCATTCAGACCATTGCCGAAACGGGCAAAGAGGGAATGGTAATGCCGTCGGAAATCGGCGCGAACCTCTCCCTTGGCGGCTCGTCGCTGGCGGTGGCGTGGAAAACGAAAAACCCGGAGCTGCGCCAGACGGCGATGGCGGCGGCAGCCTCGGCGATCCTCGCCGGGATCTCCGAACCGGCGCTTTATGGCGTGGCGATTCGCCTGAAACGCCCGCTGATCGCAAGCCTCATCAGCGGCTTTATCTGCGGCGCGGTGGCCGGTATCGCCGGGCTTGCCAGCCACTCAATGGCGGCTCCGGGGTTATTTACCAGCGTGCAGTTCTTCGATCCGGCAAACCCGATGACCATTGTCTGGGTGTTTGGCGTGATGGCGCTGGCGGTAGTGCTGTCGTTTGTGCTGACGCTGCTGCTCGGCTTTGAGGATATCCCGGTCGAAGCGGAGAAAAACGCACCGACGGCGCAGCCGGTAACGGTAAAAGAAGCACAAGCCTGATTAATAGAGCGAGGTAACGCATGGCTGTTTTTCCGCAAGGATTTTTATGGGGCGGCGCACTGGCCGCCAACCAGTCGGAAGGGGGATATCTGGAGGGCGGCAAGGGGCTGACCACCGTCGATATGATCCCGCACGGCGCGAACCGTCTGGCGGTGAAACTGGGGCAGGAGAAACGCTTTGCCCTGCGCGACGATGAGTACTATCCCAGCCATGAGGCGATCGATTTTTACCATCGCTACAAAGAGGATATCGCTCTGATGGCGGAGATGGGCTTTACGGTGTTCCGCACCTCGATTGCCTGGAGCCGTCTCTACCCGAAAGGCGACGAATTAACGCCGAATGAAGAGGGGATCGCCTTCTATCGCGCGGTGTTTGCCGAGTGCAAAAAGTACAATATCGAACCGCTGGTGACGCTGTGCCACTTCGATGTGCCGATGCACCTGGTGACGGAGTATGGATCCTGGCGCAACCGCAAAATGGTGGAGTTTTTCACCCGCTATGCCCGCACCTGTTTTGAAGCCTTTGACGGGCTGGTGAAGTACTGGCTTACCTTCAACGAAATCAACATCATGCTGCACAGCCCCTTCTCCGGTGCCGGGCTGGTGTTCGAAGAGGGCGAAAACCAGGATCAGGTGAAGTACCAGGCCGCACACCATGAGCTGATTGCCAGCGCGCTGGCGACCAAAATCGCCCATGAGGTGAACCCGCAAAACCAGGTGGGCTGCATGCTGGCAGGCGGTAACTTCTACCCCTACTCCTGCAAACCGGCCGATGTCTGGACGGCGCTGGAGAAGGATCGCGAAAACCTCTTCTTTATCGATGTGCAGGCGCGCGGCAGCTATCCGGCCTACTCTGCCCGCGTATTCCGTGAGAAAGGGGTGCAGATTGTTAAAGAAGATGGCGATGATGAAATCCTGAAAAACACCGTCGATTTTGTCTCCTTCAGCTACTACGCCTCGCGCTGCGCCTCGGCGGAGATGAACGCCGCCAACACCAGCGCAGCGAATATCGTCAAATCCCTGCGCAACCCGCATGTTGAGGTGAGCGAATGGGGCTGGGGTATCGATCCCCTTGGCCTGCGCATCACCATGAACATGATGTATGACCGCTATCAGAAGCCGCTCTTTTTGGTGGAGAACGGGCTGGGGGCGAAAGATGAGGTCGATGCCAACGGCGAGATCCATGACGATTACCGCATCAGCTACCTGCGCGAGCATATCCGCGCGATGGGTGACGCGATTGAAGATGGTATTCCGGTGATGGGTTATACCAGCTGGGGCTGCATCGATCTGGTGGCGGCCTCCACCGGTGAGATGAGCAAACGCTACGGCTTTGTCTATATCGATCGCGACGACCAGGGCAACGGCACGCTGGCGCGCAGCCGCAAGAAATCCTTCTGGTGGTATAAGAAGGTGATCGCCAGCAACGGCGCGGATCTCGACTGATCCTGACGGCAGCGAAAACACGGCTTTTCGCTGCCGTTTTATTTCACATATTCCTGGTTTTCCTGCCCGTAACGTGACAACGCTCACATCTATGCCAGGCTTAAACACGTGTCTACATAACGTTTAAGGAGCAAGCATGGCAGAGCAAAACACTAAACGACCTTTAGCGCCGCACTACCCGACCCCTCCTTTTGCCGAGCAACCGCAAACGCCGCCTGGCCTTGCCAGTAAGATGATCCCGGTACCGGATCATGGCGAAACCAGTTATCGCGGTTCTGGCCGTTTGACCGGACGTAAAGCGCTGATCACCGGGGGTGACTCTGGTATCGGGCGCGCTGTCGCCATCGCTTATGCCCGTGAAGGGGCTGACGTGGCGATTAACTATCTGCCGGAAGAGGAGTCCGATGCGGCAGAAGTGATCAAACTGATTGAAGCGGAAGGCCGCAAAGCGATTGCCATTCCGGGCGATATCCGCTCTGAAGCCTTCTGCCAGCAGCTGGTAGAGGATGCCGTTAAAGGTCTTGGCGGGCTGGACATTCTGGTTAACAACGCCGGTCGTCAGCAGTTCAACGAATCGATCCTCACCCTGTCGACGGAAGATTTCGACGCCACCTTTAAGACCAACGTCTATGCGATGTTCTGGATCACTAAAGCGGCGGTGAAACACCTCCCGGAAGGCGCGAGCATTATCAACACCTCTTCGGTGCAGGCCTACCAGCCAAGCCCGATCCTGCTTGATTACGCCCAGACCAAAGCCTCGATTGTCGCCTTTACCAAATCCCTGGCGCAGCAGCTGGGCGAGAAAGGTATTCGCGTCAATGCCGTTGCACCGGGTCCTTACTGGACACCGCTGCAATCGAGCGGCGGTCAGCCGCAGGAGAAAGTGCAGCAGTTTGGTGCCAGCGCACCGCTGAAACGCCCAGGCCAGCCGGTTGAGATTGCGCCGCTGTACGTAACGATGGCGTCGCCGGAAAGCAGCTACAGCTCCGGCCAGGTATGGTGCTCCGACGGGGGTACCGGTACGTTGTAAGGATTGCCACAATCCTGCATCTCGTGGTCGCCGCCCGGCGGCCACGTCCGTTTCTCCCCTCCTCTCAACAGGACACAACAGACCGTGAAGAACGCGCAATACACCTCTCCCGTGCGGGAAAATGGCTTTGTCGAGGCGGGCGATTATGCGGCCATCGGCGAGGGTCGCTCCGTGGCGCTGATTGCGCCGGATGGTTCGATTGACTGGTGGTGCGCGCCCAATCTTGATTCGGCCCCGCTGTTTGACCGCCTGCTCGACCCCGATATCGGCGGTTTTTTTCAGCTTGAGCCGGATGCGCCCTACAGCGTGACGCGGCGCTATCGCGATGACAGCAACGTGCTGGAAACCACCTTCACCACCGACAGCGGCAAAGTGCTAATCACCGAATCGATTAACAGCACGCTGGCGGGTCGCCTGCCGTGGAGCGAGCTGGCGCGGCGCGTCGAAGGCCTAGAGGGAGAGGTGAAGATGAAGCTCTCCCTGCGTTTTGGCACGCGGGCGGAAACCTGCTCGCCGTGGCTTAATGAGACCGCTCACGGCAACGTCTACCACATTGCCGATCTGATGGCGATGCTGCGCACCAGCGAAGATGTGGCGATCGTCGATGTTGATGATGAGCAGATCCACGGCACCTTTACCACATCGCCCGAGAGCCGCACGCTGGTGGCGCTGCTGGTGACGGAGAAGGAGCCGCTGGCGGTGCCGGATCTCGCGGCGATTGATGAGCGGATCGAGACCAGCCACACCGCGTGGGTCGACTGGTCAAAAAGCCTCAGCTACCGCGGGGCGTATGAAAATCATGTCGGGCGCTCGGCGCTGGCACTGAAGTTTCTCTGGTATTCGCCGACCGGCGCCCTTGCCGCAGCGGCAACGACGTCGATCCCGGAAGGGGTCGGCAAAGAGAAAAATTATGACTACCGCTATGCCTGGGTGCGCGACGCCTGCCTGATTATCAAAGCCTTCGCCTTTCTCGGCGCGCTGGAGGAGTGCAAGGCCGCCTTCTCCTGGTTATCCAAAACCATTATTCGCCACGGTGTGCGCCTCCATGCTTGCTACACGCTAGAGGGAGAAGCGGTGCCCGCCGAGACCTATCCGCCGCTGCGCGGTTACAAAGATTCACGCCCGGTGCGCGTCGGCAACAACGCCCGCGATCAGCTCCAGCTGAGTATGTATGGCGACATGCTGGCGACGGCGCAGCTGTTTGTTAACGCCGGGCATGTGCTGGATCTGCGTACTTCACGTTTACTGGGCGAGCTGGCGAACTGCTGCGCCGATCACTGGCGGCAAAAGGATTGCGGCATCTGGGAACTGCCTGAGCACCAGCACTATACCCATTCCAAAATGGCCTGCTGGCTGGCGCTCGACCGCGCGGTGGAGATGGCGCGCGAGAAGCATATTGAGCCGACCTGGGTGGGCCGCTGGGAGCGCGAGCGAGACCGCATCCGCGACTGGGTTGAGGAGCACTGCTGGTCCGAGAGCAAGCAGGCCTACCTCTTTTACCCGCAAAGCGAGGAGCGCCTCGACGCGTCCCTGGCATTGGTGCACCGCTATGGCAACAGCGTTAATCAGCAGCGCATGTTATCCACCTACCGCGCCATCCGCGAAGAGTTGGGCGACGGCTGCGCCATGACCTACCGTTACAGCGGCGTGCAGGAGGAGGAGAACACCTTCGTCGCCTGTTCGTTCTGGCTGGCGGAAGCCTGGGCGGCAATGGGCGAGATTGACTGCGCGAAAACCGCGATGGAGGAGATCCTCGAGTGCATCTGCGATAAAGGCAACGTCGAAACTTTCAACGAGATGTTCGACGTGCGCACCGGAAAATGGAGCGGCAACCTGCCACAGGGGTTGAGCCATCTGGCGCTGATCTGCGCCGCGCAGGCAATAACGGAACATTCGTAAGAGGTTGATGCGGTTTGTTTTACAAGCGATTCAGGTTGCGTAGGCCTGATAAGGCAAAGCCGCCATCAGGCAGTAATCGGCTGCAATGCCGGATGGCGGCTAACGCCTTATCCGGCCTACAAAGGATATCCGGCTGACAAATGACTGGCTTACGTAGGCCTGATAAGCGCAGCGCCATCAGGCAGTAATCGGCTGCAATGCCGGATAGCGGCTGACGCCTTATCCGGCCTACAAAGCTATGGCTTCAGGCGCGGATGGTGGCGATCGAAACGGTTGAAGCTGGGGTCGCCACGGTAATAGATCACCGGAACCGCTTTGCCGATGTGGTGATCGCCAGGATTGACAGTGTTGATGGTAGCGTTTGATTTTTATTGCTCCAGGTCTGGCCGTTCGCTTCGAAGGCGTAAGTCATCACAATATCGACCTTGCTGAAGTTATTCGGCTTTTTGGGGAAAAAGGTGACAATGTGCGCCTCGGTAGAGAACGGATCTTTTTTATCTTGTGGCTGATAGGGTAATCCTTGCCAAAACATCAGGCTACAGCGCCGATCATCGCTGCAACCGATGCCCGCTATAACCCCCTAAAAGCGGCCTCACGCCCCCTCGCAAAGTAATGTTTTAGCTGGATCAGAGCCTCTCTTTATCAGGAACACCTCCTGTGGACTGGCAGTATCGTTCGAAATTAATCTTTTTCTTCGGATACTTTGAGATTTTGATTCTGGCTTTTCCCCTACAAATGGTGGTCTTATTTTGGTGTTTAGGGAAAACAGGGAGCATAAAGATGGAAACCAGGGAAGGCTTTGAAAGAGCGTTAACATGTGGGGAAGTTGTGCTGGCACGCTCTATATATGGCAATTCAATTTTTTATAACGACGTCAAAGTACATTGTGACAGTTACTTTCCATTCGGATTACAAGATCCGGCTTATGCTATGGCCCCCAATGGAGAGCTGTGGTTTCGAAAAGAGGGTTATTTATCCGACTTCTCGCAAGGAAATGATGAATCTCAGCATACTTTCATACATGAAATGGCTCATGTCTGGCAGCACCAGAAAGGTATGTGGGTAAGGTTGAGCGGCCTTTTTAGCGGAGTTGCTGATTATACATACCGCCTTGATGGTAAGAGGTTGCTCCATCACTACACGATGGAACAGCAAGCATCCATCATTGCTGATTATTGGTTGCTTCGAAAACTAGGGTATTCCAGATGGATTAAAAACGTACGCCTTATCAATTTCAGGGGTGTAACAAATAAGACTGTCCTGCCAGAATACGAATATGTTCTTTCACACTTTTTAAACCAAAGGTAATAGCCAATGAAAAAAATGGTGTTAGTAAGCCTGTTAGTATTATCGCTTGCAGCCTGTCATCAGAACCCACAGCCTCCGCAGCTACGGGCTAAGGCTGTTACCGTCGCGAATAATGTTTGTGTTCTTGTTCAACCCGAAGGCGATGAAAAAGTGGCGATTGTCAAAATCTCAGAAGTCGGGAATCCGCAAAATGCGTTTGAAAAATATGATATCAACGATACAGCGGCCAGCTCTGATAGTTGCATGCCGACTTATGGCTATAAGTTTGAAAAAGGGCACTCCTATAACTTCACCGTGTACCTCGACTCAGACGAAAAAAGAGAGAAAGCGATAATCCCCTCTTCACGCATATTCTCTGTAGGCTTTGCCGTTCAGGATAATGACGGTAATACAGAAATATTTAGCGATAACTGATTTTGAGCCCAGTGACTGGGCTCATAATTATTCTCTTAAGGATAAATCGCCATCAGTACACTACGTTTATCCTGCGAGAAGATATTGAAATCATCACTTAGCGCCGGATTTTTTGTTAATAAACGCTGTTTAACCGCCGGAAATTTATCGTCGTTGGTAAAAAACAGCGCCATCAGATAATCCATATTTTCAATATGATTACTTTCCGATTCGCTGATTACACGTTGATAGCACGTATCCTCTTTTTTACCCAGACGCTCTTTGAGCATGCACTCTTGCAGCAATAATGATGGATTAGCGTTAGCTCTGTTAACAGGCTCAAGGTAAGTGAGCGATTTCTGATAGTCGCCTCTGGAAGAAAGCAGGCTGGTATAACTGCGAATAACATTCATATTTTCAGGATTTTTGTGCGCGAGCTTGTCGAAATCCTCTAACACGGCAGTTTTATCCGCATCCTCTGCCAGCGTGTACTTTTTCACCAGCTCAGAGGCTTGCTGTTTGGGCTCCGCTATCGCGGGTGCGCTGAGAAAAAGGATTACGAGTAATGTTGTCACACCACTGATACGCATTGAGCTCTCCTTGCTTTAAAACGAGACATAACCTTACAGCACATCGCTTTGCACAACAAAGAGAGGGATATGCCTTATCCGGCCTACAGACGATTCGGGTTGCGTAGGCCTGATAAGCGCAGCGCCATCAGGCAGCAATCGGCTGCATTGCCGGATGGCGGCTGACGCCTTATCCGGCCTACAAATGCGACGACTTTGGGCGCGAATGGTGGCATTCGAGGCGGTTAAAGCTGGGGCCAGCACAGTGGTTGGTAGCTGGATATATTGCAACCGTCCACCAGAAAGCCATACGCGGTATAGCGCGGCAGCCTCAAATCTGAAAAGCCACCCGTTTACCGGTAGGCAACGTAATATCAATGGTTAACTCGCCGCCCAGCGCCGCAACATAGCGTTTAAGGGTTGAGAGACGCGGATCGTTGCCCGGCTGCTCTATTTTTGCAAGCGTTGGCTGCTTCACCCCCATCAGGCTGGCAAGCTCCGTCTGGGAAATGTTCAACTCTTCACGAAGCTGGCTTAACACAATGCTGCGTCGTAACTCATCAACCCGCTCTTCAATGCGCGCCAGACTTTCAGGACTTCGTTTCACTAATAGTTCGTCTAAGGTTGCCATAATAACTCCTTATTTCGCATATGCTTGCTGAACTCTGCGTCGGCAATTTTATCCTCATCCTTGCACACCAAACACCCTGAACAGTGCACTTCTTCCCTCTTCGGTAATCGTCACTTCGCGGTAGCCCGGCGTGCGCTGCAGCCAGCCGCGCTGTTCGAAGGCGATAAGCAGCGCAGCACCGGCATCGCCGCCGAGATGAAAGCGGCGCTCGCTCCAGTCGAGGCAGGCGCTGCAAGGTTTACGCCGGGTGTGCGGGTCGAGCGCTACGCCGAGTTTCGCAAGCTCGCGCCTGCCGGTTTCGGTTACCGCATCTCCCGCTTCGGTTATCCACCCATCTCGCTGCATCACGCTGTAAATGCCAACAGCGACCTCACCGGCGAGGTGATCGTAACAGGTACGTGCCCGGCGGAGCGCTTGCGGCGTGCGGGTGACGGGGGCTTTTGCGCCGCGCATCGAGACACCCATCATATTTTCCAGCAGCCCGGCGACATCGCTGCCCGCCAGCCGGTAGTAGCGATGCCGACCCTGCGAGACGCAGACCAGCAGCCCGCTGTTTAGCAGCTTGGTTAAGTGCGCGCTGGCCGTCGACGCGGCGATATCAACCACCGCGCAGAGTTCCGTTGCGGTCCACGCCCGCCCATCCATCAGCGCGCAGAGCATCCGCGCGCGCGACGGCTCCGCCATGGCGCTGGCGATGGCGGCAAGAGCGGTCTCCAGCACTGGCGGTGAATTGTCGGCAGGTAAACTCATACTTTCGAAACGTCCCAATGTTGTGTCACCTCGTGCGCCAGTGGATCATTATCGGTGAGCAGGATCAAGCGATTATCGTGATCGCTGTACTGCACCTCAATGTTGATCCCGGCGTTTGCCAGCGCGCGCGCAATCTCACCCAACTCGCCCGGCCTCTCCTGCTTTAGTTTGCGGATAAGCGGCTTTCTCACGCTTTGCAGCGTAAAGCCTGCCGCCTTCAACACCTGCCCTGCGCGCTCCCCCTCTTCCACCAGAAAGTGAGCATGGCACTGCGCATTGACGGTAAACACCCCGCCGCCCTCAAGACCGACGCCATTGCGACCAAGCGTTTCGCCAAGCGCCGCCAGCGCGCCGGGCGCGTTATCCAGCACCACGTGAAGATCGTACATATCAGGCTCTCCTGTCGGTCGAGGCATAGTCGCGAAATACCTGCGCGACGCGAATGCGGTAGAACGAAAAGATGGTGCGCTGCCCTTCTGCCTGCGCGGCCTGGTGCAGGACGTTTTGCTTCCAGGCGATCACCGCTGCCTCATCGCGCCACCAGGAGAGGGACAAAATCTTCCCCTCCGTGCTCAGGCTCTGAAAGCGCTCAATGGTGATAAAGCCGTCAATCTCCGCCAGCTGCGGCTTCAGTTCTGCGGCAAGTTGCATATAGCGCGGCTGCTCGCCAGGCGCAATATCCGCTTCAAATAACACTGCGATCATAAGTACTCCCTCCACTGTTCCGTTTCGCCAGTGTTATGCAGCGCCCAACGCGATGCTTCGCCCGGCAACGAAATGTCGCCGTAACCCCTCTTTTTTAGGAGTGATTTAGCTCGCACTTTTCCATGAAACCGGTTGCGGCAGAGCGTCACCAGGCTAGCATGAAACCGGTTTCACCCAGTTACACCTACTCAGTTTCCGATAATAAAAGGTAAATAAAAATGGCCGTTATCAGGGATTACAATAAGTTAGCGAGCGATATCCTGCGGGAGGTTGGCGGTGAAGAGAACATCAGCAACTTCTCCCGCTGCGCCACACGACTGCGCCTCGTCCTCAATGAAACGCCCGCCACGGCGAAAAGCAATGTGCAGAGTCTGCCCGGCGTGATTGCGGTCGTTGAGAGCGGCGGTCAGTTTCAGGTGGTGATTGGTACTCACGTCGCCGATGTTTTTAACGCCCTGAGCGGCATGGTGAAAGAGCGCGGCGATGATGCGCCGCCACCCAAAACGCGCTGGCTCGATGCGGTGATCGCCACCATGTCGGCAGTCTTTGCCCCGATCGTCTATATTCTTGCCGCCGCCGGGATTTTACAGGGTTTGTTGATCCTGCTCGGCCTTGCGGATGCGGATATCAAATCCACCGGCACCTTTGCGGTGCTCAACTTTATGTCCTGGACGCCGTTTGCCTTCCTGCCGGTGTTTATTGCCATCACCGCCGCGCGCCACTTTAAGTGCAATCCGTTTATCGCCGTGCTCTGCTGCTGTGCGCTGATCAACCCGGAGTGGACGGCGCTGGCGGGCAAAATCGCCGCCGGTAACGAAGTGAAGTTCCTCTTCTTCCCGCTGGCGGAAACGGTCTATACCTCGTCGGTGCTGCCGCCGCTGTTCCTCGTCTGGGCGCTGTCGTGGTTTGAGCGCCGGGTGGAAAAATGGTTGCCAGAGGTGATAAGCCCGCTCTTTACGCCGCTTATCTGCTTTGTGGTGATTGTGCCGCTGACGCTGATTGTGATTGGGCCGCTGACCAGTTGGGCAGCGATTGGCGTGGCAAATGGCTACAACGCCCTGTTCCATGCCGCTCCGGCGCTGGCGGCAGCAATTATTGGCGGCGTCTGGCAGGTGATTGTGATCTTTGGCGTTCACTGGGGCATTACGCCGGTGATCATGGCCAACTTCGACACCCAGGGGTATGACTCCTTCCAGGCCTACCAGACCATCGCGGTGATTGGTCAGATGGCAGCGGTCTTCGGCGTGTTTATCAAAAGCCGTAACAAACAGCTGAAAGCCACCTCGCTCTCGGCGGGCGTGACGGCCATTTTTGGTATTACCGAACCGGCGATTTACGGCGTTACGCTGCGCTTTAAAAAGCCCTTTATCTGCGGTTGTATTGGCGGTGCCATCGGCGCGGTGGTCGCCAGCCTGTTTGGCAGCCTTTATTATGCTTATGCCGCGCTGCCGGGTCTCTTTACGCTGGTGAACGCCATCAGCCCCGATGCGCCGATGTCCTTTATTGGCGAACTGGCCGGTGCCGGGACGGCGATTGTGCTCACCGTGGTGATGGTGCAGTTTGTCGGTTTTGACGATCCGGTTGAAGAGACGCCCGCAGAGCAGAAACCGGCGACGGTTACCGTTGGCACACTGCAAATGCTCAGCCCGATTAAAGGCGAAGTGATTGCGCTGGAGAGCGTGAAAGATGAAGCGTTTGCCGGCAAAGTGCTGGGCGATGGCATCGCGATTGTCCCAGCCGAAGGGAAAGTGGTCGCGCCGTGCGATGCGCAGGTCGCGACATTAATTGACTCTCATCACGCTATCGGCCTGATCTGTGACAATGGCGCAGAATTACTGATCCATGTTGGCCTGAATACCGTTAATTTACAGGGGCAATACTTTACGCCGCTGGTTAAAGAGGGCGACCGGGTTACCGCAGGCACGCCTCTGCTGGCATTCGATAAGGCGAAAATTGAGCAGGCCGGGTATGATTTAACAACGCCGGTGCTGGTGGTGAACAGCGATGAGTTCACGCTTACTCACCATCAGTCACAAGGTGCCGTCACGGCGGGAGCGCCGCTGATGTCGCTGGCCTGACAAGAGAGATAACACGAGCGAGGATGAAGAATGGTAACGATACTGGATGTCGCACGGCTGGCAGGCGTCTCCAAAGCGACGGTATCGCGCGCGCTGAACGGCAAAGTCTTTGTCCGCGAAGAGGTTAAAGCCCGCATTATGCAGGCGATTGACGAAACGGGTTACAAGCCAAACCAACTGGCGCGCAACCTTGCCAATAATAAAACCAACTCCGTCGGTCTGGTGATCACTAACGGGCTCTACAACGGCCCGTTCTTCTCCAGCATGATTTACCATGCGGCGACCGACAGCGAAATGCACGGTCGGCAGCTGGTGCTGGCGGATGGAAAACACAGCGCGCAAGAGGAGCGGGACGCTATCGACCTGCTGCTGTCGCTGCGCTGTGAAGCGATTCTTATCTACCCGAAATACCTGACGGTTGATGAGCTGGATGAGATTATCGATACCAGCGAGACGCCGATTGTGGTGATCAACCGCGAGCTGACCCGCCACCGCAGCCAGTGCGTGTTTGTTAACCACCAGCAGAGCAGTGAAAGGATGGTGGCCTATCTGCTGGCGCAGGGGCATACGCGTATTGCCTTCGTCGCCGGTTCCGAGGGTTCGCCGACCGGTGACAGCCGCCTGGCGGGGTATCACCAGGCGCTGCGCAACGCCGGAATCGAGCCTGACCCGCAACTGCTGGTGCGCGGAAGCTGGAGCACCGACAGCGGTTATGAAGCCGGGCGCGAGCTGCTGGCGCGCAATGTGCCGTTCAGCTGTGTGCTGGCGGGGAATGACGATATGGCGATTGGCGTGGCAAAAGCGTGTCAGGAGGCCGGGCTGCGCCTGCCGCAGGATGTTTCCCTTGCCGGGTTCGATGATTCGGTAATTGGCAAATATTACAATCCGGCGCTCACCACCCTGCATGTGCCGATGGATGAGATGATCCGCCACGCGGTGGCGATCCTCTTGTTGCCGGACGAGACACCGCCGCGCGCCCATCAGGGCGAGTTGGTGTGCCGCGAGTCGGTGGTTAAGGTTGGGTAATGCCGGATTTTTGTGGGCCGGTTATCCGGCAATGCCGCAGATTGATGCCTGATGGCGCTACGCTTATCAGGCCTACGTAAACCGAATCGGTTGAGAGTTTTGTAGGCCGGATAAGGCAAAGCCGCCATCCGGCAATACCGCCGATTAATGCCTGATGGCGCTGCGCTTATCAGGCCTACGCACACCGAATCGGTTGATAGCTTTGTAGGCCGGATAAGGCGTCAGTCGCCATCCGGCAGTGCCGCCGATTAACGCCTGATGGCGCTACGCTTATCAGGCCTACAAATACTTATCACGCCGACAAATACCGAATCGTTTGCTACGCGCCGATGCTGTTTAATGTTTCCAGCGCCTCGTGCGGCAACACCAGCTTCGCGCTGGCGAGGTTCTCCTGCAAATGCTGCGGAGAGGAGGTGCCAGGGATCAGCAAAATATTGGGCGAACGCTGCAACAACCACGCCAGCGCCACCTGCATTGGCGTTGCATCAAGCTCTGCCGCCACTGCATTCAGCTCGCTCGATTGCAGCGGTGAAAAACCGCCGAGCGGGAAGAACGGCACAAAGGCGATGCCCTGCTCATTCAGACTATCAATCAGCGCGTCATCCTGGCGGTTCGCCACGTTATAGAGATTCTGCACGCAGACGATGGGCGTCATTTTCTGCGCGTCCGCCACCTGCTTCGCCGTCACGTTACTGAGGCCGATATGGCGAATCAACCCGCGATCTTTAAGCTTAATTAACGTCTCCAGCGGCGCATCCAGTGAACCCTCTGCCGGGCCATGAGCGCTGAACATCGCGCGCAGGTTCACCACATCCAGCACATCGAGCCCGAGATTGCGCAGGTTATCTTCCACCGCGCGGGTCAGCTCTTCATCACTAAAGGCGGGCAGCCAGTTGGCTTTCTCATCGCGGCGCGCGCCGACTTTGGTGACAATCGTCAGGTTATCCGGGTAGGGATGCAGCGCCTGCTTAATCAATTTATTGGTAACGTGCGGGCCGTAAAAATCACTGGTATCAATATGATTCACCCCGGCGGCCACCGCATCGCGCAGCACCTGCAGCGCGCGCGCTTCATCGGCCGGCGGGCCAAACACGCCAGGGCCTGCGAGCTGCATTGCACCGTAACCCAGACGACCCACTTCGTTGTCGCCCAGACGATAAGTAAGCGAAAGTTCAGACATAGCATTGCTCCTGTGTGTTAAGTCAGTCGATTGTAGGCGGCGCGTCTGAAGGCGGCAATGCACCTTTTGTGCGAAGGGTAAAGGCCATCCTCAAGCCACGGATATATAACGCAATCGTTACAAGAAATGTCTACACTTGAGAAAACGGGCCCTATCGAGGATGTCATATGATTTTTCCAGCTATGCCAGTCAACGAAAAAGAGCGTCTGCACTCTTTATACATGATGGATCTGCTTGATAAAAAAGATGACGAACGCTTCGACCGCTTAACCCGCATGGCGAAAACCACCTTCGATGTGCCGATTGCGGTGATCAGCCTGCTCGATCGCGATCGCCAGTGGCTGCTCTCGCGCGGCGGCATCGATACCCACGAAACCCCGCGTAACCTCTCTTTCTGCGCCCACGCCATCCTCGAAGAGGGCGTCTTTATTGTGAAAGATACCCAGATGGATACGCGCTTTGCCGATAACCCCTTTGTCACCGGCGAGCCGTGGGTGCGTTTCTACGCCGGTTGCCCGGTGCGTCTGCCGGATGGCGCGATTGCCGGTACCATCTGCATCATTGATACCTACCCGCGCCCCTTCTCCAGCGCGGAGATCAACACCCTGCTCGATTTCGCCGCCATCGTCGAAGATGAGTTTTTAATCCTCAGTATGGCGATGACCGATGCCCTGACCGGCATGCCCAACAGCCGCGGCTTTTACCGCTCCGGCGAGAAGCGCTTCAACTTGTCGAAAGAGCACAACACCCCTTTTAGCCTGCTCTATTTCAGCATCGACAACCTGAAGTCGATCAATGAAGTGCTGGGCAGTAAAGAGGGGGATGCGGTGGTGAAAACCTTCGCCAGCACGCTGACGAAATGCCTGCAGGAGCAGGATATCGCCGCGCGCATGGGTGGCGGGGAGTTTGCCGTGCTGCTCAGTAACAGCGCCGAGCACGATGTCGATGCCTTCCTCTTCGATCTGCAAACGCGAATGGACGCGCTGGAGATGAGCGGCGGCAAAAACTATCACATCAACTACTCTCACGGCGTGATTGAGCAGGATGAGAAGTACACCACCCTGCGCGACATGCTGGAGGAGAGCGGCAAAGTGATGTACGCAGAGAAACGTCGCCGTTAAAGGGTGGCGAAACCGCCCTGCCCTTGCCAGCCCTCAAGCCGCTGATAGATCGTCTCTACCGCCGCCTTCACCGGCGGCGTCATCGGGTAGTAAAAGCCGACGATATCGGGCTGAATGCCAAGGAAAATCACCTCGCCGACATCCTCTTTCAGCTGATCGATCAGGTAGTTGAGCGGCATATTGTGGGTGGTCATCATAAACATCTCGGCGATGTCGTCCGGGTTAACCACGCGGATCTCGCCGGGGTTAAGCCCTATATCGGTGGCATCGACCAGCAGCAGCCGCGCCGGGCGCAAACCACGGATCGCGGCAACATCATTCTCCGGCGCGCTACCGCCATCAATCACCCGCCACTCTCCGGCAGGTTTGGCGGCGCACATCTCCGCCAGCAGCGGGCCTGCGCCGTCGTCGCCCATCATACTGTTGCCGACACAGAGTAAAACGTCAGTCACGTAACCTCCTGACCATCAGATAGATGGCGCTCTCCTGGTAAATATCATGCAGTATCGACAACAACTCGCGGCTCCACGCCTGCTGCGTTGCGTTTTGCTGCGCCAGCGCGCGGTCAAAAGCGTTCGCCAGCAGCATCACATGCGTACTGTCGATCACAATTTCGCCGTAGCGCGGCACCCCTTCCATTTTTCGCCGCGCCTCGCTGCCCGCTTCAAGGGTAGCGATCCACGCCATGTAGTCGTCCCATGAGCAGGTGAGCGCCGCCTCCAGACAGTCGATCACCCCAAGATGGTGGCCAATAGCCAGACTGTAGTAGACCACCTGCTGCGCCTGCGGCGGCGTCGCCTCGTTTTCATCGATAAATTTGCGCCGCAGCTGGCTAAAGACCACCGTTTCGCCCATCAGATTTTCGCCTCCTGCACCACCTGGTTAAGGTGGCTGACAATCTCCGTCAGGCGCGGATCGTTCTCCTGCGCCAGCCAGTTCATCACTTCATGCTCGCCGAGGGTGCGCAGGCGCAGGTAATCATCAGCAATCTGGCGGCCATAGCGGTAACCCGCCAGCCGACGCGCGGTGCGATCCACCTTGACCCGCAGCGGTTGCACCATCTGCGGATGGAGGATCTCTGCCGGTTGATCGTCCTGCTCGCCGGGCAGACGAGCGTGAATTTTCTGCTCCAGCAGCCCGAGCGCCATCGCAAAGCCATACAGCGTGGCGGCAGGCGTCGGCGGGCAGCCGGGAATATAGACATCGACCGGCACGATCTTGTCGGTTCCACCCCAGACGCAGTAGAGATCGTGGAAGATCCCGCCGCTATTGCCGCAGGCACCGTAGGAGATACAAATTTTCGGATCGGGCGCCGATTGCCAGGCGCGTAACGCCGGGGAGCGCATCGCGCGGGTGACCGCACCGGTAAAAAGCAAAATGTCGGCGTGACGCGGCGACGGCACCACCTTTATGCCAAAGCGTTCGGCGTCGAACAGCGGCGAAAGAGTGGCGAAAATCTCGATTTCACAGCCGTTGCAGCCGCCGCAATCCACGCGGTAGACGTAAGCGGAGCGTTTGATCTTCTTCAGCAGCGAGGCTTTCATGCTGGCGATGGACTCCTCCACCGTCATCGGCAGCGGAATGCCCTCTGCGTCGCGCGGTCCAATAAGCTGGCTCATCAGCTGGCCTCTCTCATGTGGCGGGTCAATTCAATCCGATCGGTTGGCACCAGGCACTGCTGGCGTTTACAGGCCGGGCAGGTTTCAAAGCTGGCACGGTGCGCTTCCGCATGGGTGTCGCCGTTATGCGCCAGCAGCGCGATGGCGTAATCGATCTCTTTCTGCACGGCAAAGGGGCGCGCGCATTCACGACACTGGCACAGTTCAAAACGCGACTGTTGCAGAAAGTCAGCCTTGTTCCACACCGCCAGCTCATACTCCTGCGACAGGGTAATCGCCGCCGTCGGGCAGACCTCTTCGCAGCGGGCACAGAAGATGCAGCGCCCAAGATTAAACTGCCAGGCCTGCTCGCCGGTGGCGAGATCGGTCTCTACCGTCAGGGCATTAGAGGGGCAGGCATTGACGCACGCGGCGCAGCCGATGCACTGCTGCGGGTTGTGCTGCGGCTTACCGCGAAAATTTTTATCAACCGGCATCGGCGACAGCGGATAGTCGCTTGTCGGTGCACCGGTTTTGATCACTTTTTTGATAAAGGTAAACATGGCTTGCAACGCTCCTCCTATTTCAGCGGCGAGTGCTTACGCTCAATGCTGTAGCGCTCCAGCTCTTTGTAGGGCACCACCTGGCTCTTTTTCTTGCGCACATCCACCACCGTCATGCGGTCGGTGCAGGAGTAACAAGGATCGAGGCTGCCGATAATCAGCGGCGCGTCAGAGACGGTATTGCCGCGCAGCATGTAGCGCAGGGTTGGCCAGTTGGCGTAGGTCGCCGCGCGGCAGCGCCAGCGGTAGAGTTTCTGGTTGTCGCCGGTCATGCTCCAGTGGATATCATCCCCGCGCGGCGCTTCGGAAAAACCGAGGGCAAAGCGGTGCGGAATATAGGTAAAGCCCTCGACCATCAGCGGGCCGCCGGGCAGATTATCGAGCCCGAAATCAATCATGTTCAGGGCGGTAAAGACTTCGTTGATACGCACTTTCAGGCGCGAAATCACATCGCAGCCCTGCTCGGTGTGGACAGTCATCGGCAGCAGGCCGTAGCCGACAAACGGGTGATCGGCGCGGGTGTCGCGGGCATGGCCGCTGGCGCGCACCATCGGGCCAACGTTACTGAAGTCGCGGGCGATTTGCGGATCAAGGCGGCCAATGCCGACCGTGCGCTGCTCAATGTTCGGCGTGCTTAACAGCATATCGACCAGCTCCTGCACATCGCGGCGCATCTGCTGCGCCAGCTGGCGGGTCTGGATCATCTCATCCTTCAGCATGTCGCGACGGATGCCGCCAATCAGGTTCAGGCCGTAGGTTTTACGCGCCCCGGTGAGAATTTCCGCCATCTTCATCGAGGTTTCACGCACGCGGAAGAACTGCATAAAGCCGGAGTCAAAGCCGACAAAGTGGCAGGCAAGGCCGAGGTTGAGCAGGTTGGAGTGCAGGCGCTCGACCTCAAGCAAAATGGCGCGGATCATCTGCGCACGCTCCGGCACGACAATGCCCATCGCGTTCTCCACCGAGGTGGTGTAAGCGGTGCTATGGGCAAAGCCGCAGATGCCGCAGACGCGATCCGACAGAAAGGTCACCTCGTTGTAACCCATGCGGGTTTCTGCCAGCTTTTCCATGCCGCGGTGGACATAGAACATGCGGTAATCGGCGTCGATAATGTTCTCGCCATCGACGAACAGGCGGAAATGGCCCGGTTCGTCAGAGGTGACGTGCAGCGGGCCAATTGGCACCACATTGTTCTTCTTATCACCCAGTTCGTTGATGAACTCGTAGGTTTCCGCATCGGTGGTCGGCGCGGGGCGCTGGCGGTAATCCATGCTGTCTTTGCGCAGCGGATAGAGTTCATCCGGCCAGTCGTCGGGCAACACCAGACGGCGCTCATCCGGCAGGCCTACCGGGATCAGGCCATACATATCGCGCACTTCGCGCTCGCCCCACACTGCCGCCGGCACGCGCGGCGTGACCGAGGGGTACTCCGGTTTCAGGGCATCCACTTCGACGCGCACGGTGATCCAGCACTTCACGCCCTGCTCCATCGACAGCACGTAGTAAACGGCGAAGTGGCCGTTGAGCTTGCGCTCATCGTTGCCAAACAGCACCGACAGCCAGCCGCCCTGCTGGTAGTAGAGAAACTCGACCACTTCCGGCAGATAGTTGATTTTGATGGTCAGGGTCAGCTGATCCTTCGTCTGCCATGCGCTATCCAGCACCACGCCGGGGAATTTTTCATGCAGCGCAGCAAGGTAGTGTTGGCCGATCTTTTCTTCAGACATAGATGAACTCTCTTAATAGGTCGCCAGCAAGGAGACAAAGGCCAGAAAGGCGACGCCGAAACCGGCCCAGGTGACGCGCGAGGCGGCAACAAAACGCAGGCGCGCCATGCTGTTTTCAAACAGGGCGATAACCAGCACGCCGAGCAGCAGTTTCAGCAGCGCGACAACCAGCGCCAGTAGCAGCCCGCCAACCCTGAAGGAGGCCATCTGCCCCCAGGGTAAAAAGACGCCGACAAACAGTTGCAGCACCACCAGCTGTTTCAGGCTGATGCCCCACTTGAGAATGGCGAAGCCGCTGCCGCTGTACTCGGAGAGCGGCCCCTCCTGCAACTCCTGCTCCGCTTCCGCCAGATCGAACGGCAGTTTGCCCATCTCAATAAAAGTGGCGAAAGCGCAGGCGCAGAGCGCGAGAAACAGCGGCAGGCTGGCGTGCAGCGGCCAGTGATAAACGGTGTCGGTAATGTGGGTGATATGAGTTGACCCGGCGACCAGCGCCGCCACCCATAACCCCAACAGCAGGATCGGCTCCACCAGCACGCCGAGCATCGCTTCGCGGCTGGCACCCAGCCCGGTGAAGGGGCTACCGGTATCCAGCCCGGCGATGGCGAAGAAGAAGCGGGCAATGGCGAAGAGGTAGATAAGCGTGATCAGATCCCCAAGCAGCGGTAGCGGTGAGGCCACCGTCACTACCGGCAGCGCGGTGGCAATCGTCAGCATTACGCCAACCATCACCAGCGGCGTCAGGCGAAAGACCCAGCCGGAAGCCGCCGGGGCGACGCTCTGCCGCCCAAGCAGTTTGAACAGATCGCGATACTCTTGCAGCACGCCCGGCCCGCGCCGGTTATGCAGACGCGCACGCGCCACGCGGCTGATGCCGGAAAGCAACGGCGCAAGGGCGAACAGCACCAGCGCCTGTACAACAGCAAACAGAAAACTCATCTTCAGGCTCCTCGGGAAATCACCACAACCACCAGCACCGCCAGCTCAATCAGCGCCAGGCGACGAAACAGCAGCGGCGCGGCGTCGCCCCGCCAGACGGGCAGCGAGAGCGTTGGCTCCAGCCATTTGCGCAGCGCGAGTACCGGCGCGAAGGCCGCTTTAACCGGCATCGCAAAACCGTGGGCGGTGATGACCATCGATGCTTCATGGTCGTAACCACACACCCACGCTGCCCCCCTGCTGCGGGACGGCAGGCGGTCGCCCTTCAGCAGCACGAGCAGCACCAGCGGCAGCAGCGTCGCGGCAATCAGCAGCAGGGCAATCATCGGTTGCGACACCACGGTGTTCGCCGTTTCAAGCGGCAGCGGCACGGCACTGAACAGGCGCGGCAGCAGCCACGGCGCGGCAACCCCGCCAATCACACAGCAGATTGCCAACGCCGCCACGCTTACACTCATCAGCCACGGCAACGGGTGCGGATTTTCTGCCTGCGCGCTGCGCGGTGCGCCAAGGAAGGTGACGCCATAGACTTTCGCCATGCACATCACCGCCAGCGCGCCAGTGATGGCCAGCCCAACCGCCAGCAGCGGCCCCATCACTTGCAGCAGGAAACTGCCGCTGGCGCTTAAGCGGAAGAAGGCCTGGTAGATCACCCACTCGCCGGCGAAACCGTTGAGCGGCGGCAGCGCGGCCATCGCCATCAGGCCGACCAGCATCGCCAGCGAGATAAGCGGCATGCGTTTACCGAGGCCGCCCAGTTTTTCGATATCGCGAAAACCGGTGGCAAACCAGAGCGCGCCCGCGCCGAGAAACAGCGTGCACTTAAACAGGCTGTGGTTGAAAAGATGATAGAGACCGCCGACCAGCCCGAGCGCCACCAGCGCAGGCTGGCGCAGCGCAAGCCCGCTGATGCCCGCGCCAAGGCCGAGCAGGATAATGCCGATGTTCTCCAGCGTGTGGTAAGCCAGCAGCCGCTGAATGTTGTGCTCCATCAGCGCATAAAGCCCGCCGACAAACGCGGTCAGCAGACCAAATGCCAGCAGCAGCACGCCCCACCACAGCGGCGGTTGCCCGCCAAATAAAGAGAGCGTCAGGATGCCGAACAGCCCGACTTTCATTACCACGGCGGAGAAGAGCGCCGCCGCCGGAGCCGGGGCGTTGGCATGGGCCTGCGGCACCCAGGCGTGCAGCGGGATGATCCCCGCCAGCAGGCCAAAACCAATCACGCCGAGCAGCCAGAGGCCGCCGCTCAGCGGGTGCAGGCTCAGCACGCTAAAATCGAGAGTCTGGTAGCGCTGCCACAGCAGCCAGCAGAGCAGCGCCAGCAGCAGCGTGCCGAGACGCCCGAGGGCGAACCAGAGTTTGCCGGAGGCGCTGCACCCGGTGAGGAACACCGCGCAGAGCGCCATGATCTCCGCCATCACCACCAGCGCGCCGAGGTTAGCTGCGCTCACCGCGCAGATCGCCGCCGCCAGCAGAAGGTTAATCAGCAGGCCATTGGCTTTTACCGCCTGATGGCGGTGCCACGCCAGGTTAAAGAGGCTGATAAAGAAGCCGCAGACGCCAAGCGTCAGCAGCCAGACAGCGCTCAGCGGCGTGAGCAACAGATGAAGGTTGATGAGCGGCACAATACCACTCACGGTTTGCCCGTCGAGCAGTGCGCCAGCACCCGCAGCCGTCGCCAGCAGGCAGCCAGCCGCGCCGCCAAGACCGGCGAAGAAACCGCTCAGGGGTTTGAACGCGCTCAGCAGGCCCGCCAGCAGCGCAGCAGCGCTCAGTGTGACGACCGCGCCGCTCAACAAAGAGAAAAGCGTCATTTTGCACTCCCGTTATTCTGCGCAAACTGCGCCAGATCGCCGTAATCGCTATTAATGGTCTGCTCGCGTTTGCGGCGGCTGGCGCGATTGATGTCGTGCGGGCTGACCAGGTGCAGCGCCTTGGTCGGGCACATGCGCACGCAGGCCGGGCCGTCGGCGTCGAAATAGCAGAGGTCGCACTTCACGGCGATGGCGCGCACACCCGGTACCCAGTCGAGCAGCGAACTCACTTTCGCAGGCATCGGCGGTGCGGCGGGCGCTTTCGGCGTGTTGACGTTGGCCGGAATAT
This sequence comes from Kosakonia sp. Marseille-Q7440, assembly GCF_965119485.1. Lineage (NCBI taxonomy): Bacteria > Pseudomonadati > Pseudomonadota > Gammaproteobacteria > Enterobacterales > Enterobacteriaceae > Kosakonia > Kosakonia sp. Marseille-Q7440. The sequence goes on along the minus strand of NZ_CBCPLT010000002.1, from coordinate 1,118,689 downwards.
CCAGCGGACGGCTGCCGGAAAACTCAATCGCGCCGAACGGACAGGCAATCGCGCAGAGCTTACAGCTGACGCAGAGGCTCTCGTTGAGCTGCACCGCGCCATCCTCACGGTTGATGGCGTTCACCGGGCAGACCCCGGCGCAGGGCGCATCTTCACAGTGGTGGCACTGCTGCGGCGCGGATTCATGTTGGCTGCGCATAACGCGCAGGCGCGGCATCGCCTGCAACCCATACGTGCGGTGCGTCTCGGCGCAGGCCGCCTCGCAGGTGTGGCAGCCAATACAGAGCGCCGGGTCGGCAATTACAAAACGGTTCACCAGTCGATCCTCAGGTGAGTCGCCCGCTTACGGGCAGTCATTTTTGACGAAACATGTCGCTTTCGGTGTCATCTCGACACCCGTCGACACTCCAGCTCAGGCCAGCACCGGCGAGTGCCCGTCGCGGGCAAGGGTGGTGAGGTTGACCGGCGTATCGGCTTCCATTGCGGCATAGAGGTTGTCGTACACGGCGGCGAGTTTGCCGAGGTAATGCTCAAGCACCTTTTCGCGATCGCGGACGTCAAACAGACCATCAATTTTTCCGTCGCTGGTGAGCCGCGCTTCGGCGATTAAACGCTTCTCTTCACTGCCTTTATTGGCAATCGCGTACTCAATGGTGTGGCCGTTAAAGCCGCCGCTCAGGGTGATGTAAACCGTGAAGTGATCGAACAGTACGAAGCAGAGCTGCTGCTCCGGCGCACAGCCGATGGTGTGGTGCAAACGCGCTTTGGCGAGCGTAATGCCCTGAACCAGCGTATTGCAGTAACTGCGCCACGCCTCTTGCAGACGGTGGTGCCGTCCGGCGATGTAATCCGCCTTTTCGCTAATTTCCCAAATCGTCATCTCAGCTTACCCGCTTAATTGAAACAACTGCTGATAAGCATCATCCATGCCAGTTTTCAAGCAATTGATTTTTAATCATTTTATAAAAACCGGAGCGTGTTTCGACGTGTCATCTCGTCATTGTCGTCATCGTCACCCTGACTAAACCGGGAGTGGCACTGTTATTGCATTAGCAGGGGAAATGATAAGGAGGCGTTATGCATGAAATCACGTTGTGCCAGCGCGCGCTGGAGGTGATTGAACAACAGGCGGCGGCGAATGGCGCACGCAAGGTCACCGGCGTCTGGCTGAAGGTGGGCGCATTTTCTTGCGTCGAAACGGACGCTTTAACGTTTTGTTTTGATCTGGTCTGCCGCGGCAGCCTGGCGGAAGGTTGTAGACTGCATATCGAACAACAACAGGCCGAGTGCTGGTGTGAGTCTTGCCAGCAGTATGTGACGTTACTCAGTCAGCGTGTACGCCGCTGTCCACAATGCCACAGCGACCAGTTGCAGATCGTCGCCGACGACGGTATGCAAATTCAGCGACTGGAAATTGAGGAGTAAGCAATGTGTACGACATGTGGTTGTCAGGATGGAAACCGCTATATAGAAGGCGATGAACATAACCCCCACTCTGCCTTTCGCAGCGCCCCCTTCGCTCCGGCGACGCGCCCGGCGCTGACCATTACCGGGGTCAAAACCGATGCATTCAGCCCGACTCAGCTTGACGAAGGCGACCTGCATTATGGACACGGCGCAGCGGGAACCCACGCGCCGGGCATCAGTCAGCGGCGGATGCTGGAAGTTGAGATCGACGTGCTGGATAAGAACAACCGCATCGCCGCCCGCAACCGCGCGCGCTTCGCGGCCCGCCAGCAACTGGTGCTGAACCTGGTCTCCAGCCCCGGCTCCGGCAAAACTACCCTGCTCACGGAAACCCTGCTGCGCCTGAAAAACCGCCTCCCCTGCGCGGTGATTGAGGGCGATCAGCAAACCGTTAACGACGCCGCGCGCATCCGCGCCACCGGTACCCCGGCGATTCAGGTTAATACCGGCAAAGGCTGCCACCTCGACGCGCAGATGATTGCCGATGCCGCGCCGCGTCTGCCGCTCGCTGAGCAGGGCATCCTGTTTATTGAGAACGTCGGCAATCTGGTCTGCCCGGCGAGTTTTGACCTCGGCGAACGGCATAAAGTGGCGGTGCTCTCTGTAACCGAAGGCGAGGATAAGCCGCTCAAATATCCGCATATGTTCGCCGCCGCCTCGCTGATGCTGCTCAACAAAGTCGATCTGCTTCCCTACCTCAACTTCGATGTTGAGCAGTGCATTGCCTACGCCCGGGAGGTGAACCCGGAGATTGAGATCCTGCTGGTTTCCGCCACCAAAGGCGACGGCATGGACGCGTGGCTTGAGTGGCTGGAGGCGCAACGATGTGCATAGGCGTTCCGGGGCAAATCTGCGCCATTGACGGCCTGCAAGCGAAAGTCGACGTCAGCGGCATCCAGCGTAATGTCGATTTAACGCTGGTCGGCAGTGAAGATGAGCAAGGTCGCTCGCGTATCGGCCAGTGGGTGCTGGTGCACGTCGGCTTTGCCATGAGCATCATCAACGAAGCGGAAGCGCGCGAAACGCTGGCGGCGCTGCAAAATATGTTCGACGTTGAGCCGGATGTCGGCGCGCTGCTCTACGGCGAGGAGGGGTGATGCGCTTTGTCGATGAATACCGCGCCCCGGAGCAGGTGATGCAGCTTATCGCCCGCCTGCGAGAGCGCGCCACCGGGCTGGCTTACACCGCCGCGCGACCGCTGCGCATTATGGAGGTGTGCGGCGGCCACACCCATGCCATTTTCAAATTTGGCCTCGACCAGCTGCTGCCGGAGAATATTGAGTTTATCCACGGCCCCGGCTGCCCGGTCTGCGTCCTGCCGATGGGGCGCATCGACACCTGCGTAGAGATTGCCAGCCACCCGGAGGTGATCTTCTGCACCTTCGGCGATGCGATTCGTGTGCCGGGCAAAAACGGCTCCCTGCTGCAAGCGAAAGCGCACGGCGCGGATGTGCGCATCGTCTACTCGCCGCTCGATGCGCTGGCGCTGGCGGAGAAAAACCCGCAGCGTAAAGTGGTCTTTTTCGGCCTCGGCTTCGAAACCACCATGCCTGCCACCGCCATCACGCTACAGCAGGCGAAAGCGCGCGATATCAACAACTTCTGGTTCTTCTGCCAGCACATCACGCTGATCCCGACCCTGCGCAGCCTGCTTGAGCAGCCCGATAACGGCATCGACGCCTTTCTCGCGCCCGGCCACGTCAGCATGGTGATTGGCACCGATGCCTATACCTTTATTGCCGATGAGTTTCAGCGCCCGCTGGTGGTCGCCGGTTTTGAGCCGCTCGACCTGTTACAGGGCGTGCTGATGCTGGTCGAGCAGAAAGTTGCGGCGCGAAGCGAGGTGGAGAATCAGTATCGCCGCGTGGTGCCGGATGAGGGCAACCGACGGGCGCAAGAGGCGATTGCCGACGTGTTCACCGTGCGCGGCGACAGCGAGTGGCGTGGGCTCGGAATGATTGGCGAGTCGGGCGTGCATCTGACCGCTCCCTATCAGCGTTTTGACGCCGAAGCCCATTTCCAGCCGGCGGTGCAGCAGGTGTATGACGACCCGCGCGCCCGCTGCGGCGACGTGCTGACCGGGCGCTGCAAACCGCACCACTGCCCGCTGTTTGGCAATACCTGTAATCCACAAAGCGCCTTTGGCGCGCTGATGGTCTCCTCTGAAGGGGCCTGCGCTGCCTGGTATCACTATCGTGCTCAGGAGTGTGAAGTATGAATGAGGTTCAGATGGCGCACGGCAGCGGCGGCCAGGCGATGCAGCAGCTAATCGGCGAACTTTTTATGCAGGCCTTCGCCAACCCCTGGCTGGCGGAGCAGGAGGATCAGGCGCGCCTCGATCTCGCCGCGCTGGCAGCGGGCGGCGACAGGCTTGCCTTCTCCACCGACAGCTATGTGATTGACCCGCTGATTTTCCCCGGCGGTGACATCGGCAAACTCGCCGTCTGCGGCACCGCTAATGATGTGGCGGTCAGCGGCGCGATCCCGCGCTACCTCTCCTGCGGCTTTATCCTCGAAGAGGGGCTGTCGATAGCAACCCTAAAACAGGTGGTGGAGAGCATGGCGGCAACTGCCCGCAGCGCCGGGATCGCCATTGTCACCGGCGACACCAAAGTGGTGCAGCGCGGCGCGGCGGATAAGCTGTTTATTAATACCGCCGGTATAGGCGCGATCCCCGCCACTATTCACTGGGCGGCGGCCTCGTTACAGCCGGGCGATGTGCTGCTGGCAAGCGGTACGCTGGGCGATCACGGCGCGACGATCCTTAACCTGCGTGAAGGGCTGGGGCTGGACGGTGAGTTAAGCAGCGACTGCGCGGTGCTGACGCCGTTAATCGGGACGCTGCGCGATCTGCCCGGCGTCAAAGCCCTGCGTGACGCGACGCGCGGCGGCGTCAACGCGGTGGTGCACGAGTTTGCCGCCGCCTGCGGATATGGCATTGAATTACAAGAGAGCAAATTGCCGATTAACCCGGCGGTGCGCGGCGTCTGTGAACTGCTGGGGCTGGATGCGCTTAACTTCGCCAATGAGGGCAAACTGGTGATCGCCGTCGCGCGCGACAGCGCCGAACTGGCGCTCAGCCGCTTACGCGCCCACCCTTCAGGTAAAGATGCTGCGATGATTGGTGAAGTCGTCGAACAACAGGGCGTGCGGTTAGCCGGGCTTTACGGCGTGAAACGCCTGTTAGATCTCCCCCATGCGGAGCCGTTACCGCGGATCTGCTAGTTGTTATTTTTCACACCTCTTGGTGTGTTTCTGGATGAGCAAAATGTCGTATACACCGATGAGCGATCTCGGACAGCAAGGGCTTTTCGATATCACGCGGATTTTATTACAGCAGCCGAACGTGGCGGCGCTCAGCGAAACGCTGGCGCAGCTGGCGCGTCAGGCGGGGCTGGCGCAGGGTGCGGCGATTGTGCTGTGGCATGCGGATAGCCACCGGGCGAGCCGCTACAGTGTGCAGACAACGGAAAAGGGCGCGGAGTATGGCGATCAGGCGCTGCTGGCGAGCGGGCCGGTGCGGCATATTCTCTCTCACCCGCAGGCGCTGCACTGCACGGCGGAGCTGTTTAACGAGACCTGGCCCGTCCTTGCCGCAAGCGGGCTTTACCCACCCTTCGCCCACTACGCGCTGCTGCCGCTGGCGGCAGAGGGGCAGATTTTCGGCGGCTGCGAGTTCTTCCGCTATGACGACCAGCCGTGGAGCGAGCGCGAGCTGGAGCGCCTTAATACGCTGACGCAGTTAGTTGCGGTAGTGGCTGAACAGTTGCAGACCCGCGACCGGCGCACGCCGGACTATGCCCTGCTCAGCCAGGAGCGCAACGATTACCGCATTCTGGTCGCCATCACTAACGCCGTGCTCTCGCGGCTGCATATGGATGAGCTGGTGAGCGAAGTCGCCAAAGAGATCCACTACTACTTCGGCATTGACGCCATCAGCCTGGTGCTACGCGGCAGCCGTAAAGGCAAGCTGACCATCTACTCCACGCACTATCTGGATGAGGCCAACCCGACGCACGAAACTCAGGAGGCGGACGAGGCGGGCACGCTGACGGAGCGCGTGTTTATGAGTAAAGAGATGCTGCTGCTCAACCTGCACGAGCGCGACAAGCTTGCGCCCTATGAGCGGATGCTGTTTGAGACCTGGGGCAACCAGATCCAGACGCTTTGCCTGCTGCCGCTGATGTCGGGCAAGAACCTGCTCGGCGTGCTGAAGCTGGCGCAGTGCCAGAAAGAGGTCTTTACCCAGGCGAACCTCAAGCTGCTGCGCCAGATCGCCGAGCGTATCGCCATTGCGGTGGATAACGCGCTGGCCTACCAGGAGATCCATCGCCTGAAGGAGCGGCTGGTGGATGAGAACCTCGCGCTGACCGAGCAGCTGAATAAGGTCGACAGCGAGTTTGGCGAGATCATAGGCCGCAGCGAGGCGATGTCACGGGTGCTGAAACAGGTGGAGATGGTAGCGCGCAGTAACAGCACGGTGCTGATCCTCGGCGAAACCGGCACCGGCAAGGAGCTGATTGCCCGCGCTATCCACAACCTGAGCGAGCGCAACAGCCGCCGGATGGTGAAGATGAACTGTGCGGCAATGCCGGCCGGATTGATGGAGAGCGATCTTTTTGGTCATGAGCGCGGCGCGTTTACCGGCGCCAGCGCCCAGCGCATCGGCCGCTTTGAGCTGGCGGATAAGAGCTCGCTGTTTCTTGATGAGGTGGGCGATATGCCGCTCGAGCTGCAACCGAAGCTGCTGCGCGTGTTGCAGGAGCAGGAGTTTGAGCGGCTCGGCAGTAACAAACTGATCCGTACCGATGTGCGGTTGATCGCCGCCACCAATCGCGATCTGAAGAAGATGGTCGCCGATCGCGAGTTTCGCAGCGATCTTTACTACCGCCTGAATGTGTTTCCTATCCAGCTTCCGTCGCTGCGCGAGCGCCCGGAGGATATTCCGCTGCTGGTGAAAGCTTTCACCTTCAAAATCGCCCGCAAGATGGGGCGCAATATCGACAGTATTCCGGCGGAAACCCTGCGGGTGCTGAGCGCGATGGAGTGGCCGGGGAATGTGCGCGAGCTGGAGAATATGATTGAGCGCGCGGTGCTGCTGACGCGCGGCAATGTGTTGCAGCTTTCGATGGCGGAGATCGCCATGCCGCCTGCGGTCGTGACGCCGCCCGCCGAGTCGCCGCGCGACGGGGAAGATGAGTATCAGCTGATTGTGCGCGTGTTAAAGGAGACCAACGGCGTGGTCGCCGGGCCAAAAGGTGCCGCGCAACGGCTGGGGCTGAAGCGCACGACGCTGCTCTCAAGGATGAAACGGTTGGGGATTGATAAAGAGGGGCTGTAGGCCGGATAAGTTGTAGGCCTGATAAGGCGAAGCCGCCATCAGGCAATGGATCTGGCATGTGGCTTTTTGTGGAAGGGTTCCGTTCACCATACGTGGTGCGGTTCCATTGACAACTTATGCGGTGAACGGGATAAGGGAAGCGGCCGTGTATGAACCGGTCACATGGGTTACAGATCTGACCGGTCACATGGGTGACACTTTTTGCTTCAGTCGGCCCGGATTATACGATGATTCCGTCTGTCGTACCGGGCCAGTATCAGTTCACCAAAACCTATTTCGTCCAGCTCTTCCCCGACCTGCTTCATCCATACCCATTCTCCTCTCAGCGCTTCTGATAAAAATATCCGTGTGCTGTTAAAGCATAAATCGCCTTTTAATGAGACACGCAGTGTCCGGGCATCATCCGGTACGGGCATTGCCTTCAGCGGGCCGGTAAAGATGCGCTCTGACGGATACCAGACCGAACGGGGTGTTTTTCCGCCCAGCGCCCTGTGGGGGCGTATCTCATTAAATTCATGACGCCATGCATCCATCCAGATCTGCTGCTCCTCAAGAGAAGTGAACTTCGCATGTCGCTTCAGCGCATCCTTCAGGGTGCGGTGCATCCGCTCATGTCTTCCGTTTTCGGTGGGTTTACCCGGCCGGATACGTTCCGGCAGGACACCACATTTAATCAGCCATACGGACATCTGGCTCAGCCCCCACAGACCGGCCCCGGCAAAGGGAGGACCGTTGTCCGTACGCAGCACCTGCGGCATCCCGCATTCCCGGAACACCCGCTCAAGGCAGGGGATAACAAACCGGCCATCAGGCGTATAGGTGGCATCGCAGGCCAGCACAATCCTGCTGCAGTTATCGGTCAGCGTGAAGGGATGGCACCAGCGGCCGCCGGCATGGGTGAACTGCCCCTTGAAATCGGCACTCCAGACATCGTTTGGCCGCACGGCAGCGTGCAGCTCATGCCGCTTCGTGGGCTTAAAGGTGAGGGGCTTACGTTTTTTAACCAGACCATGACTGCGGAACAGCTCACCAATGGTACTGGCGGCAGGAACGCCGGTGATGTTCAGGTTAAGAAGGCGCTGCCTTATCTTCTCAGGCCCCCAGAGGGGATGCTGTTGCTTCGTATCCAGCAGCAGCTTCACCATGGGTTCAGACGTTGCGTTCTGGTGATGGCGGGCCCGGGAACGGTCACTGAGGGAGGTGGCATCATCGGGTGAAAAACGGGCCAGCCACTTGTAGCCGGTCTTACGGCTGATATTAAAGCGGCGGCACACTTCGGCAACCGTGAGGTTGCCTTCAAGGCAGGCCGCAACAAACTGCAAACGTTGCATGGTAACAGTCTCAGTCCAGGGCACGGTAAACCTCCGTCAGCTGTTTACCGTACCGTTATAACCTGTTACCCATGTGCCCGGTTTAAAGTGTTACCTATGTGCCCGGTTCATACAGCCGCGCTCCCCTTATCAATCCCCGCGGCCCCGCAAGGAAATCGGTGCTGCGCACTGCGCTCACCTCTCGCGTGCCTGACCGCGGCCGGCTCGACTCGACTTACTCGTTCCATTCTGGAACGAGTCCCTGTCTCGGTTCGCCTCTGTCCGCCATCCATGGCGTCCAGACCTTGTCATTCCCGCTTCGGTTCGCCGATTTCAGCGGGGGTCAACACCATCGCTGTCATATTGCAGATAAATGTCGCAACGATGTCGCTGAAGGCTCGTTTTGGTAGGCCGGATAAGGCGCAGCCGCCATCCGGCAATGATGCCGCGGAGATAATGCCGGATGGCGCTTGACGCTTATCCGGCCTACGGGTCATGTGAACGGAACCATTCCACCGAGGCAACCCCATTGCCGGATGGCGCGTAAACGCTTATCCGGCCTACAACCTCCATTGGCCCCCCCGTTGCCGGATGGCGGCTCCGCCTTATCCGGCCTACTTACGTCGGTATTTCTCCGGCAACTCCGGTACCGGGCGCTTATCGTCGATCAAATGGCGCACCGTCAATATCGGATGCCGCCACAACATGCGTGGACCCGCCCAGCGCATCACCTGTTTCATCTCTTCACGTTTTGCGGGCTGATAACAGTGCACCGGGCACTGCTTGCAGGCCGGTTTCGCCTCGCCGAAGACGCACTTATCAAGCCGCTTCTCCGCGTAGGCGTAGAGATCCGCGTAGTGCGCCGCGCTGCTCACCGCATCCGGGCAGGCGCGTTGATAGAGGGCAATCATCTTCCGGATGGTCAATTTTTCCCGCAGGATGCGTGGTCCAGACATGGTTATCACCAATAACTAAGATGCATTCATAATACAACTTAATGCCTCGTGATGGCACCCTGGGTGCGCGTTTTATGCCCTCTCGTCACTCAACGTCGCATGCACCATGGTAATAATCACCCGCTCCAGCTCCTCTTTCGCCTGCTGTTCGCTAATCGCATCCTGCACTGCCGCCCAGGAGAGCCCTTCGGCAGCGCCGAGCATCGCCCATAATGCGGCGTCGCGCAGAGGCGCACCACAAAACGGCGCAAACAGCGTGCGACACGTGCCGGTGAAATCCACCGCGTATTCGCGGCGGATCTTCTCCAGCTCCGGCGTTCCTGCCAGTGCCGCCAGCAGGCTTGGCATCTCGCGCCCCTGGAACAGCACGCATTCGATATAGGCTTTCGCGACCACTTCCGCGCGCGGCTGCAGTTCCGCCGCGGTCTGCGCCAGCAGCGCCTCCATTTTGCGATTCTGGCGCTGATCGTACTCACGATAGAGCGCCGCCAGCAGCCCGGAGCGGCTGGTGAAGTGGTCATAAACCACCGGTTTGGTAACGCCCGCGCGTTCGGCTAAATAGCCGAGCGTCAGCGCTTCGGTACCCAACTCATGAATGATCTGCCATGCCACTTCTACCAGCTGTGCGTAGCGCTCTTCCCGCGAGAGCCGCTGGCGTACACGCGTATCGGCCATAATTTGCCTCCTTGACAAGCTTATATACCGTTAGTAACTTACTAGTAGTAGGTTACCGATAGTATATAAGCCTACGGTGATTGATCCGTAATGGCAACCGAGGAGAAGAAAATGCATGCACTGATCGTAGTCTCTCACCCGCTCGACACCTCATTAACCCACGGCCTGGCGCACGCGGTCGCAGAAGGGATCCGCGAAGAGAACGCGCAGCACAGCGTTGAGATCGCCGATCTGGCGCGCGAAGGGTTTAACCCCTCTTTCACTGCCGCCGATTACAACGCTTTTATGCAAACCGCCCCGCTGCCCGCTGACGTGCTGGCTGAGCAGGCGCGGATTGAGAAAGCTGACGCCTTAATACTGGTGTTTCCTATCTACTGGTGGACGATGCCCGCGCAGTTAAAGGGCTGGATCGATCGCGTCTTTGCCAATGGCTGGGCCTACGAAGATAGCGGCACCGGCAAGGTCATTAAGAAGCTGGGGCATCTGCCGGTGCATCTGGTGGCGACAGGAGGCGCAGATACTAAAACGTTTGAAAAACATGGCTATGCGCAATCCTGGAATACGCAAATTCCGCACGGTATTTTCGATTACTGCGGCGCGCCGGTGTTAACCAACGCCACGCTAATGCAGCCCGATCTCGGTTCGCCACAGGCTTGCCTGCAAAAAGCGCGTGAGATCGGCAAAGCTATTTTTGCTGCTGCCTGAGGGACATTTTTTGCCGGAGAGGAGCGTGCGCCCTCTCCGGACTCGCTAAAAAATTACCGAAATTGTGAAGAAGAGCATAGCAATCGGTCAACCAGAGATAATTGTGGCAGATTGCAGAATACCTCCCGCCGATACGCTCCCGTATACTTGTTTTATCTCAGGAAAAAAGTACTAAACGCAAATTTACGGCTCCTGTGAAGATGTACTGACGCCCTTTTGGCAAAAATGGGAATAATTGCCGCGCGCGTTGAGGGTAAAGAAGCATATTACTCTTTCGACATTGCAGGCGAGCCTGTTTGCTTACCGTTAATGATGAGGCAGGTATCCTGCCGCTTCGGTCATTATTGAAGCATTTTCAGGAGCCCGGAACGCAGATAAAGAGCGTTCGCGCCGGAAAAAAAGGCAGCGTTCATTAAGCAGGAAGCGCGCGCAAAGCGATCGCCAACGCGCTGAAATTTTGACATGTATGAGCAAGTCGTAAGGAGTGAACGATGCAGCCAACGCCAATGATCGGCACACAGGAGATTAAAACCGTCCACGAACAGCAGCTCTTTAAGGGAAAGCCTTTCCATGTGTTTATCTTCAACAAATCGGAGAGCGCCAGCGGGCTGCATCAGCATGATTATTATGAATTTACCCTTGTTCTGACCGGGCGTTACTACCAGGTCATTAACGGTAAACGCGTGCTGCTGGAGCGCGGCGACTTCGTCTTTATCCCGCTCGGTTCACACCACCAGAGCGTCTATGAGTACGGTGCCGCGCGGATCCTTAATGTGGGGATCAGCCGCAAATTTTTCGAGCAGTACTATCAATCGCTGCTGCCATTCTGCTTTGTTGCCTCGCAACCTTACCGCACGCACAGCGCATTTTTGACCTATGTTGAAACAGTGATTGCCTCGCTCAATTTTCGCGAGAACGGGCTGGATGAGTTTATCGAAACCGTCACCTTTTATGTGCTCAATCGCCTGCGCCACTACCGCGAAGAGCAGGTGCTGGAGGATATTCCGCACTGGCTGAGAAGCACCGTTGAAGCGATGCACGATAAGCGTCAGTTCAGCGACAATGCGCTGGAGAATATGGTGCGGTTGTCCTGCAAATCACAGGAGTACCTTACCCGCGCGACCCGGCGCTTTTATGACAAAACGCCGATGCAGATCATCAATGAGATCCGCATCGACTTTGCGAAAAAGCAGCTCGAGATGACCAACTACTCGGTGGCCGATATCGCCTGGGAATCGGGCTACAGCAGCCCAAGCCTGTTTATTAAAACCTTCAAAAAAATGACATCCTTTACACCCAACAGTTATCGCAAGCGGTTGACGGAAATCACGCAGTAACGCCCGCTGGCGCGACCCTCCACAGGAGAGAGCATGAATCCGAAACTGAAAGTCGTCACTATCGGCGGGGGTAGCAGCTACACGCCGGAACTCCTCGAGGGGTTTATCAAGCGCTACCACGAACTGCCGATTACGGAGTGGTGGCTGGTTGACGTCGAGGAGGGAAGAGAGAAGCAGGAGATTATTTTCCGGCTCTGCCAGCGGATGGTGGCAAAAGCGGGCATTCCGCTGAAGGTGTACCAAACGCTGGATCGCCGCGAGGCGCTACAGGACGCGGATTTTGTCACCACTCAGCTGCGCGTCGGCCAGCTGAAAGCGCGCGAACTGGATGAGCGCATTCCCTTAAGCCACGGCTATCTTGGTCAGGAGACCAACGGCGCAGGCGGCTTGTTTAAAGGGCTGCGCACCATTCCGGTCATTTTCGATATTCTGCGCGACGTGGAGGAGATCTGCCCGAACGCCTGGGTGATTAACTTCACCAACCCGGCGGGGATGGTGACCGAAGCGGTCTGTCGCCATACCGACTTCAGGAAATTTATCGGCGTCTGCAATATTCCTGTCGGCATGAAGATGTTTGTCCGCGATGTGCTGGCGCTGGAGGCGAGTGATGAGATCGCGCTCGATCTTTTCGGCCTCAACCATATGGTGTTTCTCAGCGATGTGCAGGTAAACGGCGTGTCGCGCTTCGCGGAGTTGCTCGACGGCGTTGCCAGCGGAAAATTGCAGCCATCGTCGGTGAAAAACATCTTCGACCTGCCGTTTAGCGAAGGGTTGATTCGCGCCCTCAACCTGCTGCCCTGCTCCTACCTGCTCTACTACTTCAAGCAGAAAGAGATGCTGGCGATTGAGCTTGGCGAATATTACAAAGGCGGCGCGCGGGCGCAGGTGGTACAGCAGATCGAAAAAGAGCTGTTTGAGCTCTATAAAGATCCCAACCTTGATGTGAAACCGCAGGCGCTGGAGCAGCGCGGCGGTGCCTGGTACTCGGATGCGGCCTGCGAAGTGATTAATGCCATCTATAACGATAAGCAGACCGAACACTATGTGAATATTCCCCATCACGGACATATCGACAACATTCCGCCCGAATGGGCGGTTGAGATGACCTGCCTGATTGGGCGGGATGGTGCGAGGCCTCATCCACGCGTCACCCATTTTGATGACAAAGTGCTGGGGCTTATTCACACCATTAAAGGTTTTGAGATCGCCGCCAGCCGTGCGGCCCTGAGCGGCGAGTTTAACGATGTGCTTTTAGCTCTCAACCTCAGCCCGCTGGTGCACTCCGACGGTGACGCCGAGGTGCTGGCGCGCGAGATGTTGCTGGCCCATGAGAAGTGGCTGCCGAACTTCGCCGCTACCCTTGCGCGCCTCAGGCATCAGCAAGCTTGATACCGGGGCGTTTGGCAGCACTATTGCGGCGCATTTCTGCGCCGCATTTGTGACTTACCACCACACCTCAGCCTGAGCGCCGACGGTGAACTGTTCCCGCCGCTCGTCACCGAAGCGGAACTGGCTGATGCCGTTCTCCTGCGCGCGGATCCAGCTGGCGTAAAAACGCAGCTCCGGTCGCGACGTCAGCAGGCTGGTATCCACTTTCAGCGCGTGATAGAGCGTGGTTTTAACCCCCTTTTCACGGTAATCCTCGCCCTGCTGGCGGTTGGTTTGTTTAAACCACGCCAGCTCAACGCCCGTCTGGTTATGTTTATCCCAGATCCACGCCGGGCGCATCACTGCCCGGTAGCTACTAAAATCCGTATGCGCGCCGGTGTCATAGCAGTAAATATCCTGCCCGGCGGCATAGACCAGCGCGTGCGCCAGCACGATCTGCGATGAGGGGTAGAATTCGCCCTGCGAGATGGCGCGCACCGCGTGCCCGTAGGTGTGTTCGCCATAATAGTTGTCGTGATAACCGTAGCTCGCTCCCGAGTTGGAGATAAGCGCGAAGCCGCTCGCCAGCGCGTTATCCGCCGCCTGCAGCGTGAACTCCTCAAACCCGCCCGCGCTAAAGCTCTGTCGCAGGATCGCGCCCGCTAACCACGCATCTTTAATGCTGTAGTACTGCCCCGCTTTTTCACCCGCCCGGTAGGTGGCAGATTTATTGGCCAGCGAGTAGCGGCCAAACAGCTCCAGCGTGGCGCGATCCCACAGCGGCAGGGCGTTATAGCGAAGATCGACAGTGTGGGTGTTGACCTGAAGGGTGTTGTGGCTGACAGGGTAATTCACCGCATGGGCGTCCAGATCCTGGCGTACCAGCGCAACGTTGAGCTTGCCCGCGCCGAGCGCCCAGTTTTCCACGCCGATCCCGGCACCGCTGTCGGTCTGGTGGCTTTTCCAGTCCAGCATCTGAATTTCATACTTTGGCAGGTTGTGTTTACCGACCCAGAGATCCGCCTCCGGCGCAAAGGGCAGGAAGCCGCGTGTGGTGAGGTAGATATCGGAGAATTGCAGGAGATTTTCAGAGTGTTTGTCGAACCACGCGGTGCCGTACTGCGCGCCGACGTTGCCATCTAACTGCACAACGGCATGCGCCGATTTGCCCTCCTCCTCATAGACCCGCTGCGAGAAGGTTAAATCGAACCATGATGAGTACTCATTGCCAAAACGCCCCAGCGAGCCGATGGCGTACTCTTTTGGCGAGCCGTTACCGGCAGCGCCCCAGCCGGAACGCAGATAGCCGTGCCAGGCAAAACCGATATCCTCTTTGACGTACTCGCTGATCTCTTTCAGCGTATAAGGGGATTTTTCTGCCGCAGCGGCCTGCGGCTGTGCGGTCGATTTTGCCCCGCCATCGCCGCTTGCTCTGGCCTGTTCCAGCTCCGCTTTTGCCTGCGCCAGCTCCGTCATATTGCGTTGTAATGCCATTTCCAGTTGGCTCAGTCGCTCCTCAACCGTTAATTTTTGTGCAGAGGCGTGGGCACAGGCTGCTGTAATTAGCAGTGCGAGTAATGATTTATGCATAATAATCAGTCCATTTATTAATATATAAACGCGCTGAATAAAGATTCCCTTTAATTTAATTTGCGCGTCTTACCCTGAATGCGTGAAATATAAGAAAGTTAACAAATACAGAAAGATAAGATTATTGATAAACAAGGGGGATAACCCGAAAAAGACCTCCTTAACAACTATTATTGGGCGGGTAATAGTCATTCAGGATGTTTCGATATGTCTATAAAGATAAATTCATTTTTAGATCTCTCTCGCACAGAATTTTCTCGGAAATTTCACACATTCATGAAATGGTTTCTATACTCTCTGCGGAGGTTTATTAATGAGAAAATTACTTCGTTCTTTATTTGCCAGCCCTGACAAGCTGTTACAGGTGATGAGTCACAGTGAAATCCAGGATTCGATTGAAGATGGTGAGCGCATTGTGGTCGATGCTGACGGCAACGCCTCGGTGAATATCCACTGCAAAAGGGTACAGGAAGATTTTAGAGAGCACGTTGATGCATTGAAGAGGGCTTAGGATGGGTACAGCAATATTCATGGTTTTGATGGTTTGCGGCTACTGGTACACCTCACACGACCTCTCGACACGCTTTAAATTTAAACGCAGCTTCGGCTGGGACGTCTACTTTCTGGTGGCGCTCTACGGCTGCGTCTTCGTCCTGCAGGGGATTATCGCCACCGCCGTAATCTGGCTCTGCCTGCTCGCCACTTCGGCGGTGATGAACTCTTTTCCCGCCACGTTTGGCGCGGAAGAGCACCACCTGCATATGACGTTTATGAACTGGACCTTCCTCGGCATCCAGGCACCGGTAGTGATTATGCTCTCCTTTGCGGTGCTGTTTTGCCTGTGGCATTCGAACTGGTCCAGCAGCGCGCGCCTTGATATCCCTGGCCGCCGCGAGTTGTATAAACACCTCTCGCGCGCTAACGGCATTGAAGGGTTGATCTACCAGTGCATGGAGCGCGGCGATCTGGCGTGGATCACCCTGAAATCTCAGCGTATCTACATCGGCATGATCCATACCGCCACCTTTGATGTTGGCGATGCTAACAACATTGTGCTCATCCCGATGCTGAGCGGCTACCGCAACCATGAGACGCTGGATCTGCGGGTCGAGCATAACTACAGCGCCTGGTATGACGACCATAATATCGATCTCGCCTCAGAGCCAATGTCGGCGCTCGATTTCCGCAAGGTGCTGCTGCTGTCGCAGGTGGAGAGTTTGTCGCTGTTCCACCCCTCGCAGGTGATGGCGATGGGCATCAACAAACTGAAGTCCACGGAGTGAACAGAGGCTAAGGGATTAGCTTGTTCCGCTACTTTTACTCACGGCACGTTAATATTCAGCTTTCCAGTATAAAAGTAGCGAATTTCGCCAAAAATTTGCCTCATCCATAAATTTTAATTATGGTGTGCCCCTGCCGAAAACGTCGGCAATCTGCTTTTTCTTGCATCTTATAGCTTTCATTTCCCTCCATTTGAGCACTACGGCTGCGAAAGCTATAAGGTCGCACCACCAGCACTCATGGGGAGTTTATGAGCAACGGAACGACTTTACCGCACCACACGAATTCGGCCGCAACGGCCAGTGAACTGACCGTCGAAGACATCACGGTCATCGATAATAAGCTGCTGAAACGCGCCGTCGGTGCCGCCGCACTGGGCAACACGATGGAGTGGTTCGACTTCGGCGTTTACAGCTATCTGGCAGTGATTATCGGCCAGGTCTTCTTCCCCGGTGCCAGCAGCACCGCACAGCTGATTGCCTCTTTCGGCACCTTCGCCGCTGCCTTCCTGGTTCGTCCGATTGGCGGCATGGTCTTCGGCCCGCTCGGTGACCGCTTTGGCCGCCAGAAGATCCTCGCCCTGACGATGATCATGATGTCGATTGGTACTTTCTGTATCGGCCTGATCCCCGATTACGACAGCATCGGTATTGCCGCACCGATCCTGCTGCTGGTGGCGCGCCTGGTTCAGGGCTTCTCGACCGGCGGTGAGTATGGCGGCGCAGCCACCTTTATCGCCGAGTACTCCACCGATAAGCGCCGTGGCTTTATGGGCAGCTTCCTCGAGTTCGGCACCCTTGGCGGCTATTTGATGGGTGCCAGCCTGGTGACGATTATGATTGCCGTGCTGCCAACCGAGGCGATGCACAGCTGGGGCTGGCGTATTCCCTTCTTCCTCGCCGCACCGCTCGGCCTGTTTGGCCTCTATATCCGCCTGAAGCTGGAAGAGACCCCGGCTTTTAAAGAGCATATGGATAAGCAGGATGCGCTGGAGCACAGCAAACCGACACTAACTCTGTTGCAGATGCTGCACAAATACCGCAAACAGATGCTGCAATGCATTGGCCTGGTGCTGGTGTTTAACGTCTCGAACTATATGCTCACTTCGTATATGCCGAGCTACCTGACCAGCGTGCTGGGCATGAGCGAGCTGACCGGCCTGCTGCTGGTGATGGTCATCATGTTTGTGATGATGCCGCTGACGCTGGCCTGGGGACACTGGACCGACCGTCTGGGCCGCCGCCCGGTGATCGCTTTCGGCGCGCTGGGGCTGGTGCTGCTGGCGATCCCGAGCTTTATGCTGATTGGCTCCGGCAATATGTGGGCGGTCTTCGGCGGGCTGGTGATTCTGGGCGTGCTGCACACCTGCTTTAGCGGCACCATGCCAGCCACGCTGCCAGCGCTGTTTATCACCGATATTCGCTACAGCGCGCTGGCGATTGGCTTTAACCTCTCGGTTTCGCTCTTCGGCGGCACCACGCCGCTGGTCACCGCCTGGCTGGTTGATACCACCCACAATGTGATGATGCCCGCTTACTACATGATGGGCGCAGGGCTGATTGGCGCGCTGACCGTGCTGACGCTGCGCGAAACGGCGCGTAAACCGCTGAGCGGATCGTCACCTGCGGTCGCCACCCGCGCAGAAGCGCACAAGCTGATTGATAAGTTACGCAAGCAGCGCGCGGCGAAACGCCTGAAAACGCAGGCAGCGCACGAGCACGGCTAAGCCCAGTCTTCGATAGCGCTGTCCAGAGGCCGGAGCGGTGGCGCGATCCGGCCTATCTCCTCTTCAATATTGAACTCCGTCAGATCTTCGGCGGTGGCCAGCAGATAGGTGTGCCCTTCGGGCGATAGCCATTCGGTAATGAAGTACTGCTCTTTACGCGATAGCTCGACCTTCTTCTGCCCGCTTCGGTCAAAGAACTGCCCGAAGCGCTCATCATGCTTCGAGAGATTAAGCCCCATCGCCGGGTAGACGCCACGCCACACCTCGCCGTGATGTTTACCGCCCAGCACAAGATACTCTTGCATGATCTTCTTGCTCATTTATCACCCCCGTTACGCCCGCTTTTTTTAAGCGTAGCTAATGCTCAGCCCTTGCACTATTCGCGCCGTCTGGCCTGGTGCAGACCTTTTTCAGCAACTATACCTTTTGGGGTGCAATGTTCAGGTTGCGGCCTGATGTGGAGGAGTATGAGTTATTTGATGTGGATGGCCGCAACCGGCGGCCTGTTACTGTTGATGTCATTATCCTACGGCTGGATAAGCCGCGTGCCGATCCCGGTGTTTGGTTTGTATCTGGTGGTTGGCATTATCTGTGGCCCGTGGGAGATGGGCGTTCTTAATATCGATGTGGCGGCCCATGCGGATCTCACCGCCCGCATTACCGAAATCGCGATGGCGGCCTCGCTGTTTATTACCGGCCTGAAAATCCGCCTGCCGCTCACCTCCCCCTACTGGAAGATGGGCATTAAGCTGGCGCTGCCCGCTATGCTTTTGACCATCGGCGGAATTATGGTCGCCGCCCACTATCTGCTCGATCTGGCCTGGCCGCTCTCGCTGGCGCTTGGCGCGATCCTCGCCCCCACCGATCCGGTGCTGGCAAGCCTTGTTGCGATCAACGACGCGCGCGATGATGACCAGTTGCGCATTGCGCTCTCCAGCGAGGCGGGGCTTAACGACGGCACCGCGCTCCCCTTCCTGATGCTGGCGCTGATCTGGTACAAAGCCGATGGCGTGCCGTCGGGCGAAGAGCTGCTGCACTGGCTGAGCATCGATCTGCTGTGGGCGCTGGTCGGCGGGCTGCTGATTGGCTTCTTTATGGGGCGCTTAATTGGCCTTCTCGCCACCCGTTCGCGCCATAAACAGGGCGAGGTCGCACCGAGTGACTTTATCGCCCTGGCGCTGATCTGCCTGAGCTTTGCGCTGGCCCAGTCGCTGAGCGCCTCCGGTTTCCTCGCCGCCTTTGCCGCCGGGATTGGCCTGCGCAGCGCCGAAGTTAGCGTGCAGAAGCGCCACGGCGATCCCGAAGAGGAGGAGGATGTGCCGGCGGAGATGCAGGTCAACCCGCACCTGCGCCATGCACTGGAGGAGCAAAACCCGATTAAATCCGTCGGACTGGTGATTGGCGATGCCCTCTCTTTTGGCGATACCGTTGAGCGATTGCTGGCGGCGCTGCTGGTAATTGTTCTTGGCGTCACCCTCGCGCAGCACTGGGATGCCCACGCGCTCGGGCTGGCCTTTGTGCTGTTTCTGGTGATCCGCCCGCTGTCGGTGTTTATCGTCACCCTGCGCTCCGGCACGACCTGGTTTCACCGCGCGAGCCTCGGCTGGCTGGGCATTCGCGGCATCGGCAGTCTCAACTATATTGCCTTTGCCTATGTCCACGGTTTGCAGGGCGCGGATGCCAATGTCATCGCCGATATCGCCATCACCATTGTGACGCTAAGCGTGCTGCTGCACGGCATCTCGGTGACGCCGCTGTTAACGGTGCGCAGTAAAAGACTGGCGCGCAAAGCGAAACGTTAAACATCGCGCGGCAATCACTGCAAAAGCGTGGCAGAGTGGCCGCGGTTTTCCTGTAAACATTGATGAGGTTGCCTGTGACACCGATTGAGAGCTTCACGTCAGAAAAAGGTTTGTGGATAAATAAACCGGCCCACGTTTCGCAGACCGATGAGCAACTGCTGATGCGCACCGGGGCGAACACCGATTTTTGGGTCAAAACCTGGTACGGCTTTGAGCGCCACTCCGGTCATGCCTTTGGTTTTATGCTGGAGGGGGAGTTTACCCTTGAAGTGAAGATCGCCGCCGCGTTTGAACAGCTCTACGACCAGGCGGGGATCTTTATTGAAGCCTCGGAGACGCAGTGGGTGAAAAGCGGCATTGAGTATAACGATGGCGCGCCCGCCATTGGCTGTGTAGTGACGCAGGGACAATCTGACTGGTCGACCGGTGTTTTCCCCGGCGATGCGCGTGAGTTCTGGATGCGCGCTACCCTTGAGAAGCAGGCGTTACGCCTGCAATACTCCGCCGACGGTAAAACGTGGCCACTGCTGCGGCTGTTTCCGTGGCAGGACAGCGGCCAGCGCTTTGTTGGTGTGATGTGCTGCTCACCGGAACGAGAGGGGCTGGATGTGCGCTTCGAACAGCTGCGCATCACCCGCCCGCTCGGCAAAGCGCTGCATGATTTAAGCTGACCCCAGGCGGCCTGCGCCGCCGGAGGTCTGCAACTCAACGCCTTAACGACCCGTAGAGAGGGTTTGCAGCACTTTCAGCTGGGCAACCGCTTCCTGCATTGCATCCATCCCGGCGGTCAGGGTGCGCAGGTTGCTCAGTTGCTTAGCAATGTTTTCCCGCTCCTGGCGCGTCTGCTGGCTCATCTCAGCGATGGCGTTAGCGGCAAGAATACTGCGCTCCGCCATATCGGTTGCCGTCTCCACCGTATTGCTGGCCACTTCACGGATATGGGAGATGGTGTTGACCGCGTCGCTGATATTGCTCGCCGTCGCTTCCGCCTGCTCTTTTGAGGAGTGTGCCAGGCGGCGAACTTCCCCTGCTACTACCGCAAAACCGCGCCCCGCATCGCCCGCGCGCGCCGCTTCTACCGCCGCGTTGAGCGCAAGAATATTGGTCTGGAAGGCGATGTTGCTGATGCCGTGGGTGATCACGCCGATGCCGTTGGAGATCTGCTCCAGCGAATCCAGCCCTTCGCCAAGACGCCCCTGCGCCCGCTGGCTTTCGGTGGCGATATCGCTGATGCCACGAATGCTGCTTTCTGCCATCACCAGCGCTTCGCTCTGGCTCTGGGTGGCGGCTTCCAGCGCCGGCAGCGCCTGCACAATCGGCGCCAGCTCCTGCTGATAACTCACCACGCGATCCAGCACGCGGGTCTGAATGCTGTTCAGCGCTTCCCAACGGCGCAGCGCGCGCTGGGCATAGTGCGCGGCATAACCGGCGTACTCCACCGGAAACTGGGTCATCGCTTTCACGTCATGGTTAAAGAAGACCAGCGCGGAGAGGGTCTGGTTAATCGGCACGCCGAGGATTTCGCCAAAGCTGGAGAAGCCCGCCGCCGGGATGCCTTTAAAGAAGTGGGCATCGTGCAGCTGATCGCTGTTGCCCATACGCCGCAAAATACAGTCATTCATCATGATGGCGGCAGGCTTGCCTTTACCGGTGATAAAGGTTTGCCAGTCGCGCAGCGTCGCCTGTTTAAAGTCGGTCTCCTGCATCAGGAACAGCCGGTCGCCAAACTCCAGATCGCAGAAGAAGTGCACCATGCCGTGCTCGATTTTCGCCACCGAGCGGATGAAGTACTCGTCACCCACTTTCACACCAAAGGTCAGCCCTTTCAGGCGCTCGCTCAGCTGCGACTCTTTGCATTTCAGATGTTCGGCCAGCGCCTCGGTAAAGGCCTTCTGCTGCCCCTGGCGGTCAAAGACCGATGTTACCGTGCGGGCAATCGGGTCAGCGTCGGCAATCAACCAACTCTGATCCAGCGGGGTGAAGTTCTGGCTCTTGAAGGGCGAGAAGGATTTGCCTTCCGCCATGCGACAGAAAACAACAACCGCTTTGCCTTGTAAAACGCGGTCGCCAACGCCAATCCACGTGCCGTCAAAGGTTGCGCGTCCGCCTGCGGAGCCGCCAATCGCCAGGCACGGAAAGAGGCCGCTGTTATACCAGGCCTGCATGAAGAAACCTTCCGAGGCGGAGAGCCCGTCGCAGTAAATCATCGCGAAAGTGCGCTCAGCGGAGAGCGCCATACGCGGTTTAATGGTGTTTAATTCGCGCTGAATGGCGCTAATACGCTGTGAAGCACTCTGGGTGTCGTGCAGATGGAGATCGACAATGTGCGTCTCGTGCTCGGCGATAAGGCTATCCGGTAGCAGCAGGAAACTCCCCTCTTGTCCGTCGCCCGCACAGTAAGTTGTCTGGCGGCCGCTGGCGCTCAGCGCACCATAAGAAGAGAGCGTAATCACCGTCAGATCGGCAGAGGTGAAACGCTGCCACGCCTGGCTAACGCGGTGAAAATCTGCTTCGGGCGGGACGAAGGTCAATAAAATACCGGATGAGCGCGCGCTAAGACCCGCAGCCGAAAGTGAGGTCGGTAAATCCCGGCAGTCGAAAATGCCGTTGGCAGGCTGAGCGCCACCCGCCAGACGGGAACCCAACAAACCGCGATACAGTGATCTTACGAAAGCCATAGTACTGTTTTCCTTAAAATAAAAAATTGCGCCTGAAAATGCGCTTGCAGAGATTGTTAAAGGAGGGCTAAAAGCAGATCCGTTCGCGATCAGAACTCGTTAAAAAAAGATAAGCGCGCCCCTGCGTGATTGAGGGTGACGCAAAGACGTTATCGTCAATTTGCGCTAAAGCTTCACTAATCGCTGCAATAGATAAAAGTATTCCGCACAAAATAGGTTACGAGTGAAGCAGATAGCGTTTAACTATTTTTTGTGGCGCTGTTTTTTAATACTTTTTTAAGTGCACGGGTTATTCCCGGACGGCCAGAAATATAACCCTCCTTTATTATGTGCCTTTCAAATCCTAATAAGATGATGCGCAAACCACCCATTTTCAGTGGGTATTCATTGCGGTTGTTTACTTCCCCCGGTTAAGCAGCCAGGATGTGCGCCTTGCTTTTTCTATCACTCATATAAGGATTAATCGTGTACTACGATTACAACGGTAACAGCCACCTCAGCGAGTTTGAACGCGATGAGGCTAACCGCAGATTAGCTGCGCAAAACCCCCATGCCGCAGCAGCAGGCCCGGCGGCGGTAAGTGTAGTCATGATTGTATTAATTGCCGCTTTTTCGCTTTTCGCACTGCTCTTTTTTGCCGCTAAAGCCTTTCTTACGCGCGGTGCGCCGAAATTATGGCCAGGCTCTGCCGCTCGTGCGCTGAAATTATTTCTGCTGTATGAGTTTCTTTTTTATCTTTTCAATATGCTGGCCTCCTGGTGGTATGCGTTTATTAATACCCTGTCAGGCCCGCTGCCTGTTCCGCATATCTTCTCCTGGATTTCCTCCGCGCAGTTCTGGCTTTATCAGCAGATAAATACCCAATTGCTCTACTCAATTAATCTGGGGCAATTAGCGCTGCACTATCTGACCTTGCTGTGCATAAACACGCTGTCGATAATTATTTGGTTGTTATTAGCTAAAACGCTGGCAACCCATCTGCCCCATCTGAAGTGGTTCCGCTTTACCGATGCCACAGGCCAACGCATCGACTGGCTGCGAGTGATGAAAGTCCATATGCTCACCTCTCTGCTCTTCTGGAGCGTGGTGTTTTTCTTTAGCTAATCCCGGCCAGAGAGTGTGCAGTTAACCGCCCCTGCCCGCTGCGAGACTGGCTTTTTATTAACAATCACGTTATAAACCCTGAACGCAGATGTTTAGACGTCCATACGTTTAGAGGGTTGTATGCAAAATCAGCAGGATCAGGCGCAGGGGCAGCTTAAGCGCACCATGAAGACCCGCCACTTAATTATGCTGTCGCTGGGCGGCGTGATTGGTACCGGGTTGTTCTTTAATACCGGCTATATCATCTCCACTACCGGCGCGGCCGGCACGCTGCTGGCATATCTGATTGGCGCGCTGGTGGTCTGGCTGGTGATGCAGTGCCTCGGCGAACTCTCCGTGGCGATGCCGGTGACCGGCGCGTTTCATGTCTATGCCGCGCGCTATCTCGGCCCGGCAACCGGCTATACCGTGGCCTGGCTCTACTGGCTCACCTGGACCGTAGCGCTGGGCTCAAGCTTTACCGCCGCCGGGTTCTGCATGCAGTACTGGTTCCCGCATGTTCCGGTCTGGATATGGTGCGTCATCTTCTGCGTGGCGATTTTCGCCCTTAACGTGGTTTCAACGCGCTTTTTCGCCGAGGGCGAGTTCTGGTTCTCGCTGGTAAAGGTGATCACCATCATTGCCTTTATCCTGCTTGGCGGCGCGGCGATCTTTGGCTTTATCCCGATGCAGGATGGCTCCGCCGCTCCCGGTCTTGCCAACATCACCGCCGAAGGGTGGTTCCCGCACGGCGGCCTGCCGATTTTGATGACCATGGTGGCGGTGAACTTTGCCTTCTCCGGCACCGAGCTGATTGGTATTGCCGCAGGCGAAACGCAGAACCCGCAGCAGGTGATCCCGGTCGCTATTCGCGCCACTATCGTGCGTTTAATCCTCTTTTTTATCGGCACCGTGTTTGTGCTGGCGGCGCTGATCCCGATGCAGCAGGCAGGCGTAGAGAAGAGCCCCTTCGTGGTGGTGTTTGAGAAGATTGGCATTCCTTATGCCGCCGATATTTTTAACTTTGTCATCCTGACGGCGATCCTCTCGGCAGCTAACTCGGGGCTGTATGCTTCCGGGCGCATGCTGTGGTCGCTCTCAAATGAGAAGACGCTGCCGCGCTGCTTTATGCGCGTCACCAAAAACGGCGTGCCGCTGACGGCGCTCTCCGTTTCTATGCTGGGTGGAGTGCTGGCGCTGCTCTCCAGCGTTATCGCACCGGATACGGTGTTTGTCGCGCTGTCGGCGATTTCCGGTTTCGCCGTGGTTGCCGTGTGGCTCAGCATCTGCGCGGCGCACTTTGTCTTTCGCCGCCGCCATTTGCAGTCCGGCAAGACACTGG
This sequence comes from Kosakonia sp. Marseille-Q7440, assembly GCF_965119485.1. Classification (NCBI taxonomy): domain Bacteria; kingdom Pseudomonadati; phylum Pseudomonadota; class Gammaproteobacteria; order Enterobacterales; family Enterobacteriaceae; genus Kosakonia; species Kosakonia sp. Marseille-Q7440. The sequence continues at coordinate 1,094,028 of NZ_CBCPLT010000002.1, read as the reverse complement.
CGGATCTGCACTACCGCGCGCCGTGGTATCCGCTGGTGCCGATCGCCGGTTTCCTGCTCTGCCTGCTGGCGTGTGTCGGCCTGGCGTTCGATCCCGATCAGCGCATTGCGCTCTACTGCGGGCTGCCATTTGTGGCCCTGTGCTATGGTGCTTACTGGCTGACCCATCATGAAAAAGCGAAGGAGAGTGAACATGTCGCGCCCTAATCCCCTGACCGCGCTGCTGGAAAAGCAGCCCTTTATTGTGCTCGACGGCGCGATGGCAACGGAGCTGGAAGCGCGCGGCTGTAACCTTGCAGATAATCTCTGGTCCGCGAAAGTGCTGATGGACGCGCCGGAACTGATCCGCGATGTGCATCTCGACTATTTTCGCGCCGGGGCGCAGGTCGCGATTACCGCCAGCTACCAGGCGACGCCGCTCGGCTTTGCCGCACGCGGCCTGGATGAGGCGCAGTCGCGGGCGCTGATTAGCAAAAGCGTCGAGCTGGCGCAGGCGGCGCGGGATGCCGCGCTGGCGGAAAACCCGCAGGCCGGGCCGCTACTGGTGGCAGGCTCCGTGGGGCCGTATGGCGCGTATCTGGCGGATGGGTCGGAGTATCGCGGCGATTATCAGCGCACCGCTGACGAGTTTACGGATTTCCACCGCCCGCGCATCGAGGCGCTGTTAGCGGCGGGTGCCGATCTGCTGGCCTGCGAAACGCTCCCCTCCTTTGCCGAGATAAAAGCCCTCGCCGCGCTGTTGCAGGCCTGGCCTGACGCGCGGGCGTGGTTCTCTTTTACCCTGCGTGACGCCCAACATTTAAGCGACGGCACGCCGCTCGCAGAGGTGGTGAAGGTGGTGGAAGCGACGCCGCAGATTGTTGCACTCGGCATTAACTGCATTGCGCTTGCTAACACCAACGACGCGCTGGAGCACCTGCATAGCCTGAGCGCGCTGCCGCTGGTGGTCTACCCCAACTCGGGCGAAACCTACGATGCGGTAAGCAAAAGCTGGCACGCGCACGGTGCGGCCTGCGACACGCTGGCCGGGCATCTGCCCGCGTGGCTGGCCTGCGGCGCAAAACTGATTGGCGGCTGCTGTCGCACTACGCCTGCGGATATTGCCGCCCTGCACCACTGCTGCACAAAATAGTCAACCGCCTGCGGCGGCTAGCGTGAACGCCAGCGTTGGTGCCCCCAGCTCAGCGCGCCGTTAACGACAATCCTGCCGCCGCAGGCCGGATAGCCCGGCGGATCGACCGCGACGTTGCGCATTGAAGGAAAGATATCGAAGCGCTGGAATATGGCTGCCAGCCGTTGATGCTCCGGGTTCAGTTCCGGCAGCGAAAACCACACCAGTTCGCCAAGCGAGCGCTCAAGCCACTCTTCAACCTCCCCCTCTTCGCTGACGGGATTGTTCAGCGCCGGGCTTTGCGCCATCGTCTGCAGTCGCGCATAGTGACCGATGCGCCAGCCGCAAAACTCCAGCGTTTCGCCTGCGTAATAAAGCTCGTCGACATATTCGCTCTCGTCGCGGCTTAAGGTCTCCGCTTGCGCCTCGGTCAGGCTATCCAACAGGAAGCGCGCGGCAAGCGTCGGCAAGTGATGCACCACCAGCCCCGGATGCTCGCCACTCCCGCCGCCCAGCACCAGGTTTTGTGGCGTGGCGCTGAAGTCATACGCCCCCCAGCCGCCGTCGCCCTCGATGGTTTCCAGCGGATGGTAGATCGGCAGGTAGCCAAGGGTGCCGATTATTTCGTGATCAAAGCCATCGATGTAGCTCATAAAGATCCTTGTGCGTAATCGTTTTCATTAAATAAATTTAGGCTCATGCTATGAATCATTGCCAACAATATCATGACCGCCACAATATTTATTCTGTTGTTACCAATACGAGTTGGTCTGCTGAGTCATAGCAAAGAATGTTTTTATAATTTGGCACAATAACGCCATTATTTTGTGAGCACCAAAACATATAGTTCCAACCGGGTATCCCCCAGTATGCTGTATCGATATTTTTAAAAGCAAAATCAGCGCTACATATCACGCAAGGTTGCTTCTGTGAATACCAAAAAGCAATGTACTCACCTTCAACGGCCCCGGCAGTAGTTATCCATTTTTTTACTTTCTCACTTTCTAAATCACCATTGTCATCAGAGAGTGAACATAGTGAAGTGCTTATTAGATTTAGCTGGCTAAAATCAATATGACCAGCCGCCCAGGGAAGAGACTCAAGGATTTTAGAAAACGCCATTGATAAAGAATCGTGACTAACTATTGCGCCAAGATTCTTCCACTCGTTTAACACAGTCTGTTCTATAAACCTCATAGGGCTCACTCTCAGCGTTGCAATTTATAATTATAAAATCTGACATTATTCAATAGGCACTAAAAATTCGAAGACAGGGTCTTCCTGGGTTGCCAGAATGTAGTCAGGATGAGGATTTTCAACGACAGGGATAATCAATAAAGGAATAATAAGGTCATGCCGCTTTATCGGCTCAGCAATCCATGCCAGTAAATCTTCTTTATGAGTGACTATGACATTACCAGTAAAAAAAATAACTTTACCTTTACGACGAGGCTCATTATTCATCAAAAGATATTTTTCATGGATGAGTACTTTATTCAGATCGGTAAAGTGAAGGGTACATTTAGATTTATACTGTTTCATAATTTGATAATGCCGAAGGAAATTCTCTTTTGCATCTTCTGGCTCTAATTTTTTAATTTTATTAAGCCTTGAAAAATCATACTCCATATATCCAAAATTATCACTCATGCTCATTCCCCCGTCGATATCAACTAAACACACACAAAATCAGTACCTATTCATATACCCTGGCAGCCATAAGCATATCGTAGAGAACCTTCCAGTTTACGTCTAACGGAACGTCTTGTTTTGTATTGATATAATACTGCTCCATGTCTTCGATCCACTCCTTTAGCGCATCCAAAAAAGAGGGGAGATCCCGATTAGTCCACTCTTCTGGACATGATTTGAGATCCTGGTTGTATAACGTAAGAAAAGCCAGGAAATCTGTTTTTGATTTTATTTCTTTATCGTAAGGAATCATTTTGCTCTCCTGATTTCTATATAAGCGGTAGCGGTGTCTGATACACATTCCATGATCTTCCCTTCCCGTAGTGAATCATTATTAATGACGGAGAGAACAAACTCTTTTTATGAAGATCCATAACGTCCCCTAAAACGTGCTTTCATTAGCGGGGAAAAGATCACTTTTGGAACATAACGCCTTAGTAATGAGTAAGCGAATGATATCACTTCTGGTCATGAGAAACTGCCAATGTCTGTTGCCTTAATGAAGGCAAACCAGGAGGGTGCAGCTCAAAAAGAGCAGGCAAAAAAAAGCCGTTCCTTGGGGAGGGAACGGCAAATACACATCACGGTCAAAGTGAAACCATACATCATTCAGTTTCTATAAGTTTTGCAGAGTAACTATTAAATGTTTTTAAGTGTAAGAGAGTGAAACTCGCGGGCGTCACGATCGCCGCTGACTCAACTGGCCGTGCGATCCAGTTTGAAGACGCTGACCAGATCTTTCATTACTCGCGCCTGTTCATTGAGCATTTCTGAGGCAGCAACGGACTCTTCAACCAGCGAGGCGTTTTGCTGAGTGGTGGTATCGATCTGCCCGATAGCAATGTTGATTTGCTGAACGCCGTCGCTCTGCTCGAGGCTTGCGCGCTCAATCTCTTTTAAAATTTCCGAAACGTTATCAACGTTCAACACCATTTCATCCATCTTACTGTTTACCTGACGCACCATCTCCAGCCCGCGGTTGCTCTGCTGCGTCGAGTTCTCTATCAGCGTGCGGATATCTTTTGATGAGTTCGCCGTTTTTTGCGCGAGGTTACGCACTTCCTGCGCCACGACGGCGAATCCCTTGCCATGTTCGCCAGCGCGGGCCGCTTCGACAGCGGCATTAAGCGCGAGGATATTGGTCTGGAAGGCAATCGAGTCAATCAGGTTAATGATGTCTGACATCTTTTCGGCTGAACTGCTGATGTTATGGATCTCCTCGGTGAGCGAGGTCATCAGCCTGCCATTATCTTTAGCGGCATGGCTTGCCCTTTCAGAGAGCTGCGAGGCGTTAGCGGTATTGTCGCCCGTGTTTTTAACCGTCGATGAAATTTGCTCCATCGAGGCCGCCGTCTGCTCAACCGAACTGGCCTGCTCTTCAGTACGCGCCGAGAGATCACGCGTCCCGGCCATGATCTGCGAAGCGCCGGTGGCGATGTTTTCCGCACCTGAACGGATCTCGGCGACGATCTTTTTCAGTTCCTCCTGCATATTGATAATGGCGCTGGTTAGCAGCCCGGTCTCATCTTTAGAAATGACATTGATCTCATGACCAAGATCGCCCCTGGCAATGCGCTGAGCGGCATCCACGACCTGCCGAATCGGGTTAACGATATTCTTTGCCATCACCATGGCGGTGGTTATGCCAAAGGCAAGGCTGATAAGCGAGGTGATTAACATGGTGAGTTTACTCTGGCTGTAGTCAGTCAGAAAATCGTCATAGGAATCCTGCATCTCATTGCGTTGCAGCTTAATAAATTCGCTAATTTTGCTGATGTACTGCGTCGTGTAATCACGCGTTCTGGCATTGTACTCATCAATGGCCGCATCGGGATTGGATTCAATGATTTCAATGACTTTGCTACGCGATTGAATATACGTGGCACGCGCTTGTTTAATTTGCTCAAGCATCGCTTGTGATTGGTCATCATCCGCTGCTTTGCTCAACTCGGTATATAACGCGCTTATTTTACGGGACTGCTCCGTAAGCTCACTAACCATGTTTCTTTTATTTGTTGGATCTTTTTCAAGCAGCGCGTTAAGCAGTAAAGCACTGGTGTTATTAACCTGACGAATCAGATCGTTTGCCAGCGCGGTTGTCGGATAAACCTCAGTAACAATTTCTGAAATATTCCCTTTCGCTTCGCTGAGACGATAAAGCGCATTACCGGAAATTAAAGCAAGTAATAACAACAATACGCCAAAAGAGATCATGATTTTATTTCTGATACTCATGCCCGTTGTTTTGACTGCGTACGAATCATTTCTCATATTCTTCCCTTAGTAAGTGTGCGGATATACCATTCGAATGAAAGAACGGCACAGGTTATATCGGCGAAGAGGGAAGAGAGTTTATAAATTGATCGTTAAAAACTGTTCAAATCTGACATTCAATAGGCATGAGCTATGGATAATTTCATATTGAAACACTATTTCTAACTATAAGTGTGCTTCTTCATTTTTTTTAACGTTAATAGTCGGCGTTAGTTAAAATTGATGACAGAGAGAAGACTTTCGTTTGCAAAAAATTCGTAAGTCACTGAAAATAAACAGCCAAAATCACATAATAAACTCAATGTAAAGCGTTAACTTATTTTTTGCCAACCCGAAAGGATAGTAGCGTAAATAATTTATTACGCATTTCATGTTTTATAACTAAATTTTTTATACATTGTCACAATAAAAAAACGTCCTTACTCAGACGTTAATCAATAAATTATTTCATAACGATCATTAATATTGAACTGCATCACGCAGAATGGCACAACTAAAAATGAGAGGGCACAGAATAACGCGGTCTTATTCCCGAGTCCCCTTACTTCTTAAAAATCAGGATGGTAAAACAGAAACTTTAATACCTTTTACATAACCTATGAATTTTCATTAAGAAAAGAAATATCCATATCTGACGCGACCCGTAAAAATGAATTTACCACGGGGTTGGATTCATTTTTTCTATAAAACAATTCCATTGTCATTCGGTCCGGAAAATCAATTATTTCCCGACATGTCATCCCGGCCATTTTGATGTTGACTAATGTGCATGGCAATAATGCCAGACCATATCCCGCAGCAGTTAACGTCAGAGTGGCTATTGTATTTTTAGCCTGGCGTGATATTACAGGAGTCGCACCCAGCAATCGTTGCAAAATACTAATTTGTACACTATCGTTTCTTTCGTCGCTATATACGACAAATGCCTGTTCTTTTAGCTGCTCACGTGAAATATATTTATTCACCGCCAGAGGATGGTCTTTTCTCATCCCTACTACCCAGTGCCATGACATGAGGTTTTGTGCAACTAAATGCTCAGACAAATTATTATTAAAATCTGTCGCGAATGATATATCAAGTTCTTCATTCAGAATAGCTTCACAAATTTCCCATGGGGACATTTCTTCTAAATAAACTTCCACATCAGGATAATGTAAGCGGTATTGAAATAGATAATGCGACAACATGCCGCTAAGTGCTGCATTACCAACGTAGCCGATGCGGATCACGCCGATTAATCCTTTCCCTGCCCTCTGAGCCAGTTCCACAGCAGAGTCAGCCTGCCTTAGCGTTTTTATGGCTTCATGGTAAAACAATTCACCTGCTTTCGTTAAAGAGAGCCGCCGACTGTTCCTGATTAATAAAGTGGTACCAATAAGTTCTTCAAGCGCATGTATTTGTTTGGTTAATGCCGGTTGTACAATATGCAATCTCTCAGCCGCTTTACCAAAGTGTTTCTCTTCGACGAGCGCAACGTAATAGCGTAAACGACGGAGCTCCATGCCTTTTCTCCAAATACCAAACGATTACTTAAAGTTATTGTTTGATAATATCAATCTATTTGAGTGATTAAAATGTCACTCTTAATATATTTCAATACGCAGTCCATTTTCCTCCTGACATAAAAGGTAAATATTATGACCTATTCAAATCGTATTGATGTTCATCAGCACGTGGTCCCTCCTTTCTGGGCCGGTGAACTGGCCAAACATGGCGGAGATCCATCCGGATGGAAAAGTCCAGCCTGGTCACCAGAGGATGCTATTAATTTCATGGACGATAATCAGATCGCCACGGGAATTCTCTCTCTTACTGCCCCCAGTATTACTGGATGGCATGGTAAGAGCATGATTGATATGGCGAGAAAGGTTAATGAATATACTGCTGCTCTGGTGCAGAAAATGCCTGGACGTTTTGGTAATTTTATAACCTTACCATTGCCTGATATTAATACCTCGCTGACTGAAATTAATTATGCCTATGATCATTTAGATGCTGATGGTGTGGTGCTGATGACTAACTATCAGGGAATATATTTAGGAGACGAGCGATTCAACTCTGTATGGGATGAATTAAATCGTCGTTCTGCTGTTGTGTTTATCCACCCGGCCAAACCACCGATGGCATCAATACCTGGTATTCCCGGCCCCGTCATTGATTATCCGATGGACACCACCCGGACTGCGATACATATGGTTGTAGAAGGTGTAATGAAGCGTTGTCAAAATATCAAAGTGATCCTTTCTCATGCGGGAGGATTTTTGCCTTACGCTTCATATCGATTTGCTGAGTTATTACCCGGCCTGCACCCGACGCTCAGCAAAGATGAGATGCTTGGGGAGATGAAAAAGTTTTACTTCGACACTGCGTTGTCCAGTAGTCACGTCGCTTTGAAAAGTCTGCTGGCCTTTGCTGAGCCGGGACATATTCTTTACGGTAGCGATTTTCCTTATGCGCCTGCGTCCGTCAGTACTTCATTCGCCCATCAGCTGGATAATTATGAAAACTATACGGGGAACCAGTTAAGAGAAATTAATAATCTCAACGGGCTGAAACTCTTCCCCCGTTTAATGAAATAAATGGCTCACTGCCGCAAAAGCCAGCGGCGGGGGAGACAATGGCGTGGTTACGGCTTTTTAATAATCGCAACGCTTCGCTTGCTGCCTACCAATGGACTAATCCAGGCGGCCGATTTTGACCTGAGGGAGCCTCTCCCTCAGAGGGCTATGTAACGGTAGAAAAAAGAGTTTACCCCGGCAGCGCTACAGGAGGGATGTAAACCACGATTTTCGCCGTTATCAGCTTTATCCTGATCATCTGGCTTCATCATTCCTGTCGCTTTCAATAACACCTTCTCGCACGCTTGTTTTCCTGCCCCACAGAGTCCGTTATCATGCTCCCTACGCCTTCATGAACCGCGATGCAAATTCATGAGTTTCGGTGAGGAAAGTGATAAGCGATGAGAACAACAAACATCACTGACTCATTATTTTTCAAGAAGATGGACATCACTAACTGATGAGTACGACAGACAATCTCGACGCGCACACCCCAATGATGCAGCAATACCTGAAGCTGAAAGCGCAGCATCCGGACATTCTGCTTTTCTATCGTATGGGCGACTTCTATGAGCTCTTTTATGACGATGCGAAACGCGCGTCGCAGCTGATGGATATCTCCCTGACCAAACGCGGTGCCTCCGCCGGGGAGCCAATCCCGATGGCGGGCGTGCCGCATCATGCGGTGGAGAACTACCTGGCAAAACTGGTGAGCCTCGGCGAATCGGTAGCGATTTGCGAGCAGATTGGCGATCCGGCCACCAGCAAAGGGCCGGTGGAGCGCAAGGTCGTACGCATCGTCACGCCGGGCACCATCAGCGATGAAGCGCTGCTGCAGGAGCGCCAGGATAACCTGCTGGCTGCCATCTGGCAGGATAGCAAAGGCTTTGGCTACGCCACGCTGGATATTAGCTCCGGGCGTTTTCGCCTCAGCGAACCCGCCGACCGCGAAACCATGGCCGCTGAATTGCAACGCACCAACCCTGCCGAACTGCTCTATGCGGAAGATTTTGCGGAAACCGCGCTGATTGAAGGCCGCCGCGGTTTGCGCCGCCGCCCGCTGTGGGAGTTCGAAATTGACACCGCCCGCCAGCAGCTCAATATGCAGTTTGGCACCCGCGATTTGGTTGGTTTCGGCGTTGAGAACGCCGCGCGCGGCCTGTGCGCCGCCGGCTGCCTGTTGCAGTACGTCAAAGATACGCAACGTACTGCCCTGCCCCACATCCGCTCTATTACTATGGAGCGTCAGCAGGACACCATTATTATGGATGCCGCGACGCGCCGTAATCTGGAGATCACCCAGAACCTCGCAGGCGGGATTGAAAGCACACTGGCCTCGGTGCTCGACCGCACCGTCACGCCGATGGGCAGCCGCATGCTGAAACGCTGGCTGCACATGCCGGTGCGCGACACGAAAGTGCTTACCGAGCGTCAACAAACCATCAGCGCGCTGCAAGATCGCGCCGCCGAGCTGCAACCAGTGTTGCGTCAGGTGGGCGATCTGGAGCGTATTCTGGCACGTCTGGCGCTGCGTACCGCCCGCCCGCGTGACCTGGCGCGTATGCGCTACGCCTTCCAGCAACTGCCGGAGCTACGCACGCAGCTGGCTGACGTCGACTGCGCACCGGTGCAGGCGCTGCGTGAGAAAATGGGCGAGTTCAGCGAACTGCGCGAACTGCTTGAGCGCGCCATTATTGAAGCCCCGCCAGTGCTGGTACGCGACGGCGGCGTCATTGCCCCCGGCTACCATGCTGAACTGGATGAGTGGCGCAGCCTCGCCGATGGCGCGACGGATTATCTCGACCGGCTGGAGATCCGCGAGCGCGAGCGCCTGGGGCTCGACACCCTGAAAGTGGGCTATAACGCGGTGCACGGCTACTTTATCCAGATCAGCCGTGGGCAGAGCCACCTGGCACCGATCCACTATGTGCGCCGCCAGACGCTGAAAAACGCCGAGCGCTACATCATTCCTGAACTGAAAGAGTATGAAGACAAGGTACTCACCTCGAAAGGCAAAGCGCTGGCGCTGGAAAAGCAACTCTATGAGGAGCTGTTCGACCTGCTGATGCCGCACCTCGGCGACCTGCAACAGAGCGCCGCCGCGCTGGCGGAGCTGGATGTGCTGATCAACCTCGCTGAACGCGCCGACACCCTGAACTACTGCTGCCCGACCTTCAGTGATAAGCCGGGCATCCGCATTAGCGAAGGGCGTCACCCGGTGGTAGAGCAGGTGCTGAAAGAGCCGTTTATCGCCAACCCGCTGAACCTGTCGCCGCAGCGCCGGATGCTGATTATCACCGGCCCGAATATGGGCGGTAAAAGTACCTATATGCGCCAGACCGCGCTGATTACCCTGCTGGCCTATATCGGCAGCTATGTTCCGGCGCAGAAGGTGGAGATTGGCCCGATTGACCGCATCTTCACCCGCGTTGGCGCGGCGGACGATCTGGCGAGCGGGCGGTCGACCTTTATGGTTGAGATGACCGAAACCGCCAACATCCTGCATAACGCCACCGAGAACAGCCTGGTGCTGATGGATGAGATTGGCCGCGGGACGTCGACCTATGACGGCCTGTCGCTGGCGTGGGCCTGTGCGGAGAATCTGGCGAATAAGATCAAAGCGCTGACGCTATTTGCCACCCACTACTTTGAGCTGACGCAGCTGCCAGAGAAGATGGAGGGCGTGGCGAACGTGCACCTCGACGCGATTGAGCATGGCGATACCATCGCCTTTATGCACAGCGTGCAGGATGGCGCGGCGAGCAAGAGCTACGGCCTTGCGGTCGCGGCGCTGGCGGGCGTGCCGAAAGAGGTGATCAAGCGCGCGCGCGGCAAGCTGCGCGAGCTGGAGAGCCTCTCCCCGAGTGCCGCGGGCACACAGATTGACGGCACGCAGATGTCGCTGCTTGCTCCGGCGGAAGAGACCAACCCGGCGGTGGAAGCGCTTGAGAATCTCGATCCGGACAGCCTGACACCACGCCAGGCGCTGGAGTGGATCTACCGCTTAAAAAACCTCGTCTAACAAACGCTGCCGGATGGCGTTAATGTCATCCGGCAACCTCCTCCTGCGCCACCCACTGGCGCAAAAAATCGACCAGTGCGCGCACTTTGGCAGAGAGATGCTGCGTATCGGCATACACCGCGTAAACGCCCTGCGGCGCAAACCTCCACTCCGGCAACAGATGCACCAGCCGCCCTTCAGCCAGCGCGTTTTGCACCAGCCATGCTGGCAGCAGCGCCACGCCACAGCCGGCAAGGGCAAACGACATCAGCGCCTGCGCGCTGTCGGCGAAGATACGCGCGGGCTGCTTTATCTCCAGCGTTTCACTGCTGCCCGCCGCATCAGTGACCTGCCAGCGCAGCGGGGAAGCGAGCCGCTCATGAATAATCCACGGCGCGTGCGCCAGGGCGTGCAGCGTCGTTATCGGGTGCTGGCTGAGCCACTGCGGCGCGGCAACAGGAAGAATATCGAAGCGTGAAATCAGCGCCGCGTGATAGCGGGAGTCGGCCAGTGTGCCGAGGCGAATAGCGACATCGAAACGCTCGCTAATCAGATCCGCATGATGGGACGAAGAGACGTGGCGAATGCGCAGCGCCGGGTGACGCTCGCTGAAAGCCGCCAGCGCCGGGATCACCACCTGCGCGCCATACTCCGGCGTGGTGGTAATACGTAACTCACCGCTGAGTCCGATATGGTTTGCCTGCACCTCATCCTGCAAATTTTCGGCATCCCGTAGCAGCGCAACGCCGCGCTGGTAAAAGAGGCTCCCCGCCTCGGTCAGCGTTAAGCGGCGGGTGGAGCGTAACAGCAGCGCCACGCCCAGCGAATCCTCCAGCTGACGGATATTAAAACTGATCACCGCCTTGGTCTGCCCGAGCGTTGCGGCCGCGGCGGTAAAGCTGCCGGTGTCAACGACGGCGATAAACATGGCGACGCGTTGCAAATTGAGCATCACTTCTCTCGTGATTGTCAAAACAGGTTTGACAGTATATCGCCACCCGCGCCGTTTATCCCCTTTCTGCCAGCGGCTACAGTAGCGCTCCGCACAGAAGGAGGAAAAATGAGGTATCGCAACAAAGTCGCGGTGGTCTATCTGCTCGGCTTTTTTCTCGACTTGATCAATATGTTTATCGCCAGCGTCGCGTTCCCGGCGATGTCAGCGAGCCTGCACGCGTCGGTCTCCGCGCTGGCGTGGGTCAGCAATGGTTATATCGCCGGGTTGACGGTGGCGATCCTCTTCAGCGCACTGCTGACGCGCTTTATCGGTGCGCGGCGGCTCTTTATGCTGTCGCTGTTACTCTTCAGCGCGGCGGGGCTGGCGGCGGGTTTTGCTGGCTCACTGGGCAGCCTGATTGCCTGGCGCGTAGTGCAGGGGTTAGGCGGCGGGTTGCTGATCCCGGTCGGCCAGGCCCTCGCCTGGCAGCAGTTTAAACCTCATGAACGGGCGAAAATCTCCTCTGCGGTGATGCTGGTGGCCTTGCTCGCCCCCGCCTGTTCTCCGGCGGTCGGTGGTCTGCTGGTGGAACTGCTCGGCTGGCGCTGGATCTTCTTCGTCACGCTACCGCTGGCACTGCTGACGCTGCTGCTGGCCGGGTGCTGGCTGAAGGAGGAGGCAAAGCCCGCCGTTTCGCGCCGGCTGCTCGATCTCTCCCTGCTGAAGAACTCACTGCTGCGCTTCGCCATGCTTATTTATCTCTGCGTGCCGGGGATGTTTATTGGCGTCAGCGTGGTGGGGATGTTCTATTTACAGCGCATGGTTGGGCTCACGCCTGCGGTGACCGGCGCGTTAATGGTGCCGTGGTCGCTCGCCTCCGCGCTGGCGATTTCCGTGACCGGCCGCTATTTCAATCGTCTCGGCCCGCGCCCGCTGGTGATAATGGGTGCTCTGTTGCAGGCAGTGGGCATTGTGATGCTGCTGCTTGTTACTCCGTCGACGCCGCTGGCGGTGCTTATCGTCAGCTTCGCGCTGATGGGCGCGGGAGGAAGCCTGTGCAGCAGCACCGCGCAGAGCTGCGCTTTTCTTACCATCAGCCATCAGGCGATGCCGGATGCCAGCGCGCTGTGGAATCTTAACCGCCAGTTGAGCTTTTTTATTGGCGCCACGCTGCTGGCGTTTGTTCTCGGTCTGCTGCAACAGGTGCTGCCGAGCCTCGCCGCCTATCGCGGGACATTTATCCTCGCTGCCATAATTACGCTTTTCCCCCTTTTAGGCGCGCTGCACCTTGATAACCAATACACCCTGCAACAGCTGAAACAGGAGCAACCATGAAGGTTTATACGACGGAAATTATTGATGCCCACATCGCCATTGAAGCGTGGCTGGGGCGCGGCGAAGGCGACTGCGCGGCGCTGATGGCGCGCTTTAGTGACGCGTTCACCATGATTACCCCCGGCGGAGCGACGCTGGATAAGCCTGCGCTGGTCAACTTTTTCCAGGCGCAGCGCGCGGCGCGCGCGGGGCTGAGTATCCGCGTTGAGGATATGGAATTACTGGCAGAGTGGGAAAGCGGCGCAGTGCTGCGCTACCGTGAAACGCAGCAATTGCCGGATCAGGCGGCGCATCAGCGCTGGTCAACGGTGGTGTTTGAGAACGATGGTGGGAAGCTTATGTGGCGGCATCTGCATGAAACGGCGCTTGCTGAGTAGCAGAAAAGAAAAAAGGCCAGTCTTTACGACCGGCCTTTTTGACGAGAAAGGGTGTTTATTCGCGGAACAGCGCTTCGATATTCAGCCCTTGCGTTTGCAGGATTTCGCGCAAACGACGCAGACCTTCAACCTGAATCTGGCGAACACGTTCACGAGTGAGACCAATTTCACGGCCTACATCTTCGAGTGTCGCAGCCTCATAACCCAGCAGACCGAAACGACGTGCCAGCACTTCACGCTGTTTGGCGTTCAGTTCGAACAGCCATTTGACGATGCTCTGTTTCATATCATCGTCTTGCGTGGTGTCTTCCGGGCCGTTGTCTTTTTCATCGGCCAGGATGTCCAGCAGCGCTTTTTCAGAATCACCGCCCAGCGGCGTATCAACTGAGGTAATGCGCTCATTGAGACGCAGCATACGGCTGACATCATCAACAGGTTTATCTAACTGTTCAGCAATCTCTTCTGCGCTCGGTTCGTGGTCCAGTTTATGGGACAACTCACGCGCGGTACGCAGATAGACGTTCAGCTCTTTGACGATGTGAATCGGCAGACGAATGGTGCGGGTTTGGTTCATGATAGCCCGCTCGATGGTCTGACGAATCCACCAGGTCGCGTAAGTTGAGAAACGGAACCCACGTTCTGGGTCAAATTTTTCAACGGCGCGGATCAGCCCCAGGTTGCCCTCTTCAATCAGATCCAGCAGAGCCAGACCACGATTGCTGTATCGACGGGCAATCTTCACCACCAGACGCAGGTTACTCTCGATCATGCGACGGCGGGAGGCAACATCACCTCGTAATGCACGGCGTGCAAAATAAACTTCTTCTTCGGCCGTCAAAAGCGGGGAGTACCCAATTTCCCCAAGATAAAGCTGAGTCGCGTCTAAAACACGCTGTGTTGCACCCTGCGATAACAGCTCTTCTTCAGCCAGGTCATTATCACTGGGTTCCTCTTCTACCAAGACTTTTTCGTCAAAAGCCTCTGTTCCGTTCTCATCAAATTCCGCGTCTTCATTTAGATCATGAACTTTCAGCGTATTCTGACTCATAAAGTGGCTCCTACCCGTGATCCCTGGGCAAAACACCTGACGCATTCTCATTTACCTCCGCTGCAGCGGCATTAGCGCTCACTGCAACGGAATAAGTGAGAATGACCTCACCTGCTTTGCACCGATTTATCGCTGCGGCAAATAACGCAGCGGGTTTACGGATTTCCCCTTGTAACGAATTTCAAAATGCAAGCGTGTAGAGCTGGTTCCGGTGCTACCCATAGTCGCTATTTTTTGCCCCGCCTTCACTTCTTGTTGTTCCCGGACCAGCATTGTGTCGTTATGGGCGTAGGCACTCAGGTAATCATCGTTGTGTTTTATGATGATAAGATTACCGTAACCGCGCAGTGCGTTACCGGCATATACTACGCGTCCATCTGCGGTCGCGATGATAGCCTGTCCTTTACTGCCTGCGATATCGACACCCTTGTTACCACCCTCGGTGGCAGAGAAGTTATCGATAACGTTGCCTTCAGTCGGCCAGCGCCAGGTTGAAATCGGCGAGCTGGTTGTTGTACTGCTGACAGTCGGTTCGGTTGTTGTACTAACGGAAGGTGCCGTAACAGGCGCTGTGACAGGTGTCGCAGGCTTGTTGTTCGGCAACATTTTATTAGCACTTTGTTCACCTGAAGTCTCAGAATACGTAATTGTCGGTTTCGAAGCAACCACCGCGGTTGAATTTTGCGCAGTTTTTGAGACTATTCCTTGTTCCGATGCATCAGCCTGCGTTATTGCATTTCCGCCTGTGATAGGTGTACCAGATGCATTTCCTACCTGCAACGTCTGCCCGACGTTCAAACCATACGGCGCAGCCACGTTGTTGCGCTGTGCCAGGTCACGGAAATCGTTGCCGGTGATCCAGGCAATATAGAAGAGGGTATCGCCGCGTTTTACGGTATAGGTGCTGCCGCCGGTGTAGCTCCCTTTCGGGATATTGCCGTACTTGCGGTTATAGACAATATGGCCATCTACCGTCTGTACCGGCTGCGCATGGACAGGTTGAGACTGCACTGGCTGCACCGGTTGCACGGGTTGAACAGGCTGTACCGGTTGAACTTGCTGCATTTGCGGCGGCTGTGCGTTAGTGCTCATGGCAGGCGGCGGCGTAATGAGCATACCTGAGTTGTCGCTGCCGCTGGCGCTTCCGCCTACGGAGCTGACCGGTGCCGGAGTATTGTTGGAATTTGAACACCCTGCCAGCCAAAGCGAAACCAGTGACAATGCCGCGACACGGCGTACGGTGAATTTCGGGCTTCCCGCGCTCATTTTTCCCCCAATATTATGTAAATTACCAATGACTTAAAGATAACCGCGAAGGTCGACGGCAAATTTGCCCACAATACGCTGTTATGGCCCGAAATACCCAGGATAAATCTGTAACTCAGGCCAGTTCACCGCGTACAAGCGGAACAAAGCGCACGGCTTCAACGGTATCAATAATGAATTCGCTTCCCCGCCGACGAACCCGCTTCAACTGCTGGAGTTCGTCGCCCACGGGCAAAACGAGAATGCCGCCGTCATCCAGCTGCGACATTAGCGCGGCGGGAATTTCAGGCGGAGCGGCTGTCACAATAATAGCGTCAAATGGCGAGCGTGCTTGCCATCCTTGCCAGCCATCACCGTGACGCGTGGAGACATTGTGCAGATCGAGCTGTTTGAGGCGGCGGCGCGCCTGCCATTGCAGCCCTTTAATCCGTTCAACGGAGCAGACATGGTGCACCAGATGGGCGAGGATCGCCGTCTGGTAACCGGAACCGGTGCCAATCTCCAGCACGCGCGAATCGGGCGTCAGCTCGAGCAGCTCGGTCATGCGCGCGACCATATAGGGTTGGGAGATGGTTTGCCCCTGACCAATCGGCAGGGCGACGTTTTCCCACGCTTTGTGTTCAAACGCCTCGTCGATAAATTTCTCGCGCGGCACCCGCGACAGCGCCTCAAGCACCTGTTCATCTTTGATGCCCTGCGCGCGTAACTGATTGAGAAGATCCTGGATGCGTTTGCTTACCATTGCGTATTCACCCCGGCGCGATCCAACCAACCTGATACCACCTCCTGCGCGCTGTAGGCGGTCAAATCCACGTGCAGCGGCGTAACGGAAACATAACCCTCATCAACGGCGGCGAAGTCGGTATCGGGACCGGCATCGCACTTCTCCCCCGGCGGGCCAATCCAGTAAAGGGTGTTGCCGCGTGGATCCTGCTGCGGGATCACCTGGTCAGCAGGATGGCGGCTGCCGCAGCGCGTCACGCGAATGCCTTTGATCTCACTTAGCGGCAGATCCGGCACGTTGATATTCAAAATGCGCCCGGTGCGCAGCGGCTCGCGGCTCAGCCCACGCAGGATCGCGCAGGTGACCGCAGCGGCGGTTTCATAGTGGGTGTGACCATTAAGAGAGACGGCTAACGCCGGAAAGCCGAGGTGGCGGCCCTCCATCGCGGCGGCAACGGTGCCGGAGTAAATAACATCATCGCCGAGGTTCGGCCCGGCGTTGATGCCTGAAACCACCACATCCGGGCGCGGGCGCATTAATGCGTTCACGCCGAGAAAGACGCAGTCCGTCGGCGTGCCCATCTGCACGGCGATGTCGCCGTTATCGAAGTTAAAAGTACGAAGCGAAGATTCGAGCGTCAGCGAATTAGACGCACCGCTGCGGTTACGATCGGGAGCCACGACCTGAACGTCGGCAAACTCCCTAAGAGCACGGGCCAGCGTCTGGATACCCGGCGCGTGGATCCCGTCATCGTTACTCAGCAATATTCGCATAATCACCCGATGTGTTGATAAGTTCCCTGACCACACTGGTGGCAAAACTCCCCGCCGGTAGCCAGAAACGTACCTCGACGGTGGCGTCATCCCACCAGTTCCAGCTGAGCGCCTGCGGATAGAGCAACATCGCACGGCGCGCAGCGTCCACTTTTTCTCTCACCAGCAGCGTCTGTAACTCTGGCGCATCAGCAATCGCTTGCTGCTCAAACTCCAGCGCCGCGTCTTGTGTTCCCCACTCGCCGCGGCCCGGCAGCGGCGCGGTGATCATCAGTGCTTTCGCATCGACGCGCGCCTGTAACTCGTCGCGCTCCTCATTGGTCGCCACGAACCAGCTGCCGCGACCCGCTAATTGTAGCGCATCGCCGACAACAACTTGATTGAAGTCTGGTTTCTTCAGCCGCTCGCTGACCACCTGATTAAACAACGCGCTGCGCGCGGCGGACAACCAAAAACTGCGTTTGTTACGATCGCGAACCGGCGCGTCGCTTTGCGCCCAGCGCAGCGCGCCCTGCAGATTACTGCCGCCGATGCCAAAACGCTGTGCGCCAAAATAGTTGGGCACGCCCTGTTCCGCGATGGCCTTTAAGCGCGATTCAACCTCTGCACGGCTGCTTATTTCCCGCAGCACCAGCGTAAAGGCGTTGCCTTTCAGCGCGCCGAGACGCAGTTTGCGTTTATGGCGGGCATACTCCAGCACTTTGCAGCCTTCGAGCGTGAACTGGCTGAGATCCGGCATACCATTACCCGGTACGCGGGCACAAAGCCACTGTTCCGTAACGGCATGCTTATCTTTCTGACCGGCAAAGCTCACTTCACGCACATGAATTTTAAGGAATTTCGCTAAAGCGTCAGCAACAAAACGCGTATTGCAGCCATTTTTCAGAATTCGTACCAGAATATGCTCACCTTCGCCGTCTGGCTCGAAGCCCAGATCCTCCACCACGACGAAATCTTCCGGGCTGGCCTTCAGGATGCCATTGCCGCCAGGCTTGCCGTGCAGGAAGGTGAGATTATCAAATTCCGTCATTTCGCCGCCTTCACTAACAGCGCCACCGCTTCACAAGCAATGCCTTCGCCGCGCCCGGTGAAACCGAGCTTCTCGGTGGTGGTGGCTTTAACGTTGACGTCATCCATATGGCAACCGAGATCTTCGGCGATAAAGACGCGCATCTGCGGAATATGCGGCAACATCTTCGGTGCCTGGGCGATGATGGTCACATCCACGTTGCCAAGCGTGTAGCCTTTGGCCTGAATGCGTCGCCAGGCTTCGCGCAGCAGTTCGCGACTGTCCGCGCCTTTGAAAGCGGGATCGGTGTCCGGAAAGAGTTTACCAATATCCCCCAGCGCCGCCGCACCGAGCAGCGCATCGGTTAACGCATGCAGGGCGACATCGCCGTCGGAGTGTGCCAGCAGCCCCTTTTCGTAGGGAATGCGCACGCCGCCAATAATAATCGGGCCAGCGCCGCCAAAGGCGTGTACGTCAAAACCGTGTCCAATGCGCATTATGCTTTCTCCTGAAGGTCTGCATGGGTCAGATAAAATTCTGCGAGTCGTAAATCTTCGGGTCGGGTCACTTTAATATTATCCGCACGCCCGGCGACCAGCTCGGGATGATAGCCGCAATACTCCAGCGCCGAGGCTTCATCGGTGATGGTAGCGCCTTCATCTAACGCGCGGGTTAAGCAGTCGTGGAGTAACGCCAGCGGGAAAAACTGCGGCGTCAGGGCGTGCCAGAGATCATTGCGCTCGACGGTGTGAGCGATAGCACTTTTTCCCGGCTCGGCGCGTTTCATGGTGTCGCGCACCGGCGCGGCGAGGATCCCCCCTACCCGACTGGTCTCACGCAGGGCGAGCAGCCGGTTGAGATCGTCCTGGTGCAGGCAGGGGCGCGCGGCGTCATGCACCAGCACCCACGGCGCACCGGCAGCGGCTTTCAGCCCCGCCAGCACCGAGTCGGCACGTTCCGCGCCGCCGTTGACCACAGTAATCTGTGGATGGTTGGCCAGAGGAAGCTGCGCGAAGCGTTCATCGCCCGCGCTGACGGCAATAATCACCCGGCTGACGCACGGGTGGGCGAGCAGCGCGGCGACCGCGTGCTCAAGGATGGTTTTATCGCCGATGGAGAGATACTGCTTTGGACATTCCGTTTGCATGCGGCGGCCGAATCCGGCGGCCGGCACCACGGCACAGACGTCCGGAATGAGTGTTGCCATTCGTTAACCCGGGACTGTTTATGGTCTAGTTTGCGTATTCTGCGTGTTTTGTGTGTTCTGCGCTGAGCCTGCCGCGCGCTTTGACGCGTCCGGCACCAGACGATAGAAGGTTTCGCCCGGTTTCGTCATGGTCAGCTCATTGCGAGCACGCTCCTCGATCGCTTCCTGGCCGCCATTGAGATCGTCAATTTCGGCAAACAGCTGATCGTTGCGCGCTTTTAGTTTTGCGTTTGTCGCCTGCTGAGCCGCCACATCTTCGCTGACGCGGCCGTAGTCGTGCAGACCATTTTTGCCGAACCACAGCGAGTATTGCAGCCAGACCAGCAAAGCCAGCAAAAGCAGCGTTAATTTACCCATCCTGCCCCCTGAAAAACGGCATCATCATCCCATAACTTTTCGTCAGACTCCACTTCGGGGCCGGGTGATACCGCGCAAGCGCCAGACTTTATCATAAATGTTGAGCAATCCGAACCCGGACACATTGCCTTAACAGGCGTTACACCTTGAAGTATGGCGCGCCTTAGCCCACCAGCCAGAGGAAAAGGAGGCCGAACATCGCCGCCACGCTGAGCAGCGTCGCCACACAGCTGTAGCGCAGCCTACCGTCGAGCAGCGAATGCAGGGCAATTCCCACCACCACCGAGACCGGCATCAGGGCGAGAAAAAAGGGCCAGGTATAGAGGAGAAAAAAGAGCGTATTGGAGCCGTATAAAAGAAAAGGGATTGCCAGCGCCAGCAGCCATGCGACAAAGCCCACAATGGCACCCGGAAGCGACCATGTGGGTTCGTCGGCGGTCGGGGGAAGAGACGATGACCGCGGGAGGGTAATGTTGTGACTGTTACGCATATCTGATCCTGTTGCCTGCACGACCGGTAAACGCGATACACACCTGTTCAGACGGCGCGAAAAGCAAACTCGCTAAAGCCTGAAGAGTGGGTGTATCGCCAGTACCGTCTCAGGATCTGATAATATCTCCCTGCCGCAGCAGGTCTAATAATTGGCTGACCAAATTTGTTACCAATTGTTCGCCATCGAGGTGCACTTCCGGCGCTTCCGGCGCTTCATACACCGAATCAATGCCGGTGAAATTACGCAGCTCACCGGCGCGCGCTTTCTTGTACAACCCCTTCGGATCGCGCGCTTCGCAAATCGCCAGTGGCGTATCGACAAACACCTCAATGAAACGCCCCTCGCCGAGGCGTTCACGCACCATCTGCCGCTCGGCGCGATGGGGCGAGATAAAGGCGGTCAACACCACCAGCCCCGATTCGACCATCAGCTTCGCCACTTCTCCGACCCGGCGAATATTCTCTTTACGATCCGCATCGCTAAAGCCTAAATCGCTGCACAGACCGTGGCGCACGTTATCGCCATCAAGCAGATAGGTGCTGACGCCCGCCTGGTGCAGCGCCTCTTCCAGCGCCCCCGCCACGGTCGATTTACCGGAGCCGGAAAGCCCGGTAAACCAGAGCACAACCCCACGATGGCCGTGGAGCTGCTCACGCTGCTGCGGCGTCACTGGATGGGCATGCCAGACGACGTTTTCGTCATGCTGCGCCATTATTTGCCTCCCAGCAGATCGCGCGCGCCCCAGTGCGGGAAGTGCTTACGCACCAGCTGGTTCAGCTCCAGTTCAAAAGCGCTGAATTCCGATGGTACAACCTGCGCATCGGTGTGCACTTCACGCACCATGCCCGCGCCAACGGTGACGTTGCTCAGGCGATCGATAAAGATCATCCCGCCGGTCACCGGGTTCTGCTGATAAGGGTCGAGGGTCAGCGGCTCATCAAAGGTGACGTCGACCAGCCCGATACCGTTCAGCGGCAGATTTTCCACTTCGCGCTGGGTCAGGTTGTTGATATCCACCTGGTACTGCACAGCGTCGATGCGCACGCGGGTTTTCTTGCCCGCCACTTTGACCTCAAAACTTTGGCCCGCCTGCAACGGCTGCTCCGCCATCCACACCACATCGAGCGAGGCGCGCTGCACCGACGGCAGTGTTTCCTGCGCGTCGAGGATCAGATCGCCGCGGCTGATATCAATCTCATCTTTCAGCACGAGGGTAATCGCTTCGCCCGCGCCCGCTTCCTGCAGATCGCCATCAAAGGTGACGATACGCGCGATGGTTGACTCCACGCCCGACGGCAGCACTTTGATGCGCTGCCCGACCTTGACCACGCCGGAGGCCAGCGTACCGGAGAAACCGCGAAAATCGAGGTTCGGGCGGTTAACATACTGCACCGGGAAGCGCATCGGCTGGCTCTCTACCACGCGTTTGATTTCAACGGTTTCGAGCATCTCCAGCAGCGTCGGGCCGCTGTACCACGCCATTTTGTCGCTCTGGCTGGCAACGTTGTCGCCCTCCAGCGCCGAGAGCGGCACAAAGCGAATATCGAGATCGCCCGGCAACTGTTCGGCAAAGGTGAGGTAATCCTGGCGAATAGAATCGAAGGTCGCTTCGCTGAACTCCACCAGATCCATCTTGTTCACCGCCACCACCAGGTGTTTGATGCCAAGCAGCGTAGAGATAAAGCTGTGGCGGCGGGTCTGATCCAGCACGCCTTTGCGCGCATCGATCAGCAGGATCGCCAGATCGCAGGTGGAGGCACCGGTCGCCATATTGCGGGTGTACTGCTCATGCCCCGGCGTGTCGGCAATAATAAATTTGCGCTTCTCGGTGGAGAAGTAACGATACGCCACGTCAATGGTAATGCCCTGCTCGCGCTCGGCCTGCAGGCCATCCACCAGCAGCGCAAGATCGAGTTTCTCGCCCTGGGTGCCGTGGCGTTTGCTGTCATTGTGCAGCGTTGAGAGCTGATCTTCGTAGATCTGGCGAGTGTCGTGCAGCAGGCGGCCGATCAGCGTGCTCTTGCCGTCATCGACGCTGCCGCAGGTAAGAAAACGCAGCAGGCTTTTGTGTTGCTGGGCATGCAGGTACGCTTCAACGCCGCCTTCATCCGCAATTTGTTGTGCAATAGTGGTGTTCATGGCGGCTCCTTAGAAATAACCCTGGCGTTTTTTCAGCTCCATCGAGCCGGCCTGATCGCGGTCGATCACGCGCCCCTGGCGCTCGCTGGTGGTCGAGATCAGCATCTCTTCGATGATCTCCGGCAGCGTCTGGGCGTGGGACTCCACCGCGCCGGTCAGCGGCCAGCAGCCGAGGGTACGGAAGCGCACCATGCGTTTTTCAATCACTTCACCCGGCTGCAGATCGATGCGGTCATCGTCGATCATCATCAGCATGCCGTCGCGCTCCAGTACCGGTCGCTCGGCGGCCAGATAGAGCGGCACGATCTCAATATTTTCCAGGAAGATGTACTGCCAGATATCCAGCTCGGTCCAGTTGGAGAGCGGGAAAACGCGGATGCTTTCGCCTTTGTTGATCTGGCCGTTGTAGTTATGCCACAGCTCCGGACGCTGGTTTTTCGGATCCCAGCGGTGAAAACGGTCGCGGAAGGAGTAGATTCGCTCTTTAGCGCGCGACTTCTCTTCATCACGGCGCGCGCCGCCAAATGCGGCGTCAAAACCATACTTGTTCAGCGCCTGCTTCAGCCCTTCGGTTTTCATAATGTCAGTATGTTTCGCACTGCCGTGCACGAACGGGTTGATACCCATCGCCACCCCTTCCGGGTTTTTATGCACCAGCAGTTCACAGCCGTAGGCTTTGGCGGTACGGTCGCGGAATTCATACATCTCGCGGAATTTCCAGCCGGTATCGACATGCAGCAGTGGAAACGGCAGCGTGCCCGGATAGAAGGCTTTACGCGCCAGGTGCAGCATCACGCTGGAGTCTTTGCCGATGGAGTACATCATCACCGGATTGGCAAACTCGGCGGCCACTTCGCGAATGATATGGATGCTTTCCGCCTCCAGTTGTCGCAGGTGAGTGAGTCGTTTTTCGTCCATATCCCTTCCTTAAGCCAGATTAATCACGGAAGCGTCAAACGCCGCCGTAGCTGTCGTTTGCTGGAACCAGGCCAGTTCGCGATGAAGCGCAACCACTTCACCCACCACTAACAGGGCGGGCATCGGCGCGCCTGTAGCCAGTTCCTCAAGTTGTTCTAATGTGCCGGTAGTAATCTGTTGATCGGCGCGCGTGCCGCGGGAGATCACCGCCACCGGCGTGGTGCGCTCGCGGCCGTGGGCAATCAGCTGTGCGCTGATCTCGGCCGCTTTCATGGTGCCCATATAGATCGCCAGCGTCTGGCGGCTTTGCGCCAGCTGCAACCAGTCGAACGGCGCGCTGTCGGCTTTGTAGTGGCCGGTAACGAAGGTGACGCTCTGGGCGAAATCCCGGTGCGTCAGCGGAATACCGGCATACGCCGTCGCGCCCGATGCCGCAGTAACGCCCGGCACCACCTGGAACGGGATACCCGCTTCAGCCGCCGCCTGTAGCTCTTCACCGCCGCGACCAAAGATAAAGGGATCGCCACCTTTCAGGCGCACGACGGTTTTCCCCTCCTGCGCCGCTTCTACAAGCATGCGATTGGTTTCGTGCTGCGGCACGGCATGCACGCCCGCCCGTTTACCAACGCAGATCTTCTCCGCGTCGCGGCGGGTTAACTCCAGCACCGCATCGCTCACCAGATGGTCGTAAAAGACCACATCGGCCTGCTGGATCACCTGCAAACCGCGCAGGGTTAGCAAGCCCGCATCGCCCGGCCCGGCTCCGACGAGGATAATCTCGCCGCTAGCCGATCCCGGATGTTGTAACTCCGCTTCCAGCGCCCGCTCTGCCGCAGGCTCATCGCCCGCTGCCATCAGGCTGGCGAAACGCCCGCGAAAGGCGCTCTCCCAGAAGCGACGGCGATCGTCCGTGGTGCGGCGAAACGCTTTGATGCGCGTGCGCCAGCGCCCGGCCACCGCCGCCATCCGCCCGAGATTCCCCGGCAGCAGCGCCTCAATCTTTTCACGCAGCAGACGCGCCAGCACCGGTGCATTGCCGCCGGAGGAGATGGCGACGATCAGCGGCGAACGGTCAACAATAGAGGGGAAAATAAAGGAGCAGAGCGGCTGATCGTCCACCACGTTAACCAGCCGATGGCGCGCATTGGCAGCGTCGAAGACCCGGCGATTAAGCGCGGAATCGTTAGTTGCAGCGATCACCAGAAACACTGCATCAAGCTGCGACTCATCAAACTCCGTAGCTATCCAGTGAACGGCCTGCTCATCGGCAAGCTGTTGCAGTTGCGGATCGAGTCGTCTGGCCACTATCTGTACGTGCGCGCCCGCACGGCGCAAAAAGGTGATTTTGCGCGCGGCAATTTCACCGCCGCCAATCACTAAAACAGGGCGGTCTTTTACAGCAGCAAACAGAGGCAGGTAATCCACAACGTTGTAACTCACTCACAGCCAGCAATAGGGGGACTATAGGGGGCGCGTTAGAACGAATGAAATTACGAATTGGAATGAGTAGTTCCGCAAAAGAATAAAGAGATGGGAAAGCTCATACCAAAAAGTGCTTAAGGTGAGATTTTTCGCATGGTTAACAACAAATGAAATTGTGCAAACTCCGTCACAGTTTCATACTAAGCCCGTTTAAAATCTTGCTGCATAAAGGACTCACTATGTTTTCCGCATTGCGCCTCCGTACCGCTGCCCTGGCGCTCGGCGTATGCTTTATCCTTCCGGTTGCTGCCCGCTCTTCCCAACCCGGTGACATGGCAAATGAACAGGCGCGACATATCGCCAGCCTCTTTCCCGGCCGCATGACCGGCACGCCGGCCGAAATGCTCAGCGCGGACTATCTCCAGCAGCAATTTTCCCAGATGGGTTATCAGAGCGATATCCGTAAGTTCAAAACCCGCTACCGCTACAGCACTAAAGATAATCAGCAGAGCTGGCAGAATGTGACCGGCAGTTCGGTGATCGCCGCCCATGAAGGGCGCGTGCCGCAGCAGATTATCGTGATGGCGCATCTTGATACCTACGCGCCGCAAAGCGATGCCGACGTCGACAATAATCTGGGTGGCTTAACGTTGCAGGGCATTGATGACAATGCCGCGGCACTTGGCGTAATGCTTGAACTGGCGCAGGCGCTAAAAACGACGCCGACGGAGTACACCGTGCGCTTTGTCGCCACCAGCGGCGAAGAGGAGGGTCAGCTTGGCGCAGAGAGCTTTCTCGATCGCATGAGCGAGAAAGAGCGCAAAAACACCCTGCTGGTGATTAACCTCAATAACCTGATCGTTGGCGACAAACTCTATTTTACCAGCGGCAAAAATACCCCGGCCTCGGTGCGCAAACTGACGCGCGACCGTGCGCTGGCGATTGCCCGCTCGCACGGCATTCAGGCGTTAAGCGCCCCGGCGAGTGCGGAGAAGCGCAGCGCCTGCTGCCATGATGCGCAGGTGTTTGATAACGCGATGATTCCGGTGCTGTCGGTGGAAGCCGCCAACTGGTCTCTGGGCAATAAAGATGGCACTCAGCAAAGGGCAAAGTCGAAGGCGTTTCCGGATGGCGTGAGCTATCACCGCGCGCGGCTTGATAACCAGCTCTATATCGATAAGGCGCTACCGGGGCGAATTGAACACCGCAGCCGCGATGTAATGCGGATTATGCTGCCGCTGGTCAAAGAGTTAGCCAGGGCGGGAAATAAAAAATAAGCCTGCAGGTTTTAGTTGCAGGCTATCTGAACAGGGGCAGTGCGCAACATACAGTACGCGAAGTTTTGAGCACCGCTCCGTTTAGAAGGATTAACGCTCGTCCCTGCGCCCACCCACTGCCGCCCACATTCTGCGAATATGAACCGTCACCTCTTCACGATCGTGATAGAGCTGACGCGCCTGGATCTGCGCGGCGATGCCGTGCTCATCCAGCTGCTGCTGAATATAGGCGAGATTGTTGGAAACCTCTTCATAGCGCTTTTTCATCGGCAACTTGAGGTTAAAGATGGTTTCACGACACCACCCTTCCGTCAGCCACTGCGCCATCAGCGCCGCCACTTTTGCCGGTTTCTCGACCATATCGCACACCATCCAGGAGATGTTGCTGCGCGTCGGACGATAGCGGAAACCATCTTCGCGCAGCCAGGTCACCTGGCCGGTGTCCATCAGGCTCTGCGCCATCGGACCGTTATCCACGGACGAGACCCACATGTTGCGCTTCACCAGTTGGTAGGTCCAGCCGCCGGGGCAGGCCCCAAGATCAACGGCATACATGCCGTTCGCCAGGCGTTCGTCCCACTCATCGGCAGGAATAAAGACGTGAAACGCCTCTTCCAGCTTCAGCGTCGAGCGGCTCGGCGCATCGGACGGGAACTTCAGGCGCGGAATGCCCATATAGAAAGGTGAGTTGTTGTATGAGTAGGAGTAGCCGGTGTAGCAGCAGCCTGGTGCAATAAAGAAGATATGCACCACCGGGCGGCTCGCCGAGTCGCTGCGCGCAAGAATGCCCGCTTCACGCAGCGCACCGCGCAGCGGCACGGTGAACTTGCGGCAGAACTTCATCAGCTCTTTGCTTTCGTTGGTGTCGGCCACTTCAACGCGCAGATCGCCGCCCTTCTCCACCACGCCCTGCAACATGCCAACGATCGGCGTAATGCGATCGTCCGGCGGCAGGTCGCGCAGCAGTTCCCCGACGACAAACATCTGGCGGGCAAAAATCAGCGAGCTGAACGGCAGCTCGCGCGCCAGTTTGTCGGCATCCTCTTGCTGATAGCACTCAAAAATGACATAGCCCGCGTTCTCTTTGACGCGGGCGAAACCGAACACGTTCTGGCGTCCGGCTTTATCGGTAATTTCGGCTGCGCACTCTTTATCAAAACCCGGGCGGCACAGCAATACCACTTTATTCATGAACAACGCCCCTACGTTTCAGACGAATTGCGCCAATTAACATTAATGCCCAGCCGATTAAGAAGCAGACGCCGCCGACCGGGGTAACAAACGCCCACAGGCGTAAATGGGAGAGCGCGAGGCAATAGAGGCTACCGCTGAACAGCACGGTGCCGAGTGCCAGGAACACGCTGCTCCAGTAAAACCAGATGCTGATGCGGCGCTGCATCGCCACCGCAAGACCGAACACCGCTAAGGTGTGGAACGCCTGATACTCAAGGCCGGTCTGGATCCAGCTCATCTCGGTGACGCCGAGTGACTTGCTTAACACGTGCGCGCCGAATGCGCCCAACGCGACAAAGATAAAACCGCTTATTGCGGCAAAAATCAGCATAAAACGGCTGGTCATGTTACTTCCCCAAGAGTCATACGCGCCCTGCGCGCGCGAATTATTGTTCGTAGCGGAAACGGAATTTTTCCTGCTCGCTTGCCGCTTTGGCCAGGATCCACTGACGAAAGGCCGCTATTTTACCCAGTTCTGCCTGGCTGTCATGACAAACCAGATAAAAAGCATTTTTACTCACCAGCACATCATTAAACGGGCAGACCAGACGACCCGCTTCGATCTCCGATTGCGCCATCACATTGTTTGCCAGCGCCACGCCCTGACCGTGGATCGCCGCCTGTAACACCATTGAGCTGTGGCTGAAGATCGGCCCCTGCTGAACATTGAGGTTAACGCCTAACTGACGGGTATAGGTTTGCCAGTCGCGGCGCGAAGCATCATGTAAAAGGGTATGGCGAGCCAGATCGTCCGGCGTCTTTAGCGCTTTCTCGCCGGTCAGCAGCAGCGGCGAGCAGACCGGGAGCAGATATTCGGCATAGAGTTTTTCCACGCGCAGCCCCGGCCAGTTGCCGCGACCGTAGAAGATCGCTACGTCGACATCGTCGGCGAGCTTGTCCTCTTCGCGGTCGACCGCCTGGATACGCACGTCGATTCCCGGATAAGCTGAGTTAAAGCTGGAGAGTCTTGGCACCAGCCACTGAATAGCGAAACTGGGCAGCAAGCTGACGGTGAGCGCGCCCTTGGCGCTGCGCGCCTGCAATTTGCGGGTGGCTTCATTGAGCTGGGAAAATATCTCTTTGATATCCTGAAAATAACTCTGCCCCTCCTCCGTTAACAGCAGCGAACGGTTGCGGCGGCGAAAGAGTTTCAGGCCGAGAAAATCCTCGAGAGACTTGATTTGGTGGCTTACTGCGGCCTGCGTCACAAATAGCTCATCGGCCGCGCGGGTGAAACTTAAATGGCGGGCAGCGGCATCAAAAACACGTAATGCATTAAGAGGTGGTAATCGCTTGGACATGGTTTATCAGGCTTAGAAGTAAACTGAATTTAACAAACAGGAAACAGTAGTTAACCTATTAGTTTTTTTTATCTGAGCCATTATAAATTGTCCGTTGAGGTTGCACCAGCAAATACCTATAGTGGCGCCACTTCCTGAAGCCGGAACGAAAAGTGTTTTGGAATTGAGATTCTGAAGGGCTTTTGGCTTACGGTTGTGATGTTGTGTTGTTGTGTTTGCAATTTGGTCTGCATTTCAGACCCCGGTAGCGACGCTACCCCTTTTTCACTTCCTGTACATTTACCCTGTCTGTCCATAGTGATTAATGTAGCACCGCAAATTGCGGTGCTTTTTTTTGCCTGGCGCCCGGGATTATTTCTCCAGAGCAACCATCTCTTTCACGTCAGAACGGTTAATCTGCTGCTCATTACCGTTCGCGTCTTTGTAGGAAATCATTCCTGTCTGGTCGTCAGTTTTCGGCTTGCCTTCGGAAATGATTGTACGGCCATCGTTGGTGTGCAACGCGTAGTTCGGGCTGGAACAGGCGCTCAGGGCGAAAGCTAAAGTACAAGCAGAAATAATTGCGGCAGTCTTCTTCATCTTCTTCTCCTTGATTTATTCTGGCAATTAATGCTGTGAAATACTCTTACTGGAAGAGTCTCAAACACGTTACTTACACTTATCAGCATAACCTGCTTACGCAGTTCCGCCAGTACAAACAGATAATTCCGATGGTTATCAATCCCCTTGCCCACGGAAAAAAAGTGCGCGACCATCGTCGGCCTACAGATGAGGATAAGTATGAACGCATTTAATCCTTCGCAGTTTCGCGCCCAGTTTCCGGCGCTGGCCGACGCGGGTGTCTACCTCGACAGCGCCGCGACCGCGCTGAAACCGCAGACGGTAATTGACGCTACGCAGCAGTTCTACAGCCTGAGCGCTGGCAATGTCCACCGCAGCCAGTTTGCCGAAGCACAGCAGCTCACCGCCCGTTACGAAGCCGCACGCGACCAGGTCGCCACGCTGCTCAACGCCCCTTCCGGCAAAAATATTGTCTGGACGCGCGGCACCACCGAGGCGATCAATATGGTTGCCCAGTGCTATGCCCGCCCGCGCTTACAACCTGGCGATGAGATCATTGTCAGCGAGGCGGAGCACCACGCCAACCTGGTGCCGTGGCTGATGGTCGCGGAGCAGACCGGCGCAAAAGTGGTGAAACTGCCGCTGGCGGACGATCGCCTGCCGGATCTTAACCATCTCCCTGCCCTTATCACCTCCCGCAGCCGGATTCTGGCGCTGGGACAGATGTCCAACGTCACTGGTGGCTGCCCGGATCTCGCCCGCGCCATTACGCTTGCCCATCAGGCCGGCATGGTGGTGATGGTCGATGGCGCACAGGGCGTGGTCCATTTTCCTGCCGACGTGCAGCAGCTGGATATCGATTTTTACGCCTTCTCCGGCCATAAACTCTATGGTCCGAACGGCATTGGCGCGCTGTATGGCAAAGCGGAGCTGCTGGAGGCGATGACGCCATGGCTCGGCGGCGGCAAGATGATCAGCGAAGTGACCTTTGCGGGTTTCACCACGCAGCCGGTGCCTTATAAGCTGGAAGCGGGTACGCCTAACGTGGCGGGGGTGATTGGCTTAAGCGCCGCGCTGGAGTGGCTGAACGGAATTGATATTGCGCAGGCTGAACGCTACAGCCGCGGGCTGGCAACGCTGGCGGAGGAGCAGCTGGCACAGCGCCCCGGTTTCCGCTCATTCCGCTGCCAGGACTCCAGCCTGCTGGCCTTCACGTTTGACGGCGTGCATCACAGCGATATGGTGACGCTGCTGGCGGGTTACGGCATCGCTCTGCGCGCGGGCCAGCACTGCGCCCAGCCGCTGCTCGCCGCGCTTGGCGTCAATGGCACGCTACGCGCCTCATTTGCGCCCTATAATACTCAACAGGATGTCGATGCGCTGGTCAGCGCCGTCGACCGTGCTCTGGAACTATTGGTGGATTGATGACAAGCCCTGCATTCGCCGGACATCCGTTCGGCACCGTGGTCACTGAAGAGACACTGCGCCAGACCTTTGGCGCGCTCAACGCGTGGGAAGAGAAGTACCGCCAGCTGATTATGCTCGGCAAGCAGTTGCCTGCCGCAACGGACGAGATAAAAGCGCAGGCGCAGGAGATCCCCGGCTGCGAAAACCGCGTCTGGCTCGGCTCAACGCGTCTGCCCGACGGCACGCTGCACTTCTTTGGCGACAGCGAAGGGCGCATCGTGCGCGGTTTGTTAGCGGTCTTGCTGACGGCGGTGGAGGGCAAACGCCCTCAGACGCTCACAGAGAACGATCCGCTGGTGCTGTTTGATGAGTTAGGGCTGCGCAATCAGCTGAGCGCTTCGCGCAGCCAGGGGCTGGCGGCGCTGGCGGCCGCCGTGCAGGAGCAGGCTCGTCAGGCGCTGGCCTGACGCTCTGCTTTCGCCATCAGTTTTTTTAACGCATGGGAGACCGCGACAAAGCCAAAGGTGGCGGTCACCATCGTTGCCGCACCAAACCCGGCGGCGCAATCCATCCTTTTTGGCCCTTCTGCGCTGCTTTTCATCGCACACACCGAACCATCCGCCTGCGGGTAGACCAGCGCTTCGGTTGAGAAGACGCAGTCGATACCGAGTTTGCCTTTGCTGTTTTTCACCACGCCGAAATCGCTCTTCAGCCGCTCGCGCAGCTTCGCTGCCAGCGGATCCTGAATGGTTTTCGCCAGATCGCTCACCTGGATCTGCGTCGGATCGATCTGCCCGCCCGCGCCGCCGGTGGTTACCAGCGGGATCTTATTGCGCCGGCAATAGGCAATCAGCGCCGCTTTTGGCCGCACGCTATCAATAGCGTCAATCACATAGCTGAACGAGGTGCTCATCAGCTGCGCCACATTATCAGCGGTGACGAAATCGTCGATCACCGTGACACGGCACTCCGGGTTGATATCGCGAATGCGCGCGGCCATCACTTCCGCTTTCGCTTCACCAACGGTATCGCGCAGGGCGTGGATCTGCCGGTTGGTGTTGGTGACGCAGACATCATCCATATCAATCAGCGTGATGGCGCCAATTCCGGTGCGCGCCAGCGCTTCGGCGACCCACGAGCCAACGCCACCAATGCCGACCACGCAGATATGCGCATCGGCAAACCACTGCAGCGCTTTTTCACCATACAAACGCGCCGTCCCGCCAAAGCGCTGGCGCCAGGCGTCGCTGATTACTGCTGACATATGAAACCTCAAGCTGAAACAGAGAACCCCCTCCGGGACCGGAAGGGGTGAAGAGTTTACCACATTCCCTTAGCCGCTAAAGACGTTGCCCGTCAGACCCGCGCCCGGCGCGTTCTTTAATATCCAGACACGGCCATAGTGGTTATACCAGCCGGCGCGATGCCCGGCTTCCGCGCCGATACCCTGGTAGATGTCGAAGTGCTGGCCTTTAATTGCCCCGCCAACATCCAGCGCCACCATCAGGCGCAGCTCATACTGGCCGTTGAATTTGCCTTTACTGTCCAGTTGCGGCACTTCTGCCAGCAGCGTAGTGCCCGGTGGGATCACGGTTTTATCAGAAGCAACCGACGCGCGGCCAATCAGCGGCACGGAGCTGGCGCCTTTTACCGGAGCCCAGGATTGCGGTTTAAAGAAGACAAAGGAGGCGTTCTCCTCCAGCAGCGCGCGCACTTCCGCTTCGCTGTGCTTCTCGCCCCACTCGCGAATCGCCTGCATCGACATATCTTCACGCTTTACTTCACCGCGATCGATCAGCACTTTGCCGATGCTGCGATAGGCGTGGCCATTTTTACCGGCGTAGCTAAAGAAGTTGAGCGGGCTGCCGTCACCGAAATCAATATAGCCGCTGCCCTGCACATCCATAATGAAGTTGTCCATCAGCGAGTTGCTGTAGGCCAGCACATAGTTCTCGCTGAGCGCCCCGGCGTAGATCTCCGCACGCGAAGGCAGGCGGCCGCGTTTTGACGGCATGCGGTAGATAGGATACTGGAACTCGCCCTGGCGGGTATGGCGCGCCTGCACTACCGGCGTGTAGTAGCCGGTAAACTGCACGTTGCCATAGTTGTCTGTGCCTTCCATCTGCCAGGCATCAATGCCGTACTGGCGCAGCGAGCGGGTATCGCCCCCGGCGCGCAGCCAGGCTTCAATCGCGTTATAGACGCTGCTCTGGTTGCCATACAGGCGCGGCGCAGAGCTTCTGATCTGGCTCACCTGCTCGGAGAAGTCTCCGGCATTAATCGGTGCGCCCACGGCGTCAGGCTGATTAACGAGGGAAAAAGGCTGAGAGAATTTTCCGTCTTTATACTGTTGACCGCGATCGGTCGGTTTAGAAGAGCAGGACGCGAGAAGTGCCACCATCGCGCCTGTGAGTACGAACCTAGCCCAACGTGCTTTCATTGTTTCTCATCTTTTGGTTAACCCCAAGCCGGATGAAGATAACAAACCGCTGTGGCTAATGAAATGCACACGAACATTCCGATATCAGTTTTGTTTAAATCTTAAGCACATTGTGTTGTTTTTAAACATAAAGTCCTTAAATCGACAAATGTCGCAAAAAAAGGTTGCATCAAATCGTCTACGGCGTATAGTGCGCTTCCACGGACGCGGGATGGAGCAGCCTGGTAGCTCGTCGGGCTCATAACCCGAAGGTCGTCGGTTCAAATCCGGCTCCCGCAACCAATTAAAATGTGGAAGAAAGAAAAAGTTTACATGATGGAAGTGTAAACAGACGGACGCGGGGTGGAGCAGCCTGGTAGCTCGTCGGGCTCATAACCCGAAGGTCGTCGGTTCAAATCCGGCCCCCGCAACCAACACAATAAACACACCTAACGGGTGTTTTTTTGTTTCTGGCGTTTGTAAAACCGCGTAGCAAACAAGACAAAAAAATGGCGCCCTTCGGCGCCATTCTGTTATTCCCTTCTCGCCAGCGTCGCGCCATCCGCGAAGTAGGCTTTAATCCCTGCCAGAATCGACTCTGCGACTTCCTGCTGGAATTTTGCGGTCTTGAGCTTACGCTCCTCTTCCACATTACTGATAAATGCCGTCTCAACCAGAATCGACGGGATATCCGGCGCTTTCAGCACCGCAAAGCCCGCCTGCTCGACGCTGTTCTTATGCAGGTTATTGACGCGCCCCAGCTTATTAAGCACCGCTTTGCCAAACTTCAGGCTGTCGTTGATGGTCAGCGACTGCACCATATCGAACATGGTGTGATCGAGATAGCGATCACCACTTTTGCTCACGCCACCAATCAAGTCCGCCGCGTTCTGCGTATCCGCCAGATATTTCGCCGCCGTACTGGTCGCCCCTTTGGTCGAGAGCGCGAAGACGGAGGAACCGTGCGGCTGGCGGCTGCTGAAAGCATCGGCATGAATCGAGACAAAGAGGTCGGCGCGCTGCTTCTGCGCTTTCGCCACCCGCACCTTCAGCGGAATAAAGACATCCTCATTGCGGGTCATATAGGACTTCATATTGCCCTCTTTCTCGATCAGCGCATGCAGGCGGCGGGCGATTTGCAGCACCACATCCTTCTCACGGGTTTTATATTTCCCCGTCGCCCCCGGATCTTCCCCGCCATGGCCGGGATCGAGCATGATCACAATCGGCCTGTCGCGCCCGGCTTTGCCCGGCTGCGGACCGCTCTGCGCGGGCGGCACCTGCTTATCAAGATCGCCCTGGTTGTACTCTTCAAGCAGCGCCAGCAGCGGATCCTGCACATCCTGCGCATTCGCCGGATAGAGATCCATCACCAGACGCTCTTTGAAGCCTGCGACCGGCGCCAGCGCAAAGAGTTGCGGTTTCACATTCTGCTTAAGTTCAAACACCATGCGCACCGTCTGCGGATCGAACTGACCCACGCGGGCTGATTTGATAAAGGGATCGTCACTGCGGATCTGCGTTCCCATGCCTTTGAGCACGGAGTTGAGGTGGACGCCTTGCAGATCCACCACCAGGCGGTCGGGGTTGCTCAAGGCGAACTGTTTGTACTTCACCACGCGGTTCGATTCCACCGTCACACGGGTATAGCTCGACGCAGGCCAGACGCGCACGGCGACCACCTGACTGACGGCGGCCAGGCCAACCTGGCTCACGCTTAATAACCACATCGCCCCCGCACCCTGTAATAATTTGCGGCGGCTCAGCGCTGAATGACTTCCCGACATGCTTCTCCCGAGCAATTTGTTTAAATAATGCTTAACGTCAGAATTGACGGAAAACTTTAGCGAATGATGCATAAACTGTCATCTTTTAAAGGGTAAACATATGTCTGGCGCTATGCTTCACAAAGACGGGAGAATCCTGGGTTAAGAAAATTTGTGCTTGCAGCGAAGGCAATAAAAGAATAAAAATACACTTTTTACGAATAATCATGCAGTGAGGACAGGCCGTGGTCAAAGAGCGCAGAACCGAACTGGTGCAGGGATTCCGCCATTCCGTTCCCTATATCAACGCCCATCGGGGAAAGACATTCGTCATTATGCTCGGGGGTGAAGCCATCGAACATGAAAACTTCTCCAGCATTGTCAACGACATCGGCCTGCTGCATAGCCTCGGGATCAGGCTGGTGGTGGTCTATGGCGCGCGCCCGCAAATCGACGCCAACCTTGCTGAACATCACCACGAACCGATCTACCACAAACACACCCGCGTCACCGACGCTAAAACCCTTGAGC
Organism: Kosakonia sp. Marseille-Q7440; assembly: GCF_965119485.1. Lineage (NCBI taxonomy): Bacteria > Pseudomonadati > Pseudomonadota > Gammaproteobacteria > Enterobacterales > Enterobacteriaceae > Kosakonia > Kosakonia sp. Marseille-Q7440. The sequence goes on along the minus strand of NZ_CBCPLT010000002.1, from coordinate 1,058,896 downwards.
TGGTGAAACAGGCCGCCGGTCTGCTGCAACTGGATATCACTGCGCGGCTGTCGATGAGCCTCAATAACACACCGTTGCAGGGCGCGCACATCAACGTGGTTAGCGGTAACTTTATTATTTCGCAGCCGCTGGGCGTTGATGACGGCGTTGACTACTGCCACAGCGGCCGCATTCGCCGTATTGATGAAGAGGCGATCCATCGCCAGCTCGATAGCGGCGCAATTGTGCTGATGGGGCCGGTTGCGGTCTCCGTCACCGGTGAGAGCTTTAACCTCACCTCCGAAGAGATTGCCACCCAGCTGGCGATCAAGCTGAAAGCGGAGAAGATGATTGGCTTTTGCTCGTCGCAGGGCGTCATGAACGATGAAGGCGAAATTGTCTCCGAGCTATTCCCTAACGACGCGCAGGCGCGTGTCGAAGAGCTGGAGCAGCGCGGCGACTACCACTCCGGCACCGTGCGTTTCCTGCGCGGCGCGGTAAAAGCGTGCCGCAGCGGCGTGCGTCGCAGCCACTTAATCAGCTATCAGGAAGATGGCTCGCTGTTGCAGGAGCTCTTCTCCCGCGACGGTATCGGCACGCAGATTGTGATGGAGAGCGCCGAGCAGATCCGCCGCGCCACCATTAACGATATCGGCGGCATTCTGGAACTGATCCGCCCGCTCGAACAGCAGGGCATCCTGGTGCGCCGCTCCCGCGAGCAGCTGGAGATGGAGATCGATAAGTTCACGATTATTGAGCGCGACAACCTTACCATCGCCTGCGCGGCGCTCTACCCCTTCCCGGAAGAGAAGATTGGCGAGATGGCCTGCGTGGCCGTGCATCCTGATTACCGCAGCTCGTCACGCGGCGAAGCGCTGCTGGAACGCATTGCGTTGCAGGCGCGGCAGATGGGTCTCAGCAAGCTGTTTGTGCTCACTACCCGCAGCATTCACTGGTTCCAGGAGCGCGGCTTTACGCCGGTGGATATCGACTCGCTGCCTGAAACCAAAAAGCAGATGTACAACTACCAGCGGCGCTCAAAAGTGCTGATGGCCGATCTGACCTGATTCACGCCCCGCCCTGTGCGGGGCGTTTTATTTCAGGGCGCTGAACAGCGCTTCAAGACCGCTGCGCCGCTCGGTGCGGGTGGCGATCGCCTGGCTCAGTACGCGCTCATCGGCATAGAGCGAGAGTCGTTTACGTGCGCGAGTAATCGCGGTGTAAACCAGCTCGCGCGTCACCACCGGCACGTTTTGCGCAGGCAGGATCAGCGCGGCGTGATCGAACTCCGAGCCCTGTGATTTATGCACCGTCATTGCCCAGGCGGTTTCATGCTCCGGCAAACGGCTCGGTTGCACCGACTTGATCTTACCGCCCGGCAGCGGGAACCAGACGCGCATCCCCTGCCCCTGATCCAGCGCAATACCGATATCGCCGTTGAACAGCCCCAGCGCGGAGTCGTTGCGCGAAATCATTACCGGCCTGCCGTGATACCAGCGCGAGAAGGGCTGGCGGGTGATTTTACGCTGACGCACTAACGCCAGCTCAAGCCGCTCATTCAGCCCGCTGACGCCAAACGGCCCTTCGCGCAACGCGCAGAGCAGCTGGTACTCGCCGAAGGCGGCGATAATCGCTTCCGGCTCAGCGTGGCCCTGCACCAGCGAGAGATAGTGCCTGTAGCCCGCCAGCGCGTCGTCAATCATCTCCTGATAGGCCTCGGCACTGTTAAGCGGTTTCCGCTCGATATCCTCAAAGCCCTGGCTGAAGACCGCCTGGGTGGCGCGCTTATCACCGCGGTTAACCGCGGCGGCCAGTTGCCCGATGCCGGAGTGGCTGCCGAAGCGGTAACTTTTTTGCAGCAGGCAGAGGCTGTCGCGCAGCGCGGTGGCTGCCTCACCTTCACCTGCGGGCACTTCCGCGCCGGTTAACCGTGAGAGCTGCGCCGCGCGCGTCGCGCTGTACCCGGCATTCACCCAGGCGCAGATATCCCCCAACACCGCACCGGCCTCAACGGAGGCCAGCTGATCGCGATCGCCGAGGAAGATCACCCGCGCCCGCGGCGGCAGGGCATCAATCAGCCGCGACATCATCGGCAGGTCAATCATCGACGCCTCATCCACCACCAGCACGTCCAGATGCAGCGGGTTGAGCGCGTGATGGCGCATGCGCTGGCTTCCCGGCTGCGCACCGAGCAGCCTGTGCAGCGTACTGGCCTCATCCGGCAGCAGCGCTTTTTGCGCCTCATCAAGCGGTAGCTGGCGCAGCGCGTTGCCGAGGGATTCGGTTAACCGCGCGGCGGCTTTACCGGTGGGCGCAGCCAGGCAGATACGGCAGCGGCTGCCATTGAGCGTTTGTACCAGCGCCGCCAGAAGCTTCGCCACGGTAGTGGTTTTACCGGTTCCCGGCCCGCCGGAGATCACCGAAATTCGCCGGGTAAGCGCCACGGCGGCGGCGACTTTTTGCCAGTTCACATCGGCTTCATTGTCTGGCGGAAAGAGTGAGGCCAGCGCCTCAGAAAGACGGGCTTCATCCGCCTCATCAACGGCTTCCTGGGCGGCAAAGAACTCCGCGACACGTCGCTCGTTCCACCACATACGGTTCAGGTAGAGGCGCGCATCGTGCAGAATAATCGGCGTTGCGCCGCTGCCGTCGCCAACCGCCGGTGAGGCAAGCAGTAGCGCCTGCCAGTCGTCGGGTGGCCCGGCCATTTCAAACAGCTGGCGTGCGAGCGGCGAATCAGCGCCGAACACCTCGGGCGTCAGGCGCGAGAGCGGCAAGCAGACATGTCCCTCTCCCGCATCGCGGCTCAGCAGCGCGGCGGCCAGCAGCAGGGCGGGTTCTTCCGTGCCAGCCACCGTCAGGGCAAACTGCACGTCCAGCGGACGCAGCAGCTTCTGCTCCATCGCTTCTTGCAGTAAAGCCTGCACATTCATGGTGTCATCTCCGGTACTTCACCTGCAAACAGGGTATCCATGCGGGCGATCAGCGCCGCCTCCGGGCGGGTGGTAAAAATCCCCTGCTCCGGTTGCTGCGCCTCCACGCCGCGTAAAAAGAGGTAGATCACACCGCCGAAATGGCGCTCATAGTCATAATCGGCGATGCGGTGGCGTAGATAGCGGTGCAGCGCCAGGGTATAGAGCTGGTACTGCAAGTCGTAGCGATGGGACTGCATGGCTGCCGCCATCGCCTCTTGCGTATAGGCTTGGGCGTTTTCGCCGAGCCAGTTGGATTTGTAATCGAGCAGGTAGTAGCGCCCCTGATGGCGAAACACCAGGTCGATAAAGCCCTTCAGCATCCCGCGCACGTCGCGAAAATCGAGCGGCGCACAGCCAGCCGACAGCGGATCGTAGCGGCGGATCAGCCCATCGAGCGCCTCTGCGCTCAGCGTGGCGCTGATGGGGAGATAAAACTCCATCTCAACCTGTTTATCTTTAGCCGTCAGTTGGCTAAGAGAGACCCCGGCGGATGTGAGCGGCGCGTGCAGCACCGTCTCCAGCCAGCTGCTCAGCACTGGCTGCCAGTGCTCCTCATATCCTGCCACCAGCAGCTTTTCCGCCACCCACTCCGGTGATACCGGCTGGGTAAAGTCGATATCTTCAAACAGACTGTGCAAAAAGGTGCCAGGTGCCGCGCCGCGCGGAAACTGGTGCGGCGTTAGCATTGGCTGTGTCTGCACCTCGCGCTCGCCTGCGGCGTCGACATCCAGACGCGGAAGCAGATCCTGAGCAAGGCCATGACCGCGCTGTTGTAAGCCGGAGTAACTGGTCACGCGCCAGTCATCGGCGACCCGACGCATCACTTCCCGCACGCTGAGCGCGGGCGGCTGCGGCTGCGGTAACTCCCAGCGCTCGGTGTCCGGCGTTGGCGGTATGGCCAGCACAATCTCTTCATTACAGATCTCTGCCAGCGCCTGACGCAGCCCGGCGGCGTCCAGCGCTTCGCCCTTCTGGATCAGACGACCCAACGCGCTGAGGTGGAAATCAGTTGGCCCGCTCTTCTCGCCACGACGGCGAAACAGCGGCGCAATGCCGAGGCTGCAGTGCCACACCGAACGGGTCAGTGCCACATAGAGCAGGCGTAAATCTTCCGCCAGCCGCTCCGCCTCTGCCAGCTCAATGCTCTCTTCGGCATGGCTGAGATCGAGCACCGCATTAAACGAGGCGCGATCGTGATAAAAACCCTGATCCTGAACGCGGAAGTTGGCGATAAACGGCAGCCAGACCAGCGGATACTCCAGGCCTTTCGATTTGTGGATGGTGACAATCTGCACCAGGTGCTTGTCGCTCTCCAGACGCATCTGCTCACTGGCAGCGCTGGTGTTCGGCTCGGCGATATGCTGCGTCAGCCAGCGGGTAAGTGCGTGCTCACTTTCAAGCTGCGTGCCCGCTTCCTGCAACAGCTCGCTGACATGCAGAATATCTGTTAAACGACGCTCTCCGCCGGGCGTGGCGAGCAGATTTTCCGCCACGTTACGCGCGCTCATCAGCGTGCGCAGCATCGCCATTACGCCGCGCTTTTGCCACAGCTCGCGATAGTGAGAGAACTCCTCAACCACCCGATCCCAGGCATCTTCATCAAGATTGAGCGCGTCGATATCCCGCGCCGTCAGCCCGAGCATCGAGGTTGCCAGCGCGCTGCGCAGCGTGTTTTCACGCTCCGGCGTCAGCACCGCATGCAGCAGCCAGAGCAGCTCCTGCGCTTCCGGCGTCTCAAACACGCTGTCGCGGTTGGAGAGGTAGACAGAGGGAATGCCGAGCAGCGTCAGCGCATCGCGGATAAGCGATGCTTCATGGCGGCTGCGCACCAGCACGGTGATATCCGAGGCTTTTACCGGCCGCGCTTTATCCCCTTCGTAGAGCAGCGCATCGCCTCTCTGCCCGGCGCTGAGCCAGTCGCGGATCTGCATCGCACAGAGCTGGGCCATAAAGCTCTGGTAATCACCAACTCCCACGCCTTCGCCCTCCATCAGCCACAGCTTCATCGACGGCTGGGTTTCCCCCTTCACCGCAAAGCGCAGGCCGCTGTTGCGCGCAGCCGCTTTCACCGGCAGGAAGGGGATCTGGCGGAACATAAATGCGTCGTCCATCTGGCTAAAGAGCCGATTGACGCTGGCGATCATCCCCGGCGACGAACGCCAGTTGGTGTCAAGGGTATAGCGGGCGCTCACTTCGTCGCGCGCTTTCATATAAGTGAAGATATCAGCGCCGCGAAAAGCGTAGATTGCCTGCTTGGGATCGCCAATCAGCAGCAGGCCACACTCGGGCTGATTCAGCCAGATACGGCTAAAGATGCGGTACTGCTGCGGGTCGGTATCCTGAAATTCATCGATCATCGCCACCGGAAAACGGGTGCGGATAGCCGCAGCCAGCGCCTCGCCGTTCGGGCTTTGCAGCGCGTGATCGAGCCGGCTGAGCATATCGTCAAAACCGAGCTCGCCGCGGCGGCGCTTCTCTTTGGCGACCGCGTCGCGGATTTCACGCATCGCGCGGGTCAGCACCAGATCGCTCAGAGTCAACGGCTGCGCCAGCAGCGTTTCGATGGCGACAAACAGCGGATGCTCGGGCACAACGCCGCCCGCTTTGGTGCGCTGGGCGAGAAACGCCTGCGAGAACTTCTCCAGCGCGTCCGGCAGCAGATAGGTGCTGGTCTCCTCCTGCGCCCAGGCGGAGATCTTCTCAATCCACTTTCCCTGGTTACCGCGATTGAACTTGCGCCGGTCGATGCCAGAATTTTCCAGCAGCGGCTCCAGCTCATTCACGGAGTCGAGCCACTGACGTTTCACTGCGTCGATCTGCGAGACAATCTGCGCATGGCGCGACGCGAGGGTCTCCTCCTTCGGCGGCGGCGATTTGATCTGCGGGGCTTCGCCCTGCAAATAGCGGTCGATAGACCGGAGCAGATCCTGCGGCCCCTTCCACAAATCGTGGATCACCTGCGCAATATCGCGCGGCAACGGGTAGCAGTGGCGACGCCAGAAGTCGGCGCAGGCCTGATAACGCAGCAGGGTTTCATCTTCCAGCAGTTTCAGTTCAAACAGCATGCCGGATTCAAAGGCGTTGAGGCTAAGCATGCGCTGGCAAAAACCGTGGATGGTAAAGACCGCGGCTTCATCCATCTGCCGCTCCGCCAGCATCAGCCAGTGGGCGGCCTGCTGTTTGTCTTCAATCTCTGCCAGCAGGCTGGCGTAGAGCGGGTTTTCGCTGCTTTCGCGCAGGCAGGCGATGCGTAGCTCATGGATGTTGCTGCGAATACGTCCGCGCAGCTCTTCCGTCGCCGCTTCGGTGAAGGTGACCACCAGCAGCTCTTCGACGTTGAGCGGGCGGGGAAAGGCGGCATTGCCGCCAAGCCCGAGTAACAGCCGCAGATAGAGCGCGGCGATGGTGAAGGTCTTACCGGTGCCCGCCGAGGCTTCAATCAGGCGCTCGCCGGTAAGCGGCAGGCGCAGGGGATCAAGGGTCTCAGCGGTCGTTTCACTCATTTTTCTCGCTCATCAAGGGTAAGGATTGCTGCAAAGCGCTGGCGTCCTTCCAGACCTTCCAGCCGTCAGGCCGGGCGTAGTCGGCTTTTCCGCTCTGGCTTCCGGAGATCTGTGACAGTATCGCCATACCTTGCGGCTCAACCACCGCCTGATGGAAGAAGTCCGCAAGTTTTTGCGGCGTCAGCGCTTTTATTTGGGCCACTACTTTATCACGTGAATCGAAGCGCATATTGCCGCGATCGAAATCTTTGCTCAATTTGGAAGCCTCCTCGCCTAATGTCTGCGGCGCTTGCAGCATTTGCGCAATGACACCCTGCTGGATCTGCGCAAACTCCTCCGGCTTCATCGCGCGCAGGCGCGCTTCAGCGGTCGGGAAGAAGGCTTTATAGCGCTCCCAGAGCCAGGCGGGCTGCTTCTCATTGCTCTGCAACAGGAAGCCCATTCCCCACTGGCGGCCAACATTGATAGGAAATGCGAAGACGGCATAACCGAGCTGCTCTTCGGTGCGCAGCTGGTTGTAGAACCACGGCTGCACAATCTGCCCGAGCATCGCGCTGTACGCCGAGCTGCTGTACTCATCGAAACCGGTCGGCACAAAGACGGCAGCCAGCGCGGAATCGGTGCTGTTGCCCGCTTTCTCAAACATGGCGTTCTGCTTTTTATCCACCAGCACGTCTTTGTTGCGGCACCATTCGTTACCGCTGGTGCCAAGCTGTTTTTGTACGTTGCGGGCAAGGTCTTTCGCCTGCTGTTCACTCAGGTTACCCACCACCAGGAACTCCGGGCGGGCATTCTGCTTCAGCGCATCACGATAATGGAGAATGTCCTGCACGGTGATCGACGGCAGCAGCGCACGGCGCGCTTCGCGCGGGAAATAGGGCACCTGCGATATCATCTGCACCGGCATAATCGCCTGGTCAAACGCTTTGCCCTTCTCCGCCGAAGCCATCATCCGGCTGTACCAGGATTTCGCCTGCGTCAGCTGCTCCTCGGTGGGCGTATAGCTGAAATACCCCTCCAGCAAGGCGCTGAAGAGCGGCGGCAGACGCTGGGTGTAGCCGTTGGCATTCAGCATCAAACCGTTATTGGCATTGGTGGAGAAACCGATGCCGCCGACCGCGGCCTGGTTGCTAAGCTGATCGAGCGCCAGCCCTGCCAGGTAATCATTTAAGGCAAACATCACCTGATTTTTCGCGCTGTCCATCGCCTGCGGATTACGCAGCACCACGCTGACATCCGCCCGTGGCTCATTGGCGAAGTAGCGGCTCGGCATGTAGACCACGCGCAGCGCCGGTTCATCAACAATAAGCTCCGGGTGCGTGTATGTTCTCGCCGGGGTAATCAGCGAGAAGTCATCCGGAATGTAGGGGTTAAGCTCCGGGAATTTCAGATCGATCCCCGCCTCATCTTTTTGCCAGGCGGCAAAGCGCTCAGAGGTAATTTTCTCTACCTGGTAAGGCGCATCGACGAAGTAAGCCTTTTTATTGTGCGGCTCATCGGGGCTGATATACCAGATACGCGCGTTTTGCGGCGTCATCTCATCAAGACGCGCCTGTACCGCTTTAGCATCAAACTGGTCGGCAATGTTGACGGAATCGAGGGTGTGAGCAACCGGCACGCGGATCATCGTGTCGGCGAGCCACTCAACGTAATCCATATCGCGGGTGATCGACGGGTAGCGGAAATCGAGATCGAGAATGTGCGCCAGCTCGTCGAAATAGCGTTTATCGATCCCCTTTTCGCGCAGCAGTTGCAGGTAGCTGAAGATAGCGGCGACAACCCGATCGCGATTCGCCAGCCCTTTATCCGTCAGCGTGGCGGAGATGGCCAGCACGCCGCTGTTACCGTTTACTACCGGGTCGGAATCACCGCGAATGCCTTCAACCAGCCCCTGGCTTTGCAGCCAGTCCGAGAGCGTGCCCGGGCTGCGGTTGCCAATCAGATAGGTAATCAGCTCGTCGGTTTTGCTGCGAAAGGCCGCGGTGTTGTTATCAATACGAAACTCAACGCGCAGCACCTTGTTCGGCACTTCCGGCACGTAATGAATAATGATGCCTTTTTGCGCGTCCGTTACCACCGGCACGGTGATCTCAGGCCGGGTGATATCTTTGTTGGGAACCCGGCCATAGGTCTGCACCGCGAGCGTCGCCAGCTCGTTAAGTGGGCGATTGCTGTAAATCACCGCTTTCATCAGGTTGGCCGAGTAGAACTTATCGCGAAACGCCAGCAGCGCGTCATGCACCGGGCTGCCCGGTTTATCGCTGAGGGTTTCAAGATTGCCGCCGGAGAAGCGCGCGCCGGGGTGAGCGGGGTTAATGGTCTCTGCACTCACCTGCGCCATGCGCATGCCGTCACGGGTACGCGCCATGGTCAGCTCCGCGTTGACCGCGTTACGCTCCCGCTCGGCGTACTTCTTTGCCAGCAGCGGCTCGGCGATGGCATCGGCTAAGCGATCCACGGCACCGTCCAGCGCGTCGTTTTCCACTTCCAGGTAGTAAGCGGTGCGATAAGGCGCAGTGCTGGCGTTATGGCTGCCGCCGTGCATTTTGAGGTATTCAGCGAGGCTGTCTGGCTGCGGATACTTTTTCGACCCCATCAGCGTCATATGCTCAAGATAGTGAGCAAGGCCTGGATGGCTATCGGGATCTTCGAGCGAGCCGACCGGGACAACCAGCGCGGAAAGGGATTTGACCGCCTGCGCATCCGAGACCAGCAGCACGACCATGCCGTTATCGAGGCGGATCGCCTGATACTGCCGCGTATCTTTGTCGCTCTTACGGATAGTCTCTTTAACAGGCTGCCAGCCGGTGTCAGCCTGACTGAGTGGTGCCCACAGGGCAAAAAACAGAACGGAGATAGTTAACCAGGTGCTGCAGGGCATTCACGAACCTCATCATTAACTTTTCCTGCTCCCCCGATAACCGCCGGAGTAGCAGGTAAATGTGTGCTGACAGCGTCAGCACGCGTGTTATATCAGTCCGTGACCGTCGCGCATAATAAGGGATGGCTCCCCTCTGCGCAATTTTTATACCGTCAGGCGGGCTGATTGTGTCGATAAAGCGGTAACAGGAAACGTTGCGCCTGCGCGGTAATCTCTGCGAAGTACTCCGGCTCGAGGGTTCGCCACAGACGCTGATACCAGACATCGGCACCTTCTCCGCTGACCACCATGTTGCCTTCATAGGCCTGCAAAAATTTGCTCTGCGCTTTTTGCAACGTCTCGTCGTCCTTTACCATGGCATCATTTGCTGCGTCATAACAGGCTTTTATCCACGCGCCACCGCTTTCCGGCAGTAACAGCAAGGGTTTCGCCATCCCTTCGCGGTAGCCTTCAATCATCAACGCCAGGTAGCGCAGCGCCTCTTCAGGCGGCAACGGCGGGAAGCGCCACTGACCATCTTTGCGCACAAAGAGACGGCTCTCTCCCGTTCCGCCACTGGCACAGTAGACAAGATGTTCCAGCCAAAGTTGCAGACCCTGGGAGACCTTCAGCTGCGATGGACGCCAGCGCAGCAGCCCGTCCGGCTGCACGTGGGCCAGCCATCCGGTCAGGTGAACACCCGCGCAGTGCAGGTCGATTTCGAGGCTGTCTGCCGGTTGGCGATGCTCAATAACGCGGCTGGCCAGCGCCTGCATCTCTTTGCACTGCGTCTCCCAGACAATCTCACCAAACGCCCCGTATGGCAGCACACCCGCAGCGCGATAGCGGCGGAACAGTTTTTCCGCATCCTGCTCTTCAACCAGCGCATTCAGTAGCTCGTCGTTAAGCTGGTAGCGATCGAGGCCATCAAGAATGAATGGCTCGGCGTCCGGAATATCGCTCTCTTCCGGGCGGAAATTCACCCGCAGACGCATCTGGAAGAAGGCGCGCACCGGGTGCGCCCAGAAGCGCTGAAGCTGGTCAAAGGCCAGCGTCTCCAGCACTGGCGTCTCCAGCGTCTGGATAAAGGGCAGATGCTCTTCACCCTGCAGGCTGGCGGCGGGCAGCCAGTCGCGGGCATAGCTCTGCCACTCATCCACCGTATAGTTAGCCGGATCAAACGGCATGCGGGTATGCAGATGGGTGATATGTGCCTTCACCCGCCGCTCGCTTTCGTCGCAGTTGAGCACCTCATCACCCGGCAGATGGTGGCTCTGGCCAATATAGTCCACCAGCTCCTGCACCAGCACCGAAGGAAAACGCTCTTTGTTATCCTGGATCGAACGGCCTATATAGCTGATATAGAGCTGCTGCTGAGCAGAGATAAGTGCTTCGAGGAAGAGGTAGCGGTCATCATCGCGGCGGCTGCGATCGCCGCGCTGCGGTTTCTGGCTCATCAAATCAAAGCCGAGCGGAGGAAGCGTACGCGGATAGACGCCGTCGTTCATCCCCAGCAGGCAGACCACTTTGAACGGGATCGAGCGCATCGGCATCAGTGTGCAGATGTTGACCGGGCCGGCGAGGAAGCGCTGACTGATACGCTCCTGATCGAGGCGCTGAGCCAACTCATCACGCAGCAGAGAGAGCGGAACTGCTTCGCCATAGCTCGCGCCAACGCCCTGGGCGATGATCGCCTGCCACTGCTGCTCAATCAGCGCCAGCGCGGCTTCGGTCTCCTGATCCGGCAGGAAGAAGTCATTAAGCATCTCCCGGCAGACCGGTAGCCACTCCTCCAGCGGGCGCTCTTCGGCAAGACCCCGACGCCAGATATTGAGTTGCATCAGCAGCGAGGCCAGGTGACCGACCAGCTCCGCAATCAGCCCGCTCGACTCGTCATAAGGAAGAATTGACTGCCACTCGCCCTGACGGCTCTCCATGGCGTAGCCGAGCAGCATGCGCGTCAGGCCAAACTGCCAGGTGTGCTGCCCGGTTGGCGGCAGTTCGAGTTCACGCACGTTGTCATCATCCATACCCCAACGAATACCGGACTCGTTTACCCACAGGCGCAGGTAGCGCAGCCCCTCTTCGGTAATGTTGAAGCGGGCTGCCAGCACAGGGACATCCAGCAGGGCCAGCACATCTTCCGAGACGAAGCGGCTGTCCGGCAGGGATAACAGGCTGATAAAGGCTTGCAGCGCGGGGTGAGCCTGACGTGCGCGGCGGTCGGATACCGCATAGGGGATGTAGCGCTCACCGCTGGCGCTGCCAAACACCGCCTGAATATAGGGGCTGTAGCTGTCGATATCTGCCACCATCACCACGATATCGCGCGGCGTCAGTTCAGGATCCTCCTCCAGCATCGCCAGCAGACGATCGTGCAGCACTTCCACTTCCCGCTGCGGGCTGTGGCAGATATGCACCGTGACGCTGCGATCCTCTGGATCGAGCAGGCGCTTTTTATCGCTGCGCGCAAACTCTTCTGCCGTGACGCCGGCTACCGCGCTGTTTTGCAGCTCAAGGATGTCATATTTGAGGTTTTGCAGCAGCGACCCAGGCGTGATGTCGACAAAAGCATCCAGCTCTTCATAACGCTCCATCCCCGCCAGCAGAAAGATGTTGTCACGCCCGAGCTTGCCCCAGGAGGCCAGCAGGGGGTTACCCACATCCTGCTCCCCTTCGCCATTGAACAGACCTTCCGCGCTTTGCGTATCGCGGAAAAGAGGGAACTGCCGGTCATCCCGGTGATGACGGCGGCGGCGCGTGACCAGCCGTGCGAGAAACGCCGGATCTTTGATATCGCCCCAGTAGTAGCGGCAGGGATTAGTAAACAGAAGATGAACATCAATATGTTTGCCCAGCGCCTGCAGGGCTTGCAGGTAGACGGGCGGCAGCGCAGAGATGCCGCAGATAAAGACGCGGGCAGGCAGCCCGGCAGGCGGCTCTTTCGCCGATTCAAGCCGGGAGATAAAGCGCTGATAGAGGTTGGCGCGGTGCCAGTGGGGCTGGCCTAACTCGCGCGTATGTTCAACCAGCGCGCGCCAGAGCGGCGCCTGCCAGCGCTGCGCGTCGTCCAGCCCGTCGACCCTTTCTCCCGCCTCCCAGCGCGTCAGCCACTCCGGGCGATAAACCAGGTACTGATCGTAAAGATCCGCCACGCGTGAGCAGAGCTGGAACAGTTTGCGCTTGTCATCATCATCGTGGAGATAGTGATGCAGCATGGCAAAGTCCTCATGCTCCAGCAGTGCAGGCAGCAGCGACATCAGCTTCCAGCTCATACTCTGTTTGTTGAAGGCGCTCTCTTTGGGGATATCCTCCAGGACGGTAACGAACATCTCCCAGATAAAGCTCGCGGGCAGCGGAAAGGTGATATTGGCGGCGATGCCAAATTTTTGCGCCAGGGTCATCTGCAGCCACTGCGCCATACCGGTGCTTTGCACCATGATCACTTCCGGCGCAAAGGGATCGTCGAGCCTGTCATGCTCAACGATAAACTCCATCAGTGCTTCAAGCACATCCAGACGATTGGAGTGATAAACCCTTAACATACGTGCTCCTGACTACTGACTATTTGGGCAAAAAAGTTGCGTCATTTTCCCCTGCCTGCCCAGCGGCGAGATAACGGTGACGTTGATGCTGACACATCCTTCTGTTGTTGTCTGCCCCCGTGAAACCTGCCAGCCCGCAGTGAGAGGCGTCGCGTGAGGTTGAGCCTGCTGCCACGCATAGCGCCAGAGCTGTCGCCACTGGCTGGTGGCTGAAAACCCGGCGGACAGCGCGCGATGATACCCGCCAAGGGCAGTGACCACCATCACCATCAGCATCATCGCCAGCAGGACTTCCGTCAGGCTAAAACCCCGCTCCCGGTTCAGGGAAGTTGACATAATGCGCTCTCCTTAATGGGGCAGAAATCGCTCCAGCCGTGGGGCGAGAAGCGAACCGTTTCACCCTCTACGCGCCCAAGCCGCCATAATGCGGCCTCTGCGCTGGCGGCGATCAGCAGGGCGGAGCCGTCGGCAAAAATACGCAGGCAGCTTCGCACCCCCTCTGCATCAGGTTGCAGGCATTGCAGCACGGGCGCTGACGGCCATCTCCTGTGCCGCGCCGCCTCCATCGCCGATGAGACCGCTGCGCTGCTGCGTATCCCCTGCCCTTCACGATTGACCCGCCAGATATGGCTGGTTAGCTGCTGGTTAAGACCGTTGAGCATCAGGCTGCCCAACAGCAGCAACAGAAGCACCAGCGCCAGGGAGGATACGCCGCGCTGCCGATTCACAGGTTATACCCGGTAACGGTTAATTCACCGCTCACCGTTTTCTCGGTTGCGCCCGGCAGGCTGGCGGCCAGCAGAATAGTCAGCTGCGGCGCAAAACCTGCCGTCTGGCGACGGGTCACGCTAAAGCGCTCGACGTGCATCTGCGCCGGATCGGTGACTTTTTCCCACCCTCGCCCGCTGCAGGAGGCCGCGCCGCGTAGCGTTTCGAGCGCGCCGTTTTGCAGGCGAAAGGCCGTTTGTTCAGCGTCATTACTGGGTGCGCCCTCCCAGCGACCGTTGCTGTTGGCATCCCACTGTGCAATAACGCACTCCCCTTTGGCGCTGATAAAAAGCGGCTGACCATTGCAACTCCCATTGCAGTAACCCGCACGCTGGAGGTGTTTGCCGACTGCACGCAGACGCTGCCAGAGGTCATCCTCGATGGTCTGCAGCCGGGTGTGCTGCATAAGGGCAATTTGTAGCCCGGGCAGAAAGCGGGCGGAAGCAAGCAGCAGCACACTACCGATGGCCATCGCCAGCAGCGTCTCTAACAAAGAGAAACCACGCTGAACGTTTAACATACACTCCCTCCCCCAGGCTGACACATTCTGATCCTTCCCCATGCGGAAACCACCACCCGCCACTCACCGGCGCTGCTGCGCAGGCGGATATGCCCCGGCCAGGCGGTATTGCGTAAACCATAAAAGCCGAGCGACGGCGTGACATCAGCCAGTGCTATGTCCGGCCAGGCCGGGCGCATCATCAAAGCCTGCTGCGCTGAGCAACGCGCCGCCGGTGCGTTAAGCAAGCACCACTGATCCCCTTTCTGCACGCTGTAAACAACCTGGGACTGGTTGTGCCAGTTGGCCTCTTCCCGCAAGCGCTCAAGGAAATGGCGCGCCTGCAGGGCGGTTTGCCACAGCCGCTGCTGTGCTTGCCAGCTCTGCCAGCCGGAGATCCCCGCTGCGCTAAGGATGACAATCAGCGCCACGGCAACGAGGGTTTCAATCAAGGTAAAGCCATCTTCTTTTTTCATGGCGGCAGTCTGTCGCCGGGGAAGTTATTCGTCGAGGGAGAAAAGGCAGGTTTACGAGGCGTTACGCAAGGAAAAAAGAGGATTGCAGCGGGTTACATAAAGCCTGGAAGCTGTGCCGAAAAAGCGGTTTGCAGGCAAAAAAAACCGGCACGTTAACGCGCCGGTTGTGTCAGGCTGATCGAAGTCAGATAGCAACCGGCGCTTTGATCGCAGGGTGCGGATCGTAGCCTTCGATCTCGAAGTCTTCGAAACGGTAATCAAACAGCGAAGCGGGTTTACGTTTGATAACCAGCTTCGGCAACGCACGCGGTTCACGGCCCAGTTGCAAGCGCGTCTGCTCAAGGTGGTTGCTGTAAAGGTGCGTGTCGCCGCCTGTCCAGACAAAGTCACCCGGCTCCAGGTCACACTGCTGCGCCATCATATGCACCAGCAACGCGTAGCTGGCGATATTGAACGGCAGGCCGAGGAAGACGTCGCACGAACGCTGGTAGAGCTGGCAGGAGAGCTTGCCATCTGCCACGTAGAACTGGAAAAAAGCGTGGCACGGAGCCAGCGCCATTTTGTCCAGTTCGCCGACGTTCCACGCCGAGACGATAATGCGGCGCGAGTCAGGATCGTTTTTCAACTGCTCAATGACCGTTGAAATCTGATCGATATGGCGGCCGTCCGGCGTCGGCCAGGCGCGCCACTGTTTGCCGTAGACCGGGCCCAGATCGCCATTTTCATCGGCCCATTCGTCCCAGATAGAGACTTTGTTCTCACGCAGATAGGCAATGTTGGTATCGCCCTGCAGGAACCACAGCAGCTCATGAATAATTGAACGCAAATGGCAGCGCTTGGTGGTCACCAGCGGGAAGCCGTCCTGCAGATTAAAACGCATCTGATGGCCAAAAATAGACAGCGTGCCTGTCCCGGTGCGGTCATTTTTCGGGGTGCCTTCGTCAAGCACCTTTTGCATCAACTCTAAATACTGTTTCATGGTTCCTCAGGAAACGTGTTGCGGCGAACGATGGCGGTACGCCCAGATCATCATGATGGCGCCTGCAATAATCATCGGAATGGAGAGGATCTGCCCCATGCTGATGTACTGCACCCACTCGCCGGTAAACTGGGCGTCGGGCTGGCGGAAGAACTCAACGATGATACGGAACGCGCCGTAGCCAATCAGGAACAGGCCGGAGACCGCGCCGGTCGGGCGAGGTTTACGGATAAAGAGGTTAAGAATGATAAACAGCACCACACCTTCCAGCGCCAGCTCATAGAGCTGGGACATGTGGCGCGGCAAAACGCCGTAGGTATCAAAAATCGATTGCCACTCCGGATGAGAAGGCAGAAGCGCCATATCTTCCGCACGCGAGCCAGGGAACAGCATGGTGTATTTGAAGGAGGGATCGACACGGCCCCAGAGCTCGCCGTTAATGAAGTTACCCAGGCGACCCGCGCCGAGGCCAAACGGGATCAGCGGCGCGATAAAGTCTGCGACCTGGAAGAAGCTGCGTTTGGTGCGTTTAGCGAAGATGATCATCACCACGATCACGCCGATTAAGCCGCCGTGGAAGGACATGCCGCCGTCCCATACACGGAAGAGATAGAGCGGATCGTCGAGGAAGAGCGGGAAATTGTAGAACAGCACGTAGCCGAGACGACCACCGAGGAACACCCCGAGGAAGCCTGCGTAGAGCAGGTTTTCAACTTCGTTTTTGGTCCAGCCGCTGTTCGGGCGGTTAGCCCGGCGTGTTGCCAGCCACATAGCGAAAACAAAACCGACCAGATACATCAGACCGTACCAGTGCAGGGATACGGGTCCGATGGAGAAAATCACCGGATCAAAATCCGGAAAATGCAGATAGCCACTGTTCATCTGTCACCACAACTTGTTGTTATTCCGCCGAAAGTGGACAGCGGTACACCGACGCGGTCGCGCCTGGCGGCCGCTCCAAAGCTGCGAATCATAGCATAAGGCACACCAGGCAGGTTGCCGCTATGTTGTAAAAGTTATGTATAAACGAAACGGCACAGGCCGGAGATTCCGTGCCGAGCGCTTGCCGGATGGCGCTACGCTTATCCGGCCTACGAACGGCAAAGCCCGGGGCGTAACCTCTGCCGGATGGCGCTGCGCTTATCCGGCCTACGAACGGCTAAACCCCGTGCGTAATTTCTGCCGGCTGGCGCTGCGCTTATCCGGCCTACGAAAGGCTAAGCCCGGTGCGTAACTTCTGCCGGATGGCGCTGGCGCTTATCCAGCCTACGAAAGGCTAAGCCCGGTGCGTAACCTCTGCCGGATGGCGCTGGCGCTTATCCGGCCTACGAACGGCAAAGCACGGGGCGTAACCTCTGCCGGATGGCACTGCGCTTATCCGGCCTACAAAACAACGCTTATCCGGCCAACGAAGAAGGTCTGCCCTGGTAGGCCTGATAAGGCGAAGCCGCCATCAGGCATATTGCCTGCGGAGCCGAAAGGCCAGTTCTGCGGGCATACTAAACCGCCGCTTAAATCCCGCCGCGGATCAGCCCGCCGAGGCCACGTCGCTCCATAAAGGCGGCAATCTGGTGGCGCACTTCGGTTGTCAGCTGGGATTCCAGCGCGCGCTGCGCCAGCGCCTGAACCTCTTCGCAATCAATGCGGCGCAGCAAATATTTAATACGCGCCACCGAGCGACCATTCATGGAAAGATGCCGGTAGCCCATGCCAATCAGCAGCGCGACGCACATCGGATCGCCGGCCATTTCGCCACATAAACAGAGATCGATCCCCAGCCGTTCAGCCTCGCCTGAAATCATCGCCAGCGCGCGCAGCACCGCCGGGTGCAGGCTGTCATACATATTCGCTACACGGGTATTGTTACGATCGACAGCAAGAATGTACTGGGTTAAGTCATTGGTGCCGACAGAGATAAAATCGACGCGGTTAACCAGGTGCGACAGCATAAACACCATCGAGGGCACTTCCAGCATCACGCCGATACGCGGTTTCGGGATGGCATAACCGATCATCTCTTCCACTTCCCGCCCGGCACGCTCTATCAGCCTGCGCGCCTCATCGACCTCATCAATGCTGGTGATCATCGGCAGCAGGATGCTGAGGTTGCCGGTTGCGGCGTTTGCCCGCAGCATTGCGCGCACCTGGATCAGGAAGATCTCCGGCTGATCGAGGGTAATACGAATGCCGCGCCAGCCAAGGCAAGGGTTCTCTTCGCTGATGGGCATATAGGGCAGCTGCTTGTCGGCGCCGACATCCAGCGTACGCAGCGTCACAGGCTTATCGTTGAACATCTGCAACATGCCCTGATACTGCGCCACCTGCTCCTCTTCGGAGGGGAAACCGCTCTGCAACATAAAAGGAATTTCGGTGCGGTAGAGCCCAATGCCGTCGATTCGCTTGCCCAGCTTCTCTTCGTGGGCAGGGCTTAACCCGGCGTTGAGCATCACTTTAACCCGCTCGCCGCTGCTTAAGCGGGCTTCGAGGTTAACGTCATCTTCGGCAAGACGGCTTAACTCATTCTCTTCCGTGATAAGACGCTGGTACTCCTGCAGCAGTACCGGTTCAGGATCGACCAGCAGCTCGCCGCGATAGCCATCAACGATTAGCGTCCGCCGATGCAGCGCCGAAGGCTGAATATCCGCCCCCATAACCGTAGGAATACCCAGCGCGCGCACCATAATCGCGGCATGAGAGTTGGAAGCACCATCGCGCACCACCACGCCCGCCAGCCTGTCGTGAGGCAATTCGGCAAGCGTCGTTGCAGAGAGTTCGTCTGCCACCAGCACGAAGCGTTCAGGCCAGCTATTCGGCCCCTGAATATTGTCATCGAGATGGAACAGCAGGCGCTGGCCGAGGGCGCGCAGATCACCCGCGCGCTCTTTCAGGTAGCCATCACTGAGAGCGGCAAACTGCGCGGCAAAGCTCTCAATAACGGTTTTTACCGCCCATTCGGCGACCACTCCGCGATCGACCTCTTCAAACAGCTCGCGGCGAAGACGCGCATCGGAGAGCAGGTGCGAATAGAGGTCAAAGATCGCTGCCGTCTCTTTTTGCGCGCCGGCGGAGAAGCGTTTGCTGTAGCGACGAAACTCATTCGCCGCCTCTTCCAGCGCGGTCGTTAACCTCTCCCGCTCAAGGGAGGTATCCAGCGTTGAAGCCGGGTAAACCTGTTCCATCAACGGCAGCGTTTGATCCATCCACCCTTCAGCAATCGCCACGCCGGACGAGGCAGGCAGCGCACGAATACGCGTCTGACGATACTGGCCGAACAGGGCGGTTAGCTGAGACTGGGAAAGAATACCCGCCATCTGGGTGGCGAGGGTAACAAGGAAGGACTCTTCGCTCTCATCGTACTGGCGAATTTCGCGCTGCTGCACCACCAGTACGCCAAGCAGCTGGCGGCGCTGAATGATCGGTACACCAAGAAAGGCGCGAAACCGCTCCTCTTTCACCGAGGGGATAAATTTAAAGCTGGGGTGCTTTTGCGCGTCGGCAAGGTTGATAGGCTCCGCCAGCCTGCCTACCAGGCCGACGATACCTTGATCGAATGCGAGCGTAACAGTGCGGCCGCGCGGCTTTTTCAAACCGCGCGTCGCCATAAGATAGAAACAGCGCCTGTCGTGATCTGCGAGATAGACCGAACATACTTCGGTTTCCATCGCCAGACAAACGTCGGTAACCAGTATCTCCAGCGCTTCGTTAAGACGTGGCGCGCTGGCAACTTTCTCAACAATCTCTCGCAGTCGGGTGAGCATAATGTGGGTGGCTTAACCTCGTTTCCGTCGCCAGGCAGGCGCGCTTTGCGGCTTCGCAGGGGTCTCCTGAAGCGCCAGCACAGCGGCTGCAAACTCTTTCATCACCCGCCGGTAGACGTCGCGTTTAAACGACACAACCTGGCGAACAGGATACCAGTAGCTCACCCAACGCCAGCCATCAAACTCGGGTGTACTGCTGGTTTGCATATTGATATCGCTGTCGTTGCTCATCAACTGCAAAAGAAACCATTTCTGTTTCTGGCCGATGCAAACCGGCTTTGTGTCCCAACGCACCAAACGTTTCGGTAACTTGTAACGCAACCAGTTACGGGTAGAAGCAAGGATACGAACATCTTTACGACTTAAGCCCACTTCCTCGAACAGCTCCCGGTACATGGCCTGCTCCGGGGATTCTCCAGGATTGATTCCCCCCTGGGGAAACTGCCATGAGTGCTGTCCGAAGCGTTTGGCCCACATGACCTGACCCTGTCGATTACAGATTACGATTCCCACATTTGGGCGGTAGCCATCGTCATCAATCACCGGACTACCTCAAAATAAACCTGAATAAAGCGATTGTTTCACACTCCCGGAAAACGGTAAACCACTCTATGACAGGGAGATAAACGAATAACAATTGAATAACTCACAGTTATCATCACACTTATAAACAGACCCGCATCATGCCGAGGGGTTTTATTCACCTTTTCTGTGGATAGAGTTGTGAAGAAGTATGGAATTACCCAGGGAAAACCCAGAGTAGTCTGAATAATGGCTTAAGATGCGCAAAAAATTACTCTTCGTAATTCATTGGTTTAGTGCATCAAACACCCCGCCCATCCGCCGTTTTGTGACGATCGTCACGCTTAGGATCCTGGCGTTGATGAAAGATCGAGCAGAGCCGAATTTATCCACAGATTATGCCACTAAGTTAGGCACATTTTGTGCAAAAATTCGATTTTGCTCCCGCGTCAAGGCTGTAAATGGAAACAGTAGTCGTGGTTATTCCCACTTATCCCACTTTTCTGTGGATAACAGGGTGTAAGATCCTGTTCATTGTCAGTGACCAGATTTGGAAAACCTCGCGGCCTGTTGCGCAACACGCAAAGCGCTCTGCTAAATTAGCTTATAAATCATTGCATTGCTCTTTTTTCCCTGAACACGATAAACTTCTGCCGTGCGGTGGAAAACTGCTGTCTATTTTTTAACCAAAAGGTTTTAGCATGTGTGTAATCGCCCCTCTCACCTCTCCACCCGAAACCGAAGCGCAGCTGCTGGCGCAGGCGCAGCGGCTGGCAGGCTATACGTTAGGCGAGCTGGCTGAACTGGCCGGCATGCCGACGCCGCGCGATCTGAAGCGCGATAAAGGGTGGATCGGCGTGCTGCTGGAGCGCTGGCTGGGGGCGAGCGCGGGCAGTAAGCCGGAGCAGGATTTCGCGGCGCTGGGCGTCGAGCTAAAGACCATCCCGATAGATCCGCTGGGCGGTCCGCTGGAAACCACCTTTGTCTGCGTAGCGCCGCTGACCGGCAACACGGGTGTGGTGTGGGAAACCAGCCATGTCCGCCATAAGCTCAAACGCGTCTTATGGGTACCTGTCGAGGGATCGCGCACCATTCCGCTTGCTGAACGTCGGGTGGGATCGCCGCTGCTCTGGAGCCCGGACGCCGATGAGGAGCAGCAGTTGCGCCAGGACTGGGAAGAGTTAATGGATCTGATCGTGCTCGGCCAGGTCACGCGCATTACCGCCCGTCATGGCGAAGTACTCCAGCTGCGCCCGAAAGCGGCCAACAGTAAAGCGTTAACCGAAGCCATCGGCGAGCACGGTGAGCCGATTCTCACCCTGCCGCGCGGTTTTTATCTGAAAAAGAACTTTACCCGCGCGCTGCTTGCGCGCCATTTCGCGTTATCGACTTAGTCAGTTTTTAGCGGCTAAAACACCGCGCTTCGCTGCTCATTAGAGCGCGGCCAGGACCCAACGCAACGCGCCCGTTTTATAACGGCTTGACTGGAGGTTTGCGCCCTCTCAGCAATAATTTTCGGATAATCCCGCTTTTTCATCGCATAAGGGCACGTTATTACTACACTTCTGTGAGGAAAAGCCGAGAGGATACGAACGATGAAGAAGTGGGCAGTGATTATTTCCGCGGTCGGGCTGGTATGCGCGGTCAGCGGTTGCAGCAGCGATTATGTGATGTCGACCAAAGACGGCAGAATGATTCTGACGGACGGTAAGCCGCAGATTGATGATGACACCGGTCTGGTGAGCTATCACGATCAGCAGGGCAACAAAATGCAGATTAACCGCGATGACGTATCCCAGATTATTGAGCGCTAAAAATTCCCTATAAAGGTCAGTAACCTGCTGGCCTTTAATCCATTTTTTCCTTTCCCTTTTGCTTCCCCTCTGCCATGGTTATATTCCTTTGTCAGCGCAGCTGACGTGGCATGTTTGTTTAAGGAAGCCGGCTATGCACTATCACCGTATCCCCCACAGTTCGCTTGAAATAAGCACCCTCGGGCTGGGCACAATGACGTTTGGTGAACAAAACAGCGAAGCCGACGCCCATGCACAGCTTGATTACGCGGTCAGCCAGGGCATTAACCTGATTGATGTCGCAGAGATGTACCCCGTCCCTCCGCGCCCGGAAACCCAGGGCCTGACGGAGACCTACGTCGGCAACTGGCTGGCGAAGCGCAACAACCGCGAAAAACTGGTTATCGCCTCGAAAGTGAGCGGCCCGAGCCGCAACAGCGATAGCGGCATCCGCCCCAACCAGGCACTCGATCGCAAAAATATCCGCGCCGCGCTTGATGAAAGCCTCAAGCGCCTGCAAACCGATTATCTCGATCTCTACCAGGTTCACTGGCCGCAGCGCCAGACCAACTGCTTTGGCAAGCTGGGCTACAGCTGGGTTGAAAGCGCGCCGGTCATCACCTTGCTGGAAACGCTGGAAGCCCTAACCGAGTGCCAGCGCGCCGGTAAAATTCGCTATATTGGCGTCTCCAACGAAACAGCGTTTGGCGTGATGCGCTACCTGCAACTGGCGGAGAAGCACGAACTGCCGCGCATTGTGACGATCCAGAACCCCTACAGCTTGCTGAACCGCAGCTTTGAAGTAGGTCTGGCGGAAGTGAGCCAGTATGAGGGCGTTGAACTGCTGGCCTACTCCTGCCTGGCGTTTGGTACGCTGACCGGCAAATACCTGAACGGAGCGAAACCGGCAGGCGCGCGCAACACGCTGTTCAGCCGTTTTACCCGTTACAGCAGCGAGCAGTCACAAAAAGCGGTAGCGGCCTATGTCGATATTGCGAAACGGCACAATCTCGATCCGGCGCAGATGGCGCTGGCCTTCGTGCGCCGTCAGCCCTTCGTCGCCAGCACCCTGCTGGGCGCGACGACGATGGAGCAGTTGAAAACCAACGTTGAGAGCCTGCATCTGGATTTGAGCGATGAGGTGATCGCGGAGATCGAGGCGGTGCATCAGGTCTACACCTACCCCGCTCCGTAAATGTTACCGGCGGCGCTGCCAGATCCACAGCGCCGCAATCGCCAGTGCAAACAGCACCCCAAACCCGATACCGGTTCCCACCACCGGCACGCCCACTTTGATGGCCAGTGAGTAGAGCCCCAGCATCAGCAGCATGGCGGTGTTTTCACCGAGGTTCTGCACGGCAATGGCGTTGCCCGCACCGACGGACTCCTTGCCAATCGCCTGCAACAGCGCGTTGAGCGGCACCACGAAGAAACCGCCAAGCACGCCAATCAGCATCAGCACGCCATAAGCAGGCAGCAGAGCGTGTTGTAGCGAGAAGATCACCACGGCGATACCAATCAGCACCCCGGCAGGCATACAGCGGGAGACCTTCTCAAGTGTTACCAGCTTCGCCGCCAGCCCGGCCCCCACCACAATGCCGACAGCAACCATCGCGTTGAGGTAGGTCGGCGTGGCGTTATCCGTCAGGCCGAGCGCTACCGGCACCCACAGCACCAGCAGGAAACGCAGCGTCACGCCCGCACCCCAGAAGAGGCTGGTACCCACCAGCGAGAAGCGGGTCTCCCCGTTCTGCCACAGGCTTTTGCAGGCGCTGAAGAAGCTGGCGGTCATCGGCCCAAAGCGCCACGAGCGACCGGGACGCGCCGCAGGCAGTTTCGGGATCAGCAGATTGGCAACCACCGCCCCGGCGTAGACCAGCGCACAGACGCCGACCGCCGCCAGCACATGCCAGTCGGCCAGCACACCACCCGCCACCGAGCCGATCAGGATCGCGGCAATGGTCGACGACTCCATCAGGCCATTCGCCTTCACCAGCTTATCGCCGGTGGTGATCTCACCGAGAATGCCATACTTCGCCGGAGAGTAGGCCGCTGCGCCAATGCCCACCAGCAGGTAACCGACAAACGGGTTAACCCCCACGCAGATACTCGCCGCGCCCAGCAGTTTCAGGGCGTTGGCAACCATCATCACGCGCCCTTTGGCAAAGCTGTCGGCTATCTGGCCGACAAACGGTGCGAAAAGAATGTAAGCGCCCACAAACACCATTTGCAGAACGGGCTGGCTCCAGTCGGGGTAAAACTCCGCTTTCAGCAGCGCCAGCGTGGCAAAGAGCAGTGCGTTGTCGCCAAATGCCGAGAGAAACTGGGCGGCAATCACCGCCATCATTCCTCGCGACAAAAGCGGAGAGTTAGCGCTCACTGACTCATGCGTGTTCGGTTTCTGCCTCATCCACCACTCCTTTCAGGGTCACGAAATCGGGCTTGCCGCTGCCCAGCACCGGCAGCTGTTTCAGGAAACGGATATCACGCGGGACAGCCAGCTCCGGTACGCCCTGCGCACGCGCCTGCTGTTGCAGCTTGTCGCGCGTCAGTTCGCTATCGGTGGTGAACATCACCAGCGCCTCGCCTTTGCTGGCGTCGCTTTTCACCACGGTGGCGTGCATTTTCTCCGGCGAAACGGCCTGCGCCAGCTGCTCCACCATCTCCAGTGAGATCATCTCGCCGGCAATCTTGGCGAAGCGTTTCGCGCGGCCCTGGATCTGCACAAAGCCCTGCTCGTCGAAGCGCACGATATCGCCGGTGTCATACCAGCCCGGCTCCATCTCGCCATTGATGTTTTCCGCCATTGGCGCTTCCAGCACGCCGGGGTTTTCCACCCGCAGATAGCCGGTCATGATGTTTGGCCCTTTCAGTTGCAGGCGGCCGCCCTCTTCAATGCCCGGCACCGCCATTAAGCGCGCGTCCATGCCAGGCAGGATGCGCCCGACGGTGCCCGGTTTCGCCGCCATCGGTACGTTAATGGAGACCACCGGCGCGCATTCGGTCACGCCGTAGCCTTCAAGGATGCGCAGGCCAAACTTGTCCTGCCAGATCTGACGGGTGCTCTCCTGCAATTTCTCCGCCCCGGCGACCACGTAGCGCAGGCGGTAAAAATCATACGGATTGGCGAAGCGGGCGTAGTGACCAAGGAAGGTCGATGTGCCAAACAGCACCGTGCAGTTACGGTCATAGACCAGCTCCGGCACAATACGGTAATGCAGCGGGCTCGGGTAGAGGAAGACCTGCGCGCCGGTAAACAGCGGCGTCAGCAGGCCAACCGTCAGGCCGAAGGAGTGGAAAAGCGGCAACGCCGACATAAAGCGGTCATTGGCGGTGAAATCGGCAATGGTGCGGATCTGCTCGACGTTCGCCAGCAGGCTCTTATGGCTGTGCACCACCCCTTTCGGGTTGCCCTCGGAGCCGGAGGTAAAGAGGACCAGCGCCGGATCTTCCGGTTTCTGCTCCACCTGCGCGCGGTGCGGCATCAGCAGATGGCGGAAAATCCACAGCTTATCTTCAAAGGTGACATCCCCTTTCAGATCTTCGAGATAGACCCAGCGCACCTGGGTGAGTTGCTCCGGCAGATGCCACAGCTTGCCCTTATCCATAAAGGTGCGTGAGGTGAAGATGGTTTTGATTTGCGCCGCGGTAATCGCGCTGCTCATCCCTTTCACCCCAGCGGTGTAGTTCATCATCGCCGGAATGCGCCCGCGCGCAATGGCACCAAAGATCACCGCCGCGCTGATGCCGGCGTTCGGCAGCATCAGGCCGATTTTCTCGCCCTGCGCGCTGTATTTATCGAGGATGCGTGCCACAAAGAGGGTTTTGGTCAGCAGCTTGCGGTAGCTGTCCGGCGTAAAGTTGATATCTTCCACGCAGGGCTTGCTGGCACCGTAACGGTACTGGGCGCTGAGCAACGCTTCGAACAGCGTTTCGCGCGGGCGCACCGCCATGCGGGCTTCCATCATAATCTGGTGCAGCATTTCGCCGGCAATCTTGCGGCGGTCACGCGCGCGCGGCGCATCCGGCATCGGCAGCTGCGTCGGCGGCAGAATATGCAGGGTAATGCGCGGGAAGAGGCGCTGTTTAACCAGCCCTTTCAGGCGGCTGAAGAAGGTCAGCTCCGCGCCGTCAATGCGCAGCGGGATCACCGTCGCGCCGGATTTCGCGGCGACAAAACCGGCCCCTTCATAAATCTTCATCAACGAACCGGAAACGGAGATGCGCCCTTCCGGGAAGATCACCACCGGGCGGCCTTCGCCAATCAAGCGAACCAGATGTTTAACTGACATGGGCTTGGTCGGGTCCAGCGGGACAAAATCGATGATTTTGCTGACCCAGCGCATATACCACTGCTCGCTAATCGAAGTGTAGACCGCAAAGACCGGACGCCCGGGAAGGAACAGCGCCAGTAAAATGCCATCAATAAATGAGACATGATTGGGGGTGATTAATACCCGGTCGCCATTTAAAGGCGCGGTATCACCGGTCAGCTGTACACGGAACAAGACGCGAAACAGGCCGCGGAAAAAGCCCAGTAGCATTTCAACTCCTTTTGCCAGTCATTGAGGCATGTGATTCAGAGTCTGGCAGATTACATGAGAAGTGCGGAGGGATAAAACGCAGGCAAAAAAAAACCTGCGCGTCCGCGCAGGTTGGTGCAATCAATAAGTACGAAAAGCGTACTGAATAAATCACCAATCAATACCTCTGGGACGTCGATTGTCACCTGCGCCAGGGTGCGCTACCAGCGGGAAAAAGCAAGAGAATGAGCCGAAGTGAAACGAGGTGTGTCGATTAGCGATTACTGTTACACGGCAGGATAAAAAAAACCTGCGCATCTGCGCAGGTCGGTGTAAGTCGAGTGTGCAACGTAGCGTTGCGCTCACCTATCAATACCTCTGGGATGAACAGATTCGCACGGTCGGGCCGCCGACAACCAGCGGTCAATCGAAACAGGCTTTCGCAAAGTGTAAGTAAAGGTTCTCAGTGTATGAATTTGCAACGCCGCGCATGTAACGTTTTCACGATGCGCGCCGCGCTGGCTCACGTTTGCAAAGACTGGTATACGCGCCGCCTTGAACAGACGCCCCTTTTCCGTAACACTAACTGCAGTGTAAACGCTTACCCAGGAAGGTAGAGAATGGCGACGATTAAAGACGTTGCACGGCTGGCCGGGGTCTCGGTTGCGACGGTGTCGCGCGTGATCAACAGTTCACCGAAAGCCAGTGAAAACTCGCGCCAGGCGGTACAGAGCGCGATGGATTCGCTTAATTACCACCCGAACGCCAACGCCCGCGCGCTGGCGCAGCAATCGACCGAGTCGGTGGGGCTGGTGGTGAGCGATGTATCGGATCCCTTTTTCGGCGCGATGGTGAAAGCCGTTGAGCAGGTCGCCTCCGCCACCGGCAACTTTCTGCTGATTGGCAACGGCTATCACGTAGAAGAGAAAGAGCGTAAAGCGATTGAGCAACTGATTCGCCACCGCTGCGCTGCGCTGGTGGTGCACGCGAAGGT
Organism: Kosakonia sp. Marseille-Q7440; assembly: GCF_965119485.1. NCBI lineage: Bacteria > Pseudomonadati > Pseudomonadota > Gammaproteobacteria > Enterobacterales > Enterobacteriaceae > Kosakonia > Kosakonia sp. Marseille-Q7440. The sequence goes on along the minus strand of NZ_CBCPLT010000002.1, from coordinate 1,031,722 downwards.
GGTGCCGGACGAAGAGCTGGCATCGCTGATGAAGCAGATCCCCGGTATGGTGCTGATTAACCGCATTCTGCCCGGCTTCGAGCAGCGCTGTGTGGCGCTCGACGACCGCTACGGCGCCTGGCTGGCGACGCGCCATCTGATCCAGCAGGGCCATACGCGCATTGGCTATCTCTGCTCCAACCATGAGATCTCCGACGCCGACGACCGCTTACAGGGCTATTACGATGCGCTGAAAGAGAATGGTCTGCCGTGCAACGACAGGCTGGTAACCTTTGCCGAGCCGGACGAGAGCGGCGGCGAGCAGGCGATGACCGAGCTGCTCGGGCGTGGACGCAACTTTACCGCCGTGGCCTGTTACAACGACTCGATGGCCGCAGGTGCCATGGGCGTGCTGAATGATAACGGGATTGATGTGCCGCGCGAGATTTCGCTGATTGGCTTTGATGATGTGCTGGTGTCGCGCTATGTGCGCCCACGGCTGACCACCGTGCGTTATCCGATTGTGACGATGGCGACCCAGGCCGCCGAGCTGGCGCTGGCGCTGGCGGAAAACCGCCCTCTGCCGGAGATCACCCATCTCTTTAACCCGACGCTGGTACGCCGTCATTCAGTGATTGCGCCGCCGGAGAGTTGATCGCAGCGGAGCTGCTGAAACCGCCGGAACCTCGTAGGCCGGATAAGCGTAGCGCCATCCGGCATTATCACCGCGGCACCATTGCCGGATGGCGGCTGCGCCTTATCCGGCCTACCAAAACGCGCTTTCAGCGAAACCGGTGCGGTTTTATATCTGCAATATGACAGCGAGGGGTTGTGTCCCCGCCGAAATCGGCGAACCGAAGCGTGAATGACAAGGTCTGGACGCCATGGATGGCGGACAGAGGCGAACCGAGACAGGATGTCGAGTCGAGCCGGCCGCAGTCAGGCACGCGGGAGGTGAGCGCAGTGCGCAGCACCGATTTCCTCGCGGGGCCGCGGGGATTGACAAGGGGAGCGCGGCCGCTTCCCTTGTCCCGTTCACCGCATAAGAGGTTAATGAAACCCCACCACGTATGGTGAACGGAACCCTTCCACCGAAGCCACATGCCGAAATAATGCCGGATGGCGCTAACGCTTATCCGGCCTACGCCGTTTCAGCGACTAAAAACTCAAAGCGCAATGCGATACAGGTGCACGCTGGTATTGGGATAATCGAGGCCATCCCCGATATACGCCCAGCCGAAACGCTCATAATAGTCGCGGAAAGCGGCGTAGAGATGCAGCTGGTCAAAGCCCATCCCTTTCGCCTGATCCATAACATGGCGCTGTAACTGCCCGGCCAGCCCCTTGCCGCGCGCACTCTCTTTTACGTAGAGCGCAGCAAGCCATGGGTAAAGATCCTGGCGGCTGATCAAATCGCAGCGCCACAGCCCGACGGTGCCCAGCAGTTCCTCGCCCTCGACCAGCACATAAGTCAGCGGCAGCTGCCCCGGCGTCTGGCTGTGCTCAATGATGCTGGCGAAAAACTCCCGCGACAGCGAGTCGCCAAACTCCTGCCACAGCCAGTCGGTCACCTGCTCCGCATGCTGCGGTGCCTCATAAAGCGGCAGAATAGTCACATCAACTTCCCCTGAAAAATAGGTACCGACTCAAACAGATAGCCGTCAAAGTCCGGTGCGTCTTCGTCCGACAGCTCCAGCAGGCTCTTTTTAACGTTTTCGAGATGCTGCCACATCGCCTGCCAGGCCCCCATCACATCACGGCGGCGCAGCGCGGCCAGCAGGGTTTGCCGATCGCCAAGCCACTTCAGGCGGTAGGCGCGGCTGGCGATATGCACGTTGAACTGCTGCCACAGCGGGCTGCTGTCCATGTGGTGCCAGATGCTCTCGACCGTTGCCAGCAGCATCTGGTTTTGCGACGCCCCCGCCAGCACCAGGTGGAACATCTTGCTATTGTCCTGCGAAGTGTCGTTGAGGGCGATGGCGCGCTGCTCCTGCTCGAGGATGCGCCGAAGATTATCGATATCCGCCCGCGTCGCCATTTTGGCGGCAAAGGCGGCGATATTGCTCTCCAGCAGCTGGCGCGCCTGGAGGATCTCAAACGGGCCGACATCGCTGCTTAAAAAGCGCTCCTCTTCGTTTTCATGAGCCTGAGGAATGCGCATTACATAGACGCCGGAGCCCTGGCGGATATCCACCGTGCCCTGCAACTCCAGCATCAGTAAGGCTTCGCGCACGATGGTACGGCTGACGCCATACTTCTCGGCAATATTGCGCTCCGGCGGCAAGCGCGAGCCAACGGGATAGTGACCCTCGATGATCTGCTCACGCAGATCGTCGCCAATCTCCTGGTACTGTTTTTTCTCCGGCGGGACGACGGCCTTCTCCACGATATCACCTGCACTTATCAGTCGTTGCGCTATCTTACTTCATCATCAAGGGTCAGGGTCAACTGACGCTCATCCCTGAGCTTGCGAAACCAGCCAAGAGACTTTTTCGGCCTGCGGTCGCGGTTGTGTTGCAGGTCAATCTCCACCAGCCCATAGCGGTTTTTGAAGGCATTCATCGGTGACACGTTATCGGTAAACGCCCACAGCATATAGCCCTGGCAGTTTGACCCCGCCTCCTTCGCGCGCAGCGCCTGGTAGAGATGCGCGGCGATAAAGTCGATGCGGTAATCATCCTCAATGGTGCCCTGCGCGTTGCGAAACCGTCCTTCATTCTCAATGCCCATGCCGCTTTCCGCCACGAACCACGGAATATTGCCGTAGTCGTTTTTAAGGCGCATCGCCATATCAAAAACGATCTCCGGCAGGATCTCCCAGCCGCGCGAGGTGTTCATCTTGCGCCCCGGCAGCTCAAACGGCTCGTAATAGTAGGCCGGATGGAAAGGGGTTTCCGGGTGCCAGGCGCGGGACGGGGCTTTGACGCGGTGCGGATAGTAGAGGTTAATCCCCAGCTCATCGACGGTGTTATCGCGAATAATCGCCAGTTCCTCGTCGCTGTACTCCCACTTCACCCCATGTTTCTCCAGCAGCGCCAGCAGCTCCGCCGGGTAGTGCCCTTTGACCATTGGATCGAGAAATACCCGGTTGTAGAAGAGATCGTAACGCTCCGCCGCCAGCCGATCGTGCGGCGCGCGCGAACGCGGGTAGGTCACTTCCGGGTTAAGAATGCAGCCGACGCTGCCCTTGTACCCCTTCTCGCGAAACAGCTTCACCACTTTCGCGGTGGCGAGGTTTTTATGGTGGTTCCACTGCATCCAGGTCGAGGTGTTCTGCTCATAAGGCCAGCGCAGCGCATCAAGGTAGACGCGGGTCTGCACCACAATCGGCTCATTAAAGGTGAACCAGCGCGTCACCTTCTGGTGATAGCGCGCAAACACCTTTTCGACATACAGCAGGTAGAGTTCGACCACTTTTTTCGACGCCCAGCCGCCGTAGGTTTCCAGCAGATAACCGGGCAGTTCATAGTGTTCAAGGCAGATCATCGGCTCGATGCCGTGGCGCGCCATCTCAGCAAACAGCTCGTCGTAGTAAGCGGCGTAGCGCTCATCCACCACGCCATTTTCATAATCGGTGAGAAAACGCGACCAGTTGATGGAGGTGCGGTAGTGGGTTAAGCCCGCCTGCTTCATCAGCTGCACATCTTCGCGAAAGCGCTGGTAGAAGTTGGTCGCCACCGCCGGGCCGTAGCCCTGGTGCCAGACGTGACGATCGTTTTTGTACCAGAGATCGGGCCACGAATCCTGGCCCTCGCGTTTGTCTTTCCACCCCTCCGTTTGCCAGGCCGACGCGGCGGCACCGAGGATAAAGTCAGGCGGGATGGTGACGGTTTTCGTGCTCATAGCGTCCTCATACTTTTGGCGTTGAAGAGGTGGCTTCCGCTTGCAGCTGCGCCTGCTCAGCGCGGCGTGAAGCGATCTTCACAAACGGCAGATAGATGATGATGGCGGTCAGGATGCAGATAAGCTGCGTGATCACCGCCCCCATCGATCCGGCGGTGGAGAGCCAGGCGTTGATCAGCGGCGGCGTGGTCCACGGCACCATCACCACTGCCTTACCGGCAAAACCGCTGGCGGTAGCGAAGTAGCCAATCGAGCCGGTTACCAGCGGCGTAATGATAAAGGGGATGGCGAGGATCGGGTTGAGCATGATCGGCATACCGAAAATCACCGGCTCGTTAATGTTGAAGATCCCAGGGCCTATCGACAGCTTGGCAATCTCCTTCATCTCTTTGCGTTTAGTGGCGATCATCACCGCCACCAGCAGGCCGATGGTCAGCCCCGATCCGCCGATGCTCATATAGACATCCCAGAACGGCATGGTGATGATGTTCGGCACCTCTTTGCCCTGCTCAAAGGCGCTCATATTGACGGTGATCGCTCCCAGCAGCAGCGGTTCGCGGATCGGTTTGATCATCTGGTTACCGTGAATACCAATCACCCAGAAGAGTTGCGCGACAAACATCAGCAGCAAGATCCCCGGCAGGCTCTGCACCACCCGCTCCAGCGGCTGCTGCACCACCTGGTAAACCGCGTCATAGAGATACATGCCGGTCAACTGGTGGAAAATAAAGCCGAAGGTGGCGATCGCGGTAGTGGTAATGATCGCCGGGATCAGCGCGGAGAATGAGGCGGAGACGTTGGGCGGCACGGTGTCCGGCATCTTGATCTTCAGCCCTTCGCGCGTCTCCAGCCAGCAGTAGATCTCCACCGACAAAATAGCGATAAACATGCCGAGGAACAGGCTGCGGGTATCGGAGAACTGGCGCAGCAGCACATCTTTCACCACGTGCATCTGGCCATCGACCAGCATTTCAACAGTGGTTGGCGTCACACAGATAAAGCAGATCACCGCCAAAAGGCCTGGAAACAGCGTGCGGATACCGTTGATACGTCCCAGCTCGATACCGATTAAGAACACCGCGCCGATATTGAGGAAGTTAAGGGTGGCATAGTTGATGGCGCTGGTAATCGGCTTTAGCGCCGCCAGAAACGAGAGCGACTGGAAGCTGGCGAGCCCGTTTTTCGGGTCCAGCACCATGTTGGAGATCAGCACAGAGAAGGCGCCGACAATGATCACCGGCATCAGGGTAATAAACGAGGCCTTGATGGCCATGATGTAGCGATAGCTGTTGAATTTCGTCGCGAAACTCCCCAGCGAATCGATGAGCTTTTCTTGTAGGGCCATGAGTTAACACCTCAGTAAAGGAGCTTTTTTATCGATGCAGGGATACCGCTGTCGTCCCATTTGGCATACCAAAAATAGTCACGCCCGGCGAAAAGTTCTGTGATGCGCCTCGCACCTCCCTATCTGGTATTCCAAAAATGCGGCACAGCGCGCATTTGGCATACCACCTTACGGATTACAGGGATTTACGGGCAAAAGGAGGGAGTGATCCCGCTATGTGTCAGCGGGATCGTGGTTCAGGTTCAGAACTGCTCTAGGCCGATCAGCTCTTCAATGGTCTGACGACGGCGGATCAGGCGCGCCACGCCGTTATCAAACAGCACTTCCGGCAGCAGCGGGCGGCTGTTGTAGTTTGAGGACATCGACGCGCCATATGCGCCGGTATCATGGAGGACTAAATAGTCCCCCGCTTTCACTTCCGGCAGCGGGCGCGTTTCCACTTTGCCGCCCTCTTGCTGGGTAAAAACATCGCCCGATTCGCACAGCGGACCGGCAACCACGGTGTCGATACGCACCGCGTTGCGCAGATCGCGCCCGTCAGCGGCCAGCGCCGTAATGTGGTGATAGCTGCCGTACATCGCCGGGCGCATCAGATCGTTAAACCCGGCGTCGATCAGCACAAAGTGGCGGCTGCCCATGCTTTTTACGCTGCGCACCTGAGAGATCAGCACGCCCGACTCCGCCACCAGGAAGCGCCCCGGTTCGATCTCCAGCTTCACCGCATGGCCGAGATGCTGCGCGATTTTCTCCCGCGCGGCGTTCCACAGGCCGTAGTAGTGCGCGGTATCAACCGGCTCTTCGCCTTCGTGATAGGGAATCGACAAGCCACCACCGGCGGAGATAGCCGGCAGATCCTGACCAAAGTCGATCACCTGCTGCACCATCGCGCCGCACACCTGCTCAAGGTGACCATAATCAACGCCGGAGCCGATGTGCATGTGGATGCCCGCCAGTTGCAGGCCGTAACGCTGCATCACCTCCAGCGCCGCACCCATGTCGCTATACCAGATACCATGTTTGCTGTTCTCGCCGCCGGTGTTGGTTTTCTGGCTGTGGCCGTGACCAAAACCGGGGTTAACGCGCAGCCAGACGCGGTGGCCTGGCGAAACGGCACCGAGCTGCTCCAGCATATCTACTGAACCGGCGTTCACCGCGATGCCCAGTTCGCTGACGCGGGCGATAGTCGCCTCATCCAGCACATCGGCGGTAAAGACGATATCGTCCGGGTGCGTTTTCGGATCGTAACCCGCCGCCAGCGCACGCTCGATTTCGCCCAGCGATACCGAATCCACCTTCACGCCCTGCTCGCGCATCAGGCGCAGAATATGGATGTTAGAGCAGGCCTTCTGGGCAAAACGGATGACGTCAAAGTCACTCAATTTGGCGATCTGCTCGCGAATGATTTGCGCATCGTAAACCCATACCGGGCAGCCAAATTCCGCCGGCAGTTGCAGCAGGTTGGCGGCGTTGAGGTCGGTTTCTGTCTGGTGTAGCGAGCGTGGCATAACAACTCCGTCAGCAATCTTTTTTATGATTACGCCACAGGTCAGAGCGAATAAAAAATATCGTTTTATCGCGAGGCTATGCAAAAATGATATGGATAACGTTCTGCAACCGGATCATCTAATGCCCGCTGTTAACCTGCGCCATATCGAAATTTTTCATGCCGTAATGACCACCGGCAACCTGACCGAGGCCGCAGCCATGCTGCACACCTCGCAGCCGACCGTCAGCCGGGAGCTGGCGCGCTTTGAAAAGGTGCTCGGTCTGACGCTGTTTGAGCGCTCGCGCGGGCGGCTGCACGCCACGGTGCAGGGGCTGCGGCTGTTTGAAGAGGTGCAGCGATCCTGGTACGGGCTGGACAGGATCGTCAGCGCGGCGGAGAGCCTGCGCGAGTTTCGCCAGGGCGAGCTGTCGATTGCCTGCCTGCCGGTCTTTTCGCAATCCTTCTTACCGCTGCTGTTGCAGCCCTTCCTCGCCCGCTACCCGGAGGTCAGCCTCAATATTGTGCCGCAGGAGTCGCCGCTACTGGAGGAGTGGCTCTCGGCGCAGCGCCACGATTTGGGCCTGACCGAAACGCTCACGACGCCCGCGGGCACCGAGCGCACGCCGCTGCTGACCTGTAATGAAGTGTGCGTGATGCCAGAGGATCATCCGCTGGCGCAGAAAAGGGTGCTGACACCGGCGGATTTTCAGGGGGAGAATTACATCAGTTTGTCGCGTACGGACAGCTATCGTCAGCTGCTTGATGCCCTGTTCAATGAGCATCAGGTGAAGCGCCGCATGGTGCTGGAAACCCACAGCGCGGCGTCGGTTTGCGCGATGGTGCGCGCCGGGGTCGGCATTTCCGTGGTGAACCCGCTGACCGCCCTCGACTATGCCGCCAGCGGCGTGGCGGTGCGGCGTTTCAGCATCGACGTGCCCTTTACCATCAGTCTGGTGCGCCCGCTGCACCGCCCGGCTTCGGCGCTGGTCGATACCTTTGCCGAACATCTACAGGCGGCCATGCCGCGTATTACCGCACCGCTGGCCGCCATGCTCGGCGAGGATTAAGAGAGCATAAAATCGACCGCGGCGGCGGCATGCAGCGCAGCCGTGTCGAACACCTTAATCGGGCTGTGGGTTTCAGGCAGCAGCAGGCCGATTTCGGTACAGCCGAAAATCACCCCTTCCGCCCCTTCGCTCGCCAGCTGTTTGATCACATTCATAAAGTAGTAGCGCGATTCATCGCTGAAGGTGCCAAGGCAGAGCTCATCAAAGATGATCTCATTGATGCGCTGGCGATCTTCTGGGCCGGGCACCGTGGTTCTGATGGCGAACTGCTTCTCCAGCCGACCGCGATAGAAATCCTGCTCCATGGTGTAGCGCGTGCCCAGCAGCGCAACATTGCGCAGCCCGGCATTCTCAATGGCGTGGCCGGTGGCATCAGCAATGTGCAGGAAAGGGATCTGGCAGCGCTCTTCAATTTGCCCCGCTACTTTGTGCATGGTGTTGGTACAGAGCACAATCGCCTGCGCCCCCGCCTGCTCAAGACCCGCCGCCGCCTGGCCGAGGATATCTCCGGCTTTATGCCACTGCGCGGTGGCCTGGCAGGTCTCAATCTCGTGAAAATCGAGGCTATGCAGCAGCAAGCTTGCGGAGTGCAAGCCACCCAGACGTGCTTTAACGCCCTCGTTAATCAGCCGATAGTAGGGAATGGTCGATTCCCAGCTCATGCCGCCCAGCAGTCCAATTGTTTTCATCGCCTTTCTCCGTCTCGTTCTCGCGCAATCATGCAAAGTTGTGATCGACTTTCAACTTCTCCGGCCCGGCGTTTATTTTTCCGCCACCGTGAGATAAATTATTTAAAACATTGTTTCACTATCTCTTACCGACTACAGGACAGCCCGATGTTTATCTTTCATAAAGACACGCAACTTGACGACCTGGGCAACGGCGTTACGCGCCGTATTCTCGCCCATGGCGGCAAAATGATGGCGGTTGAAGTTATGTTCGAACAGGGCGCTGTCGGCCCGATGCATAACCACCCTCATGAGCAGCTCACCTATGTTTTATCCGGGGAGTTCGAATTTACCATCGGTGATGAGAAACATATCGTCACCGCAGGCGATACACTTTACAAGCAACCGCACATTATGCACGGCTGCGTCTGTCTGAAGCCGGGCACCCTGCTCGATACTTTCACGCCGATTCGCGAAGATTTTCTGCAATCCTGAGTTTTTGAGCCGTGAAAAGCGCCTCCCGCCGTGGAGGCGTTTTTATTTCTGCGCCATAAATAATCTTTCGCCAGATAATGGTTTAAATATTGAATGATTTCACCGCGCGATATTTTTCTATGCCCCTTCGCTTGTCGAAATACCCGCTTTTTATTTACTGAAAAGCCCGCGCTTTTTACCTGAAAATGACTGCCAAATCACTTTATTGAAACATCGTTTCGACTTCGATCACATTTCAGCAATTTAACGAATGACGGCACATTTAAACACAATAAAATATTTTAAAACGATGTTTTACAATTCAAGAACGCAAGTTCAGAGGATTTTAAAACCCGGAATAATGCCAATAATTTCCGGCAGTTACAGATTTTAAACGCTTTGATTTCATTAAATGTTGTGATCTAACGCACCCTTTGTTGCGTGAAAGGGCGGCGGCTCTCCGAATCCGAATTACACATTGCTCGCCAGGTAGGTATCTATGAATGAAAACAGACTACTGGGATTGGCCTGGATATCACCTTACATAATAGGGTTGATTGTCTTTACCGCTTTCCCATTCATCTCATCCTTCTTTCTCAGTTTTACTGAGTATGATCTGATGAGCCCGCCGGTATTTAATGGCATCGAAAACTACCGCTACATGTTTACTGAAGATACCCTCTTCTGGAAATCGATGGGCGTGACGTTTGCTTATGTCTTTTTAACCATTCCGCTGAAGCTGGCCTTTGCGCTGGGCATCGCCTTTGTGCTCAATTTTAAATTGCGCGGCATCGGCTTTTTCCGCACCGCTTACTACATTCCGTCGATCCTCGGCAGCTCGGTTGCTATCGCGGTGTTGTGGCGCGCGCTGTTCGCCATCGATGGCTTGTTAAACAGCTTTATCGGCGTCTTTGGCCTTGATCCTGTTAACTGGCTCGGCGAGCCGTCGCTGGCGCTGATGTCGGTGACGCTGCTGCGCGTCTGGCAGTTCGGTTCGGCGATGGTGATCTTCCTGGCGGCGCTGCAAAACGTTCCGCAGTCGCAGTATGAAGCGGCGATGATCGACGGCGCCAGCAAATGGCAGATGTTTATGAAGGTGACTGTGCCGCTGATTACGCCGGTGATCTTCTTCAACTTCATCATGCAGACCACGCAGGCGTTCCAGGAGTTTACCGGCCCGTACGTGATTACCGGCGGCGGCCCGACCTACTACACCTATCTCTTCTCGCTCTACATCTACGACACCGCGTTCAAATATTTCGATATGGGTTACGGCGCAGCGCTGGCCTGGGTGCTCTTCCTGGTGGTGGCGGTCTTTGCCTCTGTCGCCTTTAAGTCCTCGAAGTATTGGGTCTTCTACTCTGCCGATAAGGGAGGCAAAAATGGCTGATGTTCAACACCTTACGCCGGGCATGAAAGAGGCTGAACGTGAAGTGGCGCGCACCCTGCGCCGCGAGAAAATCAGCGCCTGGATCCGCTACACGATCCTGCTGCTGGTCGGCCTGCTGATGCTCTACCCGCTGGCGTGGATGTTCTCGGCGTCGTTCAAACCGAACCATGAGATCTTCACCACCCTCGGGCTGTGGCCGAACCACGCCACCTGGGACGGTTTTATCAACGGCTGGAAAACCGGCACCGAATACACCTTCGGCCATTACATGCTCAACACCTTTAAGTATGTGATCCCGAAAGTGATCCTGACGATCATCTCGTCAACGGTGGTGGCGTACGGTTTTGCGCGCTTTGAGATCCCATGGAAGAACTTCTGGTTCGGCACGCTGATCGCCACCATGCTGCTGCCGAGCACCGTGCTGCTGATCCCGCAATACCTGATGTTCCGTGAAATGGGCATGCTCAACAGCTATATGCCGCTCTACCTGCCGCTGGCTTTCGCCACCCAGGGCTTCTTTGTCTTTATGTTGATTCAGTTCTTACGCGGCGTGCCGCGCGATATGGAAGAAGCGGCGCAGATTGATGGCTGTAATTCGTGGCAGGTGCTCTGGTATGTGGTGGTGCCGATCCTGAAACCGGCGATTATCTCCGTGGCGCTGTTCCAGTTTATGTGGTCGATGAACGACTTTATCGGGCCGCTGATCTACGTCTACAGCGTGGATAAATACCCCATCGCGCTGGCGCTGAAAATGTCTATCGACGTGACCGAAGGCGCACCGTGGAACGAAATTCTGGCAATGGCGAGTATCTCCATTCTGCCGTCCATCATTGTCTTCTTCCTGGCACAGCGCTACTTCGTACAGGGCGTCACCAGCAGCGGAATCAAAGGTTAAGAGGGAAGTATCATGGCTGAAGTAATTTTCAACAAACTGGAAAAGGTCTACTCCAACGGCTTCAAAGCGGTACATGGTATCGACCTGAAAATCGCCGACGGTGAGTTTATGGTGATTGTTGGCCCCTCCGGCTGCGCCAAATCGACCACCCTGCGCATGCTGGCAGGGCTTGAGACCATCAGCGGCGGCGAAGTGCGCATCGGCGAGAAGATTGTCAACAACCTCGCGCCGAAGTCGCGCGGCATCGCCATGGTGTTTCAGAACTACGCGCTCTACCCGCATATGACCGTGCGCGAAAACCTCGCCTTCGGCCTGAAGCTGAGCAAAATGCCGAAGGATGAGATCGCACGCCAGGTAGATGAAGCAGCGAAAATTCTCGAACTGGAGGAGTTAATGGATCGTCTGCCGCGCCAGCTCTCCGGCGGCCAGGCGCAGCGCGTGGCCGTTGGCCGTGCGATTGTGAAAAAACCAGATGTCTTCCTGTTTGACGAACCGCTCTCCAACCTTGATGCCAAGCTGCGCGCCTCGATGCGCATCCGCATTTCGGATCTGCATAAACAGTTAAAAAGCTCCGGTAAACCGGCGACCACCGTGTATGTGACCCACGATCAGACCGAAGCGATGACCATGGGCGACCGCATCTGCGTGATGAAGCTCGGCCATATCATGCAGGTCGATACGCCGGATAACCTCTATCACTTCCCGAAAAACATGTTCGTTGCGGGCTTTATTGGCGCGCCGGAGATGAACATCAAACCGGCGAAAATTGTGCAGAAAGAGGGTTCCCTGCACATTACCGTCGGCCAGGAGACGCTGGCGCTTAACGCTCATCAGCAGGAGAGAGTCGCGGCTTATGCCGACAAAGAGGTCTTCTTTGGCGTGCGTCCGGAGTTTGTCTCCGTCGCCGATGAGCCCTTCAGCGACGACTGCGGCGCGGGCGATCTGGTGCGCGTCGAAAACATGGGCCACGAGTTCTTCGTCTACCTGAAAGTCGCCGACTATGAGCTAACCGCCCGCATTCCCTCTGATGAAGCCAGGCCGTTGATTGCTAAGGGGCTTCACCGGAAGGTGTACTTTAAGTTCGACATGAATAAGTGCCATATCTTTGACGCGAAAACGGAACAGAACATCTCTCTATAGCTAAAAACATGCGGGCCGCGTCCGGCGGCCTCAGCGTGACCTACATAAACTGGAGTATAAAAATGAAAAAAGTGCTAATCGGCGCAGCTATCTCCGCAACCCTGGGCATGTGCGCTGTACCCGCCACCGCCGCTGACAATGTTGATTTGCGTATGTCCTGGTGGGGCGGCAACGGTCGTCACCAGGTCACCTTAAAAGCGCTGGAAGAGTTCCATAAACAGCATCCCGATATTACCGTGAAGTCCGAATATACCGGCTGGGACGGGCACCTCTCCCGTCTGACCACGCAGATCGCTGGCGGCACCGAGCCGGACGTAATGCAGACCAACTGGAACTGGCTGCCGATCTTCTCGAAAAACGGCGAAGGTTTTTACGACCTGAACCAGGTGAAAGATATTATCGATCTCAGCCAGTTCGACGCTAAAGAGCTGCAAACCACCACCATTAACGGCAAGTTAAACGGCATTCCTATCTCGGTCACCGCGCGCGTCTTCTACTTCAATGACGAGCAGTGGAAAAAAGCGGGCGTCAGCTTCCCGAAAACCTGGGATGAGCTGATGGCGGCGGGCAAAACCTTTGAGAGCAAGCTGGGCAAACAGTACTACCCGGTAGTGCTGGAGCATCAGGATACGCTGGCGCTGCTCAACTCTTATATGGTGCAGAAGTACAACATTCCGGCCGTTGACGAAAAGACGAAAAAATTCAGCTACAGCAAAGAGCAGTGGGTTGAGTTCTTCCAGATGTACAAAAAGCTGGTCGATAGCCACGTGATGCCGGATTCGAAATACTACGCCTCGTTCGGTAAGAGCAACATGTATGAGATGAAGCCGTGGATCGAGGGTGAATGGGGCGGCACCTATATGTGGAACTCCACCATCACCAAATACTCCGACAACCTGAAGCCACCGGCCAAGCTGGTATTGGGCGACTACCCGATGCTGCCGGGCGCGACCGATGCGGGGCTGTTCTTTAAACCGGCGCAGATGCTGTCGATTGGTAAATCGACCAAACATCCGAAAGAGGCAGCGCAGGTGATCAACTTCCTGCTGAACAGCAAAGAGGGTGTGCAGACGCTGGGCCTTGAGCGCGGTGTGCCGCTGAGCAAAGTGGCGGTTGAGACGCTGACCGCCAGCGGGGTTATCAAAGAGGAGGATCCGGCGGTCGCGGGCCTGCGTCTGGCGCAGTCGCTACCGGCGAAACTCTCGGTGTCGCCGTATTTTGACGATCCGCAAATTGTGGCGCAGTTCGGTACCGCGATTCAGTACATCGATTATGGCCAGAAAACCGTTGAAGAGACCGCGACGGACTTCCAGCGCCAGGCCGAACGTATCCTCAAGCGCGCCATGCGCTAACCAGATTAAAAATCGAAGCTGTAACAAGGATTTGTAGGCCGGATAAGCGTTTACGCGCCATCCGGCAAAAAAATGCCCGGTGGCGCTGCACTTGCCGGGCCTAGGAATGCAGTTTCATTGATGCTGTGGCAACAATATGCCCGGTGGCGCTACGCTTACCGGGCCTACGAATGCGGTTTCATTGATGCTGTGACAAGGTTTTGTAGGCCGGATAAGCGCTTTGCGCGCCATCCGGCAATTCCTCACACGCCGATATTGCGCAACTTCTCCCCGGACATCAAACGACGCTCGATATGCTCCAGCGTAACGTTTTTCGTCTCTGGCACCAGCCAGAAGGTGACGCCTACAAACGCCAGGTTGAGGGCGGTATAGAGCCAGAAGGTGCCCGCCGCGCCAATCGCATCCAGCAGCGTCAGGAAGGTCGCGCCGATAATCATGTTCGACACCCAGTTGGTGGTTGTCGAACAGGTGATACCAAAATCACGGCATTTCAGCGGCTGGATCTCAGAGCACAAAATCCACACCACCGGCGCGGCGCTCATTGCATATCCGGCGATACAGAGCATTGTCATCCCGACCGACACCCACGAAAGACCGCTGGACGCCGTGCCGTTATCAAACTGCATCAGGCAGTAACCGAGGATCAGCGTACCAATCGCCATCACGCTAAAGCCGATTTTCAGCGCCGGTTTGCGCCCGGCTTTGTCCACCGTAAAGACGGCGATAAAGGTGGCGAACATAAAGGTCAGGCCGACCACCAGCGTGGCGATCATCTGCTCTTCCGTGGTGGTAAAACCGGCCATCTTAAAGATGCGCGGCGCGTAATACATGATGATGTTCATGCCGGTGAACTGCTGCATCGCCTGCAGCAGCATGCCGAGAAAGACCGCGCGGCGCACGTTGCGGTTGTTCTTGAACAGCTGAAAGCCGCCCTGCTTCAACTTCAGGCTTTCGCGGATTTCATTCAGCTCTTCACGCGCTTTTTCCGACGTATCGCGCAGCATGCGCAACACCTCTTCCGCTTCAATATGACGCCCTTTCTGCGCCAGCCAGCGCGGGCTGTTGGGTAAAAAGATCACCAGGATAATCAACAGCACCGCCGGTAGCGCCAGCACGCCGAGCATCGCCCGCCAGTTGCCGCTGTAGCTGAAGGCGGTATCGGAGAGAAACGCCAGCACAATCCCCAGCGTTACCATCAGCTGATACATGCTGATCATCTTGCCGCGCACGTTTTCGCTCGCCATCTCGGAGAGATAGAGCGGCGCGGTGTAGGAAGCAATCCCGACCGCCACGCCAAGCAGCACGCGCGAGATGAGCAGCACTTCGACGCTGGTGGCAAACGCCGAGCCGAGCGAACCGGCCACAAAGAGAATGGCCCCGACCATCAGGCTGTATTTGCGCCCGAGGCGGAACGAGAGCCAGCCGTTGAACAGCGCGCCAATCGCCGCGCCGAGCATCATGCTGCTCACCACCCACTCCTGCAGCCGGTTGCTTAAGGTGAAGTGATCGGTAATAAACGGCAGCGCGCCGGCAATCACGCCGATATCAAGGCCAAACAGCAGCCCGGCGACCGCGGCGGAAACAGAGACAAACATATTCATGCGTCGGGTATCACGCAGCGCACGGGGTAAAGCGACAGAATCATTACTGAGAAAAGCCATTATTATTTCCTGCCTGCACAGAATAAGACGTTATATGAAAGTAAGGCAGCGACGGGAAAAGCGTCAGTGAGGAAAACGCGAAGACATGGATAAAATAGCTGTCAGCTACTGTTTTGTGATGGAGTTTACAATTTTGAAAATAGTGTTTAAGCGCTAAACTATTTTTAATTATCTTATTTTTAAGCATATTTTAGCGCTAGTGAAATAATTAAGAGTAAATGATATGGATATTTCAATTTGTTGCGTATGGACAAACAATATGCAGATATAAAAAAACCTGCCGCAGCAGGTTCTTTTATTTATCGCGCAGGGATTAACGCGCCAGCCAGCCGCCATCAACGGCGATGGTGTAGCCATTGATGTAATCAGAGGCTTTAGAGGAGAGGAACACCACCGGCCCCATCAGATCGCTCGGCAGACCCCAGCGGCCAGCCGGGATGCGATCGAGGATCTCAGCGCTGCGCTGTTCGTCGGCACGCAGCTGCTGGGTGTTGTTGGTCGCCATATAACCTGGCGCAATCGCGTTAACGTTGATGTTGTGCTTCGCCCACTCGTTCGCCAGCAGACGAGTCACGCCCATCACGCCGCTCTTAGAGGCGGTGTAAGACGGTACCCGAATGCCGCCCTGGAAGGAGAGCATCGAGGCGATGTTGATGATCTTGCCGCCGTTGCCCTGGGCGATAAAGTGTTTCGCCGCCGCCTGGGACATGAAGAAGACGCTCTTGATGTTCAGGTTCATCACGTCATCCCAGTCCTGCTCGCTGAAGTTGATCGCATCTTCGCGGCGGATCAGACCGGCGTTATTCACCAGGATATCGATTTTGCCAAACTCGGCGACCGCGCGCTCCAGCAGTGTCGGAATGCCGTCGATCTTACGCAGATCGGCGGTCAGGCTCAGAAAACGGCGTCCCAGCGCGGTGACGCGCTCAATGGTTTCAGTCGGTTCAACAATGTTGATGCCGACGATGTCACAGCCCGCTTCCGCGAGGCCCAGCGCCATCCCCTGCCCCAGACCGGTATCGCAACCGCTCACTACTGCAACTTTACCTTGAAGAGAAAATGCATCCAGAATCATGTCAGTTCCTTAATCTATCAGCGCCTGTCACGGACAGGCAGAGTGTTTGCTGCCCGCAATTAGCGCAGATCTTTTACGGCGACGTGGTCCATATCATCAAAGACCTGGTTTTCGCCCACCATCCCCCAGATGAAGGTGTACGCGCGCGTACCGACACCTGAATGGATTGACCAGCTTGGTGAAATCACCGCTTGTTCGTTCTGCATCACGATATGACGCGTCTCCTGCGGCTGGCCCATCATATGGAATACGCAGGCGTCCTCTTCCATATTGAAGTAGAAATAGACTTCCATGCGGCGTTCGTGGGTGTGGCATGGCATGGTGTTCCACAGGTTGCCCGGCGCAAGCTCGGTCAGCCCCATGCTTAACTGGCAGGTCTCCAGCACGTCCGGCACAAAGTACTTATTGATGGTGCGGCGGTTGCTGGTTAACGGATCGCCGAGGGTGACCGGAGAAACCTCCGCAGGCGTCACTTTTTTGGTTGGATAGGTGGTATGAGCCGGGGCGCAGTTGTAGTAAAACTTCGCCGGTTTCGCCGCATCAACGCTGGCGAACACCACCTCTTTCGCGCCTTTGCCGACATAGAGCGCATCACGATGGCCGATTTCATAGATCTCGCCATCAACAGTAATGGTGCCCGCGCCGCCAATATTGATTACGCCCAGCTCGCGGCGCTCAAGGAAATAGGTGACACCCAGCTGTTTACCCACTTCACCGCCAACCGACACGCTTTTCGCCACCGGCTTGATACCGCCGACGATGATGCGATCGATATGGCTGTAAACCATGGTGTATTCATCATCGACGAACACTTTTTCGATTAAAAACTCGTTGCGCAGCCCCTGGGTATCCAGCGTTTTAGCATGCGCGCTGTGGATGCTTTGTCTGACTTCCACACTTACCTCCGACATCAATGTTCAGCAAAATGGCCTGAGACGAAACAGAGAAACAGCGTTCCGTTTCAACTTTTGCTGCATCTTATCCCGGCTAAAACACGTTTTCAATCTTATATAAAACAACGTTTCAATTTTTATGTTAGTTATTTTCCGTTCTGGAAGTAGGATCACGATTGTTGAGCGTTGACAAGGGCTACGGGGCTTAGAAGCATTCCGGTCTATGATAATTAGTTGCTAATAATCAATTAGTTAAATCCAGCTTTGAGATTTGACAGCCGCAGCAAACTTTCTCGTTTAAAATCAAAGCCCATTATTCACGGCTGTGATATCACAATCGCTTTTATGCCCTTTCGTAATAATTTTCTTATAAATTGCGCCCGCAATCACACATATTGAAACGTCGTTTTGATAAATTGAAATCCTATTTTTAAACTTAAGCAGATATGGGGTCATGCGGGGACGCAACATGGCGGCCGGCCCCTCTACAGGAGAGAAAAATGGCGAAAGGCATGCGGGTAAAACTCAACTATGCAGTGAGCCGCGATCCGGATACCGGCGCGGAAGTGACCCGCTTAACCCCTCCGGAGGTGACGTGTCACCGCAACTACTTCTATCAAAAGTGCTTCTTTAACGATGGCAGCCACCTGCTGTTTGCCGGCGAGTTTGACGGCAACTGGAACTACTATCTGCTGGACATTGAGAATGCCGAAGCGGTGCAGTTAACCGAAGGCGCGGGCGATAACACCTTTGGCGGCTTTCTCTCACCGGACGACAGCGCGCTCTACTACGTGAAAAACGATCGCACCCTGCGCGAAGTTAACCTGCACACGCTGGCTGAACGCGAGATCTACCGCGTCCCCGAAGAGTGGGTAGGTTACGGTACCTGGGTCGCTAACAGCGACTGCACCAAGCTGGTGGGAATTGAGATTGCCACCAGTGACTGGACGCCGCTCAACGACTGGCAGCTGTTCCACGACTTCTTCCATAAAGGACCACATTGCCGCCTGCTACGCGTTGATTTACAGACTGGCGAAAGCAAGGTGATCCATGAAGAGAAGATCTGGCTCGGCCACCCGATTTACCGCCCGTTTGATGACAATACCGTGGCGTTTTGCCATGAAGGCCCGCACGATTTGGTCGATGCGCGGATGTGGCTGGTGAATGAAGATGGCAGCAACGTGCGCAAGGTGAAGGATCATGCTGAAGGTGAGAGCTGTACCCATGAGTTCTGGGTGCCGAACGGTTCGGCGCTGGTCTATGTCTCCTATCTGAAAGGCGAACAGGGGCGCTCTATCTCTCGCTTTTATCCAGAGAGCGGCGTGAATGAGGAGATTATGCCGATGCCAGCCTGCTCACATTTGATGAGTAACTTTGACGGCACGCTGCTTGTTGGTGACGGCTCCGGCACGCCGGTCGATGTGAAAGATACCGGCGGCTACACCATTGATAACGACCCCTATCTCTATGTGTTCGATGTGGCGCAGAAAGGGTATTACCGCGTCGCGCGTCATGACACCTCATGGGCGACCTTTGCCAACAGCCGCCAGGTCACGCATCCGCATCCCTCTTTTACCCCGGATGACAGCGCAGTGCTGTTCAGTTCCGATAAAGACGGCAAACCGGCGCTCTATATCGCCAAACTGCCCGAGCAGCGCACCCTGCTGCAACCCTGAATTTGAGTGAGTGTTTCTGTAACTGGCCTTGCCCTCCTATGGAGGGCCTTTTTTTGCGTGCTATTTTCCGGCATCGAACCCGTAGGCCGTATAAGCGTAAGCGCCATCCGGCAATAAACTCTGCGGTAATCATGCCGGATGGCGGCGATGCCTTATCCGGCCTACATGATTCCATTCTCCGGCACTGATCCCGTAACGCGTAAGTCACGGGCGGCGCGAAGAATGATGGGCATAAAAAACCCGGTGCCAGGCACCGGGTGTTTGAAAATATTCAGAGATTCAGAAAGAGTAAGCGACACCCAAACGGAAACGGGTCTGACGCTCGTCGGTATTCTTCACGCCCACGTTACCGATTTCGACATACGGTGACCAGTTTTTATCAAGTTTGTACGCCAGCTTGGCATTATATTCGTTGGAGTAGTTTTTATTATTTTCGCGCACCACATCTTCTGTGCTTTTGGCATATACGTAGTTCAGCTCGGTGCGGAAGTCGCCCATTGCCCAGCCCACCCACGCATCGAATTTATTGACTTTGTTATCGACCACGTTGGAATCCGGGTTGCGGGTATATTCATAACGGTAACGGCCCGCAATATAGACGCCGTTATCAAAGCTGTATTGCGCATGAATATAGGGTTTATAGATCGAGAAGGTATCTTTGCTTTCAATATTAAAGCCTGGTGTTAACGCAATATTCTTGGTGGCAGCCCAGCGCCAGTTGATCGACTCTTCATGACCGTTGCCGACAATCTCCGTTAACGGTTTATCAGCATCATCACCACCTGATTTCCATTTCGCTTCAACGCCAAAACCCAGTCCATTATCAAAGCGATGCGACACGGCTACGCGATCGGCGTTGGAGCCGCTGTCAATGTATTCATGACGCAGATCGACGGTAACAGCGTACGAAGCGAAGGATGCGCCAAGGAGAGTAGCAAGGGCCAGAGTTTTCTTAAACATGAGCAACCTCAACAATTAAAATTACGTTTCATTTTTATGGAATTGCATTTTATTTTTATAGTAACTTTATTTTAGTGATCTGGATCGTAAATATTTCTCTAGAAAATAGCGAAGTAAAAGCGCGTGACGAGCATCAATAAAAGTTGCTCTTTAGGGTTAAAAAAAGCGTTTAAGATCACACCACAGGATTATTATCGAGCTTTACATAAAGCCAATTAAATAGCGCGCAGAGGGCGGCGAGAAAATGCACATAAAATTAATAAGCAGGCTTATCAGTTGAAAATAAAATGGTCACGCAGGGGATAATGCTATTTTTAGCGATTACTTTTATTCTTAAGGCAGGAAAGAGAAGGTTTTATTTTTATTGAAACGTAAGCTGCGAGAGGGATCACAAATAATAACGTCCTCAGGACGAGGACGTTATTATCAGCAACCAGGATTAGTCACGCTCGATCGCCAGCGCGACGCCCTGGCCACCGCCAATACAGAGTGTTGCCAGCCCTTTGCGCGCCTTGCGCTTTTGCATCTCATGCACCAGCGACACCAAAATGCGGCAGCCGGAAGCCCCAATCGGATGACCGAGCGCAATCGCGCCGCCGTTGACGTTAACGCGCTTCTCATCCCACTCAAGGATTTTGCCCACCGACAGCGCCTGCGCGGCATAAGCCTCGTTGGCTTCAATCAGGTCGACATCATCCAGCTGCCAGCCCGCGCGCTCAAGGCAACGGCGCATGGCGTAAACCGGCGCAATGCCCATCAGCGCCGGGTCAACGCCCACGCTTGCAAAGGCGCGAATGCGCGCCAGCACCGGTAAGTTGAGCGCCTCTGCGCGTTCCGCGCTCATCATCAGCACCGCCGCTGCGCCATCGTTAATCGGCGATGCGTTACCGGCCGTCACCGAGCCGCTGGTTTCAAAAGCCGGGCTGAGCTGCGCCAGCGCTTCAGCACTGGCATCGGTGCGCGGCTGCTCATCGGTATCGACCAGCACGCGCTTGCCGTCGGCGCTCTGAGTCTGCACGGGGACGATCTCGTCGCGAAAACGGCCAGAGTCGATAGCCATCCGCGCTTTATGTTGCGAACTGAGCGCCCACTCATCCTGGCGCTCGCGGCTGATGCCATATTCCCGCGCCAGGTTCTCCGCCGTGACGCCCATATGGTAATCATTGAATGCATCCCATAGCCCATCATGCACCAGGCTGTCGATAAGCTGGCTGTTGCCAAGCTGCGCGCCGGTGCGGCTATCGGTTAACACATGCGGCGCGCGGCTCATGTTCTCCTGGCCACCGGCAATCACCACGTCGGCTTCGCCGCACTGGATCGCCTGCGAGGCGAGATGCAGTGCTTTCAGCCCGGAGCCGCACACGTCGTTGATGGTGATCGCAGAAACGGTATTCGGCAGCCCGCCTTTGATCGCCGACTGGCGCGCCGGGTTCTGCCCGGCCCCGGCGGTCAGCACCTGGCCCAGAATCACTTCATCGATATCCTGCGGCTGCACGCCGCTGCGCGTCAGTAACGCCTGCACCACCGCGCTGCCCAGCTCAACGGCAGAGTGACGCGACAGCGCCCCCTGAAAACAGCCGATTGGCGTGCGCACAGCGCCGACAATCACCACATCTTTCATCTCTACCCCCACGATGGCTGAACCGGGCAATAGTAGAGCATTGTTAAAAAGGTTTATCAGGGATGTTTAAAATTGGTGAGATTAATCACAGGGAATTGTACGGGGCGATCGAGGAAGAAGAGATGCGCGGCCAGGGCGACCGCGCATCAGGGAGATTAGTTGTTTACCGGAATAACCGCGCCTTTGTATTTGGTGCGGATCCAATCCTGAATCTCTTTTGAGTGCAGCACGTTCACCAGCGCCACGATATCTTTCTTCTTCTCGTCGCCGCGATGCACGGTAATGATGTTGGCATACGGGTTATTCTCACCGCTCTCGACGGCAATCGGATCGTGAACCGGGTCGAGACCGGCATCAATCGCGTAGTTGGCGTTGATCACCACCGCGTCGCCTTCATCATTGTTGTACATCTGCGGCAGCAGCGCTGCTTCAACGTTCGGCAGGAACTTCAGTTTTTTCGGGTTCTCAACGATATCGTCGATGCGCGCGGTCACTTTATCGATGCCCGGCTTCAGCTTGATGACGCCCTCTTTTTCAAAGATAGAGAGGATACGTCCCTCTTCAGAGACCGCGTCACGCATGATGATTTTGCCGCCTTGCGGCAGATCTTTCAGCGATTTGTATTTTTTGGAGTAGATACCAATCGGCTCAATATGGATCGCACCGGCGCTGACGAAATCATAGGTTTTGTCGCCCGCGTGATCTTTCAGCACGCTATTCAGGTACGGAATGTGCTGGAAGTAGTTGGCATCGATTTCACGGCCCGCCAGCGCGGTGTTCGGCAGGATGTAATCCTGGAACGGTTTGATCTCCAGATCGATGCCCTGCTTCGCCAGAATCGGCTTCGCCTGCTCAAGGATTTCCGCGTGCGGTACGTTAGACGCACCAACGGTCAGCGTATCGGCCCAGGAGGAGAAACTCAGCACGCTGAGGGTGGCTGCGGCAATCAGTGTCAGTGTCTTTTTCATGTTGTTGGTTTCCAATAGTTATCGTTTATCTAACAGAGAGGTAATCACGTCGCCGCAGAACTGGATGATGAAGACGATGATAAGAATGGTCACCGTCGCCACCAGCGTGACGTCGTTATGGTTCCGCTGGAATCCTTCCAGATAAGCAAGATTGCCCAGGCCACCTGCGCCGATCACCCCGGCCATGGCGCTGTAGCTCACCAGCGCAATCAGCGTCACGGTAATACCGGAGACCAGCGCAGGCGATGATTCGGGAAGCAGCACCCGAAAGACTAAGGTGCTGAGACGCGCGCCCATTGAGCGCGTCGCCTCAATGACCCCTTTATCCACTTCGCGCAGCGCAATCTCCACCAGCCGCGCATAGAACGGTGCCGCGCCGACAATCAGCGCCGGTAGCGCCGCGTTAGCACCGAGAATCGAGCCGACAATCGCCTTGGTAAAGGGGATTAACAGCACAATCAAAATGATGAACGGAATCGAGCGGAAGACGTTCACCAGAATCGAAATGACGCTATAGAGCGCGCGGTTCTGGAACAGCCCGCCGCGCGCGGTGAGAAACAGCGCCAGCCCAAGCAGAATGCCCAGCACGAAGGTTGCCGCGCCCGAGAGCGCCGTCATATAGAGCGTCTCCTGCGTTGCCGCCCAGAGTTGCTCCCATTTCAGGTGCGGAAAAAGTGATTCAGCCATGGGTCACGACCTCGCTCTCAATGTTGCTCTTGCCGAGATCGGTAAGAATGTTGTTCAGTTGTTCCGGAGTTGCCACCACGTGCACCCATAATTGCCCAAATACACCATGCGCGGTTTGCGACATCTTGCCGTGCAGAATGTTAAACGGCAGGCCGTAGCGCAGCGTCAGTTCGCCGACAATCGGCTGATGGGTGCTGTGGCCGGTAAAGGTGAGCTTAATCACCGTGCCGTCGAGATCGCTGTTCAGATCCGGGTTGAAGGTTTCCTCTTCTTTATACTGGCTCACCTGGCGCACAAACTGCTTAGTGATCGGCTGCTGCGGATGGGTAAAGACCTGCAGCACATCGCCCTCTTCCACCACTCTGCCCTCTTCCATCACCGCGACGCGGTCGCAAATCTTGCGCACCACGTGCATTTCATGGGTGATAAGCACAATCGTCAGCTTGAAGCGGCGATTGATATCAAGCAGCAGGTCGAGGATCTGATCGGTGGTTTGCGGGTCGAGCGCCGAGGTGGCCTCATCGCAGAGCAACACATCGGGATTGTTAGCCAGCGCGCGGGCAATGCCGACACGCTGCTTCTGCCCGCCGCTCAGTTGCGACGGATAGGCGTTTTCGCGCCCTTTCAGCCCCACCAGCTCAATCAACTCGGCAACGCGCGCGTTGATCGCTTTCTTCGGTGCACCGGCGATCTGCATGGAAAAGGCGATGTTCTCGCTCACCGTGCGCGACCATAAAAGGTTGAAGTGCTGAAAGACCATGCTGATCTTCAGACGCGCCTGGCGCAGAGCTTCACCACGCGCGGCGGCAATATCCTGGCCGTTAATCACCACGCTGCCGTTGGTCGGCTTTTCCAGCCCGTTGAGTAAGCGGATCAGCGTACTTTTGCCCGCACCGCTGTAACCGATAATTCCATAAATTTGCCCCTGCTCAACCGTCAGATTGACGTTGTCGACGGCGGTAATCGATGCCTTTCCCTGGTCGAAGATCTTGGAGATATTCCTGAGGACGATCATGCGTTGGTATTTTCCGTTTGGCGGTTTAGCAGTATGGATGTCCAGATGATAATAATCAGCCAGCGTTATAATACAAATAACCAAATAGACATTAGATATAGCAGAAAGCGCTAAAAGCGTTATAACGCGGCGTCGCAAACTAAGAATTTATTCAGTATAAGATTGCCGAAAAACGCATAACAGCGGCGAAAGAGTGAAGAAAAAGGGAGAAAAAGCATTTAAAAAGCGCAGTTTTAGCGATATACCCATCCAGACGACTGCACGGCTTGCCGCCCCGATGGCTAAACAGTGCTTTATATTTCTATTCGTTCTAAATACCAAACAAAGATTCTTTAAACGCGCAAAAAGAGAGACCTATCATCCGCTCACTTCCCTGATTAGCGAGCAAATGGGTTATGTCACTTTTTCATTCAGTAACTGAATTAATTGGTAATACACCGCTGCTGCAACTGCACAAATTACCGACCGGGCCGTGCGAACTGTTCTTAAAACTGGAAAACCAGAACCCCGGCGGCTCGATAAAAGACCGCGTCGCGCTATCGATGATCAACGAAGCCGAGCGGCAAGGCGTGCTGAAACCGGGCGGAACCATTATCGAGGCCACGGCGGGCAATACTGGCCTGGGGCTGGCGCTGATCGCCGCGCAAAAGGGCTACTCGCTGGTGCTGGTGGTGCCCGACAAAATGAGCCGCGAGAAGATTTTCCACCTGCGCGCGCTGGGGGCGAAGGTGGTGATCACCCGCTCCGATGTGAACAAAGGCCATCCGGCTTATTACCAGGATTATGCGCGCCGTCTCGCCGACGAGACCCCCGGTGCGTTCTATATCGACCAGTTTAATAACGCCGCCAATCCGCTGGCCCATAGCACCTCTACCGCGCCGGAACTCTTCACGCAACTGGAGGGGAAAATCGATGCCATTGTGGTGGGTGTCGGCTCCGGCGGGACGCTCGGCGGGTTGCAGGCATGGTTTGCCGAACACTCTCCCGACACCGAATTTGTGCTCGCCGATCCGGCAGGCTCGATCCTCGCCGACCAGGTGGAAACGGGGCGCTACGGCGAACCCGGCGCGTGGCTGGTGGAGGGGATCGGCGAAGACTTTATCCCGCCGCTGGCGCAGCTCGACGGCGTGCGTCAGGCGTTTCGCATTAGCGATAAAGAGGCCTTTGCCACCGCGCGCCTGCTGCTGCAACAGGAAGGCATTCTCGCGGGCTCTTCTACCGGCACGCTGCTGAGCGCGGCGCTGCGCTACTGCCAGGCGCAAACTTCGCCGAAGCGGGTCGTCACCTTTGCCTGCGACAGCGGCAATAAATACCTCTCGAAAATGTTTAACGATGACTGGATGCGCCAGCAGGGTTTGCTGACGCGCCCGTCGCAGGGCGATCTGACGGACTTTATTGCGCTTCGCCATGACGAAGGGGCAACGGTGACCGCCTCGCCCGACGACAGCCTTGCAACGGTGCTGGCGCGCATGCGGCTGTATGACATTTCGCAGCTCCCGGTGTTGGAAAATGGCCAGCTTGTCGGGCTGGTTGATGAGTGGGATTTGATAAGCCATGTGCAGGGCGACAGCGAGCGTTTCGCCCTGCCGGTGAAGGCGGCGATGACCCGCAATCTGGAAGTGCTGGATAAACATGCCCCGGAAAGCGCCATGCGTGACATTTTCGATCGCGGTCTTGTGGTGGTGATCACCGATAACGGCCGCTTTGTCGGCCTGATTACCCGCAGCGATGTCTTAACAACCTGGCGTAATCGACTGGAACAATAAGGAAAACGAGATGAAATTACTGGCTACGCAGAGCGTCCACAGCGGCATTTTTCACGACCAACACGGCGCGGTGATGCCGCCGATTTACGCCACCTCCACCTTCGCGCAACCGGCGCCGGGGCAGCATACCGGCTATGAGTATTCGCGCAGCGGTAACCCCACCCGCCATACGCTGGAAACGGCGATTGCCGAGCTGGAGGGCGGAACGCGCGGCTACGCTTTTGCTTCCGGGCTGGCGGCGATCTCCACGGTGCTGGAGCTGCTGGATAGCGGCAGCCATATCGTGGCGATTGATGATGTTTACGGCGGCACTTATCGCCTGATCGAAAACGTGCGTCGACGTAGCGCCGGGCTTGAGGTGAGCTGGGTGAAGCCGGACGATCTGGCCGGGCTGGAAGCGGCAATCCGCCCACAAACGCGGATGATTTGGGTCGAAACGCCGACCAATCCGCTGCTGAAGCTGGTCGATCTGCAACAGGTTGCGGAGATCGCCAGACGCCATAACGTACTGAGCGTGGCGGATAACACCTTTGCCTCGCCGGTGATCCATCGCCCGCTGGAACTGGGGTTCGACATTGTGGTGCACTCCGCCACCAAATACCTTAACGGGCACTCCGATGTGGTCGCAGGCCTCGCGGTAGTGGGCGATAACCCGGCACTTGCGGAGAAGCTGGGCTATTTGCAAAACGCGGTCGGCGGCGTGCTTGATCCCTTTAGTAGTTTCCTGACCCTGCGCGGTATCCGCACCTTGTCCCTGCGCGTTGAGCGCCACAGCAGTAACGCGCTGGCGCTGGCCCGCTGGCTGGAGCAGCATCCACAGGTTGAAAAGGTGTGGTTCCCATGGCTGGAGTCGCACCCGCACTATCAGCTGGCGCGCAAGCAGATGGCGCTGCCGGGCGGCATGATCTCGGTGGTGGTGAAAGGGGACGACCCGCGCGCGACGCAGATCATCCAGAAGCTGAAGCTGTTTACGCTGGCAGAGAGCCTCGGCGGCGTAGAGAGCCTGGTGAGCCAGCCTTTCAGCATGACTCACGCCTCCATTCCGCTCGAACAGCGGCTGGCAAACGGCATCACTCCACAATTGATCCGTCTATCGGTGGGGATTGAGGATGAAGCGGATCTGATTGCCGACTGGCAGCAGGCTCTGTCGTAACAGAGCGCCGTCAAGCGCCCTGAGAAGTGGTCGGCATATCTCTGGCAGAGACCACCTGATTGCGGCCCTGCTTTTTCGCAGCGTAGAGCGCGGTATCCGCCCGGTGAATTAACCCGCTGGCAATCATATGCAGCGGTTTTTCATCAACAGGCAGGAGATCGCCTTGCAGGGTCGCGACGCCGATGCTGATGGTCAAAAAGCCGGTCGGGCTAGCGGCGTGCGGACGCCTGAGGGCGCTAATATCATGCCGCACCCCTTCGGCGACGCGCATCGCCTGCGCGAGGCTGGTGCCGGGCAGGATAATCAAAAACTCCTCCCCGCCGTAGCGGCTGACATTATTGTTGCTGCGCAGCCGCGCCGAGGTCAGCGTAGTGGCAACCAGCCGCAGGCAGTCATCCCCCGCCTGGTGACCCTGCGAGTCGTTGTAGTATTTGAAATAGTCGATATCCGCCAGGCAGACCGAGAGCGGGAACCCCTCCTGCAGCGCGCGGTTAATCTCCTGCAACAGGCGCTCATCCATATAGCGGCGGTTAAACAGCCCGGTCAGGTGATCGTGCTGGGCATACTGCTGCAACACCTTATTGGCGTTTGCCAGCTTCTGCTCCGCCAGGCGACGCTCGGTAATATCGACCCAGGTAACCGACAATCCGACCACAATGTCCATCGCGTCGCGCACCGGTACCGCCTGGATATCGTAACTGCGCTCATGCCAGCTCAGCTCACGCGATGGCGGCACGCCGCCCGCTTTGGCTAAGGCAAAATCGGCAACGAAGAAGGGCCAGAACTCCGGCATCAGCTGCTGAAAATGGCAATGGGTATCTTTTGGCGCACTGTCGCCGAGCAGTTTCGCCATCGCTTTATTGAACATCACCAGATGCCCGCGGCTGTCGATCATGCAGAGCGCCACGGCGGTGGTGTCGTAAATGGTCTCCAGTTGCAGCACACGTTCGCCGAGATTGGAGATATTTCTGTCGATACCGCGATAACCGCGCAGCTCGCCCTGCTCATCGAAGAGCGGAACGCCGCTGGTCTCCAGCACCACAATGCCGCCATCGGCGCGCTGGTTGCGGTTGACCAGCCCGGAAAAGGCGCGCTTTTCCGCCACGATGGCACCAAATGCCCCGGCAACGCGCTCGGCTTCGCCTGGCGGCATAAAATCGAAAGGCGTTTTGCCAATCACCTCTTCCGGGGAAACCCCCAGGAGATCCGTCACCACGTCTGACGACCAGGTGTAACGCCCTTGTGCATCCACTTCCCAGACCCAGTCCGAATTATTATTTAATAATTCAAACAGATGCCTGATCTCTTCATCCCTGTGATCGTGCTCTTTTTTATCATTATTCATTTCATTGGTTCCGCATGACCCACTATGCGCTCAATAACAGCTGGAGAAGGTGATGAAGGGGTGAATCATTGACTTCATAAATACTTGCCATCGCTCTACACTGCACAAATGCAGGATGAAAGAGAAGATGCTTTGCCACAGATTTGCGTAAAAAAAAAGCGTCAGAGGGGGCTTTTTTGCCGGGCAAACGGCTCCGTTCGCCGCGACGGATAATAATAGCCGACGGTAAATGACTCCGTTAACCTTTTCGCTGAGCGCGCATGCAGGCGGCGTAAAATGCCGCGCTTTCTTTCATCTGTTTGCTGAATGGAATCTTATCGGCATGTGTTGAGATAACTTTGCTACTTTCAACGTTACTGCTCAGAACAGGAGCGCTGTTTATGGATCCGTTTCAGCAAATATTGAAGTCGACTATCGCCCGTACAGAGGTGGTTCCGCCCGCCGTAGCGCCGCAAGCGTTGCTGGAAACGGTATTCAACGTTCAGACCCTCGTTCCGCCCGTGGAG
Source organism: Kosakonia sp. Marseille-Q7440 (assembly GCF_965119485.1). NCBI lineage: Bacteria > Pseudomonadati > Pseudomonadota > Gammaproteobacteria > Enterobacterales > Enterobacteriaceae > Kosakonia > Kosakonia sp. Marseille-Q7440. The sequence continues at coordinate 1,002,757 of NZ_CBCPLT010000002.1, read as the reverse complement.
ATGTTCCTCGCGCTGGCGAAGGCGCGCCGCTCGATCTACGCGCTGGGGAAAGATCTGCCGGTATCGCACGAAGAGGCGATCGCCACGATCAAGGAGGCGATCCGCCAGGCACCTTCGGCGTTTCATTCGCAAACTTCACGCGCGCTGATCCTGCTCGATCATGAGCATGAACGCTTCTGGGATCTTGTGCGTGCGCAGATGCGTAATGTGATCCCGGCGGAGAGTTTTCACGCCACCGCCGATAAGCTCGATGGCTTCAGCGCAGCTGCCGGCACGGTGCTCTTTTTTGAGGATCAGGAGGAGGTAAGCCATCTGCAACGCCAGTACATTGCCTATGCCGAGCATTTTCCCGTTTGGTCAGAACAGAGCAGCGGCATTGCGCAATACGCGGTGTGGCTGGCGCTGGCGGAGAAAAAGATTGGCGCGAATTTGCAGCATTATCACCTGCTGATTGATGCCGATGTGCGCGCAACGTGGAATATTCCCGAGAGCTGGACGTTACGCGCCGAGATGAATTTTGGTGCCATCCTCGCGCCCGCAGAGGAGAAGACGTTTATCGACGACGAGAAGCGATTTATCGTCGCCAGATAAGTCGTAGGCCGGATAATTCGTAGGCCGGATAAGGCTGTAAGCCGCCATCCGGCACCTGCACAACGGCAAAATGCCGGATGGCGCTGCGCTTATCCGGCCTACGCCTAACTGCGTGAAATGTGCTTATCTCACCTACGCGTAACAGCCTGGAATGTAGGGCGGATAAGGCTGAAAGCCGCCATCCGGCACCTGCACACGGGCAAAATGCCGGATGGCGCTGCACTTATCCGGCCTGGGCGTAACTGCGTGAAATGTGCTTATCTGACCTACGCGTAACAGCCTGGAATGTAGGCCGGATAAGGCTGTAAGCCGCCATCCGGCACCTGCACAACGGCAAAATGCCGGATGGCGCTGCGCTTATCCGGCCTACGACTAACTGCGTGAAATGTGCTTATCTGACCTACGCGTAACCGCCTGGAATGTAGGCCGGATAAGGCTGAAAGCCGCCATCCGGCAACTGCACAACGGCAATTGCCGGATGGCGCTGCGCTTATCCGGCCTACGCGTAACTGCGTGATTAATCCTCGAAATACCAATAACCCTGATTGACCAGCCAGGTCAGCTCGTCGGCAAAGGCCGGGTTATCCAGCGCGCTGCCCAACTCCTGCACGCCAATGGTGGTGTAACGACACAATGCATCGGCGGCTTGCGGCTCGGCGGTCTCCAGACATTCGCTATTGATAAAGAAACGGTCGCCGACGCGCAGGGCGCGCAGCCCGCTGAGACGCGTTAACCTCTGCCCCTCTTTCAGTGCGCCGATCACCTCATCGACCGGGTAATCATCCGGCTCCGGTGCCACATCCAGTTCATGGCGCGGCGTGGTAATAAAGCTGCCAAACCAGCGGTTGAAGTGCTCAGGATCGTTGATCATCGAGATCATCATATTGCGCACGCGCTCCAGCTCGTACTCCTCCACCCGGCCAGTATGTTCACGGCAGGTGAGATCCGGATCGCTGTAGTGTTCGCCGCCAAGATCGTTTTCCAGCGCGTAATCCGCAAAGCTGCTGATCAGATCGCGGCCGTTCGGCCCACGAAAACCAATCGAGTAGTTGAAAGCAGTCTCATGCGTAAAGCCATCGTGCGGGAAACCGGGTGGGATGTAGAGGATATCGCCCGGAGCAAGATCTTCATCAATGATCGGCTGGAAAGGATCGACATGCAGCAGCGCCGGATGCGGGCAGAACTGGCGCATCGGCAGCTTATCGCCCACGCGCCAGCGGCGGCTGCCCATCCCCTGAATAATAAAGACGTCGTACTGGTCGATATGCGGGCCAACGCCGCCGCCCGGCACGGAGTAGGAGATCATCAGATCATCAAAGCGCCAGGCGGGCAGCACGCGAAACGGCTCCACCAGCTCGGCGGAGGGCGCATGCCAGTGGTTAACCGCCTGTGCCAGCAGGGACCAGTCGCGCTCGCCTAAATGATCGAACGTCTCGAAGGGGCCATTCCACGCCTGCCACTGGCCGTTGACGTGGCTGACAATGCGGCTGTCGATCTCCGGCTCCATCGCCAGGCCTGCCAGTTCATCGGGCGAAATCGGGTCGACAAAATTGGTAAATGCGCCTTTCAGCACCACAGGTTGCTTCTGCCAGTACTTCTCAAGAAATTCCGGCCAGTTGAGGTTGAGTTGGTAAGCCATAGATCCACACCAGTGAGAAGGGAAACGGCGCTGATTATAAAAAGAGAGCGCCCTCCTCCGCCTTGTCATGGGTCAAGAGCAAGCGGCGGCGCGATAACTAATTGTTCAAGCGCGCTTAACAGAGCATCGACTTTTGGCAGCAGCTGTTTACGCCGCGGCCAGACCAGGCTTAACGGCAACCCATCCGGCTGCTGGTGCGGCAGCAGGATGACCAGCTCGCCGCGCGCTAACTGCTGATGCACCAGCCAGGTAGGCATCTGCCCGACGCCAAGACCTGCGCAGAGCGCGTGGCGCTGCGCATCCACATCGCCCAGCGTCATGCGGTAAGGCACGTTGCGCCACTCCGGGTGCCCATCTTCCGTCAGCAATAACCAGGGTTTGCTGCTGCCATCGACACGCTCATAGAGGATCGCCCGGTGGCGGAGCAGCTGCGCCTCGTTTTGCGGCGTGCCTTCCCGGCGCAGATAGTCCGGCGAAGCGCAAAAGACCATCTTTTCACGTCCAAGCTGCCGGTGGCCAATCGACACCGGTAAGTCGCCACCCAGCCCAATACGCACCGCCACATCAATCCCCTCATCAAAGAGATCCACAAAGCGGTCAGAGAAGGTGATGCTGAGATCAATCTCCGGGTGCTGCTGGCAAAAGGGGAGCAGCGCGGGCATCACGCCGAGCCGCCCGTAGGTGGTCGGCACCGCCAGCCGCAGGCGACCAGAGGGGATAGAGCGGTGCGCCGCCAGCACCGATTCGGCTTCCGCCAGCTCCTCAAGGATGCGAATGCAGGTCTGGAAATAGGCCTGCCCGGCATCGGTCAACGTCAGGCGGCGGGTGGTGCGCTCCAGCAAACGCGAGCCGAGGCGCGCTTCCAGCCGGCTGATGCTTTTGCTAATCGCCGAGCCGGTCAGATGCAGGCGCTCTGCGGCCGCGGCAAAACTTCCCTCTTCGACGCTGGCGACAAAGGGGACGATATCTTTCAGGCGTTGATCGCTCATGGCATTACTGAATTGAGGTTATGAATGATGTGAATTAATAGCAGAGATAAGAATTAAATTCTCTATTAGGCTTTAAAGCTAATAAAGAAAAGGAGTCCCCTATGCAAAAACGTGCATTGATAGTCGGTATTAGTGGCGTGATTGGTCGCGCGCTGGCAGAACAACTTAAAGGCGAAGGGTGGCAGGTCAGCGGCCTGTCGCGTGGTCGCGGCGCAATTCCGGACGGGTGCGAAAGCCTGACTGCCGATCTCACCGATGCGGCCGCCGTCAACGAGGCGCTAAAAGAGGTGCAAGTTGATGCGCTTTTCTTCAGCGTCTGGTCGCGCCAGGAGAATGAGCAGGCCAACATCCGCGTTAACGGTGCCATCGTCAAAAACGTGATTGAGGCGCTCGGCGATCGGCTTAACGGCAGCCACGTGGCGCTGGTGACCGGCCTGAAACACTACCTTGGCCCCTTCGAGGCTTACGGCAAAGGTGCAGTGCCGGTCACGCCGTTCCGCGAGGAGCAGGGTCGCCAGCCGGTGGAGAACTTCTATTACGCGCAGGAAGATGAAATCTTTGCTGGCGCAGAAAAATATGGTTACCGCTGGAGCGTCCATCGTCCGCACACCATTATTGGCTATGCCCTCGGCAATGCGATGAATATGGGCCAGACGCTCGCCGTCTACGCCACGCTGTGCCGTGAAAAAGGCTGGCCGTTTATCTTCCCCGGCTCACCCGAGCAGTGGAACGGGCTGGCGGATGTTACCGATGCTGGTTTGCTGGCCGAGCAGCTGAGCTGGGCGGCACAGAGCGAGCAGGCGGCGAATGAAGATTTCAACGCGGTGAATGGCGACGTGTTCCGCTGGAACTGGCTGTGGCCGAAGCTGGCAGCCTATTTCGGCCTTGAAGCGGCGGCCTATCCGGCAAGCATGATGCCGCTGGAAAACCGCATGCAGGAGGCGCAGGCAGCCTGGACGGAGATCGCCGAAAAGTATCAGCTTCGCGAGGCGGATATCAACAAGCTGGCCTCCTGGTGGCACACGGATGCCGACCTCGGTCGCCCGATGGAAGCCTTCACGGATATGAGCAAAAGCCGCAAAGCGGGCTTTACCGGCTACCGCTCAACGCCGGACTCCTTCTTTGCGCTGTTTGACCGCCTGAAGCAGGAAAAGATTATCCCGCGTTAAGGATCAACACCCGGCGCGAAACGACGCGCCGGGCGCATTGGCAGTCAGCTTTTTGCGCGAAACCGGGCCACTTTCGCCCGGTTGCCGCATAAGGCCATGCTGCACCAGCGGCGGCGGTGCGCTTTGGTTTTATCATAAAACCAGAGTGTGCACTCAGGGTGCTCGCACTGGCGAACGTAGGCAAACTCCCCTTCGGCAAGCAGGTATGCCGCGTTTTCCGCAATGGGTGCCAGCATCTGTTGTGGTGTAGTGAGCTGATATTTGCGCTCAACACGCAGTGTTTCTCCGCCATCATCGCTTATCTGCAAATAACTCTGCGCCTGCGCAAGCCAGGTATTGAGCGCGTTCAGCGCCAGCATCTCTCCCCTTTTTTTCGCCGTCACTAACTCCCGGATCGTGGAGCGCAACGCGCGCGCAGCCGCCAGCAGCTCGCCCGGTTCACCTACGGCTGCTGCGGCAAAACCCGCATGCTTTAGCCACAGAAGCACATCCTCATCGGACTGCAAAAAGTCATGGGGCGAGTGCTCAGCCATCGCCAGCGTATTGATAAAATCCAGCGCCCGCTCGTCGGCAATAAACCACGGGCCGTCGGGCCTTGTGGCGGTTGAAGTGGTCATCATCGTGGCTCCTGAAGTTCGCGTGCTGCGTATTGTAACCGATAAAATTAATTTTACACAGTTACAAAGCTACGCCATACTCCATTTCTTAGTAACCTTTTAAATATAATTTTAACGGTTTCAAAGAAGGAGTGATTATGGCTGGCAATACCCATTTCCCGGTTCGCTATCAGTTTGTCGAAGCTGACGGCGTGAAGGTTTTTTATCGCGAAGCCGGTGATCCGGTAAACCCGACTTTACTGCTGCTGCATGGTTTCCCCAGTTCGTCCCACCAGTTTCGTGAATTGATCCCGCTGTTGGCGGATAAGTTTCATCTTATCGCCCCGGATCTCCCCGGCTTTGGTTTTACCGAAGTCCCTGCGGATCGCCATTATCTCTACACCTTTGATGGGCTTGCGAAGACGCTGATCGATTTTGTCGATGCGCTCGATCTGCAACGCTTTGCGATCTATGTCTTCGATTACGGCGCGCCGACAGGCTTACGGCTGGCGGTGCACTATCCGCAGCGCATCAGCGGTTTTATCTCACAAAACGGTAATGCCTATCTTGAAGGGCTGGGCGATGCGTGGGCGCCGGTGCGGGCTTACTGGGAGGAGCCGTCGGCAGCGAATCGCCAGGCGGTGAATGATGCCATCCTCAACCTGGAGGGGACAAAGTGGCAATATCTGCACGGCGTAAGCGATCCGACGAGCGTCGCGCCAGAGGGATATCAGCTCGACGCGCTGTTAATGGAGCGCCCGGGAAACAGCGAGATCCAGCTGGATCTCTTTCTCGACTATGCCAACAACCTGACCCGCTACCCCGCATTTCAGGCTTTCTTCCGCGCGGTGCAGCCGCCGGCGTTGATCATCTGGGGCAAACACGATCCCTTCTTTATTCCGCCGGGAGCCGAAGCCTATAAACGTGACAACCCCAATGCGGTGGTGGAGTTGCTTGATACCGGCCACTTTGCACTGGAAACGCACGTTGGCTATATTGCACAGCGTATTCGTGAAGTGCTTGGCGAAAGTTAGCGCCCGGAAAGCCGGGCGCATATGGCTTAAGCCTGTGCCTGAAACATTAACGTGTCGGAGGTGAAACTGCCCTGCTCGTCAAGAGCGAAATGGCTTTTCACCTCATCCGAGGTGGTCTGTTGCAGATAACGGATCGCCGCGCGCAGCACCTCCGGGGTTTGCATACGCTCAACCCAGGAGGTGTACTCCAGCGCCAGCCGGCCGGTGACCAGCTTCTCCACCAGCAGGCCGCTCTGCTGCGTCATCTGTAACCACTCCCCCGGCGAGTAGTTGCGCACGTGGGAGGGATCGCGCAGCACTTCGATGGTTTGCAGCCAGATATCGAGCACCGGACGGCCCGGCGAGGTGATATCCATCAGAATAAATTTGCCACCGGGTTTCAGAACACGTTTCACTTCACGTATGGCCTGCGGAACATCGTGCCAGTGGTGCGCCGAGTAGCGGCTTATCACTACATCAAATTCGCCTTCAGCAAAGGGCAGCGCTTCTGCCGCGCCGTGAACGGTGCGCAGGTTGCTCAACTGACGATCGCTGGCAGCCTGGCGCACAACGGCCAGCATCTTCTCTGATAAGTCATACGCGGTGACATCGCGCACCACGCCTGCGGCAACAAAACTGGCATGCCCTGCGCCACAGCCTAAATCCAGCACCGACGCCGCCGGGTTTTCACCCAGCCACTGCGCCAGACGCACTAAATCCTCCCCCTGGGAATGTACCTGGCTGCTTAAATAGGCCTGCGCCCGATCGCCAAACTGCTGCTGCGTTAACTGATGATGATTTACGGCCATTCTCTTTTTCCTTTTCGTGATGGGTGACGACAAACCGGCTCAGTTGCGACTGTACGACCCTTTTTATAGGGGTACAATATGGCTACTTATACTGGTATTAACGGGTACCACCCATGGAAAATACTCTGTTTGCCGGGCCAAAAGCGCTGGGCGAGTTCTTACGATCCCAGCGGGAAAACACCCTGCCTGCGGATATTGGCCTGCCCGCGCAGGGGCGGCGGCGCACGCGCGGGTTACGCCGTGAGGAAGTGGCACAGCTGAGCGGCATCAGCACGACCTGGTATACCTGGATTGAGCAGGGGCGCGATATCGTTGTCTCGCCGCAAACCCTGTCGAATATCGCCAACGTATTAAGAATGAAGCCAACGGAGCGAAATTACCTCTTCCATCTGGCGCGGCAAAACGATCCGCAGGAAGAGCATGTGGTGACGGTGGAAAAAGAGGTGCTGGCCTCGGTGCAGCAGATGGCGTGCCCCTGCTATCTGCTCGATTTAACCTGGACAATGCTGGCGTGGAATAGGGCAGCCGAAGCGCTTTTTAGCGGCTGGCTGGACAGCGATCCGCAGCCGAATATGATGAGTTTTATGTTCCGTCATCCGCTGGCGCGCACGCTGGTGGCCGACTGGGAGCCGCGCGCCAGCCGCATTGTGGCGGAGCTGCGCGCCGATGCGATGCACTATCCGCACGATCGGGCCCTGAATAGTTTTGTTGAGAGTTTACGTAGTGAGAGCGAGCTGTTTCGCACCTTCTGGTCGCGCCAGCAGGTGGTAGTGCGCGAAGGCGGCGAGCGGGTGTTTATGCATGCACAGCGCGGAGAGTTGCACTACCGGCAGATGACCTGGCAATTAACCAGTAATCGTTCGGTAAAAATGATTATGTTAGTCGGGGAGTAAAAAAGAGGCATAAAAAAAGGCCAGTAAACTGGCCTTTTTATTATTTACGGAATTCCATCGTAACGTGGTTTGACTGCATAATCGCGGCGATATTATCAAATGTCATCATTGCTGATTTGCAAAAAATACATTTGGCACCGGCCGGGTTTTTCTCAGTCACGTCAAAATTGGAGACTCTGTATTGCGACCCGTGACAGCACGGGCAGCGGAAATGGATATGGTTCGTAATAAAATCGTCCTTAGCGCGGCACTACGTTAGCAGCGGCTGGGCCTTTCGCACCATTTTCAATGGTGAATTCAACTTCCTGATTTTCATCAAGAGTGCGGTAGTTATCGCTCTGGATTGCAGAGAAGTGTACGAATACATCTTTGCTGCCATCTTTAGGAGTGATGAAGCCAAAGCCTTTCTCAGCGTTGAACCATTTTACGATACCAGTCATTTTATTAGACATGTTTGTTACCCTTTTGTTTTAGTGGCCTTTTTAGGCGGCAATGGTCTGAGGCATTATTTATCAGCGTGTAAAGAGACCCAAAAAGAAGTAACTATCGAGGTACTTAGAGATGAGAGAGACTTTAGTGGACTACTGGCTGGAGATAATGATTTATCAAACCGACGAGTCATTAACGCACGGTTATGGCTTAGGGCGCAAGGCTTTATTTAGAAACTTTTGTCAGCATTACGTAAACGTTAGATAAGCAGCGTAACGCGAAAATGGGTTGTGTGAAGAGGATCGCAAAAAGAAAGCGAGCTGCGCGTTACTATCAATACTAGTATGGCAGTTAAAGCCATGGACTAATAAAGGTGGTAACAAGCATGCAAATGACAATGCGCTGGTTTGGGCCAGTCGAAGATAAAATTCCGCTGGCGCATATTCGCCAGGTTCCAGGCGTTGAAGGCGTAGTGGGCGCGCTGTATGACGTTCCGGTCGGCGAGGTCTGGCCACAGGATAAAGTGCGCGCGCTGGCCAATCAGGTTCAGCAGGCCGGGTTAAAAATGGAGGTAATTGAGAGCGTCAACATTCACGATGACATCAAAATCGGCCTGCCGAGCCGCGATCGCTTTATCGCCAACTACCAGCAAACCATCCGCCATTTAGCGGAGATCGGTATCAAAGTCATCTGCTACAACTTCATGCCGGTGTTCGACTGGATGAAGACCGAGATGAACTATGTCCTGCCGGACGGTTCGATAACCATGGCGTTTGAGAAGAAAGGCATCGATAAGACGCTGGATGAAGTGGTGAAAGAGGTGCTGGAGAATTCAAACGGCTTCGCGTTACCGGGCTGGGAGCCAGAACGGCTGGCGAAAGTACAGGAGCTGTTTGCCAAATATAAAGATGTCGATGAGAACACACTGCGCCAGAACCTGGTCTATTTTCTTGAGCGCGTGATCCCGGTCTGCGAAGAGGTCGGCATCAAAATGGCCATCCACCCGGACGATCCGCCTTACTCTATCTTCGGCTTGCCGCGCATTGTGAAAAACCGCGACGATCTCGACTGGATCTGTAATGCCGTTAACTCCGAGGCCAACGGCATTACCTTATGCACCGGCTCCATCGCCGAGGATCCGGATAATAACGTCTACGAAATTCTCGCCGAGTTTACCCGCCGCAGGCGTATCCATTTCGCCCACGTGCGCAATATCAAGCTGATTCAGGATAAGGATTTCTACGAATCGGCGCACCTTTCGCGCTACGGCTCGCTCGATATGTATGAGGTGATGAAAGCCCTGCATGACAACGGCTTTGATGGCTATATCCGACCGGATCACGGCCGCTTTATCTGGGGCGAAACCGGGCGTCCGGGCTATGGCCTTTACGACCGCGCGCTCGGCGTCACCTATCTGCACGGCTTATGGGAAGCGCTCGAAAAACGCCACTAACCTGACCAACGGCACCGGTGTTTACCGGTGCTCTTCCTCATAGCGCCGCACATTAAAGCCCTCTTCATCGGCGGGCGGCACAAAGTAGCGGGTAATCAGCTCAAACTGCGCGTCGGTGGCGGCGAAATCGTGGTTGCCCGCCGCATTGCGCTGGCGCAGGCGCGCCTTGCACGTCTCATCGCTTATGACGAGATAGTGGAGCACATGCTGCGTCCCGGACTCCTGAATAATCGACATCATCCACTGACGGCTGGCGACGGTATTGGCGGGAAAATCGAGGATCACATTAACCCCGGCCTGTAACAGGGCGATGACATGGGGTTTAATCGCCCGCTTAAGCACCGCGGAGTAGTGCACATAATCTTCTACGCTGTGCATCGACTCTTTAAACAGCAGTGCCAGCCAGCTATCTTCGCTGAGCACCACGCTGCCCGGCATTTGTGCAAGCGTTGCCGCCAGGGTCGATTTACCGGAAGCGATTTTGCCGCAGAGAATATGCAGCGTTGGCCCGTTTTGGCTTGTCTCATCAATGCGCATGCTTGGCTCCCGTAAGCGCTTAACCCGAGCCCCGAGCATACGAGTTAGCCGCTCGCCTCTTCAACTCCCCATTTTTTGCACAGCGTGGCGATATTAACGTCGGCCTGGCGCTGTACGTTAAAGCTGTCGACGCTGAGCAGGATCAGCTTCAGCCCGCGCCCGCTCTCCAGATCCGGTGCCATCTCGAGGCCATTTTCCTGCTGTGCAGCCAGTAAGCGTTCAGCGGGAAACGGCTCGCCATTATCGCGAAACGTCAGTTGCACCTCCTGCGCGCTGGCGGCAAACGCGATGCTAAAGGTGGCTGCGGCCTGCTGATGCAGGCTATGGCGAATAATATTGGTCGCCACTTCGCACACCGCCAGATCGAGAGAGAAACGCCAGCCCTCATCCACCGGCAACGCGGCCATCTGCGCGTTCAGCCACTCAGCAAGCGGCGAGAGCGCGGTGAGCGAGGCGGGGAAAGTTATCTCGCTAGCCATAATTCACAGCCCAAGCAGTTGCAGGGCGGCGGCCCGGTCCGCGCTGATGCGAAAAATGCGGTCCATGCGCGTCAGGGTAAACATATTTTTGATGCCGGGGTTGAGGGCGCAGAGCACCATTTCGCCTTTGCCGTTCATCATCTTCATTAATGAAACCAGCGTGCCGAGGCCGCTACTGTCAATAAAGTCGACCTTGCTGAAATCGACAATCAGCGCGCGCGGCTCATCACCCATCTCGCGGGCGATCGCCTCTTTAAAAGCCGCTGAAACGGAGGCATCCAGCCGTCGAATCGCCGGTGTCAGGATCGTCACCTGCGGCTGATGTTCGCTATCGATATTCATCACTTCTCTCCATTTCGCTCAATAATTAACAGGGAAACATCATCTGCCATCTGCTCGCCGTTGCGCCAGCCGGTTAAGTGCTGGCCGAACTGTGGCAGAAGCGCGCCGATTGCCTCATTAACATGCTGTTGCAGCCACTGCTGCAAGCGTTGCGGGCCAAACTGCTCGCCTGTGGGGTTTTCACATTCGGTAATGCCGTCGCTAAAGAGGCAGAGCCGCTCGCCGGGGCGCAGTTCAAATTCAACATCATCCCAGCTGAGATCGGGCATCAGCCCAACCGGCGCGCCGCCGCTGCCAATCGGCGTCACCTCGCCCACGGTCGAGACGATAAACGGCGTCGGATGACCGGCCTGGCAGAGCCTGCCTTTGCCGCTCGGTATGTGGATAACGCCGTAGATCATCGTGAAATAGCTCATGATCTCCGCCTCTTCGCTGCAAAAGCGGCTATTAAGCATGCTCACTACTTCTGCGGGCGAAGCGACGCTGCCATCAGCAGAAAAGAGGAAACGTTCCACCACGCGACCCTGCAAAAACTGCCGTGCTACCGCGAGGGACATCATCGCCGCACCGACGCCGTGGCCCGAGACATCGACACAGTAAAACCCCAGATGGTCGTCTAGCTGAAAGAGGTTAAACACATCGCCGGAGACCCACGCGGAGGGCAGAAACAGCCAGTCGGAAAAGTAGTCGTGATAGCGCAACTGATGGGCGGGCAGAATCGAGTGCTGAATACGCGCCGCGGCTTGCAGATCCTGCTCAATCTGCTGTAACGCCTCGCTGAGCCGTGCGTTGCGCGCCGCGAGCGTTGCCTCCAGCGCCAGAATGCGCGAACCGGCATGCAGCCGCGCGCGTAGCTCGCTCTGCTCCACCGGCTTGCTGAGAAAGTCATCTGCGCCTGCGTCAAACCCCTGCGCCAGATCGCCGGGGTTTTCCCGCGCGGTAAGCAAAATCAAATAGATATAGTGACCAAACTGCCGCTCGCGGATTTCGCGGCACAGGGTTAAGCCATCCATCTCCGGCATCTCCCAGTCGCTTATCACCATGCTGACGGGAGAGGTAGCCAGCATCTCCAGCGCGCTGACGCCGTTTTCCGCTTCGCTGACCACATAGCCCCACTGCGCCAGCATGCGTGAGAGCAGGCGGCGATAAATGGGCGAATCCTCCACCACAAGCACATGCTGTTGGGCCACGACGGCTCCTTATAACGGTAAAAACCAGATCAGGCTGACGGTCCCTTCGCGGAATTTGCCATTGCCGCTCTTATGGCCGGGGTAGCGCGTGCCGGCAAAGTTGGCGTACTGCAACGAGAAGGAACCCGGCGTGTAGCCCGCATAACCAAAGCTGTAGCTGTAATCGCCGTTCCACGGCTGCTGCTGGCTGCGATCCGGGAACCAGAAAGCGGTAGCGCGCACAAAGAAGTGCTGTTTAAAGGTGTAACCGCAGCCGCCAAGCACCACGTTTTTGTTCTGCTCAATATCGTTACTCTTCAGATCGTAGTAACGCGGCACCCAGCTGTAGCCGACCTGGCAAATCAGTGAATCGCCTTTGTTAATCAGTAGCTTATTTTCAACAGGTTTCGGCAGTGAGAATTTATAGGCCAGCGTCACCGCCCCCTGTTCAAAATAGGTTTTACGCTTGCTGCCCGACGTCCAGAAGTGGTTATCGCCATAGTTGCTGTAGACCAGGCTGACGGTGTTGGCATGCCAGTCGTCATAGCCAAAGCTGTAGCGAAAATCGGTGGTGTAGCGGCTGGTATCGGTCACCGGCACGCGGGTGGTGATATTGGCAAACCAGAAGCTGTAGGGTGAGTATTGCAGGCTCAGGTTAACGGTCTGATTCACCTTTCTTTTCTGCCCGGCGCTGCTGGAACTGTTCGGGATCGTTACCCACTGCTCTTTCAGGCCAGTACCAAAGCTGAGCGCGCCGGAAAAAGGCTTATTGTTACCAGAAAAAAGACGCCCCCAGCGGCTGGTAAAGACGCCGACCTGCACCGGATCGCCGTTGCTGTCGCGCAACGACTCGCTCTCCGCTTCACTCTTTTGTGCTTCACTCTTTTGCGCCGCATTCGCTGCCGGTAAGGCGGCGAGCAGCGCGCAGGCCAGTAAATATCTCTCCCGCATTCCGCCTTTCCTCAGTTAGGTATCCAGCGCGCGCCGACATTATATTTCGCCAGCAGCCACAGCACGCCGAGCGCTGCCGCATGTACCAGTGTGTTGACGATCCATGCCTGCCGCCAGAGATCGAAGGTGACGAACTGGCTCACCGCCAGCACCACATAGACATGCAGAATAAAGACATACAGCGAGTGCTGGCCCAGCGGGATAAGAAACCAGCCGGTCAGGCGATAGATGGGCCGCCAGCACCAGGTCAACAGCAGATAGACCGTCACCATCAGGCTGATATCATTCAGCACCCGCACCGGGCCAAGACCATTTTTCGCCGCCCAGGTGTGGTAAAACGCGTTGAAATCGGCAGGCGGAATCACATGCATCAGCAGTTCCGGCGGCATAAAGGGGTTAGTATGGTTCTGGGCAACGAACCCCAAAATCAATGCAACGATTACCAGCGCCACAATCACCACTTTCCCAGGCGGCGTGCGCGCCAGTGAGAGCAGTTCTGCCTTGTACCAGCCGCAGCTCATGCCGAGGACGAAAATAAATTGCCAGGCGAGCAGCGGAAAGGCGAACTCAAACTCGGACACCGTCACCCGCACCGGCCAGCGCTGCCAGCAGCCATACACCAGTAGCGAAAGGCTTAATAACCACCACACCCTGCCCTGTTTAAGCAGCGCCAAAAAGAGCGGGCTTAATAGCAGCAGGAAAATATAGAGCCCGAGGATCTGCGTCTGGTGCGGCCCGATTTGCAAATAGAGCACGATGTTAAACCATGTCTCTTTTATTTGCGGCGTTACCGGATAAAGCGACCACGATGTTCCGGAAAATCTGTCGGTAAAGTGGGTCACTTCGAACACATTTATAAAAGGCAAAAAACCGAGCAGCAGCATCGACAATATGATGATGATATTAACGCGATATATTTTCCACGCGCGTAGATATAACCCCCAACAAATCGTTAATAGCGCTGCCTTTTGTAACCGCGCCCGATTAAGCATCCCCAGCATAAACCCGGAGAGAATAACAAAGCCTTCGGCACCGGTCGTTAAGCCAAAACGCTCCCATGAAAATATATTAAATATCGACATCACTTCCGTATGCGCCACCACCATCATCACCAGCGCAATACCGCGCATTAAATCGATACGCAAATCGCGGCTACCGGCAACAGAATAGCGCCATGCCGTTGATTCTACGTTATCTTTTTGCGTTAGCGCGGGTGCCATCTGGCTCATAAAAGTAACCTGTTAAGTGCGGCAATAAAACAACAGGGAAATTATTTAGATAGCTTAAATAAACGAGACTGGCAATGTTAGCGAAGCGAAAAGCGCACCGGTAAAATCATTCAAATTGATATTAAATTAACTGCAACGAATTATTCCGCGCTGCGCTTTGCTGGAAACTTTTAATCAGCCATCTACACTTACATTACTTTTTGTTTTACCGGGAAGTTATTACGCCAGGCCGCGAAACAGGTTCGCCTGGGTATTATCTGATTTCTTATTATCACGGAATAAAGATAACAACCGCTATGGGCTTCTACTTTTCCCGATTTGAAGATCGCAAACCGCCCGAGCCGCTGAAAACGCCGCGCTGGGCGATGATTACCTGGCAGATATTAGCGGTTGCGGCGCTGATTCTGGGTGCGAATTATATCTACTGGCGCTGGACGGCGTCGCTGAATATGGATGCCTTGTGGTATGCCATTCCGCTGGTATTAGCAGAAACGCTGGCGTGGATCGGCACGGTGTTATTTACCATCAACCTGTGGAAAGAGGAGGATCCGCCGCAAGCGCCGCCGCCGCAGGAGATTAACGACTGCCTGGGCGCTGACGAAGCGGTCGAACCGCGCCCGGTGAAAGTGGATCTCTTTATCGCCACCTACTCCGAAGATGTTGAGCTGGTCAGGCTCTCGATCCGCGATGCGATGAAAATGGCGTACCCCTTTCCCCTCGATTACCGCGTGCATGTGCTGGATGACGGACGACGCCCGGAGATGAAAGCCGTCTGCGACGAAGAGGGGGTGAATTACATTACCCGGCAGACCAACATTGGCTACAAAGCGGGTAACCTGCGTAACGGTCTCGAGCAGACCGACGGCGATTTTCTGGTAATTTGCGATGCCGACACCCGCGTCTTCCCGACCCTGCTCGCCCATACCCTCGGCTACTTCCGCAATCCGGATGTGGCGTGGGTGCAGACGCCGCAGTGGTTTTACGACCTGCCCGCCGGGGAGAACCTCTCGCGCTGGCTGGAGCGAAAAACCGGCAAAGTGGGCTACGCCTTCGGCTGGCTGGCGCAGAAAATCGTCGGCCCGGTGACGATGGGCCGCGACCCCTTTTTTAACGATCCGCGCATGTTTTACGATGTGATCCTGCGCCGCCGTAACTGGGCCAACGCCGCCTTCTGCTGCGGTGCGGCATCGGTGCACCGGCGCGAAGCGGTGATGCAGGCAGCGCTGCGCAGCTATGTCTGGACGGTGGAAGAGGAGATTGACCGCCATACGCGCGATATCCGCGATCCCGCCACCCGCGAGGCGCTCCAGGAGGCGATGCGCCCCCATGTCGCTTTCGATACCGAACTGACGCCCTATAAATTTCACGTCTCGGAAGATATCTACACTTCGATCCTGCTGCATGGCGATGCGGCGCGAAACTGGCGCTCGGTGATGCATCCGCGTATCGAATCAAAAATGTTATCGCCGCAGGATATGCTGACGTGGATGATCCAGCGCTTTAAGTATGCCGCCGGATCGCTCGATATTCTGTTCCACGACAATATCTTCAGCCGCCGCCGCTTTAAGCTCTCGCTGCCGCAAACCCTGATGTACGCCACCACCTTCTGGTCCTATATGGCCTGCGTCTGGAACGCCATTTTCCTGATTTCGCCGATTATCTACCTCTTCACCGGCATTCCGCCGGTGTCGGCCTGGTCGACGCCCTTTTATCTCCACTTCCTGCCCTTTTTTATCCTCTCGGAGCTGGCATTTATGTTTGGCACATGGGGTATTTCCGCCTGGGATGGGCGCGCGTCCTACCTCTCCTTCTTCTCGATGAACCTGCGGGCGCTGAATACGGTGCTGCGCGGCGAGCAGATCAAGTTTCACGTTACGCCGAAGGAGCGCCAGACCGGGCGCTTTCTCTACCTGGTGAAGCCGCAAATCGCCATCGTGTTGCTCACCCTGACCGGGCTTATTTGGGGCGGCATTCAGGTGGCGCGCGGCCAGGTGGATGACCCTTCCGGCTACGTCATCAATATCTTTTGGGGCGCCGTCAACATCGCCGCGATGTTGCCGCTGATCCTCGCCGCCATCTGGACGCCGGACGAAGAGGAGGCGCGAACATGAGAACGCGCGACGCACTGCTTTCCGCACGCAGTTACATCACTATCCTGCTCGGTTTTCTGCTCGGCTTCGCCATCGTGGTGTGGGTGGAAAAACAGATGCCGACCCGCGTTGAGAGCAGCGGCGGCATGGCGCTGAGCAAAGATTTCCCGCCGCTGCCCACCTCGCGCGCGCTCACCTTTGAGGAGGCAATCTGGGCGCGCGTGGCCTGGCAATATTACGTCAACAATACGCAACCCAATGGGCTGCCGAATGCGCAGGATGGGCAGGCGTGGTTCAGCTTATGGAGCGCGGGAAGTTATCTGCTGGCGGTGATCGCCGCGCAGCAGTTGCACATCCTCAGCGAAGCAGAGAGCGATGCGCGCATCAGCAATGCGCTGGCAACCCTTGGCGGGCTGCCGCTTACGCCGCAGGGCGTGCCGGCGGCCTACTATCACTCCGATACGCTAAAAATTCTCGGCAAGCCGGAGAGCTCCGCCATCGGTATGGGTCGCCTGCTGGTGGCGCTGCAAACCCTGCTCTGGCGATCGCCGCAGCACGCCGGGGCGGTGCGCGATCTCTTTAACCGCTGGCAGGTGGGTGCGCTTATCGCCACCAGCGGCGCAACGCAGGCCGCCGCGCCGCTGCATCACTGGGCGCTGGCCACCGATGAGCCGCGCAACAGTTTTGGCTATCGCCTCTATGCCAGCCATACGCTGCGGCTGATCGACAGCGCCGCCGGGCTGGCGGTCACCAACCCGCCGGAAGGGCAGCAGATGATCGATATCGACGGCATTATGGTGCCCGATGAGGGGTTGCGCACGCCGTGGGGACGCCAGCCTTCGCTGATTAGCCTCCCCTATCTGTTAACTGGCCTTGAGTTGGGCTTTGATGCGCAGAGCGCCGAAATCGCCTTTCGCATCATGCAGATCCAGCAGCGCCGCCACAGCCTGCGGGTGCGTAAACCACCCATCAGTACCGACTATGCCGAACCCGCGCCGGACTTTATCAATGACCTGCCCAACCGCCAGCCTGTCGACAACGAGGCGCTGCGCGATGCGCCGCCGGAGCTGACGGCGATCACCTCCACCCGCTCGGCCTTCGCCTGGTATGCCCTGTTTCGCAACAGCTGGAGCGAGGCCCTGCGCCAGCAAGCGCAGGTGCTGCAAGTGCCGGGCAAAGGGTGGCAGCGCGGGCATAACCTTAATAACAGCGTGAACAGTGTGATTGATGCCGACACCAATGCCATCGTGCTGGAGAGCCTGGCCTATATCGCCCACGGCCAGATGCTGTGCCTGGCCTGTTTTAATCCCGCGCCCCGTTCCCCTTCGTCAGCAGGAGCTACGCCATGAAGCTGAAAGCACTTCTCTTTTTTCCCCTGTTGGCAGGGCTAATGGCGCTCTGGATGACGCTGAGCCAGGCGCGCGCCGGCGATCTCCCTGCATCGGACTACGCGCCGCGCAGCGGCAAGCTGACGGCGCAAGAGATGACAATGGCGAGAAACGCCTGGCAATATTTTGTCGCCAACTACCAGCCCACCACCGGGCTGGTTAACGCGGTAAATAAATACCCCTCCACCACCATGTGGGACAGCGCCTCCTATCTCGCTGCGCTAACGGCGGCGCGCGAACTGGGGATTATCGACAAAGCGGAGTTTGACCGGCGGATGCTGAAGATCCTCGCCACCATCAACAAGCTGGATCTGTTTCGCAACGAACTGCCCAACAAAGCCTATAACACCCTCACCGCACAGAAGGTGAACTACACCAACAAACCGGGCGAGATTGGCTTCTCGGCGCTTGATATCGGCCGCATGTTGATCTGGCTGAAGGTGATCAAAGAGCGCTACCCGGAGTATGGCAACAGTATCGATAACATCGTGCTGGGCTGGGATTTTAGCCATGCTGTTGACCCGTGCGGCACGCTCTACGGTGCTTACCTCGAAAATGGTCAGCCGAAGTATGTGCAGGAGGGGCGCCTCGGGTATGAGGAGTATGGCGCCGCCGGTTTCCAGCTCTGGGGCTTCAACACCTGCCAGGCGAGCCGACCGCAGCCCTATGAACTGGCGGAAATTTACTGCGTGCTGGTGCCCTACGACACGCGCGATCCGCGTGCCACCTCGCAGCACAACTATGTGGTGACTGAATCCTATCTGCTCTACGGCCTTGAGTTCGGCTTTGATAACCCGAACGATCGCAACAACAGCCCGCGCAACTACTCCCATCCGTGGATGAAAAACTTTGCCGACCGCGTCTACCAGGCGCAGGAGAACCGCTACACCATTACCGGCGTGCTCACCGCACGCTCCGAGCACCAGCTCGATAAAGCCCCCTACTTCGTCTACGACACGGTCTACACCGATGGCTATGACTGGAACACCATCACCGATAAAGGGCAGTTTATGCCCAGCGCCGCCGCCGTCTCCCTGAAAGCGGCGCTCGGCATGTGGGTGCTGTGGGATTCCCCCTACACCGATCGCCTGATGAGCGCGATTGAGAACGCCAACGAAGAGGGCAAAGGGTATTACGAAGGGCTGTATGAGAATGGCGACGGCCCGATCAAAGAGTTCACCGCCAACAACAACGGCATCATGCTCGAGGCGCTGCTGTTCAAAAAAGAGGGCAAACTGCTGCAATTCAACACCGATAACCCGAAAAACCGCAACTTCGCCCCGTCGCTGTGGGAGAAGAAGCTGGTCGATCTGTTTGAGGAGAACAACGCCCGCCGTAACCGACCGTTCCTTGAAAGCACGCCGTCGGTGAAAAACTGGTGTCAGCAGACCGGCACCACCCAGCGCACGAAACCTGCGTGCCAGGCGTGCCAGTGCGCCTCCTGTAATGCGGATGAGCCTGTGAAGCTGCCGCCGGTGACTGCGCAATGTCTAAAACCGTAGTTCGCTGGCTGGCGATCCTTCTGCTGCTGCTCGCCGCCGCCTTTGCGCTATTTAGCGAGGGCGGCGCAGGCTGGCGCTGGCTGACGAAAGGGGCGTGGAACACCACCGCGCGCGTCAGCAGCCTGACGCCGCAGGAGCGCGAGTGGGCCACCATCGCCTGGCGCTACTTCGTTAATAACACCCAGCCGCAAACCGGGCTGGTCAACGGCAGCGACAAGCAGCCGCGCGTTACGCTGTGGCAGATGGGCGACACGCTTATCGCCCTGCTGGCGGCAAAAGATCTCGATCTGGTTGACGATAAGGAGTTTGACGCGCGCCTTACCCGCCTGCTCGGCACCCTTAACCGGCTGATGCTTACCGATGCCCGCACGCCGGGCAGGCTCTACTCCAGCCAGACGGCGACCATCGTCGATTTTAGCGGCAAGCCGGTGAAAAGCGGCTGGTCGGCGAAAGATATGGCGCGGCTGATGCTGGCGCTGCGCCTGACCGCCGAACGCGCGCCGCAGTACCGCGAGTATCTCGACAAAGTGATCCTGCGCTGGAACTTCTGCCCGGTGATGGATGGCGAAGGCGAGCTGTGGTCCGCCTCGCTGCAAAACGGCAAGCCGGTGGTGCGCGAAGAGCTGCGCCTCGGCGAGAGCGAATATGCCGCCAGCGCCTTCCGCCTGTGGGGTTTCCCGGCCGGGAAAGCGCTCACGCCGCCGTCGAAAAACGTCATCATCTACCAGCGCAGCCTGCCGGTGGATGCCCGCGATCCGCGCACCACCTGGCAGCCGTCGATCCTCTCGACAGTACCCGCGATGCTGCCGGGGCTGGAGTTTGGCTGGCAGCCGCCGGGATTGAGCGACGAGGTGCAAACCCTGCTGCGCGATCGGGCGCAGGGCGTCTGGCTGACGCAGAAAACGCGCTGGGAAAAAGAGAAGACCCTCACCGCCCGCGCCGACTTCACCCTCGCGCAGGCACCGTGGCACGTGGAGGACAGCGTCTGGGGAAATGGCTATGCGTGGAACACCCTCGGCGATGACGGCAAATATTACCCGCGGCTGTCGCAGGTAACGACTAAAGCGGTGTTTGCCCTGTGGGTGTTGTGGGACACCGCCTACACCAACGCTCTGATGGCAGTGACGGAGCATCTTAACGACCCCGAACGCGGCTGGTTTGAAGGGCGCGTCGAAGCGACGGGCGATATCAACAAAATGGTGACGCTCTCCACCAATGCGATGGTGCTGGAGGCGCTGCTCTACAAAGCCAACGGCGGGCCGCTCTTTCGCGACGGTTTAATAGACGATGAGAGCTATTTCGTGCGCCGCACGACAGATGAATTTAACAAACCCGGCCTCTGCCTGCCGGGTGAACGCACCCCGAGGGCCGCGCCATGAAATTCTACCGCGATCTCTTTGAAGCGAGTCTGAGCCGCGTCTTCCCCGATGATGAGAAGCGCGCCTTCTTTAACGCCTTCTACACCACCTTTATGCACATGTCGCCGGAGACGGAGCAGCACTTCGCCCGCTTCGGGAGTGAAGAGGGGCAACAGCTGGTTTATAAGAGCTTCTTTGCCATGCTGGCGGTCGACGGCGCGCTGTTTGTACCCGATTTTCTGGAGCGGCTGGCGCGCGAACAGAACACCGACGGCCTGCGCTTGCCGCCGCGCTTTTTTGCCCTCTGGCGTGAAGCGATGTTAATCACCGTGCGCCAGCGCGACCCGCAGTGCGATGAAGAGACGCTGACCGCGTGGGCGATGGCGATTGCGCCGGGGCTGGAGTACCTGCGCCGCCAGGCGGAACTGCACTACCAGGCCGGGGAGGCGTCATGACAACAGCCTGCCATTTTGACCTCAACGCCCTGCCCGCGGCGGTGCTGATCTACGATCGCCACGAGCGGCTGCTGGCGTGGAATGCGCAGGTAGAGGCGTTTTACCCGGCGCTGGCCGGCGGGCTAAAACCTGGCGCGACGCTGCAAAGCCTGGCAGAGAAATTTATCGACGCGGCCTATAACACCGACCCGAGCCGCCGCCAGACGCTGCGCGAGGCGATCATTCGCAACTGCCGCCAGGATAGCCACCGCGAAGTGCGCCAGGCCGGGCAGCGCCGCCTGTTTGTTCAGCACCAGCGCCTGGCGGATGGCAGCATCGTCAGCCTGCACAGCGACATCACGCAGTTGGATGAAGCCCAGCGCTCGCGCCAGCAGTTGCACGATGATTTCCTGCTCACCGCCGACTCTATTCATATTGGTATCTGGGACTGGCAGATCTCGGCCGACAATTTGCAGGTCAACGATACGCTGCTGACGATGATCGGCCTTCCGCGCAGCCAGTGGCACCATCCGGCGCGCTTTCTGCTCAGTCTGGTACATGAAGAGGATCGCGCCCGCCTGCGCCAGGCGATGCAGGGCTCAACTCGCCACCACGTTCCGGTGTTTGAGTGTGAAATCCGCGTTCGCCATCAGAGCGAGGAGTGGCGCTGGATGCTGCTCTCCGGCCAGGTGGTAACGCTGACCATGCAGGGCGATGCGGAGCGGGTGATCGGTACGTTGCAGGATATCACCCGCCGTAAAGAGGCGGAGCTACTGGCGATTGAGGCGGCGAAGGTGGCACGCGACGCCAACGAGGCGAAGAGCGCGTTTCTGGCGAATATGAGCCATGAAATTCGCACGCCGATGAACGGTATCCTCGGCATGACGCAACTCTGTCTCGACACGCAGCTCAGCAGCGAGCAGCGCGAGTACCTCTCGCTGGTGATGAGTTCGGCGCAGTCACTGCTGCATATCATCAATGACATCCTCGACTTTTCGAAAATCGAGGCGGGCAAAATTATCCTCGATGAGGAGCCGCTGGAGATCCGCCCCTTTATCCAGGCGCTGATCCGCCCGCATATGCCCGCCGCCAGTGAAAAAGGCATTGAACTGTTGGTCGATATCGATCCCGCCGTGCCGGAGGTCGTCTCCATCGATGGCCCCCGGCTGCGGCAGATCCTCACCAATCTGCTCGGCAACGCGCTGAAATTTACCCATCAGGGTGAAGTAGTGCTCGCCATCTCGCCGGGCGAGGAGTCTGGTAGCTGGCGGTTTGCGGTGCGCGACAGCGGCATCGGCATTCCCGCCGAAAAGCAGCAGGCGATCTTTGAAGCCTTCAGCCAGGCAGATAGCTCTACCACCCGCCGCTATGGCGGCACCGGGCTGGGGCTGACCATCTCCGCGCGGCTGGTGAAGATGATGGGCGGCGAACTGGCAGTAACCAGTGAACCTGACGTGGGCAGCGAATTCGCGTTCAGCTTAACGCTGGTAAGCCAGCCTGCCGCGCTGGCGGCAATGCAGATGACGCGTTTTAGCGGCGAGCGGGTGCTGGTGGTGGATGATAACAGCACCAACCTGCGCCTGCTGGAGACGATGCTGACGCAGATGGGGCTGGTGCCGCACTGCGTCGATAACGCTCACCAGGCACTGCGCCTGACGGCAGAGAGCGAACCCTTTCCGCTGATCCTGCTTGATGCACAGATGCCGGAGATGGATGGCATCTCGCTGGCGCTGGAGCTTTCGGTGCTGCCGCAGGCGAGCCAGAGCCGCATCATTATGCTCAGCTCGATGAACCGCCACTTCGATGCACGCATGCTTAAACGCATCGGCATCGCCCACTACCTGCATAAACCGGTGGCGCAAGGCGAGTTGAACCAGGCGATCGCCAGCGTGCTGGCACCGGGTCGCCTGCCGGATCCGGTTGCCGTCAAACAGCCTGTCGCGCCGCAAGTGGCAGCCAGCGCGCTGCGGATTCTGTTGGCGGAAGATAATCTGGTGAACCAGAAACTGGCGCTGCGTCTGCTGGAGCGTCTCGGCCATCATGCCGAGGTGGTGGATGACGGGCGTGCGGCGCTCGATCGCTGGCATGAAGGGGGCTGGGATCTGATCCTGATGGATCTGCAAATGCCCGGCATGGATGGCGAAACGGCGATCCGCCTGCTGCGGGAAGAGGAACGGATGCATGCGCTCAGCCACCAGCCGGTGATCGCCATGACCGCGCACGCCATGCAGGGCGATAAAGAGCGCTGTCTGGCAATGGGGTTTGATGGCTATATCGCAAAGCCGGTAAGCCAGCAGGCGCTGCACGATGAGCTGACCCGCATCACGCAACGTGACGATGAAGGGTTGCCCACGCAGCGCGCCCTGCTGACGCAGTGTGCCGACGATGCTGAACTGGTTAACGAGCTGCTGGCCCTGTTTAGCGAAAGCGTCGGGACAATGCAGGCCAGGATTGCCGATGCCATTCACACCAACGATCGCGACGGCCTGCGGCGCGCGGCGCATAAACTGCGCGGCGAGGCGATCGCCCTCGATTTCACCCGTCTGAGCCAGCTGCTGCAACAGCTTGAGAGCCAGGCCATCAGCCTCGATCAGCAGGCACTGGATAACCTGCACACGACGCTTCGCGAGGAGTTTGTGCGCGTTGAGGCGTGGCTGCAACGCCGGGAGGCAAACCATGATGCGTAACGCGCTGCTGCTGTCGTTCTTACTCTCAACCCAGGCTTTTGCCACCGCGCTGCCCGTCACCTGGTCCCTTGCCGGAGAGTGGCGCGTGCACGATGCTAACGATCCCGCTTTCGATGGCGTCAGCGCCTCCAGCGCCGACTGGCGCACCCTGCGTGTGCCCGCCAACTGGTACAGCGACGGGCTGGATCACCAGGGCGCGCTCTGGTACCGGCACAGCTTTACCCTGCCTGAGCAGTCTGCCGATACGCTGGCAACGCTGGTGTTTGACGGCGTCGACTACCTTGCCGACGTGACGCTGAACGGCCAGCGGCTGGCGCACCATGAGGGCTACTATCAGCGCTTCCCGGTCGATATCAGCCAGGCGCTACGCCGCCATAACCAGCTGGCGGTGCGCGTCGATAGCCCGTTTGAAGATCCAAAAACTATCTGGCCGCTGCATAAAACGATGGTCAAAGGCGTGCTGAATCAGCATGACACCCGCCCTGGCGGTGCCTGGTCGGCGCAGGGGCAGGATGCCAACTCCGGCGGCATCTGGGCACCGGTCCGGCTGCACCTTAGCCGCGGGGCGGCAATCGATGAGATTATCCTGCGCCCGCTGTGGCAGGAGGGGCTGGCGAAGCCAATGCTGCGCGCCGAGATCCGCTACCGGGCGAAACAGGCCGGGCCGGTGACGCTGCGCCTGGCGGCGAAGCCGGATAATTTTTATGGTCGTGACTACCGCCAGGAATTCCCGGTCACGCTAGAGACAGGCGACAGCAAGGTGCTGACGGTGACGCTGCCGATGGAAGCCGCCAGGCTCTGGTGGCCGGTGGGTCACGGTAAACCCAACCTCTACCGCGTTCGTGCCTCGCTGATCGATCGGCAAGGGGTGATGGATACCGCCGTCACGCGCACCGGCCTGCGCAAAATGGAGGAAGCGCCGGATAACAAAGGCTGGCGCATCAACGATAAGCGCCTGTTTGTGAAGGGCAGTAACTATATCGGTTCGCCGTGGCTCGGCACCATGACGCGCGCCAAGTATCGCCAGGATTTCGAGCTGGTAACGGGGATGAACGCCAATGCGATACGCGTGCATGGTCATGTCGCCGGGCGCGCGCTGTATGACGTCGCCGATGAGATGGGGCTGATGATCTGGCAGGATGTGCCGTTGCAGTGGGGCTATAACAACAGCAGCGAGTTTGCGGATAACGCCGCCCGCCAGACGCGGGAGATGGTGGCGCAGTTCGGCAACTCACCGGCGATTGTTGCCTGGGGTGGACACAACGAGCCGCCGTGGAACTCGCCGTGGATGGAAAAGCGTTTCAAGGACTGGAATAAAGATCTTAACCGCGAGCTGACGCAGAAGGTGGCGGATGCGCTGGCTGAGGATACTTCGCGCATTGTGCACCGCTTCTCCGCCGTGGAGGAGCACTACTGGCAGGGGTGGTATTTCGGCACCCTGCGCGATGTGCTGGCTCCGGCGAAAACCGGCATCATCACCGAGTTTGGCGCGCAGGCACTGCCGCGCCTCTCGACCCTCAAAACCATTATTCCCGCCAGCGAGATGTGGCCGAAAAGTACCGATGCGAAAGATCCCGGCTGGGATCGCTGGAAATATCACAACTTCCAGCCGTTCCAGACCTTTGGCTTTGCCAAAGTGCCGCGCGGCGAGAATATTCAGCAGACCATCGACAATACCCAGCGTTACCAGGCGGAGCTGGTAGCAATGGCGGCAGAGAGCTATCGCCGCCAGCGTTATCAACCGGTTACCGCCCTGTTCCACTTTATGTTTGTCGAGACCTGGCCGTCGATCAACTGGGGCGTCGTTGACTATCTGCGTCAGCCGAAAGCGGGCTATTACGCGTTGCAAACCGCCTATCAACCGCTGCTGCCCTCCATCGAGCCGGTCACGGCAAACTGGCAGACTAACAGAGCGAATATCCTGCGACTGTGGGCAATTAACGACAGCTGGTCGGCCTGCGAAAAGTGCACGCTGAAGTGGCGCATCACGCAAAACGACAGCAGCCTGGAGAGCGGTGAGCTGCCGCTGACCCTTGAAGCAGATTCCGGCCAGATGGTGAAAGAGGTTTCGGTAACACCTACCGCGCCCGGTGAAGCCAGGATCGCCTACTGGATCGAAGACCAGCAGGGCAAGGTAGTGGGTAAAAACGCGCGCGTGGAAGCGGTGACGGCGGGTGAAAACGCCGCACCGTGACAGGTGCGGTTGTAACCTTTACTCTGCCTGTTATCGCAATGTCCTTACCCTGGAGCATCGATGACAGCAGAGAATCTGGCGCAAATGGGCGCCGCCCGGGTGGTGAAACGAGTGAACACCGCCGGAATAATCGTGATTGAGAAAGCACCGGTCAGCGAGGTCGAGTACGCCTTCTACCACCAGGTTGCGCCTGAGCTAAACCGCGCGAAAATCCTTACCCCAGCCCTGCTGGCAGCCGATGCCAGTACGCGCGCCCTCACCCTTGAAGCGATTCCCTACCCTGTTAGCCAGCAAAATGTCGCGAACGACGCCATCGTGTCGATGCTGGCGCGCTTACACCGCTTTGCGCCGGATAGCAACTGGCACTACCACACCCATCGCTGGCCCGACGAACAGCTGGAGCTGAGCCTGCACCTGCTCGCCTTACCGGAAGAGGCCGCCAGAGCGCTGCGCCGCTGCCAGCGCGACAGCGACAGGCTGTTTGCCGAAGCGGGCCTGATTTCCGGCGACAGTAACGCCGGCAACTGGGGGCAGCGCAAGAACGGTGAGTTTGTGCTGTTTGACTGGGAGCGCTTCAGCATCGGTCACCCGGCGATTGATTTAGCGCCGCTGATAAAGGGCATGGGCACGCCTGAAGAGTATCAACGCCTCGCGGCGCGTTACTGCCGCTTTAATCCGCGGTCAGAAAACGATCTCGCACGCGATATTGCCTTAGCGAAAGCGTGGATTGTCAGCGAAGTAATCACGCTCCTTCACCAGCGACAGAAAGCGGATTTTCCGCGTTTTCAGCACTGGTATCGCTGTTATTTGCCCGACTGGCTGCGGGAAGTGGGAAAAGTGATTTGAGCCAGTAATGAAGATTGACTGCGGGATTATCAGGATATTAAAAATCTAATAGCGGTAAAATATCATACGTTTCTCCCGACGCAATTGTTTACTCCTTATTTCTGGTAGGTTGTATTTAAGATTATACTCATTACCCTTTCAGTGAAATGGGATAGTCACGTATGAATAACTGATAGCGTAATGATATAAATGATAAGAATAACAAGGATCGTTAAACCTTCAGTTGAATTAACCGATTATGCCGCGTCATTTTCGCCTTTTCGTACGCTCCTCGAAACCTATTTACCCGCCTCTATCCAAAATTTATATGCCCGCCCGCTTCTCGCCGATGATGGTGCCGTGGAGTGGTATAGCGAAATTAATGGTCAGCCGCGCCGCTTACTCGAATTGAGTGAAACCGAGCAGAGCCGCGCCCGCGCCGTGCTGGAACAGCGTCTCGACAGCGTTCGGGCACTGCATCAGAAGCTGGCGCAAAGCGGGAGCGAACCAGAAGCGGTGATGCACCTGCTACAGGCGGCCACCCACTCTCCTGCACCTGAGCAGGTGTGGGTGATCGACGGCCATCCGGTCATCGTCCCACCTGCAGAGGGCGCGCCCCGCGCCGCTGCTGTCGCCACCACTGCCGCTGCCGTCTCAAGCCGTCGCTGGTGGCCGTGGCTTTTACTTCTGGCTCTGCTTATCGCCCTGATTCTGTTGCTGCTGTCACGCTGTTCGCCACTGCACGAAACAGCAGCACCCGTCACGCCCGTGCCACCAGCTGTAACGCCCGGCGAGCCGGTGAAACCTGAAACGACACCCGCCCCGCACGCGCCGGTAAAACCCACCAAAGCGGTCTGCCCGGCGCAGCGAACCCAACAGCAAGCCCCTGAAATGGTGGTAATTATGGACGCCTCCGGTTCGATGGCTATCACCATGGATGCCACGCAGGATGAGTTGATCAGCTGGAACCAGGGGAAATATGTCGAGAATATCGAACGTGAACCGCGCCGTATCTCGCTGGCGCGAAACGCGGCCAAAGGCATTATTGACACTATCCCGCGCGATATGAACATCAGCCTGGTGGCGGCGGAAAACTGCCGTCAGGTCTCCCTGTCGCCCAGCTTCCCGTTTGCCCAGCGATCGGCGCTGAAAAAGCGGATTGAAGGTATTCAACCGGTCGGTAAAACGCCTCTCGCCGAAGCCTTAGCACTGGCGGGCAAAAAAGTGGATGGGGTTAACCGCGATGCGATTATTTTGCTGGTTTCCGACGGAGATGAAACCTGCGGCGGCGATCCCTGCCAGGTTGCCCGCGAGCTGAAAAAGAGTAAACCGCGCCTGCAGGTGAATGTCGTCGATATTATGAGCACCGGAGCAGGAAATTGTATTGCCAGCAGCACCGGCGGCAAAGTTTTTGCCGTCAACAATACCCGGGAATTTAAGCAGATCATGAAAAAGGCGATGCAAGAATATATTCCTGAGGGCTGCGAATGATATTCACAGAGAGAAACTATTAGGCACGCTGGTATTTTTTTTCGCGTAATTCATTGCCGCGTAAAATTTCCCTTAGTGCTAAATAAAATGCGCTTAACGCCGATAACGCTTTACCGTTTTCGCATTTTCCCATGCTGAGATGAGCAATTTAACCCTGTCTGAAACAGCGTATTTAGGGTTAATTCTGCTCATTTTTACCTTTTAGAAAACACAGGACCTGCCAACGTGAAAGAGATGTTTCTGTGCAGTGACAAGCTCAATAAATATCAGTCGATGGGCGAAAACGGGCAGGCTGTCCATATTTCTGCGCTGCAGTTGCGCGAAACCCTTCGCCTGCGCAAACAGAGCGCGGCGGCAGATGTGCTCGCCATTCCGCAAATCAGTGAACACGGCGAACGGGTCGACTGGTATGCCCCTTTTTCCGGCGACGTCATTCCCTGGTCAGCGGCCACGGAGAGCGAACGTCAAAGCGCCTTAGCGCAGCTGGAAACCACGCAGGCCACGTTGCGCCAGCTCAGCCAGGACTTCGCCCAGAGCAACCAGCCGGAGCAGCAGCTGTTTGGTAAGCTGCTGGAAAAAACCCTGCAATTTCCCGATCCCGAGCATGTCTGGCTGGTCAACGGCAAGCCGGTGATCAGCTTCTGGGGATTCGTCAACGCCCGCCATCAGGCACGGATCGATCCGCTGGACTGCTTACGTCCGCCGAAACCCGTTACGCCCGCAGCCCCGCTGCACAGCGCGCCGCCGGTCAACGAACCGCTGGTGACGCCGCCGAAACGTCGCGGATGGTGGATCCTGCCCGCGTGGTTATGCTGGCTGCTACCGCTGCTGCTGTTAGCGCTTCTGCTGCTGTGGCTGCTGCGCGGCTGCGTACCCGGCGTAACCATTCCTGGCTTTAGCGTTGAGAAATCAGCACTGCCTGATGCGCACCTTCCGGTTGCGGAGAATGGCGCCACCCTGCCCGTCACCTCCTCTGAACGTGTTGTTGGCACCACCGAAGGCGTTACTGCGCCAGTGGTGAGCGGCAGCACGACGGGCATCGTCCCGTTGAGTGATGAAGAGCGTGCCACAGCTGCCCCGGAAAACGCCGCCGCCCTTAACGATCCTGCCGTGCCGGTCGCGCCTGAAACAGGCAGCGAGCCTGCGCAAGCTGGCGTTGAGCCCGTGACGCCAGAGGTGCAGGTGAACGACCCGGCGCTGGCGGAACCCAACGCTACTGCGGGCAACGCTACCGCGCCGGTGGAGGTGAAAAACCCGTTAAGCCTGCCGCCGGAAGCGCTGGCGCAGGGGCGTACCGATTTTCTTAATGGCCAATGGCGCGCAGGCGCAGGCATCCAGGATCAGCGTACCGGCAAGCCGCTGAGCCTCAACTACCAGATTAAAGATGGCAAAGGTGAAGTGCAGATGGTGCGCGGCGATGGCGTCTCCTGCCGCGGTGCGGTCAATGCCGCCATCCAGGCCGGCAAGCTGGCCATTAATAACCAGGGTGAAGCGCAATGTACCGATGGCTCGGTTTACCAGATGCCGGAGATCGTCTGTGCGCCCGGTGCTAAGAGCGTTGCCGACTGTAAAGGCAGCTACGGCACCAGTACCCTTTTCCCCCTTTCGATGAAGCAGGAGGCAAGTAACTAAATGCTGGCTGAGCTCACTGATTTTAAAAAACAGGTCAAACTTATCCGTGACAGCGGGATTCAGTTCCTCGACTTCGCTTTCTCCCTACCCGCGCGTAAAGCCTACGGCGAATTTCTGCGCCAGCAGGGCGAAGGTGCAGTGCTGCGCCTTATCTACAACGAGCGTGACGACAAGTTTCAGGTCCCGACGCCAGACGGCGAAACGCCGCGCAACGCCGAACCGGAGTATGCGCTGGCAATTGAAGATTCCCTGAGCCTTTATGCAGGGATCTGGTTGCCGCTGCCCTTCTTTCGCTTCAACCCGCCGGGCGGCTTTTCTCACGGGCCGACTAACTGGTCGCGCGTGCAGTTTCATCAACTGCCGGAGCCGGACGAGAAAGGCAACACCTGGCGTGCAACGCTGATTTTCGATACCAAAATCTTTCCCGACCGCGAACATACACAATACCTGGCACCCGGCGAAGATGATGTCCGTTCCGGGGCCGGTTTTGCGCTGGCCTGCTTACCGCACCAGATGGGCGACTTCCTGACTCTTCCGTGGGTTGA
Source organism: Kosakonia sp. Marseille-Q7440 (assembly GCF_965119485.1). Classification (NCBI taxonomy): domain Bacteria; kingdom Pseudomonadati; phylum Pseudomonadota; class Gammaproteobacteria; order Enterobacterales; family Enterobacteriaceae; genus Kosakonia; species Kosakonia sp. Marseille-Q7440. The sequence goes on along the minus strand of NZ_CBCPLT010000002.1, from coordinate 972,323 downwards.
GGGGTGGCTGAACGATATCTATACCAGGCAGGCACACGCTGTGCTGCGTCAGCATGTTGAAGACACCGACGAGAAACTGGGGCTGAAAGAGCATCAAGCGCACTTCCTTAACCTGCTCGAGGTGCTGAAAAAGATCATCACCATTCCAGAAGTACAGATCAATGACGTGAAAATTCGCGATACCGCGATCCCCGTCGATCTGGTGCTGGATATTGGCAACTCACGCAGCTGCGGCGTGCTGATTGAGGAGCATGCAGCGGATAACAAAGGCCTCTCGCAGCTCTATCAGCTGCAACTGCGCGATCTGAGCCAGCCGCAGTTTGTCTATAACGAGCCGTTTGAGAGCCGTCTGGAGTTCGCGCAGGCGGAGTTCGGCAAACAGGACTTCTCGCTGAAGAGCGGACGCAGCGATGCCTTTACCTGGCCGACCATCGGCCGCGTCGGCGGTGAGGCATTCCGCATGGCGGCGCAGCGTTTAGGCACCGAAGGCTCTACCGGCCTCTCCAGCCCGAAACGCTATCTGTGGGACGATCAGCCCTACTCGCCGGGCTGGCGATTCAGCCAGGCGTTTGTGAAATCGGATCGTGAACCGCTGGCGACCGCCGCCCCGCTGCTTTATATGCTCAACGATCATGGCAAGCTGTTGATTCGCCTCAATGAAGATGAGCGGATGCCGGTCTTCTCGCCGGTTTACAGCCGCAGTTCATTGATGACCATGATGCTCTCAGAAGTGCTGAGCCAGGCGTTAATGCAGATCAACAGCCCAGCGCAGCGCCTGAAGATGAGCCACGCCAGCGATCCGCGCCGTTTACGCAACGTGATCCTGACCGTGCCGCCGGCGATGCCGAAACCAGAGCGCGCCATCTTTGAAGCGTGCATGCATGATGCCATCCGCCTGGTGTGGAAATCGCTGGAGTGGGAAGAGATGGATTACGACGGCGAAGAGAGCGGCAATGCGAAGCATCCGCACCCCGGCGTTCATGTAAAGTGGGATGAAGCGACCTGCGGACAGCTGGTCTATCTCTATAACGAAACGCAGACCAATTTCGGTGGCCGCACCGATGAGTTTTTCGCCGCCACCCGTCGCCCCGATAATCAGCTGGCAGAAGGGGAGCAGCGCAGCCTGAAGATCGCCTCCATTGACATTGGCGGCGGCACTACCGATCTGGTGATCACTCGCTATACGCTGGATGACGGTAAAGGCATTAACGTGCGTATTACACCGAAACAGCTCTTCCGGGAAGGCTTTAAAGTGGCGGGCGACGACATTCTGCTGGATGTCATCCGTCTCTATCTCCAGCCAGCGGTAAAAGCGGCGATGATGAAGGTCGGCCACAGCGATATCGCGGCAGAGTCAATGATGTCGCAGCTGTTCGGCAGCGAAGCGATCGAAGCGGGCAAGCAGGTGCTGCGCCAGCAGCTGACGCTGCAAATCTTCTCACCACTGGCGCTGGCCATTCTTCATCGCTATGAAGAGTACAAGCCGGAGAATGGCCGCGAAATTCTTAACTACACCTTCCGCGAACTGCTGGCCGACAATACGCCTACCGCCAAAGTGCAGGATTACGTTAACGACGTGGTGCGCACAGGCCAGTTGCCGAGCGAAGCGCCCTTCTCGCTGCTTGATGTGCCGTTAGAGGTCGATCTCGCCCGTCTGCACAATGAGTTTATCGATCCGCGCAGCGGCCGGATGAACATCTGCCACAGCCTGCGCGCGCTATGTGAAGTGCTCTGGCACTACAACTGCGATGTGCTGCTGTTAACGGGCCGTCCGTCGCGCCTGCCGGGCATCCAGGCGCTGATTCGCCAGCTCCAGCCGGTGCCGCCGACGCGGGTTCTGCCGCTGCACGGGTATGAAACCGGCGGCTGGTATCCCTTCAACAAAAAAGGGTGCATTGACGATCCGAAATCCACCGCGGTGGTCGGCGCGATGCTCTGCCTGCTGGCGGAGAAGTCGCGTCTCAACAACTTCTATTTCCGCGCGGCAAACTTTACCGCCTACTCGACGATCCGCTATCTCGGCATGCTGGATGGCAACAACGTCATCAAAGACAGCAACGTCTTTTACAGCGATATTGACCTCGATGCCGCTGACTTCCAGCTTCCGCAGGGCCAGCCATTTGAGGCGCGCGGCGAAGTACGTATCGGTTTCCGCCAGCTGGATAACGAGCGCTGGCCGGCCTCGTCGCTCTATACCCTGAAAATCAACAATCCGAACCTTGCCAGCGAACTCGCCGGCGATGCGGTGATGCGTATTGAGCTGATGGCGGAACAGGGCCGCGCGCGAAACGGCGAAGAGGCGGTCAGCCCGGAGCGTTTCCGTATTGAGTCGCTGGAGATGGAGAACGCCAGACGAAACTACAGCCGCAAGGACGTGACCTTCCAGTTAAACACGATGGTTGGCAATGGCATGGGCGAAAGCCAGTACTGGCTGGATAGCGGGAGCATTAAGAGCTAATGAACAGCATCAATTCGAAGCAAATTATCCAGGGCTGGCAGGGCGTTGAACGCGGTGCCGGTGAAGCGATTGAGTGGATCAACGCGGTGCGCCAGGATGCGCCGCGTCTTAATACCGAAGCCGACCGTCTGACGATTAACCTCCGCCGCAGCCGTAACAAGGCGCGCCGTCTGGCGCTGGCAGCAGCAAAACCGATGACCATCGGCTTCTTTGGCCTGTCGCAGGCGGGCAAATCCTACCTGATTTCCGCACTGGCGGCGGGTGAAAACGGCAAGCTGGAGACCCGCCTCGGCGGTAAGCAGCTCGATTTTCTGACCCACATCAACCCGCCGGGCGGCGGCAAAGAGGCAACCGGGCTGGTGACGCGCTTTAGCCGCCGTCAGGTTGGCGGCGACGAGCGCTGGCCGGTGACGCTGCAACTGTTCAGCGAAATCGAGATGGGCAAAATTCTCGCTAACGCCTTTATCCATGATTTTAATCAGGAAAAATTTGACTGGCAGTATGACGAAGGGCGCATCAGCGATCTGTTGAACTCGCTGGCCAAACGCCGTCGCCCAACCCGCGTGGCGGGCATCAGTGAAGATGATGTCGTCTCGCTGTGGGATTACCTGAGCCGTCATGCGGAGAAAAGTCAGAGCCGCTTAGCGCTGCACTACTGGCCGCAGGCGATTACGCTGGCGCCGTGGCTGACGCCGGAGGATCGCGGTCAGCTCTTCTCCGTGTTATGGGGCGAGGTGGCAGAGCTGACCGAAGCCTATATCCGTTTCGCGCAAACCCTGCATCGGCTGGGCGGCGCGCAGGAAGTGTGGGCACCGTTAAGCACGCTGGTCAGCGAAGAGAATGGCCTGCTGGTGCAGCGCGACAGCATTATGAACGTCGACATGCTGGAGCGGCTGAACAAAGAGACCGATATCCGCATTGAGGTCTGCCCGGTGGTGGAAGGCCAGGCCGCTGCGCCCGTCACTCTGTCGCTGGCAGAATTAACGGCATTAACCGTTGAGCTGCATATCCCGCTGGTCGCCTCGACCCGCGAGCCGCTGTTTGAGACCGTCGATCTGCTCGATTTCCCCGGTTATCGCGGACGCCTCGGCGTTGAGTCGATGGATGACATTCGCCGCGCGGTTAATAGCGAAGAGAGCAACCCGCTGGCTCAGCTGATTTTACGTGGCAAAGTCGCTTATCTCTTTGAGCGCTATACCGAAAACCAGGAGATGAACGTCCTGGTGGTCTGTACAGCCTCGACCAAGCAGTCGGATGTCAAAGAGGTGGGCGGCGTACTCGATGAGTGGATCCGCTACACTCAGGGCGCCGACGCCGAGGCGCGCGGCCGCCGTCTGCCAGGGCTAATTTGGGCACTCACCATGTTCGATCTGCGCATCAGCCAGGGGCTGTCGCAGGAGGAGGCAATCCTGCGACAGTCCTGGGGGCTGGGCGGGATGATCAAAATGGCGATGACCGAGCGCTTCGGTCAGTACAAATGGATGCAGGAGTGGCAGCGCGGCCAGGCGTTTAACAACACCTTCCTGGTGCGCAAGCCGCGCCAGCAGACGCCGTTTATTCGTATTAGCGACGGTAACGAAGCGGCGTTTAGCGAAGAGAACCTGCCGCAGTTACAGCTGATGCGCAAAACCTTCCTCGAAGATGAAGCAGTGAATCGCTATATCGCCTCGCCGGACGAAGCCTGGGACGCCATGCTCAAGCTTAACGACGGCGGAATGCGCCGCATGGCTGATTACCTCTCAACCGTTGCGCGTCCGGAAGTGAAGCTTGAGCGCATCGCTGAACAGTTGCAGGAGATCCGCGATGAGCTGATCGAGGGCGGGTTAGGCAACTGGTATCAGCCAGACGGCGAAGAGGATGCGGCGAAAAAGGCGCAGATTGCCCGCGACATTCTGGATGTGCTGAAAAAACGCAGCGGTATGCACGGCGAGCTGTTGCTGCGCCTGGTGCCGACGCGCCGCGATTTGCAGGCGCTCTATCTGCAACAAACTACACTGCCGGTGCAGGAAGAGACGCCTGAAGAGCTGGATATTTTCGATATCGGTGTCGGCGCTGCCTTTGGGGCAGAAGCACCTGCGGCAACGACCTATAGCCACGAAATTGCCTTCGCACACCAGAGCGTGCAGCACTGGATCAACCATCTGCGCGGCTTGTCGGAGAGCCCGGCGCTGCTCAACTACATCAATTTACCGCGCCCGATTATCGACGCGCTGGCCGATGAACTGATTACCGCCCTGCTCCGTCTGCGCATCGAAGAGAAGCTCGTTGAGGCGATGACCAATACCGAGCAGGCCGGCGTGCTGCTGGAGCAGATGGTAGACCGCCAGGTGTCGCGCATCCTGCATGTGATGGGCGATTTTATTACCTGGCTTGGGTACCTCGAGATGCCCGCAGCGAAACGCCAGACACGCCTCAATATGCCGGATCAGCACATTTTCACCCGCCCCTCCCAGTGCGACAGCGTGGTGTGGAAAGACGACGAGCGGCTGGCGCGTTTAACGCCGCAACAACTGAACTACACCGCCATGTTCATTATCGACTGGCTGGTGGGGCTGGAGTCGCTGATCACCGAGAACGCAGGCCATTCGGCCGGACGGGAGATCAGCGTGGCGCAGAACGAAAAACTGGGCGCCATCATCCGTCAGATTCAGACTTCACAGGAGTAATAGCAGGTGATCAAACCCGAACTTAAAGCCCTTCAGCCCGTCATCCCGGGCTATGCGCAACTGCTGTTGAAAGCGTGGAAAGGGGGCATGGATGGCGTGATGATCTCGGTGCTGCGTAACCAGGATTCGCTCTATCTCGACAACGACGGCGGCTGGAGCAGCGCGGAAGTCTTTCTGGCACTGCCGACGCTTACGCTCGAAGAGGGTGTGCCCTCCGTGCAGATCGGCCCGTCGCTGCTTGATCCCCTGCTGGCTAACCGCCAGGCGGCCTATCGCATCGCCATCAAAGATGACGCCTCGCGCGATATGGGGATCCTGATGATCAGCGAAGGCTTGCTCAGCTCCCAGGCGGGCGGCGAGAACCCGCTGCCGGTCAACACCCGTACCCTGAATGACACCCCGCCGACGCCACCCGCCGTTGAGCCAACGCCGCAACCGGTACCGGAACCCGCACCGGTGGTTGCCGAGCCGCCTGCACCGCAGCCGGTCGAGGAGCCGAAAGCGAAGAGAGGTAAAGGGCTGATTATTGCGCTGGTGGTGCTTCTGCTGCTGATCGCCGCCGCCGCTGCGGCATGGTGGTTTATGCGTAGCCCCGAGGCACCAGCCGAAGAGACACCGCCACCTGCGGCAGCCCCTGCGGCCGCGGCGAAAGTCAGCGGCCCGTGCGGCGACGATCTGATGACCAAAGGCAATGAACTGGCATTTGTGAAAGGGTGCCTGCGCAGCCAGCCAAGCAGCGCGCAACTGCTGGAGGTGATCGCGAAAGCAAAAGCGGCGAAGCAGTGTGATGTCGCGCAACGCTTGTACGCCTATAAAGCGCAGTCTGGCGATACCCAGATGGCGATGCGTTATGCCGAAGAGTATGACCCGAAAACCGCACAGAGCGGCGGCTGCTTTAGCCCGGATGCGCAAACCGCCATCTACTGGTACGAGATTGTGGTCAACCAGGACTCACAAAACAGCGGGGCGAAAGCCCGTCTTGCCGAGCTGAAAAAATAGGATTAGAAGATGAAAACGAGAGTCTGGCTGGGCGGATTCCTGTGTTTAACGGCCACCACCATGGGCGTGCACGCCGCCGATCAAAAACCGCTGTTACAGGAGGGGAAACATGCCCTTTATCAGCGCGTTCTCACCTACCCGGGCTGCCAGCTGGCACCGAAAGCGGGCGAGGCCGGTAAAGAGCAGCCGGCGTTTAGCCGCTTCTACGTTTATCAGCGCAGCAAGCAGGGCCAGGATGAGTGGCTGCAGGTCGGGCCGGATAGCTTCGGTCATGTTTCCGGCTGGCTTAAAGCCGCCTGTACCGTCGACTGGAAGATGCAGCTCACGCTGGCGTTTACCAACCCGGCGGGTCGCCACCCGATGCTCTTTTTCCGCGATAAGAGCGACGTCGAATCGTTGCTAAATAACCCAAAACCGGCCGCCGCGCTCGATCCGTTATTGGCCAACCTGAAGAGCAATAAACCCGTGCCGCAGGTGCTGGCGAAAGAGCCGGATTACATGGTCGATCAGCAGAAGAACTTCTACCTGCTGCCCGTATTAGGCTCTGACGATGTCTTTACCGACAGCGGTTTCCAGGTGCGCGTGCTTAATGTCGCCTCGGTCAGTGAAAAAGCGCCGGAGAAAGCGGCAAAAGCGGCTGACGAGAAGAACATGATGAAGGGCTTTTCGGCGTCGGTGGTGTTTGTAATCGACTCCACCATTTCGATGGGCCCCTATATCGACCGCACCAAAGAGGCGATCGATAAGATCTATCAGCGCATTGAAAAGGAGCATCTCCAGGATCAGGTGAAGTTTGGTCTGGTGGCCTTCCGCTCTAATGTCAAAGCCGTGCCGGGGCTGGAGTATGACAGCAAGATGTACGTTGACCCCAACACGGTGAAAGATGGCAAAGATTTCCTCGCCAAAGTACACGACCTGAAGCAAGCCACGGTCTCCAGCAGCAAAGTGGATGAGGATGCTTACGGCGGCGTGATGACGGCGCTTGATAAGGTCGACTGGACGCAGTTTGGCGCGCGTTACGTGATCCTGATTACCGACGCCGGTGCGCTGGAGGGCGGGGATAACCTCTCCTCTACGCATCTTGATGCCGCGCAGGTTCGCCAGGAAGCGGCCTACCGTGGTGTGGCACTCTATACCCTGCATCTCAAAACCCCGAGCGGTAAGAAAAACCATGCCGCCGCCGAGGCACAGTATCAGGATCTGACGCTCAACCCATTCCTGCATAAACCGCTCTACTACCCGATCGACTCCGGCGATGTGAACAACTTCGGCACCATGGTCGATAGCCTGGCGAATGCCATCACCGGCCAGATTAAAACCGCCTGGAGCGGCGAAGAGACGGCGGGCAGCGCGCTGGGTGCCAGCGAAGAGTATGCCGGTAAGAAAGCCGACCCGCTGCTGAGCGATGCGGACAAGCTGAGCAAAGCGATGCGCCTTGCCTATCTCGGCGAGAAACAGGGAACCCAGGCACCGCCGGTGTTTAAATCCTGGATCAGCGACCGTGATTTGGTGAACCAGAACATTCCCGCCACTGAAGTGCGAGTCCTGCTGACCAAAAGCGAGCTGAGCGATCTGAGCGATGTGATGAAGAAGATCGTCAATGCCGCCAACGAAGGGTTGATCTCGCCGGATGATATGTTCGCCAGCCTGCGTTCGCTGGCCGCAACAATGGGTAACGATCCGAACCAGGCGAAAAGCAAAAATGCCACACGCTTAGGTGAATTGGGTCTGCTGGGTGAATACATCGAAGGGCTGCCGTACCTGAGTGAAGTGCTGAGCCTTGATGAAGAGACCTGGAAGAGCTGGGATGGCCTTGAGCAGGAGCGATTTATTCGCCGTCTCAATACCAAGCTGAACTACTACCAGCGCTATAACCAGGATGTTGACCGCTGGATCTCGCTGGCACCGGACAGCGATCCGCGTGACAACGTCTACCCTGTGCCGCTGGAAAACCTGCCGTAATGCTACATATACGCGCAATGGCGATCCGTCGCGGCGGCACGCAGGGCTACCGGGTCTCGCTACCGGAGCTGACGCTGGCACCCGGTGAAGTGGTGGCGCTTACCGGCCCCAGCGGCTGCGGTAAGAGCACCCTACTGGAGATGATGGGCGCGATCCTGCGCCCGGAAGAGCTGTCGGAGTATCGCCTCGGCGAGCGGGATCTTACCCCGGCGCTGCTCGCGGATGATGAAGCCGCGCTGTCGGGTATTCGTGCACGGGATCTCGGCTTTGTGCTTCAGCACGGCGGGCTGCTGCCGTGGCTGACAGTGCAGGAGAACATCACCCTCACCCGTCGGCTGGTCGGGCAAACGGTGCAATCGCCGTGGCTTAAGACCGCTATCGATCGGCTCGGCATTGCGCCGCTGTTGCATCAGCTGCCTTCCCGCCTGTCGATTGGCGAGCGTCAGCGCGTGGCGTTTGTGCGTGCTATCGCCCACCAGCCGCGCCTGCTGCTGGCAGATGAGCCAACCGCTGCGCTCGATCCTGATAACGCCAGCCGGTTGTTTGCGCTAATGATTGAGATGGTGCAGGCAATGGAGATGGCGGCGGTGATCGTCAGCCATGACTGGCAGCGGGTTAGCGAGTGCAATCTGCGCTGTTATCGCGCCGTGATGCAGGAGGGGCAAAGTGTCTTCCAGCCTGCCTGAAACACGCCCCGGGATGGGGCTACTGCTGAATATGGCGCTGCGCGATCTGATCCACGATCGGAAAGTGGCGCTCTGTATTGTCTTCTCGCTGATCGCGGTGATCGCCCCGCTACTTCTTCTGTTTGGCTTAAAGAACGGTATCGTCAGCCAGTTGCGCCACGATCTGCTCGACGATCCGCGCACGCGGGAAGTGCGGATGACTGGCAACGGTAACTACGATCTTACGTGGCTCAACGCGCTTGCTGCGCGCCCGGAGGTTGGCTTCTCAATACCGCTTACGCGATCGCTGAATACCCAGGCAGACCTGGTGCGCGACGGGCAACATTTTGCCGCTGGTGCGGAGGTGATCCCTTCCACGAAAGGCGATCCGCTGCTGCGCGAGAGCGGTGTGCTGCCGCATGACAGCACGGTGGTACTGAGCAACAGCGCCGCCCGCAAGCTCGACGTGAAAGCGGGCGATACGTTCCGGCTGTTTGTCAGCCGTAAACGCGACGGGCAGAACCAGCGCACATCGCTCTCTGTCAGCGTCGGTGCCATTCTCGACGAGGCGCGCTTTGCCCGCCCGGCGCTGTTTGTCGACCTGCCTCTGCTGGTGGCGCTGGAAGATTATCGCGACGGTTTCCAGGTGCCGCTACTCGGCGTGACCGACGGTGAAAATGCGCGCGAGCGGCGTAACTTTGCGCGCGCACGGCTCTATGCCGCCACGCTGGATGATGTTGCTCCCCTGGCGAAATGGCTCGAATCACAACATATCGAAGCGATAACCCAGACCGCGCAGATTGAAGCGGTGCGCGCCATCGATCGCGTGCTGGGGGTGATTTTCGCGGTGATCGCCTGGATCTCGGCCTCGGGCTGCATTGCATCGCTTATCGGCGCGTTTATCGCCAATATCGATCGTAAACGCAAAGATATGGCGCTACTGCGCCTGCTCGGTTTTCGCCGTCAGGCGGTGACGCTATTCATCATGATCCAGGCGCTCTGCCTGACGGGCGTTGCGTTTATCGCTGGCCTGCTGATTTATGGCGCGGGTAGCGCGCTGTTTAACCACCTTCTGGGCGCTAATCTCCCCGAAAGCGCTTTTGTTTGTCACCTTGATCCTGGCCACTTTGCCGCCGCCTTCCTGAGCGTGCTGGCCGTGGCGCTGGGCGTCGCCGCGATTGGCGCGCTGCGGGCGTTAAAGATCGAACCTGCGGAGAGTTTACGTGAAATTTAACCTGCTACTGACGCTGGCTGCGGCCGGGTTAGGCTTTTCCTGCGCGGCAAACGCAACGTGGGATGAGAAGTTCTGGAACCCAAAACCCTTGGCTGATGATGTGATCCTGCCGCTGCCCTGCGATGGCGCAATGGCGTTTCGTAAGGTTGCTATTCCTCTGGATAAGCCGTTAGCCGATTACAGCATTACGCTTGGCGAAGAGGGCAACGAGTGGGGCTATATCGAACAGTCACGCCCGGACCATATCGCCGGCAGCTTCCCGCAAGAGAAGAAAGAGAAAGGCCGTTACTACCTGATGGCCAAATATGAGCTGACGGATTTGCAGTATCGCGCACTCTCCGGTGATTGCGCCAAACCCGATATCAAAGGTCGTCTGCCGAAGGTCAATATCGGCTGGATGGACGCCATGTCGATTGCCGATAAATACAACCTGTGGCTGCGAAAAGAGAAGCCGGACGCACTGCCGCAGGATGATAAGCAGCCGGGCTTTTTACGTCTGCCGACGGAAACCGAATGGGAGTTTGCCGCGCGCGGCGGGCTGTCTGTCTCGTCGGCGGAGTTTCGCGATCGCCACTTCCCGATGCCGGAAGGCCTGAATGGCTATGTCTGGTTTGCGGGCGCGCAGTCAGCGAATAACAAACTCCAGCTTACCGGCCTGCTTAAACCGAACCCGCTGGGTCTGCACGATATGCTTGGCAATGTTAGCGAAATGATGTTTGAGCCGTTTCGCTTAAATAAACTTGACCGCCTGCATGGCAAAGCGGGCGGCTATATCGTGCGCGGCGGCAGCTACTTAACGCCGCAGGCCGATATTCGCAGTTCGCTTCGCGGGGAAGAGCCCTATTACACCGCGCAAGGTGAGAACAGCAGCAAGGCGACTGGCATGCGCTTAGTGCTGGTCTCAACCACCCTCACCTCGCGGGATCGCATTAAAGAGATTGAAAAAGAGTGGCAGGCGCTGGGTACCGAGAGCAAAGCGGCGAAGAAACCGGGCGAAGGCGCGGACTCATTACAGAACCTGAATGCCATCTCCGCCAAAGTGCAGGATGAAGGCGTCAAAAAGGAGCTGGAGTCGCTGCGCAATGAACTGCGTGCAAACAGCCAGTTGCGCGATGAGCAGCGCGACCAGGCGATCCGCACCTCTTTGCAACTGGGCGCCTTTTTGTGCACCAAGATGAAAGATGACGGCGAGTTTCTCGATCGCCTTAACCAGCTTTACGCCAAAACGTGTGCCGCCGGGAGCCAACTGGACGCCAACTGTTCGCGTCGCCAGGAGCAGCTCGATCAGCATAAAAAAGCGCTGGAGTTTATCACCAGCTATTACGCCGACACGCTGGTGGATATGGGCACGACCTATAACAAGAGCCTGATCGATCCGCAAATGACCGTCGTGCAGCAGCAGATGGCCGCGCGCGGTAAAACCAATCTGAATGGTTATCTGAATACCTACTGGGGCAACCTTCAGGGCTACTGGAAAGATGGCAAAGTGGCGCGCGATGCGTGGCTGAGCGCTTGTAAAAAAAATAATTAAGGACATTCAGGAGGGTGTGGTGATGGTTACTTTTAAACGGTTACGTACAGCGGTTGTCGCTGGGCTGATTGTGGTGCTGGCGGGTTGCCAGAGCTCGGGCGGGATGGGCGGTAGCGGGGGCGTCGATCCCCGTTTAGCCAATAACCAGGACGTCGAGTTTTTTAATAAATCGGGCGTCATGGCCTGTGCTGGCGGCGCGCTGCTCGGCGCGCTGGCCTGTGCAGCAAGTAACTCAAGCAATAAAGCGGTGTGCATGATTGCCGCTGCGGTGGCAGGCTGCGGCGTCGGGGTTGGTGCTAACGCCTACCTTGATAACCAGCGTAAAAAATATGCCTCGCAGGAGGAGCAGTTGAACGCCTCCATTCGCGATATCCAGGCGGAAAACACCCGTATCCAGAATGCGACCATCGTGGCGAAATCGGTTATTGCCAGCGACAAGCTGACGCTGGCGAAGCTTGAGAAAGATATTGCCGCAAGGAAAGTGAAGAAAGATGCGCTGCAACAGCAGGTTAAAGGCGTCGATGCCAACATCGCTTATCTGCGTAACACGCTGACTGATATGAAAAAACATCAGCAGCAGTGGCAGGATGTCTCCTCGGATATGCACAGAACCGGCGGCGATACCAAAAAACTCGATTCTGAAATTGCGCAGATGCGCGATCAAATTGGCTCGTTGCAGGGTGAACTCGACAGCCTCTATACCCAACGTACCGCACTGAAAGTTAGCTAAGGATCACGCTATGCATAAGAAGATTTTAATGATGTTGAGCGCACTGCTACTGGCAGGCTGCGCGACGAATGCGCGTGATTGCGACCCGACCGCCGGTGACGTCAGCATTATTACCAAATTTAACTGTAACTACTCCGGCACCTGGGATAAGCGCGTCGAGCAGAAGCAGCAGACCCTGCAACATGAGCAGCAGTTAAACAAGGAGTTTAACGCGGTCTATGCAGCGATTGAGCAGGAGAAGCAGCAGAGCAATGCCAGCGTCGCCAGCAAGCGTAAATCACAGCAGGCGCTGCAACGTTCGATGGATAACCTGATTGCGCAGTTAAAGCAGAAAAACGCAGGCCGGGCCGATGTGCAAAAACAGATCGCCGCGCTTGAGAAGAAGATGAAAGAGGCGCAAAACCGCCCTTCCGCTTCCGAGATGGAAAAACAGATGGAGCTGCAAAAATTGCAGGGTCAACTGTCGGAACTTCAGCAAACCTTAGCGACGCAATAAACTTCGCCCGCCAACACCGGCGGGCTTTTTATTGGCGTGCTTAGCGCTTCGTGAGCGCCAGGCGGATACCCAATGCAATAAACGTGGTGCCAACAATGCGGTCGAGCAGCTTTTGCAGCCCTCTATTTTGCGAAACCGCGCCCGCCGCGCTGCCCGCCAGCAGGGCGAAAGTGATATCGGTCAGGAAGGCGATCAGCGCGTACGCGAAGCCAAGAATCAGAAATGAGGCAGCATGCTGATCGCCATCCGCCACCACGAACTGCGGGAAGAATGAGATAAAGAAGAGCAGCACCTTCGGGTTGGTGAGCGTGGTGATAAACCCACGCGAGAGCAGCGTGCGGGTGGTCACTTTCGCTTTGATGGGCGCACTCTCCTCGCCCTCAATGCGCGCTTTGGTGAATGTGCTGAGGATCATCTTACTGCCGAGGTAGAGCAGGTAGGCTGCGCCGAGGTATTTAATTACCGTAAACATCAGCGGTGAGGCGGTGATCAGCGCCGTTAGCCCGATGGCGCTCGCCACGGCATGCGTACAACTGCCCAACGCCACGCCCGCCGCGGAGATCACCCCGGCACGACGCCCGTTAGCCACGCTTTGCCCGATAACATAAGCCATGTCCGGCCCTGGCGTCACCGACAACAGAAAAACTGACAGGGCAAACAGCCCAAAATGTGTAATATCCAGCATCACTCCCTCCATATTCAGAAGCATAAGTTAACATCGGGATGAGGCAGTAATCCATACCTTGAATGAATAGTTATGCCTTGCAGAGAATAGTTATGCGAATGCAATGTAAGACAGGATCTTATAAGCAGCACTGCTGTGGTTGCCGTGAAACATATCCATAGTGAATGTGCCGTCTTTCAGTTAGTCTGTTGGGACGTATCGTCGACAGAGGCGGCCAAGTATGGATAACCCACTCTTTCTCAAAGTGATTGCTGTCGTTCTTCTTGCTACATCGGTGGCGCAAATATTTATCAAAAAGAAAAAAACAACGCACCTTCCCCCTGATATTGCAGAGGCTAACGCCCGCGAGCGCTACCAATGGCGCCACGTCAGAAGAGTTTTTCGCCTTATGCAGATCGCCTGCGCGATCTATTTCATCGTGCTGGCGTGGAAAGTGATACAGGCATAGCGGCACACAATGGAGATGAAGCAAATGAAAACCGTCGAGATACTGCAATACACTCTGCGCCAGTGAAGCGGCGCGGCGTTTCACGCCATCATGCAGGAGATCAGCGTTCCCCTGCATCAGCGCCACGGCATTGATGTGGTGAGGTTTGGCAACTCATTGCACGATCCCGATTGCTACTGTCTGATCCGCGCTTTTGCCAGCCCGGAAAGTATGGCGACGGTGCTGGAGGCCTTTTACGCCAGCGATGCGTGGCGCGCTGGCCCGCGAGAAGCGATTGTGAGCAGCATTGAAAGCAGCCTGAAAACGGTTATGACACTCTCGCCCGAAGGTGTGGAAGGGCTGCGATAACTACCAGAGCCTGGGGATGACACCCGCGCGGTGTCAGGCATAATTCGTGTGGGTTTATATTTCCTGTATCCGCCGATAACATCACTTTTCAGAGAGACGCTATGAATACCAGGGCACTGTTTTTAGGTTTTTTTCTGTTTGCTGGCTCGCTGAATAGCGCGATGGCGGACAGCTGCCGCGCCAATATTTTCGGCGGGGAGGATTGCCGCTATGACAATGGCACGACATCCAGCAGCCGCTCCAACATTTTCGGTGGGCAGGACACGAAATATAGCGACGGAAGAACCTCAAGCAGCAGAGCCAATATCTTTGGCGGCCAGGATACGAAAAACAGTGACGGCAGCTCTTCCAGCAGCCGCGCCAATATCTTTGACGGCCAGGATACGCGCTACAGCGATGGTAGCTCCTCCAGCAGCCGCGCCAATATCTTCGACGGTCAGGAGACGCAGTACAGTGACGGCAGGCACTCCAGCAGCCGCGCCAATATCTTCGACAGTGAAGACACCATAAATAATTAATCTCTTTCCGGCATCAGCGCTGACGGGCGATATGCTGCCTGGCGGTGCTGATGCCGCGACGCCGCGCTTTACCCGCCTAATCAAGCCACTGTAACGGTAACAAAATCTCACCGCGATAAGCGTCATTGTATAAACGTGAAGGATGCGTTGCAGAAAGCAGGGAAATTAAGAGAGAGGAAATGCTGGAGCGGGCGAAGGGAATCGAACCCTCGTATAGAGCTTGGGAAGCTCTCGTTCTACCATTGAACTACGCCCGCTTTCGAAGTGCTCAGGCATTATAGACCTTACATCGCGTCTGACAACCCACCGATGCGCTAACAGGTTAATTTCTCGCCTGTTAGCGCGCAGATTAACACTTCGGTACGCTGCCCTGCGGCGGTAAATAGCGCAGCGGATCGATGGCCGTCGCGCGATAACGCAGCTGGAAGTGCAGACGCACGGAGTCGGCATCGCTGCTGCCCATGGTGGCAATCTTCTGCCCGGACTTCACGCTCTGGCCGTTATTCACCAGCAGCGTCTCATTGTGTGCATAGGCGGTGATGTAATCTTCGCTGTGCTTAATCATGATCAGGTTGCCATAGCCGCGCAGCTGGCTGCCGACATAGACCACTTTCCCGGCACCGGCGGCGTAGATCGGCTGCCCGCGCGACCCGGCGATATCAATGCCTTTATTACCGCCATCAGAGTTGGAATAGGTAAGGATCACTTTCCCGCTGGTCGGCCAGCGCCAGCAGCGCTGCCCAACGGGCGGCCAGGAGGCTTGCGGCACCGACGAAGAAGGCCGCGCTTTCGCCAGCTTGCCGGAGGAGGATGAGCCTTTCGACGCCCCTTTCACCTTCAGACGCTGCCCCACTTCGATGGTGTAGGGCGGCGAAATGCCGTTCATGCTCGCCAGCTCTTTTACGCTGGTACCGGTGATGCGCGAAATGCGGTACAGGGTATCGCCGCGCTTGACCGTGTAGGTCGCGCCTGCGTAGCTTCCGGTCGAATTATTCCCCGCACAGCCCGCCAGCAGCAGCGAAAATGCCAGGCATATGACCATGCAAAATGGGTTTTTCATCAGGCGTCCTGCGCGCAAAACCATTCCTCGAATAAATTAACGGGCGACATATCATAGCAGCCATACGTGGGATGCCAACCCTTTCACAGGGCAATAAAAAAGCCCCGGCGCGTGAACGTCGGGGCTTCTGCAATTAGCGGTTATTTAACCGGACGCATCGCCGGGAAGAGGATCACGTCGCGGATGGTATGGCTGTTGGTAAACAGCATCACCATACGGTCGATACCGATGCCCAGACCCGCCGTCGGCGGCAGACCATGCTCCAGCGCGGTGACATAGTCTTCGTCATAGAACATCGCTTCGTCATCGCCCGCGTCTTTCGCTGCTACCTGGTCGGCGAAACGCTTGGCCTGATCTTCGGCATCGTTCAGCTCGCTAAAGCCGTTACCGATTTCGCGGCCACCGATAAAGAACTCGAAGCGGTCGGTGATTTCCGGGTTGTCATCGTTACGGCGCGCCAGCGGAGAGACCTCTGCCGGGTATTCGGTGATGAAGGTCGGCTGAATCAGGTGCGCTTCCGCCACTTCTTCAAAGATCTCGGTCACGATACGGCCCTGACCCCAGCTCTTCTCAACTTTGATACCGATGCTTTCAGCAATCGCTTTCGCGCTGTCGAAGTTATCCAGATCGCCCATCTCGGTTTCCGGACGGTACTTCTTGATCGCTTCGCGCATGGTCAGCTTCTCAAACGGCTTGCCGAAGTCGAACACCTGCTCGCCGTAAGGCACTTCGGTGGTGCCGAGAATATCCTGCGCCAGCGTGCGGAACAGGGATTCGGTCAGCTCGATCAGATCTTTGTAATCCGCATACGCCATATAGAGTTCCATCATGGTGAACTCTGGGTTATGGCGTACGGAGATGCCTTCGTTACGGAAGTTACGGTTGATTTCGAACACGCGATCGAAGCCGCCGACCACCAGACGCTTGAGATAGAGCTCCGGCGCGATACGCAGGTACATGTCGAGATCGAGCGCGTTGTGATGGGTGATAAACGGACGCGCGGAGGCACCGCCCGGGATCACCTGCATCATCGGCGTTTCCACTTCCATAAAGTCGCGGTTGACCATGAACTGGCGGATGCCGGCCATGATGCGGGAGCGAATTTTGAAGGTGTTGCGTGACTCTTCGTTAGCGATCAGGTCGAGGTAGCGCTGACGATAGCGCGCTTCCTGATCCTGCAGGCCGTGGAACTTGTCCGGCAAAGGGCGCAGGGCTTTGGTCAGCAGACGTAGCTCGGTGCAGTGAATCGACAGCTCGCCAGTCTTGGTCTTGAACAGCTTGCCGCGCGCGCCGAGGATATCGCCGAGATCCCACTTTTTGAACTGCTCGTTGTAGATGCCTTCCGCCAGATCGTCGCGGGAAACATAGAGCTGAATACGACCGCCCACATCCTGCAACGTGACAAAGGAGGCTTTACCCATAATGCGGCGCGTCATCATACGACCCGCAACGGCGACTTCGATGCCGAGCGCTTCCAGCTCTTCATTCTCTTTGCCGTCGAATTCGGCGTGCAGCTTGTCAGAGGTCTGGTCACGACGGAAGTCGTTCGGGAACGGAACGCCCTGCTCGCGCAACAGCGCCAGCTTCTCACGGCGGGTTTTCAGTTCATTATTAAGATCGACTGCCGCGTCAGCGCCCTGTGCTTGTTGTTCAGACATGTTGGTTCCTCATAGCCCTGCTTTCAAACTTGCTTCAATAAATTGATCCAGGCTGCCGTCCAGCACCGCCTGCGTGTTGCGGGTTTCAACCCCGGTGCGCAGATCTTTGATGCGGGAGTCATCCAGGACATAAGAACGGATCTGGCTGCCCCAGCCGATGTCGGACTTGGTGTCTTCCATCGCCTGCTTCTCGGCATTTTTCTTCTGCATCTCCAGCTCATAAAGCTTCGCTTTCATCTGCTTCATGGCCTGGTCTTTGTTTTTATGCTGAGAGCGGTCATTCTGGCACTGCGTGACCAACCCGGTCGGAATGTGGGTAATACGCACCGCGGATTCAGTACGGTTAACGTGCTGGCCGCCCGCGCCGGAGGCACGGTAAACGTCGATGCGCAGGTCAGCCGGGTTGATTTCGATATCGATATCGTCATCCACTTCCGGGTAGACAAACGCGGAACTGAACGAGGTGTGGCGACGGCCGCCGGAGTCGAACGGGCTTTTACGCACCAGACGGTGCACGCCGGTTTCGGTACGCAGCCAGCCGTAGGCGTAATCACCGATGATCTTGATGGTAACGGATTTGATCCCCGCCACTTCACCTTCGGACTCTTCGATGATTTCGGTTTTGAAGCCGCGCGCTTCTGCCCAGCGCAGATACATACGCGTCAGCATGCTGGCCCAGTCCTGCGCTTCGGTACCGCCGGAGCCAGCCTGAATATCGAGGTAGCAGTCGGCGCTGTCGTACTCGCCGGAGAACATGCGGCGGAACTCAAGCTGCGCCAGCTTCTCTTCCAGCCCGTCAAGCTCCGCGACGGCCTCGTTGAAGGTCTCTTCATCGTCGGCTTCAACGGCCAGCTCCAGCAGGCCCGCGACATCTTCCAGCCCCTGGCGCATCTGATCCAGCGTCTCAACGATAGCTTCGAGGGAGGAGCGCTCTTTGCCGAGCGCCTGTGCGCGCTCTGGCTCATTCCATACGTCCGGCTGTTCCAGCTCGGCGTTTACTTCTTCCAGACGCTCTTTCTTGGCGTCATAGTCAAAGATACCCCCTAAGAACGTCGGAGCGCTCCGTGAGGTCCTGAATGCGATTTTTTACCGGATTAATTTCAAACATGGTCTGTTTTCTTTTATTGGACTTGTCAAAAAGCGGTGATAAGGGCGAGATTCTACCGGATCTATGCCCTTATTTGTAGCGAATAGTGGCGCTAAAGTGGCCAGAGGTTTTCGATGATCAGCTGCACGCTACGGTTGCCGCGAAACTCGTTAACATCAAGTTTATAAGCGATTTTCACCTGCCGTACGCCGTTGTCCGGCCAGATGGCGGTATCAACGTTAAAGGCGATCCCGTCGAGCAGCGGACCGCCGCCAACCGGCTCCAGCATCACTTTTAAATGACGCTCGCCCACCAGCCGCTGCTGCAACAGGCGAAAATCGCCGTCAAACATCGGTTCCGGGAACATCTGCCCCCACGGGCCCGCCTCGCGCAGCATCTCTGCCACTTCAAGCGTCATCTCGTGGGCGGTCAGCTGCCCGTCGGAGAGAATTTCGCCCTGTAATAGCGCCGGGTCGAGCCACTCGGTGACCAGATCGCCAAAGCGCTGCTGGAAGGCGTCAAAATTGGCCTCTTCAAGCGTCAATCCTGCCGCCATCGCGTGGCCGCCGAACTTCAGCATCATGCCGGGGTAGAGCGTGTCGAGCCGCTCCAGCGCATCGCGCATATGCAGCCCCTGAATGGAGCGCCCGGAGCCTTTCAGCACGCCTTCACCGGCGGGCGCAAAGGCGATCACCGGGCGATGGAAGCGCTCTTTAATGCGCGACGCCAGAATGCCGACCACGCCCTGATGCCACTCGGGATGGTACATCGCCAGCCCGCCGGGCAGCGTCTCACTGCTGCGCTCAAGCTGCTCGCACAGGGTTAGTGCTTCCGCCTGCATGCCCTGCTCAATCTCTTTGCGCGTCTGGTTAAGCGCGTCGAGATCGCTTGCCAGTTGGCGCGCTTCACCGAGGTTGTCGCACAGCAGCAGCGCCACGCCGACGGACATATCATCCAGACGCCCGGCGGCATTGAGACGCGGGCCGAGCGCGAAACCGAGATCGCTTGCCGCCAGCTTGTGCGCCTCGCGGTTGGCAATCTCAAGCAGCGCTTTAATACCCGGTCGACAGCGGCCGGCGCGAATACGGCTCAACCCCTGCCAGGTCAAAATACGGTTATTGGCATCCAGCGGCACGACGTCCGCCACCGTGCCCAGTGCCACCAAATCGAGCAGTTCAGCCAGGTTTGGCATCGCGATACCGCGCGCCTCAAACCAGCCGTTGTCGCGCAGAAAGGCGCGCAGCGCCAGCATCAGATAGAAGGCAACGCCGACGCCTGCCAGTGATTTCGACGGGAAGTCGCAGTCGCGCAGGTTGGGGTTAACAATCGCCTCAGCCTCGGGCAGCGTGTCGCCGGGCAGATGGTGATCGGTAACGACAACCGGAATTCCCAATTCATGCGCACGCGCGACGCCCGCATGGGAGGAGATGCCGTTATCCACGGTCAGGATCAGCTGCGCACCGCGGGCATGGGCCTGATCGACCACTTCCGGGCTGAGGCCGTAGCCATCATCAAAGCGGTTCGGCACCAGGTAGCTGACGTTATCACAGCCCAACGAGCGCAGCGCCAGCACGCTTAACGCGGTGCTGGTTGCGCCGTCGGCGTCAAAATCCCCGACCACGATAATGCGCAGCCCTTCGCGCATGGCGTTGTAGAGGTGCGTAACCGCATCATCGATGCCGGTCAGCTGTTGCCAGGGAAGCATCCCTTTTACGCTGCGTTCCAGATCGCGGTCGCTCTTCACGCCTCGGCTGGCATATAAGCGACGCAGCAGCGGCGGGAGTGAATCCGCCAGCACTGCCGCGTCATCCACCTCACGGCGGCGAAGTTGTATCTCAGCTTTCACGGGGATTACTTACCGCCCGTCGCTTTCTGGTGCTGGTCGAGGAAGGCTTTCATCTCGGCGGGTGCCTGGTAGCCCGGCACAACGTAGCCATCGTTCAGCACAATGGCTGGCGTACCGTTTACGCCAAACTGCACGCCCAGCGCGTAGTGGTTAGCGATGCTGATATCGCAGCTGGCAGGCTTAACGCCTTTGCCTGCCATTGCATCATCAAAGGCTTTCTTCGGATCTTTCGCGCACCAAATCGCCTTCATCTCTTTTTCTACATCGCTCGGCACGCCCTGGCGCGGGAAGGCGAGGTAACGCACGGTAATACCCAGCGCGTTGTAGTCGGCCATTTCACTGTGCAGCTTCTGGCAGTAGCCGCAGGTGATATCGGTAAAGACGGTAATGACATGCTTCTCTTGCGGCGCTTTGTAGACAATCATCTCTTTTTCCAGCGCGTTAAGATGCGGCAGCAGCATTTTGCTGGTGACGTTGACCGGCTGCGCGCCGCTGACGTCATACATCGGCCCCTGAATGATATGTTTGCCATCTTCGGTGACATAGAGCACGCCGCTGTTGGTCATCACAGCTTTCATTCCGGCAACGGGAGCGGGCATGATGTCGGAACTCTGTACACCCAGCTTCGCCAGCGACTGCTTGATCGCCGCATCATCGGCATGGGCCGCGCCGGTGAACGCAGCCAGCAGGGTGAACATGATTAAACCTTTTTTCATAACAGATCCTTAGATTGTCAGCACTCACGCCCGCGGGTGGTGCTGTTGATGAAGCTTGCGCAGCCGCTCGGTGGCGACATGCGTATAAATTTGCGTTGTCGAGAGATCCTGATGCCCCAGCAGCATCTGCACCACGCGCAGATCCGCGCCGTGGTTGAGCAAATGCGTGGCAAAAGCATGGCGCAGAACGTGGGGCGAGAGCTTTTCGCTGTCGATCCCTGCAAGCACCGCATAGTGCTTGATGCGATGCCAGAAAGTCTGGCGCGTCATCTGTTGCCCACGCTGGCTCGGGAACAGCACATCAATCGAAGCACCGTTAAGCAGCCACGGACGCCCATATTCAAGATAGTGCTCAACCCAGTAGATCGCCTCTTCGCCCAGCGGCACCAGGCGCTCTTTGTTGCCTTTACCGATAACCCGCAGCACGCCCTGGCGCAGGCTGATATCACTCATCGTTAGCCCCACCAGCTCCGTTACGCGAAGGCCGGTCGCATACAACACCTCAAGCATGGCTTTATCGCGTAACTCCAGCGGTTGGTCAACCACCGGTGCCTGTAACAACCGGCCAACCTGCGTTTCGCTTAAGTCTTTCGGCAGGCGCTGCGGCAGCTTAGGAGAGGCCAGCTGGGCGCTCGGGTCATCCTGGCGCAGCTTTTCGCGATAGAGATACTGGAAAAAACGCCGCACGGCGCTCAGCAGACGCGCCGAACTCGTGGCTTTATAGCCCCCTTCGACGCGTTCGGCGAGCAGTGCCTGCAACTCGTCGCTCTGCGCGCGCTCCAGGCTGCTGCCCCGATGATGAAGCCACTCCACAACACCCTTCAGATCGCGACGATAGGCGCTGAGAGTGTTTTCCGCCAGGTTGTTCTCCAGCCAGAGCGCATCAAGAAATTGTTCGATACATGCGAGATCTTCTTCCATCCGCCCTCTCCTTCTCTCAATCGCTGCATTATGCCTGATTGAGACCTGATTCTGGTACACTGCGTGCAAAGACACATCAAGAACCGAGATGTTTACGTTATGAATATTGGTCTGTTTTATGGTTCCAGCACCTGCTACACCGAAATGGCAGCGGAGAAGATTCGCGACATTATCGGGCCGGAACTGGTTACGCTACACAATCTGAAAGACGATGCTCCCACCCTGATGGAGCAGTATGATGCGCTGATCCTCGGCATTCCGACCTGGGATTTTGGCGAACTGCAGGAAGACTGGGAGGCCGTCTGGGAGACGCTCGACACGCTCAACCTTGATGGCAAAATTGTGGCGCTCTACGGCATGGGCGACCAGCTCGGCTACGGCGAATGGTTCCTCGACGCACTGGGCATGCTGCATGACAAGCTGGCACCGAAAGGCGTTAGCTTCGTCGGCTACTGGCCGACCGAAGGCTACGAGTTTACCAGCAACAAACCGATTATTGCCGACGGGCAGCTATTTGTCGGCCTGGCGCTGGATGAGACCAACCAGTATGACCTGAGCGACGCGCGCCTCGAAGCATGGTGCGAGCAGATCCTGACGGAGATGGCAGAGCGTTTCGCCTGACCTCTGCGACGTTGCCTTTAGTGCAGCCCCTGCGCCGGTTTTTGTAAAATCATCCGGCGCAGATCGCGCCACTCCTGCGCATCCATACTGTCTGCCGCCAGCCAGAGATGCTGGCGACGCCCATCTTCCTCGCGACGCAATCGCAGCATCATTCCGCTACGCAGCATCCAGGGCGTACCGACAATATCCCACTCCTCACCCTGCCAGCGCAGGCGCGAATCCATCAGCAGTTTAATCTCGCCATGACAGGCGTTGATGCGCCGTTGGCTCCGTACGGAGTCAAACACCACCAGCGAAAGCAGCAGCAGCCATACCGGCGTGTAGCTCAGCGGCCAGGGCATCAGCAAGATGAGCGCGGCTACGAATCCGTGAAGCAGTAAGGAGAGCCACTGTGCGCGCCAGGAGACGCGTAACTCAGATTGCCACAGGACCACGATCCCGATTCCGTGTCTGGATTAACTGCACCATTCTTTGCAACTCCGCATCCTGTGGCTTGCCGTGGTTCATAAGCCAGTTAAATAAATCGGGATCGTCATTTTCCAGCAGGCGGACAAAGAGACGTTTGTCATCATCGCTTAGCGAATCGTACTCATGTTCGAAAAAAGGCATGATGGAAATATCGAGTTCGCGCATTCCGCGACGGCAAGCCCAGTGAATACGGGCCTTGTTAGTAATATCCATGTGTATCTCCCTGTTCGGCATGATGGGCACATTGTAACGTGTTTTTAATATATCTTTTGCGGAATATTTCGCTGCTCGAGCCGGCTTCCAGAATAATTCCACTTCTCTGCAACGATTTCATTCCGCTGCGGAATATCTCGCAATGCCATCACAATGGCACAAATCGCATGCTTTATCGCTTGCAATGGACACCGGCTCTTTTACCATTAACACCCAACACAGCGTTAAGCTAATCAGGACATTAATATGGCTTTTACTCCTTTTCCTCCGCGCCAGCCGACCGCCTCTTCACGTCTGCCGCTGACGCTTATGACGCTCGATGACTGGGCGCTGGCAACCATTACCGGGGCCGATAGCGAGAAGTATCTGCAAGGCCAGGTGACGGCAGATGTCTCGACACTGGCGGCCAATCAGCATCTGCTGGCGGCGCACTGTGATTCTAAAGGCAAAATGTGGAGCAATATGCGGTTGTTCCACGATAAAGAGGGGTTCGCGTGGCTGTTGCGCCGCAGCGTGCGTGAAACCCAGCTGCGCGAACTGAAAAAATATGCCGTCTTCTCCAAAGTGGCTATCGCGGCAGACGACGATCGCGTTCTGCTTGGTGTAGCCGGTTTCCAGGCGCGGGCCGCGCTGGCGAATCTCTTCTCCACCCTGCCGGAGAGCGAAAATCAGGTCGTGCAGGAGGGTGAAACCACGCTGCTGTGGTTTGCTCACCCCGCTGAACGCTTCCTGTTAGTGACCGATGCCGCCACGGCCGAAATGGTCACCGAGAAGCTGCGCGGCGAAGCCCAGCTCAATAACAGCCAGCAGTGGCTGGCACTGAATATCGAAGCGGGTCTGCCGGTCATTGACGAAGCCAACGTCGCGCAGTTTATTCCGCAGGCAACCAACCTGCAGGCGCTGGGCGGCATCAGCTTTAAAAAAGGGTGTTATACCGGCCAGGAGATGGTGGCACGGGCGAAATTCCGCGGGGCCAATAAACGCGCGCTGTGGTACCTGGCAGGAACCGCCAGCCGCGTTCCTGAAGCGGGTGAAGATCTCGAACGTAAAATGGGCGACAACTGGCGTCGTACCGGCACCGTGCTGGCTGCCGCACAGCTGGATGATGGCCGCGTGATTGTTCAGGTGGTGATGAATAATGACATGGAGCCGGACAGCGTATTCCGCGTGCGCGAGGATGCCAACACGTTGAGCATTGAGCCGCTGCCCTACTCGCTCGAAGAGTAAGCGGTTCTGAGCCGGGCAAGGCATCAGCCCGCCCGGCTACGACGCAAGGTTTAAATCTGGCCGACGTAAAGGTAGATCGCGAGGAAGTGGCAGACGCTGCCGCCAAGAACAAAACCGTGCCAGATGGCGTGGTTGTAGGGAATGCGTTTACAGACGTAAAAGATGACGCCAAGCGAGTAGATCAGGCCACCCACGGCAAGCAGCGTGACGCCGCCCGGAGAAAGACGCGTGGCAAGCTGGTAAATCACCACCAGTGAGAGCCAGCCCATCGCCAGGTAGGTTACCAGCGACAGCACCTTAAAGCGGTGCGCGATCGTCAGTTTAAACAGGATGCCCAGCAGCGCGAGGCTCCAGATAACCACCATCAGCCCGCGCGCCAGCGGTGAATCCAGGCCGACCAGCAGGAACGGGGTGTAGGTTCCCGCGATCAGCAGATAGATGGCGCAGTGGTCAAATTTCTTCAGCCATATTTTGGCGCGGGGATGCGGAACGGCGTGGTAGAGCGTTGAGGCCAGAAACAGCAGTATCATGCTGCCGCCATAAAGCGCGTAGCTGGTGATGGCAAGCGTACTGGCATGGGTGTCGGCTGCCTGTCCCAGCAGCAGCACCAGCCCGACAATCCCGAACACTAGCCCGATACCGTGACTGATGCTGTTGGCAATCTCCTCTGCCAGTGTATATCCCTGTGCGATTAATGGTTTTTTGACCATAGGTAACTCCAGGAGAACTCAAAAACGTTGCGTTACTAGAGTAACTGAGAATAATTCCAGTGCACACCTGTACGCTAAAATATTTCGCATATGAATGTGTCACTGCCTGAGGATCGGCTAAAAGTCGGGGCGCGCGAGCCGTTGTTGTGGCAGCATGAGGCACATTTGCAGGCAGGCCCGACAAGGGCTGGCTACATTATCAGCAGCAAAGGACACCGCCGTGACGATGTTTACCCACTCTGCCATCGCCAGCCTCAACACCCTGGAGATGATGGTCTACAACTTTGTGGTCAAAAACCGCGACAAAGTGATGTACATGACGATCCGCGAATTGGCCGACGCGGCGGGCGTCTCGACCACCACGGTGCTGCGCTTTTGCCGCAAGCTTAACTGCGAGGGGTATTCCGAGTTTCGCGTGCGCTTTAAATTGTATCTGGAACAGAACGAGCCGCCGCAGGCTAATGTCGGTGCCAGCGAAGTAATCAGCTTTTTTAAAAGCGTTAATAACGACGAATTCGATAAATTACTCGATAGCACCGTCGACATCATATTATCCTCCGAGCGCATTATTTTCGTCGGGGCGGGCACCTCGGGAGCGCTGGCGAAATATGGCGCACGATTTTTCTCAAATATTGGCAAATTCAGTAACCATATCGATGACCCCTATTTCCCGGTGACCAATGATATGGCGAAAAATGCGCTGGCAATTGTGCTCTCAGTCTCTGGAGAAACCGAGGAGATCCTGCGTTTTGCCAGTCAGTTCAGCCTGCATCACTGCAAAGTCCTCTCGATTACCAGCCATGAACATTCACGCCTGGCGAAACTCGCGGATTACAATATCTCCTGGCACGTGCCGCAAATGCGTATTTCCGGCGGGTACGATATTACGACACAAATTCCGGTGGTTTATATTCTCGAGTCGCTAGGGCGTAAACTGGCGAAGAAAATAGCATAAAAAAACAGGGTGTTTTTCCGATGTAACAAATTACCGCAGCGGCAATTTGTTATATCGTGACATTCATTTCGCCTTTGCTAGACTCGTTGGCAGCCAATATGACGAGAAGAGCAACGATGAAAAAATTGACCTTACCGAAAGATTTCTTATGGGGCGGCGCCGTTGCCGCGCATCAGGTAGAAGGCGGCTGGAATAAAGGCGGCAAAGGCCCGAGCATCTGCGACGTGCTGACCGGCGGCGCACACGGCGTCCCGCGCGAAATCACCCAGCAGGTGGAAGCGGGAAAATACTACCCGAACCACGAGGCCGTCGATTTTCATGGCCATTACAAAGAGGACATCAAACTCTTTGCCGAAATGGGCTTCAAATGTTTCCGAACTTCAATTGCCTGGACCCGCATCTTCCCGCAGGGCGATGAGTTGCAGCCGAATGAAGAGGGGCTGAAGTTCTACGACGATGTGTTCGATGAGCTGCTGAAGTACAACATCGAGCCGGTCATTACCCTCTCCCACTTTGAGATGCCGCTGCACCTGGTGCAGGAGTACGGCGGCTGGACCAACCGTAAAGTGGTTGATTTCTTTGTGCGTTTCGCCGAAGTGGTGTTTGAGCGCTACAAAAACAAGGTCAAATACTGGATGACCTTCAACGAGATCAACAACCAGCGCAACTGGCGCGCGCCGCTGTTCGGCTACTGCTGCTCCGGCGTGGTCTATACCGAGCACGAAAACCCGGAAGAGACGATGTACCAGGTGCTGCATCACCAGTTTGTCGCCAGCGCGATGGCGGTGAAGATTGGTCACCGCATCAACCCGTCGATGCAGATCGGCTGCATGCTGGCGATGGTACCGCTCTATCCCTTCTCCTGTAAGCCTGAAGATGTGATGTACGCGCAGGAATCAATGCGCGAGCGTTATGTCTTTACCGATGTTCAGCTGCGCGGTTACTACCCCTCTTATGTGCTTAACGAGTGGGAGCGTCGCGGCTTTAACATCAAAATGGAAGCCGGGGATGAAGCGATCCTGCGCGAAGGGTGCTGCGACTATCTGGGCTTCAGCTATTACATGACCAACGCAGTGAAAGCCGAAGGCGGCTCGGGCGATGCGCTCTCCGGTTTCCAGGGCAGCGTGCCGAACCCGCATGTGAAAGCCTCCGACTGGGGCTGGCAGATTGACCCGGTTGGCCTGCGCTACGCCCTTTGCGAGCTGTATGAGCGCTACCAGAAACCGCTGTTTATCGTTGAAAACGGCTTCGGCGCTTACGACAAAGTCGAAGAGGATGGCAGCATTAACGATGATTACCGCATCGATTATCTGCGCGCGCATGTGAAAGAGATGGTCAAAGCCGTCACCTATGATGGCGTCGATCTGATGGGTTACACCCCGTGGGGCTGCATTGACTGCGTCTCCTTTACCACCGGCCAGTACAGCAAGCGCTACGGCTTTATCTACGTGAACAAGCACGACGACGGCACCGGCGATATGTCGCGCTCACGCAAGAAGAGCTTTAACTGGTACAAGGAAGTGATCGCCAGCAACGGCGAGAATTTGTGATCTATTGAGGCGTTGCCGGATGGCGGCTGCGCCTTATCCGGCCTACGACAGATTTGCACCACGTTTGAACGTTGCCGGACGGCAGCTGCGCCTTATCCGGCCTACAAGAGCATTGCGCTGCATTCAATTTGTAGGCCTGATAAGCGAAGCGCCATCAGGCATAAAAACGCTACTTTCCCCCGGCCAGATCGATAAAGCTTCCTGTCACATAGGAGGCTTTATCGCTTAACAGCCAGGCAATCGCCTGCGCCACCTCTTCCGGCTGCCCGCCGCGCTGCATCGGAATGGCACTGCTGACGCGATCGACGCGTCCCGGCTCGCCGCCGCTGGCATGCATCTCCGTATAAATAAATCCCGGACGCACGCCGTTTACGCGGATGCCGCTTGCCGCCACCTCCAGCGACAGGCCGGTGGTTAAACTATCTATCGCCCCTTTTGACGCCGCATAATCAACATACTCCCCTGGCGAGCCAAGCCTTGCCGCGGCTGACGAGACATTCACAATCGCGCCGCCCTGCCCGCCATGCTGTTTCGACATGCGCTTTACCGCTTCGCGACAGCAGAGGAAATAGCCCGTCACATTCGTCGCCAGCACCTGGTTGATGCGCGCCGCGCTCAACGCTTCCACCCGGCTCTGCTGAAACAGAATGCCGGCGTTATTGACCAGCGCGGTCAGCGGTAGCCCCTCTTCGTCAATGCGCGCAAACATCGCTTCAACCTGACTTTCATCACTGATATCCGCCTGTACCGCAAATGCGTTGCCGCCCAGCGCCTGGATCGCTGTTACCACCTCATCAGCGGCGTCGCGCTGACGATGGTAATTCACTGCGACGGTATAGCCCTCTTGCGCCAGTAACAGCGCGGTGGCTCGACCAATTCCCCGGCTTGCGCCGGTTACTAATGCTATTGCCATGATGCTCTCCCAAAGAAAAAGGGCGCCGAAGCGCCCTTAAAAGATAGTTGAATCAATCGATTATTGATATTCGCTCATTGGCACGCAGGAGCAGAAGAGATTGCGGTCGCCATAAACATCATCCAGACGTTTCACGGTCGGCCAGTATTTGTTTACCGCGCCCGCCGGGAAGACTGCCAGCTCGCGGTTGTAGCCGTGGTTCCACTCGCTCACCAGCTCATGCTGGGTGTGTGGCGCGTTGACCAGCGGGTTATCTTCCAGCGTCCACTCGCCCTGTTTCACACGTTCGATTTCAGCGCGGATCGCCAGCATCGCGTCGATAAAGCGATCCAGTTCGACTTTGCTTTCAGACTCCGTCGGTTCAACCATCAGCGTACCGGCAACCGGGAAGGACATGGTCGGGGCGTGGAATCCGTAGTCAATCAGGCGCTTGGCGATATCCAGCTCGCTGATGCCGGTCTCCTCTTTCAGCGGGCGAATATCGAGAATGCACTCATGCGCTACGCGTCCATCACGGCCGGTGTAGAGCACGGGGAAGGCCTCTTTCAGGCGGCTGGCGATATAGTTGGCGTTGAGGATCGCCACCTGGCTCGCCTTTTTCAGCCCTTCGGCACCCATCATGCGGATATACATCCAGCTGATCGGCAGGATCGACGCACTGCCAAACGGTGCGGCGGAAACCGCGCCCTGACGCGTCAGCATGCCTTCAATTTGCACTACGCTGTGACCCGGAACAAACGGTGCCAGATGCGCTTTCACGCCAATCGGCCCCATGCCCGGGCCGCCGCCGCCGTGCGGGATACAGAAGGTTTTATGCAGGTTGAGGTGCGACACATCCGCGCCAATAAAGCCCGGCGAGGTGATGCCGACCTGCGCGTTCATGTTCGCGCCATCAAGGTAAACCTGGCCACCAAACTGATGCACCACTTCGCACACTTCGCGGATCGTCTCTTCATAGACGCCGTGCGTTGACGGGTAGGTCACCATAATGCAGGAGAGGTTTTCGCCCGCCTGCTCCGCTTTCGCGCGCAGATCGGCCAGATCGATGTTGCCATTCTTATCGCAGGCCACGACCACCACCTGCATACCCGCCATCTGCGCCGAAGCCGGGTTGGTGCCGTGGGCAGAGCTTGGGATCAGGCAGATATCGCGATGCCCTTCATTGCGGCTTTCGTGATAGTGGCGGATCGCCAGCAGACCAGCGTATTCACCCTGCGCGCCGGAGTTCGGCTGCATAC
Source organism: Kosakonia sp. Marseille-Q7440 (assembly GCF_965119485.1). Classification (NCBI taxonomy): domain Bacteria; kingdom Pseudomonadati; phylum Pseudomonadota; class Gammaproteobacteria; order Enterobacterales; family Enterobacteriaceae; genus Kosakonia; species Kosakonia sp. Marseille-Q7440. Next base: position 942,400 of record NZ_CBCPLT010000002.1, on the reverse strand, counting down.
AGAGCGCATCGTAACCGGTCAGTTTCACCAGCCAGTCGGAGAGCTGCGCGATCATCTGATGATAACCTTCCGCCTGCTCCGGCGGGCAGAACGGGTGCAGTTCCGCAAATTCCGGCCAGGTGATCGGGATCATCTCTGCCGCGGCGTTGAGCTTCATGGTGCAGGAGCCGAGCGGGATCATCGCCTGGTTGAGCGCCAGATCTTTGCGCTCAAGCGAATGCATATAGCGCATCATCTCGGTTTCGCTGTGGTAGCGATTGAACACCGGGTGGGTAAGGATCGCATCGTCACGCACCATCTCAGCAGGCAGAGAGCGGCTGTCGAGGGCAACCTCTTTATCCAGCGCGTCGATCTCAAGGCCATGTGCGTCGCCGAGCAGAACGCTGAACAGCGCCAGCACATCCTCGCGGGTGGTAGTTTCATCCAGCGTAATGCCGACGGCGTTGAGAATGTCGCTGCGCAGGTTAATTTCATGGGCTTCGGCACGCGCCAGCACCGCAGCTTTATCCGCGACTTCAACGCAGAGCGTGTCAAAGTAGTGCGCGTGACGCAGTTTCAGGCCGCCGCGCTGCAGACCAGCGGCGAGAATATCGGTCAGGCGATGGATGCGCCCGGCAATACGTTTCAGCCCCTGCGGGCCGTGGAACACCGCATAGAGGCTGGCGATATTGGCCAGCAGCACCTGCGAAGTACAAATATTGGAGTTGGCTTTCTCGCGGCGAATATGCTGCTCGCGGGTCTGCATCGCCATGCGCAGCGCCGTGTTACCGGCCGCATCTTTGGAGACGCCGATAATGCGCCCCGGCATGGAGCGTTTGAATTCATCTTTCGCGGCAAAGAAGGCGGCATGCGGGCCGCCGTAGCCCATCGGCACGCCGAAGCGCTGCGCGGAGCCGAAAACAATATCCGCACCCTGTTTGCCCGGTGCGGTCAGGTGCACCAGCGCCATCAGATCGGCGGCAACGCCGACCACGATTTTGCGCGATTTTAACTCGGCAATCAGCGCGCTGTAGTTGTGCACTTCGCCGGTGGTCCCCACCTGCTGAAGCAGCACGCCAAAGAGATCCTGGTGATCGAGAGCTTTCTCTGCCTCATCGACAATCACCTCAAAGCCGAAGGTTTCCGCACGGGTGCGAACCACATCCAGCGTTTGCGGATGGACATCGGCTGCGACGAAGAAGCGGTTCGCGCCTTTCAGTTTGCTGACGCGTTTTGCCATCGCCATCGCTTCAGCGGCGGCGGTCGCTTCATCCAGCAGCGAAGCGGAGGCGATATCGAGGCCGGTAAGATCGAGGGTTACCTGCTGGAAATTGAGCAGGGATTCGAGACGCCCCTGCGACACTTCCGGCTGATAAGGGGTGTAAGCGGTGTACCAGCCCGGGTTCTCCAGCATATTACGCAGGATCACCGGCGGTAGCTGCACGGCGGTGTAACCCATGCCAATGTAAGACTTAAAGCGCTTGTTACGGCGGGCCAGGGTTTTCAGTTCAGCGAGCGCGGCATATTCGGTGGTGGACTCCCCCACCTGCGGCGGTGCGGCGAGCTGAATATCTTTCGGCACGATCTGCCCGATCAGCGCGTCGAGCGATTCTGCACCGACGCTGTTCAGCATCTCCTGCTGTTGCGTAGTGTCCGGGCCAATATGCCTGCCGATAAACGCGGCGTGATGTTCAAGCTGGCTTAAAGTCTGAGTCATGAGCGAAGGTTCCTGAAACGTGCGGTAATAGATAAAACGAAGGACTGGCTTGCCGGGAAGCGCGACGCTTCACCGGCCTGTTGATAGACGTCGATGCTGGCCGGAGACGCGTCGCGCCATCCGGCACACCATTATTCGTCTTCTAACAGCGCGCTATAGCCGGTTGCGTCTAACAGCGCTTCGACTTCCGCCTCATCGTTGGCCTTGATTTTGAAGATCCAGCCTTCGCCATACGGCGCGCTGTTTACCAGCTCCGGCGAATCATTCAGGCTGTCGTTGACCGCAACGATTTCACCGCCAATCGGCGCATAAATATCAGATGCCGCTTTTACCGACTCTGCCACGGCGCAGTCGTCGCCAGCGCTGACGGTAGTGCCGACTTCCGGCAGGTCAACGAACACCATATCGCCCAGCAGCTCTTGCGCATGCTCGGTGATACCAACGGTATAGCTGCCATCCGCTTCTTTACGCAGCCACTCGTGTTCTTTGCTGTATTTCAGATCGCCTGGTACATTGCTCATTGTTTTCTCTCCAGAAAAATAACGTTACGCGACCGCTTTACCGGCGCGCACAAAAACAGGTTTGGTGACTTTAACCGGCATTTCGCGGTTGCGGATCTGCACCACGGCGGTCTCGCCGATCCCTGCCGGAACGCGGGCCAGCGCAATGCTGTAGCCAAGCGTCGGCGAGAAGGTGCCGCTGGTGATCACCCCTTTCTGCACATTGCCCTGCGCATCGGTAAAGTGCACCGGCAGTTCATTACGCAGTACGCCTTTTTCGGTCATCACCAGGCCAACCAGCTGCTCGGTGCCTTTTTCGCGCTGCTGCTCAAGGGCATCACGTCCGATAAAGTCGCGATCCTGCGGCTCCCAGGCGATGGTCCAGCCCATATTGGCCGCCAGCGGCGAAACGCCTTCATCCATCTCCTGACCGTAGAGGTTCATGCCCGCTTCCAGGCGCAGCGTATCGCGCGCGCCGAGCCCGCAGGGTTTTACACCCGCATTCAGCAAGCCTTGCCAGAAGTCGGCGGCTTTTTCATTCGGCAGGGCAATTTCATACCCGGCTTCACCGGTATACCCGGTGGTAGCGATAAAGAGGTCGCCCGCTTCCACGCCGAAGAAGGGTTTCATGCCAGAGACCGCTTCGCGCTGCGCGTCGGTAAACAGGCTGGCGGCTTTCTCCTGCGCATGCGGACCCTGCACCGCGATAAGCGAGAGATCGTCGCGCACGGTGATGTCGATGGCATAAGGTTCGGCGTGTTGGGAAATCCAGGAGAGGTCTTTTTCGCGGGTGGCGGAGTTAACAACGAGGCGGAAGAAATCTTCGGTAAAGTAGTAGACGATCAAATCATCAATCACGCCGCCCGAAGCATTAAGCATGCCGCTGTAGAGCGCTTTGCCGGGTTTGGTTAACTTCGCTACATCGTTTGCCAGCAGATAACGCAGAAATTCGCGGGTCCGGCTGCCTTTCAGGTCAACGATGGTCATGTGTGAAACATCAAACATGCCGGCGTCGGAGCGCACTGCGTGGTGCTCATCAAGCTGTGAGCCGTAATGCAGGGGCATCATCCAGCCGTGGAAGTCGACCATGCGGGCGCCGCATTGAGTATGTTGTTCAAATAAAGGGGTCTGCTGAGCCATCTTTTCCTCATCGAATACGCTGAGCTATCACGTTTTTCGCAACGCGTTTCCGGCGGCAAAAAAGCGTGTTGATGCCCTGTTACAGGCGGTGACGCAAACGTTCTCTTTGGCCTGAACTTATCACCGAAAGGTGCGCTTAACCATAAGGAAAAACCGGTCATCACATTAGCTTATGACCAAAAAGCCCTGAGATAACCGCAGTGGAATATAGTGAAAAGCCCCCACAAACCGAGGATAAGAGGTTAGTTATGCGCGCTTATCGGACAGGTAATTAGCATTTACTGCCAGTTAAAAGCAAAAAAGCGCGTGAGCCAAAATTAACGACATGAGAAAAACTAATCTGAGAATGGGGGTGAAATTAGAATATTTCAAATGAGAGGAGAGCTTCCCTTCCCGGGGCCGGGAAGGGAAAGTGTGACGCAGTTAACGTAACCACTCCGGCAGATCGTTAAGCCCTAAAGCCTGACGCAATAACTGCGGTTTAACGCCGGGAAGGGTATCAGCCAGTTTCAGGCCGATATCACGCAGCAGTTTTTTCGCCGGATTCGAACCGGCAAACAGTTCGCGAAAACCCTGCATGCTCGCCAGCATCATCGCGGCGCTATGTTTACGGCTGCGCTCGTAGCGGCGCAGGTAGAGATGTTGACCAATATCTTTGCCGTCGCGGCTCAAACGACGCAGCTCAGCAATCAGCTCTGCCACATCCATAAAGCCGAGGTTAACGCCCTGGCCAGCTAAAGGATGGATGGTATGCGCCGCATCGCCAACCAGCGCTAAACGATGCCCGGCAAACTGCCGCGCATAACGCCCGGTTAATGGGTAAGTCTGGCGTTCGCTCTCAAGCTCGCACAGACCGAGGCGGTTATCGAAAGCCACGGTCAGCGCCTGGTTGAACGCCTCAGCGCTGCTCTCCTGCATCGCCTTCGCCTGCTCCGGCGGCAACGACCAGACGATCGAGCAAAGATGCGGATCGTTCAGCGGCAGAAACGCGAGGATGCCATCATTATGGAAAACCTGGCGCGCGACAGCCTGGTGCGGCTCGGCGGTGCGGATCGTCGCCACCAGCGCGTGATGGTGATAGTCCCAGTAGGTAAGCGGAATGTCCGCGCGGTTGCGCAGCCACGAGTTAGCGCCATCAGCCCCCACCACCAGACGCGCTGTCAGCATGGTGCCCTCTTTCAGGGTCAGGAACGCTTCGTTCTCCCCCCAGGCGACCTGCTGCAACTCCGCTGGCGCAATCAGCGTGACATCTTTGCACTGCTGCGCCTGATCCCACAGCGCCTGGTGAATGCGCGTGTTCTCAATGATGTAGCCAAGATGGCTGTAGCCCATGCTCAGATCGTCAAAGGAGATGCGCCCGAAGCTATCTTTCTCCCACACTTCCATGCCGTGATAGCAGCCAACCGGCCCGGCAACGATGTTTGACCAGACGCCGAGATGCGTCAGCAATTTTTCACTGGCGGCGTTAATCGCCGAGACGCGTAGCGCCGGAGGGGCATCCGCAGCCTGCGGCTCGGGAACCGTTTGTTCCAGCACCGCCACGCGCAGCCCGCTCCCTTGCAGGCCGCAGGCTAATGCCAGCCCCACCATGCCGCCGCCAACAATCGCAACATCAACACTCTGCACTCTTAGCTCCTTAACGGGCGACCCAACCGAGGGTTCGTTGCGCCAGCGCATCACGCGCCGGGGTAAATAGTTCCATCGCCATCAACCCGAGGTTGCGCCCAACGACCAGCGGCGCCCAGCGGTTGGCGAAGAGATGCACCAGCCCATCCGTCACGCCGATGGTGGCAGCTTTATCTGCCTGCCGACGCTGGTTATAACGCAGCAAAAGCGGATAGCTTCCCACATCAGTTTGTTCGATAAAGGCCTGCGAAAGGGTTTCCGCCAGCGTCATTACATCGCGCATGCCAAGGTTAAAGCCTTGCCCGGCAATGGGATGCAGCGTCTGCGCGGCATTCCCCACCAGCACGGCGCGATGGGAGACGGATGAGCTGGCAGTAGAGAGCGCCAGCGGGTAGACGCTGCGCTTTCCGGCATGCAGGATGCGGCCAAGACGCCAGCCGAAAGCTTTTTGCAACTCATCGCAAAACTGTTCGTCTGACCAGCTCGCCACCTGCTGCTGTTTCTCACGCGGGTGACACCACACCAGCGAAGAGCGCCCCTGCGACATCGGCAGCATCGCCAGCGGGCCATGTTCAGTAAAGCGCTCAAACGCGCGCCCCTGATGGGCAACGGAGGTGGTGACATTGGCAATCACCGCCGCCTGGTCATAAGGCGACTGCTGCCAGTCGATATTGAGCTGCCCGGCAATCGATGAGCGCGAGCCGTCTGCCGCCACCAGCAGTTCTCCGGTAAGTTGCTTGCCGCTTTGCAGCGTCACCGTCACCTGCTCCTGGCTGCGGGTAAAGCGATCGACGCGATCCGGGCAGTGAAGCGTAACGCCCGGCGCGTTTTGCAGCCGCTTAAAGAGCCGCTGCCCGACATCATGCAGCTCAACCACATGGCCTAATGCATCAAGCCGGTACTCTTCCGCCGTCAGCGTGACGAAACCGGCATGGCCGCGATCGCTGACGTGTACGGTTGAGATAGGCGTCGCGCAGGAGGCAAGCGCCTGCCAGACGCCGATATGCGCCAGCTGCTGGCAGGTGCCTGCCGCCAGCGCGATAGCACGCGCGTCAAAACCGGGGTGATCCTGCGCGCCGGGCGCGTTCGCTTCCACCAGATGAACGGCAAGCTTGCCCTGTGTCAGATGTGAAATTGCCAGCGCAAGGGTTGCGCCAGCCATGCCGCCGCCAACGATGATCACGCTCATGCGCGCGCCTTCGCCATCAGCGCTTCAATCTCATCGGCTTTTTTGACTACGCTGGCAGTCAGGTTCTCATTGCCGCTATCGGTGATCACAATGTCATCTTCGATGCGAATGCCGATGCCGCGATACTGCTCCGGTACATCGGCGTCCGGTGCGATGTAGAGCCCCGGCTCGACGGTAAGCACCATGCCTGGCGCAAGTTCGCGGGAGCGATCCTGGCCATAAACACCGACGTCATGCACATCCAGCCCCAGCCAGTGGCTCAAGCCATGCATAAAGAAGGCGCGGTGAGCGCTTTGCGCAATCAGCTCGTCAACATCGCCCTGCAAAATGCCGAGCTTGACCAGACCGCTCACCATAATGCGCACCACTTCGCCGGTCACTTCCTGAATCGAGGTGCCAGGGCGGAACAGCTCAAGCGCGCGTTCCAGCGAGGCGAGCACAATGTCGTAAATCTCACGCTGCGCCGGGGTAAATTTGCCGCTGACCGGGAAGGTGCGGGTGATATCGCCGGCATAGCCTTGGTATTCGCAGCCCGCGTCAATCAGCACCAGATCGCCCGCGCGCATTTCGCTTTCGTTCTCGGTGTAGTGCAGGATGCAGCCGTTTTCGCCCGCGCCAACAATGGTGTTGTAGGAGGGAAAGCGCGCGCCGTGGCGGTTGAACTCATGCTGAATTTCGCCTTCCAGCTGATACTCAAACATGCCCGGGCGGCACACCTGCATCGCGCGGGTATGGGCCAGCGCGGAAATTTCACCCGCGCGGCGCAGCACTTCAATCTCTTCAGCGGATTTAAACAGGCGCATCTCATGCACGATGGGCCGCCAGTCGGTCAGCGTGGCGGGCGCTTTCAGATTCTGGCGCGAACCTTTGCGCAGCTTGTCGAGCGCGGCAAAGAGGATGGTGTCCGCATAAGCGTACTCGCCCTGCGCGTGATAGACCGCATCGAGGCCATTGAGCAGCTGATAGAGATGCTCGTCAATCTCCGGGAACGCCAGCGCGCGATCGACGCCGAGCTTCTCCGGCGCGGCCTCCTGCCCAAGACGGCGACCAAACCAGATTTCAGCGGTTTTGTCGCGCACGCGGTTAAAGAGCACGCTGTGGTTGTGGGTGTCATCGCTTTTGATCAGCACCAGCACCGCTTCCGGCTCGTTGAAACCGGTGAAATACCAGAAATCGCTGCTCTGGCGATAGGGGTATTCACTGTCTGCGCTGCGGGTCGCTTCCGGCGCGGCAAAGATCAACGCCGCGCTACCCGGAACCATCTGCGCCAGTAAAGCCTGGCGACGACGGAGAAACTCAAGCTGTGTCATGACACCTCCTCCATGTAAAAAGCTAATTAGTGTAGTGTGGGCTTGCGCACTTCCGGTGCGGTCGGCTGCTGGCGCGTGAAGGTATCGTGGCAGAGCAGCGCCGCGACGCGGACATACTCGATAATCTCTTCCAGAGACATCTCCAGCTCTTCCTGATCTTCGTCTTCGTCGTAGCCCAGCTGCGCTATGTTGCGCAGGTCGTCAATCGCTTCGCCGGTTTCGCCGGTCACTTTGTCGAGCTTCGGCTGTGAGACGCCAAGACCCAGCAGGAAGTGATTGACCCAGCCTGCCAGCGCATCGGCGCGGTCAAAGACGCTAACGTCGTCGCCTTCCGGCAGGTAGAGCTGAAAGAGAAAGCCGTCATCTTCCAGCGAATCGCTGGTGGCGGCATGCATTGCACGCAGCGCCTGGGCAAGCTCGTGGCCGAAGGCCAGCCCTTCGTTAGTCAAATCATGCAGCAGCGGCTGCCATGAGGTGTCTTTGTTGCCGCCGCAGAGCATCCCCGCGATCAGCCCATGCATTTCAGCAGGATGCAATCCCACGCCTTGTTGGTTGAGTAACTGGCCTACTTCCTTGTAACCAGGTATTTCGTTCTGTATAGACATGCGCATTCGTCGTCGTTGGGGGAAATATTCATGGTATGCTACCACTTTGGACCCTGGTGATATACCCGTGATGGTTCACGTTACATGCCATTGCATGTACGCGGATTACTTAAGGTATAGACGTAAAATAGTTGAAAGTACTGACCAGGGTCGCTTATAGTGTCGCCCCTTCGCAGCCCAGGGCTCGAATGCGAAGGCAGAGCGCAGTCAAACAGCAGGAAGGTGGCATGTCTGCACAACCCGTCGATATCCAAATTTTTGGCCGTTCACTCCGCGTGAACTGCCCGCCTGAGCAGATAGATGCGCTGAATCAGGCTGCGGAAGATCTGAATCAGCGGTTGCAAGATCTGAAGGTTCGCACTAGAGTCACAAATACTGAGCAGTTGGTGTTTATCGCCGCGCTGAATATCAGCTACGAGCTTGCTCAGGAAAAGGCAAAAACCCGTGATTACGCCGCCAGCATGGAGCAGCGTATTAAGATGTTACAGCAGACCATTGAACAGGCTTTACTTGATCAGGGTCGCATAACGGAAAGACCGGGGCCGAAGTTTGAATAATACTTCAAGGTCAACTATGGTAGATTGACAGTGAAGTTAAAAAATTCTCTGAGATGTTTGCAAGCGGGCCAGTCCCCTGAGCCGATATTTCATACCAACAGAGTGTGGCGATCCATGGTTGGTGAGCATGCTCGGTCCGTCCGAGAAGCCTTAAAATCATGACGACACATTCACCTTGAACCAAGGGTTCAAGGGTTACAGCCTGCGGCGGCATCTCGGAGATTCCCCTCTTCTACCAACAACGACCATGACGCAACTGCCCGATTCACTTCCGTCACGACAAGCAATACGCAAAGAGATTCGTCAACGCCGACGAGAAATCACCAGCTCCCAGCAGCGCCATTTCGCTGAACAAGCCGCACTGCGCATGATGGCCTGGCCTCCTGTTGTCATGGCACACACTGTTGCCCTGTTTCTCTCCTTTGACGGCGAACTCGATACACAACCGCTGATCGAACAGCTCTGGCGAAGCGGCAAACGCGTTTACCTTCCCGTATTACACCCCTTCAGTCCCGGTAATCTGCTCTTTTTGCACTACCATCCGCACAGCGAACTGGTGACCAATCGTCTGAAAATTCAGGAGCCGAAGCTGGACGTGCGTGATGTGCTTCCCCTGAGCCAGCTTGACGTGCTGATCACGCCGTTAGTCGCCTTTGATGAACAGGGGCAGCGCCTCGGCATGGGCGGCGGGTTCTACGACAGAACGCTGCAAAACTGGCGCGCGTATGGCGTGCAGCCGGTCGGTTATGCCCATGATTGCCAGCGCGTAGAGAAGTTGCCGGTGGAGGAGTGGGATATTCCGCTGCCTGCGGTGATCACACCATCAACGGTGTGGGAGTGGTAGGTTGTTCCCCTCCCGGACGGGAGAGGAACGGGTAACGCAACTTAGAACAGCAGACGGGAACGAATGGTGCCCGGAATCGCTTTCATGCTCTGTAGCGCGGTCTGCGCAACCTCTTCTTCCGCTTCGATATCGACGACAACGTAGCCCATATGTGGCGTAGTTTGCAGATACTGTGCCGCGATGTTGATGTTCTGGCTGGCGAAAATCTGGTTAAGCGCCGTCAGTACGCCAGGGCGGTTTTCATGGATATGCAGCAGACGACGACCGCCGTGCAGCGGCAGAGAGACTTCCGGGAAGTTTACTGCCGAGAGCGTGGAGCCGTTATCAGAGTACTTAATCAGCTTACCGGCAACTTCAAGGCCGATGTTCTCCTGCGCTTCCTGAGTGGAACCGCCGATGTGCGGCGTCAGGATAACGTTATCAAACTCGCAGAGCGGTGAGTCGAACGGATCGCTGTTGGTCGCCGGTTCGGTCGGGAAGACGTCAATCGCCGCGCCCGCCAGGTGCTTACGCTTCAGGGCATCGCACAGCGCCGGAATATCAACCACCGTGCCGCGTGCGGCGTTGATCAGCAGTGCGCCCGGCTTCATCAGCGCCAGCTCCTCTTCGCCAATCATATTCTTCGTTGAGGCGTTTTCCGGCACGTGCAGGCTGACCACGTCGCTCATATTCAGCAGATCGGAGAGATGCTGCACCTGGGTGGCGTTGCCGAGCGGCAGTTTGTTCTCAATATCGTAGAAGAAGACGTGCATCCCCAGCGATTCAGCAAGAATGCCAAGCTGGGTACCAATGTGGCCGTAGCCAATGATGCCGAGCTTTTTGCCGCGCGCTTCATAGGAGCCGACCGCCAGCTTATTCCAGATACCGCGGTGCGCTTTGGCGTTCGCTTCCGGAATGCCGCGCATCAGCAGCAGCAGTTCGCCGATCACTAACTCCGCCACGGAACGGGTGTTGGAGAAGGGGGCGTTAAAGACCGGCACACCGCGTTTGGCTGCCGCTTCCAGGTTCACCTGGTTGGTGCCGATGCAGAAACAGCCGATAGCGACCAGCTTTTCCGCTGCGGCGATGACATCTTCAGTCAGTTGAGTACGGGATCGCAGGCCAATGAAGTGGGCGTCGCGGATGGACTCTTTCAGCTGCTCGCTGTCCAGTGCGCCCTTGTGGAATTCGATGTTGTTATAACCCGCCGCACGGAGGCTTTCGACCGCTTTCTGGTGCACCCCTTCGACGAGCAGAAATTTAATCTTGTCTTTCTCCAGTGATACCTTTGCCATTTACCCGACCCTGTTTTATGTCTGACTGTGATGTTGTGCGGAGGAAAACCGCGTTAGCCAACATATCAAAAAAAACTATCGCGGCAATATGAACGTTTGCGTCACCGCTCTGAAGAAATGTCATCCAGCGGGAAATGGCAGAGAAAAATGCTGGAAAAGCAGAGGCTCGCGGCAGGGATGCGAGATGAAGGGGAAAAACGTGACAGATATCACCGAATTTAACGATGTCAGATTTTTACCGGGAGACCGCTGCCTCCCGGTCAGATCATTTCACGATGGTTTTGACGCCATCCGGGGTGCCAATCAGCGCTACGTCAGCCCCACGATTCGCGAATAAACCCACCGTGACCACACCGGGAATATTGTTGATGGTGTTCTCCATCGCGATGGGATCGAGAATTTCCAGACCATAGACATCGAGGATGACGTTGCCGTTATCCGTCACCACATTCTGGCGATACTCCGGGCGACCGCCCAGCTTTACCAGCGTCCGCGCGACCGCGCTGCGCGCCATCGGGATCACTTCAACCGGCAGCGGGAATTTGCCGAGGATCGGCACCTGCTTGGAGGCATCCGCGATACAGATAAACTTATCCGCCACTGAGGCGATGATCTTCTCACGGGTCAGCGCCGCGCCGCCGCCTTTGATCATTTGCATCTGATCGTTGATCTCATCCGCGCCGTCGACGTAGATCCCCAGGCGATCGACCGCGTTAAGATCGAAAACGGTGATGCCTAAGCTTTTCAGCTTCTCGGTGGAAGCATCCGAGCTGGAAACCGCACCCTCAATCTGCCCTTTCATGGTACCCAGCGCGTCAATAAAGTGTGCCGCGGTAGAGCCGGTGCCTACGCCGACAATGGTGCCGGGTTCAACATAGTGAAGTGCTGCCCAGCCCACTGCTTTTTTGAGTTCATCCTGCGTCATGGTCGTTCGCCTGTGGTGTGAAATTTCAGGCGCATTATAAATAGGCTCTGCCGAAAAGTCCCTGTGACCTGTGTCACAATACGCGACAACCATTTTCGTCTGCCACGACGGGAAATTTATGTCATAGTGCGAAAGACTATTTTTCAGGAGATTGCCCGAGCAATGAAACGTCCGGATTACAGAACACTACAGGCACTTGATGCAGTCATTCGTGAGCGTGGGTTTGAGCGTGCTGCGCAAAAGCTCTGTATTACTCAATCCGCCGTGTCACAGCGTATCAAGCAACTGGAGAACATGTTCGGGCAGCCATTGCTGGTGCGTACCGTACCGCCGCGTCCCACCGAGCAGGGGCAAAAGCTGCTGGCGCTGTTGCGCCAGGTTGAGCTGCTGGAAGAGGAGTGGCTGGGCGACGAGCAAACCGGCTCTACGCCGCTGCTGCTGTCGCTGGCGGTTAACGCCGACAGCCTGGCAACCTGGCTGCTGCCCGCGCTGGCGCCGGTGCTGGTCGACTCCCCGATTCGCCTCAATTTGCAGGTGGAAGATGAAACCCGCACCCAGGAGCGTCTGCGTCGCGGTGAAGTGGTTGGCGCGGTGAGTATTCAGCCACAGGCGCTGCCAAGCTGCCTGGTGGATAAACTGGGTGCGCTCGATTACCTGTTTGTTGGCTCGAAAGAGTTTGCCGAACGCTACTTCCCCAACGGCGTAACGCGTTCCGCGCTGCTGAAAGCGCCTGCGGTGGCGTTTGACCATCTCGACGATATGCATCAGGCCTTTTTGCAGCAATATTTCGATCTGCCGCCCGGCAGCGTCCCCTGCCACATCGTTAACTCATCGGAAGCCTTTGTGCAGCTGGCGCGCCAGGGAACCACCTGCTGCATGATCCCACATCTGCAAATCGAAAAAGAGCTGGCGAGCGGTGAGCTTATCGACCTGACGCCGGGTCTGCTGCAACGCCGCATGCTCTACTGGCACCGCTTTGCGCCGGAAAGCCGGATGATGCGCAACGTCACCGACGCGCTGCTGGCGTTCGGTCATCGGGTACTGCGACAGGATTAAGAGAGACCCTCTCCCCGAACGAGGAGAGGGAGGCCAGCGTTACTTGGCGGCTGGCGTTGATTGTGGCTGTTGCTGCTGCTGTTGCGCCTGATTAGGCTCAATCTGGAAGACCACATCCACCTGATCGTCAAACTGGATGGTTGGCTGTTCGTAAGTCTCCTGCGCCGCAGACTCCGCTGGTGCATCAGCCTTCATCATGCGTACCATCGGGCTCGGCTGATAGTTAGAGACATGGTAACGAACGCTGTAGACCGGGCCGAGTTTGGCATTGAAACCGGCAGCCAGCTGCTGCGCCTGACGGGTCGCGTCATCAATCGCCGCCTTACGGGCTTTATCCTTGAAGGATTCAGATTGCGCAACGCCCAGCGAAACGGAGCGGATTTCGTTCAGACCCGCTTTCAGCGCGCCATCAAGCAGTGAGTTAAGCTTATCCAGCTCACGCAACGTCACTTCCACGGTGCGCACAGCGCGATAGCCTTTCAGAATGCTTTTGCCGTTCTGGTAGTCGTAATCGGGCTGGGTGCGTAAGTTCGCTGAGTTGATATCTTTACGGGCGATGCCGTTTTGCTCAAGGAAGCTCAGGTATTGCGCAACGCGATCGTCCGCCTGCTTCTTGGCTGAGGCCGCATCTTTCGCGGCGACGTTCACTTCAATCGCCAGGGTGGCGATATCGGGGGTCGCATCCACGCTTGCCGTACCCGTTGTGACAATGTGCGGGCCATCCGGCAATTCACTGGCCTGTACCGCCATTGCGCTGAAACCTACCATTGCCGCCAGGGCTATCACTTTACGTTTCACAGGTACTCCTCCATGTTACTCAATTACGTCCCGTGCACGGACGCCTGGCAGCAAGCTTAGCCACTTACGCCTGATTGTCCATCGGACTTACCTTAACTGAATAATCCTTGCAAATGGTTCACACCTTCCGCCGCCAGTTTCAGCGCGATAAACCACATCACCAGGCCGACCAGACTATTGATAACCCGCTGTGCCGTGGCGGTGCGCAAACGCGGCGCGAGCCAGGCGGCCAGCAGCGCAAGGCTGAAGAACCAGAGAAAAGAGGCGCTGATGGTGCCGAGGGCAAACCAACGTTTCGGCATCTCCGCTAACTGCCCGCCAAGGCTGCCGAGCACCACAAAGGTATCGAGATAAACATGGGGGTTGAGCCACGTAACGGCCAGCATGGTGGCGATGATCTGCCCACGCCCCTGGCGAAGCGCCTGCGCATTTTCCAGCTCGATATCACGAGCAAAAGCGGTTTTCAGCGCGCCAAAGCCGTACCACAGCAGAAAAAACACGCCGCCCCAGGTAACCAGCGCCAGCAGCCACGGCGACTGCATCAGTAACGCACTGCCGCCAAAGACGCCAGCGCAAATCAGCGCAACATCGCTCAGAGTGCAGAGCAGCGCCGTCATGATGTGATACTGCCTACGGATCCCCTGGTTCATCACGAACGCGTTTTGCGGCCCCAGCGGCAAAATCAGCGCAGCACCCAACATAAGCCCTTGTAAATAATAAGATAACACGTTAAATATCCATTCGATTTATTGCAGGAAGCTGACTATAACGCGCAGGAATTATTAGGTAAAATTGATAATTTTAATCTGCCATTAACCGGGCTAATAACGGCAGATATAAAAAAGGCCGACAGTGTCGGCCTTGTGCTTACTCGACAGGTTGTTCTTTAACCTGTTTTAAATTTACATCCATTTGCGGGAACGGGAAGCTGATCCCTTCCTCGTCGAAACGGCGCTTGATGGTCTCCAGTACATCCCAGTAGACGTTTTGCAGATCGCTACTTTTACTCCAGATACGCACCACAAAGTTGATCGACGACGCGCCCAGTTCGTTGAGGCGTACCGTCATCTCACGGTCTTTGAGGATACGGTCATCGGCCTGGATAATCTCGGTGATGAGGCTTTTAACCTGATCGATATCCGAATCATAGGCCACGCCAATAATTAGCTCGTTACGGCGCACCGGCTCGCGGGAGAAGTTAATGATGTTGCCCGCGATGATTTTACCGTTCGGGATGACGATAATGCGGCCATCCGGCGTGCGCAGGGTGGTCGAGAAAATCTGCACCTGCAATACCGTGCCGGCAACGCCGCCCAGATCAACATACTCGCCAGAGCGGAACGGACGGAAGGTCACCAGCAGCACGCCCGCCGCGAGGTTGGAGAGCGACCCTTGCAGCGCCAGACCAATGGCCAGGCCGGCGGCACCGAGCACCGCGATCACTGACGCCGTTTGTACGCCGACGCGCCCCAGCGCGGCAATCAGGGTAAACGCGATAATACCGTAGCGAACCAGTGCGGAGAGGAAGTCCGCAACGGTGGCGTCAATGTGTCTTGCACGCATCACCCGGTTAATGGCGTTCGAAATAACGCGCGCCACAATCATACCGACGATGATGATGGCGATCGCCGCCACGATATTTACGGCATAGCTCAACAGCAGCGCCTGGTTATTTACCAGCCAGGAGCCCGCGTTGTTGATGCTATCGACAACGTGAAGATCTTCCATATTGTGCTTCCTTCTATTGTTCCAAAACGGAAAAAACGCCCCTTGCCAAAAGGACAGCCCCCTAAAGGGTAAACAAAAAGAGGCGCTTTCGCCAAATAGTTAACATTTGCAGGCGAATAGCAGCTTATTGAATTCGCAATAAAAAAGGCCCGCAAAGTGCGGGCCTTTTCGGAAAAGAGCGGCGTAAATTACAGAACGTCTACTGCGTTCAGCTCTTTAAATGCCTGCTCCAGACGCGTCACCATGCTGGTCTGCGCTGCACGCAGCCATACGCGCGGATCGTAGTATTTCTTGTTCGGCTGGTCTTCGCCTTTCGGGTTGCCCAGCTGGCTCTGCAGGTAGCCTTCGTTATCTTTGTAGTACTTCAGAATACCTTCCCAGGTTGCCCATTGGGTGTCGGTATCGATGTTCATTTTGATAACGCCGTAGCTTACGGAGTCTTTGATTTCCTGAGCAGAAGAGCCGGAACCGCCGTGGAACACGAAGTTCAGGCTGTTGTGCGGCAGGTTATGTTTCTTAGAAACATACTCCTGAGAGTCGCGCAGGATAGTCGGGGTCAGTTTAACGTTACCCGGCTTGTAAACGCCGTGAACGTTACCGAAAGAAGCCGCGATGGTGAAACGCGGGCTGATGGCGTTCAGCTTGGTGTAAGCGTAGTCCACGTCTTCCGGCTGGGTGTAGAGAGCAGATGCATCCATATGGCTGTTGTCGACGCCATCTTCTTCACCGCCGGTGCAGCCCAGTTCGATCTCGAGGGTCATGCCCATTTTGGACATGCGCTCCAGGTACTTAGAGCAGATCTCGATGTTCTCTTCCAGAGACTCTTCAGACAGGTCGATCATGTGAGAAGAGAACAGCGGTTTGCCGGTAGCAGCGAAGTGTTTTTCACCCGCGTCCAGCAGGCCGTCGATCCACGGCAGCAGTTTTTTCGCGCAGTGGTCAGTGTGCAGAATAACCGGCACACCGTAGTGTTCTGCCATCTGGTGAACGTGATGCGCGCCAGAAATAGCACCCAGAATGGCCGCGCCCTGAGGAACGTCAGTCTTCACGCCTTTGCCCGCGATGAACGCCGCGCCGCCGTTGGAGAACTGAACGATTACCGGTGCGCGAACTTTCGCAGCGGCTTCCAGAACGGCGTTGATGGAGTCAGTGCCCACGCAGTTAACTGCCGGCAGAGCGAAGTTGTTTTCTTTAGCTACCTGGAACACTTTCTGAACGTCATCACCGGTGATCACGCCAGGTTTTACGAAATCAAAAATTTTAGACATGTTACGTAGTCCTGTATCTTTGGCCTGGAAAAATGCGTGCCTTTTAGCGCGCTGAAATTAAGGCGGGTTACCCCGCCCTGCTGATCTTACTGCTTAGCGCGCTCTTCGAGCATGGCTACTGCCGGCAGAACTTTGCCTTCCACGAATTCGAGGAATGCGCCGCCGCCAGTGGAGATGTAGGAGATCTTGTCAGCGATACCGAACAGATCGATAGCAGCCAGCGTGTCGCCGCCGCCTGCGATGGAGAACGCGTCGCTGTCAGCGATGGCGTTCGCCACGATTTCAGTACCCTTACGGAAGTTCGGGAACTCAAAGACGCCAACCGGACCATTCCACAGAATAGTTTTGGCGTTTTTCAGGATTTCAGCCAGTTTCTGTGCGGAAACGTCGCCCAAATCCAGAATTTGCTCATCATCTTTGATGTCATTAACGGATTTCAGCGTCGCGTTAGCGGTTTCGGAGAACTCGGTTGCCACGCGCACATCGGTCGGAACCGGGATATCGCAGGTGCTCAGCAGACGTTTGGCTTCATCAACCAGATCCGCTTCGTACAGGGATTTACCAACGTTATGGCCCTGGGCCGCAACGAAGGTGTTAGCGATACCGCCGCCAACGATCAGCTGGTCAGCGATTTTGGACAGGGAGTCCAGCACGGTCAGTTTGGTAGAGACTTTAGAGCCACCAACGATAGCTACCATCGGGCGAGCCGGCTCTTTCAGCGCTTTACCCAGCGCGTCCAGCTCTTCTGCCAGCAGCGGGCCTGCGCACGCGACATCAGCAAATTTACCGACACCGTGAGTAGAAGCCTGCGCGCGGTGCGCAGTACCAAAGGCGTCCATCACAAAGACGTCGCACAGAGCGGCATATTTCTTCGCCAGCGTTTCGTCGTCTTTCTTCTCGCCTTTGTTGAAGCGTACGTTTTCCAGCACGACCAGCTCACCGGCAGCGATTTCTACGCCATCCAGGTAATCTTTTGCCAGGCGAACCGGGTTGGAGAGTTTGTCTTTCAGATAGTTAACTACCGGAAGCAGAGAGAATTCTTCGTTGTATTCACCTTCGGTCGGGCGACCCAGGTGAGACGTTACCATCACTTTCGCGCCCTGTTTCAGCGCCAGTTCGATGGTCGGCAGAGAAGCACGGATACGCGCATCGCTGGTCACTTTCCCTTCTTTAACCGGTACGTTCAAATCCGCACGGATTAGAACGCGTTTACCAGCCAGATCCAGATCGGTCATCTTAATTACAGACATGGTGAATCCTCTCGATGATTCTTAAGTTTTGTAGACACTCGCGTGCCTTACCTGAAACTCACTGCAGCTATCGCTAACGTTGTGTCGAGCATACGGTTAGCAAAGCCCCATTCGTTGTCGCACCACACAAGGGTTTTAATCAGGTGCGAACCACTGACCCGGGTTTGCGTGCCATCGACAATGGCGCTGTGCGGATCGTGGTTAAAATCAATTGAGACCAACGGTAATTCCGTATAGTCAACTATACCATGAAATGTTCCCTGCGCTGCTTTTTGCAGCAACTGGTTGACTTCACTCGCTTTTACCGGCTTTTTCACCGTTACGCTTAAATCAATCGCGGTGACGTTAATGGTCGGTACGCGCACCGCAATCGCTTCGAATTTGTCATTAAACTGCGGGAAAATGCGCGAGATGCCCGCCGCCAGTTTGGTATCGACCGGGATGATTGACTGGCTGGCTGCGCGTGTACGGCGCAGATCGGCATGATAGGCGTCAATCACCTGCTGATCGTGCATCGCCGAGTGGATTGTCGTTACCGTTCCCCACTCAATGCCGTAAGCCTCGTCGAGCAGTTTGATCACCGGAATAATACAGTTCGTGGTGCAGGAGGCGTTGGAGACAAGGTGATCTTCCGGACGCAGCGTCATGTGGTTCACGCCAAAGACGATGGTTGCGTCGAGATCGCTGCTGCCGGGATGAGAGAAGAGCACTTTTTTCGCGCCTGCCGCCAGGTGGGCTTCGCCATCTTCACGGCTGCCATAAACGCCGGTGCAATCAAGCACGATATCAACGCCCAGCTCGCGCCACGGCAGCGCTGAAATCTCGCTTTCGTGCAGGATGCGAATGGCATCGTCGCCAATAAATAGCTGCTCCCGCTCCTGGCGCACATCCCAGGAAAAACGCCCGTGGCTGGTGTCGTACTTCAGCAGATGCGCGATCCCCGCGGCGTCCGCCAGTTCATTGATTGCCACCACGGTGATCTCGGCGCGACGCCCTGATTCGTATAGTGCCCGAACCACGTTGCGCCCGATGCGACCGAAACCGTTAATCGCTATGCGTAGGCTCATAACTCTCCTGCAAGGCCAGCCCGCCTGAAGTGGATGACAGAGTAATCCAGTCGCCACCAGAGGGGAATCCTCGCCTGCCTGAACTGCGTCTGTTTGCTTATTTGTCGAACATTTAGCCGACTGAAACGCTTCAGCTAGAATAAGCGAAAGCTGGAATAAAAGGAATGATTGTCCAGACGGATTCGCCAGTAATCTGACTTGCATCACATTTTTGCTGGAATAATTGACGGGAAAAGGCAGGGTTTAGCTGAGAGCCAGAAAAGCGAACCAAGGGGAGAGAAAAGCGTCCATGCTGGTTTATCAGACGGGAGAGTGTGTTGTGAACCATTAAATCGATCGGGCTGATGAGGGCTACTCTGAACCCGTTTCACTCCCCCACTACTGCGATAAAACGCCGTGCGCTAAACGCGGCTTAAAACCAGCTGCGCTCAGGCACCTGCGGTTCGGTGCGATCCGCACGCGGCATCTCAACCGGCTGCGAAGAGAGCTCTTTCGCCCACAGATCGGCCACCCATTTGACGCCCTTCGCGGTGAAGCGCGCCTGCGACCAGCTGTGGCTGTTTTCGCCCACGCCGCCATGCACGGTGAAGTAACCCGCATCGATATGGTACTGCGGCGGCATCAGCGCGCCGTTAACCCGCTGCATGATATTGCGCTCCAGCAAAAAGCGGCGGAACTGCGGCTCTTTCACGCGCAGCATTTTGCACAGCTGGCGGAAACCGAGCGACTCTTCAACCCGCACATACTGGTCGAAAAACTCCGCTTTAGGCGCGGTAATGGCAAGCTGCGCTTCCGCACGCTGGCGTTTTTCATACTGCTCCGCCCAGGCGCGTGCCGCTGCGGCAGGATTGGTAAAATCCGGCAGGCCGACGGTTTTTTCGCGCTCTTGCCAGCGATCGAGCATTTCGGCGGTAAAAGCCGGAGAAAGGCGTGAAACCGTCAACAGTGAGTCGCGCTTATTGAGCAAAAACTCCTGCCGCATTTCGCCCTCGCGCTCGTAAGCATTGGCACTTACCGGCTGGGAAAGACGTTGCGCAGTTTCCAGGCTTTTAACCATCCGTTTGACTTCGGCATGGGTTACGCCCGTCAGCTTCGCGATTTCGCGGCTGCTGATGGTCGACGCGGCAGCCTGCGAATTGAGATGTTCACCAGAGATCAGCATGTTCACTCCTTACTCAAACTCACATCAGTTAAGGTGAGGAAATAGTATACAACTTACTGGATAGATATCCAGTATATTTTTTACACATAGATCATGGGTGCTTTAAGAGCGTTCAGTAAAAAAAGGAGAGCGTGGCGGGGGCATAACGTAGACGTGCCGGAGGGCGATGACGCCTGCTCCGGCACGGGATAGTGCAGGCCCGGTAAGCGAAACGCTACCGGGTAATGAGGATTACAGCAGCTCTTTCGCTTTGGCGACCACGTTATCCACGGTGAAGCCAAACTCTTCGAACAGCAGCTCTGCCGGCGCAGACTCACCGAAGGTGGTCATGCCAACAACCGCGCCGTTCAGGCCGGTGTATTTGCACCAGAAGTCGGCGATACCGGCTTCCACCGCCACGCGCGCGCTGACCGCTTTCGGCAGCACCGATTCACGGTAAGCAGCATCCTGCTTGTCGAAGGTGTCGGTAGACGGCATGGAGACCACGCGCGCTTTCACGCCTTCAGCCGTCAGACGTTCCCATGCAGCAACGGCCAGTTCCACTTCAGAACCGGTGGCGATGAAGATCAGTTGCGGCTGACCATCACAATCTTTCAGCACGTAACCGCCGCGAGCGATATCAGCCAGCTGCTGCTCGGTACGCTCCTGCTGCGCCAGGTTCTGGCGAGAAAGGATCAGCGCCGTCGGGCCGTCGTGACGCTCAACGCCATATTTCCACGCAACCGCAGACTCTACCTGGTCACACGGACGCCATGTGCTGACGTTCGGCGTCAGGCGCAGGGAAGCGACCTGCTCAACCGGCTGGTGCGTCGGGCCATCTTCACCCAGACCGATGGAGTCGTGGGTGTAAACCAGCACCTGACGCTGCTTCATCAGCGCCGCCATACGTACCGCGTTACGCGCATACTCGACGAACATCAGGAAGGTGGAGGTGTACGGCACGAAACCGCCGTGCAGAGAGATACCGTTGGCAATCGCGGTCATACCGAACTCGCGCACGCCGTAGTGAATGTAGTTGCCTGCGGCATCTTCATTGATCGCTTTCGAGCCGGACCACAGGGTCAGGTTGGAAGGCGCGAGGTCAGCGGAACCGCCGAGGAACTCCGGCAGCAGCGGGCCAAACGCTTCGATAGCGTTTTGGGAAGCTTTACGGCTGGCGATTTTCGCCGGGTTCGCTTGCAGTTTGGCAATGAACTCGTTGGCTTTCGCCGCGAAATCTTCCGGCATATCGCCTTTCATACGACGAGTGAACTCAGCGGCCAGCTCCGGGAACGCTTTCGCGTAAGCGGCGAACTTCTCGTTCCACGCAGACTCTTTCGCCTGACCCACTTCTTTCGCATCCCACTGCGCGTAAATCTCAGACGGGATCTCAAACGGAGCGTGTTTCCAGCCCAGCTGTTCGCGGGTCAGCGCCACTTCCGCGTCGCCCAGCGGCGCGCCGTGGGAGTCGTGGGTACCGGCTTTGTTCGGCGAGCCGAAACCGATAATGGTTTTGCACATCAGCAGCGACGGTTTGTCGGTGACGCTGCGTGCTACTTCAACGGCGCGTTTGATGGCATCAGCGTCGTGGCCGTCTACGCCGCGAACAACGTGCCAGCCGTAGGCTTCAAAGCGTTTTGCGGTATCGTCGGTGAACCAGCCTTCAACGTGGCCATCGATAGAGATGCCGTTGTCGTCATAGAACGCAACCAGTTTACCCAGCTTCAACGTACCGGCCAGCGAGCAGGCTTCGTGGGAGATGCCTTCCATCATGCAGCCGTCGCCCATAAAGGCGTAGGTGAAGTGGTCAACAATGTCATGACCCGGACGGTTGAACTGCGCGGCCAGCGTCTTCTCGGCAATCGCCATACCGACTGCGTTTGCAATCCCCTGCCCCAGCGGGCCGGTGGTGGTTTCAACGCCAGCGGTGTAACCCACTTCCGGGTGACCCGGAGTTTTGGAGTGCAGCTGGCGGAAGTTCTGCAGTTCGGTAATCGGCAGATCGTAGCCGGTGAGGTGCAGCAGGCTGTAGATCAGCATCGAGCCGTGACCATTGGACAGCACAAAGCGGTCGCGGTCAGCCCATGCAGGATTCGTCGGGTTATGGTTCAGGAAATCACGCCATAACACTTCGGCGATGTCTGCCATGCCCATCGGGGCTCCCGGGTGACCGGATTTGGCTTTCTGTACCGCGTCCATGCTCAGCGCACGAATAGCATTGGCAAGCTCTTTACGTGAGGACATTTTGACTCCAGATCGGACTGTTAAGGGCTAATCCCGTAACGACTTGACGACAGCGCGTTTTGGGCTACGCCGGAAAAAAGTGCCAACAATGTAACCCAAGCGGTTAATCATGTACATGGAGCATCCTTTTGCGCTTCAGAAATCTCTGGAAGCCGCTCGCAAGTTGCGCAATCTCCTCGCCCGTCCAACACTCTCTTCTTTATACTGGCGCTCACCGCCCTCTCGTGTAGAAGAACGGCGGAGCAAAAACGACTCAATCATTGCGGAAGATAATAAATGAAAATTCGCCCAGCCCTCCTTGCTCTGGGAATGACCACCCTGCTTGCCGGTTGTCAGAACATGGATTCAAACGGTTTTCTCAGCTCCGGCGCAGAAGCCTTTCAGGCTTACACCCTGAGCGATGCGCAGGTTATTGCCCTGAGTGACGACGCCTGTAAGCAGATGGACAGTAAAGCGACCATCGCACCAGCAAGCAGCGAATACAGCCAGCGTGTGAACAAAATTGCCGCCGCCCTTGGCGACAACATCAACGGCCAGCCGGTGAACTACAAGGTGTATGTCACTAAAGACGTTAACGCCTTTGCGATGGCGAATGGCTGCATCCGCGTTTACAGCGGCCTGATGGATATGATGACCGACAATGAAGTCGAAGCGGTAGTTGGCCACGAAATGGGCCACGTTGCGCTCGGCCACGTGAAGAAAGGGATGCAGGTCGCGCTCGGTACCAATGCGGTGCGCGCAGCGGCAGCCTCGGCGGGCGGCGTGGTTGGTAGCCTGTCCCAGTCGCAGCTTGGCGCGCTCGGGGAAAAACTGGTCAATTCACAGTTCTCCCAGCGTCAGGAGTCGGAAGCGGATGACTACTCTTACGATCTGCTGCGCAAGCGCGGCATCAACCCGGTTGGTTTAGCCACCAGCTTCGAAAAACTGGCGAAGATGGACCAGGGCCGTCAAAGCTCAATGTTTGACGATCACCCGGCCTCAGCAGCCCGTGCCCAGCACATTCGCGACCGTATGGCCGCAGACGGCATCAAGTAATGAATAAAGGAGGCGCTCGCCTCCTTTTTATTACGCCGTCAGCGCAGATAAAAAAATCCCCTCCGGGCCAGGGCCGGGAGGGGGATTAATTTCATTGCGGCTTACGCAGTGAGATGAGGTTACTCATCTTCCAGATAGGTATAGCCGTAAAGACCCGCTTCGAACTCTTCGAGGAACTGCTGCTGCAGCGCATCGTCCAGCCCGGTCTCTTTAACCTGATCGCGGAACTGGGTTAACAGCTTGCCCGGATCGAGCTGCACGTACTCCAGCATATCGGCCACGGTATCGCCTTCGTCAGAAAGCTCCACTTCCACGCTGCCATCCGGGAAGACAAACACGTCAACCGCTTCGGTATCGCCGAACAGGTTGTGCATGTTGCCGAGGATCTCCTGATAGGCGCCGACCATAAAGAAGCCCAGCATCGGCGGGTTCTCCGGATCGTACTCCGGCATCGGCATCGTTGTGGCAATGCCGTCGCCATCGACATAGTGATCGATAGCACCATCGGAATCACAGGTAATATCCAGCAGCACCGCGCGGCGCTCCGGCGCATGATTCAACCCTTCCAGCGGCAGCACCGGGAAGAGTTGATCGATACCCCACGCATCCGGCATCGACTGGAACAGGGAGAAGTTGACGTACATCTTGTCCGCCATACGCTCCTGCAGTTCATCGATAATCGGACGGTGCGCGCGGTTGCTCGGATCGAGCTGCTTCTGCACTTCATGGCACATGTTCAGGTAGAGCTGCTCTGCCCACGCGCGCTCTTGCAGGCTAAAGGTGCCGGAAGAGTAACCAACGTGAATATCGTGCAGATCCATCTGGCTGTCATGCAGCCACTCGCGCAGCGAACGGCGCGTCCCAGGCTCGTGCATCTCCTGCCAGGTTTCCCACATGCTTTGCAGCGCGCGCGGTGCGTCTTCCGCTGGCGGAATAGCCGGGGTGTATTCGTTGCGCTCAACGCCAATGATATTAGAGACCAGCACCGTATGGTGCGCGGTGACCGCGCGGCCCGATTCGGTGATCACCGTCGGGTGCGGCAAACCGTGCTCTTCGCAGGCATCGCCAATCGCCCAGATAATGTTGTTGGCGTACTCGTTCAGGCCGTAGTTAACGGAGCAGTCGGATTGCGAACGGGTACCTTCATAATCCACGCCCAGGCCACCGCCGACATCGAAGCACTGAATATTTACGCCAAGCTTGTGCAGTTCAACATAGAAACGGGCTGATTCACGCACGCCGGTGGCGATATCGCGAATATTGGCCATCTGCGAACCGAGGTGGAAGTGCAGCAGCTGAATGCTGTCCAGACGACCGCGCTCACGCAGGATCTCAACCAGTTGCAGCACCTGCGTCGCCGCCAGGCCAAACTTCGACTTTTCACCGCCGGAGGATTGCCATTTTCCGGAGCCTTGCGATGCCAGACGCGCTCGCACGCCAAGGCGCGGAATAACGTTCAGGCGCTCGGCTTCTTCCAGCACGATGGCGATTTCGCTCATCTTCTCGATCACCAGATAGACTTTATGGCCCATCTTCTCGCCAATCAGCGCCAGGCGGATGTATTCACGGTCTTTATAGCCGTTACAGACGATCACCGAACGGGTCATACCCGCATGGGCGAGTACCGCCATCAGCTCAGCTTTGGAACCCGCTTCCAGCCCCAGCGGTTCGCCGGAGTGGATCAGGGATTCGATGACGCGACGGTGCTGGTTAACCTTGATCGGGTAAACCAGGAAGTAGTCGCCGTTATAGCCATAGGATTCACGCGCGCGTTTGAAGGCGGCATTAATCGAGCGCAAACGGTGTTGCAGGATCTGCGGGAAGCAGAAGAGCGCCGGTAAACGCTGGCCCTGCGCTTCACGCGCTTTCACCAGCTGTGCCAGATCGACACGCGCCTCGGGGACATCCGGATCGGGGCACACGCTGATGTGGCCCAGCTCGTTGACGTCGTAGTAGTTATTGCCCCACCAGGCAATATTGTAAGTCCGTAGCATCTTGCTGGCTTCCTGGGAGCTCATCGCTACCTCCTGCATGGAACGTAGTGCACCGTGTTCGCCTGCTGACGAAGGCGAAACTGAAGAGATGTCGTCAGACATTGCGAACCTCACTTAAGCAAAGTGTATACCCTGTGAACGTCACGCTGCTCATTGGCAAGGCGAAGCGACACGGGGATGAAATAGTTGACTACTATCGCAGTGACACATAGCGATAACAACCCATAAACAGCCATGATTTTCGGCATAACATGCCAAAGCACCGACTGCGCGACCGGTTTCTGGTTCATATGATAGTAAAACATCTGTCCGGACCCGAGTATGACAGCCCGGCGAAACCACGAGAAAACTCCTGATACTCAGGAGAGCCCTTGTTCAGTTATCACAATGCCTTACCGGCCCTGGAGTCCTGAGAAGCGCCGAAATGGGGATAACATCGGCTGGTTTGCAGATTAGAGATGCGAATGACGGGAAGTGCGTGCACGTCAGAACGACGCGGCAGAATATTCAGAAAACGACGGTTCATTATTTCGTATCACCTCCACGCAAGCCATGACGACCCGCGACAAGCCAAAGCCATTAAATACACTGCTTAACCCGGCTGGAAGTGGCGACACAGCAGCGATGCCGTGCGCTTTTTTGATGAGCCGCGCGCGGCGTTTTATACCGATAACCGGGTGAAAAAGCAAAATAAAAAAGCTGTTATTAGCCCTTTGCCGGGAAAATTTTCCGTCACTATAGACCTCAGGTTATGGAATACATCAAAAAACGCTGGCAATGGGATGAATAAGTAACCTAAAATAGCCGTCCAGATGTTAATCCGTCCAGACCGATTAACACTCAGACTTCTTGTGTCATCTTTGCGTAGCCACCGCGAAGAGAGCCGAACACAGAATTCGATCTAACCGAATTACACCAGGTGAAAATTTATTATGGCAAAACACCTTTTTACGTCCGAGTCCGTCTCTGAAGGGCATCCTGACAAAATCGCTGACCAAATTTCCGACGCTGTGCTGGATGCAATCCTCGAGCAGGACCCTAAAGCGCGCGTCGCTTGTGAAACGTACGTGAAAACCGGCATGGTGCTGGTCGGTGGCGAAATCACCACCAGCGCATGGGTGGATATCGAAGAGATCACCCGTAATACCGTGCGTGATATCGGCTATGTTCACTCTGACATGGGCTTTGACGCCAACTCTTGCGCCGTACTGAGCGCAATCGGTAAGCAGTCTCCGGATATCAACCAGGGCGTTGACCGTGCCGATCCGCTGGAGCAGGGTGCGGGCGACCAGGGCCTGATGTTTGGCTATGCGACCAACGAAACCGACGTGCTGATGCCAGCCCCGATCACCTACGCTCACCGTCTGGTTGAACGCCAGGCAGAAGTGCGCAAAAACGGCACCCTGCCGTGGCTGCGTCCGGATGCGAAGAGCCAGGTCACTTTCCAGTACGACGATGGCAAAATCGTTGGCATTGATGCTGTAGTGCTCTCTACCCAGCACTCAGAAGATATCGACCAGAAATCGCTGCAGGAAGCGGTGATGGAAGAGATCATCAAGCCGATCCTGCCGACCGAGTGGCTGAACGCCTCTACCAAATTCTTTATCAACCCGACCGGCCGTTTTGTTATCGGCGGCCCGATGGGCGACTGTGGTCTGACCGGCCGTAAAATCATCGTTGATACCTACGGCGGCATGGCCCGTCACGGCGGCGGTGCATTCTCCGGTAAAGATCCGTCGAAAGTTGACCGTTCCGCAGCGTACGCAGCGCGTTATGTGGCGAAAAACATCGTTGCTGCTGGCCTTGCCGACCGCTGTGAAATCCAGGTCTCCTACGCCATTGGCGTGGCAGAACCGACTTCGATCATGGTTGAAACCTTCGGTACTGAGAAGGTCTCCACCGAGCAGTTAACGCTGCTGGTGCGTGAGTTCTTCGACTTGCGTCCGTACGGCCTGATTCAGATGCTGGATCTGCTGCACCCGATCTACAAAGAGACCGCTGCATACGGTCACTTCGGTCGCGAATCTTTCCCGTGGGAAAAAACCGACAAAGCCGCGCTGCTGCGCGATGCTGCCGGCCTGAAATAATCCACTGACCGCACCGCTATCAAGGCCAGCCTCGCGCTGGCCTTTTTCGTTTTTATGCATGTTATGACCATCCAATGCCATTTGTACAGCTATACTCACTCTGCCCGTAACTATTTCATTTGAAAGCGATTACATCAGGCGCTCAACGAAATCCTCCCCTTCTCTCACCGGTTGAAACGGTCACGCGTCATAATTGTTACATTACGCTTCGGTTTAGTCTGAAATAACGGCCTGCAATTAACCATTCATTGTCAAGAATCCTATAATCCTCAACACTTTTATTTACATTCGTGGCCTGCCCGAAATGTAACCGATTACACTCATGTGATGCATATCACGACTTTTCGCTTATGAGTGACCTAACGTTTATCACGAAAAATTAATGACATGAATGGAGGGCATAATGCCTGACAATAAGAAACAGAAGCATTCCAACAAGGCCATGACCTTTTTTGTCTGCTTCCTCGCAGCACTGGCAGGATTACTTTTTGGCCTGGATATTGGCGTGATTGCGGGCGCACTGCCCTTCATCACGGAAGATTTTCAAATCAGCTCGCACACTCAGGAGTGGGTGGTGAGCTCAATGATGTTTGGTGCTGCCGTCGGCGCAGTCGGCAGCGGCTGGCTCTCCTGGCGTCTCGGGCGTAAAAAGAGCCTGATGATCGGCGCGGTGCTGTTTGTTATCGGCTCTCTCTGCTCTGCCGCCGCACCGAACGTCGAGTTCCTGATCGTTTCACGCGTGCTGCTCGGCCTGGCGGTTGGTATCGCCTCTTATACCGCTCCGCTCTACCTCTCTGAGATCGCACCGGAAAAAATCCGCGGCAGTATGATTTCGATGTATCAGTTGATGATCACCATCGGTATTCTCGGCGCGTACCTTTCTGATACTGCGTTCAGCTACAGCGGCGCATGGCGCTGGATGCTGGGCGTGATCATCATTCCGGCGGTGCTGCTGCTGATTGGCGTCTTCTTCCTTCCGGACAGCCCGCGCTGGTTCGCCGCGAAACGCCGCTTCAACGATGCTGAACGGGTGCTGCTGCGCCTGCGTGATACCAGCGCCGAAGCGAAAAACGAGCTGGATGAGATCCGCGAAAGCCTGAAAGTGAAGCAGACCGGCTGGGCGCTGTTTAAAGAGAACAGCAACTTCCGCCGCGCGGTCTTCCTCGGCGTACTGCTGCAGATCATGCAACAGTTCACCGGCATGAACGTCATCATGTATTACGCGCCGAAAATCTTTGAACTGGCGGGTTACACCAACACCACCGAACAGATGTGGGGAACGGTAATCGTCGGTCTGACCAACGTGCTGGCCACCTTTATCGCTATCGGTCTGGTGGACCGCTGGGGCCGTAAACCGACGCTGGTGCTGGGCTTTATGGTGATGGCCGCCGGTATGGGTATTCTCGGCACGATGCTGCATATGGGCATCCACTCGCCGTCTGCGCAGTACTTCGCTGTCGCCATGCTGCTGATGTTTATCATCGGCTTCGCCATGAGCGCCGGTCCGCTGATTTGGGTACTCTGCTCCGAAATCCAGCCGCTGAAAGGCCGCGATTTTGGTATCACCCTCTCCACCGCCACTAACTGGATCGCCAACATGATTGTCGGCGCGACCTTCCTGACGATGCTGAACACGCTGGGCAACGCCAACACCTTCTGGGTGTACGGCGGTCTGAACGTGCTGTTCATCCTCCTCACCCTGTGGCTGGTGCCGGAAACCAAACACGTTTCGCTGGAGCACATCGAGCGCAACCTGATGCGTGGCCGTCCGCTGCGTGAAATTGGTTCCCGTGACTGATTAACACCCTTCAGGCTTCCTCTGCGGAGGAAGCCTTTTTTGCTTATTGCACTCCCGTCCCGCCCATCCTATTCTCTGCAGTTATGAAAACACCCCGTCTCCCTATCGCCCTCCAGCAAGCTGTTATGCGTAGCCTGCGGGATAAACTCGCCCTCGCTAACCAGAAGCTGGAGCGTGAGTACCCCGAACCGAAACTGGTCTATCAACAGCGCGGCACTGCCGCCGGTACGGCGTGGCTTGCCGACTACGAAATTCGCCTCAACCCGGTGCTGCTGCTGGAAAACCAGCAAGCTTTTATTGACGAAGTGGTTCCGCATGAGCTGGCGCATCTGCTGGTGTGGAAAGAGTTCGGGCGCGTTGCGCCGCACGGCAAAGAGTGGAAGTGGATGATGGAGAGCGTGCTCGGCGTGCCTGCGCGACGAACGCATCAGTTTGAACTGGAATCGGTGCGGCGCAACACCTTCCCCTACCGCTGTAAATGCCAGCAGCATCAGCTGACCCTGCGTCGCCATAATCGGGTAGTGCGCGGCGAGGCGATCTACCGCTGCGTGCGCTGCGGCGAGCCGTTAATGGCTGAAGCGGCTAACTGAATCCATTAAGAAGTTTTATGCGCTAACTGATTGCATCAGGAAGCACCTTCCGCTACGTTGCGAGCTCGTTTTGACAGGGAGTTCGCTATGTTCCGTTTTATACCTTTTCTCTTCACGTTGCTGGCAGTGCCTGCCCTGGCCGCCAACGGTATCAACAACTTTTCCCAGGCCAAAGCGGCCGGTGTGAAAGTGAATGCTGACGCGCCGGGTGATTTTTACTGCGGCTGTAAAATCAACTGGCAGGGCAAAAAAGGGGTCGTCGATCTCGCCTCCTGCGGCTATAAAGTGCGAAAAAATGAGAACCGCGCCAGCCGCATCGAGTGGGAGCATGTGATGCCGGCCTGGCAGTTCGGCCACCTGCGTCAGTGCTGGCAAGATGGCGGGCGCAAACAGTGCGCCAAGGATCCGGGCTACCGCAAGATTGAGAGCGATATGCATAACCTGCAACCCGCCGTGGGCGAGGTGAATGGCGATCGCGGCAACTTCATGTACAGCCAGTGGAACGGCGGTGAAGGGCAGTATGGCCAGTGCGAGATGAAGGTCGATTTTAAAGCGAAGCTGGCTGAACCACCGGCGCGCGCGCGTGGCGCAATTGCCCGCACCTACTTCTATATGCGCGATCAATACCAGCTACCGCTCTCACGCCAGCAAACCCAGCTTTTCACCGCGTGGGATAAGCTCTATCCGGTCACTGCGTGGGAGTGCACGCGCGATGAGCGTATCGCGGCCGTTCAGGGCAACCATAACCCGTATGTGCAGCGCGCTTGCATGGCGCGAAAGAGCTAACCTACACTAGCGCCATTGTTAACATCCGCCCTGCCGTGCGGGGCGGTAATCTGAACGGATCTAAAACATGCGCATTCCCCGCATCCATCACCCAGAATGTATTCAGCCGGGCAGTGAAATTGCCCTTAGCGAGGATGCCGCCAACCACGTCGGCCGCGTGCTGCGTATGGGCCCGGGCCAGGCGGTGCAGCTTTTCGACGGCTCCAACCAGGTTTTCGAGGCAGAAATCACCCATGCCGATAAAAAAAGCGTGCGCGTCAGCGTGCTGCGCGGCGAAGTGGACGATCGAGAATCGCCACTGCACATTCACCTGGGCCAGGTGATGTCGCGCGGTGAAAAGATGGAATTCACCATCCAGAAATCGATCGAACTGGGCGTAAGCCTCATTACGCCACTTTTTTCTGAGCGCTGCGGCGTTAAACTGGACGCCGAACGCCTGAACAAGAAGCTGCAGCAGTGGCAAAAGATCGCCATTGCCGCCTGTGAACAGTGCGGGCGCAACCGTGTTCCGGAGATCCGCCCGGCCATGGATCTCGAAGCCTGGTGCGCCGAAGAGGAGAGCGGTCTGAAGCTCAACCTCCATCCGCGCGCCAGCCAGAGCATTAACACCTTGCCTCTGCCCGTCGAGCGCGTGCGTCTGCTGATTGGCCCGGAAGGCGGTCTATCCGCCGATGAGATCGCCATGACCGCGCGCTACCAGTTTACGGATATTTTGTTAGGTCCCCGCGTGCTACGCACCGAGACAACGGCGCTTACCGCCATCACCGCGCTTCAGGTTCGCTTCGGCGACCTGGGTTGAAAGGAGAAGCAGAATGATTAAGCTCGGCATCGTGATGGATCCCATCGCGGACATTAACATCAAGAAAGACTCCAGCTTCGCCATGCTGCTGGAAGCACAGCGCCGCGGCTACGAGCTGCACTATATGGAGATGGCCGATCTCTACCTGATTAACGGTGAAGCCCGCGCCCGCACGCGTACCCTCTCCGTCGAGCAGAACTACGACAAATGGTATGAATTTGGCAGCGAGCAGGATATCGCGCTGGCGGATCTCGATACCGTGCTGATGCGTAAAGATCCGCCGTTCGATACCGAGTATATCTACGCGACCTATATCCTTGAGCGCGCGGAAGAGAAAGGCACGCTGATTGTTAACAAACCGCAGAGCCTGCGCGACTGTAACGAAAAGCTCTTTACCGCCTGGTTCCCGGATCTGACGCCGGAAACACTGGTTACCCGCGATAAAGCGCGGCTGAAAGCCTTCTGGCAGAAGCACACCGATATTATTCTCAAGCCGCTGGACGGCATGGGCGGCACCTCCATTTTCCGCGTCAAAGAGGGCGACCCAAACCTCTCGGTTATCACCGAAACTCTGACCGAACTGGGCACGCGCTACTGCATGGCGCAGAACTACCTGCCAGCCATTAAAGAGGGCGACAAACGTGTGCTGGTAGTCGATGGCGAACCGGTGCCTTACTGCCTGGCGCGCGTGCCGCAGGGCGGAGAAACCCGTGGCAACCTGGCGGCCGGTGGTCGCGGCGAACCGCGTCCGCTGACCGAGAGCGACTGGGAGATTGCGCGTAAAGTCGCGCCGGTGCTGAAAGCCAAAGGGCTTATCTTCGTCGGTCTCGATATCATCGGCGATCGCCTGACGGAAATTAACGTCACCAGCCCGACCTGCATCCGTGAAATCGAAGCCGAATTCCCGGTCTCCATCACCGGTATGCTGATGGACGCTATCGAAAAACGTCTGGCTAAATAAGTGCCACACAGGGTGCGAGCGAGAGCCCGCGCCCTTCCCGCTTTATCTCGTGACAGCACCCTGCTTTCCCCCCATACTACGTTGTCGCTTTTTTGAACCAGGAACAGAACCTCTGACAATGAATTTACAGCATCACTTTCTTATTGCCATGCCTGCTCTCCAGGATCCCCTCTTCCGGCGCTCCGTTGTCTATATCTGCGAGCACAGCGAGGAAGGGGCGATGGGGCTTATCATCAATAAGCCGCTGGAAAACCTGACGGTAGAGGGCGTGCTTGAAAAACTGAAAATCGAGGCCGTCGATCGCGACCCGGCGATCCGTCTTGATAAACCGGTGCTGCTTGGCGGCCCGCTGGCGGAAGATCGCGGCTTTATCCTGCACACCCCGCCAGGCGGTTTTGCCTCCAGCATTCGCGTCTCGGACAACACCGTGGTCACCACTTCGCGTGACGTGCTGGAGACGCTCGGCACCGGCGAACAGCCTGCTGAGGTGATGGTCGCGCTGGGCTACTCGTCGTGGGATAAGGGGCAGCTCGAAGAGGAGATCCTTGATAACGCATGGCTTACCGCGCCGGCGGATCTCAACATCCTGTTTAAAACCCCCATCGCCGATCGCTGGCGCGAAGCGGCAAAGCTTATCGGCATCGATATTTCGACCATGCCGGGCGTCGCGGGGCACGCCTGATGAGCGGCACACTGCTGGCGTTTGATTTTGGCACCAAAAGCATTGGCGTGGCCATCGGGCAGCGCATTACCGGGACGGCGCGCGCGCTGACGGCGCTAAAAGCGCAGGACGGCACGCCGGAGTGGAAGCGGATCGAAAACCTGCTCAAAGAGTGGCAGCCGGAAGCGGTGGTGGTTGGTTTGCCGCTTAATATGGATGGCACCGAGCAGCTACTCACCGCCCGCGCCCGCAACTTTGCCAATAAAATACACGGCCGTTTTGGCGCAAAAGTGATCCTGCATGATGAACGGTTAAGCACCGTTGAAGCGCGCTCTGGGCTGTTTGAACGCGGCGGATTCCGCGCCCTTGATAAAGGCAGCGTCGACTCAGCGTCGGCGGTGATTATTCTCGAAAGCTACTTCGAGCTGCACCCGTAACCCTGCCCGTTCTCCCCTCTCTTTTCTCTTAGCCGCGATCGCCTCGCGGCTTTCTGCCGATCCTTCTCACACTTTCCAGCCAGGCTTTTTGCATTCCCGCAAATGTTTCTATAAAAGAAACATAAAGGCCATCAGGGTTTTTCTGTTAAGCGCTGAGCCAGTTCGTGCAGGGCGTCTAAGCGCGTCTCAACAACCGCATCGTCAACCTGCCACAGACCGGCAAACGCGAGCGCTGCGGAGTGGGCGCCAAGCGGTTTCGCCATCGACACTTCACCGTCGTCGTGATGCCACACCACATGCCCCTGCGCGCGCTGCTGGGCGACATGCGGGCCAAGCTGCTGCCACTGCTCCGGCGTAAAGCGCTGTTGCAGCGCCTCGTCGCTCTCTGCCGCCAGCAGCGACATGCCGATGACCGACTGCCAGGCAGGCAGCATATGGAAACCGGCCAGCGCCTGGCTCACCTGGCTGCCGGGTTCAGAGTGGTAGATATAGATCACCTGATCCTCCCACAGCACGCCCATCGCCACGACGATATCTTTCGGGGCGTAGTTTTCCAGCAGCGGCAGCGCGTGGGAGAAGAGCGCCGAACCGCGAATGGCCTGCGCCGCCAGCGCATGAATGCCGGGGCCGGGAAGGTAGCGACGCTGCGCATCCTGCATGGTCAGGCCAATGGAAGCCATGGTCATCAATAATCGGTTTACGCGGGTGGTGTTAATGCCCATCAGACGCGACAGCTCACGACAGCCAATGGCGCGATCGCTGGAGACGAGGTACTGCAGGCAGCGAATGCCATCAATCAGACTTTGGTTCGGTTGAGAAGACATTGCAGGGTTCGCTTTTCAGTTGGCTGGAAAAAACGATTCTACCGTCAGTCAAAAAGGAAACAAGATAATGAAAATCTTTCCTCACACCGATGCCAGAGCTTTTCCGACCCGGCAGCTGCACGCCGATCTGGTCGTCGCGGGCGGCGGGCTGGCAGGGCTTTGCGCCGCGCTGGCGGCAGCGCGCGACGGTTTAGAGGTCGTGCTAATCCAGGACAGGCCAGTACTCGGCGGCAACGCCTCCAGCGAAGTGCGCCTGTGGGCAAACGGCGCGACATCGCATATGGGCAACAACAACCGCTGGGCGCGAGAAGGCGGCATTATGGGCGAGATCATGGAGGAGAACCTCTGGCGCAACAAAGAGGGCAACCCGGTGATGTTTGACCTGGTGCTGCTCGACCTTGCCAGAAGCCAGCCGGGGCTGACACTGCTACTTAATACCGCCGTGTTTGAGGTGGAAAAAGAGGCGCAGACCATCACTCAGGTGAAGGCTTTTAACCCGATCAACGAGACTTTTTATACCGTCAGCGGCGCACAGTTTTGTGATGCCACTGGCGACGGCGTGCTCGGCTATCTGGCGGGTGCCGAATATCGTGAGGGCGCAGAAGAAGCGGAGGAACTCGGGGAGAAAATGGCACCCGGCGACAACTTCGGCCACAAGCTCGGCCACTCCATCTATTTCTATACCAAACAGACTGACGGGCCGGTTAACTTTGTTCCCCCCTCCTTCGCGCTGAAAGATATTACCGCCATCCCACGTTATAAACGCCTCACCTCCACCCTTAACGGCTGCGATCTCTGGTGGCTTGAGTGGGGCGGGCGTCTTGATACCGTGCATGAGAGCGAAGAGATCAAATGGGAGCTGTGGAAGATCGTCTGGGGCGTGTGGGATCACATCAAAAACTCCGGCCACTTCCCGGAAGCGGAAAAGATGACCATCGAGTGGGTCGGCGCGATCCCCGGCAAGCGCGAAAGCCGCCGCTTCGTGGGCGACCATCTGCTGAGCCAGCAGGATATTATCGAGCAGCGCGACCACTATGACGCCGTGGGCTATGGCGGCTGGTCGATCGATCTGCATCCGGCGGACGGCGTCTACAGCCCCCATGACGGCTGCCGTCAGTTTCACAGCAAAGGCACCTACACTATCCCGTTTCGCAGCCTCTACAGCCGCTCGCTGGATAACCTGTTGCTGACCGGGCGGATTATCTCCGCATCGCACGTCGCCTTCGGTAGCGCCCGCGTGATGTGCACCTGCGGCCTGCTCGGCGAGGTGGTGGGCCGTGCCGCCGCGCTGTGCCATGCGCGGGGCCTCACACCCCAGGCCCTGGCGCAGCGTGAGCATATCGGTGCGCTGCAACAGCAGTTGCAGCTTAACGGCTGCTATATCCCGCGCCAGTGGCTCAACGACCCGGCGGCAGGTGCCAGCGTCACTGCCAGCAGCGAGTACAGCCTGACGGCGCTCGCGCCCAACGGCAACTGGCATCCGCTGGCGGAGA
Organism: Kosakonia sp. Marseille-Q7440; assembly: GCF_965119485.1. Classification (NCBI taxonomy): domain Bacteria; kingdom Pseudomonadati; phylum Pseudomonadota; class Gammaproteobacteria; order Enterobacterales; family Enterobacteriaceae; genus Kosakonia; species Kosakonia sp. Marseille-Q7440. Next base: position 906,717 of record NZ_CBCPLT010000002.1, on the reverse strand, counting down.
GGATGGCACTGCTGCTGCCTGTCCCGGCGGGCCATACCGTGCCCTCCATCACCCTGCGGCTGCGGGCAAAGCGGCCGACGACGCTTGCGGTCTCGCTGCTCGGCAGCGTGCGGGCCGGTAACTTCACGCCCGATTGCCACTTTGAGGAGCAGGTACTGAGCGTCGCTGGCGAAGGCGAGCAGACCATCACCTTCCAGTGGCAGAGCGAACGCAACCAGTATGTTTTTCTCGCCTTCGCCGCCCATGAAGAGGTTGAGATCGCGCTTACCGATACGCGTCTGCCGGGCATCATGACGGTGTTTAACAGCCTTAATGCGCGCGTTGCTAAACACACCCGCCAGGTCGCCGATGGCGATTACGGCGTCGACGAATTCGACTTCTGGCTGCCTCGCCGCCACCCTGCGCAGATCATGCCCGCCCTGCGCTGCGATCCGCCGATTGCCGCCTGGAGCATGCAGAATGTGCTCAATGGCCGCCTGCGCCCCGAGCAGCAGATCAACGCCTGGTCCCCGGCGCTGGATGACGCCGCGCCGGAGATCGTCTGGCGCTGGGAGAGCCCGCAGACGATTAGCCAGTTGACGCTGGTGCAGGATAACGACTTCGATAACGCCATGGAGTCCGTACAGATGGGACACCCGCTCGCCGTTACGCCGCACTGCATTACGCACTATCGCCTGTGGGCCGACGAGTGGCTGCTGGCAGAGGTGCATGATAATCACCACTCCGTCTGCCAGCACCGTTTCACCCGCCCCATTACGGCGAGCAGCATCAGGCTGGAGATCATCGCTACCGCGGGCGCGCTGCCCGCGGTTTACGCGCTACATCTTCACTAAAGATGCCCTTCGCGCACCCGCTGCTGGTGGCTCTGCGCGAAGGTCTGCATCCCCTGCTGCTGCCCAGTTTGCATCACGCCGGGCAGCTGATGCGTTTTGCCTTCGCGGATAAGGTTCGCCACCGCCGGAGTATTAATCAGCAACTCAAACAGCGCCACGCGCCCGCCCTGCTTATCCGCCTCTAGCCTCTGTGCCAGCACCGCCTGTAAACTCCCCGCCAACTGGCTGCGCACCGGCTCCTTCTCCTGCGCCGGGAAGCTGTCCACCAGCCGCTCGACGGCCTGTGCCGCACCGCGCGTATGCAGGGTCGCCAGCACCAGATGCCCGGTTTCGGCGGCGGTCAGCGCCAGGCGGATCGTCTCGCTATCGCGCAACTCGCCAAGCAGGATCACATCCGGATCCTGGCGCAGCGCCGCGCGCAGACCGTCGGCAAACGAGGCGCAGTGTTGACCTATCTCGCGCTGCTGGATCAGGCTGTTGCCGCTCTGGTGTACAAACTCAATGGGATCTTCCAGCGTCACAATATGCCCCCCGGCCTGATGATTGAGGTGCTGCACCATCGCCGCAAGGGTTGTCGATTTACCGCTGCCGGTCGCGCCGGTAACGAGGATCAGGCCGTTCTCCCGCGCCAGCAGTTCAGTCAGCGCCGCCGGAGCAGAGATATCGCTAAGCTGCGGGCAGCGCTGTGGCAACAGGCGCAGCGCTAATGATATGCCGCCGTGGCGGGCAAACGCGCCTGCGCGCAGCCGCCTGCCGCTCGCGGTGGTGAGCGCAAAATCCACCTGCCTCGACTCGCGCCACTGCTGCTGTTGCAGGGAGGTCAGCTGCCCGCTGAGCAGTGCACTGATGTCGGGCTGGTCAAAAGGCGCAGCGGTAAGCTGTCCGTGCTGTCGCCAGCGCGGTGGACAACCACTGCACAGGTGTAGATCCGAGACATTATGCTTTACACTAAGCGCCACTATTTCTTCTATATCCATTACGCCATCCTGGAATCATGAACGATATCGCGCATAACCTGGCACAGGTCCGGGACAAAATCTCCGCCGCGGCGGCACGCTGCGGCCGGGCTTCAGAAGAAGTTACGTTACTTGCAGTGAGTAAAACCAAGCCTGCGAGCGACGTCGCAGAAGCGATCGACGCCGGACAACGTGCGTTTGGCGAAAACTATGTGCAGGAGGGGGTGGAGAAGATCCAGCACTTCCAGCAGGCGGGCATCAGCGGGCTGGAGTGGCACTTTATCGGCCCGTTGCAGTCCAACAAAAGCCGTCTGGTAGCGGAGCACTTCGACTGGTGCCACACTGTCGACCGTCTGCGCATCGCCAGCCGCCTTAGCGAGCAGCGCCCGGCAACGCGCGCGCCGCTAAATGTTCTTATTCAAATCAACATCAGCGATGAGCAGAGCAAGTCCGGTATCGCCCTGAGCGAACTGGATGAGCTTGCCGCGCAACTCGCTGAACTGCCGGGCATCTGCCTGCGCGGGTTGATGGCGATCCCGGCACCGGAAGCGGAGTACGAACGGCAGTTTGCCGTGGCACGGCAAATGGCTGTAGCATTTGAGGCGCTTAAAACGCGCTATTCAACAGTCGATACCCTGTCGTTGGGCATGACGGATGATATGTCCGCAGCCATCGCGGCGGGCAGTACGATGGTGCGCATTGGTACCGCCATTTTTGGTGCGCGCGATTACACAAAAAAGTAAGAGAAACTGAGGAACGCCATGAAGACGTTGACTTTCCTGCTCTCAACAGTGCTTGAACTCTACACCATGGTTCTGCTGTTGCGCGTCTGGATGCAGTGGGCACGCTGTGATTTTTATAACCCTTTTTCGCAATTTGTCGTTAAAGCCACCCAGCCGATTGTCGGGCCGCTGCGCCGCATTATCCCGGCGATGGGGCCGCTCGACAGCGCGTCGCTGCTGGTCGCTTTTGTGCTGAGTTTTATCAAGGCGATCGTGCTGTTTATGGTGGTCACCTTGCAGCCGATTATCTGGATATCCGCTCTGCTTATTCTGGTCAAAACCATCGGCCTGATGATTTTCTGGGTGCTGCTGGTAATGGCAATCATGAGCTGGGTCAGCCAGGGTCGCAGCCCGGTTGAGTACGCACTGGTTCAGCTGACCGAGCCGCTGCTGCGCCCGATCCGCAACTTGCTGCCGGCAATGGGCGGCATCGACTTCTCGCCGATGATCCTCGTACTGCTGCTCTATGTGCTCAATATGGGGATTGCTGAACTGCTGCAATCCACCGGTGATATGCTGCTGCCGGGGCTGTGGATGGCACTATGAGTGCCGTTGAATCCTTTCAGGACGGGCTGGTTTTACGGCTTTATATTCAGCCGAAAGCCAGCCGCGACGCAATTATCGGTTTGCATGGCGACGAAGTAAAAGTCGCCATCACCGCCCCGCCAGTGGATGGCCAGGCCAATGCGCACCTGGTGAAATTTCTCGCTAAACAGTTCCGCGTCGCGAAAAGCCAGGTGCTGATCGAAAAGGGCGAACTGGGCCGCCATAAACAGATTAAAATCGTTCATCCGCAACAGATCCCGACGGAAGTCGCGGCGCTGATAAATTAGGATCCGCTATGCAAAAAGTTGTCCTCGCCACCGGTAATGCCGGTAAAGTGCGCGAGCTTGCCTCGCTGCTCAATGATTTCGGCCTCGATGTGGTCGCACAAACCGAGCTGGGCGTCGAATCCGTTGAAGAGACCGGGCTGACCTTTATTGAAAATGCCATTCTGAAAGCCCGCCATGCGGCAAAAGTGACCGGCTTACCGGCCATTGCCGATGATTCGGGGCTGGCAGTCGATGCGCTGGGCGGCGCGCCGGGGATCTACTCCGCACGCTACGCTGGCCTTGAAGCCAGCGATCAACAGAACCTGGAAAAGCTGCTTGATGCGCTGCAAAACGTGCCGGACGGCGAGCGCCAGGCGCAGTTCCACTGTGTACTGGTCTATATGCGCCACGCCGACGATCCGACACCGCTGGTGTGCCACGGTAGCTGGCCTGGCGTTATAGCCCACGCGCCTGCGGGCAGCGGCGGCTTTGGTTACGATCCTATCTTTTTCGTCCCCTCCGAAGGCAAAACCGCCGCGGAGCTGACGCGCGACGAGAAGCGTGCCCTCTCCCATCGCGGTCAGGCGTTAACCCTGTTACTGGAAGCAATGCGTAATGGCTGATTTGCCGCCTCTGAGTCTCTATATCCACATTCCCTGGTGCGTGCAGAAGTGCCCCTACTGCGACTTCAACTCCCACGCGCTGAAGGGTGAAGTGCCGCACGACGACTATGTCCAGCATCTGCTTGCGGATCTGGATCGTGATGCCGCCTACGCCCAGGGACGGGAAATAAAGACCATCTTTATCGGCGGCGGTACGCCAAGTCTGCTCTCCGGCCCGGCGATGCAGACCCTGCTTGACGGCGTTCGCGCGCGTCTGCCGCTGGCGAGTGATGCGGAAATTACCATGGAGGCGAACCCCGGCACCGTTGAGGCTGACCGCTTCGCCGACTACCAGCGCGCCGGTGTGAACCGTATCTCAATAGGCGTGCAGAGTTTCAGCGAAACCAAGTTGCAGCGCCTCGGGCGTATTCACGGCCCCGAAGAAGCCAGGCGTGCCGCACGTCTGGCAAGCGGGCTGGGGCTGCGCAGCTTCAACCTCGATTTAATGCACGGCTTGCCGGATCAATCCGTTGACGAAGCGCTCGACGACCTGCGCCAGGCCATCGCCTTAAACCCGCCGCATCTGTCGTGGTATCAGCTTACTATCGAACCCAATACGCTCTTCAGCTCGCGCCCGCCGGTGCTGCCGGATGACGACGCGCTGTGGGATATCTTCGAGCAGGGACACCAGATCCTGACGGCCGCCGGTTATCAGCAGTATGAAACCTCGGCCTATGCCAAACCGGGCTATCAGTGCCAGCACAACCTGAACTACTGGCGCTTTGGCGACTATCTCGGTATCGGCTGCGGTGCGCACGGCAAAGTGACCTTCGCGGATGGGCGCATTTTGCGTACGGCGAAAACGCGTCATCCACGCGGCTATATGCAGGGAAATTACCTTGATAAGCAGCATGATGTAGAAGAGCAGGATAAACCGTTCGAATTCTTTATGAACCGTTTCCGCCTGCTGGAGGCAGCCCCGCGGGCAGAGTTTTCCGCATATACCGGGCTGGATGAAGAGATCATTCGTCCGCAAATTGAGCAGGCACTGGCGCTCAATTATCTGACCGAGAGCGCAACGCACTGGCAGATTACCGAGCACGGTAAGCTGTTCCTCAATTCATTGCTTGAGTTGTTTCTTAATGAGTAACATGAACTGAGACACAAAATTAAGGGGAAATATTATTTCCCCTTAATTATTTTAGCGGTGTGATTATTTACAGAACAAGATTACAGCAATTGTCGCTGCTGCATCCCGTGGCGCAATAAGACGATGCCCGAGGAGATAATGCCGCCAAGAATGATCGCCAGCGCGATAACAATGGCTTTACCCGGGCCATCTTTTTTCATCGGGAACGACGGTGAAAGTTGATATTTAAAAGGAGAGAACTCTACATCTTTAATATTCACTTTCTCAAGCTGTGCCAGATGATACTCACGGTTACGGAAGTCTGCATTCAGCTCGGTAAAATCTTTCATCGACTGCTCGATGCGCAGTTTTTCAGAGATACCGTCAGCACCCAGCGCAATAGAGAAGTCCGGATCATCCTGTACCGCCTGGCCATTGCTGTAGACCGGACGTTTGATGCCAGCAGCATTCGCCACTTCAAGCGAGTAATTCAGACGCTTTAATTTTGCCTCGTGAACGTTGGCAATGCGGGCGCGATCCATCTCCAGCACATTTTTCTCGACGTTTTTCCTCAACTCAATATCGTTACGCACGGTTTCAAGCGTTTCGCTCACCACTTTGGCGGTAATGAAGTTGATGTAATCTGTCAGCACCTGCTGCGCTTCAACGGCCTTTGGCGCGGTGAAACTGAGCGACCATGAGGCGTACGGGGTATCTGTAGGACTTCCCGATTTATCGTTATTGGTAATTTTGAGATTGCCAGCCACCAGCGCCAGTGCGCGCCGCAAATCATACTGATCGAGATTGCTCTGCTCAAGTTGGCCCAGCACCAGCGGAGATGTCGCCAGGAACTCCTCTTTCAACGACTGTGAAGCAAATTTCTTCAGGAAGAGGTTATAGACATCATCCGGCGAAACGGAGCTCTTCACATCAAGCACTTGCAGGGTCATTAACGCGCGCTGCAGTTCAGCCCACTGAATCTTTTCCGCCGGCGTAATCTCGGCCTGGCTGGTCCATTTTTGCGGCAATAACGCGCTAATAAAGAAGCCACAGACGGCGAAAAGTATCACGGTCGCAATAATGAATTTTTTGCCTCGCCATAAAAGGCTGAAGAGATAAAGCAGATCAACCTCATTCTTTTTAAGGTTAAGAGCAGAGTCTTCATAAAACGAAGCGTCGCTTCGCGGCTGTAAGTTTATTGATGACATAGATTACTTATGCAGGAGAGATATCCGTAATTGAGGCGGCGATATTAGCATCAACAAGAACATTCTGAAAGTATGAAAATGGTACGCTGTTCACGAAAAAGATTTATATCTTAAGTAAAACCCCAAGATATGGTAGGTAGAAAGAGAGCGTTAGTAGTTGCTTTTATCTTAAACCATTTATTAGTAGCGACGGCGTGTATAAAACATCAGCGTAATTAGATTATTGCGCAATGGGATAGCGCGAGGGATAAAAATAAACAGAAGTTAAACAACTAAGAATATATTTCGCGAAACGGCGACTTTTTTGTGGATGCAGAAAAAAGCCGCCGTGAAAAGTTACTTCAGGGAGGAGGTTAACGCTTTGCGGCTCTCTTCGAGTGAAACCACGCGCTGACAGACATCTTTGCCAAACTGCTGGAAGTCAGCTTCCTGATTTTTCCATTCGTTCTGGATAGAGGTTTGTAAGCCGCCGAGATTGCCGAGCACATTCTGCAACGGGTTGCCGCCGCTCTTCATCACCGCTTTCGCGCCCATTTCGTTAATGCTGTCCTGCAGAATGCCGCCCATCGCCTGGTTGACTAGCTGCTGACCGTCGGCGCGCACCTGTTCAATGGCCTTGTAGTGGAACGTCAGGCCGTCGCTGCGATGCTCGATAATACGATTCATCTGCTCTTTGAGCTGCGCGTCGAGTTTGGTGAGGCGGTTACGCATGCTGCTGCTCTCCCCCACCTCTTTGACGATGATCTTATCCAGCGCAATGCGGTTTTTCTCCACGCGAGTCAGCGCGCCGTTGTCGATCCACGGCAGGGCGCTGCGTAACTCGGCCTGATAATCTTTTGCCTGCTCACGCTGGGCAGCGCTAAGGGACGGCTGTTTGCCGTTAAACATCACATTGCCCTCTGGCGTGATCACCAGATTGCCGTTTTCGCCCTTCACCTGCACGGTTTGCGGGCTGATAATCACATCGTCGCGCGGCGTGACGCTGCACTGATAATCTGCCTGCGCCGCGAAAGCTGTAAGGGTGAGCGTTGCCGCCAGCAGCGTTTTACGCATTCTATTAACTCCTGTAGAGACAAAATGGGCCAGCAGATGCTGGCCCTTATGTTTGTTTAGTCCCACCAGACGTCGAAAAGTTCGCTGGTGCGTACCGCTTCGAGCTTCTGCTCCTCCAGCCACTTACGCACAAGGGCCTGATGCTCTTCGGTGCATTTGCCAATCTCTTGCAGGCAGATTAACCCTTCCCACGCCAGATAGCCGCTGCCATCAAACGCCAGTTTATTCGGCGCAATCACCTGCTTAATGAAGTTATCAACGGTGCTGTCGATCTGCTCTTCGGTGGTACCTTCCGGGAAACGCCACGCGACGGAGAAACCCACTTCCTGGAATTCGTCGATATGCATTTTTTTACGCAAGCGACGGCTGCGGTTCTTTGCCATTATTTCACCCTCTCGAACATTAAGTCCCATACACCGTGACCAAGACGATGGCCACGCTGTTCAAATTTCGTTACCGGGCGCGATTCCGGGCGCGGCACATAGTCGTTGCTGGCCGACAGGTTCTTATACCCGTCGATGGAGTTCATCACCTCCAGCATATGTTCTGCATAGGCTTCCCAGTCGGTCGCCATGTGGAACACGCCGCCCAGCTTGAGCTTGCTCTTCACCAGCTCGGCAAAGGGTACCTGCACAATACGGCGCTTATTATGACGCGCTTTGTGCCACGGGTCCGGGAAAAAGAGTTGCACCATGTTTAAGGAGTTATCCGGGATCATGGTGTGCAGAACTTCTACCGCGTCGTGACACATTACGCGCAGGTTCTCGACGCCCTCTTCGTGAGCGGAAGAGAGGCAGGCACCGACGCCCGGCGAGTGCACTTCAATGCCGAGGAAATCCTGCTCCGGGCGAGTTTTCGCCATTTCGACCAGCGAAGCGCCCATGCCGAAACCGATCTCCAGCGTTACCGGCGCGCTACGGCCAAACAGCGCGGTAAAATCGAGCGGCTGTTCGGTAAACTCAACGCCCATCACCGGCCAGTAATTGTCCAGCGCGTGCTGCTGACCCTTCGTCAGACGCCCCTGGCGACGGACAAAGCTACGAATGCGGCGCAGCGGGCGGCCATTTTCATCAAATTCCGGTGAAATGACGTCGTTATTCATAAAGTTTTCTGCTCGTGAGAGTGTTCAGGAAACGGGCATTATCCAAAGTTCATGGCATGATGCAAGCACCGGAAAGTTCCGGTTTACAGTGCATCGCCGCTGTGCTGCAATCTTCGCCCCTGATAAAGCGATTCTGGTGACCATGCAAGCGTCTCAATTCTCAGCCCAGGTTCTGGACTGGTACGACAAATTTGGGCGGAAAACCCTGCCCTGGCAAATTGAAAAGACGCCCTACAAAGTATGGCTGTCAGAAGTGATGTTGCAACAAACCCAGGTCGCAACGGTGATCCCCTATTTCGAGCGCTTTATGGCGCGCTTCCCGACGGTGACCGATTTAGCCAACGCGCCGCTGGATGAAGTGCTGCATCTGTGGACCGGGCTCGGTTACTACGCCCGCGCGCGCAATCTGCATAAAGCCGCGCAGCAGATCGCCACGCAGCACAATGGCCGTTTTCCTGAAACCTTCGAAGAAGTTGCCGCGCTGCCAGGCGTTGGCCGCTCGACGGCGGGCGCGATTCTCTCTTTATCCCTCGGCAAGCACTTTCCGATTCTCGATGGCAACGTTAAGCGCGTGCTGGCCCGCTGTTATGCGGTGGCTGGCTGGCCAGGTAAGAAAGAGGTTGAGAAACGGCTATGGGAGATAAGCGAACAGGTGACACCGGCGAAAGGCGTCGAGCGCTTTAACCAGGCGATGATGGATCTTGGCGCCATGGTCTGCACCCGCTCAAAACCGAAGTGCGAACTCTGCCCGCTGCAAAGCGGCTGTATCGCTTACGCCACGCACAGCTGGAGCAGCTACCCGGGTAAAAAGCCGAAGCAGATCCTGCCCGAGCGCACCGGTTATCTGCTGCTGATGGAGCATGAGGGCGCGGTCTATCTTGAACAGCGCCCGCCGAGCGGCCTGTGGGGCGGCCTCTTCTGCTTCCCGCAGTTTGGCGATGAAGCGGCGCTGCGCGACTGGCTGGCGCAAAGAGGGATTAGCGCGGATACTCTCAGCCAACTTGTCGCGTTCCGCCACACTTTTAGCCATTTCCACCTCGATATTGTGCCGATGTGGCTTCCTGTGTCCTCCTTTGCCGCGTGCATGGATGAAGGCGCAGGTCTTTGGTATAACTTAGCGCAACCGCCATCCGTCGGTCTGGCGGCTCCGGTGGAACGCCTGATACAGCAATTACGCGCCGAAGCAGCATCTTAGTGGCGCGCAAAAAGAGGAATGATTATGAGCAGAACCATTTTTTGTACCTTCCTGCAACGCGAAGCGGAAGGGCAAGACTTCCAGCTCTATCCGGGCGACCTGGGTAAACGCATCTATAACGAGATCTCGAAAGAGGCCTGGAAGCAGTGGCAGCAGAAGCAGACGATGCTGATCAATGAGAAGAAACTCAACATGATGAACGTCGAGCACCGTAAATTGCTGGAAGAGGAGATGGTCAATTTCCTGTTTGAAGGCAAAGACGTGCACATTGAAGGCTACACGCCACAAGAAAAAAAATAGGCGTCGTGGTTTAAACCCGCCGGCAGTGCCATAAATCCAGGGAAGGCATTGCCGGTTCGCGAGCGTCTCAGGCGCTGTAATCAAACACAACTGCATCCGGAATGATGAAAAAATTTTTAGCGCTAGCGATGATCGCGCCGTTGCTGATCTCTTGTTCCAGCTCTAATAAATCCGGCGAAGACTACAACGAAGCCTGGATCAAAGACACCAACGGTTTTGACATTTTGATGGGCCAGTTCGCCCACAATATTGAGAATTTATGGGGCTTTAACGAAGTACTGATCGCAGGCCCTAAGGATTACGTTAAGTATACCGATCAGTACCAGACGCGAAGCCACATCAACTTTGATGAAGGGACGATTACGGTTGAGACCATCTCGGCGACCGATCCGGCGGCGCACCTGCGCGCGGCGATCGTTAAAACGCTGCTGATGGGCGACGATCCCGGCTCTATCGATCTCTACTCCGACACCGACGACATTACCATCTCCAAACAGCCCTTCCTCTATGGCCAGGTGCTGGATAACAACGGCGAAGCGATTCGCTGGCAGTGGCGCGCGGAAAAATATGCCGACTATCTGCTGCAAACGCGGCTGAAAACCCGCACCAGCGGCATCCGCGTGATCTCCAGCATCACCATTAACCTGGTGCCGAACCACCTCGATAAACGTGCGCATAAATATATGGGCATGGTGCGCAAAGCGTCGCATAAGTATGGCGTCGAAGAGTCATTGATTCTGGCAATTATGCAGACGGAATCCTCCTTCAACCCCTATGCGGTGAGCCGCTCCGATGCGCTCGGTTTGATGCAGGTGGTGCAGCACAGCGCCGGGAAAGATGTCTTCCGCGCGCAGGGTAAATCCGGCACGCCGGACCGCAGCTATCTCTTCGATCCGCAGAGCAATATTGATACCGGCACCGCTTATCTGGCGATGCTTAACAATATCTATCTTGGCGGTATCAGCAACCCGACCTCACGGCGCTATGCGGTGATCACCGCCTATAACGGCGGCGCGGGCAGCGTGCTACGCGTCTTCTCGGCGGATAAAGTGCAGGCGGCGAATATCATCAATACCATGTCGCCGGGCGATGTGTATGAAACGCTTACCACGCGCCACCCTTCTGCTGAATCACGCCGCTATCTCTACAAAGTGAACGCCGCACAGAAAACCTACCGTCGTAATTAACGCCCCTTGTGGTTTATGCCTTTTTACCTTTGCAGGTAAAAGGGCATAAGCCCGCCTTCTGGCCCTCGCAATCGGTTGCGTAAAAGCGTGATCAAGATCACTTAATAAGAATGCAATCAGACGAAGATTGCATTTTTCTGTCGTACGTAACAAACAACGCCGCCGCAAAGTGATAAAGTGCCGCCACAAATCGCAGTATATCTGCCCATTACAACGACAACCGTCTCCTTTGCGAGGAAAAAAGCATGAATCTTAAGCTGCAGCTGAAAGTGATCATCTTTCTGCAGTTCTGCCTGTGGGGCAGTTGGCTGACGACACTTGGCTCTTACATGATCGTGACCCTGAAATTCCAGGGCGCGGAAGTCGGCGCGGTCTACAGCTCCCTCGGTATCGCCTCGCTGTTTATGCCAACCCTTTTAGGCATCGTCGCCGATAAGTGGCTCAGCGCAAAATGGGTTTATGCCCTCTGTCATCTGGTCGGTGCGATCACGCTGTTTATCGCCGCAGGCGTCACCACGCCGGGCGCGATGTTTGCCATTATTCTGCTCAACTCGCTGGCCTATATGCCGACGCTGAGCCTGGTGAACTCCATCTCCTATTTCCGTCTTAAATCTGCCGGGCACGATATCGTCACCGATTTCCCGCCGATTCGTATCTGGGGCACCATCGGCTTTATCCTCGCCATGTGGGCGGTGAGCTTCTCCGGCTTTGAGTTAAGCCATATGCAGCTCTACATTGGCGCGGCGCTGTCGCTGTTGCTGAGCGTGTTTGCGCTGACGCTGCCGCACATTCCGGTAGCTAACAGCAAGCAGAAGCAGACCTGGGTGGAGATGCTCGGCCTGAATGCCTTTGCGCTGTATAAAAACAAACGTATGGCGATCTTCTTTATCTTCTCCATGCTGCTGGGCGCGGAGTTGCAGATCACCAATATGTTCGGCAACACCTTCCTGCACAGCTTCGACTCGAATCCGCTGTTCGCTAACAGCTTTATCGTTACCCACGCGTCGGTGATGATGTCGATTTCGCAGATTTCAGAAACCGTCTTTATCCTCGCCATTCCGTTCTTCCTTAGCCGTTACGGCATTAAGAACGTGATGATGATCAGTATCCTCGCCTGGGTGCTGCGCTTTGGTCTGTTCGCTTACGGCGACCCAACGCCGTTCGGCACCGTGCTGCTGGTGCTGTCGATGATCGTGTACGGTTGCGCCTTCGACTTCTTCAACATCTCCGGCTCGGTGTTTGTTGAGAAAGAGGTAAACCCGGAAATCCGCGCCAGCGCGCAGGGTATGCTGCTGATGATGACCAACGGTTTCGGCTGTATCCTCGGCGGGATGGTGAGCGGCAAAGTGGTGGAGATGTACACCACCGCCGGTCTTACCGACTGGAAAACCGTATGGCTGATCTTCGCCGGTTACTCGCTGGTGCTGGCCGTCGCCTTCGTGATGCTGTTTAAGTACAAGCATGTGCGCGAGCCATCTGGCGTGACGCAGAAAGCGTAAACAGAAAACCCGGCCTGAGCGCCGGGTTTTTTATGGGTATCATTTTGTGGGCCTGATAAGCGAAGTTTTGTAGGCCTGATAAGCGCAGCGCCATCCGGCATTTGTACCCATTGCCGGTTGGCGGCTGCCTTATCCGGCCTACGAAACAGCCTCTTCAGGTATGTCGGCGCTGACACATAATCGATGCACGTCCGTAGGCCTGATAAGCGCAGCGCCATCAGGCATTTGTACCCATTGCCGGATGGCGGCGATGCCTTATCCGGCCTACGAAACCACATCTTCCGGCACGGTGCCATTTTGCCGGATGGCGGCGTTGCCTTATCCGGCCTACGGAACCATCGGATACCTTGGCGGGTTACGGGATCATCGCCAGCACATACGCTACCGCCAGCAGATCGGCGCTACCGCCGGGGCTTAAATGTCGCGCAATCAACGCCTGATCCATTTGGCGTAAATCATCTTTCTCCCATCCGGTGGCTAATAGCTGCTGCGCATAAGCCTGCACATAACGCAGCCCCGCCAGGCCGCCGCGCGACACCAGGTTGCTGTCGCGGTTAACCGCCATCAGCCTGAGCAGCGCGTGCTGCAAGCGCCGCTCCCCCTGCTCCTGCTGCCAGAAGGGCAACACCGCACGGCGCACGGTAATAAACCCCTGCTCCGCCTCGCCGCGCGCGCCGGTCAGGCCATAGTCGCGAAACTGCTTTTCCCCGGCCGTGATCGCCTGCGCCCGCCCGGCAAGCTCGCGCGCCACCAGCCCGCGGCAAATCGCGCTTACCTCATCACAAAGCGCATCCGCGCTCAGTTGCCAATCCAGCCTCCGCAGCCGCCCGGCCGCAAACGACAGCAGCCCGAGTGAGAAGATGCCGCCTTTATGGGTGTTCACTCCGTGGGTGGCGGCAAACATCGCCTGCTCACAAGCAATCCCCATCGGTCGAATCAGCCGTAACTGCGCCGCCGCCGGTTTATGGGCATTATCAAAACCCGCCTGCTCGAAGCGGGCAAACCACGGCGTAATGGCGTCGATACTGGCGAGAAACAGCGCGTAATCCATATCGCGGTGCGCGCCGCTGTTTGCCCTGTCCACCAGCCCCGGCTTCGGGGTGAGATCCAGCTCCATGCGCAGCGCCCGCGCCGCCAGCGCAGGCACAAAAGCCACCACGGGTTTAGTCGCGGGTAAACCAGCCATTGATCAGCTCCTCAACGCGGCTCACTACCTCATCCAGCGGATGACGGCGGGAGCGGGCGCAGCTGTGCGCCGGTTCATCGCACACCAGACAGCGGCGGGTGCTGCGATCCAGTGAATGGCGGCCAACCTGGCCGTTTTGCGGGCAGAAGATATCAAAATCCCACAGCCTGCCGAGCGGATGGGTCTGCTCCAGCTCAATGCACTGCGCTTTCAACTCCGCCGCCGGATGGGCCACGCACCACATCGCTTCTGCCCCGGTTGGCAGCCAGAGCACCTGGCGGTCGAGCATCTGCCAGCCGCGCTGCCACAGCATCTGGTCGCAGGCCTGTAACGCCACGCCCATAGTGTTGCGATAGCGCATCGTATCTTTCACCGCGCCCGGGGTAACCAGCGTCAGGGAGATAATCGGTTGTTGATAGTGGCGAAGCCAGTCAGCCTGCCGCGCGGCGCGGTTCTCTTTCGCCGCCAGCAGCGCCTCCAGGCTGACACCGGTACGCTCGGGAGTCATCGTGGTCATAGCTCCTCCTCTTTTACCTGGCGCACAACGTCAATCACGCTGCCGTCGCGATAGCGGATCACCCCGACAATCCGGTCGGTAAAGGCGATCGGTTTTGGCTCGCCGGTAAGCGAAATCGCCCGCTGATAGAGCGTCTCGATATCGACCACTTTCAGCCCTGCCGCCACTAAACGTTCGCGAACTTCCGGGCGCGCCGGGTTGACCGCAATGCCGTGGTCGGTGACCAGCACGTCAATGCTCTCCCCCGGCGTCAGGCGGGTGGTCACGCGCTTCACCACCGTCGGAATGCGGCTGCGCAGCAGTGGGGCAACCACAATGGTCAGATTTGCCGCCGCTGCCACATCGCAGTGGCCGCCGGACGCGCCGCGCATCACGCCATCCGAACCGGTAATCACGTTGACGTTAAAATCGATATCGATCTCCAGCGCGCTGAGGATCACCACGTCCAGCTGGTCGCAGCTTGCCGCTTTACCGCCGGGGTTGGCGTAAACGTTGGTCGAGATCTCCACATGATTGGGATTACGGCGTAGCGAAGCCGCCGCTTCGCCGTCAAAGCACTGGGTATCGAGCAGCTTCTCAACCAGCCCCTTCTCATGCAGTTCGACCAGGCTGCCGGTAATGCCGCCGAGGGCGAAACGGGCTTTTACGCCGTGGCGCTCCATCTTCTCGGCCATAAAGCGGGTCGCCGCAGTCGATGCCGCACCGGAGCCGGTCTGCATTGAAAAGCCGTCGCGGAAGTAACCGGAGTGCTCAATCACATCCGCCGCATAGCGGGCAATCATCAACTCTCTTGGGTTGCTAGTGACGCGCGCGGCACCGACGCTGATTTTCGCCGGATCGCCCACGCTCTCCACTTTGACAATCAGATCCACCCGATCCTGGCTCAAACTGGCGGGCATATTGGGAAACGGCACCACTTCTTCGGTCAGCAGCACCACTTTATCGGCAAATTCAGCGTCAACCATCGCGTAGCCGAGCGAGCCGCAGCAGGATCTCCCCTGCGTACCGTTGGCGTTACCGAAGGCATCGCTGCACGGCACGCCGAGAAAGGCGACATCGATCCTCAGCTCGCCATCCTGCAACAGTTTTACCCGCCCGCCGTGGGAGTGGATCTGCACAGGCTCCTTCATCAGCCCGTGGGAGATGGCATCCGCCAGCTTGCCGCGCATGCCGGAGGTGTAAATTTTGCCGATCACGCCGCTCTGAATATGCTCAATCAGCTCATCGTTACAGGTCATCAGCGAACTGGAGGCGAGGGTCAGGTTTTTGAAGCCGAGGCGCGCAAGGGTTGCCACCACGGTATTGATCACCCGGTCGCCTTCGCGAAAGGCGTGATGGAAAGAGATGGTCATACCATCGCGCAGGCCGCTGCGCGCAATCGCCTCTTCCAGCGAGGCGCAGAGTTTACGGTTTAGCCTGGCGTCATCATCCGCCAGCCACGGCGTGGCGCTGTGAGCGGTATCGAAGGGTTTTAATTCACGCAGATGGGGAAAGTTGACGTGAAGCAGCTCGGTTTGGTTCATGGTTTTCTCCTTAACGACGCACGCCGGACGCCGCCGCGCGTTCCAGCACCATCTGCGCATGGTTAATAATGGGGGCGTCGATCATTTTGCCGTTCAGGGAGACGACGCCAAGGCCGTTGCGCTCCCCCTCCTCTGCCGCTTCAATCACGACTTTGGCGTGATCGACCTCCTGCTGCGTCGGCGCATAGGCGTTATGCAGCAGGTCAATCTGGCGCGGGTTAATCAGCGATTTGCCGTTAAAGCCCATCTTGCGCACCAGCTCCACTTCGCGCATGAACCCGGCTTCATCATTGACGTCTGACCACACCACGTCGAAAGCGTCGATACCGGCAGCGCGGGCGGCGTGCAGCACCGCGCAGCGCGCATAGAAGAGTTCGGTGCCGTCGCCGCGCTCGGTCTGCATATCCATTACGTAATCGAAGGCCGCCAGCGCAATACCGATCAGCCGCTGCGAACTGCGGGCAATTGCCACGGCGTTAATCACGCCAATCGCCGACTCAATCGCCGCCATCACGCGGGTTGATCCCACTTCCCGCCCGCAGGCAAGCTCGATGCGCTCCAGGTGACGTTCGAGTTCGTAAATATCCTCCGGGCTGTCGGTTTTCGGCAGGCGTACCACATCAACGCCGGCGCGCACTACCGCTTCGAGATCCGGCAGGCCAAACGGGGTATTCAGCGGGTTGATGCGTACCACGGTTTCAATATCCTGATACATCGGATGTTGCAGAGCATGAAAGACCAGCAGGCGCGCGGTGTCTTTCTCGCGTAGCGCCACCGCATCTTCGAGGTCAAACATGATTGAATCGGGGCGGTAGATAAAGGCGGTGGAAAGCATGGCGGCGTTAGCGCCCGGCAGAAACAGCATGCTACGACGAAGTTTTTTCACAACAATGTCCCCCACGCGATCTCCTTCTCTTCCGCAGCGCGCAACAAGGCGCTTTGCAGACGGGCGCGGATCACGCAATCCAGCGCGCCTTTATCTTCAATGATGATTAAGCCCTGGCGGATCTCCATCGCGCGCAGCGTCTCATTCACCACGCGGCGGATCTGATCGCCAAACTGCTTGATCACTTCACTGCGCACCACCACCTCCAGCTCACCGTCGGTAGGGGCGATTTTCACCATCAGGTCGCTGGATTCGAGGGTTCCCGCCAGCGCCTCCCGTACAATTTTCATAGTTATTAGTCCTGATTTTTAAGCGACTTCCACGCTGTAATGAGCTTCAAGGTGCGCGAAAGTGGTATCCGGTACGATTTCCCGAATGCGGGAAAACTGGTGTGTTTTTAATAAACGGCGCACTTCGGACGCCGAAATCGCCGTGCCTGCGGCTTTAATGCGTGGGATCTCCACCACCTCAACCGCGCCCGCCAGCATCTGGTGCATGGTGTTGTTGTACTGGCGGGTCACCGCGCAAAAGGGTTCGCTGCCAATAAAGCGGTGGGTAATGCCGAGCGCCGGGGCGATGTGGTTACGAAAGATCAGCAGGTCGATTTCGCTCCACGCCTGCTGCACTTTGCCGGTCTCTTTCAGAAAGTAGGCCGGAAAGGTGGCGCGGGAGATGATGTACTGTGAGCCCTCATGCACCGTGACATTTGCCAGATGCGCCACGCCCGCTTTCACCATCTTCAGCCGCGCGGCGAAGGGGAAAAACGAGGCATCTTCGCGCACCACAAACAGATGCAGGGCATCGCAGGCTTTTGCCGCCTGCTCCACCAGATGGCGGTGGCCGAGGGTAAAGGGGTTGGCGTTCATGACGATGGCGCCAATGCGCTTACCCGCCAGCCGCTTTGCCCGCAGCGAGCGGCAGTAGCGCTCAATGCCCGACGGCGTGTTCTCCATCAGCACCGCATTATTGCCGCTCTGGACGATGGGCCAGAAGCCGCTGTGCTGAAAGCGCTCCCGGTTGCAGGGGCGCGTGCAGAGAAAGAGGTGGAAGTGGCCGCGCGCCAGCGCCAGGTTCTCCACTTCCGCCAGCAGCCGGGCGCTGAGGTTTTCGCCGCGAAGCTGCGCATCAACCGCCACGCATTTGATGACGTTCGCGGCAAGGCCTGCACACCCCACCAGTTGCTCTCCCGACCAGGCTTCAACGAAGGTCGTGATGTCGCTGTCCATGCCTAATCCGCTGTCGGCTAACAGCGAGCGGATGCGCTCAAGCCGGGGCGTGTTACCGTTGACTTCCGCAATGCGGAAGTCGATGGAGGGTCGTGTGTGCATCAGATGGCCTTCGTCCTTAGTGCGCTGCCGCCAGCGCCTGCTCCGGCGCTTCCACGATCACATTGCTGAGATGCCCGATCTTCTCGATCTCCACTTCGATGCGATCGCCCGCCTTCATAAACAGCGGCGGGGTGCGCTTTTTCCCGACGCCCCCCGGTGAACCGGTGATGATCACATCGCCCGGCGTCAGGCTGGTGAAGGTGCTGATGTATTCGATAAGCTCGGCAACTTTGTGGATCATGCTGGCGGTGGTGTCATCCTGCACCATACGGCCATTGAGCCAGGTGCGGATGGCGAGTGTGTGCGGGTCGGGGATCTCATCGGCGGTGGTCATCCACGGGCCAAATGCCCCGGTCTGCCGCCAGTTTTTCCCGGCGGTAAACCAGCTGTGCTGCCAGTCCCGCGCGGAGCCATCCATATAGCAGCTGTAACCCGCCACATGGCTTAAGGCCGTTTCGCGGGCAATATTCTCCCCGCCTTTACCGATAATCACCGCCAGTTCGCCTTCGTAATCGAACTCGCTGGAGTGGCGCGGTTTCACCACCGGCGCGTTATGGCCGGTTTGCGAATCGGCGAAGCGCACAAACAGCGTCGGTGCCGGGTTGTGCTGGTCGAACTCTTTGCGCTTTTCGGCGTAGTTCATCCCGACACAGAGGATTTTCCCCGGGTTATCAATCACCGGCAGAAAGGCGATCTCATCGAAACGTAGATCGGCGGCTTCTTCGCTGTAGCGCGCGGCCTGCGCCAGACCATCGTCGGCGGCGAGCAGCGCTTTTAAATCAGCGTAGCGGTCACCCAGGCGCTGGCCGAGGTTGACGATGCCTTCCGCGCTGACGATGCCGTAGCTGCGGATACCCTGGTGAACAAAGCTTGCGAGTTTCATATCAGTTCCTGTAATTCCTGAATCAGACGAGGAAGTTGCCGAGCACCAGCAGCGAGATGGAGACGTTAATTGCCCCACCGATGCGGGTAGCGATCTGTGCGAACGGCATCAGGCTCATACGGTTACCTGCGGTAAGAATGGCGACGTCGCCGGTGCCGCCCTGCCCGCTCTGGCAGCAGGAGACGATGGCGACATCAATCGGGTGCATACCGATCTTTTTACCGACGAAGAAGCCGGTCGCGACCAGCGCGGAGACGGTGCTGACAATCACCAGGAGGTTGTTGATGGTGAAGGCGTGAACCAGCTCTTCCCACGGCGTAATAGCCACGCCAACGGCGAAGAGGATCGGGTAAGTGACCGAGGTCTGGAAGAATTTGTAGACCACCTGCGAACCTTCCAGCAGGCGCGGCGAGACGCCGTGGGCGAGCTTAATCAGCACTGCGACAAACAGCATGCCGACCGGTGCGGGCAGGCCAATCAGTTTGTGGCCGAGCATACCGATCATATAGAGCAGCACGGCGAGCAGCGCGCCTGCAGCAATGGTCGTGACATCGGTTTTACCGGAGAAGGCCGGGGTCGCAGAGGCCGGTTCGTCGCCGTTACTGCGGTTAGGCATCAGCTGGCCTTCACCGGTCAGGTGCGGGAAGCGTTTACCGAGCTGGTTCAGGCAGCCGGAGATAATGATCGCTGTCAGCCCGCCGAGCATCACCATCGGCAGCACGCGCCCCAGCGCAACGCCCTGATCCATATGCAGCAGCGTGGCGTAACCAATCGACAGCGGGATCGCGCCTTCGCCCACACCGCCTGCCATGATCGGCAGAATGATAAAGAAGAAGACCTGGAACGGCTCCATGCCGAGCGCCATGCCAACGCCCATGCCGACCAGCATGCCGACGATTTCACCGCACAGCATCGGGAAGAAGATGCGCAGGAAGCCCTGAATGAGCGTGGTGCGATTCATGCTCATAATGCTGCCGACAATAATGCAGCAGATGTAGAGATAGAGAATGTTGGTCGATTTGTAGAACTTGGTGGTGGACTCGACCACCACATCCGGCAGCAGGCCGTAATAGACCATTGCCGAGGGGATAAAGGTGGCGCAAATCGCCGCCGCACCCAGCTTGCCAACAATCGGCAGCCGCTTACCAAACTCGCCGCAGGCGAAGCCAAAGAAGGCCAGCGTAGCGACCATGACTACGATATCGCTCGGCAATTTACCGCCCAGGCAGTCGACGGCAATTAATGCCCCCGCCAGCAGAAACAGCGGCAGCGGAATAATCCCGACTTTCCAGCTATCCATAATGTGCCACCACTTATCTTTCAGTGATGTCTTATCAAGCGTTCGCGACTTTCCGGGTACAGAGAATGAATCGTCAGTTGTGCTCATAATTAAGCCCCTTCGTTATTTTGTGCTTACAGCGTAGTGGGCTAAATACGCACTTTATGTGAGGGCAAGCATAATAAAACCAGAGTTTTTAAGGCATCTATGGTTTTTATGGTTTCTTCTATTTTGCGTGAGCCGGCTCTTATTTATTGCCGTGGTTTTTATGGTTTTTTTAAAAGGAAATACAACTTAATAACAAATCGTAACAGGAGGTTGTAACGGCTTGTTTTTCAACAGCAACATGCGCTGTGTAAGGGATCACAAGTTTCCCGCAAACTGCTCACGCATAGTGGGAAAAGTGGTACATTGAGCCTTTCCTTATTGCTGCGCGTGTCGTTATGAAAGTCTCCTTTCAAATCAAACTGTTTATCTCGCTGGTGCTTTTCTTCTCCGGCCTGTTCGTCCTGCTGGGCGTTTATTATTACAAGGACGTCGGCCGCCAGCTCTATCAGGAGATGAGCGCACGCGCGAAAATACAGGCGGAAGAGATCGCGATTATTCCGAATTTACGCCGTTCCGTTGCCGATAAGAATATTCCAGCCATTAATCAGTTTATGCATAAAGTGGTTTCCCACAGCGACGCCAGCTTTATTGTGATTGGTGATAATAAAGGCCTGCACCTATTTCACTCCGTACATGAAGATGTGGTGGGAAAAACGCTGGTCGGCGGCGATAACGCGGAAGTATTACAGGGCAAAAGCACCACCACTATTCGCAAAGGCGGGCTGGGCATTTCGCTACGCAGTAAAGCGCCGATTTTTGATGATAATGGCCGGGTGATTGGCATTGTCTCGGTTGGGTATCTGACCAGCTATCTGGATGCCATCACCCTCGGCAAAGTGATTAATATTTTTATTGCCGCCGTGCTGCTGCTCGTCGCGCTGTTTGTCTTCTCCTGGTTTTTTACCCGCAGCATTAAAAAGCAGATCTTCTCCCTTGAGCCGCGCGAGATTGGCCTGCTGGTGCGCCAGCAGAAGGCGATGATGGAGTCGATCTACGAAGGGGTGATTGCCATTGATAGCGAGTCACGCATTGAAGTGATCAACCAGGCGGCGCGTAAGCTGCTCGGGCTGAGCCAGCCGACCCGCGCCCTGCGGGGCCATGCGATTAGCGATGTGATTGCGCCGGTGCCCTTTTTTGCCGCCGGGACGATGCTGGAGAGCGACACCCATGATGAGATTTGCCGCTTCAACCACCTGACGGTGATCGCCAGCCGGGTGCGCATTATGCTCGAAGATAGCCTGCAAGGGTGGGTGATCACCTTTCGCGATCGCAATGAGATCGACAGCCTGAGCGCGCAGTTAAGCCAGGTGAAGCGCTATGCCGACAACCTGCGCATTATGCGCCACGAGCAGCTTAACCGCATGACCACCCTTTCCGGCCTGCTGCATATGGAGCGTTACGACGAAGCGGTGAACTATATTCAGGCCCAGTCGGAACACGCTCAGGAGCTGCTGGACTTTATCTCTTCGCGCTTCACCTCGCCGACCATTTGCGGCCTGCTGCTGGGCAAAGCGGCGCGCGCGCGGGAGAAGGGCGTGGAGCTAAACTTCGATCCTTTAAGCCACATGGATCGCCCATGCCGGGGGCTGGCGGAAGCGGAGCTGATCTCCATCATCGGCAACCTGCTGGATAACGCCATTGAAGCGACCCAGCGCGCCACCCTGCCGCACGATCCGGTTGATGTACTGATCCTGCTTAACGAGCGGGAGCTGATCATTGAAGTGGCGGATCGCGGCATTGGGATCGATCCGGCGATTGCCGATCGCATTTTTGAGCGCGGGGTGACCACCAAACGCCGCGGCGATCACGGCATTGGCCTCTATCTGATCGCCAGCTATGTCACCCAGGCGGGCGGCTCGATCGAGGTCTCGGCCAACGCCCCGCGCGGTACGGTCTTTTCTCTGTTTATACCTGAAACGGGCAGCGCGCAGCGCCCCGTCGCCACCGTGGATGAGATGTATGCAACATGAACCGATAGACGTGCTGATCGTCGAAGATGAAGAGACGCTGGCGCAGCTCAACGCTGAACTGGTGAGTAAACATCCGCGCCTGCGGCTGGTGGGGATGGCGTCATCGCTGGCGGAAGCGAAAACACTTCTTAGCCAGCGACAGCCGCAGCTCATCCTGCTGGATAACTACCTGCCGGATGGCAAAGGCATCACGCTGATTAGCGACCCCGAGATTATCAACGCTAACTGTTCGGTGATCTTTATTACCGCCGCCAGCGATATGGACACCTGTAGCCAGGCGATCCGCAACGGTGCTTTCGACTACATTCTCAAACCGGTGTCGTGGAAGCGCTTAAGCCAGTCGCTGGAGCGCTTTGTGCAGTTCACCGAGCAGCAGAGGGTGTGGAAGATTGTCGACCAGCAGAACGTCGACACCCTCTATCAGTTGCAGTCGAAAAATTACCGCCAGGATAACGGCAGCAAAGGGATTGAAGAGAGCACGCTGGCGCTGGTGCAGAAGCTGTTCGCCGACGACGAGGCGCGCTGTTTTTCCGTTGATGAGGTGGTAAGCGAAACGGGGCTGAGCAAAACCACCACCCGTCGCTACCTTGAACACTGTGTCGAAGCGGGCTTTCTGGCGGTGGAGATGCAGTATGGCAAGATTGGTCACCCGCGGCGCATTTACCGCCGTGCGGCCGCCTGAGAAGCATCCCAGGCGGCACGGTGATTACTTCAGTACGTAGCCGTAAAGGCGCTTGATGCCATCGGCATCGGTTTCCGAGTAGACGCCCTGTAGCTCCGGCGAAAAGCCGGGCAGCAGGTTAACCCCCTCCTCCAGCGCGAGGAAGTAGCGCTGCACCGCTCCACCCCACACTTCACCCGGCACCACACAGAGCACGCCCGGCGGATAGGGCAACGCGCCCTCTGCCGCAATGCGCCCTTCCGCCTCGCTGATGCGCACCAGCTCGACGTTGCCGCGAATAAACTCGCTGTTGGCATCTTGCGGATTCATCGCCACCGCCGGGAAGCTCTCTTTGCGGAACATCGCTTTTTGCAGATCTTTAACGTCAAAGCTGACGTAGAGATCGTGCATCTCCTGGCATAGCTCGCGCAGGGTGTAATCGCGGTAGCGCACCGGGTACTTGTTAAAGATGGTCGGCAGCACGTCGGCCAGCGGCGTGTCATCTTCAATATGCTGCTCAAACTGGGCGATCATCGCCACCAGCTGCGCCATCTTCTCTGCGCTTTCGGCAGGCGTCAGCAGGAAGAGGATCGAGTTGAGATCGCACTTCTCCGGCACAATGCCGTTTTCACGCAGATAGTGCGCCAGAATGGTCGCCGGAATGCCGAAATCGGTGTATTCACCCGTTTCCGCATCAATGCCCGGCGTGGTCAGCAGCAACTTGCAGGGATCGACAAAGTATTGATCCTGGGCGTAGCCGGCAAAACCGTGCCACTTGTCGCCCGGCTCAAAGCTGAAGAAGCGCCGCTTGCGGGCGATAAGCTCGGTAGGATGATCCTGCCACGGGCGACCGCCGATCACCGGCGGCACAAAGGGCTGGATCATTTTGCAGTTGGCGATGATCGCTTTGCGCGCCTCAATGCCCAGCTCTACGCACTCGGCCCACAGCCTGCGCCCGCTCTCGCCCTGGTGAATTTTGGCGTTGATATCCAGCGCGGCAAACAGCGGATAAAACGGGCTGGTGGAGGCGTGCAGCATAAAAGCGTTATTCAGCCGCTTGTGCGGGCAGAAGCGCGCCTGGCCGCGCAGGTGGTTATCTTTTTTGTGGATCTGCGAGGTTTGCGAGAAGCCCGCCTGCTGCTTATGCACCGACTGGGTGACGAAGATCCCCGGATCGTTCTCATTCAGATCGAGCAGCAGCGGCGAGCAGTCGGCCATCATCGGGATAAACTGCTCATAACCGACCCACGCCGAATCAAACAGGATGTAGTCGCACAGGTGGCCGATCTTATCGATCACCTGGCGGGCGTTGTAGATCGTGCCGTCATAAGTACCAAGCTGGATCACCGCCAGGCGGAACGGGCGCGGCTGTTTGGCCTTATCGGGCGCGACATCGTTAATTAATGTGCGCAGATAAGTTTCATCAAAACAGTGATCGTCAATGCCGCCGATAAAGCCAAACGGATTGCGCGCCGCTTCCAGATAGACCGGCGTCGCCCCGGCCTGAATCAGCGCGCCGTGGTGGTTGGATTTATGGTTATTACGATCGAAGAGCACCAGATCGCCGCGCGTCAGCAACGCATTGGTCACCACTTTATTAGCAGCGGAGGTGCCGTTAAGCACAAAGTAGGTTTTGTCGGCGTTAAACACTTTGGCGGCAAACTTCTGCGCGTGCTTGGCGGAGCCTTCGTGGATCAGCAAATCGCCAAGTTTCACGTCGGCGTTACACATATCGGCGCGAAAGACGTTCTCACCGAAAAAGTCATAAAACTGGCGGCCTGCCGGGTGCTTTTTAAAGAATGCGCCGTGCTGGTGGCCGGGACAGGCGAAGGTGCTGTTCTTCATCTCGACATATTGACGCAGCGTATCGAAGAACGGCGGCAGCAGCGTCGCTTCATAATCACAGGCGGCGGCTTCCAGCTCCAGCCACTCCTGATCGCGCCCGCTAATCACCGCCGTCACGCCTTCGGGCGCGGTAACCGGTTCGCGGGAGAAGAGAAAGACCGGCAGATTAAAACCAGTGCGTTTGAGCAGCGCGAGAATGCCGCTGCGGCTCTCCGCTACCGTCATGACGACTGCCGCCACATCCGTGAAATCGGTACTCTCAAGGGAGATCACCTCGCGGTGGGTTGAGAGTGTGGAGAGCAGCTCGCGGCTGACGGCAATTTTCAGTGAGTTCATAAGCACGAATACCCGTTTCAGGGGAGTAAAAAGCCCCGGACGAAGCGGTGGCTTCGCCCAACGAAAATGTCTGGCTGGGATCAGCTCCGGACGCCAGACATCAGTAAAAGCAGAAAACCGCTGATCTTACTGTTGTCCTGCGGTGAGCGTGCGCTACCCTCACCGCATGGTGAGAAAGAGTGACGATAAGCGGGGGCGAATGGCCTTGGCACGGGCGTGAAACGCAGTGTCAGCGGCTGAAATGTACAGCATCAGGCGGCCCCGTCAGATGGATGAAAATTCGCGCAATCATGTCATTTTTAACCCGCAGGCGCAACCTGGGTGGCACTTCGCCGCGCATAAAAATGCTATGGTATGCGCCTTCTTATTCATTTTTATGGCACTTCAGGAGTGTGAACGTGCTGACAGGTCCTTTTATTAACGCGGCTGCCGTGCTGATCGGCGGCACGCTCGGTGCGCTGATGAGCCACCGTTTACCGGAGCGCGTGCGCTCATCAATGCCCTCCATTTTTGGCCTCGCTTCGCTGGGCATCGGCATTTTACTGGTGGTCAAATGCGTCAACCTGCCGGTGATGGTGCTGGCGACGCTACTCGGCACACTTATCGGCGAGCTCTGTTATGTTGAGCGCGGCATCGGCGGCGGCGTTAACGCCCTGCGCAAGCTGGCGCAGAAGCGCAAGGCGGTTGAGTCAGCGTCCAGCGCCCATGAGTCGTTTATTCAGAGCCTGGTGGCGATCATTATTCTTTTTTGCGCCAGCGGGACCGGGATTTTCGGCGCCATGCGCGAAGGGATGACCGGCGATCCCAGCATTCTGATTGCTAAAGCGTTTCTCGATTTCTTTACCGCGCTGATCTTTGCCACCTCGCTCGGTTTCGCCGTGGCGATCATCTCGGTTCCGATGCTGATTATTCAGTTGACGCTCGCCACCTGCGCGACGCTGATTCTGCCGCTCACCACACCGGCGATGATGGGGGATTTTACCGCCGTCGGCGGGATCCTGCTGCTGGCGACCGGGCTGCGCATCTGCGGGATAAAGATGTTTGCCGTGGCGAATATGCTGCCGGCGCTGGTGCTGGCGATGCCGATTTCCGCCCTCTGGACGGCCTTTTTTGCCTGAGTGCGCGTGCAATGGGCAGAAAGTGGTGATAGATTGTGCACTCTGTGACGAAATGAAGAAATTTCGTTGACGGAGCGAATTGAATCAGGTTTAATGCGCCCCGTTGCCCGGATAGCTCAGTCGGTAGAGCAGGGGATTGAAAATCCCCGTGTCCTTGGTTCGATTCCGAGTCCGGGCACCACTATTTAAAGAACCCGCCCAAAAGGCGGGTTTTTGCTTTTCTACGGTTCCGGTAGATTTCTGGTCGTGATGGCCGCTAATGACACTTCCCTGTTCCTTCTCTCCAGCATGAGCATTTCTCTTTAGCTACTCCCTGCCCTTCCGGTCACAGTGTCGTTGTCAGTTCAGCTTCAAACGGACAGTAAACACTATGTCAAACTTGTATACCTCTTTGATAGACTCATCACAGCAAGGCAGAATCCGGTCTTTGTCCGGTCTAGGATAGGAAAGTATCATCGCTTGATTCTGATATGTGCAAAACACTACCGCACGGTAGGTTTGCTCAATCCCTCACAATCCCGGAAAGAATTCCCGACGTTGTTCACTGTTCTCAATAAAATTTGTTATGAGCACTCCTTCAACCAACTTTTCCCAGCCACTGCTAAGCCTTCAGTAAGTGATATTGAGGCTATCGCTGGATAGATCCGTTGAACTCACAGCCATAAGCGGACATTTTACGCCATTGTTTAGATAGACAATTTTACAAGGCCACTGGAATGCCTCCCCCCGAAAGTACTAGGACATTTTTATATCCTTAATAAACCTCAATAGGAGCCACACAATCTCTACATTACATGCAGTACTATTCGTTTGTATTATTCAAATGAAGTTAATAAAATCAGTTAATTATAGGCAGATTGTAAATCGAATATGTGTAATTTAATCAATTAAACCAGTGTACTCACAAAATATGAGCGAAGAATAGCGGCTAGCTGATGCCGTTTCTGACGCTCATAAATCTCTCACTGTTTTCATGCCGCATAAAGGTAACCAATGAAATCCGAGACACTAACCGTCCAGCAAATATTCCAGGATCGCCGACAATATTGCGTTCCCTTCTACCAGCGAGCTTATGTATGGACACAACGAAATCAGTGGACTGCTTTGCTGGAAGATATAACCGAAAAAGCACAGATCCGGCTCTCGGGTACAAAACCAACTCCCCATTTTCTTGGCGCGGTAGTGCTGGAACCACAACTCAAGAACGGCTTGATGGGTGTGGACACTCTGCACATTATCGATGGTCAGCAACGACTGACTACGCTTCAATATATTCTGGCGTCCATCCGACTGGCCTTGCGTGCAACTGGCCTTTCCGATTTAGAGATGCTAGTGCTGCCTTGCTTGCAAAACACAAACGAAGCAACAATGCGAAATAAAGAGGTCGAACGCTTCAAGCTGTGGCCAACATTTCGCGATCAAGCTCACTTTATTCAAAGTCTTAACGTTGATAATGTCGATGACCTCCGTAAGCTTTTCTCTGATAGCTTTACATTGCATGGCACACTGCGTAAGCATTTCAGCCATCCTCCGTCACTGGAGGCGCTGTGGTTCTTTAGTGGCAACTTTATCAAGTGGATTCGCCCGGAGGGTCACTCCTTACAACAAAATGCAGAGGCGTTGATTGAAGCTGTCATGGCAGACCTGAAACTGGTCAGCATATCTCTTGAGGCAGAAGACGACGCTCAAATCATTTTTGAAACGTTAAATGGCCGGGGCGCTGAACTTCATGCGACGGACCTCATTCGCAACTATATTTTTATGCGCGCTGAACATGATGGCATCAATGCCGCTACGTTGTATGAAAATAACTGGAAACCCTTTGAAGATTCGTACTGGACTGAAAAACAACGCCGTGGTCGTATAAACAAACCTCGCCTAGAGTGGCTAATTCACGCAACACTGCAAGCAGAAAAGCAACGTGAAGTAGACCTTTCTCGCCTTTACAATGAATATCGGGACTATGTAACTAAGGGCTCGCCTTCACACCGAGCCGATCAGCAGGTTGAACTCCTCAATAGATATGCTCTTCAATACAAAGAACTGATCGGTGGTTTGGGCACAACTCCTATCGCGTGCCTTGGTCGACGCATCTCAGCCTATGACGTGACCACGATTTATCCTCTTGCATTGCTCATTTCAGTTGCTGACATCTCTGATGCTGAAAAGACAACCATGTACAACGATCTTGTCTCGTATGTGGTACGAAGAGCGGTGTGTGGCCTGACGCCCAAGAACTATAACAACGTCTTTATGAATGTCGTGCGTCACTTAGCTAAAACCGGCATTTCCAGTATTGAGTTACGCAGCACCCTTAATAGCTTAAATGGTGAGGCCTCCCGTTGGCCAACTGACTCAGAATTCCTCAATGCTTGCACCTCTGCACGACTTTACCCTGGCAGGCTTGATGCGCAGAAGATGCGCTCAATGCTAACCGAGCTTGAGGGGGAACTTCGTCGCTCGGTGAAAACTGAGGAGCCAGTTGTTCCAAACCTTTCCAGTCTCGATATTGATCACCTCATGCCTCAAAACTGGTACTCCCATTGGCCTCTCGAAAATGGGCATACCGTGACAAATTCAGACGCGACGTCAGTGAATCAGATAGTTCTGGCCGGCGCTGAGCTTACACACGAGCAGCAACTTGTCTGGAAACGGCAACAAGCTATCGCAACGCTGGGAAATCTAACCTTGCTCAACCTCAGCGTGAATCGTTCGGCCCAACACTCTGCGTTCCTTAAGAAACGGGATGGTCTTATTACCCATACCAGCCTGCGCTTGAACGTGCCACTGATCGCTATGGATAAATGGGATGAGGAGCAAATTCTCGCCCGAAGCGAGTTGCTGGGGAATGCTGCACTGAGAATGTGGGCGAAAGGCGATTAATAAACTGATTCTGGCGGCATTATATAAGGTACAACATTATTAGCATTTTGATGTATCGACAACATAGCTAGTCCACTGCGATTAGAACCATAATGACATTGAGTTGAGAAATACAAAAATGACTTTATTAGAGAAATTATTATCAAAAGGATATTTTCCTAAAGAGGCTCTATCTCCTTTCTCTACGGAAAAATATGCACGAGCAATTGCTAATGGATACGATAATCTACCTCCATTATTTAGAACCGGAAAATTCATAAGTAAGTGTGCCATTCATAATATCTCCAGAAAAGGAACACTACGGAGAAAGCTCGGGATACCAAATCCCGTCAACTTCTTTAGATTAAGTGAAACAATAACTGAAAACTGGCACGACATACTCGAATGCGCAAGTAAATCAACAATATCGTTGACAACTCCAGACACTGCTAGTAATGGCAACAGAGCATTTAATCCAAGGTGTTCACTAAATGAACTGCCAGACATCCATGCAAAACTTAGAAGTAAGCATAAATACATACTTAAAACAGATATAAGCAGATTTTACCATTCGATCTATACTCATAGCATTGCATGGACTTACCATACAAAAGACATTGCAAAAAAAAACAGAAGTAATGGTTTATTTGGGAATTTATTAGATAAGCATTTACAAGATTCGCAAGATGGACAAACAATAGGAATCCCTATTGGTCCAGACACATCACTCATCATTGCAGAGTCTCTGTTAGCAAATATTGATCTTAAGCTTAGTGAAAAAGGAATTAGCAGTGGCTTACGATATATAGATGATTATTTCTTAGGATTTAATACAATTGGGGAAGCAGAATCTGCATTAACAACAATGCAGGAACTGTTAAACGAATATGAGTTAGCATTGAACCCCTTGAAAACGGAAATCATACAACTACCGATTGAATTCGAGCCATTAGCAATTTCAGAACTAAGAGCATTCTCCTTTAGAGATACAATTGGAGGTCAGAAATCAGATTTAATCCATTACTTCAACATAGCATTCAAGGCAGCAAAAGATTTACCAACGGAATCAATATTAAAATATGCAGTATCAAGAACATTTGAAGTGAATGTTACCACTGAAAACTACCCAGTCTTTGAAAACTTTATATTGCAATGCGTTACAGCTGATAGCAGCACATTGAAATACACCGTCAATCAGCTTATAAAATATAAAAGAATAGGTTATATTCAGAACATTGAAAATATTTCTCATATTTTGAAGCAATTATCAATAACTGAAAGCTCACTTGGCCATGGAAACGAGGTTGCTTATTGCTTATGGCTTTATTTGGTACTAGGTATATCTGTACCAGAAGTCGTTGTTAAAAATGTAGTGCCAATGAGAGATCCATTTGTTGCAATTTTATTATGCGATTGCTGGCAAAAAGGGCTCATGAACTTCATACCTGACTTCTCTATTTATGAAGAAATGATGGTTATGGAAGAACTGTCAGGCGATATGTGGATGTTTGTCTATGAGATGCTTGCAAAAGAATGGTTTCAACCAATATCGAACCAAAACCCGATTAGTCAAAATGAGTGTTATAGGTTCCTGTTGAATTCAGGTGTTTTTTTCTATAATGAACATCTCTCATCAACTATTACGGCCGAAAGTCCAATTGATACAGATGGCTCGGTTGAGGGATTGAGTGGTTGAAATTAGAAAGCACCTTTAAATAATTAACCCCTCCTCTTAATTTAAAATTAGGGGGGTGTGTTTAAATATACTTATGATCTTACTAACATAATCGCATATCAGTTCAGTTTTATCATTAAATTCAGAACAGCCAGCGAAAAGATAAAGCATGGTCTTCTTGTTAACTTTGGTAAACACATAGTGAAGTTGATTTCATCACTTTGCGCATCCGCAATGCGATTCTACCAGAATGAAAAACACAAGCTTCGCCGTCAGCTTTTCAGATGCATAAATAACGTAACCGACACAGAAAACGACCCGTTTTAGAATATGACATTATAATAACGACCAGTCAATGCAATATATTTGACTGGTCTATTTTTCAATCTAAAATTCCAATTATTATATTTACTTATAAATTATAGACAAAAGAAACCATCAAGAAAGTATATCCAAAGATAAAACGCCAATTTCTCTTGAGAACGAAAATGATATTTCTGTTACGCCTGAATTTCTTTATTTTACCTAAACGATAAATAAGCATCTCTCTTTCTTTTTCAGGAATATTATCTTTCATGATCTTTCCTAAAATCACCCTCTCTGACTTAACAAATGAATACTTTCGCTGAAGAACTTTGAGCTTACCAGTAAAAAATAAAATTGTAAGAATGAATGCCAACATTTGGAATAAGTGGTTAGGTATCCCCCAGCAACCAATAGTTGTAAGCAATAACCATTCTGCCACAGAGTCTTTTTGTAGATCCTTCCACCATTGATTCATATCTCTGGCGTAAAATCTTATCTCTTTTTTGATGCTGTAGTAATCACTGTCTTTAATTTCCATTTAATTACATCACCAATTAAAATTATTGAGTCGGTTCATGCAGGTCTTGTATTAGCTCCTCTGCATCAAAACCATCTAAATACTCTCTTCTAAGCTTTAGTTTATTAAGCAAATAATTATTAGACAACTCGAACTCTGAGAATATAGTACCCCAAGTTTTAACATATCCTTTTATACGACCATTTTTCACATCAAACACTAAGCCTGGTTCATTTCGTGCTTCCGCAGTTTCTAACGCAGCACCAATTTCAAAATCAGAGCTGGATATTTTTCTGCCAACAAGAATCAACTCAAACCTCATATTTTCCATCGAAAAACCAGGGTGTTGAAGGATTATTTTTGCGTAATCTTTCAATTGCTTAAGATGTTTTTCATTTAAAGAAACACTCGGTTTTTTTATCTCTATAATCGTACATTGGAAGTAGCTTTCACCACGGCCATTAAACTCAACTCGTCGTCTTGCAAGAAAGAGATCTACCTGTCTGCGGACTCCATCAATATCCAGTCCATCAGCAAGATCATTTTGATCAAAATCATCTGATGTAAGCGTATCTATGCCCTTAACGTGATTTCTCAAATTATAGGCTA
Organism: Kosakonia sp. Marseille-Q7440; assembly: GCF_965119485.1. Classification (NCBI taxonomy): domain Bacteria; kingdom Pseudomonadati; phylum Pseudomonadota; class Gammaproteobacteria; order Enterobacterales; family Enterobacteriaceae; genus Kosakonia; species Kosakonia sp. Marseille-Q7440. The sequence continues at coordinate 874,450 of NZ_CBCPLT010000002.1, read as the reverse complement.
TTCTCTGAAAATCATCTTCCTCAGCACCTAACATGGTATATTTATTGCCGAATAACCATGTATTATTCTCGATGACAAGTTGTAGGTCAGGTGTTTCTCTTACCTTATCATAATGACTTACTACAACTTCCTTTAATTTCTGAACAGCAGACTCTCTACGCTGCAAAACTTCAATAGTAGAAACTATATTCTGAAGTGATGTTTTCTCTATTTGAGATTGTAATTCACACAGGCTTTTATGATCTAATTCAAGGATGCTTTCTAATACATCAAAAAGCTCGCCATTTTCATTAGATACCATTAATTTATCGATAAGATGTATAAGAATCTTAGCTTGTTTGGATTTTAAATTTGAGAAGATCGATGGATCAGCATAATAAATACTACTTATTGTGTTTTTTATGGTCTGCATTCTCCATTGAGCATCCACTTCTAAAAGATTAGAATAAGATGGAAAATATCCTTTTTCTTCATACTCAAATATTTTTTCATCCACAAACTCTTTTAAGAAATTATCATAAATTTCCTTTCCTATTTTTTGAATTTCTGATTTCAATCTTCTATATTCATCAGAACTAATACTGATTTTTTGCTCGTCACTAAAATTCAAACTAGAATCATGAATATCAAAAAGCTCCACCCACTCAGAACGAGTATAGGTACTAAGATAAAAATTTGGCTTATGGTTAAAACTACTTAACTCTCGAAAAACAATTCTACCTTGATTATTAACAAGATAATTATATGATTTTTCAACACCAGGCTTACTTACCCAGCGAATAAACAAGACATTAAAGGTGAAATTATCAAATTCAATATTTTTTTCAATAGATACATTCAGCGGAACACTGATTTCAACATCATTTAGAAAAAGTTTTCTATTTTTATTTAATGACAGTCGCCAGCCGAAATTATTTTGCAGTTTCTTGATGATAGGATCATTACCAGGCAAATTTTTGGTAAAATGCCGTAAAACAACACATGTTCCATTTTGCAAATTTCTTAAGGATGCATGTTGTTCTGATTCAAGAAGTTCTACAACCTTAAAATCTCGAAGGCTTTCGCTATTTATCGTAATCTTAAAGTCGTGCCCTTGATAACGGGTAAACCAAATTGCTTCCTGGCTAAACAAATGAAAAGATAAGCGTCCCTTACCATGAGCACCTTGTAAATCATCATTTCCTTGTTTAAGGGACTCATTAAATCTTGAAAAATGTTCTTCACATTTATCAATATTAATGCCGGAACCATTATCTAACACCGATACAGATTCCAGCCCTCCAAGATCATTCCGTTTGATTTGGACATCAACCTTACTGGCTCCTGCATCGAATCCATTTGCTACTAGTTCGACAACCGCCTGCGAAGGTTCATCCTTCCAGCGAGTAAAAAGTTTCTTGATACCAGCATGAGTAATGTTTGTTGTACCGACAAACTCTCTTTTGCTCATGGGTAGTGTCCGTCCTTGAAGGTTTAGAGAACATACAATTCTAATGCCCGAAAGTTTATCATAATTCTTACGTTCAAAAAGTACCCTTCACTTCATATATTGAAAAGGTAGCATCTTGGTAGAACCATCACAGTAGAAGTTCAGACATAAGCATGGCCAATCGTTTAGAAACATACTAGCATGTGGCCGTTTTTGACCCAAAAGCAAGGGGCTTAGATAAAAACTAGCCACTTTGGCACTTTGTCTTGCTGCTTTTCACAGCAGTTTTAAAGGCATTGAAAATCCCCGTGTCCTTGGTTCGATTCAGAGTCCGGGCACCACTATTTCAAAGAAACCAGCCTACGGGCTGGTTTTTTGCTTTCTGGCGTACGGACTCTCCATCGAACTTCGTTCGATTATTCGCCGCAAGCGGCTCACCCCTTCGGGGCCAGCGCGACAAGCGCGCTGTTCAACGCCTTCGGCGTTAGTCCGGGTCCGGGCACCACTAATTCTTAACCCTCGCCTTCGGCGGGGGTTTTTCGTTTCTGGAGCATGGGCTCTTCATCAAATTTCGTTCGATTATTCGCCACACACCGCGCTTCATATTAATTAATACCTATGAGTGCATTTTAAAAATTAATATTATTCAAAAAAGGGAAATGCTATTTATTTTATCTATAGTATTTAAACATTAACGCGACAATAAAATTCTTATTTATTCACGCTATTATTAATTCACGATAAAACGTGAGATAGATCACAACAAGGAGTTCTCCCTTTTACAGCCTTCTATTACAGATTGCCTTAAAGATCTTTATTCTATAAATATTACCCTCGTTATTATTATTACAGGGGCAAGTAAATGAGCAATCCATTCGAAAATGAAAACATTACTTTTTTAGTATTAGTAAACGCAGAGAATCAGCACTCTTTATGGCCGGAATTTATGGTTGTCCCCGATGGCTGGGAGGTGGTGTGCGGGCCCGCCAGTCGCAAGGAGTGCGTTCAGTACATTGAGGAAAACTGGAAGGATATCAAGCCGAAAAGTTTACAAAATCTATAACCCCTTGTTGCCCACTCGTTATCCTATTTCGCTTTAATATTGAGGTTTTATATGTCCGAACCAGAAGACATGGAATATTTCGCTTTAACGTCGGCTCAGATGGGCATGTGGTTAGCGAATGAAGTCGCACTGAATCAAGCAAACAATAATATTAGTGAGTATTTAATTATTGATGGCACAATTGATCCATCACTATTTAAAGACGCTATAAAAACAATGATTGCTGAAACTGATGCCATACATGGCCGTTTTTTTCATGTAAATAACGTTGTCAGGCAATCATTGACGCCTGTTAATGATTATGAAACAGGCTTTTGTGATTTCAGTATGATGGATGACCCGTGGGCAACCGCCATTGAATATATGACGGCGCAGACAAACAGAGCATACTCGCTCTCCGAAAAGTATCTGTTTACCTTTTACCTGATTAAGATCGCCGAAAACAAACATCTCTATTATCAGTGCAGCCATCACATTATTTCCGATGGTTTTGGTGCCGCGATGCTGCTCAGCCGCACCATCGAGATCTACAACTGTTTAATCGCCGGCGAGCCGGTCTCCCCCTCCCCTTTAGGCAGCTTTAAAACATTGATGGCAGATGATATTGAGTATCGCCACTCAAAGCGTTTTGCGCGCGACAGGGAATACTGGGTATCGCGCTTTAGCGATCTGCCAGAACCGGTGAGCCTCGCCGGGCGCGCCGCTCCCTGCAACCAGCTTATTCGCCAGCGCATCTCGCTGGAAAAACCTTTCCACGACGCCATTATGCAGCGGGCCAGCGACTCCGGCTTTACGCTGCCACAGCTGCTCACCGCCCTGAGCGCGATCTACCTCTACCGCATTAGCGGTAATGAAGATTTAGTGATTGGCTTTCCGATGGCGGCACGCGTTGGACGAGTACAGCGCAGCATTCCTGGCTTAATGTCGAATATTATGCCGCTGCGCTTAAACTTATCACCGGCGCTTACCCTCAACGACGTGATGGCGCAGGCGATGAAAGAGATGATCTCCTCGTTGCGCCATCAGCAATACCGCCATGAAGATCTGCTCCGCGAGCTTAACGTCACGCGCCCGCTGTTCAACACGGCAATTAACGTTGAACTCTTCGGCGAAAACCTGGCGCTGACAGGGGCGAAAACCTTATCTGTTAATCTCTCCAACGGCCCGGTGGAAGACTTAAGCATCTTCTTCTTTGGCTATGGCAATGAACGCACAATGGTGCTTGGCTTCGATGCCAACAGCGCGCTCTATAGCGAACAGGAGCTGCTTGCCCATTATGAAAGAATGACGGCGCTATTCAGTGAACTGATTGCTAACCCTGAGATGGCGATCGGCGTTCCCGCTTTACTGAGCGCCAGTGAGTGCCAGCAGATTGCCCTGCTGAATGATAAAACCGCCGCGCCGACGCCCTCCCTTACGCTGGCGGAGTGCTTTGAAAAGCAGGTTCACCTCACACCCGATGCCCCAGCCATCTTTTACGAGGAGAGCGTGCTGAGCTATGCCCAGCTAAATAGTCTGGTCAACCAGATGAGCCACTATCTGCGTCAGCAGGGGGTACGGCCGGGCGACATTGTCGGGCTGCTGCTGCCGCGCACGGATAATTTGGTGATCGCCATGCTGGCGATTATGAAAGCCGGTGCGGTCTATATGCCACTCGATCCCGATCACCCCGGCGAGCGGATAAAACATATTCTCGCCACCGCCGCGCCGACCTGCCTGTTAACCACCTCCAAAACGTCTGCGCTGGTTGCTCAATTCCCGCAATATCAAATAGATGATAACGACATTATTGCCGGTATTATTTCGCAGCCAGAAACAGACCCTGTCGTATCGCCCGCCCAGCGGCAGCAGGCGGCGTATGTGCTCTTCACCTCCGGCTCGACCGGTGCGCCGAAAGGGGTGCTGATCCCCCATCACGCTTTGACCAATTTTATGGTGGCGATGCAGGAGCATGTTCAGCTCTCGGCGGAACATCGTTTAATGGCCGTCACCACGGTCGGGTTTGATATTGCCGCGCTGGAGCTTTTCCTGCCGCTGCTCAACGGTGCAGCGGTGGTGATTGCTTCTCGCGAAGCAGCGCGTGACCCGCACTTGCTAGCAAACGAGATTAATCGCTGGAACATCACCCACCTGCAAGGCACGCCAGCCTTATGGCAGGGCTTAGTCAGCTATCAACCGCAGGCGCTGGCAGGGCTCACCGCGCTGGTGGGCGGCGACGCGCTGGCGGCCAATCTGGCCGAACAGATGGTGGCGCTGGCATCGAGAGTGATTCAGGTTTACGGGCCGACGGAGACGACGATCTGGTCAACCCTGCGCGAGCTGACCACCGATCGCGTGGCTCCTTCGATCATTGGTCTGCCGATCAACAACACCCAGGTTTATATCCTCGACAGCGCGCTGCAACCGGTGCCGGTGGGCCAGCCAGGCGAGCTCTATATCGCTGGCGACGGCCTGGCGTTTGGCTACCTGAAACGCGCCGATCTCACCAGCGAGCGCTTTGTCGCTAACCCGTTTGGCCCTGAGGGTTCGCGCATGTACCGCACCGGGGATATCGCCTTCTGGGAGCACGATATGCAGATCGGCTTCCTCGGGCGCGCGGATAACCAGGTGAAGATCCGCGGCTACCGCATTGAGCTTGGCGATATCGAAAATGCGCTGCTTGGATCAAAGGCGATCAAGCAGGCGCTGGTGCTCGCGCATGATGAAAAAGCCTCCGGGCAAAAACGGCTGGTGGCCTACGTGGTGCCGCACGACGGCGCGCACTGTTCGCCGGAAACGCTGCGCGCCGACTTAGGCAAACAACTGCCGGATTATATGGTGCCGTCAGTGATGATGGTGCTGGAACAGTTCCCCCTCACGGCGAATGGCAAAATTGACCGCCGCGCGCTGCCCGTTCCGGCCTTCACCGCGCCCGCCCGCGTGCTCCCTTCCACGCCGCAGCAGGAAAAACTATGTCAGCTCTTTGCCGAATGCCTGGACAGCGCGTTACCGGGAATCGATGACAACTTCTTCAGCCTTGGCGGCCATTCACTGCTGGCGCTGAAACTACTGAGCCGCATCCGCGAAGAGTTCAACAGTGAGATCTCGCTGAAGGCGATCTTCGATGCGCCCACCGTCGCGGAGCTGAGCGTGCTAATTGAGGCCGGACGCGGCGCTACCGTGCGCCCTGCGCTGGTGGCACAACCGCGCCCCGCCATTCTGCCGATGTCGTTTGCCCAGCAGCGTCTGTGGCTACAGGAGCAGATCGCGCCGGGCAGCGCTTACAATATGCCGCTCGCCATCAGGCTTAACGGCAAACTGGATGCCGCAATGCTGACCCAGGCGCTGGCGGATGTTATCGCCCGCCATGAAAGCCTGCGTACGCGCTTAACCCAGCAGGACGATACCCCTTGCCAGCAGGTGCTGACGCCGGAAGAGGCGGCATTTACCCTGCAACAACAGACCATTGCGCCAGACGATCTGACCGCCCAACTGATGCAACATAGCGCGCATGTTTTCGCCCTCGATCGCGAACTGCCGATCAAAGGGTGGCTCTATCAGCTAGCACCCGAGCAGCATGTTCTGCTGCTGGTGATCCACCACACCGCAGGCGATGGTGGCTCCCTCTTCCCGCTGTTGCAGGATCTGAGCCTCTGCTGGCATGCACGCCAGGCAGGCCACGCTCCCGATCTTGCGCCGCTTGCCGTGCAGTATGCAGATTACGCCCTCTGGCAACGCGCGCTGCTTAGTGAAGAGCAGGATGAGAATGCCCTCTTCGCCCGGCAGATGGCCTACTGGCGCAATCAACTGCAGGGGCTGGCGGAAGAGATCACGCTGGCAGGCGATCGCCCGCGTCCGGCGCGCGCCACCTCTGCGGGCGATCGCGTCGCCTTTACGCTGCCGGATGGGGTGTTTACCAGGCTTGCGGCGTTGAGCGCGCAAACGGGAGCCAGCCTGTTTATGCTGCTGCACGCAGGCCTGGTAGCATTGCTGCACCGCATGGGCGCGGGCGACGACATTGCGATCGGTACGCCGATCTATGGCCGTACCGATATCGCACAGCTGCCGATGATTGGTTACTTTGCGAATACTGCGGTGCTGCGCACCCAGGCGTCCGGCAACCCGGAATTACGTACGCTTATTGAGCTGGCGCGCAGCGCAGTGCTGGAAGCCAATGAGCACCAGGATGTTCCTTTCGAACGCCTTGTCGAAGCCCTGGCACCAGACCGCTCGCTGGCAAAACATCCGCTGTTCCAGGTGATGCTGGCAGTCGATACGCCGTGGCCGCAGGCCGTCAGCTTCGAAGGGTTACAGCTTGAACAGCTGGAGCTGCCCACCAGCAGCGCGAAATTTGATCTGCTGTTTAATTTCAACATTGATGAGCAGCACGGGCGCGTAAGCGGGTATATCGAATACGCCACCGATCTCTATAACGCGCGCACCATCGAGGGCGTTGCCGAACGTTTAGTCCACGTGATTGAGACACTGGTGAGCGCGCCGACTACCCGTGTAGGCGAGCTGGCGCTGTTAACTTCTTCCCAGCGCGAAACGCTGCTTAGCGACTGGAATAACACCCGTGTCGCGCTGCCTGAAGTGCGTTTAGCCGCGCTGTTTGAACAGCAGGTGCTGCGCACGCCGGACGCCATTGCCGTTAAGCAAGGCAGCAAAACGGTGACCTACAGCCAGCTAAACCAGGCGGCGAATCGTCTGGCGCACCGGCTGATCGCGCGAAACGGCGGGAAAACCTTCTGCGCCGGGCTGCTGATGCAGCACTCCATTGATGAAGTGATTGCCACGCTTGCGGTGATCAAAGCGGGCGGTGCTTACCTGCCGCTGCGCCCGCGCGATCCCCTTGAGCGCCAGCAGATGATGCTGGATGACGCAGGTTCCACACTGCTTATCGCCGACGCGGGGCTGCCACTCCCGGATGCCGCGCATATCATTCACCTGGCTGACGAGACGCAGCTGGCAGGAACAGAGGCCAACCCTGAATTGGCGGGTGCGGCGCAGAGCCTCGCTTACATCATGTACACCTCCGGCTCGACCGGTAAACCAAAAGGAATTGCCGTCAACCAGCAGAGCGTGGCGGCCCTTGCCCTCGACCGCCGCTGGTCACCGGAGGATCACAAGCGCGTATTGCTGCACTCCCCGTCAGCCTTTGATGCCTCCACTTATGAACTGTGGGTGCCGCTGCTGTGCGGCGGTCAGCTGATTGTCGCTCCGGCCGGTGAGCTGGATATCGATGCGCTGGCGCAGATCGTCATGACGGAAAACGTGACCGCGCTGTGGCTTACCGCCGGTCTGTTCCGCCTGATGGCCGAGGAGCATGCCAGCGCCCTGAAAGCGGTGCGCCTGCTGATTGCCGGGGGCGATGTGCTGCCGGTGGCGGCGATCAGGAAGGTCATGACGCACTGCCCTGAACTGAAGATGATGAATGGCTACGGCCCGACGGAAACCACGACTTTTGCCACCACGCACCTGATGCCGGGCATCCCGACGGAGATGACGGTGCCCATCGGCGCGCCCATCGATAACATGCAGGCCTACGTGCTGGATGGTTATCTCAATCCGGTGCCGGTCGGCGTTCCCGGCGAGTTGTATATCGCCGGTCTCGGCCTGGCGCGCGGGTATCAGAACCAGCCGGTGCTCACGGCAACGCACTTTGTCGCCAATCCGTTTGCGCAGCCCGGCGAGCGCATGTACCGCTCCGGGGACTGGGCGCGCTGGCGTGAAGATGGCGTGCTCGAATACCTCAGCCGCGGCGATCAGCAGGTGAAAATTCGCGGCTTCCGTATTGAGCTGGCGGAAGTGGAAACCGCGCTGCAACAGCAGCCTGCCGTGGCGCAGGCGCTGGCCTGCATCGTCGAGCCAAACGCAGGCAATAAGCAGATTGTCGCGTATGTTATCCCGCGCAAAGAGGTGGACTTCGATGCGGAACCACTGCGCACGGCGCTAAGCGCGCAGTTGCCGGACTTTATGGTGCCAGCGATGATTATCACGCTGGAGACCTTCCCGCTAAACGCCAACGGTAAAGTGGATATGCGCGCCCTGCCCGCGCCGCTCTTTACCGCCGCGCAGCGTCGCAGCGCGCGCAATGAGCGCGAGAGCACGCTCTGCGCACTCTTCGCCGGGGTGCTCGGCCTGGACGATATCGGCATTGACGACAACTTCTTTGCCCTCGGCGGCCACTCGCTGCTGGCTTCGCGTCTGGTCAGCAAGGTGCGCCGCGAAATGCGAGTTGATCCTGCGATCCGCGATCTCTTTGAAGCGCCGACGGTGGCACAGTTTGCCGAGCGTTTACGCACCGCCGCGCCTTCGCGTTTGCTGCTACAGGCGCGTGAAAAGCCGGCCCATCTGCCGCTTTCCGCCGCGCAGCGTCGGCTATGGATGATCGATCGTATCGAGGGGCAAACCGCCACCTACAATATGCCGCTGACGCTGGAGCTCACGGGCGCGGTAAACGTCGCGGCGCTGGCTGCGGCATTGAACGATGTGAAGCTGCGCCATGAAACGCTGCGCACACGCTTTTTGCAGCAGCCCGACGGCAGCGTTTATCAATACGTTACCGGGGACGAGGAGGCAGCCTGCACCCTGATTACCGAACACGTTGCGTCTGACGATCTGCAAAGCCGGATGCTGAGCGCCGCGCAATATACCTTCGATTTAGCCGGGGAAGATCCCTGCCGCGCGTGGCTCTTTACCGTCAATGAAGAGCGCCATCTGCTGCTGTTTTTAATGCACCATATCGCCAGTGATGGCAGTTCGCTCTCTCCGCTACTCCAGGATCTGGCTGCGGCCTATAACGCCCGCGCGCAGGGCGAGGCTCCGGCCTTTGCGCCGCTTGCGGTGAACTATGGCGATTATGCGCTCTGGCAGAACGACTGGCTGGGCGAACTCAACGCCGACGACACTCTGGCGGGCCGCCAGCTCGCCTGGTGGCGCAACACGCTCGCCGATCTTCCCGACGAGCTGAAGCTGCCCCTCGACCGTCCGCGCCCGGCGCGCGCAAGTTACAGAGGCAAGCAGTGTCGCTTTATCATCGATGAAGCGCTGCACGCACGCCTGCTGGAGGTGGCAAAAGCGCACAATGCCAGCCTGTTTATGGTGTTGCAGGCAGCGCTGGCCGTGCTGCTGCACCGCATGGGCGCAGGTGACGACATTCCCGTCGGTACCGCCATTGCCGGGCGCAGCGATGAGGCGCTTGAACCGCTGGTCGGCTTCTTTATCAACACGCTGGTGATGCGCACGACAATTGATGACAACCTCACCTTCAGCGCCCTGCTGGAGAGGGTTCGCGACTATGCGCTGCAAGCCTACGAGCACCAGGATCTCCCCTTTGATAACCTGGTCGAAGCGCTAAACCCTGAGCGTTCACTGGCGCGCCATCCCCTCTTCCAGGTAATGCTGGTACTGCAAAATATGGCCTACAGCGAGGCGCGCTTTGACCATCTGCAAACCAACGTTGCCACACCGCTGCTGCCGGTGGCGAAATTCGATCTGACCTTTAATATCGAAGAGACACCCACGGCGCTTAACGGCATTCTCGAATACTCCACCGATCTGTTTGACGATGCCACCGCCGAAGCGCTGGCCGAGCGTTTCGTGCTGGTACTGAACGCCGTGATGGCCGAGCCGCAACGGCGCGTTGGCAGCGTTCCGCTGCTGCTGGCGGAGGAGTGCCAGGCCGCCGTGCCGGCTTGCACCGCTTTTAACCAGTGGGCTAACGCCACGCTGCACGAGGTTTTCGAACAGCGCGTGCGTGAAACTCCGCAGGCGACGGCGCTGAGCCTCGGCGATGAGACGATGAGCTACGGCGAGCTGAACCAGCGCGCCAACCAGCTGGCACGCTATCTGGTAAGCCGCGGTATCGGCACGGAAGATAGCGTCGCGCTGGCGCTGCCGCGCACCATGGAGACGCTGGTGGCGCTGCTCGCCATCGTTAAAGCGGGCGCAGCCTACCTGCCGCTGGATGTGCATAACCCGGCGGATCGTCTGGCCTACATTGTTGATGACGCCAGACCGGCGTTGATTATCACCCTCGCGGAGTATGCCGGTACGCTAAGCAGCACGCTGCCCGAACTGCTGCTCGATACGCCGCAGTGCCAGCAGCAGCTTGCAGGGCTGAGCGCCGACGATCTCAGTGACGACGAGCGCCTGCGCCCCGTCACGCCGGATAACCTGGCGTACATCATCTACACCTCCGGCTCCACCGGTAAACCGAAAGGGGTGATGATCCACCACAGCAATGTGCTGCGCCTCTTTGCCGCCACAGAGGGCTGGTTTAACTTTGCCCGCACCGACATCTGGACGCTGTTCCACTCCTGCTCCTTCGACTTCTCCGTCTGGGAGATCTGGGGCCCGCTGCTTTATGGCGGCGAGCTGGTGGTGGTGCCATTTATCGTCAGCCGCGATCCGCAGGCCTTTTTACAACTGCTGAGCGACAAACGGGTCACCATCCTCAACCAGACGCCATCCGCCTTCTATCAGTTGATTGAAGCGGAAAACGCGGTTGCGCCAGCAAGCTGTCCATTAACGCTGCGCAAAGTGGTGTTTGGCGGTGAAGCGCTCGATCTGAGCCAGCTTGAGCGCTGGTATCAGCGCCATGATGACGCTGCGCCGGAGCTGATCAACATGTACGGCATCACCGAAACCACCGTCCATGTGAGCTATCAGCCGCTGACGGCGGAGGGGGCGCGCAACGCCTCCGGTAGCCTGATTGGCGTGGCGATCCCCGATCTGCATATCCATCTGTTAGACGATGCGCTGCAACCTGTTCCGGTGGGCGTGGAGGGCGAGATGTATATCAGCGGCGCAGGCCTGGCACGCGGCTACCTGAACCGCGTGGTGCTAAGCAGCGAACGCTTTGTTGCCGACCCGTATGGCGAACCCGGTGCGCGCATGTATCGCTCCGGCGATGTGGCGATCCGCACCCGCAAAGGCGAGCTGAACTACTTAGGTCGCGCCGATCAGCAGGTGAAACTGCGCGGGTTCCGCATCGAGCTGGGCGAGATTGCCGCCGCGCTGGCGAGCTATCCGCATGTGACCCAGGCCGAGGTGATCCTGCAAAACGATAACCCCGGCAACCCGCAGCTGGTGGCCTATATCCTCAGTGACGGTAATAGCCCTGTCGACATGGCGGCGCTGCGCCATCATGCGGCGGATAAACTGCCGGAATATATGGTGCCTGCCGCCATTGTGCAGATGGAGAAATTCCCGCTGACCATCAATGGCAAGCTGGATAAGCGCGCATTACCGAAACCGCAAATTATGCAGAGTCCGACCCGTCGCCAGCCGCGTAACGCGCAGGAGGAGATGTTAGCGCGCCTGTTCGCGGAGGTGTTGCAGCTGGAAGCGCCGGGCATTGATGACAACTTCTTTATGCTCGGCGGCCATTCGCTGTTAGCGATGCGCCTGATAAGCCGCATCAGCAGCGAGCTGGGCAAAAATGTGCCCATCCGCACGCTGTTTGACTACCCCACCGTGGCACAGCTCGCCAGCCAGCTGGCGCAGGCGGAGATCGCCCCGAAAGTGGCGCTGACCCCGCAGCAGGGCGGCGAGTATTTACCGCTCTCCTTTGCCCAGCAGCGCATGTGGCTGTTGAAGAACCTCGACGATAACCACGCGGCCTATAACATGCCGCTCGCCGTGCGCTTCAGCGGGCCGCTGAATGAAGAGGCGCTGGGCCAGGCGCTGCGTGATGTGGTGGCGCGCCATGAGGTGTTGCGTACCCTCTATCCGCTCCATCAGGAGCAGCCTTACCAGCATATTCTCGCCGCTGATTCGGTCGAAATGACGCTGGCATTGAAGTCGGTGACTGAAGAAGCGCTCGCCAGCGCGCTGGATGAGGCATCAATCTATGCCTTTGACCTGGCGCGGGAAATTCCGCTGCGCTGTACGCTGTTCCGTTTGCCGCAGATGCATGAACAGGTGTTGCTGATTGTCATTCACCATATCGCCTGCGATGGCGGCTCGCTGGCACCGCTGTTCCACGATATCTCCTGCGCTTACAACGCGCGCTGCCAGCAGCAGGTGCCGACGTGGGCACCGCTTGCGGTGCAGTATGCCGACTATGCGCTGTGGCAGCGCAACCTGCTCGGCGAAATCGAGGAGAACACGCCGCTCTGCGCGCAGCAGATCGCCTTCTGGCGCAGCGCGCTGGCGGACGCGCCTGAAGAGATGCTGCTGCCCGTCGACCGTCCGCACCCGGCGTCACCGAGCTATGTGGGCGAGCGGGTCCATTTCCATATCGACGAGGCGCTCTATCAGCGGATTAAAACCCTGACGCAACAGGAAGGGGTAACGCCCTTTATGCTGCTGCAAGCAACCGCCGCTATCCTCTTTAGCCGCATGGGCGCAGGCGACGATATTACGCTTGGTACCGCCGCAGCGGGACGCTCGGATGAAGCCATCGGCGATCTGGTGGGCTTTTTCGTCAATACGCTGGTGCTGCGCGTCGATCTGGCAGAAAACCCCAGCTTCCGCGCAGCCCTTGCCAGCGTTCGCGACTATATGCTCTCTGCCTACGTCAACCAGGATGTACCGTTCGACTGGGTGGTCAAGGCGTTGAATCCTGGGCGCTCCTCTGCCAGACATCCCCTCTTCCAGGTGATGATGGTGCTGCAAAACAACGCCAATACGCCGCCGCAGCTGATGGGTGTGCAGGCAGCCCACCAGCCGGTCGGTCTGGTGACAACCAAGTTTGATCTGCTGTTTAACTTTGATGAGATTAGCGGCGAAAATGGCGAAGTCTGCGCGCTTGATGCGCAAATTGACTTCCCTGTGGAGCTGTTTGATCGCTCAACCGTCACCGCGCTGGCCGGTTACTTTGTGCAGCTATTGCAGGCGGCGGTCGACGCGCCGGATAGGCCAGTGAAAAACCTGCCGTTACTGAGTAGCGAACAGCGCGACGCGCTTATTCATGTCGGCAATGACACCTTTGTGGATCTGCCGCCGACAACGTTAGCGCAGAAGTTTGCCTGCCAGGTGGCGAAAACGCCGCACCACATCGCCATCAGCTGTGGCGACGAGCAGCTTACCTACCGGGAGCTGGATGCGCGCGCCAATGCTTTAGCCCATAGCCTGCAACAGCATGGGGTGAAAGCGGAACAGGGCGTGGCGTTACTGCTGGAGCGCTCCCTCTCGCTGGTGATTGGCGTGCTCGCCGTGGTGAAAGCGGGCGGCTTCTATGTGCCGCTGCGCACCAGCGATCCGTTTGAGCGCTGGCAGCATATTACCCATACGCTGGATGTGCGCATCGCGGTTGTGGATGAGCAGCACAGCGCGACGCCGCTGCCGGAGGGCATTACGGTGCTGACGGTCAACAATGCGCATACGCAGGAAGAAGCGCCGACCATCGCGACGCCGCTTAATCCTGACCATATCGCTTATGTGATGTTTACCTCCGGCTCCACCGGTCAACCGAAAGGGATTGCCATTACCCAGGATAACGTCGTTGCGCTGGCGCGCGATCGCCGCTGGCAGGGGGAGCATCATCAGCGCATCCTGCTGCACTCTCCGTATGCCTTTGATGCCTCAACCTATGAGATCTGGGCGGCGCTGCTTAACGGCCACCAGGCGGTGATTGTGCCGGGAGAAGCGCTGGATCTGCCGCTGATCACCTCGACGATTACCGATCGCAACGTGACGGCGCTGTTTTTAACCTCCGGGCTGTTCCGCCTGATTGCCGAAGAGGCGTGGCAGTGCCTGGCGGGGGTCAGCAAGGTCTATACCGGCGGCGAGAAGATCTCCGCAAGCGCAGTACAGTCAGTGCGCGAGCACTTGCCGGATCTTGAGCTGATGAACATCTATGGCCCGACAGAGGCGACGACCTACACCACGGATTACCCGATTACGCAGGCGGATGCGCCCTATGTGGATGTGCCGATCGGCTATGCGTTGGATAACACCCGCTTATATGTGCTGGATGAGTACTTACAACCACAGCCGGAGGGCGTTGCAGGCGAGCTTTACATCGCCGGGCGCGGGCTGGCGCGCGGCTATGTGAACCATCCGGGCCTCAGCGCGGCGCACTTTGTCGCCGATCCTTATGGGCCTGCGGGAAGCCGTATGTACCGCACCGGAGATAGGGTCAAACGCCGCCGCGATGGCGCAATCAGCTTTGTCAGCCGCGGCGATCAGCAGGTGAAAATTCGCGGCTTCAGGATCGAGCCGGGTGAAATCGAGATCGTGCTGAAGCAGCATGACGCCGTGCAGCAGGTGGCGGTTATTCCGCTTGAAGATGCGGCGGGCCATAAACAGCTGGTCGCCTATGTGGTGGCAAGCGAGCCGCAAGAGACGCTACCTGAGGCTCTGCAACAGTTTGCCCGTGAACGTCTGCCGGACTTTATGGTGCCTGCGGCGGTCGTGCTGCTGGAGGCGCTGCCGCTCAATGCCAACGGTAAACTGGCGATTAAGTCGCTGCCGAAGCCGGATTTCAGCACCCAGGCCGGTCGGCAACCGCAAAGCAAGCGGGAGATCTGGCTGGCGGAGAAATTCAGTACGCTGCTCAAGGTTGAGAACGTCAGCATCGACAGCAGCTTCTTCGCCATGGGCGGCCACTCCCTGCTGGCGGCGCGCCTGATTACGCAGATTGACCGCGAACTGCAAGTGAAGCTGACCATCCGCGATCTGTTTGAATCGCCGACGGTTGCAATGCTGGCGCAGCGGCTGGAGAGCAACCGCTACAGCAGCATGCTGGATGTGATGCTGCCGCTGCAACCGCTGGGCGATAAAGCCGCGCTGTTCTGTCTCCCTCCCGGCGGCGGCCTGAGCTGGTCCTACTCCGGGCTTATTGGCTACCTCGGCGATCGGCAGCCGATCTACGGTCTGCAAGCGAGCAGGATCAGCACCGGCGAACCCGCGGCCTCGGTAGAGGTACTGGCGAAAACCTATCTGGCGGAGATCTACAAAGTCCAGCCAGAAGGCCCTTATGCTCTCCTCGGCTGGTCTTTTGGCTGCCATCTGGCCCATGAGGTCGCCACGCTGTTACAAAAAGAGGGGCATGAGGTCAGCACGCTGGTGCTGGTGGATGGCTATCCGCTCGGGGAGCGTTATCTCGAGACGATAATGAGCGACGAAGAGGGGCTGAAAGTGCTGTTCGAAGCGCTGGTTGGTGGCGTTCCGGATGACCAGGCATTGTTCTCCGTTGAGGGGCTAAAGCGTAAGTTGCAGGCGATGGAACACCCTCTCGCGGACGTGGAGCCGGTGATTTTCGAACGCATCTTTGCCGAGCTTCGTGATGCGCCGCTGCTGCTGGCCGCCTCGACGCCAGCGTGCTATCGCGGTGATATGCTCTTCTTCAAAGCAACGCAGCGCAATGCGGATGACGAGGATTTCGATCCTCTGCTCTGGGCAAACCATGTTGATGGCAATATCATCGTCCACCCTGTGCCGAGCACCCATAATGGTATGTTCAGCCCGGAGGCGTTGAAAACCATCGGCCCGGTGATTCAGCGCTGGCTTGAGAGCCACTGAGCGGATCGATCGTTATGTTGATAAAACCGCCGTCATGGCGGTTTTTTTTACCTGTTGATAGTGAGCGACATGTTAACTCCATTGACCCATCACGCACTGCCGCCTTTTATCCCTCATCTTGAGATGGGCACGATAGCGGCCATTCCGGGGCTCGCCTACTGCCAGCTCTGTTTTGATCGCCACGCCTGGCAGGACGAGCTATTTACCCACTACGCGATCCCGTTTCCCCCGCGCCTGCATGCGGCGGGCGTAAAGCGCCGGGCGGAGTATCTGGCGGCGCGCTACGGTGCAAAGCTGCTGCTTGCGCACCACGGCTGCGACGCCAGCGTTGGCTCGGCGGCGGATCGTGCGCCCATCTGGCCTGCGGGCTGGTGCGGCAGCCTTTCCCATACCCATGACCGGGCGATAGCCATTATTGCGCCCAGCGGCGCAGGCCTGACGCCGGGCGTGGATATTGAAATGCTGGCACCCGAAGCCATGCGCGAAACCGCTGATATGTTCACCTCAGCGCAGGAGCAAGCGCTGCTCGCGGGCTGCCCGCTTCCTTATGAGAGTGCGCTCCTGATCGCTTTCTCCGCCAAAGAGAGCCTGTTTAAAGCCCTCTACCCCGAAGTGCGCCGTTTTTTTGACTTTGATGCCGCACGGGTATGTGAGATTGATACAACGACGCAGCGCATCACCCTTGAACTGACGCAAACCCTGACGGTGGAGAGAAAGACGGGGAGTCGGCTGACGAGTTACTACTCCCTCGCAGAGGATCATCTCATTACGCTTATTGCCTGAGGGATCAGCAGCGATAACCATGATTTTGCCAGCATGCTGTTTAATCACGTGAGGCTGGCAATAACCTTTTTTCATACCACGCCTTGCCTCTCTTATTTCTTCTTTTTTAACTTCTATTAATTCACGGCAATTACATATCAACTAACAAAATAATATTCACCAGCAACTTCAAACACCCCACCATTTATAATTTCGCATAGATAAAAATATTTTTATGCCGTTATTTCGAGCGTTCAAATTCTTAAAAACGCAAAAGCAAAACCATCTCGATTGCTTTAAAAGAGAGTTTTCTATAGAAAAAAAAGCCTCTCCCTATAAAAAGGAAAAATAGATGAGCAATCCCTTCGAAAATGAGAACCTTATATTCATCGTGTTAGTGAACCAGGAAAACCAACACTCATTATGGCCCGAGTTTATTCCGGTCCCGGATGGCTGGGAGCCAGTATTTGGGCCAGCAAGCCGGGCTGAGTGCCTGCGCTATATTGAGGAGAACTGGCAGGACATTAAGCCAAAAAGCCTGCAAAACATGTAGTTGCGCCAATTACTCTTACCCCCCTGCCGCTTTCTAATATTGAGGTTCTGCTTATGTCCGCGCTAATTGACAAGGAGTATGTCGCTTTAACATCCGCACAAATGGGAATGTGGTTAGCGAATGAAGTCGCCCTGAATCCGGGAAATAATACCATTAGTGAATATTTAATTATCGATGGCGAAGTAAGCCCAATATTATTTAAAGCGGCGGTCAGAAAAATGATCGCTGAAGCCGAAACCATGCACGGCCGGTTTTACCAGATAGACAACACGGTAAAGCAGCAACTGCCCGCCATCGATAATTATGATGCTGCCTTTTACGATTTCAGCGCGCGCCCGAATGCCTGGGAAGCCGCACTGGCCTTTATGAGCGAGCAGACAAATCAACACTTCTCCCTTACAGAAGGAAACGCGTTTACCTTTTTTCTCATCAAGCTCAGCCCGGAAAAATATCTCTATTACCACTGCTGCCACCACATCCTGCTGGACGGTTTTGGCGCTTCGCTGATCCTTCGTCGCACGGTTGATATCTACAACGCGCTGGTGCTGGATAAACCCGTCGCGCCCGCGCCGTTCGGCAACTTTCGTGACTTGATTGCCGAAGATACCGCCTACAGAAACTCAAACCGCTTCAGCCGCGATCGCGAATACTGGATGGCGCGCTTTCAGGATACGCCAGCGCCAACAAGCCTTGCTGGCCGCAGCGCGCCGGATGCGCCAATCATCCGCCAGCGCAACAATATCGATTTAGCGCTGCATCAGGCCCTGCATCGCCATGCCGAAGCCGCAGGCTGCACGCTCCCGCAGCTGCTTACGGCGTTAGCCGCTGTTTACCTCTACCGCATGACGGGCCAGCAGGAGGTGGTGATTGGGCTACCGATGGCGGCGCGCGTCGGCCGTGTGCAGCGCACCACGCCCGCGATGATGTCCAACATCATGCCGATACGCCTGCCGCTTTCACCCGCGCTGACCCTTGATGATGTGCTGAGCCTGGTCGCAAAAGAGATGATGTCCGCGTTACGCCATCAGCAGTATCCCCAGGAAGCGTTGACCCGCGATCTTAAACTCGACCGCCCGCTCTACCACACCACCATCAACGTCGAGTTATTTGGCGACGATCTGGCGTTCAACGGCGCGAAAACCTTCCCGGTAAATACCAGCAACGGGCCGGTTGACGATCTGGCGATCTTCTTCTTTGGTTACGGCGACGAACACACGCTGGTCGTCGGCTTTGATGCCAATAGCGCCCTCTACAGCCCGGAGAGCTTATCCGTTCATCACCAGCGCATGCTGGCGCTGTTTAGCGCGTTAATCGGCCACCCGCACGCTGCGATTGGCGCACCCTCGCTGCTAAGTGCAGAAGAGGAGCAGCTTTTTGCCCGGGCGAATGATACCTGCGCGCCCGTGCCGCCCCTCTCCTTTGCGGCGCTGTTTGAACGCAAGGCCAGAAGCACGCCGCACGCGCCTGCGCTTGACGATCGCCACACTCAACTGAGCTACAGCCAGCTTAATCGCCAGGCGAACCGGCTTAGCCACTATTTACAGGATCAGGGCGTGCGCCCTGGCGACAGCGTCGCGCTGCTCCTGCCGCGCACGGTGGATATGGTCATTGCCATGCTGGCGGTCGCCAAGACGCAGGCCGTTTATCTGCCGCTTGATGCCGATCACCCTGCGGCGCGCCTGCACCATATTCTCGCCACCGCCCAACCAAAACTGATCCTCTCCTCAACGCAAACCGCGGGGGTAATTTCGGGTTACCGCCAGCAGCAGATCGACAGCGACGCGGCGCTCGCGGCCATTGCGGCACAGAACGACGATAACCCAACCACGTTGCCGCAGCCGCAGCAACCGGCGTATGTGCTCTTCACCTCCGGCTCCACAGGCGCGCCGAAAGGGGTACTGGTCTCCCACGGTGCGTTAACCAACTTCCTCACCGCCATGCAGCACACGGTGCAGCTGACGGCGCAGCATCGGCTGTTAGCCGTGACCACCCTCAGTTTTGATATCGCCGCGCTGGAGCTTTTATTGCCGCTAATAACCGGCGCGTCGGTCATCATCGCCTCGCGGGAGTGCGCGCGCGACCCGCGTCTGCTGGCGCAGGCGATCGCTGAAAATCAGATCACGCATATGCAGGGCACCCCCGCGCTGTGGCATGGGTTAGTGGCCTATCAACCCGATTCGCTCGCTGGCCTGACGGCGCTGGTCGGCGGCGATGCGCTACCCACAACGCTCGCAGAGCATATGATCGCCCTCTCTGAGCGCGTCATTCAGCTCTATGGCCCCACCGAAACCACCATCTGGTCGACCCTGAGCGAGCTGTCCGCCGCGCAACCTTCACCATCGGTTATCGGTAAACCGCTCTTTAATACCCGCATCCATATCCTTGATGCCGCCCTGAAACCGGTGCCGGTTGGGCAGCCTGGCGAACTCTATATCGCCGGTGACGGGCTGGCGCTCGGCTACCTCAACCGCGCAGATTTAACCAGCGAGCGCTTTGTTGCCAGCCCCTTTGATGAGGAGGGTAAACGGATGTATCGCACCGGCGATATGGCCTGCTGGAGTGAAGAGCAGACCATCGTTTTCCTTGGCCGGGTGGACAATCAGGTCAAGATCCGCGGCTATCGCATTGAACTCGGGGAGATTGAAAACGCGCTCACTGCCCTTCCCGAGGTTAAACAGGCGCTGGTCGTCGCCCATGAGGGGAAAGAGAGCGGGCAGAAACGGCTGGTGGCATACGTCGTGGCGCACGATGATGCAGCCTGTACGCCGGAAGCGCTGCGTGCGGCATCCGCGCAAAAACTGCCCGACTATATGGTGCCCGCGTTGGTAGTGGTGCTGGCGCATTTTCCCCTGACAGCGAATGGCAAAATCGACCGCCGGGCGCTGCCGCAACCAACCTTTACCTCTCTCGCCCCGGTGCCGCCAGCCACGGCGCAGCAGCGGGAGCTATGCCAGCTGTTTGCCGAGTGCCTGGCTATCGATCCGCCCGGTATTGATGACAACTTTTTTAGCCTCGGCGGGCACTCACTGTTAGCACTGCAATTACTGAGCCGCCTGCGCCAGCGCTTCGGCGTGGAGCTGTCGCTGAAAACCCTGTTTGATGCCCCGACCGTTGCCGGACTGAGCGAGCAGATAGCCATGACGCACAGCCAGGCAGTACGCCCTGCGCTGGTCGCGCAACCACGCCCGGCGCAGCTACCGATGTCGTTTGCCCAGCAGCGCTTGTGGTTGCAGCAGCAAATCGCCCCCAGCAGCGCCTACAATATGCCGCTGGCGCTGACCCTGAGCGGCCCGCTGGATGCGGCGGTGCTGGAGCAGGCGCTCTCTGACGTTATCGCCCGCCATGAGAGCCTGCGCACCCTGTTAACACAGCAGGAAGAGATGCCCTGCCAGCAGATCATCCCTGCCCACGACGTCGATTTTGCACTGCCGACTCTCGCCATCTCGCCCGAGCGTCTTGAAGAGCAACTAGTAATGGAGTGCCAGCATCTCTTTGCGCTGGATAGCGAACTGCCTGTCAAAGCCTGGCTCTATCAACTGTCGGCGGAGCAACATGTTCTACTGCTGCTTATTCACCATACCGCAGGGGACGGCGGCTCCCTGCTGCCGCTGCTGGAGGATTTGCGTCTCTGCTGGCAGGCGCGTGCCGCAGGCCAAAGCCCGCAGCTGCCGCCACTGACCGTCCAGTACGCCGATTATGCACTCTGGCAGCGCGCGTTGCTGAGCGAAGCGCCCGGCGCGAACGCGCGCCATAGCCAACAGCTGGATTACTGGCGTCAACAGCTGGCGGACGTGCCGGAAGAGGTGACGCTGCCCGCCGACCGGCCTCGCCCCGCGCAGGCGGATTACCGCGGCGATCGCGTCGACTTCGCGCTCCCCAGTGAGCTGTTATCGCGCCTGAAAAAACGGGGCGATGAGATGGGCGTCAGCCTGTTTATGCTGCTTCATGCGGCGCTGGCGACGCTGCTGCACCGTCTCGGCGCGGGCGATGATATCGTGATCGGCACACCGCTCTTCGCCCGCAGCGACGCCGCCCTGCTCCCGCTGATCGGTTATTTCGCCAACACGGCGGTGCTGCGAACGGATATGGGAGGCAACCCGACGCTAAACGCTATCGTTGCCCAGGCGAAATCGGCGGTGCTGGAAGCCAACCAGCATCAGGATCTCCCCTTTGAGCAGATCGTCGAGGCGCTGGCACCCGATCGCACCTTAGCCCGTCACCCGCTCTTTCAGGTGATGATGGTGGTCGATACACCGTGGCCGCAGGCGATCGCCTTCCCGCAGATCGTCGTGGCGCAACGTCAGCTTCCGACCACCACTGCCAAATTCGATCTGCTGTTTCATTTTGATGTGGATGACGCACAGCAGCGTCTGAGCGGGCATATTGAATATGCCACCGCCCTCTATGATGGCTCCACGGTTGCAGGCTTTGCCGAGCAGTTAATCCGGGTTATCGAGGCTATTGCGCAGCGTCCCGAAGCCCACCTTGCGCAGATCTCGCTATTAAGCGCCGCGCAGCGTGAAACCGTGCTAAAGCGCTGGAACGCAACGGAGGTTACTTTGCCGCCGCTGTCGCTGGCCGGGCTGTTTGAAACGCAGGTGCAGCGCTCGCCCGACGCCATCGCGGTGAAAGAGGGTGAGAAAACGCTGAGCTATCGCCATCTCAATGAGGCAGCAAACCAGCTTGCGCACCGCCTGATGGCGCAAACCGGGGGCGCGCCGTTCTGCGCTGGCCTACTGATGCAGCACTCGATTAACGAAGTTATCGCCGTGCTCGCCGTTATCAAGGCTGGCGGTGCTTACCTGCCGCTGCGCATCACCGATCCGCTGGAGCGCCAGCAGTTGATCGTGAACGAGGCTGGCGCAACGCTACTGCTGGCCGATGCCACCCTGCCGCTGCCCACGGTCGACAACGTCGTGCTTATGAGTGAGGAGCCTGAGGGCGACTGGCCGCTAAGCAACCCACCGCTTCTCTCCGCGCCCGGTAGCCTGGCCTATATCATGTTCACCTCCGGCTCAACCGGAAAGCCAAAAGGGATTGCGGTCGAACAGCAGAGCGTGGCCGCGCTGGCGCTGGATCGCCGCTGGCGGGCAGAGGATCACCAGCGGGTGCTGCTGCACTCTCCGTCAGCCTTTGATGCCTCAACTTATGAGCTGTGGGTGCCGTTGCTGTGCGGTGGTAGCGTTACCGTCGCGCCGCCGGGCGAGCTGGATATCGATACGCTGGCGCAGAGTATCGTCGATGAAAAGGTCACCGCGCTGTGGCTCACCGCCGGGCTATTTCACCTGATGGCAGAAGTGCATCCTGAGGCGCTGAAGGGCGTGCGTTTACTGATTGCGGGCGGCGATGTGCTCTCCATACACGCGATTCGCGAGGTGATGACGCATAACCCCGCGCTTGTGATGATGAACGGCTTCGGGCCGACGGAAACCACCACCTTCGCCACCACATGGCCCATGGTGCAGATCCCGGAGGGCGTGACGGTGCCTGTCGGCACACCGCTCGACAATACGCAGCTTTATGTCCTTGATGCTTACCTCAACCCGGTGCCGGTCGGCATGCCCGGTGAACTCTATATTGCCGGGATTGGGCTGGCGCGCGGATATCATCGCAACCCCTGCCTGACCGCGGCGCATTTTGTTGCTAACCCCTTCTCCGCCCACGGCGCGCGTATGTATCGCTCCGGCGACCAGGTGCGCTGGCGCGAGGATGGCGTGCTGGAGTACCTGAACCGTGGCGATCAGCAGGTCAAAATTCGCGGCTTCCGCATTGAGCTGGCTGAAGTGGAAGCGGCCCTGCAGAAGCAGGCAACGGTGGCCCAGGCGCTGGTGAGCCCCCGGGAGAGCAGCCCGGGAAGCAGGCAGCTTATTGCGTGGGTAACGGCAAAACCTGGCGAAAGCTGCGATGCCGATGCGCTGCGCCAGGCGCTGGGCGCGCAACTGCCGGACTTTATGGTGCCCGCGATGATCATCCCGCTTGAGCACTTCCCTCTGACAGCGAATGGCAAAGTCGATCAGCGCGCCCTGCCCGCGCCGCACTTTGCCAGCGCCACACACCGTGCGCCGCGCAATGATCTTGAGCGCACTCTCTGTACGCTCTTCGCCGCGGTATTAGGTGTGCCGGAGGTGGGCATTGACGATGACTTCTTTGCCCTCGGCGGCCACTCGCTGATGGCCTCCCGCCTGGTGAGCAAAATTCGCCGGGCGCTCAATCTCAACCCGGCGATCCGCGATCTGTTTGAAGCACCGACGGTGGCGCTGTTTGCCGGGCGGTTGCAGAGCAGCCAGCCGACGCGCCCGCGCCTGTGCCAGGGCGAGCGGCCACCGCTTCTGCCGCTCTCATCACCGCAGCGCCGCCTGTGGATGATCGACCGCATTGAGCAGGGTAAATTCACCTATAACATGCCCGTCACGATCACCTTACGGGGAGATATCGTCGTTTCCGCTCTGATGACGGCGCTGGACGATATCGTCCTGCGCCATGAAAGCCTGCGCACGCGCTTTCATCAGCTTGACGATGGGACGGTTTGCCAGAAGATCACCCCGGCGTCGATGGCGTGTTGCCCGCTGACTCTGCTCACGGTTTCCGCCGACGATCTGTCCCACGCCGTGCAGACCGCCGCACAATACACCTTCGATCTGGCGCAGGAAGATCCCTGTCGCGCCTGGCTGTTTAAGGTGGATGACGACCACCATCTGTTGCTTATCCTGATGCACCATATCGCCAGCGATGGCGGCTCGATTGCCCCGCTGCTGCGCGATCTGGCAGAGGCCTATAACGCCCGCACGCAGGATCGGGTGCCCGCCTGGACACCGCTTGCGGTGCAATATGCCGACTACACGCTGTGGCAACAGGCGCTGCTCGGCGCGCCGGAGGAGAGCGACAGCCTCTTTAACCGTCAGCTGGCCTGGTGGCGCGATACGCTGCATGACCTGCCTGACGAGCTTCAGTTGCCCACTGACCGGCCGCGTCCGCTGCGCACCAGCTATGTGGGTAAACAGTGCCACTTCGCCATTGATGCCCCGACAACCGCAGCATTAGGGGCGCTGGCACGCCAGCATAACGCCAGCCTGTTTATGGTGTTACAGGCCGCGCTGGCGGTGCTGCTTTGCCGCTGCGGCGCGGGCGAGGATATCCCGCTCGGCACGGCGATCGAGGGGCGTAGCGATGAGGCGCTCGAACCGCTGGTCGGCTTTTTTATCAATACCCTGGTGATGCGGACCGATCTCAGCGGCGATCCGACCTTTATAACGCTGCTTGAGCGCGTTCGCGAGCGCGCGCTGGCGGCCTGGGAGCACCAGGATATCCCGTTCGAGAGCCTGGTCGAGGCGTTAAATCCTGCCCGTTCGCTGGCGCGGCATCCGCTCTTCCAGGTGATGCTGGTGCTGCAAAACGTCGCGCGCAGCGACGCGCTGTTCGACAAGCTGGAAACCGTTATCGGCACGCCGTCGTTACCGGTGGCGAAATTCGATCTCACCTTCAACCTCGAAGAGACGCCGGAGGGGTTGCGCGGCATGGTGGAGTACGCCGTGGATCTGTTTGACGAGGCGACCGTCGGGCGCATGGCGGGCTACTTCACCCACCTGCTGGCGGGCATCGCGGCCGATGCCTCGCGTCGCGTGAGCAAACTGCCGATCTTCAGCGACGCTGAGCGGCATGAAATCATGCAGGCGTGGAACAACACCGCACGCGACGTGCCCGCCGCGACCTTTGCTGAACAGTTTGAAGCCATCGTACGCGCCACGCCGCAGGCAATGGCGCTGATTGCCGACGAGGAGACATTGACCTACGCGCAGCTGGATCGGCGGGCAAACCGCCTGGCGAATCTGATGCTGGCGCGGGGCATTGGCGCAGAGCAGATTGTCGCCATCGCGCTGCCGCGATCCGTTGCGCTGATCGTGACCATCATTGCCACGATGAAAACGGGTGCCGCCTATTTGCCTCTCGATCCTGATTACCCTCCCGAGCGGGTGGAGTATATGTTAAGCCACGCACAGCCGGGGCTGGTGATAAGCCAGGCGGCATTCGCCGACCGGCTGGCACCGGAGTATGCCGCGCTGCGCCTTGACCACCCGGCCCTGCGCGGGCAGCTTGCCGACCACAGTGCCGAAGAGATTACGCTGCCGCGCAAACTCCAGTGCGATAACGCCGCCTACCTCATCTACACCTCTGGCTCCACCGGCACGCCCAAAGGGGTGCTGGTCACCCATCGCGGGATTGGTCATCTGGTCGCCAGCATGGTTGAGCGCCTGCACGTCACACCGCAAAGCCGTATATTGCAGTTCGCCTCGCCGAGCTTCGACGCCTCGTTCTGGGATATCAGCATGGCGCTGCTGAGCGGCGCGGCGCTGGTTGTGGCGGAAAAAGAGGCGCTGACGCCCGGCAAACCGCTCTATACCCTGATGCGCGATCGCGCGGTAACACACGCCACGCTGCCGCCAGTTGGGCTAGCGGTGATGCCGCGCGAACCGCTGCCCGAACTGGCAACCCTCATCGTCGCTGGCGAGGCCTGCCCGCCGGAACTGATTGCCTTCTGGGGCGCCGGGCGGCGAATGATCAATGCCTATGGCCCGAGCGAATCGACCGTCTGCGCCACCATCAGCCAGCCGTTGCAGGCCGATCGCCTGCCGCCAATTGGCAGACCGATTTTCAATATGCAGGCTTATGTGCTGGATGCGCATCTGCAACCCGTTCCGCCGGGGGTAAAAGGCGAGCTCTATATTGCCGGTGAAAGCCTGGCGCGGGGCTACCTGAAACGGCCCGATTTAACGGCAGAACGCTTCGTCGCCAACCCCTTTGGCGCGCCGGGCAGCCGGATGTACCGCACCGGCGATATGGCAAGCTGGAGCCGTGAGGGCGAGCTGATGTTCGCCGGGCGCGTCGATCACCAGGTCAAAATCCGCGGCTTTCGTATTGAGCTGGGCGAGATTGAGTCACAGCTGCGAAAACATCCGCAGATTACGCAGGCGACGGTGATTGTCCGCGAAGATAAGCCCGGTTTACGCCAGCTGGTGGCTTACGCCGTTGCCCGCGATGAGCAGGCGCAGGGCGGGGAGATCCGCGACTTTTTACGCGACTTTCTGCCGGACTATATGGTGCCGGTGGCCGTTGTCCTGCTACCGGCGATACCGGTCACGCCTAACGGCAAAGTCGACCGCAGGGCGCTGCCTGCGCCGCAGTTTGCCCGCGCGCAGCACATCCCACCGAGTAACGCACAGGAGCAGTTGCTCAGCACGCTGTTCACCGAGCTGCTCAACCTGGGGGAGATCGACCGCACGACAAGCTTCTTCGAGCTGGGCGGCGACAGCATCACGGCGATACAGCTGGTGGCGCGCGCCCGTCAGGCGGGCTGGCTGTTCACCCCGCGCGATGTGTTTGAGCATAAATCGGTCGCCGGGCTGGCTGGCATCATGACCGCCGTTGCAGAGCAGGATACCGCCCCGCAGATTGCTGCCGTCGGCGATCTGCCCGCGACGCCGATTATGCACTGGCTGATGGAGAACCCAGGCGATATCAACGCCTTCTGTCAGGCGACGCTGCTGCAAACGCCCGCAGAACTGGATGAACAGGCGCTACGCGAGATACTCGCCGAACTGTTCAGGCACCACGATGCGCTGCGCTTAACAGCCCGCCGCGAGGCCAGCGGCGAGATCCATCTCTCTGTGCCACCTGCCATGGACGAGAGTGAGATGCTGGAGATTATCGATCACCAGCCCCTCTCGCCTGAGCAGCGGCAACAGCAGATTCAGGAGGCGTGTCGCCGGGCGAAACAGCGGCTCGATCCTGCACGCGGCAAGATGGTGCAGGCCGTCTGGTTCCGCGCCGCGTGTGGAGAACCGGGTCAGCTGATGCTGGTGTTACATCACCTGGTGGTGGATGGCGTCTCCTGGCGGATACTCGCGTCGGATCTGCTCGCCCTCTGGCGCGCCCGCGCTACCGGGAAAAACGCGCGGCTGACGGACGCGGGCACCTCCTTTCGCGCCTGGGCGCTGCGCCTTGAGCAGGAGGCGCAACGCCGTGGCGATGAGCTGGCGCACTGGCAGAGCGTGCTCAGCCAGCCGGACAGCTTATTAACCACACGACCTCTGGCAGGCGCGCGCGACACGCTCGCTACCAGCGCCTCTTTGCAGATGGAGCTTGGCAGCGAATTCACCCAGCCTCTGCTGGCCACTCTGCCAGCGCGCTTTCACGCCGGTATCAACGATGTGCTGCTCTGCGCCTTTGCGCTCGCCATCACGGCATGGCGCGAGGATGGGCAAACGGATGTGCTGCTGGATGTCGAAGGGCACGGGCGCGAAGAGTTAGCGGGCACCGCGCTGTCGCACACCGTGGGCTGGTTTACCACGCTCTATCCGGTGCGTCTTGCTCCGGGTCGCGCGCAGTTAACCCATCCCCACTCGCTCGGTAGCGCGCTGAAGAGCGTTAAAGAGCAGCTGCGCCAGGTGCCGGGCAACGGGCTCGGTTATGGCCTGCTGCGCTACCTCAACCCGCAAACGCGCCCGCAGCTTGCCGCGCTGCCACAGCCGCAACTCAGCTTTAACTATCTGGGCCGCCTCAGCGTCGAAGAGGCGCGCGACTGGCAGCTTGCCGCTGAAGCCCACCAGCTTGATACCCGCGCGCACCACAGCTTCGCGCTGCCCCATGCTCTCTCACTCAATGCCGTGGTGGAAGCACGGGCAAACGGCCCGGTGCTGGTGGCGAACTGGAGCTGGGCGACTGAGCTTTACGCTGAAGATCGCGTCAGCCGCCTGGCTACGGGGTGGTTTAGCTGGCTGAAAGCGCTGTCGCAGCTTACGCAAGTCGACGATATCGGCGGTTTCACCCCTTCAGATGTGCCCCTGGTCGCGCTGCAACAAGCGGGGCTGTCAAAACTTCAGGCAAAATGGAAGAAGAAAAAATGAGTATGGATATTAAAGAGATACTGCCGTTATCCCCGTTACAGAAAGGTCTGCTGTTCCATATGCTGCTTGATACGCGCGGCAGCGATGCCTATCAGGTGCAGCAGGTTTATCAGCTTGAAGGGGAGCTTGATGTCGCCAGGCTCAAACGGGCCGTCGGGCAGTTGCTGGCGCGCCATCCCCATCTCTGCGCCGGGTTTGAATATGAAGAGGTCGACACGCCGGTTCAGCTGATCCTCTCCGGCCTGCCGCTCCCCTGGCAGGAGGTGGATTTAAGTATCCTGTCAACGCCTCAGCAGGCGTCGGCTTATGGTGCGCTGCTGGAAACGGACTACAACACCCGCTTCGCCGCCGACACGCCGCCCCTGCTGCGCTTTACCCTCGTGAAGTGCTCGCCGACGCAGCATAAGCTGATCTTTACCAATCACCACCTGTTGCTGGACGGCTGGTCGATTCCGGTTCTGCTGGATGAGCTGTTTCGTTTATACCTCGCGGAGCCGCTGCCGCCAGCCGTGCCCTACCGCGACTATTTGTATTGGCTTGCCGGGCGTGACACCGGGAAGATGCGCGATGCCTGGCGCGAAGCATTGCGCGGCCTGCAAGCGCCCACCCATCTCGCCAAAGGGCGCACCACCGACAATTTGCAGCCGCACCTGCTCCACAGAACGGTGGATGCCGACCGTACCCGGCAGCTTAACCGCTGCGCCCGCGAGCTTGGCGTGACGGTCAATACGCTGTTGCAGTGCGCCTGGGGCATACTGCTTGGCGCGCTCACCGGGCGCTGCGACGTTGTATTCGGCATTACCGTTTCCGGCAGACCGGCGGAGCTTAGCGGCATCGAAAGGATGGTCGGGTTACTGATCAATACGCTGCCGCTTCGCCTCAGCTGGCGCATGGAGGAGAGTTTCGCCACGCTGCTGCAACGGCTGCAGGCAGAGCAGACGCGCCTGCTCGACAGCCAGTATCTCGATCTCACCACCATCCAGGCTGACGCCGGCGGCGAGCCGCTGTTTGATACGCTGATGGTGTTTGAGAACTATCCGCACAGCGCAAGCGCCGAAGCGAGCGAAAAATTAACGGTTTCGCTCGACTCGCACCGCGGCGGCGATGCCTCTCACTATCCGCTGGGGCTTATCGCCGTCCCCGGTGAATCCCTCGCGCTGCGCTTTAGCGCGCTGGCCGATATTTTTCCTGATGAAGAGGTCGAGAGGCTGGCAGACCGCTTCCTGCATCTGCTTTACACCATCATCGACCGCCCTGAGAGCCTTATCGGCCATGCTTCGCTGTTACTGCCGCAGGAGGCGCAGGCGCTGCTTCCCGTGCCGACATCGTTCGATGAGAGGACGCAAACCACGCTCCATGAGGTGTTTGAACAACGTGCCGCGCAATATCCGGATGCCATTGCCCTCTCGCTTGGCGATAACGTGCTGCGCTACGCCGGGCTGAACCAGCGGGCGAACCAACTTGCCCGTCATCTGGTGAGCTGCGGCATCGGCAGTGAAGATATTGTGGCGCTGGCGCTGCCGCGCACGCTTGACGCACTGGTGGCTATTCTTGCGGTGCTGAAAGCGGGTGCGGCCTGGCTGCCGCTGGATGTGCATAACCCGCCGGAGCGGCTGGCCTACATTCTTTCCGACGCCAGGCCAGCGCTGATCGTGTCACTCCAGGAGTACGCGGAGCTGTTTGACGGATCGCAACTGCTGCTCCTTGATAGCGCCGAAAGCCAGCAGCGGCTGGCGCAGCAGAGCGGCGCGGATCTTAAGCCAGGCGAGCGGCTGCGCCCGGTGCATGCGCATAACCTCGCCTATATCATTTACACCTCCGGCTCCACCGGCAACCCGAAGGGGGTGATGATCCCGCACAGCAATGTGCTGCGTCTTTTCGCCGCAACAGAGACGTGGTTTAACTTCTCGCACCACGATATCTGGACGCTGTTTCACTCCTGCTCGTTTGATTTCTCGGTCTGGGAAATATGGGGTGCGCTGCTCTATGGCGGCGAGCTGGTGGTGGTGCCCTTTATGGTCAGCCGCGATCCGCAGGCCTTTTTGCGGCTGTTAAGCGATAAAAAAGTGACCATCCTCAACCAGACGCCGTCGGCTTTTTATCAGCTGATTGAAGCCGAGCGCGCCCTCGGGCACAACGCGCTGCCGCTGGCGCTGCGCAAGGTGATATTTGGCGGCGAAGCGCTGGATCTCAGCCAACTCGAGCGCTGGTATCAGCGCCACCCGGAAAGTGCGCCGGAACTTATCAATATGTACGGCATCACGGAAACTACCGTGCATGTGAGCTATCAGCCGTTAACCGCGGCGCGGGCGCGCGAGGCCACGGGCAGCCTTATTGGCATCGCGATCCCCGATCTGCATATCCATCTGCTGGATGATGCGCTGCGCCCGGTGCCGCCGGGCGTTGAGGGCGAAATGTATATCAGCGGTGCCGGGCTGGCGCGCGGCTATCTGAACCGGGTCGAACTCTCCAGCCAACGCTTTGTTGCCGATCCCTGGGGGGCGCCGGGCTCACACATGTATCGCTCCGGCGATATCGCCATCAGGAGCGCAGAGGGAGACCTGCACTACCTGGGGCGCGCGGATCAGCAGGTGAAACTGCGCGGTTTTCGTATTGAGCTGGGCGAAATTGCCGCCGTCCTGCGAAGCGCGCCGCAGGTTACTCATGCAGAAGTGGTGCTGCTTGATGCCGACACTCAGCCGCAGCTGGTGGCCTACGTCACCGCCGACTCGCACGCGCCGCTCGATATTGCCGCGCTGCGCGGCCTGGCCGCGGCAAAACTGCCGGGGTATATGGTGCCGACGGCGATTATGCAGATCGAACAGTTCCCGCTGACCCTCAACGGCAAGCTGGATAAGCGCGCCCTGCCGCGCCCCGACCTGGCAAACAGAAGCGAACGACGCGCGCCGCGCACCTTGCAGGAGGAGATTTTGCTGGGGCTGTTTGCCGAGGTGTTGCAGTCAGACGCCCCCGGCATTGATGACGACTTCTTTGCCCTCGGCGGCCATTCGCTGCTGGCGATGCGTCTGGTGAGCCGCATCACCCGCGCGCTGGAGGTTGAGGTGCCGATCCGCACGCTGTTTGACTATCCAACGGTCGCGCAGCTTGCCGGGCAACTGGCGAAACAGGGAAACCGGCCCGCTGAACCTCTCTGCCCACAGCCGCGCAGCGCCAGGCTGCCGCTCTCTTTTGCCCAGCAGCGCATGTGGCTTTTGAAAAACCTCGATAACAACCATGCGGCCTATAACATGCCGCTCGCCATCCGCTTACAGGGGGCGCTGAACGACACCGCGCTGCGTGAAGCCGTACGGGATGTGGTTGCGCGCCATGAGATCCTGCGCACGCGCTACCCGCTCCATCAGGGGCAGCCCTGGCAGGAGATCCTCACCGCCGATGCGCTCGAGGTGCCGTTCGAGGTGAGTGATATCGCCGCCTCGTCGCTGACCGACGCCCTTAATCACGCCGCAGCCTACCCGTTTGATCTGGCCTGCGAGATCCCGCTGCGCGCCAGCCTGTTCCATCTTTCGCAAACCCGGGAGCATGTGCTGCTGCTGGTTATCCACCATATCGCCTGCGATGGCGGCTCGCTGGCACCGCTGTTTCGCGATCTCGCCTGCGCCTACACCGCGCGCTGCGCCATGCAAGCCCCGGAGTGGACGCCGCTGCCGGTGCAGTATGCCGATTACGCCCTCTGGCAACGCGAGAGGCTGGGCGAAATTGAGAGCCAGAGCGAAACCGCCGTCCGGCAGCTCGCATTCTGGCGTAAAGCCCTCTCCGGCGTGCCGGAAGCGATGGCGCTGCCCGCCGATCGTCATCCGACGGCCGCAACCAGTTATGTTGGCGAGCAGGTCAGGTTACGCATTGATGAGAAGCTCTATCAGCAGATTACCCAGCTGGCGCGCCATGAGGGGGCGACACCCTTTATGGTGCTGCAAACCGCCGCCGCGATCCTCTTTGGCAGAATGGGGGCCGGGGAGGATATTACGCTCGGCACCGCCATCGCCGGGCGTTCAGATGAAGCGATGCGGGATCTGGTCGGCTTCTTCGTTAATACCCTGGTCCTTCGCGTTGATCTGACGGCAAACCCCACGGTGGCTGAGGCGCTGGCCCAGGTGCGCGAGTTTATGCTCTCCGCCTGGGTTAACCAGGAGGTTCCTTTTGACTGGGTGGTGAAAAGCCTTAACCCCGAGCGCGTCTCTGGCAGGCATCCGCTCTTCCAGGTGATGATGGTGCTGCAAAATAATGACGCCACGCCGCCGGAGTTCGCGGATCTGACGCTTTTGCCGCAGCCGGTCGGGCTGGTGACCACCAGGTTCGATTTGACCTTCAACGTTGAGCAGATCCACGACGAGCGCGGCGACGTTAGCGCGCTGGAGGTGCAAATCGACTACCCGGTCGATCGCTTTGATGGGCAGACCATTACTGCGCTGGCGGACTACTTTATTCACCTGTTGCAGGGCATGGTGGACGCGCCAGATAGCGCGGTGATGACGCTGCCGCTGCTCAGCGACCAGCAGCGTAACGAGATGCTTGAGGTGTGGAATGAAACCCGTTGCGATGTGCCGCCGGTTACCCTCGCCGCACAGTTTGCCCGCCAGGTCGCCGCCACACCGCAGCGTATCGCCGCCAGCTGCGGGCACGAGCAGCTGAGCTACCAGCAGTTGGATGCCTGCGCTAACGCTCTCGCCCGGCGTCTGCAACAACAGGGCGTGAACACCGGGCAGGGCGTGGCGGTGTTGATGACGCGCTCCCTTTCGCTGGTGATTGCCCTTCTCGCAGTGGTGAAAGCGGGCGGTTTCTATGTGCCGCTGCGGGCAAGCGATCCTGCTGAACGCTGGCAACATTGTATTGATGAGCTGGATCTGCGCAGCGTGCTTTTGGATGAGAGCCATAGCCAGGCGGCGCTGCCGCCGGGCATAGCGCGGCTTATCGTCGATGACTCAGCAACCCACGCCACGGCGGCGGAGGTTGCAACAACGGCAACGCCGCACCATCTTGCCTATGTGATGTTTACCTCCGGCTCGACCGGAAAACCGAAAGGCATTGCCACCACCCAGGATAACGTGCTGGCGTTGGCCCGCGACCGCCGCTGGCAAGCGGAGAGCGGCCAGCGCATTCTGCTGCACTCGGCCTATGCCTTTGACGCTTCCACCTGGGAGCTTTGGGGGACGCTGCTCAATGGTCACCATGCTGTGATCGTTCCCGGCGAGACGCTGGATCTGCCCCTGCTTGCCGACACTATTGTTGCGGGTGAGGTGACGATCGCCTTTTTAACCTCCGGGTTGTTCCGCCTGATCGCCGAGGAGGCGAGCGACTGCCTTGCAGGCTTACGCCGCGTTTATACCGGCGGGGAGAAGATCTCCGCCAGCGCGGTTCAGGCGGTGCGCGAGCGCTGGCCGCATCTCGAACTGCTGAATATTTATGGCCCGACGGAGATCACCACCTATGCGACGGACTACCCCATCACTCAGGCCGATGCGCCCTATCTTGACGTGCCGATTGGCAGAGCGTTCGATAACACCCGCCTCTACGTGCTTGATAGCCATCTTCAGCCGGTGCCGCCGGGCGTAGCGGCGGAGCTCTATATCGCCGGGCGCGGAGTGGCGCGCGGCTATATCAACCACCCGGCGCTGAGCGCGGCACACTTTATCGCCGATCCCTTTGGCCCCGCAGGAAGCCGGATGTACCGCACCGGCGATATCGTCAAATGGCGGCGCGATGGCGCGCTCTGTTTTGTCAGCCGCCGCGATCAGCAGGTGAAAATTCGCGGTTTCCGCATTGAACCCGGCGAAGTGGAGATGGTGCTGAAACAGCACGCTGCGGTTCAGCAAGCGGCGGTAGTGGCCCTTGAGGATCGCAGCGGCAATAAGCAGCTTGTCGCCTATATCGTGCCCTCCGCGCAGGAGGCGGATCTCAGCGCGGCGCTGCAACAGTTCGCGCGCGAGCGGCTGCCGGACTTTATGGTACCTGCGGCAGTTGTGTCGCTGGCGGCGCTGCCGCTTAACGCCAACGGTAAGCTGGCACTCGCCGGGTTGCCGAAGCCCGATTTCCATATTGAGCCAGGGCGCGCACCGCAAAACGAGCGGGAAAGCTGGCTGGCTGAACGGTTTTGCGAACTGCTCAATCTGGAAACCATTACCGTCGACAGCGGCTTTTTTGCCCTTGGCGGCCACTCGTTACTGGCGGCGCGGCTGATTAACGCTATCGACAAAACGTGGCAGGTGAAACTAACGCTGCGCGATCTGTTTGAGTACCCGACGGTAGCGCTGCTGGCGCAGCGGCTGGAGAGCAACCACCGCAGCAACGTGCTGGATGTGATGCTGCCTCTGCAACCGCGCGGGGAGGAAACGCCCCTCTTCTGCCTGCCGCCCGGCGGCGGGTTGAGCTGGTCCTACGCCGGGCTTATTCCCTGGCTTGGCGACGCGCAGCCGCTGTTTGGCCTGCAGGCGCGCCGGTTGAGCAGCGGAGAGTCGTTATCCTCGGTTAACGCACTGGCAAAAAGCTATCTCGCGGAGATGATAAAGGTGCAGCCACACGGCCCTTATGCCCTGCTCGGCTGGTCGTTTGGCTGCCATCTGGCCCATGAAATCGCCACCCTGTTGCAGCAGGCCGGTGAGGTTGTCAGCGCCCTGATCCTGCTCGATGGCTACCCGCTCGGCGAGCGCTACCGCGACAGGGAGCGGCAGGACAGCGAGAGCCTCTCAGCGCTGTTTGAAGCCTTAACCGGCAGCGTGCCCGAGGAGAGTGCGCTCACCGTCGAGGCGCTGCGCCGCCGTTTAGTGGCGCAGGAGCATCCGCTGGCGGTGATGGAGCCGGTGGTGTTTGAGCGTATCCTTGCGGAGTTTCGCGAAGCACCGCGCCTGCTGGCCGCGTTTACGCCGTCGCGCTTTCAGGGGGATATCCTCTTCCTGCGCGCGGCAACGCGCCGCGACGGCGAAGAGGATTTCGATGCGCAGCTGTGGGCACCCTTTGTCGAGGGGAGAATCGCTACCCACACCCTGCCATGCACTCATGACGGTATGTTCAGCCCGCAGGCGTTGCAGCAGGCCGGGCCGCTGATCCGCGACTGGATAGCCAAAGAGAAGTAAGTTTCCGTGGAATAAAAAAACCGCCTGCTGGGCGGTTTTTTTATCTCTGCATCAGAAGCGGCTCTTTTTAAGGCCGAGTGAAAAGAGCGTTAACTTGATGGCCGGTACGCTGAGAATAAAGAGCGCCAGCAGAAGCACAACCTGGCGCGCATCCAGCGCCAGCAGCCAGCCATATGCCAGCGCCACACCGATGCCGGAGTCCGCCTGGTCGAGAATGAGAAACAGCCACCGGCCGCGCGCGGGCAGCGTGCCCGGCGCAACCCCCAGCGCCCTTTTCAGCGCCGAATTCGGCAGCTCACCCAGCATATACCCCAGCCCCGTCGCCGCGCCCAGCAGCCACGGGTTCGCCATCTCATTTGCCAGACAGAGCGGTGCCACCAGCATGCTGATAAGCGGCACCACTACCATTCCTCGCCAGGTTTTGTTGCCACCAAACAGAGGTGCATTGAGCGGCACCGCAAGCCAGGGCAGCGCGTTGCAGGTCACCACCGCCATATGCACGCAGCCAGCAATAAACACTGGCAGCAGCAGTTGCCAGAGCGCCCACAGGGAGGAGTTATCCATGCACGCCTCCGAGATGCAGCGCGCCGAACAGCGCCGCGCCGCTAAGACAGAGCGTAACCAGCGTCATCAGTGAGGAGAACTTCGGGAAGGGGCGGTCGAGGAGCATCGCCAGGCTGAACAGCGTTAAAACCACGCTCAGCAGCCAGGCGCAGAGCCGGGGCGGCAAAACGAGCGCCAGCAGCGCCCAGCCGCTAAGGATAAACAGGCTCCAGAAGACCGGCATGCCCAGATACGCCAGCGCGGCATTGTGGGTGATATTGCCGCTTTCGTTAAATCGGGAGAGGCGAAGCGCGCCGCACACCACCATCAGGGCAAGAAACAAGGCGCTGCCGCCGCGATAGCCGCTGAGATAAAAAATCAGCGCGGGTGCCACCAGGTAGAGCAGCAGATCGCCAAAGCCGTCAAGGTAGCGACCAAAGGGGCGTTCACAGCCGAGCCAGCGCGCCAGTTTGCCATCCAGCGCATCGGCCAGCATCGCGAGATAAAGCAGGCTGATACTGAGCCAGACAGCGCCGGATAACGCGGCACAGATCCCGCCGAGGGCGGTAACCATGCCCGTCAGCGTCAGGCAATCCGGCAGCGACAGACGGCAGATAAAGGGGTAGTTCATCCTTGCACCTCCGGAAAAAACGCTTTCAGCTTTCGCCGTGCTACCAGGCAACGCAGCCGCGCGCGGTCGATACGACTATGGTGGCGCGCATCAACGGGCAGCTTTGCACAGAGCCAGAAGCGGACCGCCTCACCGGGAAAGAGGGTTGCCAGCAATGGCGCGGCGGTGCGGCACTGCGCCGCCTGTTGCAGCACCACGCAAATCTCCCCCTGCGGCCCCTGCACCACCGCGCTGGCAGCGATCCCCGGCAGGCCATTAAGCTGCTTTTCCACGGGATAGGGCGAGAGCGTTAAGCCCGACGGCGTGCGCAGCTGGTCGGCGATCCTGCCCGTCAACCAGAGACGCTGCTGCGCGTCGAGAAAACCGCTGTCTCCGGTGCGGTGCCAGATGCGCTCCTCCGAATCGCGGATTTTCGTGCGCTGATCGGCCTGCGGGTTATTGAGATAGCCGGTCAGCACCTGCGGCCCGCAGACCAGAATCTCCCCCTCCTCCCCCGCAGGCTGAGGAACCCGCTCGCGCGCGATCATAATCGCGGTTTGCGGCCCCGCTCGCCCGACAAGATAGCCAGGGTGCCGATCCCAGGCTTCGAGAAGCTCGTCGACGTCAACATTGCTGATGGGATCGGCCTCTGACGCGCCATAATTAACCGCGCAGGCGGCTTTTGGAAAATAGCTGCGGGCAGCAAGCAACAGCGACCGGGTAACAGGCGCGCCGCCAATAATCACCTCCCTTACCGCCGGAAAGCTGCACTGCTGGAGTTCGGCATAGGCGACAAGCTCTCTTAGCCAGGCGGGCGAGACGCTCAGTCGCGTTATCTGTTGAGCGTTAATCGCCCCGGCAATCATCTGCACCGGCAGGCGGCCCTGCGCATCAAAGCCGGGCAGCAGATAACAGCAGCCCGCATGAAAATGGCTGAACAGCGTCAGGATCGGAAAAGAGGTCACATCCCGCTGCTGGCGGTGCGCAAAAAAGTGGCTCATCGCCTGACACTGCGCCAGCAGCGAGTGGTGGGAGCGCACTACGCCTTTTGGCGTGCCCGTCGAACCGCTGGTGAAGGTCAGCAGCGCGGTTGCGTCGTCGTCAAGATTCTCTACGCGAAAAGCGGTGTTAACACCCTCCGCCTGCGCTAAAGGGGCGGTAAAGAGCCGCGGCGTATCGATCGTGAAGCGGCGAATCATCCACAGCTCCGGCAGCAGATACCAGCCCTTCCCGGCGTTCTGCGCCACGATCATCGCGTTCAGACGCGCCTGTTTCAGGCAGCTGCGCAGCTGCTGGCGCAGCATATCTCTCTGTACCAGCACCGGAATCAGCCCGATCCCCAGCATCGCGTAGAGCAGCAGGTAAAACTCCATCCCCGGGCTCATCAGCAGCAGTACGCGCTGGCCCGCATGCAAGCCGCTGCGCTCCAGCCTGCGTTGATACACCGCCGCACGGGAGACAAGCTGGGCATAGGTGAGCGTTTCATGCCCGGCGCTGAGCGCGGGCAGCGAAGGAGGCTGTTGCAGCAAATTGTCACAGAAGTTCATGGCGCACGTCCCTGTAGTAAAGTCCATAGTGGTGAAAAACCTTGTTCGGGCTGCAACAGGCGCGCAGCGCGGTGGCGGTTGTCGGCCCTTTCCAGTTAAGCAGCGCCGCGCCGAGGCGCGTCCACTGGGTATCGAAACTGAAGAGAAAGCGGCGCAACAGCGTGGCGTAGAGCAGAGAGCGGCGGTAGCGCGGCACAATCATGATGGTTTTGAAGATCCCGGTCCGCTGGCGCTTATCCGCCAGCGTAAACAGCAGCCCGGCGACATCGCCCTGCGGGCTGAAGGCGAGACAGGAGCCGGGTGACTGACAATAGGGTTGCAGCGTATTGGCGTTAAAGTGCCAGTCGAAGAGCGCCTCGCTCCCCGCCGTCCAGCCGATATTGTTCGCAAAGTGTCGGGTGATGAGCGCATAAAGCTCATGCCTGTGCGTCTGCCAGAGTGTAGGGGTCAGCGGCTGAAGGGAAAAATCTGCCGCGTGCCAGCGCCCGATATCCTCTGCGGGAAGGGATAGCTGGCGCACCACGTCAGCCTCATCAAACATCGAGAAGTAGCTCGCCAGCGGCTGAAACCCCATCTGTCCAAGCAGGTGTTGATACCAGGGCGGGTTATAGGGCTCCCCGGCAAACGGCGCGCTGTTCGGGGTGTCCAGCCGCAGGCGAAATTTGCCTAAGGTGCTGAAATTAATCGGCCCGATAAGCCGCGATGCGCCCTGCGCTTTCGCCCAGCGCATCAGGGCGCGAAACAGGCGATGGTTGGGAATGCGGTTATTGATGGTTTCCCAGAAACCAAAGTTCACCACCGTTTCCCCGGCGGCGTTGAGGGTGGCGAAGCCCGCCAGGCGCGCACAGTCGCGGATGTAGCCGGTCCAGACGCGCCCCTGCTGCATAAAGGGGTTGGCGGCGCTGAACTGACGTGTCATCACGGCCTCATCTTCGCCCGGCCAGAAAGGATCATGGGCATAGATGTGGGGTGCAATCGCCAGAAAGCCCTTATCCAGCGTATCGCCCGCCTGCCACTCCTGTTCAATCAACGGTCGGTTCATTTTCCACTCCCCCTCTCTCTGTGCCGCGCGTAATCTGCCCGCTCGCGCCATCCATGCGGATCACCTCGCCCTGCTGAAGCTGGCGGGTCACGCCGGGGACGCCAACAATGGCCGGAATGCCCATTTCGCGGGCGACGATGGCGGAGTGCGACAGCGTCGATCCGCGCTCGACAATCAATCCGCTAAGACCAGGAAAGAGCGGTGCCCAGCCCGGATCGGTGCGCACGGTGCAGAGGATGGTGCCGGCCAGGTTGGCTGCCTTCTCCGGCGAGAGTACCAGGCTCACCGGCGCTTCCACCGTACCGGGGTAGCAGCCGGTGCCTTGCAGGTGTGCCATATCCGCCGTCGGCTGCTGCGCGGCGTAAAGCGTCTGCTGCTGGTAGAGCGTCTGAGTGATAGAAAGGCGGTTCGCCGGCTCCTACTCCTGCTGATAGCCCGCATATTCGGCACGCCGCTGCGCGATAAGCGTGGTTAAGCCCGTCTGCACTGCCGTTCCCTCCAGTCCCTGGTAGATCTCCTCCCGGGTCAGCCAGAAGATATCCCTGTCGCTCTCCAGCACGCCTTCCAGCGCCAGTTGGTGCCCCAGTTGGAGATAGATGTCGCGGTAGAGGGCGAACATTTTCGTGCGGGTGAAGCGCATCGTTTCGCGGTGGTGGATCGCACGTTTCAGCCTGCCGAGATCGCGTTTAAAACGTCTCAGCGCGCGCTTGCCGCGCGTTTGCTGCAACCGGGAGAAGACCCTCTCTTCCGCTTCGGCCCGCAGCGTATCCGTCGGCTTCTCTTTCACGGTTTCGGCGTTCAGGTAGTTACGCAGCACGTTAAACAGAAAACGGGGATCCTGGCGTAGCGTGATGGTCTCCAGCTTCAGCTCGCCAATGGTGCGATCGCCGTAGCGTTCGATGTAGTCGAGACACTGCTGGTAGAAATGCCCATCCAGCGCTTGCAGGCGGATAAGCAGATGGGCGCTGGTCTCGCTCTGAATCAGCGCCGCCAGCTGTGGGCGTTGGCGGGCATACTGGCTCAGCGCCAGCAGATGCCGGGTCGGCTCGGTGCTGATAAGTTGCCCCTCGTCCGCCAGCAGATCGCCGCTCATTTGCTGATGCTCATCGGGCCAGAGTTCGCGCAGCACCGCCTGCACTTTGCCGTTGTAACGGGCAACGTAAAAGTCATTCACAATCGGCGCGGTCCAGCGCGTCAGCAGGTGTTGATCAAGGTATTTGAGCCGACCGATAAGCTCCGCCGGGGAGAGGGTGTGGAGATTATCGCGATCGACGAAGGCGTGCACGAGGGAGTAGTTTCGCAAGAAGTCGCGGATACGCGGTTGCAGGGAGAAGAGCGCCCAGGCGAGCCGCGCGCCCATCTTTAGCATCGCTGGCAGCGCGGCGACCTTTTCGCGCGTCGAAAGCTGCTTATCCTTGATGGTGTCTACCGGCTCCTCCAGCCCCATCATCGCTTCCATATCACTCTTATTCATCCTGAACGAGGGCAGCAGTAGCAGGGCGCGATACCAGTTCTGGATGTTGTAATAGACCCGCCCGCGCACCAGGCTGAGCATATTGTCAGTGATGTCCCGGCGCTGGTCGCGCTCTCCGGCAGGGCAGCCCACCAGTTGCAGGGTTTGCTCATACACCGTGGCGTAAGCGGCGCGGGCAAAGGAGAAGGTGAGCGGCGTCGTCACCCCGCAGTAAGACTCCTGAATATTGGCGTTGTCACAGATCAGCGTCTCGCTCGCGCAGCCGCTATCTTTCGGCAGATGGGTGATGGGGCGGGTTTGCAGCAGGTAGAGATGATTATCTTTAAGCGTCCACTCAATATCCTGCGGCGCGCGCAGCGCACGGGCGATGGCGGCGCCCATATCACGCAGGGCGAGGATCTGCGCCGCCGTTAGCGCAGGAGCCGCCGCCTGGTCGGCCTCAAGCTCCACCTCGCGGGTACCGGTGCCGCGCTTGCGGTCAAAAACCACGGCGTTGGTTTTCTGGCTGAGGGACTGCGTGAAGCCATTGCCCTCTAGCGGGACGCTAAACTCGTCGGTGTTGCACTGCCCGGAGACAATCCCCTCCCCGCAGCCCCAGGCGGCGGAGATGAGCATCGTTCGGCGCGAACCGCTGACCGGGTGCGCGGTAAACAGGACGCCTGACGCCTCGCCTTCGACCATCTCCTGAATAATGACCGAACAGTGGATTGCGCTTAACGCCAGCCCCTGGCGCAGGCGATAGGCCATGGCGCGCGCGCTCCATGTCGACATCATCACCCCTTTTACTGCATCAACCAGCTGCTGCTGGCCGCGCTGAAACAGAAAGCTGTCCATCTGCCCAGCGAATGAGGCCTGGCGGGCATCCTCGTCGCTGCAGGAGGATCGCACCGCCCAGAGCCTCTCGTCGCTAAGGGCTTCGAGCGCCTGCATCAGCGGTTCCGGCAGCGGCAGGCGGGCGAGGCGCGCGCTGATTTTCCCGGCAAGGGTTTCAATCTGATCTGCGGGCATCAAGGGTGAGAGTTGCGCCATCAACTGCGCGGCTTTTGCATCGCAGCGCAGCATCTCATCCATTGCGCTGGCGGGGATCACCCACCAGTTCGGCACCGGATAGCCGTGGGAAGTGAGCCACAACAGGTTGGCTGCCTTGCCGCCCAGTTGCTGCTCATCGAGGGTAACCGCATCTGCGGCAGAGTAGAGATAGTTCACGGTAACTCCTTTTAGATCCGTTGTTGGCTAAGCCCGACCAGATGATCCCAGGTGCGCAAAATGGCGGGGAACCAGGGCTGGGGCTTGACGTGATGAAGCATCAGGTAAAACGACAATCGGCGCAGGCCGAAGTCGCGCAGGGCGAGGCAGAAACCGCGATACCACTCCCCGGCATCGATAGCGGTGCCCAGCCGCTTCGCCAGCTGGCTGCGGTGGAACTCCACGTGATGTAACAGCGTTTGCAGCGTGGCGCGCTCATCGAGCGTCCACGTTAATAGCTCAGCCAGATCGCGCTGCGGAACATGCAGCGTCGCCAGCTCCCAGTCCCAGCAGCAGAGCCGTGCATCCTCCCGGCGCAGCGCGATGTTGCGTGGGCTAAAGTCGTTATGCACCAGCGTTCTCGGCAGCGTCGCCAGCTCGCGCCACTGCGCCGCGCTGTTCTCGGCGCAGTCCAGCCATTGGTGCAGCAGCGGCGTGGTGAAAAGCTGTGGCGCGGTGCGATGGCTGAAGGCGGCGATGGCCTGCCAGAGCGGCACCATGCTGTTGATAGTGTCGGCAGAGGGAGAGTCGATATGGCGAAAGGTGGCCTGCAAGGCATCATGGCGGCGATACCAGATCGCGTGGATATCGGCGATGCCCAGCAATGCGGCATCGATCTGCGGCTGCTGCCAGCGAACGCCCTTTGACAGGCTGTTAAGCAGCACTTCCTCCCCGAGCAGCTCCTCAATGATGACGCTCTGCTTGCCATCTTCGTAAGTGCCGTAGAGCGTCGGCACATGGCGGGTAAAGGCGGGATCGCTTTGCGTGATAAGCGCCATCTCCCTTTCGCGCGCATGGCTGAACTCGCTGGCAGGCAGCAGGCGTTCAAGCAGTTCAACAAGTTCGGGCGCGCAGCCTGCCGCCAGCGAGTGCAGCAGTTGGGTTATCGCATCGGTTGGCGGCTTGTGCTTCAGCAGCGCCGCCACCTGCGTACCATCTTCACGCTGAAGACGGTAGGCAAACAGGCCGACGGGCAGCGTCGCGCTGTGGGAACTGAGCGCCGTTAAAATACTGTCCTTGTTTCCCTGCCAGTGCATCGCACTGACGCGCTGGGGCGGTCGCTCGCCCCATGCGGCGGTATAGCGGGCGTACTGAAAGTAGTGGCGCAGCGGATCGTCTCCTGCCCTACCTGGCGGCGCGTTACGCTGCTTTCGACCGAGCAGCTCATGGGATTTGGCGAATTCGTCGCTCGCCAGCGCGCTGAGGGTTGAGATATCGAGCGCCAGACAAAATGAGGCGATGATCTCCGCCAGCCTTTCGCTGCCGTTGGTCCCCTGACAGCCCAGCATTTGCAGGCACTCGGCCTGATCGGGAAGCGCGGTCCCGCCGCCGACGGTGCCAATCACCAGCGCCGGAAGCGTCATGCTGCAATAGACGCCACCCTCTGGGGTCAGGCGCATTTGCAGCTGCGAGAGGGAAGATTCATGGCTGCAGGCGATGTCCTGACCGAGCGCGGTAAACATCGCCGCGATGACGTTGGCGGTATTGATATTCACCCCGGTCATGCCGGCGGCGACGGAGCCTTCACAAAAGCCCTGAAACGCCTCGACCAGCTGCGCAGGCTCGATGCGCAAACGGCTGCGGCAGGCGGCGGCAGTGAGCGTTGCCTCGGCGATAACCTGGGTTCCCCGGCCCTGCGCAAAGCTGCTCCACGAACTTTTCTTATCGCTGGAGAGGTTGCTTTCAAGGATGTAGCGCTGGGGGGTTAATGCCAGCGGAAGCTGCGCGAGGATCCAGCGGCAGGCCTGCCAGGTGCAGGTGGTGGTCATATTCTGCCCGGCGGCATCGGCGGTGTGATAGGTGAAAGTCAGATGCACGGCATTGCCGATGACGCGCGGCGTCAGGCTGATGAGGCGCGCGAAACGCGAATGCTGGCGCACAATGTCGCTGATGTCGGTGAAATAGTCCTCGGCCCAGGCGCAGAACGCGAGCGCGTCGCGCACCGAGAGAAATTCGAAGCGCGGCGCTCGCATCATCCGCTGGCCGGTGACGCGCGCCGTCGCCCCGCCGCTGTGGGTGATAGCGCTGGCACCACGTGAAACGGAGGCGACAAGCGCCCCTTCGCTGGTCGCCAGCGGCGCGTAAAAGATCCCCTTCGCACGCCAGCCGTTGATC
This sequence comes from Kosakonia sp. Marseille-Q7440, assembly GCF_965119485.1. NCBI lineage: Bacteria > Pseudomonadati > Pseudomonadota > Gammaproteobacteria > Enterobacterales > Enterobacteriaceae > Kosakonia > Kosakonia sp. Marseille-Q7440. The sequence continues at coordinate 830,626 of NZ_CBCPLT010000002.1, read as the reverse complement.
AGCAGCGGCCCGGCAATGCCAACGGGGACTTCAACCGAGCCGATAAACCCCTCAAGATGACTTTGCAGCTTTTCCGCCTGCAGGCGGGTGGCAGAGATCTGGTTGAAGTCGTGCCCCGTGTGCTGACGCAGCCAGGCCAGCCTCTTCTGCCGCGCCTTTTCACTCCAGTCGTAGAGATGGCGGCGGGGTAAGGTGACGGCGCTTTCCCCCCTTTCCTCGCGCGGGTGGCACAGTTTGAGCTGCCAGTAGCACTGCTTATTCTCCTGCGCCGAGCGGCAGGTTAATGTCGCCAGCCACTGCCCGCTCTGCTGGCGCTCTTTATGCAGGACTTTTAGCGCCGGGAGCTGAACCGCCCGATCGTAAAGAGATAACGCGCGCCGCGGATCGGTGATAAAGGCATTACAGCGCTCTTCGCTTTCAAATAAGAGTGTAAACTCGGCCGGGCGTATATCGACAATTGTGGCCGTAATTAACGATTCCATCATCACTATCCCCTTCCCTGGGCTACAAATATATTTCAACGATACACAGCAAATATCCTGTCAGCATTGCCATGCCAACCATGGCTTCATTTCTTTTTCTGTTCTGCTGATTGGCATTAATCAGAAAAATCAGCAACTGGATTACGGTAAAGAAATTAATAAAAGCACTTGCTGCATAAAACCAGACAGATACCGCGCCGGTTTTGCACAAAATAAGAAAATATTGCACGATAACCATCGATATAAGCAGACCGATAATCATCAATACCGACAAGGGGCGACCATATAATTGCGACCAGGTGGTGACTTCTTCGCGATCCTCATCCGGTCCTTTACATTTACGCGTAATTTCAAAACTTAAACCGCATAAGAAGGCGAGCAGCATCAGCAAAATAACCGGCCGGTTAAACGTCGCCGCGGGTGAGGCCAGGGTAGCCAGCCAGCCGATAACAAACGGCATTACCAGCGTGTGGGAGAGCGCATAGATCGAGAAGTGGCGTTTAAGCCATTCGGCGACAAAAAACTCTTTCGTCATCAGCAATGTCCAGCAGAGCAGCAGCCCCCAGCTTAGCCATATCTGCGGCCTGCCCTCTGCGAACAGAGCGATGCCGCCCAGTTGGATCAGCAGACAGAGCGCGCCGAGGACCTTCAGGTGCGTCAGGCTGATAATGCCCTGCTGCAATACTCTCTGCGGATGGTGCAGGCAGTCATCGGCATAATCTTTATGTTCATCGAGCACGCGCAGCAGCAGAAAAAAGGAGAGGGAAAGCAGGCAACCGAGGGCAATTTTTACCGGGCTAATACTCTCTTGCGCGGGCATTGCGACCGAGAAGGATAAAAACCAAAGAATAAAAAAGAGCGGCGTATTGGCTAAAGGAAAGCGTTCATTAACCCATAACATCATACGTGAAAACAGCGAACCATTATTAATATTGATCATGGCGACTCCCTGGAATAATTATCTGAAAGCAGGAAAGATCGACACACCTAATTACGTTATCAACAAGAAAACTCTGTAAAAGAATTAAATGGCGGCGTGTGCAGATTCAATATAAATCCACGACCCTGCGGTTTCATTTAAAAAAATCGACTGATGTGATCGCTCTCTAATAATATTAAGAAGTTATTACTTATTCGTTATAAAAGACGAAACAATAATATTCTTCCCTTAGTGCTTTTAGGATTAAATTATTTGATTGCGTTGGGAGCTGGAAATAAAAAAGGCCACGCTGACAAGCATGGCCTTGATGAGCGGTAACGTTAGCTCAGCGAGGAGGTGGGTGTGGCTGATTTTAATGCGGGTTGCGGTACGTCGCTCCACAGGGTGTCGTAAGCGTGGCCGGTGAGATCCTCAACAATATGGCGCGCTTGTGGCGTCACGTTTTGCTTCAGGCCGCCCGCCTTCAGGCGATCGAGCTCTTCGACGAAGATGCGGTGCGTGCGCTTATTGAGATGGAAGGTCAGTGCCTGCCATAGCGCCACCAGCAGCAGGCCAACGGTGCCGACAAACAGCAGCATCACAATGGTGTTGATCGCTTCCTGCGGCTGCACCTGGCTGCCTTTTACGAAACCACCGCTTTGCAGCAGCAGCCCCACCGCAAAGGTTGCGATGGCCACCGTGGTTTTGCGTGAGAAGGTCATCACCGCGGCGAACAGCCCTTCGCGGCGCTGGCGCGTCACCATTTCGTCAATATCGGGAATAAACGGGAATACGTTCCACGGCGTGAACTCCAGCACGCAGCGCCCCACCTGATAGACCCCGGCGAGGATCACCAGCATCAGCACTTTGTGCTCGCTCGGGAATTGATAGACCAGGAAGAAGCCCGCCAGGCAGATCATCATCAGGCTATAGGCGAACACATAGAGGCGCGAAGGGCCAAATTTGATGATCGCCACCCCTGCCGCCAGCGTCACCGGCAGGCCGACAATGCTCATCGACAGCAGCGTGCCCGCCAGTGATGACGAGACATTCAGGCAGTAGACGCAGAAGAAAACAAACACCGTGTTGTAGACATCTTTTGCGGTAAAGGAGAAGAGGTAGATTGCCAGATGTTTACGAAAGGCACGGATTTTAAGCGTAGAGGCATAATCTTTAAACAGCGCGCCAATGCCGGAGAGCTTCTGCGCCATGCTGCGCGTCTGCGCTGCTCTCTCCATCTCGGCCAGCATTTCGGGTGTTAATTCGCGCTCCCAGGTGACGCGCCAGGAGATAAAGACGCAGACCATAAACAGCACCGCGAAGACAATACCGTTGATGAGATACGCATCGGCATTCTTCTCGCCCAGCCAGCCGATCAGCAAGCCCGGAATAAAGGTGGCGAGAAAGGTGCCGGACGCGGAAAGAAACATGCGGCAGGTCGAGAGCTTAGTGCGATCGTTAAAATCTTTAGTCATCTCTGATGGCAGCGTCTCCCAGGGGATCAGCACCATTGCAGCGATGATTTCAAAGGCGAGGTAGACGGCGAGATAGAACCAGAAGTTCATGCCGTTGAGCCAGAGCAGGATATAGACCAGCATCAGCGGCGCGCCGATCAACAGAAAGAAGCGGCGGCGGCCAAACTTTTTGCCTAACGCGTTTTTATAGAAGTGGTCGGTAAAGCTGCCCATAAAAAGGCTGACGATGGCGTCGACAATGCGGGCAATGGCGACAATTGAGGCGGCTTCCAGCGGAGAGAGGCCGACAAACGTGGTGTAGTAGAAGAGCAGCCAGGCACCGATAACCGTAAAGGCGCCGCCGCCCATAATATCCGTCATGCCGTAGCCAATGCTGACAGGGATCGTGACTTTACGCTGTTTACGACTCATCATCGCCTCCCGCATTTTGCTTACTGTTTTTAGTTTTCAGAGACATATAAACCCCATTTAAGGATTATCGCGTTAAACGCTGGCCGTTTTTTCGCACAGCCAGGTGGTGACGCATGTTTCACGGCATCCACGTTATCTCTACCAACGATTTTAAGTCTACTACCATACAAGATGAGGTGATAAAATTGTGAGCTTCGCCATAAGCCACGCAAAATAAGGCATAGAAGGGATTAAAAAGTAAAAAAATGCGAGGCAGCGCTGAGTTTATTGCGCCTGAGGTGCATTAGCAGCGGGAAAAGGAGGGACTTATTTGTTCATCATTGAAGAAACGGAGAAAGCCCGCTGGCTTACAGACGGGCAGCATGTTAGCGCGCACAGTTCATTCCAGTAGCTGTAGCGCATGACGAGGTGGAAGCGCTCACTTTTCATCGTAAATCCACATTGAGGGGTGGTAGTCGAGACCGTAGAGCAGGCCAAAAGGGATAAGCAGCGCGACATGTCGCCCGGAATCAAACTCCCCCTCCTCTACCGGCACATTCAGCGGTGGGGCGAGGCGTGAAAGCCATTGTTGCAGCCGTTGTTTCATCAGCACGTTCTCCAGCAGAGGGTGGATGCTGTCAGTAAAACGCACTTTGCTGAGCAACCAAAACGACAATTTCTTCGCTCATTTGCCGAAAAACGCAAAAGGCGCGGGCAAAAAAAAGCCCCTGCGCGAAGGCAGAGGCAAGGCCATGTCCGAGCCGTAAAACTAGTTAAAGACCATACCGCCATCAATCAGCAGCGATTGCCCGGTCATATAGTCAGAATCTGGGCTTGCGAGGTAAGAGACGCACGCGGCGACATCTTCCGGCTCTGACAGGCGACCAAGCGTAATGCGTTTCGCAAACTCTTCGGTGCCGTAACCGATCGGTTTGCCCGCTGCTTCAGAGACCTGACGGTCAATTTCAGCCCACATTGGGGTTTTGACAATCCCCGGGCAGAAGCCGTTAACGGTAATGCCCAGCGGGGCCAGATCGCGTGCGGCAGTCTGGGTTAAGCCGCGTACTGCGAATTTACTTGAGCTGTAAACCGCCAGTTCCGGGTTGCCGACGTGGCCAGCCTGCGAACAGGCGTTGATGATTTTGCCGCCGTGTTTTTCCGCTTTGAAGGCCTGAATCGCCGCCTGCATGCCCCAAATCACGCCTTTCACGTTGATGTTATAGACCTTATCGATCACCTCTTCGGTGATGGACTCAATCGGCGTGGAGGGCGCAACCCCGGCGTTGTTGACGATCACGTCAAAGCCGTTCAGTTTTTTGCGCGTCTCTTCAACGGCGGCAAACACCTGCTCGCGGTTGGAAACGTCGACGGTGACGGCAATCGCGCTGCCGTTGCTGGCGTTGATCTCCTCGGCCACCGCTTTTGCGGTCTCGCTGTTATAGTCGGCAACGGCAATGGCAAAACCATCTTTTGCCAGACGCAGAGCGATTGCGCGGCCAATACCCTGGCCGGCACCGGTAACAAATGCGACTTTTTTCATAACGACTCCTTAGTTTTTACAGAATCTGGCTGAGGTGCAGCTGGCCCATCAACAGCGGGTTATCGCTGTAGTCGACCGGAATGGCGACCACCGCCGGGCCTTGTGTGTCCATCGCTGCGCGCAGCGTCGGCTCGAGTGCGGCAGTGCTTTCAACGGCAAACCCTTTCGCGCCGAAAGATTCGGCATAGGCTTTAAAGTCGACGGGGCCGAAGTTGACCCCGGAGAGGCGCTGATATTTTTTCTCTTCCTGAATCGCCACCATGTTGTAGGCGTTATCCACCCAGATGATGTGCAGGATATTGGCGCCCAGACGCACAGCGGTTTCCAGCTCCATACTGGATTGTAAAAAACCGCCGTCGCCGGAGACGGAGACCACTTTGCGCCCCGGATTGACCAGCCATGCGCCAATTGCCCACGGCAGGGCAACGCCCATTGTCTGTTGACCGTTAGAGATCATCACCTGGCGCGCGCGGAAGCTATAGAGATAGCGGGCAATCCAGATATGGAAACTGCCCATATCCACCGTCAGGGTGACATCGTTATTCACGATATCCTGCATCGCGCGGACAATGCGCAGCGGGTGAATAGCAAACTGATTAAGCTGAGCGCCTTTACGGCTGAGCAGTTCGCGCTGGTTGCTACGGTCGATCAGGATCTCCGACGCGCGCGGCGAGAGCACCAGCGGTTCGGCAATCTTGTGTGCCAGCTTATCGAGCGTGCTGGCGATATCGCCAATCAACTCAACGCTCGGCGAGTAGTTGCGCTCTTCATACGCGGGCAGCACATCAATATGTACCAGCTTCGCATCGCCGGTGTTCCACATTGCCGGCTCATACTCCACCGGGCTGTAGCCGATACAGATAACCAGATCCGCCAGGTGCAGCAGCCGGTCGCCCGCCTGGTTATTAAACAGGCCTACGCGTCCGGCAAAGCGGGTAAAGTGCTCCTGATTAACCGCGCCCGCCGCCTGGTAGGTGCTGGTCACCGGAATATGGGTTTTCTCCAGCAGATGATGCAGCGCAGCGATATTCTCTTCCCGGCTGGCCATCAGGCCGAGCAGGAATATGGGGTTTTTCGCCCCGGCAATCAGCTTCGCCACCTCATCAATCATCTTGTCAGGCGCGGAACCGAGCTGCGGCACGGCGTTAGAGGGCAGAATATTGCCGCTGGCCGGCTGGTCGGAGATATCCTGCGGAATGCTGACAAACGCGCTCCCCGGGCGGCCCTGTTCGGCGGCGCGGAAGGCGTTCGAAACCACTTCGGAGATGGCATCCGGGGAGGAGATCTCAACGGAATATTTGGTCACCGGCTGGAACATGGCGACCGTGTCCATGCTCTGGTGAACCAGCTTGGCTTTATCGGCGCGTTTCACCGCCCCGCCGAGGGCAACCACCGGGTCGCCTTCGCTGTTGGCGGTCGCCATGCCGGTGATCAGGTTGGAGCAGCCAGGACCCGAGGTCACCAGCGCTACGCCCGCTTTGCCGGTAATACGCCCGACCGCTGCCGCCATAAACGCGGCGTTCGCTTCGTGGCGTACCGGAATAAGTTCAATCGAGGAATCGAGAAGAGAATCAAACACTTTATCGATTTTCGCGCCAGGGATGCCGAAAACATGTTTGACACCCTGCGCTTCCAGTTGCCCCACCACCATGTCGGCACCGTGGGCCCACATCTGGGTATGGCGTTCGTTGCTCATACACTACTCCTTTACATCACTTAGTTCTCAACCGAACGGATGGCGGCGTCCAGGTTATCCGGGTGCAGATCCGCTTTCAGGAAGGCTTCATCGGCAGGGAGATCGATCATCAGTTGATGGATTTCACCAAAGGTCAGCGTGCCGTGATCCAGCTGGTAGTCGAGGAGATGACCGCCACCGTGGCGATCGTCGGTAATAAAATGCTCGTGGTAACCCGCCACATTGATCCCCTGCATATGCTGCGGGGTGCGGAAACCGACCAGCACGCCGTCGCGGCCGTTAAAACGGAAGACCGGCTGATCGTCGAGCACATCGGTCATGGCGCGATAGGGCGGTGTCTGGCGCGGCACGGTGCGGGTGTGCGCATGGCGGAAATGGCCGTCGATGCGCAGGGCGCAAAAGAGGTTGTCGGACGGGATCTGCCGGTCAATCACCTCATGCAGCGCCTGGCGGCTGATCGGCTCCTCAAACACGTGCCGGTATTGCGGTTTGAACCAGGTCATCACCGCAAAGGGGGTTTTCTGTTCCGGCTTCGCGGCGCGGGCACTGCCATCGGAACGTAATTGGTACACTTCGCTGTTGAAGGCAATTAATTCGCCATCAAGCTCATTAAATGTACCCAGACCAAAATCACCATGATTAAGTAGATCCTTAATCGTGGTATTACCTTCATAAACTCCGCTAAGTAGCGCACTCATTAGCGATGTTTGATATATCACGCCGTTTGGCTTGCTTTCAGAAAAAGCACGAATTGTGTTTCGTAGATTTTCTTCGCAAGAACAATCAGTTGCGTTACCCATCATCTTTTCCCCCACTGTAGAGACGATTAGAAAAGCTGATTAAATATTGACTCGTTTCAGCGGGGGATTCCAATATAGAAAACATGAGGGTTTAAGATGTTTTAGATATGGAACTTCGTTATTTACGTTATTTTGTCGCCGTTGCCCAGACGCAACACTTCACGCGGGCAGCCGAAATGCTCGGTATGTCGCAGCCGCCATTAAGCCAACAGATCCGTCGACTTGAGCAGGAAGTGGGCACCCCGCTGTTCCATCGCCTGACGCGTGGCGTCACGCTCACCGAGGCCGGTGAGGCCTTCTATGAAGATGCCTGCCATATCCTTGCGATGAGCGATGCGGCGCTGGAAAAAGCGAAAGGGATCGCCCGGGGGATCAACGGCAAGCTCAACCTTGGCGTGACCAGCTCCAACGCTTTCCATACCCACTTCTTCTCGGTGCTGCGCCAGTTTCAGCGCGACTACCCGAAGGTGGCGCTCTATCAGAAAGAGGACAATATGGCGACGCTGATCCACGGCCTGGATGAGGGGCTGATTGACGTAGCGTTCGTGCGCCTGCCCTGCGAAAGCAGCAAAACCTTTAGCCTGAAGCTGGTGGACGAGGAGCCGATGTTGATTGCCCTGCACCGCACGCATCCGCTGTCGGCGAAGGCGGATATCGCGCTCAGCGAGTTGCAGAACACGCCGCTGATTATCTTTCCGCAAGCGGTGTCGCCGGGGCTGTATGAGCTGATCTACAACGCCTGCCTGCGTGCCGGTGTGGAGATGGATAACGCCCATCAGGCCTCGCAGTTCTCTTCATCCCTGAGCATGGTGGCGGCCGGTTTTGGCTTTGCCATCATTCCGCAGTCGATGGCCTGCTTTGGGCATCCGATGGTGACCTTTCATTCGGTGGCGGGAAACACATTGAAAACCGATGTTGCGCTGGCGTGGCGCAAGTTCGAGCGCTCACCGGCGGTCAGGCGGTTTATCGATCACTTTTAAGCGCCCGGAGGATCGGGCGCTTAGCCTTCAACGGCGGTGGGTGTTGACCACCTGACCGATGCCTTTACCATCAAGCGCGGCATCAGGATCGGCGAAAAAATCGAGGTTGAAGTAAGTGTCATCGGTCAACAGTTCAACCCGGTGCCAGTACTCCGGCGGGCTGATGCCAAACTGCCCCGCTTCGATCACCACTTCTCGCTCAGGAGTGGCATCATGCTCGCTGGCAAAACCGATGTATTTCACCGCGCCCTGCATCACCGACAGGCGGCCATAGACCCCTTTTTTGGTGTTATGGTGCGTCAGAAGCGCCTGCGGCACCGTCTCTTTCGTCCAGAAAGGCGTCGAGCGGGTATGGCGAAAATGGAGTGGAATAAGCTGCGTCATCATTAGCCTCCGGTTACCAGCCGCATACGTTGGTCTCTTCATCCGATTCGTAGCCGCGGACGATATTAATCAGATCTTTTACCGCGTCGGCGGCAATAAGGGGATCGGTCAGTTCACTGAGGCGGGTAAAATCTTTATCGACCGAGACGCCATTATTATTATTGGTGACGGTCAGCGTATATTCCCCGCTATTATCAGCAGGCAGATTTAATTTCGAGACCAGTTCAGAAACGGCCTGGTTCGCAATATCAGGAAGATAGAGCGACATTGGTTTTAAATAAACTTTCTGCTCTGTTTTACCGCTTTCCCGATGGGAAACTGAGAGTGAATAACCTCTGTTTTCTGTATCCATAATTGCTACCTCAACCTTCAATCAGAATTTTGGGATCAACATAGAAATCGACGCTGAACACCGTGTCGTCACTGAGCGCCTCAATGTTGTGCCATTTTTCAGGCGGGAAGACGCCGAACTCACCGGCGTGAATGGTCAGGGTTTCCACCGGCTGCGGGCTGGTCTCATCGGCATAACCGTAATAGCGGATCGCGCCGCGCTGCACGCTTAAACGCGGGTAGACACCCTGACGCGTCCCGGCGTCAAGATGGCGTTTCCAGATGGAGGCCGGTGCTGTTTCTTTCGTCCAGAAAGGGGTGGTGCGGGTGTGGACATAATTCGCGGGTATGGCAATGCGTTGCATATTTCGTCCTCTTTTTATCTCAGCCACTATTGTTGCCGAAAGGGGGGGAAGCATATGTTGCATAGCATATACCTGTTATAAAAAATATCGACTATTTTTTATAAATGTTATTTAAAGTTGATGAGATAAATCTTCACAAACCTATTTCGTGCTACTTTTTATACTCCATAAGGATAATATTTATAAAAAAAAGTGCGGTAAAAATGAAAACTTATCGTTAGCAAATAAAATTATTTCTTCGGCGATGGTAAATAAATGCCCCCAAAACGGGGGCAACGTGTTTATTGCAGAAGGGTGCTCTCCCAGCCCTCGAAGATCGCCGCTACGTTATACTGCGCGGCGTCCGCCTCGCTGAGCTGATAGCGCTCACCGCCCTGCCCGGCGCCTGGCCCACGGTTACTGGCCTCATAAAAACGGCTGTCCTGTGGGTAAAACCAAATTTTATCGCCGTGCTTATCTTTGCCGGACATCTTGTCCCAGCCGTAGATATGGTCATCAATCTCGCTATTGATAATTGCCGCCAGGCCAATGGCGTTCGGGTCGGCATAGCGCCCGTCGCTAAACTGGGTGGTCGGGTGCCACGGGCGGCCCAGCGCAAAGCTTTTCGCCGGCACGCCCGGCTCTTTGCTCAACTTACTATTGATAATAAACAGGCCAAACCGCTCCCCGGCCTGGGTGGCAGGCGCAGTGAGATAACCGTACGGCGGCGCGGTGTCATCACGGTTGCGGGCAATGATTTCGCAGCGATCGAACACCGCGATACCGGGGCCGAAGATAAAATCGACATGGCCGCTGATGGCACAGTCGGTGAAGTAACTGCGGCTGCCCTGCTTGCTGTAGAAAGTGTCCTGGTAACCTTCGAGGCGAACGTGGCGAAAACGCGCTCTGTCTGCCCCTTCTGCCACCATCAGCGCCACCGCCTGGGTATCTTTCAGCTTCTGCGCATCGCCTTCCGGCAGCGCGGCGTTGGCGGGAAAATCAAAGGTATTGCGGATAGTCAGATTCTCCAGCGTTACGCCGCTGGCGCGGATCTCTACCGTGCTGGTACGCCCGGTGCCAAGCTTCTGCCCCTGCTCATCCAGCGCACCTGCGGGGGTATTGGCTTCAATCACCGTGCCCGCCATCGATTCCCCGATCAGCGTGACGGGCTTTTCAATCACCAGCCGCTCTTGCCAGCGCCCCTCTTTAATCAGAATGCGCCACGGCGTGCCGCTCTGCGGCGCGGCGTCCAGCGCCTGGCCGATAGTGGAAAATTCACCAGCCTGCGGCGTCGGCGATACCACGGCGTTCCACTCGGCCGCCTGCGCGCTGGCGCTCAGGCAGACCAGCAGCAGTGCGGAGCAGTGCAGGGTTTTCATTGTTCTCTCCTTGGTTTTTGGACAAAGGCAGTTCATGCAGCCAGGGCACAGATCTGCCAGATATGACGCTTTGCCAGCGCTGCGCGCCGGTTGAATCGGGATCTGCTACTGGCAAATAGCGGCCTCTGTCCAAAGTCAGAAAAGAGAGTCGGCTTAACGGGCTGTAATGCTGTTATTTTTTTACACCAGCATAGGTCAGTAAAAAGCTATTGCGCATTTTAAAACACTGTTTTGAGATCAAACTCAAACTTATCGACCGCATTGCTTAAACGAGAATCAAAACTATTATCACGATAAAAAAGAGAATTTATTCCTGTGCGACCAGGTTGTTTCTGAATGCGGTTATATATGGCAGCAGGTTGATTAATTGGCTAAAAAGACCTTAAATCAGAAGAAGATATTTTACCTGGCCTCAGGAGTGCTTTTCTGGCAACCTTTGCTTCCCTTTGAGGGGGTAAAAAATTAACATTGCCCGACGTGGTTTTAATATTTGAACGCGGACTCAACCTGCAACGGTAAGTAAAATAATCATGAAAAATAAAAAGATAGACACGATGGCCCGCGTCGCTATGCGCATCAGGGGCTTATCAGTAAAGGAAAAGCGTCTTCGCTACCAGGATAAGATGTATACCTTTAAATATGTTTCTGGACATTACGAAGTCTTTTTGGACGGAGAAAAAGTTGACGTCTTCGTCACGGAAAACATCAACCAGGCGATTGCGGATTTTAAAGAAAAAAATAACAAAAACAGGCGCTGATAAACCTGTAAATACGCTTTTCTGCCCCGCGTTTACTCCTGTAATTAAATCTTAGAGAACACATAATACCGCGCGACATTACCGTTCGCGCCGGTCTTTTCTCGCCCCTCATTAATTTGCACAAGAAACAACCTCTTAAAATTGGTAGCTAAATCACAAGCTTAGGTATAATTTTTTTACATAAGCTGTTTACATGGTAACGATAATTCATATCATCTTGATAATTACTCTCAACTTGAGAGCGGTGTTTACCGCGACCGGTTAAGGTCGTTTTCACCTGCATAATCAGGAACGTTATAAGAATGAAAAATCGTTACCTTTGGGCTATTAACCCATGTTTGTTGATGATGTTATCCGCACAGGCCGCAGCACAAGACGCAAAAGAGGAGACGCTGGTGGTGGCCGCCAGCCGCGCTAATCACAGCGTCGCCGATATGGCGCAAACCACCTGGGTCATTGAGCAGGCTGACATTGAACAGCAGGTTCAGGGTGGTAAAGAGTTAAAAGAGGTGCTGGCGCAGCTTATTCCGGGAATGGATGTCAGCAGCCAGGGGCGCACCAACTACGGCATGAATATGCGCGGGCGCTCAATGATGGTGATGGTCGACGGCGTGCGCCTCAACTCATCGCGCACCGACAGCCGCCAGCTTGATTCGATCGATCCCTTTAATATCGCGCGCATTGAGATTATCTCCGGCGCGACCTCGCTCTATGGCGGCGGCAGCACCGGCGGCCTGATCAATATCGTGACCAAAAAGGGGCAGCCGGAGACGGAAGTGGAGTTCCAGACCGGCACCAAAAGCGGCTTTAACAGCCATAACGATCATGACGACAATGTTGCGGCCTCGGTCAGCGGCGGGAATGATAAGGCCTCCGGTCGACTGTCGGTTGCTTATCAGCGCTACGGCGGCTGGTATGACGGCAAAGGCGATGAGGTAATCATCGATAACACCCAGACCGGCCTGCAATACTCTGACCGACTGGACGTGATGGGCACCGGCACGCTCAACATCGATGAGCACCAGCAGCTGCAACTCACCACTCAGTACTATAAAAGCGAGTCTGACGGGAAACACGGCCTCTTCTTAGGCGAAAACTTCTCGGCAGTCACCGGTACCGCTAACGCCTACAACAAAGGCAACCTTGATGCCGACCGGATTCCGGGCACCGAGCGCCACCTGATTAACCTGCAATACTCAAACACCGATTTCTGGGGCCAGGATGTGGTGGCGCAGATCTACTACCGCGACGAGAGCCTGGCGTTTTACCCCTTCCCGACCCTCTCTAACGGACGAGTCACCAGCATCGGCGCTTCGCAGCAGAAGACCGACTTTTATGGCGGCAAGCTGACCATCAACAGCAAACCGGTTGATGCCCTGACGCTGACCTGGGGGATCGATGCAGAACATGAAGCGTTCGACGCCAATCAGCAGTTTTTCAACCTGAACAGCGCCGCCGCCAGTGGCGGGATGCAGCTCGATAAAGCCTTTAAGGTTGAGCGCTATCCGGGCTACAGCATCACCAATATCGCGCCGTTCCTGCAAAGTAGCTATGACATTGACGCTATCACCCTGAGCGGCGGCGTGCGTTACCAGTACACCGAAAACCGCGTCGACGATTTTGTCGGTTACACGCAGCAGCAGGCGATTGCCAACGGCAGAGCCACTTCAGCGGATGCCGTGCCGGGCGGGAAAACGGATTACAACAATCTTCTGTTTAACGCCGGTATCCTCGGCCATCTGACCGATCGCCAGCAATTGTGGTTCAACTTCTCGCAGGGCTTTGAGATCCCCGACCTGGCAAAATATTACGGTGCCGGTACCTATCAACTGGTCGATGGTCACTACCGCCTGCTGAACAGCGTCAATGTGAACGATTCGAAGCTGGATGGCGTAAAAGTTAACGCCTACGAACTGGGCTGGCGCTACACCGGCGATAACCTGCGCACGCAGATTGCGGGCTACTACTCCCTCTCCGATAAAACCATCAACATCAATAAAAGCGATATGACTATCAATATTGATGATGATAAGCGCCGCATTTATGGCGTCGAAGGCCAGGTGGATTACTTCTTTACCGACAGCGAGTGGAGCACCGGGGCTAACTTTAACGCCATCAAATCTGAGACGCGAGTCAGCGGGAAGTGGGAGAAACTGACCGTTGACAGCGCCAGCCCGTCAAAAGTGAGCGCGTGGATCAACTGGGCGCCGGGCGACTGGACGCTGCGTTTGCAGAGCACGCAAAGCTTCGATCTCTCCGACGCCGACGGTAAGCGCATCGATGGCTATAACACGGTTGATATGCTTGGCAGTTACGCCCTGCCGGTGGGCAAAGTGAGCTTCAGCGTGGAAAACTTGCTGGATGAGGAGTACACCACCGCCTGGGGTCAGCGTGCGCCGGGATTATATAGCCCAACCTATGGCGCGCCGGGGTTATATACCTACAAAGGACGTGGTCGGACATTTGGCGTAAATTATTCGGTTCTCTTCTGATATCTACTGCCGCCTGGTACACAGGCGGCAGTAATTCTCAGCCGAATGCCTGCTTATAATCAATCTTGCTTGCCTTACCTTAAGCCAAATAGAGTAATTGTTTTTGAGTTATTTCTTAATTAACTCACTGAGAATATAAAATATATTAATTAAAACGGCGAAGCATTATTGCATATCCGTCGGGGTAGATTCGCCGGGTGCAATCTGTTGCGCCTGTTTTATTTTGCTCTGCTGAGCCGTTTTGTTGAGTGCTTCAAGCTCCTGGGCACGCGCTAACTGCTCCTGCGTTACTTTTCTCCCGGTAAAGGCATCAATCATTTCGGTTCGCCCATCGGGATATTTCACAACGCTTACCAGCCGTCCGCCAAACTGCGGAATACCGGACATCTCGAGCGCATAATCAATCTCTTGATTTTCCAGCTTTTTCTTTTGGCGTACCGGCTCTTCGGCTTTTACCTCTTTGCTCTCTTTATGGCTCTCCGCTTTGCTGGAAAGGGTCACTTTTATGCTCTCATCCTGATAGGTATGAGCCTCTTTGACATTCTCTGTAGAGGTGGTCATCGCCGCTTTATGGGTGGCGTGTTCGTGTGTGTTGGCAAGCGGAGGGCTTGCCTGAATAGCCTGAATTTCCTGCATAATTCTCTCCGCGTGTAGTTAACAGATAATGAGCTGATGACTCTTCCAGGATGAGTCGAAAAGAATATCCCTATAACGTTTATCGTCAGCCTGAGAAAACAAATTAATAAGAAATAATGGTAACAGTAGCTTAATTATAGACTTTTTAAAAATAAGAAAAGACTTATTTAATACAATAAGAATTTTACTTAAAGAGACGGAATAATAATGAATCCATTTTAAGTCAGTGCATTTAAATAAAACTTTTGTCGGCAACCAGCGAAAGATAGCGCGGCCGATAACCACAACAATGGCCACTCTTTTCCTCCCGGATTGTGGTGTATCCTCGCCAAAGGCGACTGCTACACTGCAAAGCATGTAGCCCGACAACATCAAACATCACAGAGAGGGAAACGCTATGTCAGACAACTATCAACCCCCGAAGGTGTGGACGTGGGATCAATCCGGCGGCGGCGCGTTTGCCAATATCAACCGCCCGGTTTCCGGTGCCACCCATGAAAAAGCGCTGCCGACGGGCAAACATCCGTTGCAGCTCTACTCCCTCGGTACGCCGAACGGCCAGAAAGTGACGATTATGCTGGAAGAGCTGCTGGCGAAAGGCGTCTCTGAAGCGGAGTATGACGCGTGGCTGATCCGTATCGGTGAAGGGGATCAATTCTCCAGCGGTTTTGTCGACGTCAACCCGAACTCGAAAATCCCGGCGCTGCGCGACCACAGCACCACCCCGCCGACCCGCGTGTTTGAATCGGGCAATATCCTGCTCTATCTGGCAGAGAAGTTTGGTCATTTCCTGCCGCGCGATCTCGCCGCGCGCACCGAAACGCTGAACTGGCTCTTCTGGCTGCAAGGCTCCGCGCCGTTCCTCGGCGGCGGCTTCGGTCACTTCTACAGCTATGCGCCGGTGAAGATTGAATACGCCATCAACCGTTTCACCATGGAAGCCAAGCGTCAGCTCGATGTGCTGGATAAACAGCTGGCGGAACATCAATTTGTCGCGGGCGATGAGTACACCATTGCCGATATGGCGATCTGGCCGTGGTACGGCAACGTGGTGCTGGGCAATGTCTACGATGCGGCGGAGTTCCTTGATGCGGGCAGCTACAAAAACGTCCAGCGCTGGGCGAAAGCGATCGCTGAACGTCCGGCAGTGAAGCGCGGCCGCATGGTTAACCGCGCCTTCGGCCCGGCGAATGAGCAGCTGCATGAGCGCCACGACGCCAGCGATTTCGATACGCAAACCGAAGATAAACGCGGCGCATAAGGAAATGATCAAGACGGCGCGCCAGCAGGCGATTGTGCAGCTTCTGAAGAGCCAGCAGTCAATCACCACTGCCGCGCTCGCCGCTGAGCTTGCCGTCAGCGTGGAGACCATTCGCCGCGATCTCAACGCTCTGCAAATGCAGGGCAAAATCATTCGTCGGCATGGTCGCGCCCGCACGCTGGCGGACGGCAGCGAACCCTTTCGCGCCCGCTTAAAAAGCCACTATGCGGATAAAGCCGATATCGCCCGTCATGCGCTCAACTGGGTGGAAGCCGGAATGACGCTGGCGCTGGATGCCAGCTCAACCTGCTTTCACCTGGCGCGGCAGTTGCCGGATATCCCGCTGACGGTGTTTACCAACAGTTTGCCGGTATGCGAAGTGATGGCCCGTCGCCAGCATAGCGAGCTTATCTGCTCCGGCGGTCGGCTGGCGCGCGGTGAGCGTTGCTACGTCAATCCGGCGCTCGCCAGCCTGCTTAAATCGCTGGAGATCGATCTGTTTATTTTTTCCTGCGAGGGGATTGATGGCAACGGCGAGATGTGGGATTCCACACGGCATAACGCGGCGTTTAAAGCGGCACTGCTGCGCCGGGCGCAGCAGTCGCTGTTACTGATTGATAAAAGTAAATTTTACCGGGCCAGCGAAGCCAGCATCGGTAATCTTTCACTGGTGACGCAGATGATTACCGACGCGCCCCATCCCTGAGGCGCACGTTTGCAGAATCAGAATGCGACCCACTCATCGGACGATGCGCCGGGTTTGCGGGCACTGCCACGGCTCATGTCAGGTTTCACCAATTTGGCAGCGGTGGGTTTATGCTCCTCTTCACCAGTCAGGCGGAACTTCTGCACAGAACGTTGCAGCTCTTCGGTCTGACGCTCCAGCGCAGCGGCGGCAGCTGACACCTGCTCAACCAGCGAGGCGTTCTGCTGGGTAACGTTATCCATCTGCGTGATGGCAACGCCCACCTGCGAGATCCCTTTGCTCTGCTCGGCAGAGGCGGCGGCAATCTCTTTCATAATGGTGGTCACTTCACGCACGGCGCGCAGAATGCCTTCCATCGTGGTGCCGGTGTCGTTGACCAGCTGCGCCCCTTTCTCAACGCGCGAGACGGAGTCGGCGATCAAGGTTTCAATCTCTTTTGCCGCGCCCGCGCTACGGCTGGCGAGGTTACGTACTTCCCCGGCCACCACCGCAAAACCACGGCCCTGCTCACCGGCTCGCGCCGCTTCTACCGCCGCGTTAAGGGCGAGAATATTGGTCTGGAAAGCGATGCTGTTAATAACAGTGGTAATTTCGGCAATCTTCTTCGAACTGCCGGAGATACCGTCCATTGTGTTGATCACCTCTTTCACCAGCGCACCGCCTTTGCTGGCAGTGGCCGAGGCAACTTCCGCCAGCTCGCTCGCCTGGCTGGCGTTGTCGGCGTTCAGTTTCACCGTAGCGGTTAACTCCTCCATGCTGGCGGCCGTCTCTTCCAGCGCGGCGGCCTGCTCTTCGGTACGCGAGGAGAGGTCATTATTGCCGGTGGAGATCTCCGTTGCGCCGCGCCAGATGTTTTCGCTGCCGTGGCGGATACTGCTTACCGCTTCACGCAGGCTATCCTGCATCGCTAACAGCAGCGGGATCACCTGGCCGACGCAGTTACGCCCCATATCTTCCAGCGGCTGGCTGAGATCGCCCTGCGCCATCAGTTTGAAGTGCTCGCGAATACGGGTCAGCGGTTTAACCAGCATGGTGACCAGGTAGCGATCCGTAAACAGCAGGATCAGCAGGCCCAGCACTATTGCGATAATGATCGCCGTGCGGGTGGTGCTGGTCTGGTGATCGACCATCACGCGGGTTTCATCCAGCATCACGCCAGCGGCTTTGTTAAAACTCTCGGTCGCCACGCCAAAGTTGCGGCTCAAACCAGGCGTAACATTATTGGCCTGCGCGCGATAGGCTTCCGGCGAGCCCTGCTGCGCCAGCTGCATCTGCGGGTTGACGCCCTGCTCCAGCAACGCCTGCCAGCCAGCGATCACCTCTTCAGAGACTTTCGGATCCATCGGCCCTGGCGAAACGGCTTTGAAGTCGGCAAGGCGTTTTGCCATGTTATCCAGCGCCTGTTGCGCGGGCGCCATGTCCGGCGTTCCCCCCGCTGCTTTGGCTTCCATCACGCGGCTGAGGCGCGTCACAAAGCGAAAGTATTGATCGTTGCCCTGGCTCAGAAGCGTCATTTGCGTCACCAGCTGGCGGTCGATTTCATTACCATCGGCAACTTTTGACAAAGAAGAAACGCTATACAGACCGACGCCAGACCACAGCACGCTGAAGATCCCGAGGATCACCAGCAACACAGCGCGTATAGTGAAGTTACGAAGCATATTCATAATTTTAATCCTTGCGGTGAAGGTAGACCCTCGCCTGCGGGCGAGAGTTATCACTTTTATCGGCACACTTTTGGGAAGTTGTATGGTCGGTTTAAAATATTTATGTAAAAAAGAGGCCTCTTTTTTTTATGGCTATCACAAATTTTGTCACCTATTAAATGGTTATTCTGCTAACTTTTTGTTGCGCAAACGAGCTTGCACAACAAATCTAACTTATTGATTAAAAACAGATAATATGAAAAACGAGAATAAAGGGGATAGCTGGCACAGTTTGAATTTATCGGTATAAAAATAAAAGTTTGTTTGCTTAAAATATTAAAAGACAGAATTTTATAAAATTATTAATAACGAGAAACCAACAATTCTCGACGAATTTAATTTATTTAACCCGCCTCACAAAGAACTCAATAATTAATAACAGTGCGTTTTAAGGCGCTTATCTGAGAGCCCTGCCCGCAAGACTTTACGCGCCGTTATCAACGCAAAAAGCTAATAACCATGCGCCCTGCCGTCACGCGGGCTGACCGTCGTGATACTAAGCTCATTTTTATTACGCGTAATGCCATCGCTTCTTCTTATATTTCACCGCCTTTTGCGATGCTGGCAGGAAAAAGGGTTGCGGCTTTTTACCCTCGCTCCCCAGGAATTTTCGCAGATTTAAGCCACGCATGAAGAGAATTAAGCAGCAGTGTAAGGCTCACACAGAACATTATTTGTGGCCTCTGTTTGCCTTCCGCTCAGCGAAGCTTTTGCTGACAGGCGATCGCACGTAAGATAGAAACGTTGTTTCAAAACCATCAGGCACCGCCAGATACGAGAGGAGAGATCATGCCCGGCTTCGCCAACCCTCAGCGTTATGAACAGATGCAGTATCGGTACTGCGGCAAAAGCGGTCTGCAACTGCCCGCCCTGTCGCTCGGTTTATGGCACAGTTTTGGTCACGTCAACGCACTCGATGCGCAGCGCGCGCTGCTGCGTAAAGCGTTCGATCTGGGAATCACCCACTTCGATTTAGCGAATAACTATGGCCCGCCCGCCGGCAGCGCGGAGGAGAACTTTGGTCGCCTGCTGCGCGACGATTTTGCCCCCTACCGCGATGAACTGATTATCTCCACCAAAGCGGGCTACGATATGTGGCCTGGCCCGTATGGCTCCGGCGGCTCGCGCAAGTATCTGCTCGCCAGCCTCGATCAGAGCCTTAAGCGTCTGGGCGTCGACTATGTCGATATCTTCTACTCACACCGCGTGGATGAGAAAACCCCGATGGAGGAGACAGCCGCCGCGCTCGCGCAGGCGGTGCAGAGCGGCAAAGCGCTCTACGTTGGCATCTCCTCTTATTCAACGGAGCGTACGCAGCAGATGGCCGCGCTACTGCGCGAGTGGAAAGTGCCGCTGCTTATCCATCAGCCCTCCTACAACATCCTCAATCGCTGGGTCGATAACACCGGGCTTCTAGACGCGCTTGAGGAGAACGGCGTCGGCTGTATCGCCTTTACGCCGCTGGCGCAGGGATTGCTGACAGGCAAATATCTCAACGGTATTCCCGAAGGGTCGCGCATGCAGCGTGAAGGCAAAAAGGTGCGTGGCCTGACGGAGAAGATGCTCACCGAGAGCAATCTCGCCAGCCTGCGCCTGCTGAATGAGATGGCTGAACGCCGTGGGCAGTCGATGGCGCAGATGGCGTTAAGCTGGCTGTTAAAAGATAGCCGTGTGACATCGGTCTTGATTGGGGCCAGCCGCCCGGAGCAGCTGGAGGAGAATGTGCAGGCGTTAAACAACCTGAGCTTCAGCGCCGATGAACTGGCGCAAATTGATAAGCATGTGGCCGACGGGGAGCTGAACCTGTGGCAGGCGTCGTCAGATAAATAGAAGTGACGTGCCGGAGGCGCAGTTTGCCCGGGGGCGCTGCGCTTATCCGGCCCAGGCTCCACCAAAAATCAATGCTTGCCGCGGGTAAGACGATCCAGATAGCCCATCACAAAAGCGGAGAGCACAAACGTCAGGTGGATAATCACGTACCACATCAGCTTGTTATCCGGGACGTTCTTCGCATCCATAAAGACGCGCAGCAGGTGAATCGACGAAATGGCGACAATCGACGCCGCCACTTTGTTTTTTAACGAGGTGGCATCCATTTTCCCCAGCCAGCTCAGCTTCTCTTTGTGCGGGCCAATATCCAGCTGCGAAACAAAATTTTCATAGCCGGAGAACATCACCATCACCAGCAGACCGCCGACCAGCGTCATATCCACCAGCGACAGCAGCGTGAGGATCAGATCCGCTTCTGCCAGCGAGAAGATGTTAGGGATAACGTGAATAATCTCCTGGAAGAATTTGATGGCCAGCGCCAGGAGAGCAAGAGAGAGGCCAAAATAGACCGGGGCGAGCAACCAGCGCGAAGCGTACATTGCGTTTTCCAGAAAGCGTTCCATGTTCCGTAGTGTCTCGTCAGATAGCTAAACCGGCGCTCAGTATAGCCTGACACCGTCAGCCTTTTGCAACACTCCAACGGACTAAACTACACCTCGGCGGGATCAACCCACGGACGCTGGTTCTCCGGCCAAACCAGCACCACCAGCGCAGGATAAGCTTCGGTGCTGAACTCATGGAAACACTGGCGCAGGTTGAGCACATCCAGATCGCTCGGCGAGACTTTTTCACCATTAACGCAGCGTTTTTTAATGTTGTCGTAATACTTATACACCGCGGAATTGAGATCGCTGCAACGGCGCTGGGCTTCAAATAAACCCGGCGTGTTATTTATCTCCGCCATCTTCATGCGCTTAATCGTCGCTTGCAAAAAATCGATATATTCATGGTTAACGCGCCAGTACCACTCCGGGGTAATCGCGTTCATTAACGTCGAAAAATGATCTTCGCCCTCTTCTTTTGACAGCGGTGTTAACTGTGGTGCTTGCTCATTAATTTCACTAAGGGGAGTCTTTTTATTGTACTCATGCATCAATAATAAAACGCCGCCCGTTAGCAGCAATAAAGTAATAACAGAATACAAAATACTGTCCATCGGCAGACTCCTTTTTTTTGATTTTAAAATTGCCTCATGATATTGTCAACGAACCTCGCCCCTTAATATTCTCTCCCCTGTTAAATAGTAAAGGATAATAGAAATGCTTCCCGAGAACCTTGTCCCGGCGCGCTTTCATCTTTCTGCCGTTGAAACCGGGGCAGCACCAGAGGGAAAAGATCCTGATTTTCCTCAGGATATTGGCCCACTTTCTGAGCACGCGCAAAATATATTAGCCAACGCCAGCCGCAGCGGGCAATCACGTAATATGCTGCTTGAAGAGCACGATCGCCATATTAAAGAGCGCTTATTCCGGGTCGTTAAAATTGAAACCTTTGCGCGTTTACTTAATGATTTGCAAGCCGAAGGTGAGATTGATGCTCAGACTCTGAGCAAAATAATTTCCGATAAGACACAAACTATTAACGAGGCAGGTAATGAGATTTGGCTTAATCTGATTACCCGCGAAAAAGATGAGCCAATCTTTTATAAACTTGGGGATGAATAACGTGGCTGAAATTGAAAATAATAACGTCTATATCAATTACAGCGAAAGCAAAAGCGACGAATTTATCTTAAAGCAAAATATCGATGCGCTGGTACAGAGTAAAAACGAGACCATTCAACGCATTGCCCAGGATTTAGTCTCGATTCCTGCGGCGCTGGTGCGTTTGAAGTGGCAAAACCGCCGTGAAATTTACCCCTTGCAGGTGAAAGAGGAGATTTACGGCGCAGCGATTGCCGCCATTATCGAACAGCACCCTGAGCTGCGCGAAAAGATCATGGGCCGACTGGAGGCTAACTATCAGCACCTGGTCAGCCGCGAAAGCGCGACACTGCGCTGGAGCCGTAAACTGAGTGAGGGCGTATACCGCACCTCGACAGTGCAGACGGTGGCGGTGAGCGAAAAGCCTGCCAAAGTGACCAGCAAGGGAAGCCACCCCACCGGATCAAGAAAATCCTGAATTTGTCTGCGAAGTCAGCGTGAACTTCTATCCTTAAGGTCTAAGCAACCGATATGGAGGATACTTAATGGCAACTGACCAGACAAAAATCCAGGATCCGACCACCCAGTACTACACCGGTGAATATCCTAAGCAGAAGCAGCCCTTCCCCGGCGTGCAGGCGAAAATGGAACCGGTTCCCGATTGCGGTGAAAAGAGCTATGTCGGCAGCGGGCGGCTGAAAGGTCGTAAAGCGTTAGTGACCGGCGGCGACTCCGGTATTGGTCGCGCGGCGGCGATTGCCTATGCCCGAGAAGGCGCGGATGTCGCTATCAACTATCTTCCTGCCGAAGAGGAAGATGCGCAGCAGGTGAAAGAGCAGATTGAAGCAGCCGGGCGCAAAGCCGTGCTGATCCCGGGCGATTTGAGCGATGAAGCTTTTGCCCGTTCCCTGCCGCACACAGCGAAAGAGCAGCTTGGCGGCCTGGATGTGCTGACGCTGGTGGCGGGCACGCAAACCGCGATTGAGGATATTGCAGACCTCAGCAGCGAGCAGTTTATCTATACCTATAAGGTCAACGTTTTCGCGCTCTTCTGGCTCACCCAGGAGGCGATTCCGCTGATGCCGCGCGGGGGTAGCATTATTACCACCTCGTCGATTCAGGCTTATCAGCCAAGCACGCACCTGCTTGATTACGCCTCGACCAAAGCGGCTATTCTCAACTACACCCGCGGGCTGGCAAAACAGGTCGCTGAGAAAGGCATTCGCGTGAATAGTGTTGCGCCAGGGCCAATCTGGACCGCGCTGCAAATTTCCGGTGGTCAGCCGCAGGAGAAACTGCCGGAGTTTGGCCAGCAGACGCCGCTTAAACGCGCCGGTCAGCCAGCCGAGCTGGCACCTGTTTATGTCTATCTGGCAAGCCAGGAGTCGAGCTATGTCACCGCGGAGGTGCATGGCG
Organism: Kosakonia sp. Marseille-Q7440; assembly: GCF_965119485.1. Taxonomy (NCBI): domain Bacteria; kingdom Pseudomonadati; phylum Pseudomonadota; class Gammaproteobacteria; order Enterobacterales; family Enterobacteriaceae; genus Kosakonia; species Kosakonia sp. Marseille-Q7440. The sequence goes on along the minus strand of NZ_CBCPLT010000002.1, from coordinate 807,459 downwards.
TGACGGGTGGCGAGCATCTTAGCTAAGCAGGCATAAAAAAAGCTGGCTTCGGCCAGCTTTTTTTATCTCGTTCGCGGGTTATTTCGCTTTCGCGACCTCTTCCCCTACCAGACCGATCTTCAGATAGCCCGCCTGGTGCAGGCTGTCCATCACTTTCATCATCGTCTCGTAATCGACGGTCTTATCAGCGCGGAAGAAGATGGTGGTATCCTTTTTCCCTTCAGTCACCGCGTTCAGCTGGTTGATCATCGTCTCTTCCGTCACCGGATCGTTGCCGATAAACATGCTGTTATCCGCCTTCACGGAGAGATAGATCGGTTTTTCCGGGCGCGGCTGCGGCTGGCTGGAAGAGGCAGGCAGATTGACCTTAACGTCAACGGTAGCAAGCGGCGCCGCCACCATAAAGATAATCAGCAGCACCAGCATCACGTCGATAAACGGCGTGACGTTGATTTCGTGCATTTCGCCGTTATCGTCGAGGTTTTCATTAAGACGCATTGCCATAGCCAATCAACCTACGCGTAATTTCTGGGTGGTTCGAACCGGCTGCGCGTTGCTGGCGGCCAGATCCAGATCGCGGCTTTGCAGCAGCAGCACCTGCGCTGCAACATCGCCGAGGTTGGCTTTGTAGTTACCGATCATGCGCGCAAAGATGTTGTAGATCACCACCGCCGGGATAGCGGCGACCAGGCCGATAGCCGTTGCCAGCAGTGCTTCAGCGATGCCCGGCGCGACAACCGCGAGGTTAGTGGTTTGCGTCTGCGCGATGCCGATAAAGCTGTTCATAATGCCCCAGACGGTACCAAACAGACCGATAAAGGGCGAAATCGCGCCGATGGTGGCGAGGAAACCGTTGCCGCGCCCCATATGACGGCCCGTTGCCGCTACGCGTCGCTCAAGGCGGAAACCGGTGCGCTCTTTAATGCCTTCGTTATCTTCGCTGCCTGCAGAGAGTTCCAGCTCGTTCTGCGCTTCGTTGATCAACATCGCGCTCAGGCTGCGGGCGTGGAAGGTCGAGGCGATCTCGGTAGCCTGATCCAGCGAGCGGGCATCAGCCAGTTGCTGCTGTTCACGCTTGAGACGGCGCTTTTGCCCGAGGATCTCAACGCTTTTACTGAAGAAAAGCGCCCAGGTGACGACTGACGCCAGAATCAGACCGATCATCACGATTTTCACCACGATATCGGCGTGCTGATACATACCCCATACGGAAAGATCCGTCTGCATCAAATTATTACCCACTCTGTTTCTCCGGGACGCAAATCACAAAAAACACTGCGCCATAATAGCAAAAAGTCGTCGAATTGATAGTAGTTCTCATTAGTATTTACATAGTGCACAACACAACCGGCTATTTCCTTGCGTTGACGCAGTAAACCGGCGCGTCTGCTGGTTTTATAGAAAAATTCACCGCCTCTGATGCATCATTTCGCAATCATGGTAGTCTGGACATCCAGACGTATAAAAACAGGTTGAGCAGACATGACGGCGAAACATCTTGATACCGCGCTGGTAAATGCCGGGCGGAGCAAAAAGTATACTCAGGGTTCGGTGAATACGGTGATTCAGCGCGCCTCCTCCCTGGTGTTTGAAACGGTGGAAGCGAAAAAGCACGCCACGCGCAACCGCGCCAACGGCGAGCTTTTCTATGGACGTCGCGGGACGCTAACCCACTTCTCGCTGCAAGAGGCGATGTGTGAACTGGAAGGGGGTGCGGGTTGTGCGCTCTTCCCCTGCGGCGCGGCGGCGGTGGCAAACACCATCCTGGCCTTTGTCGAACAGGGCGATCATGTATTGATGACCAATACCGCCTACGAACCGACGCAAGATTTCAGCACAAAAATTCTCGCTAAACTGGGCGTTACCACCAGTTGGTTTGATCCAATGATTGGCTCAAGCATCGTGCAGCTGGTGCAACCCAATACCAGAGTGGTGTTCCTCGAATCGCCCGGCTCCATCACCATGGAAGTGCATGATGTTCCCGCTATCGTGCAGGCGGTGCGCAGCGTCGCGCCGGAGGCCATCATTATGATCGATAACACCTGGGCGGCGGGCGTGCTGTTTAAGGCGCTGGAGTTTGATATCGATATCTCGATTCAGGCGGGCACTAAATACCTGATTGGTCACTCCGATGCGATGGTTGGCACCGCCGTGGCAAACGCCCGCTGTTGGGAGCAGTTGCGGGAAAACGCCTATTTGATGGGGCAGATGCTGGATGCGGATACCGCCTATATGACCAGCCGCGGCCTGCGCACGCTGGGGGTGCGTTTACGCCAGCATCACGAAAGCAGCCTGAAAATTGCCGAGTGGCTGGAGGCGCATCCGCAGGTGGCGCAGGTCAATCATCCGGCGTTGCCGGGCAGTAAAGGGCATGAGTACTGGAAGCGGGATTTCAGCGGCAGCAGCGGCCTCTTCTCCTTTGTGCTCAACAAGCGTTTAAACGATGCAGAGTTGGCGAACTACCTCGATAACTTCTCGCTCTTCAGCATGGCCTATTCATGGGGCGGATTTGAATCGCTGATCCTCGCCAACCAGCCTGAGCATATCGCCGCTATTCGCCCGGAAGGCCGTGTCGACTTCGACAGCACGCTGATCCGATTGCACATTGGTTTAGAAAACGTTGATGATCTTATCGGTGATTTAGTGGCAGGCTTTCAGCGCATCGTGTAAACCATGATTAACGGGGCAAAAAGTAAGAATATTCTCCCTTTGTTGCGCCCCGGATCGAGGTCTTTTTGGCGAAGTGGAGTACAATAGCCTCCTCTACGCGGTTCCACAGGAAAGCCCATGGCTGTTATTCAAGATATTATTGCTGCGCTCTGGCATCACGACTTTGCTGCGCTGGCCGATCCGCACGTTGTCGGCGTTGTCTATCTCGTGATGTTTGCCACGCTCTTTTTAGAGAACGGCCTGCTTCCTGCCTCATTTTTACCGGGCGACAGCTTACTGCTGCTCGCCGGGGCGCTGATTGCGCGCGGCTGCATGGACTTCGTCTCAACGCTGCTGATCCTCACCTCTGCCGCCAGCCTTGGCTGCTGGCTGAGCTATGTCCAGGGTCGCTGGCTGGGCAATACGCGTATCGTCAAAAGCTGGCTGGCACAGCTGCCGGTGAAGTATCACGAGCGCGCCACCTGCATGTTTGACCGTCACGGCCTGCTGGCGCTGCTGGCCGGGCGTTTTCTGGCCTTTATCCGCACCCTGTTGCCGACGATGGCCGGTATCTCTGGCCTGTCGAACCGCCGCTTTCAGCTCTTTAACTGGCTGAGCGCGCTGCTGTGGGTCGGCGTGGTGATCTCGCTCGGCTACGCCATTAGCATGATCCCATTTGTGAAGCGCCACGAAGATCAGGTGATGACCTTTTTAATGGTGCTGCCGCTGTTCCTGCTGGTGGTCGGCCTGATTGGTGCCGTCACCGTCGTGCTAAAGAAGAAGTTCAGCAACGCCTGAGCCACCGCCCTCTTCCATGAAGAGGGCCAGTTTTATGCCCCCTGCATGGTGCGAATGCGCGCCAAATCCTCTCCCGGCGTCACGCCGAAATAACGCTTAAATTCGCGGCTGAACTGCGATGGGCTCTCATAGCCGACACGCATCGCCGCCGCGCTCGCTTTCATGCCATCGTGCACCATCAGTATCCGCGCTTTGTGCAGCCGGTAGGTTTTCAGATATTGCAGCGGCGAGGTGCTGGTCACCGATTTGAAGTTATGGTGAAACGCCGAGACGCTCATGTTTGCTTCCGCCGCTAACTGGTCGACGCTGAGGTTTTCGGTGTACTGGCTCTCAATGCGCTTTAAGACATGGCTAATCAGGCTGAAGTGGGTCTGACGGCTCACCAGCGCCAGCAGCGCACCGCCGCGCGGGCCGGTCAGCACGTGGTAGAGCATCTCGCGGATAATCTGTTTACCCAGAATGCGCGCGTCCAGCGGCCGCTCCATCACATCCAGCAGACGCTCCGCCGCACAGAGGATCTCCTCCGATAACACCGCCGAGTTAATGCCGCTGGCGGCGTTCTCCGGGCGAAAATGCTCATCTTCACCGATATCCATCAGCAGCTCCTGCAATTGCAGGATGTCGACATTAAGGCGAATGCCCGCCAGCGGCACCTCCGGCGTGGCAAAGGTTTCACACTCGAAGGGCAGCGGCACCGTTAACAGCAAATATTCGTTGGTGTCATAGCGAAAGACGCGCTCGTTGATATACCCGATTTTATGGCCGGAAAAGAGAAACACGATCCCCGGCTGATACATCACCGGCGTACGGGTACCGGGCTGCGTACCATAGAGCAGACGAATATCCGGCAGCAGCGTGCTCAGTCTATTTTCATTATTTTTCAGTATTTTAACTTTTTCAGTCAGATGCAGGCAGATCGCTTCACGGTTCATGGTTTGCCACTCCGGCGGCCAGTTTTAACCGCTCTAGTGTGCAAACTTTTGTGACATTTCTCCAGCCAGATAGAGAAACAGGCAAGACATCGGCAGGAATGTGCATTGAGCCTGTGCACCCGCGCGCCCACAATGATCGGCATCGGGCGGCCTGCCGCTTCAGATTTTTCACCTCATAAGAAGGGAACGAGCAATGAATAACTTTAATCTGCATACCCCAACGAACATTCTTTTTGGCAAAGGCGCAATTGCTGAACTGCGCGCGCAAATCCCTGACAACGCCCGCGTGCTGATCACCTACGGCGGCGGCAGCGTGAAGAAAAACGGCGTGCTTGATCAGGTTTACAGCGCGCTGGACGGAATGGACGTGCGCGAGTTCAGCGGTATCGAACCGAACCCGACCTACGAAACGCTGATGAAAGCGGTGCAGGTAGTGCGCGATGAGAAGATCACCTTCCTGCTGGCGGTCGGTGGCGGTTCAGTGCTGGATGGCACCAAATTTATCGCAGCCGCGGCCCACTACGCCGAGGGCGTCGATCCGTGGCACATTCTGCAAACCCGCGGCAGCGAGATCAAAAGCGCCATTCCGATGGGTTCCGTGCTGACGCTGCCAGCCACCGGATCTGAATCCAATGCCGGTGCGGTGGTTTCCCGTAAAGCGACCGGTGATAAGCAGGCGTTCCACTCCCGCTTCGTACAGCCGGTCTTCGCGGTGCTCGATCCGGTTTACACCTACACCCTGCCCCCGCGTCAGGTGGCGAATGGCGTTGTTGACGCCTTTGTCCATACTGTAGAGCAGTACGTCACTTATCCGGTGGATGCCAAAATTCAGGATCGCTTCGCTGAAGGCATTCTGCTGACACTGGTTGAAGATGGCCCGAAAGCGTTGCTGGAGCCGGAGAATTACAACGTGCGCGCCAACGTTATGTGGGCGGCGACCCAGGCGCTGAACGGTCTGATTGGCGCGGGCGTGCCGCAGGATTGGGCCACCCATATGTTGGGCCATGAGTTGACGGCGATGCACGGGCTGGATCATGCACAAACGCTGGCGGTGGTACTGCCTGCGCTGTGGAATGAGAAACGCGACACCAAACGCGAAAAACTGCTGCAATACGCCGCACGCGTGTGGAATATCACCGAAGGCAGCGACGATGAGCGCATTGACGCGGCAATTACCGCCACGCGCGACTTCTTCGAGCGTATGGGTGTACCAACGCGTCTTTCCGGCTACGGCCTCGACGGCAGCTCCATTCCGGCGCTGTTGGCTAAACTGGAAGAGCACGGCATGACGGCGCTGGGCGAGCATCAGGATATTACGCTGGATGTGAGCCGCCGCATCTACGAAGCCGCGCGCTAAGCGCTTCTCCACCCCGGCTTTCGTTTTTGGGTTTTTCGACCACACTTAATGCAAACCAGCTTACCGGGCCTGTCCCGGTAAGCCTAGCGAAAGGAGAAATGCATGACACATCCAACGGTGATTAAACTCGCTGACGGCAATCTGATGCCGCAACTGGGTCTTGGCGTGTGGAAAGCGAGCAACGAGGAAGTGGTTACCGCCATCCATAAAGCACTGGAAGTGGGTTATCGCTCTATCGATACCGCTGCGGCTTACAAGAACGAAGAGGGTGTTGGTAAAGCCTTAGCCAGCGCGGGCGTGCCGCGTGAAGAGTTGTTCATCACCACCAAGCTGTGGAATGACGATCAGAAACGCCCCGCCGAGGCCTTTAAAGAGAGTCTCGAGAAGCTTCAGCTCGACTATGTCGATCTCTATCTGATGCACTGGCCGGTGCCGGCAATCGATCACTATGTCGAGGCCTGGAAAGGGATGATTGAGCTGCAACAGCAGGGGCTGATTAAGAGTATCGGCGTCTGTAACTTCCAGACCCACCATCTGCAAAAGCTCATCGATGAAACCAGCGTCATTCCGGTGATTAACCAGATTGAACTCCATCCGCTGCTGCAACAGCGCCAGCTGCATGCCTGGAACGCGACGCACAAGATCCAGACTGAGTCCTGGAGCCCGCTGGCACAGGGTGGTGAAGGCGTATTCGATCAGAAAATCATTCGCGATCTGGCGGATAAATATGGCAAAACCCCGGCGCAGATCGTTATTCGCTGGCATCTCGACAGCGGCCTGGTGGTGATCCCGAAATCGGTCACCCATGCGCGCATCGTTGAGAACTTTGACGTCTGGGATTTCCGCCTCGATAAGGATGAACTGAGCGAAATCGCCAAACTGGATGAGGGCAAACGCCTGGGCCCAGACCCGGATCAGTTCGGCGGTTAAAAGCCGTTAAACGTAGGCTGGAAGTACGCGTAGGCCGGATAAGCGCAAGCGCCATCCGGCACTCTCACCGCCGATGCCGGATGGCGGCGTCGCCTTATCCGGCCTACAAATTACCTTATCGCGTCGCTTTTTTCCTCTGCTGCGCAATCGGCGTATGTTTGGTTAATGCCGGTCGCGCGCTGCGGCTCTGGCGACGCGCTTCGCGCATCTCCTCAACCGTTGGCGCAGGCACCAGGCATTCGCGGCGGGAACCAATCAGGTGCTTTTTCCCCATCGTCTCCAGCGCCTGGCGCAGCAGCGGCCAGTTAGCCGGATCGTGGTAGCGCAGCAGCGCTTTATGCAGGCGACGCTGCTTATCCCCTCTCGGCACCACCACCTCTTCACTCTTGTAATCGATCTTCGACAGCGGATTTTTGCCGGTGTAATACATCGTCGTCGAGTTCGCCAGCGGCGACGGGTAGAAGTTCTGCACCTGATCGAGACGAAAACGGTGGCGCTTCAGCCACAGCGCCAGGTTCACCATATCCTCATCACGCGTGCCGGGGTGCGCAGAGATAAAGTAGGGGATCAGATACTGCTCTTTGCCCGCCTGCTTCGAGTAGGTGTCGAAAAGCTGCTTAAAGCGGTCATAGCTGCCCATGCCCGGCTTCATCATCTTCGACAGCGGCCCCGCTTCAGTATGTTCCGGTGCAATCTTCAGATAGCCGCCAACGTGGTGCGTCGCCAGCTCTTTGACATAGCGCGGATCTTCCACCGCCAGATCGTACCGCACGCCGGAGGCGATCAGGATCTTCTTGATGCCGCGCAGATCGCGGGCGCGACGGTAGAGATCGATGGTCGGCTGATGGTTAGTGTCCATATGTGGGCAGATCTCCGGGTAGACACAGGAGAGGCGTCGGCAGGTCTGCTCGGCGCGCGGCGAGGTGCAGCGCAGCATATACATATTGGCCGTCGGCCCGCCAAGATCGGAGATCACTCCGGTAAAACCGGGCACCGTGTCGCGAATCGCTTCGATCTCATTAATGATCGAATCCTCGGAGCGGCTCTGAATAATGCGCCCTTCATGCTCGGTGATGGAGCAGAAGGAGCAGCCGCCAAAACAGCCGCGCATGATGTTAATCGAGAAGCGGATCATGTCGTAGGCCGGAATACGGCTCTCGCCATAGGCCGGATGCGGCACGCGCTGGTAAGGCAGCGCAAAGACGCTGTCCATCTCTTCGGTGGAGAGCGGAATGGCTGGCGGGTTGATCCAGATATAGCGATCGCCATGCTTTTGCAGCAGCGCGCGGGCACAGCCGGGGTTGGTTTCGTGGTGCAGAATGCGTGACGCATGGGCATAGAGCACTTTGTCCGCTTTCACCTTCTCGTAAGAGGGGAGCAGCACATAGGTTTTTTCCCACGGCTTCGGGCGCGGCGGCTGCACGGTCACGCGTTTCGCGGCCTGCGGCTCAACGGGTTTATTATCAGCGCAGGGCAGATCCTCGCCGTACGGATGGGGGATCGGATCGATCTTCCCCGGCGTGTCGAGGCGGGTGGAATCCACCCCGCTCCAGCCTGGCAGCGCCTCTTTTACCATGATCGCCGTATTGCGTACATCGCGGATCTCACCGATCGGCTCACCGGCGGCAAGGCGGTGCGCCACTTCCACCAGCGGGCGCTCGCCGTTGCCGAACATCAGCATATCCGCCTTCGAATCGACCAGCACCGAGCGGCGCACGGTATCAGACCAGTAATCATAATGGGCGGTGCGGCGCAGGCTTGCCTCAATCCCGCCGAGGATCACCGGCACCTCTCTCCACGCCTCTTTGCAGCGCTGGGTATAAACCAGCGTCGCGCGATCCGGGCGTTTGCCAGCCACGTTATCCGGCGTATAGGCATCGTCATGGCGCAGCTTACGATCGGCGGTGTAGCGGTTGATCATCGAATCCATATTGCCGGCGGTGACGCCGAAAAAGAGGTTCGGTTTGCCGAGGCGCATAAAGTCCGCTTTGCTGCTCCAGTCCGGCTGGGCGATGATGCCGACGCGAAAGCCCTGCGCTTCCAGCATCCTTCCGCAGATCGCCATGCCGAAGCTCGGGTGATCGACATAGGCATCGCCGGTCACCAGGATGATGTCGCAGCAGTCCCAGCCGAGTTCATCCATCTCTTCGCGCGACATCGGCAGAAAAGGCGCGGGGCCGAAGCAGGCTGCCCAGTACTGCGGCCAGGAGAAAAGATCGCGATCCGGCTGGATCAGGGAGAGTGCGCTCATCGTGCTTCCAGAAAAGATAAAAAGGGAGTCAAAGGGCGGCGATTATACGCCCTCTTTGTGTGGGAATAGAAGGAGGTTTTTTCAGCACCCGGCAGGCAGAGCGCCGCCGGGTTGGGGAGTGTTACGGAGCCGGGTTGACCAGCAGTTGCCCGACCGAGCCGCGATCGGCCATCTCCAGCGTCTGGCTCTGGAACTGGAACGGGAAGTGCGGCCACGAAGGTTGACCAAACCACACCAGCAGTTCCACCTGGCCGTCAATCCAGACGGTATCTTTCCAGCCGCGATCTTCCGGGAACGGCAGCGCGCCGTTGACGCTGCGCAGCATAAACATCGCGCCTTCAATATGGAACGACTGCGGCATCTCTGCGCGCACCGTCCAGCGCTCCCAGGTGCCCTGCTGGGCGGTCACATCGATGCGCTGCGGGTCCCACAGCTGACCATTGATACCCGGATCGCTGCCAAGGGTCATATCCCGGCTGCGCGACGGCGAACCGGCCATCAGATCCGCAGGCAGCAGGCGCATCGGCAGCGTATCCGTCACCAGCGGCAGCAGGCCGGTAGGACGCAACGTCAGCACCAGCGTAGAGATAAGGATGCTCGACGGCTCAAACAGGCCGCGCAGCCGATCCATGATCCCCGCCGCTTCGCCGCAGGTAATCGAGACTTCATCGCCGTTGGTCATATCGACCAGCACTTCGCGCCGCTCGCCGGGCGCCAGCGAGAGCTGTTTGACCGACACCGGCGCGGGCAGGAAGCCCTGATCGCCCGCGATAACATGCAGCGCACGGCCATCGCTCATCTGCAACAGATAGCGTCGGGAGTTGGAGGCATTGAGCAGACGCAGGCGCACCCAGCCGCGGGAGACTTCGACAAACGGGCTTTGCGCGCCGTTGACCATCAGGGTATCGCCGACAAAGCCGCCGCTGCCCGGCTCGCTGTACTCCGGCGTACCGAAGTTATCCAGCCGCTTATCCTGAATGATGACCGGAAAGTCATCCACGCCGTAGTGATTGGGGATCGGCAGCGCTTTGCTGATCTCATCTTCCACCAGCCACATCCCCGCCAGCCCGCTATAGACCTGCTCAGCGGTGCGGTTCGGCGTATTGGCGTGGTACCACAATGTCGCAGCGCTCTGGCGAATCGGCAGCACCGGTGCCCAGTCATTGCTGGCGCTCATCATGCGCGCCGCGCCGCCCATCAGCGGGCCTGGCACCTGCAGGCCGCTCACGGTCATCGCCACGTTTTCCGTCAGCCGGTTGCTGTAAATCAGCTTTACGTCATCGCCATTCCACACGCGGATGGTTGGCCCGAGATAGCGACCATTGATGCCGGAAACCGGCGCGCGGGTGCCTTTTACAAAGGACCAGTGCGCGCGCTGGAGCGTCATAAAAAGCGGCTGTCCGCGCCGCGATTCGAGCAGCGGCGGAACGGGCAGCGGCGGTTGCTGCCCGGCAGCATTCGCCCTCAGCGGCACTGCGCTGGTACATAGCGCAACGCCGGAAGCCTGAAGAAACTGACGCCGACTGAGTGACATATTTGCTCCGAGTAATACTGACTTAATACGCCAGAGGGTGTGCGCCTCCGGGTTTGCTCACAACTGACGTTTATACCCGACCGGCGGCTTCGCGTTCTGCCACTTCTTTATCGAGCTCTTCGATTTTTGCCGCCATCAGTTCGCGGCAGTGGGTCGCTAACTGGCGAACCTGATCTTTACCGAACTGCGTCACATCCACCGGCGGCAGCATTTCAACAATCACCAGCCCATTCTTCAGGCGGTTAAGATTCACTTTATTCGAGGTGGTGGAGACGCAGACCGGAATAATCGGCACACCGGCGGCAATCGCGGCGTGGAACGCACCGGTTTTAAACGGCAGCAGGCCGCGACCGCGGCTACGGGTCCCTTCCGGGAACATCCAGACCGAGATGTTGCGTTTCTGGATCTGCTTCACGACCTGCGCGATGGTGCCGTGCGCTTTGGCGCGGTTATCACGGTCAATCAGCAGGTTGCCGGTCAGCCAGTAGAGTTGACCAAAAAACGGGATCCACAGCAGGCTCTTTTTACCCACGGTAACCGTCGGCGGCAGCACGATGCTGGAGGCGGTGACCATATCGTAGTTGTTCTGGTGGTTAGCAATATAGATAGCGTTGCCGAACTTATCCGCGCCCGGCGGCAAGCGTCTTTCCACTTTCAGCCCGCACACTGGCGCAAGGCGACCAAAAAGATGGCCGAAGGTGGCGACATGTTTTGGGTTTCTTGGACTGAACAGGCAGTAAATCGAGCCGAATAACGAGACCAGAATGGAGTAGATAACGATGATGATGACACGAAAAATAAATAACATAGCGACCTCTGAAGCCCATACCCTGAGCATTATATACACGCCAGCGTAAATCCGCTGATGCTGGCTGCGCCTCGCTGACCGCGATGCGGTTCGGGCTTGTGTTATGCGGCCTTTAAAAAGAACGTATTGTTAATCGCAATCTGCGAATAAACAACGTCTTTACGGGAAATTTCTAAGAAATATCTCCCCGCGCACGGCGGGGAGAGGATGATGAAGATTACTCTTCGCTATCGCCCGCACCCGGACGGGTCGGCGAATCGATCTCTACGCGGTCAATTTTCTGCAAACCGCGCATCAGCGTACCGCGACGTCCGCGCTCGCCGTGCACTTTTTGCAGCTCTTCCGGACGCAGTTTGATCTTGCGTTTGCCGACGTGGAGCGTCAGCGTGCTTTGCGGCGGCAGCAGGTAGAGATGCGCCAGCGCGTCGCTGCCTTTCGCCGCATCGGCGGACGGAATGCCGATGATCTTGTTGCCTTTGCCTTTGGAAAGCTGCGGCAGATCGCTGACCGGGAACATCAGCATGCGCCCGGCGGCGGTGATCGCCAGCAGCATATCGTCGTCGTGCTCAATGGCAATCGGTGCCATCACGCGCGCGTTCTCCGGCAGGTTGATCAGCGCTTTACCGGCACGGTTACGGGCAATTAAGTCATTGAAGGTACAGACGAAACCATAACCGGCATCGGAGGCCATCAGCAGCTTCTGATCTTCATTGCTCATCATCATATGCTCAACCGTCGCGCCCGGCGGCAGCGTCAGCTTGCCGGTGATCGGCTCGCCCTGCCCGCGCGCCGACGGCAGCGAAATCGGATCCACGGCATAGCTGCGCCCGGTGGTATCGATAAACACCACCGGCTGGTTGCTCTTGCCCTTCGCCGACGCCTTCCAGCTGTCGCCCGCTTTGTAGCTCAGCCCCTGCGCGTCAATGTCATGCCCTTTGGCGCTGCGCACCCAGCCCATCTGCGACAGCACAATAGTCACCGGCTCTGATGGCAGCATATCGTGCTCGCTCATCGCTTTGGCCTCTTCGCGCTCGTGCAGCGGTGAGCGGCGATCGTCGCCGAAAGCGGTGGCATCCGCCTGGAGTTCTTTTTTCAGCAGGGTGTTCATCTTGCGCTCGGAAGCGAGGATGGCTTGCAGCTGATCGCGCTCTTTTTCCAGCTCGCTCTGCTCGCCGCGGATCTTCATCTCTTCCAGTTTGGCAAGGTGGCGCAGTTTTAACTCAAGAATGGCTTCCGCCTGGGTTTCGCTGATGCCGAAACGCGACATCAGCACCGGCTTCGGCTCATCTTCGCCGCGGATAATCTCAATCACTTCGTCGATATTGAGGAACGCCACCAGCAAACCTTCAAGGATATGCAGGCGCTTGAGCACTTTCTCCAGGCGGTGATTCAGGCGGCGGCGCACCGTATCGCGGCGGAAGGTCAGCCATTCGGTGAGGATCTCCAGCAGGTTTTTCACCGCCGGGCGACCATCGAGGCCAATCATATTGAGGTTGATGCGGTAGCTCTTCTCCAGATCTGTCGTGGCGAAGAGGTGGTTCATCACCTGATCCATATCGACGCGGTTGGAGCGCGGCACCACCACCAGGCGGGTCGGGTTTTCGTGGTCCGACTCATCGCGCAGGTCGTCGACCATCGGCAATTTTTTATTGCGCATCTGGCTGGCGATCTGCTCCAGCACGCGCGCGCCGGAGACCTGGTGCGGCAGCGCGGTGATCACCACGGCGCCATCCTCTTTTTTCCACACCGCGCGCATACGCACCGAGCCGCGACCGTTCTGGTAGATTTTGCGGATTTCAGCACGTGAAGTGATGATCTCTGCTTCGGTCGGGTAGTCCGGCCCCTGAACAATATCCAGCAGCTCATCGAGGGTGGTTTTTGGCTGGTCAATCAGCGCCATCGACGCGTTGGCGACTTCGCGCAGGTTGTGCGGCGGAATGTCCGTCGCCATACCGACGGCAATCCCGGTGGTGCCGTTCAGCAAAATGTTCGGCAGGCGGGCAGGCAGCATTTTCGGCTCCTGCAACGTGCCGTCGAAGTTCGGCACCCACTCAACGGTGCCCTGCCCCAGCTCGCTCAGCAGCAGCTCGGCATATTTCGACAGACGGGATTCGGTATAACGCATGGCGGCGAAGGATTTCGGATCGTCCGGTGCCCCCCAGTTCCCCTGGCCGTCGACCAGCGGGTAGCGATAGGAGAAGGGCTGCGCCATCAGCACCATCGCTTCATAGCAGGCGCTGTCGCCGTGCGGGTGGTATTTACCCAGAACGTCGCCCACGGTACGGGCGGATTTCTTGAACTTCGCGCTGGCGCTCAGCCCCAGTTCAGACATTGCGTAGACGATGCGACGCTGAACGGGTTTCAGGCCATCACCGATAAACGGCAACGCACGATCCATGATGACGTACATCGAGTAGTTCAGGTATGCGTTTTCCGTAAATTCATGCAGCGCAAGGCGCTCTGCCATATCGCTCATTAATCGTGATTCCTCAACGTATGCGCCCACCTTTTCGGCGGCAATATTGCCGCAGATACTACCCTATCTGCGGCGAGGAGTCATAGCGATGCGCGATTTTTTCACGAGCGGTTAGCGCTTACGGACCGACTTTGCGGATCTCTTTTACGTCGATCTCAACGGAGTTCCAGTCTTTGTCCACTTCACCCTGAATTTCGACCTTATCCTGCGGTCCGACGCTCAGCCCTTTCCAGCGTTTCTGGTCAATATCGACATTGATGGTGCCGGTGGCATCTTTGAAGGAGTAGGTATCATCCGAGATGCGTTCAACAATGTTCCCGCTCAGCGTAACCCAGGCATCATCGCGCAGGGATTTTGCGCTCTCAACGGTCGCTTTACTGCCGTTTGGCCCGGTAAAGCCGCCGCCCTGCTGGGTGGTGGTTTGTTGTTGTGCCGCACCCGGGCCGGTAAAACCGCCCTGATTAGCAGCAAATGCCGGCGCGGCGCAGAGTGCGAGAACAGCGGTCATAGCAGCAAATTTTTTCATCTTATCTCTCCCTTTTTGTTGGTAAGGCTCCATTAAGCCAGCCACTTCTTAACAACTTCTTAAGGCGTAAAAAGATTATTTTTCGCTGTACAACGCCCGCTGCGAGCGGGTTAACTGCCTGCAAGCCTGAGTACACGGAGAGAGTATGCGAATTCTGCTGATAGAAGATGATGCGCTAATTGGTGATGGTCTGAAGGCTGGCCTTGGCAAAAAAGGCTTCACCGTTGACTGGTTTACCGACGGCAAGCTCGGCAAAGCGGCGCTGTTTGCCGCTCCTTATGACGCGGTGATCCTCGACTTAACATTGCCGGGACTTGATGGGTTAACCATCCTGCGCGACTGGCGCGAGCAGAAGCGCGGCGAGCCGGTGCTGATCCTCACCGCCCGCGACGCCATTGAGCAGCGGGTCGAAGGGCTGCGGCTCGGCGCTGATGATTATCTCTGCAAACCCTTTGCGCTGGTGGAAGTGGCCGCCCGGCTGGAGGCGCTGATTCGCCGCACCCACGGCCAGGCGCAAAGCCTGCTGCGCCACGGCCAGGTCACCCTCGACCCGGTAAGCCTGGTGGCGACCTTCAATAACGAGACGCTGGTGCTGAAACCGAAAGAGTTCGCCCTGCTGGAGCTCCTGCTGCGCAACGTCGGCCGCGTGCTGCCGCGAAAAGCGATTGAAGAGAAGCTCTACAGCTGGGATGGCGATGTCTCCAGCAATGCGGTGGAGGTGCATGTGCACCATCTGCGCCGCAAGCTCGGCAGCGACTTTATCCGCACTGTTCACGGCATCGGCTACACCTTAGGAGAGGCATGAAATTTACGTTTCCCCATAGCCTGCGGCTGCGTCTGACGCTGCTCTTTTTGCTGCTCTCGCTGGCGGCCTGGCTCTGCGCCAGCGTCGTCGCCTGGCAGCAGACGCGCGACAAACTCGACAAGCTGTTTGATACCCAGCAGATGCTGTTTGCCAAACGCCTGAGCGTGATGAAGCTCGACCAGTTGCAAAGCGCCGCGCCGCAAGTCACTAAAAAGAAGATTAAGCATGGCCATCTTGATGATGACGTGCTGGCCTTCGCCATCTACTCAACCGACGGCAAACTGCTGCTGCACGATGGCGACAACGGGCGCGATATCCCCTACAACTGGCGTCGCGATGGCTTTGACGATGGGCAACTGCGTGATGATGACGATAAGTGGCGCTTTCTGTGGCTGACTGCGCCCGGCGGTGAGTACCGCATTGTGGTCGGCCAGGAGTGGGAGTATCGCCAGGAGATGGCGCTGGAGATCATCACCTCACAGCTGACCCCGTGGCTGGTGGCGCTGCCATTAATGCTGCTGCTGTTAATCGCCCTGCTGACCCTTGAGCTGCGGCCATTAAACAAGGTTGCGCTGGCGCTGCGTTCGCGCGCGCCGGATCGCGCCGATGCGCTGGAGACCCGCGGCGTGCCCGGCGAAGTGCGCCCGCTGCTGGATGCCCTCAACCAACTCTTTGCCCGCACGCATACCATGATGCTGCGCGAGCGGCGCTTTACCTCTGACGCCGCCCATGAGCTGCGCAGCCCGCTGGCGGCGCTGAAAGTGCAGACGGAAGTCGCACAGCTCTCCGATGACGATCCCACTGCGCGCGCCAGAGCGCTGAGCCAGTTACATCTCGGGATCGATCGCGCAACGCGGCTGGTCGATCAGCTATTAACCCTTTCGCGCCTCGATTCGCTGGAGCATATGGAGGATGTCGAGACGCTGGAGCTGGATGCGCTGCTGCAATCGGCGGTGATGGAGACCTACCACAACGCGCAGCAGGCGGGAATTGATCTCCGCCTGCATCTGAATGCCCACGGCGTGCGCCGCCAGGGCCAGCCGCTGCTGCTCAGCCTGCTGGTACGTAACCTGCTGGATAACGCCATCCGCTACAGCCCGCCGGGCAGCGTGGTGGATATCACCCTTGAAGCCGATAGCCTGAGCGTGCGGGATAATGGCCCGGGCGTCAGCGACGAGGCGCTGGCGCGGATTGGCGAGCGCTTCTATCGCCCGCCGGGGCAGAGTGAGACCGGCAGCGGGCTGGGGTTATCGATTGTGCAACGCATCGCCGCCCTGCATCAGATGCAGGCCACCTTTGCTAATCATCCGGAGGGCGGTTTTATCGTCAACCTGCGCTGGTAGCGGGATTATTGCTTATTGCGCAAAAGTCTTTGCCATTATTGCCAATTTAATCGCCCCGTTGATGCGGATAGAATCGCCGACAAACGTATTTATCCGGGAACAAAAAATGAGCAATATTCTGATTATCAACGGTGCGAAGAAATTCGCGCACTCCAATGGCGAACTGAACGATACCCTGACCGACGTTGCGGCCAGCTTCCTGCGCGATGCCGGGCACGAAGTGAAAACCGTGCGCACCGACGGCGATTACGACGTTAAAGCGGAAGTGGAGAACTTCCTGTGGGCCGACACGGTGATCTGGCAGATGCCGGGCTGGTGGATGGGCGCGCCGTGGACGGTGAAGAAGTATATGGATGATGTCTTTACCGAAGGCCACGGTTCACTCTATGCCAGCGATGGCCGTACCCGTTCTGACGCGGCGAAAAAGTATGGCTCCGGCGGGTTAATCCAAGGCAAAACCTACATGCTGTCGCTCACCTGGAATGCGCCAATCGACGCCTTTACCGATAAAGAGCAGTTCTTCCACGGCGTCGGCGTTGACGGCGTTTACCTGCCGTTCCATAAAGCGAACCAGTTCCTCGGTATGGACGCATTGCCGACATTTATCGCCAATGACGTGATCAAAATGCCGGATGTCCCGCGTTATATTGCAGAATATCGCAAGCATCTGGCGGAGATTTTTGCTTAACTGTAGCTGGACTTAAAAGGAGTAAACCATGTTGACAGTAGTAGCAGAGATCCGCACTCGCCCGGGGCAGCACCATCGCCAGGCCGTGCTTGATGAGTTCGCGAAAATTGTACCGGTTGTGCTGCAAGAAGCAGGCTGCCACGGCTATGAGCCGCTGATCGACCACGCCGCTGGCGTCAGCTTCCAGACGACCGCGCCGGATTCCATCACAATGGTTGAGCGTTGGGAAAGCGTGGCGCATCTTGAAGCGCACCTGCAAACGCCCCACATGAAAGCGTGGAGCGAAGCAGTAAAAGGCGATGTCCTCGAGACCCATATCCGTATTCTCGAATCGGGTCTGTAACAGCCTTCCCCTCACCGCCAGGCGGGGGGAGAATACTCAGGCCGGCGCTTGCCGGCCCTTTGTTTACCAGTACAACTTCCAGCTCAGCGAGAAACGCGCCAGCGCTTCGACATAGAAGTAATCCCCCCAGCTTGCACACTCATCCACCCCTTTATTGCTCGACAGATGGTAGACCGAGTGCTTAAGCAGGCCGTTGGTCGCCTCCTGGTTGCCCGCCAGGTAGTGCTTACTCAGCGATGACATAATGCGCATCGCCCACTGCTGGTAATGGGCGCGATCCGGGTCGGTCACCGGCAACTGCTTAACCAGCTCCAGCAAGCCGCAGACCGCAATCGCCGCCGACGAGGAGTCGCGCAGCGCATCGGTGCCCACCAGCGCCAGATCCCAGTGGCAGACCGCATCTTCCGGCAGGCGGTTGAGGAAGTAGTTCGCCAGCCGTTTTGACAGCGCCACCATCCCTTTATCGCCGGTGTAGATATAGCTCAGCAGGAAGCCGTAAATGCCCCACGCCTGGCCGCGCGACCAGCAGGAATCATCGGCGTAGCCCTGCTGGGTGTTGCCATAGCGCGGCGCGCCGGTCTGCACATCCATATAGTAGGTGTGAAAGGTGGAAGCATCTTCGCGGATAAGGTATTTCGCCGCCTGGCGCACGTGGGCTTCGGCGGCATCGGCAAAGCGCCGGTCGCCGGTTTGCTCCGTCGCCCAGTAGAGCAGCGGCAGATTCATATTGCAGTCGATGATCATCCGCCCGGCCTGGGCGGGATCGGTAAGATCGCCCCACGCCTGGATGATCTGCGCTTTTTCATGAAAGCGCTCCAGCAGCGCTTCGGCAGCCAGTAGCGCAAAGCCGCGCGCATCGCGGTTGCCGGTTAAGCGCCAGGCCGCCACGCAGGAGAGCGTATATAAAAAGCCAAGATCGTGCGTGTTGGTGTCTTCGCGTCCGGCGATGCGCAGGCCAAAGGAGCGCACGTGGCGCTCGGCCAGCGCGCGAAACGCCTCGTCGCCGCTCATCTCCCACGCCAGCCACAGCTGCCCGGTCCAGAAGCTGGTGGTCCACTCAACGTTGCCGGTCAGCGGGTAAAAGCCGTCGACGCAGGTCTCCGCCGGAAACTGCTCGCCGAACTCGGTTAAATGACGGCGAATCAGCTCAAGGGTGTGGCTACGCGCAGAGTCCAGCTCATCTTTAAAGGTCTGCGCATCGGGCGCGTCCGGGCATGGGCGTAACGTTTCCTCGTTGATTTTACTTAACATTGTTCGGTTCCTTCTCTGGTCGATAATCAGATAGCCATTACCCTGCCGTTTTCGCATCCAGCGTGCGGGCTTGCCGCCATTTGCTCTGGCAGGCGGACAGGGTAAACAGGGAGATAAAGGTAAAGGTCAGCGCAATCGCGCCCATGATGATGTAGGTGTGTTCAAAGCCGATGCGGTCATACAAAATCCCGGCGGGCGACGAGGCCACCACATTGCCGACATACAGCATCGCCTGATAGCCCAGCAGATACATGGTGGCATTAACGCGTTTATCGAAATGCTCGGCGATATATTTAAATACCGACACCAGCAGCAAACAGATTTCGAGACCGTAGAGCGGTTTGAGGATTGAAATAAGCAGATGCGATTCGCACAGCCCGGAGATAATTAACCGCGCGCCGACAATCAGGCCGACAATTAATAACCCGCGCTTGGCGCCAATAAAGTTCACAAACAGCGGGATGACCATATACATGACAAATTCCATGCCCGACTGCACCGTGCCCAGATAACCAAACACCGCATTGCCTTCATGCACATCATCAAAGAAGGTAACGAAGTAGCGCGAGAACTGCTGTTCGGCGATAAACATCATCCACGCGACACCGGCGACATAGAGGCAGAAGGCCCAGAATTTGCGGTTGCGCAGCAGCGCATAGACATCGGCAGGCGCGATCTTCTCTTTGGTCAGCACTTCACCCGCGTGAGCGGAGTGGACATTCACTTTCAGGCTCAGCAGCACCGCCAGCATAATCAGCGACGCCACGGAACCCATGATGAAGTTGTAGGCCGGAGAGAGGTTAAACAGCAGGCCGGAGAAAGAGGAAGCCACCGCCCAGCCCAGCGATCCCCACATGCGGATCTGCCCAAACTCCATGCCGTTTAAGCGGCTGTAACGGTCGGTATAGGATTCGCACGCCGCCACACCCGCATACCACGCGAAGCTTAAATAGATAGCGCCAACAATAATCCCGACCAGGGTGTTGGACATTAACAGCGGCTGATAGACATAAATAAAGAACGGTGCCATTAAGGCCGACATCAGCACGACAAAATAGAGCAGGTATTTGCTCATGCCGATTTTATCCAGGATATAGCCATAAATCGGTTTCAGAATAACGGAGAAGATACCGTTAACGGCAAAGACCGTGCCGATCACCGTCCCGCTTAAATTGGCTTTTTGCCCGAGCCAGATCGCCAGCAAACCAATGCTCGCCGACCAGGTAAAAAAGTAGAGAAAGATAAAGGTGCTGATTTTGTAATATTCAGTTTTATTATTTATGGTGATTTTTTCCATACTATCCTCGACGAAAGCATGTAGGGTTCAGCGTTATTTCCCGGCCAGCGCCGGGCATCAAAGTGCAATCTCGATACGGTTTTTCTGCCCCGGTTGATGGATCACCAGCGCGTTATTGTTGATAAGGAGTTCCGGTAAGAGCGGGTTGAAGGCCAGTTCGCAGGTTGCCGCCTGCACGGCACACGCCAGCCACTGCTGGCCTGCAGCAATCTCTGTGCGTAGCACGGGAATGGACGCGCAGGGCGAAAACATGATGCTGCTGTTGGGCGGCGTGATGACGCTGTCCGCCTCGCGGGGAACATCAGCAAGCAGGTTGAAAATGCCGCTCACACCATTGTCGGCGACCACCAGGCTGCCGCCCTGCTCAGAGCGATGGGGCGCTTTCAGCACCGCAAAGCCCCCTTCCACACTGGTCAGCGCGCGGGCGGTATCGATGCGGTGAACGCGAAGATGCCACTCGCCGCAGGGGATGAGCCAGGTGGCGATCTGTACGTCATGCCACGGCGACCAGCGGGAGAAGATCGCCTGTTCGCTTATCACCACTTCGTCGCACTCGCGGCGGCCGCGAAAGTAGTTATCCCCTTCACTCAGCAGCAGCATTGAGTCGCAGGCGGCATGCTTGATGCCATAACGCCCGCGCTCGATGGTGAAACCAAAGCGGCTGGAGTAGGCAAATTTGGTGTATTTCGCTTCGGTATTGACGTAGTTGTTTAGCTCCAGCTGTCCGGCGGTCAGCATCCAGACATGCTTTGACTCTTCGCTGTGCACAATAAGCTGCCCGGCAGGGGCAATTACGCGCTGCGGTTCGAGCCGCGGTAACGGCTGCTCTTCGGCGCACCAGAAGGGGTGAGAGGCGGGCAGTGCGAGGATCAAGAAGACCTTCAGCGCCCAGTAGGGCGAGCCAGGCGAGTTGTAATCCTCACACATCGCCAGATTCGGGTAGGCAAAACCGAGGGTCAGAATGCCGTCGCGATCGAAAATGGGCTGTTTAAGCCACCAGCGCAGATGGCGCAGGATCACGCCCTTCACCACGCCCGGCGTAAAGACCGGCAGGTCGGCAAAGGCGACGGCGCTCCAGAAGGCGACCATCGCAAAACGGTAGGTGAGGCTGCGGCCAAACGGCACCGACTCCCCTTCTGCCGCCGACATATAGATAAAGTCCTCGGCAAACAGGCTGGCGCGCTCGCGAATGGTTGCCGCGCGCGGTGCGTCCTCATCGCCATTCAGCGTGGCGTAGATCAGGCCGTAAAAATGAAACGCCATCGAGATGTAGTAATCTTTTGGTCGCCCAGGGCCGTCGGAGTACCAGCCGTCGCCGAGATAATAGGCATCCATCATCGCGAAGCGGCGCTCAATCGCCCGCGCATCCCACGGCAAACCGGCGCGTTTGAACCCCAGCTGCACCATGATGGCGAAGAAGTTCCAGTTACTGTCGGGCATTTCCGCTTCGGTGATCTGGTTAAGCCAGCGGTAGAGGTTTTCGGTTTCCTGCGCACTGAAGTTGAGCGTGAATTGATCACCCAGCAGCGCCAGCCCAAGGCCGTAAGCCGCCATCTCCACCAGCCGTTGATCGTATGCCACGGTATCGCCCCAGTAGCCGCTATCCTGCGGATCGGTGCCGCGCTTGATCGCCGCCAGATATTTCTCGCTAAACGTTTGTGCATCGCCGCCCGCCATCAGCGGGAAGAGCCCCCACAGCGCGCGGGAGAGCCCCTCCATTTCAGCAATTTCATCGCTGTAGTGGGCGCTGGTGGCACCAAGGGAGAATTGCGATGCACCAGCCGGAAACTGTTTATCCAGCGCGTCGAGCATGGTAGTCAGCGCGCTGACCACCTCGTCGCGGGATGACAATGGATTTGATTTTTTCTCGTGCGCCGCCTGCATAACCTTCCCTCCCCTGATGTGTGGCAGAAGAATAGTTAATGAACAGCGCGGTGAAATGTTACCTCTGTCACACCGCCGTAACTTCTCTGAACCCGTTATTGAGAAAATTTAAAACCGTGGTTTATAAATGGCTACAGGGAAGTAAAAATTGAGATTGATTGCACCATGACTTCAGGCTTGCAGGCAGAGCGGCTGGAACTGATTACCCTCAACGACGCGATCGTGTCGTTTAGCCGCCTTTACGCCAATACCGTGCGTTACCACCACTGGCATCAGTGTCTGGAAGTGCTCTACGTCGAAGAGGGGTTTGGCGTGGTGATTGTTGATAATCGCCACTACACCATGCGGCCCGGCAGGCTCTTTTTCTTTCCGCCCTTTACCCTGCACCGGGTGATGGTGGATGAGCAGGCGCAGGATTGTTATCGCCGCACCATTATCCATGTCGATCACCATGTGGTGCTGAAACACCTGCGCGATTTTCCACATAATCACCAGCGTTTACAGCGCCTCTCCTTACGCGGCGGCGCGGCGGTAGTGATGGACGCGGCCGATATCCATCCCCATATCGATCATCTGTTTAGCTGTTATGGGAAGCTGGCGGAGAACCGCAGCCTGAATGTCGAGCAGGTCGCCTGCCTGCTGCTAAATCTGTTAAGTATGTTGCCGGAGGATATTGAGAAATTACCGGAAGAGCAGAGCGGGATCGCCACGCCAGTAATGTTCTGGTTACAAGAGAATTACCGGCAGAAATTTAGCCTGCAACGGCTCGCCGGGGATCTCGGTAAGTCGCGCAGCTATGTCTCGCGCCGCTTTCACTTCGAGACCGGCGAGCCGATCCATCAATATTTAAACACCCTGCGTCTGCGCAAAGCGTGCGACTCGCTGCTTCATACGCCGCTCAGCATCCGCGAGATCGCCCTTGATGTCGGGTTTTCCGATGTCACCTACTTTATTAGCGCCTTCAAGCGCGGCATCGGCGAAACGCCGTTGCAGTACCGGAAGAATCATCGGATTGAGTAGGCAATGAAGCGAAATATCGCTACGGCATCGGTAAGAGATAGTGGCTGATGTGTGGTTTTGCCGGATGGCGGCTTATGCCTTATCCGGCCTACATAAACCCGAAGAGTTATAGCTGGATGCCCGGCCTGGTTGCGCACAACATTCCGGATGGCGGCTTGCGCCTTATCCGGCCTACATAAAACCCGAAGAGTTGACAGGCCCGGTAAGCAGAGCGCCACCGGGCAGAGGGATTAGGCTTCGATTTCCGCCGTATCGCCCTTCTCTTGCAGCCAGTTGCGTCGATCTTCCGAGCGCTTCTTGGCCAGCAACATATCCATCATGGCATCGGTCTGCTTATCATCTTCATCGCTGATAACCAGTTGCACCAGGCGGCGGGTATTCGGATCGAGGGTGGTTTCACGCAGCTGCATCGGGTTCATCTCGCCCAGCCCTTTAAAGCGCTGTACGTTCGGTTTGCCCTTTTTGCGTTTCAGCTGCTCCAGCACGCCGGTCTTTTCCTCTTCCGTTAACGCGTAATAGACCTCTTTGCCGAGATCGATACGGTAGAGCGGCGGCAGCGCGACATAGACGTGACCATTTTTCACAAGCGTACGGAAATGCTTCACAAACAGCGCGCAGAGCAGCGTGGCGATGTGCAGGCCGTCGGAATCCGCATCCGCCAGAATACAGATCTTGCCGTAGCGCAGCTGGCTGAGATCTTCGCTGTCCGGATCGATACCGATCGCCACCGAAATATCATGCACCTCCTGCGAGGCCAGCACTTCATCGGAGGAGACTTCCCAGGTGTTAAGGATCTTGCCCTTCAGCGGCATGATCGCCTGAAACTCGCGATCGCGCGCCTGTTTCGCCGATCCGCCCGCGGAGTCCCCTTCCACCAGGAAGAGTTCGGTACGCGAGAGATCCTGCGCGGTGCAATCCGCCAGCTTGCCGGGCAGCGCCGGGCCGCTGGTAAGCTTTTTACGCACCACTTTTTTGGCGGCGCGCATGCGGCGCTGGGCGCTGGAGATCGCCAACTCGGCCAGCATTTCCGCCGTCTGAATATTCTGGTTCAGCCACAGGCTGAAGGCATCTTTCACCACGCCGGAGACGAACGCCGCGCACTGACGTGAGGAGAGACGCTCTTTGGTCTGCCCGGCAAATTGCGGATCCTGCATTTTGACCGACAGCACGTAAGCGCAGCGATCCCAGATATCTTCCGCCGAGAGCTTCACGCCTCGCGGCAGGATATTGCGGTATTCGCAGAATTCGCGCATCGCATCAAGCAGGCCCTGACGCAGGCCGTTAACGTGGGTACCGCCCTGCATGGTCGGGATGAGGTTAACGTAGCTTTCGGTCAGCAGCTCGCCGCCTTCCGGCAGCCAGAGCAGCGCCCAGTCCACCGCTTCCGTTTCGGCAGAGAAGTTGCCGATAAACGGCTTTTCCGGCAGCGTCGGCAGGCCATTCACCGCTTCGCTCAGGTAGTCGTTCAGACCATCCTGGTAGCACCAGCGCTGCTCGGCGTTATTCACATTATCTTTAAAGACAATCTCAACGCCGGGGCAGAGCACCGCTTTCGCTTTCAGCAGATGCATCAGGCGGGAGACGGAGAAGCGCGGGCTGTCGAAGAAGGATTCATCCGGCCAGAAGTGAACGCTGGTGCCGGTATTACGCTTACCGCAGGTGCCGATCACTTTCAGATCCTGCACCTTGTCGCCATTCTCAAAGGCGATGCTGTAGACCTGGCCGTCGCGTTTGACGGTCACTTCCACGCGGCGTGACAGGGCGTTAACCACCGAAATACCGACGCCATGCAGGCCGCCCGAGAACTGGTAGTTTTTGTTGGAGAACTTCCCGCCCGCGTGCAGGCGGCAGAGGATCAGTTCGACGGCAGGAACGCCCTCTTCCGGGTGGATATCCACCGGCATGCCGCGCCCGTCGTCGATAACTTCCAGCGACTGATCGGCGTGAAGAATGACCTCCACGCGCTTCGCGTGGCCCGCCAGCGCTTCATCCACGCTGTTATCAATAACTTCCTGGCCCAGATGGTTAGGGCGCGTGGTATCGGTATACATCCCCGGACGGCGGCGAACCGGCTCAAGCCCGGTGAGTACCTCTATGGCATCAGCGTTATAGGATTGCGTCATGGTGTATTCGTAGATAGTGATCGCATCGTTTCCGGCGGCTTATTCAAGCCCAAGGAAATCGATAATCTGTGTGAAATGTTTCTCAAAGCCCGTGAAGGCGTGATTTCCGCCCTCTTCAACTGTCTGGCGGCAGGCATCGTAATAGGCCACCGCCTGGCGGTAATCGAGCACTTCGTCCCCGGTTTGTTGCAGCAGCCAGATCAGATCCGGCGCCTCAAGCGGGTCAACTTGCATCACTTTGAGCTCGTAAATATGGCGAGACTCTAGCACATATTGCTGCCCTGTGTAGGGGTTCTCGTTAGGGCCAAGATAATCCGCCAGCAATTCAAACGGCCGCACAGCCGGATTGACCACCACCGCCGGTAACATAAAGCATTGCGAGAGCCAGGTCGCCAGATAACCGCCGAGCGAAGAGCCGACAATACCGAGCGTTTTTCCGCCCCGTGCAAGCACCAGCGACTCCAGCATCTCTGCGGCTTCGGCCGGATAGGGCGGCAACTGCGGCACCACCATTTCAATATGCGGATGATGCTGAGCGACCCATTGCGCCAGCTGCGTCGCTTTGCCGGAGCTGGGCGAACTGTTGAACCCATGGAGATAAAGAAGCGTTGACATCAATAGCCTTCTGAAGCGGTATCGGGCCTGAATTCACTCCCCGCCAGGCGGCACACTTCGGTGTGCAGCGTTCCATCAGGGTAGAGATCCAGCCAGCGCCAGCCTGGCGCGATGGTATCCAGCGTGAAGCTGGCGCAGTGCGGCTTAAACTGCACGCAGGTCGACGGCGTTGCCAGCAGGCGGCGGCCATTCCAGTCGAGATCGAGTTCCTGGTGGATATGGCCGCACAGCAGTGTGCGCACTTTAGGAAAGCGTTGCAGCACGTTATCCAGCTCCGCGGCGTTGCGCAGGCTGTGCTGATCGAGCCAGCTGCAGCCGGACGGCAGCGGATGGTGATGCAGAAGCAGTAACGTGTGGCGCTGCGGGCTGTCGGCGAGTTTTTTCTCCAGCCAATCGAGCTGAAATTCGCTTAGTTCACCGTGCGGAACGCCGAACACCTGGCTGTCGAGCAGCAGGATTTGCCACTGCTCACCGACAAAAACACGTTTCGCGGAGGAGATGCCCGCATCCTGCAGCGCGCTGTACATGGCAGGTTGAAAATCGTGATTGCCCGGCAGCCAGACGCAGGGTGCGTCGAAGCTTGCGATACCTTCAGCAAAGTGCTGATAAGCCGCAGCGGTATGATCCTGCGCCAAATCGCCGGTGGCGACGATCAGATCGCACGCACGCTGCTGAGCCCGGATTGCGTTCAGTACCGCCTGATAGCTTTCCCAGGTATTAACCCCTAACAGCGTTTCATGCTTTTTGGCGAACAGGTGAGAATCGGTTATTTGTAATACCCTGACTCTGGACTCACTCCCCAGAGAGAGGTTTAACAGGCTTTCCAAATGGTGTCCTTAGGTTTCACGACGCTAACAAACCGGAATCGCCATTGCTCCATGTGCTAAACAGTAACGCAGCCAGTCGGCCAGAAACTGGTTAATTTGATGCTTTTCGTCGCGTTGATGCAACTTTTTATTGGGGTAATCATACCGCGCTTTAAATCGAAAGATCTGCTGGCTCGAACACACTTCGGCCACCATCGCATCGTGATACAGGCGCACTGTCATTGAGGGCAGGCTCCAGTAACTGACGGCAGGCGCGGTCTGTTCGATCTCCACAAGCGTAGTGTAGCGGGTGGATTCAACAATCGTTAATCGGTACTGCGCATTGGTCACCTGATAACTTACCGCTTCGCCCGCCTCGTCATTGCGCGGTAGCAGGCGGCGCAGCTGGGCGAAATTGGTTTCGCACAGGCGCATCATTTCCGGGAAGTCAGGTGTGTAACGCTTCATTTTTTCCACTCGTTTTTTAAGCTCTCATAATGCAGCTGCAGCCATTGCAAGGCGATGACAGACGCTGCGTTGTCAATTGTCCCCTCTTCTACCCACTGGTAAGCCTGTTCCCGGCTCACCACATGAACACGAATATCTTCGTTTTCATCCACAAGGCCATGAATACCTGAGGCCTGTGTGGCATCCACTTCACCAACCAGTACGGCAGTGCGCTCGCTGGTACCGCCCGGGCTTGCCAGGTAGCTCAGCATCCTTTTTACGCGTCCGACCGCTAAACCGGCCTCTTCATCCGCTTCACGCCGTGCGACCTCTTCGTCCGACTCGCCCACTTCGATCATGCCGGCAACCATCTCCAGCAGCCACGGCGTGTCGCTGGTATCAAATGCCGCAATGCGAATCTGTTCGATCAGCACAACTTCGTCGCGCACAGGGTCATAGGGTAGCAAGACTGCGGCATGACCGCGTTCAAAAATTTCACGCTGCACTTCGCCGCTCATTCCGCCATTAAAAAGACGATGGCGAAAACGATAGCGAACGAGCGAAAAAAAACCGGTGTAGAGTGTTTCCCGTGCAATAATTTCTACATCATTTTTTGTGAAAGTGACGATGGATGAGTCTGGCTTATTCATTGGCGGCATCTCATATGAAGTGATGATAAATCGGTGGATTTTCAAGCCTGTTTTACGCGTGTTTCAAGCGCTATGTGTTAGATTGATGCAAATTTATGCCGATGGCACGTTACGCCAAGCTTTCGCGGTGCGTACTTCTGGTAGAATCTGCGATTATTTTTCCAATTTAGATCAGCGCTAGTACTGCTTCACAACAAGGAATGCAAATGAAGAAATTGCTCCCCCTCTTTATCGGCCTGAGCCTGACCGGTTTCAGTGCGATGAGCCAGGCAGAAAACCTGTTACAGGTTTATCAGCAGGCGCGTTTAAGCAACCCGGATCTGCGTAAATCCGCCGCCGACCGCGATGCTGCCTTCGAAAAGATCAATGAAGCGCGTAGCCCGTTACTGCCTCAGCTTGGTTTGGGGGCAGACTACACCTATACCAACGGTTTCCGCGATAGCCAGGGCGTCGATTCCAACGTAACCAGCGGTTCACTGCAATTAACGCAGACCATTTTTGATATGTCGAAATGGCGCGCGCTGACTTTACAAGAAAAAACAGCCGGGATTCAGGATGTCACCTGGCAGACCGACCAGCAGACGCTGATGCTAAACACCGCAACCGCCTACTTCAACGTGCTGAGCGCCATCGATACGCTCTCCTACACCGAAGCGCAGAAGCAATCTATCTATCGCCAGTTAGATCAAACCACCCAGCGTTTTAACGTTGGCCTGGTAGCCATTACCGATGTGCAGAACGCCCGCTCACAGTATGACACCGTGCTGGCGAACGAAGTTTCGGCGCGTAACGCACTGGATAACGCCGTAGAGACGCTGCGCCAGGTGACCGGTAATTACTATCCGGAACTGGCCTCGCTGAACGTCCAGAGCTTTAAGACCGACAAACCGCAGCCGGTGAACAATCTGCTGAAAGAGGCGGAAAAACGTAACCTGACGCTGTTGCAGGCGCGTTTGAGCCAGGATCTGGCGCGCGAGCAGATTCGCCAGGCGCAGGATGGTCATTTGCCGACCCTGGATTTGACTGCCTCTACCGGTGTGTCGAACTCCTCTTACAGCGGTTCCAGAACGCG
Organism: Kosakonia sp. Marseille-Q7440; assembly: GCF_965119485.1. Lineage (NCBI taxonomy): Bacteria > Pseudomonadati > Pseudomonadota > Gammaproteobacteria > Enterobacterales > Enterobacteriaceae > Kosakonia > Kosakonia sp. Marseille-Q7440. The sequence continues at coordinate 778,854 of NZ_CBCPLT010000002.1, read as the reverse complement.
TAACAACTCGCAGTTCAGCGACTCCGACGTCGGTCAGAACAAAGTTGGCCTGAGCTTCTCCCTGCCGCTCTATCAGGGTGGTCAGGTAAACTCGCAGGTCAAACAGGCGCAATATAATTTCGTGGGTGCCAGCGAGCAGCTGGAGAGCGCGCACCGCAGCGTGGTGCAGAACGTTCGCTCCTCCTTTAATAACGTCAACGCCTCGATCAGCAGCATCAACGCCTACAAACAGGCGGTGGTCTCTGCACAGAGCTCCCTCGATGCGATGGAAGCGGGCTACTCGGTCGGTACGCGCACAATTGTTGACGTGCTGGATGCCACCACTACGCTCTACAACGCGAAGCAGCAGCTCTCAAGCGCTCGTTATAACTACCTGATTAACCAGCTTAATATTAAGCAGGCGCTCGGTACGCTGAACGAGCAGGATCTGGTTGCGCTTAACGGTGCGCTGGGCAAATCCATCTCTACTGCGCCAGAGAGCGTGGCACCGGAGAACCCGGAGCAGCAGGCTAAGGTTGAGAACTTCGGCGCGGGTGCACAACCTGCCGCCGCACGCACCGGCCTGACGCGTTAAACATCTGCTATACATCACGGGGGCACACAGCCCCCGTTTTTACGTAAGGCAACGTAAAGGCCTTCCCGCCTCGCTTTAACTTCGCCCCCCCATCCTCTATCCTGATCGTTTATTCATGCCTTTGGGTCCACAGGAAGATAACAATGAAACGGACAAAAACTATTAATCATGCGACGTTCCGCAAAAGCTGGAGCGCACGTCATTTAACGCCTGTCGCGCTGGCGGTCTCCGCCGTGTTTATGCTGGCAGCCTGTGAGCAAAATGACGAAACAGTTTCCATGTACCAGAACGCCGACGACTGCTCCTCGGCGAATCCGGGTAAAAGCGCGGAGTGTAAAGCCGCGTACAACAATGCTTTAAAAGAAGCCGAACGTACCGCGCCGAAATACGCGTCGCGCGAAGATTGCGTAGCGGAGTTTGGCGAAGGTCAGTGCCAGCAGGCGCCAGCACAGGCAGGCGTAGGTGCGGCGGGCACAGAAAACCAGGCGCAGAACCAGTCCAGCGGCAGCTTCTGGATGCCGCTGATGGCCGGTTACATGATGGGCCGTCTAATGGGCGGCGGCGCGGGCTTTGCTCAGCAGCCGCTCTTCAGTTCGCGTAACCCGGCAAGCCCGGCTTACGGTCAGTATACCGACGCCTCCGGTAAAGGTTACGGCGCAGCGCAGCCGGGCCGTACCGCAACGGTGCCTAAAACCGCGTTAGCACCGAAACCGGCGACCACCACCACCGTAACCCGCGGCGGCTTTGGTGAATCTGTTGCTAAACAGAACACCATGCAGCGCAGCAGCGCCTCTGGTACCTCCAGCCGTTCAATGGGTGGCTGACGTCGATGGAAAGAATCAGCATTAGCGAGCGCCCGGACTGGCGTGAGAAAGCGACGGAGTATGGCTTTAATTTTCACACCATGTATGGCGAGCCCTACTGGTGTGAAGATGCCTACTACAAACTGACGCTTGCCCAGGTTGAGAAGCTGGAGGATGTCACCGCCGAGCTGCACCAGATGTGCCTGCAGGTGGTGGAGAAGGTCGTTGCCAGCGATGAGCTGATGACCAAATTCCGCATTCCGAAACACACCTGGGGCTTTGTGCGCCAGTCGTGGGCCACGCGTCAGCCTTCGCTCTATTCACGTCTCGATCTCGCCTGGGATGGCGTCGGCGAGCCTAAACTGCTGGAAAACAACGCCGACACGCCGACCTCGCTGTATGAAGCGGCATTCTTTCAGTGGATCTGGCTCGAAGATCAGCTCAACGCTGGCAACCTGCCGCAGGGCAGCGATCAGTTCAACAGCCTGCAGGAGAAGCTTATCGCGCGCTTTGCAGAGCTGCGCGAGCAGCACGGCTTCCAGCTGCTGCACTTCACCTGCTGCCGCGATACGGTAGAAGATCGCGGTACGGTGCAGTATCTCCAGGATTGCGCGGCCGAAGCGGAGCTGGCCTCCGAGTTTCTCTATATCGAAGATATTGGCCTGGGTGAAAAGGGGCAGTTTTCCGATCTGCAGGATCAGGTGATTGGCAACCTCTTCAAGCTCTATCCGTGGGAATACATGCTGCGGGAAATGTTCTCCACCAAGCTGGAGGATGCCGGCGTGCGCTGGCTGGAGCCGGCCTGGAAGAGCATCATATCCAACAAGGCGCTGCTGCCGATGCTGTGGCAGATGTTCCCGGATCATCCCAATCTGCTGCCAGCCTGGTTTGCCGATGAAGATCACCCGCCGATGGAGAAGTATGTGGTGAAACCGATCTTCTCCCGTGAAGGTGCCAATGTCTCGATCATTGAGAACGGCAAAACCGTCGAGTCGGTTGAAGGCCCGTACGGCGAAGAGGGGATGATCGTGCAGGAGTTCTACCCGCTGCCGAAGTTTGGCGACAGCTACACGCTGATCGGCAGCTGGCTTATTAACGATCAGCCTGCCGGCATCGGCATCCGCGAAGATCGGGCGCTGATCACCCAAGATCTCTCCCGCTTCTACCCGCATATCTTTGTCGAATAAGTAAAAACCCGGCCATCAGCGCCGGGTTTTTTATTCCCACAGGCTCAGCTTACATCACGCCAAACAGCTTCGGCAGGAAGAGCGAGATCGCCGGGATATAGGTCACCAGCATCAGCACCACGAACAGGATGGCGTAGAAAGGCAGCATCGCCTTCACCACCTGCTCGATCTTCTGTTTACTCACCGCGCTGGCGACAAACAGCACCGATCCCACCGGCGGCGTAATCAACCCAATCCCCAGATTGACCAGCATGATCATGCCGAAATGCACCGGATCGATGCCCAGCGCATTGGTCACCGGCAACAGTACCGGCGTCAGGATCAGGATCAGCGGCGCCATATCCATCAGCGTGCCGAGCAGCAGCAGCATGATGTTAATGCACATCAGAATCACATACTTGTTGTCAGAGAGCTGGGTAAACGCCTCAGTGATGCGGCCCGGCAGTTGCATATAGGTCATCACCGCACCGAAGGCAGAGGCGAAGCCAATCAGGATCATCACGATAGTGACGGTTTTCACCGTGCGGTACATCAGCTTCGGCAGCTCGGACCATTTGTAGTCACGATAGATAAACATGGTGACAAAGAAGGCCCACAAACAGGCGATCGCCGCCGATTCGGTAGCGGTGAAGATCCCGGAAAGGATACCGCCCATGATGATCACTACCGTCATCAGCCCCCACAGCGTATCGGCAAAGATCTTTAACGCCTGGCGAAACGGCACGCGCTCCCCTTTCGGGTAGCCGCGCTTATGGGCAAAGACCACGCACATCACCATCAGCGTGAAGCTGAGCAGCAGGCCTGGCAAAATCCCGGCGATAAACAGCGCGGCGATGGAGACGGTTCCGCCCGTCGCCAGCGAGTAGATCACCGAGTTGTGGCTGGGCGGTGTGAGGATCGCCTGCACCGATCCGCTGGCGGTGACGGCGGCAGCGAAATCGCGCGGATAGCCCTTTTTATCCATCTCCGGGATCATCACCGAGCCAATCGAGGCGGTATCTGCCACCGACGATCCCGAAATGGCACCGAAAAACGTCGAAGCGACGATATTCACCAGCGACAGGCCGCCGCGAATAAAACCGACAAAGATATAGGCAAAGTTGACCAGCCTGCGGGCAATGCCGCCCTCCGCCATAATCGCCCCGGCCAGAATAAAAAACGGGATCGCCAGCAGTGAGAATTTATTCACGCCGTTGGTCAGCTGGATCATCACCGCTTCCAGCGGAATATCGATATACCACGCGCCGAGTACTGCGCTGATGCCGACCGCATAGGCGACCGGCACGCCAATCGCCAGCATAATGGCGAGCGTAAAGACCAGAATAAATGCATCCATAAAAGTTCCTTACCGGAGTCAGCTCGACGAGCCGAGCATCACCACCGGACGGTGGTACTGCGCGCCAAAAAGCATCTTCTCGACAATAAACAGAAGGGTGATCGCAGAGCCTATCGGCAGCGGTAAATAGCTCTCTCCGGCAGTAAAGAGCGGGAACTCTGCCACCGGCTGCTCCCACAATTCGGCGCACAGCGTCGCGCTGTACCAGAGGATAAAGAGGCTGATCGCCATCAGCATTAGATCCGCCAGCAGGAAACAGACCTTACGCAGCGGTTCGCTTAAGCGGTCGGTCATCATGGTGACAGCGATATGCGATCCGGCACGGTAGCTCACCGCAGCGCCGATAAAGGTAAAGGTCACCATGCAGATGATCGCCACCGGCTCCGGCCAGGAGAGCGCGCTGTTCAACACATAGCGGGCGAAAATCCCCACGGGGATAATCGCCACCATCACCAACAGCGCCAGACCGGCCACCCACATAGAGAGGCGATAGAGAATATCCATTAACAACGAATAGCGTTCTGCCATAACGGTTTTCCCGGTAGAAGTCGCAAACGGGCAGGCGAACCTGCCCGGCCAGCTTACTGCACGTCCTGAATACGCTTAATCAGATCCTGGTGCGCATTCCCGTACTTATCGCGTACCGACTGCGTGGCATCGTAGAAGGCTTTGGTATCAATGTCGTGGAACTGCACCCCGCCCGCTTTCATCGCCTGCAGCGACTTCTCGTTATAGGCTTTCCACAGCTCGCGCTGCTCCGCCTGCGCCTCTTTCGCCAGCTTCAGGATCAGCTCCTGATCCTCTTTTTTCAGCTTGTCCCACTTGGCTTTTGAGAAGAGAAACAGCTCGGGAATAATGAAGTGTTTGCTCCAGGTATAGTTCTTCACCACCGGCAAATAGTTGTGCGCCACAAAGGTCGGCGGGTTGTTCTCCGTGCCGTCAATCACACCGGTTTGCATGCCGCTGAAGACTTCACTCACCCCCATCGCCACCGAGTTCGCCCCCATCGCTTTCAGGGTATCAAGCGCAATCGGGCTGCCCTGAACGCGGATTTTCATCCCCTTCAAATCTTCCGCTTTCGTGACCGGCGCTTTGGTAATCAGGTTGCGCGTGCCGGCATCCATCCAGCCGAGGAAAACCAGCCGCGATTTGCTGCTTGCAGAGAGCCGGTTGCCAATCTCCTGGCCAATCATGCCGTCGAGCACTTTGTGCATATGATCTTCATCGCGAAAGATATAGGGCAGCGTGAAAACGTTAATCTCCGGCAATATCGCCGCCACTGGCGTCATTGAGACGCGAATGATATCGATCGCGCCGATTTGCGCCTGCTCAATCACCTGTTTCTCATCGCCTAAGACACCGCCGGGAAAGGTTTTAATTTCCAGCCGGCCATCGGTAGCTTTACTTAATTTCTCACCCATATGTTTTACCGCCACGACATTGGGGTAATCCGCCGGGTGAACATCGGCGGCGCGAAACGTTTGTGCAAGGGCGGTATGCGACATAAAGAGCAGAGCGGAACCGATGGAAAGAGTCAGAAAACGTTGTGCAGAGTTCATATTGCCGGATCTCCAGAGGTGTAATTTTTGGCACAGTCAAAACTGCCGCGAGCAGAAAGCACGTGGCTGGGAATCGAGAGTGGTTATGGGTATGAGAACAGGACAATCAGAAGAGTAGTTACTGGTGAGAATTTGCGCGACGATGGGGTTCACAAAAAAACACCAAATTCAGCACGCTGTTTCATTTTTGCAGAACAGATCTTTTTATTTTCATAAAAACCACGGTTCATTGGCCTTTTTTTGCGATCTTTCTCCGGTTTCCGCGATTAGGGCACAAAAAAATGGCGCATTGCGCGCCATCATTTTTACCCCACCTGTACCGACAGCATGCTGATGGAAGCCATCTCCATCCCCTCGACGGGAATCGACAGCGGCTCGTTGCCATCCCATGCGCCAAGCACATAGAGCAGCGGCAGAAAGTGTTCCGGCGTCGGATTGGCGAGCGAACCACTTTCATGGTCGAGATAGTTGACCAGCGGATGCTGCTCGACCGGCCCCTGCCACGTCAGATTCTGCTTCACAAAATCGTTGAAGCCGACTGCCCACGCAAAGGGCGTGGTGTCACCGTGCCAGCGCGCCGTGCGCAAGTTGTGCACCACGTTACCGCTGGCCACAATCATCACCCCTTCATCGCGCAGCGCGGCAAGTTTGCGCCCCATCTCCATATGCCACGCCGCCGGTTTAGTGCTGTCGATACTGAGCTGCACCATCGGAATATCCGCATTGGGGTACATCTTGATCAGCACGCCCCAGGAGCCATGATCGAAGCCCCAAGCCTCATGATCCAGCGTCACCGGCAGCGGTGAGAGCAGATCCACCAGCCGCTGTGCCAGCGCGGGCGAACCGGGCGCGGGGTAATGCACGTCGTGCAGCGCCTGCGGGAAACCGCCGAAATCATGGATCGTTTGCGGTGCCTCCATCGCCGTTACGCCAGTGCCGCGCGTAAACCAGTGCGCGGAGATCGCCACGATCGCTTTCGGACGCGGCAGCGTATCGCCCAGTTTCCTCCAGGCGCGAGTATAAACGTTATCCTGCAGCGCATTCATTGGATTGCCATGCCCAAGAAACAGCGCGGGCATACGAGGAGCTGACATGAGGATATCCTTACAGAAGATGCCAATATGATGAAAGCAGGTTACGCTTTTTCTCAGGGCGATGAACTCAGATAAGCATGATGAAGATCGTCAGTAATTTTGAATGTAAGGAATAGGTAAAAGTGCCGTGGCTGCCTCGCTTTTCCGCAGGCGAAAACTTACATTAATGAGAATGATTATCATAAAGGAGCGATGTATGTCAGTCCCGTTGATTCTGACCATCCTGGCGGGCGCCGCCACGTTTATTGGCGCCATTCTGGGCGTTATCGGCCAGAAACCTTCCAACCGCGTACTGGCTTTTTCACTCGGCTTTGCCGCCGGGATCATGCTGCTTATCTCGTTAATGGAGATGCTTCCCGCCGCGCTGGCAACCGAAAGTATGCCGCCGATGCTCGGTTACGGCATGTTTGTTGTTGGCCTGCTCGGTTACTTTGCGCTGGATCGCCTGCTGCCCCATGCCCATGCGCAGGACTTAATGCAGGGCTCGCAGGAGGCGTTGCCGCGCGGCATCCGCCGTACCGCTATTCTGCTGACGCTCGGTATCAGCCTGCATAATTTTCCGGAGGGGATCGCCACCTACGTCACCGCCAGCAACGATCTGGAGCTGGGCTTCGGCATCGCTTTTGCCGTGGCTTTACACAATATTCCTGAAGGGCTGGCGGTCGCAGGGCCGGTCTACGCGGCGACGGGCTCAAAGCGCAGCGCGGTGATGTGGGCCGGTATTTCCGGTTTAGCGGAGATTCTGGGCGGCGTGCTGGCGTGGTTAATTCTCGGCAGCCTGGTCTCGCCGATAGTGATGGCGGCGATTATGGCAGCGGTCGCCGGGATTATGGTCGCGCTGTCGGTGGATGAGTTAATGCCGCTGGCAAAGGAGATCGATCCCAACAACAACCCAAGCTACGGCGTGCTGTGCGGCATGTCGGTGATGGGCTTAAGCCTGGTCGCCCTGCAGGCGATGGGCTTCGGCGGTTAACAGCTGCGTTATTTGGTCTGCCCCACGCGCTGAAATCTTTTCAGCTCCGCCTGCGCGCGCTGATAGCCCTCGTAAACGGCGTCGCGCTCGTGGCGGCAGGCCCTATAACGGCGTCTTAGGGCGTGAACATAACCAACCACCAGCACTACGACGAACAGTAACCAATACCAGGAAATAAACACGGCGCCTCCGCAAATAAACCTTCGCAAAAATAATAGGTTAGCTGCGGCGTGCCCGTGCCGCAGCGACTACCACTTTATAAGTAGGAAGGGTTAATAGCAATGCGCAACGCCTGTAAGCACACCAAACTTTGACCTGGCGCAGGCAAAAAAAATCCGACGCCGCTGGCATCGGATTTTCTCTGCTGAACGCTCGCCGTTAGCTGGCTTTGCGCTCCAGATCCTGGCGATAAGCCACCAGGTCTTCAATCGTTACGACAGCCATATTGTGCTGCTTCGCAAAGGCGATGCACTCCGGCGCGCGCGCCATCGAGCCATCATCATTGGTTAATTCGCACAGCACGCCGGCCGGTTTAAAGCCCGCCAGCGACACTAAGTCGATAGTCGCTTCGGTGTGGCCACCGCGGGTCAGTACGCCGCCCTTCTGCGCGCGCAGCGGGAAGACGTGGCCAGGACGGTGCAGGTCGGACGGTTTGGCGTCGTCAGCAATCGCAGCACGCACGGTGGTCAGGCGGTCAGCGGCGGAAACGCCGGTGGTCACGCCATGTGCCGCTTCGATGGTGACGGTAAAACCGGTACCGAAGGCGCTGGTGTTGTTCTCCACCATCATCGGCAGGTCGAGCTGCTTACGACGTTCGTCGGTCAGGCAGAGGCAAACAATGCCGCTACCGTGACGAATGGTGAGCGCCATCTGCTCAACGGTCATGGTTTCGGCGGCGAAAATCATATCGCCTTCGTTTTCGCGGCTCTCATCATCGAGAACCATCACACCACGCCCTTCGCGCAGGGCGGCAAGCGCCTGTTCAACGCGATCGAAAGCGGTGCCAAAAGAGGAAAGTAGCGTCTGATTCATGGTAAAAGACCTCAATAAAGTTATGGTTACCAGAATCAGGGCAGTCTTAGGAGTGTCATTAAACGACCAAAAATAACGCGAGCGGGCACCTTTGCCCGGCAGAATCGTTACTCTCTCCCATCCGGACTTTAACCGTCGGCCCCGGAATTACACCGGATCTGCTGACCTTCAAACCGAAGTCTGAAGCGCTCGCGGGCTTTCAGCGTACGCTGATTTACCGCCGGTGGGGAATTTCGCCCCGCCCTGAGAATAAGCGCGATAACTATAACGCCAATGATAACGGCGGGCAATGCATAAGCTTCAAACAATTCTGGTTTATCACCTGCGGTTATCACACTACAATAATTAGCTGAGCCCATCCGAGCAGGGAACCGAAAATGATTGATCCGAAGAAAATTGAACAGATTGCACGACAGGTCCACGAATCCATGCCGAAAGGGATCCGTGAGCTTGGCGAAGACGTTGAGAAGAAGATTCGCCAGGCCTTGCAGGGGCAGTTAACCCGCCTTGATTTGGTCAGCCGGGAAGAGTTCGATGTGCAGACGCAGGTTCTGCTGCGCACCCGCGAAAAGCTGGCGCTGCTGGAGCAGCGTCTGAACGATTTGGAAAACCGCGGCTCCTCCGCTGCCAGCGCGCAACCGGCTCCCGCGCCAGTTGTGGCTTCTGAGGTGACGGAGATAAAACCGGCACCGGCGATCCCGCCCGTGGACGATACGCCGTAATAAAAAACGGGCCGCAAGGCCCGTTCTGCTTTACAGAGTTAACAGCCGCTTACTGGCTGTTTTTCTGGATCTTTTTGATGATATTAGTCGTCGAGCAGCCATCTTCGAAGTTGAGCACCAGCACTTCACCGCCGTTCGCCCACACCTCTTCGCTGCCAGCGATTTGATCCGGTTTATAATCCCCGCCTTTCACCAGCTTATCCGGCAGAACGCCGGCAATCAGACGCTGTGGCGTATCCTCTTCAAACGAGACCACCCAGTCCACGGCTTCCAGCGCGCTCAGCACAATCATGCGCTGCTCAAGCGGGTTGACCGGACGCGTCTCGCCTTTCAGGCGTTTGGTCGAAGCATCGCTGTTGACGGCAACAATCAGGCGGTCGCCGAGCTTGCGCGCGTTTGCCAGGTAAGAGACATGCCCGGCGTGGAGTATGTCGAAGACGCCGTTGGTCATCACAACTTTTTCACCGCGTTTACGCGCGGCGGCAACGGCCACTTTCAGCTCCTCTTCGCTCATCACACCGAAGCCGGTTTCCGCACGACCGCGCACGGCATTTTCCAGTTCAATCGGGGATACCGTTGAGGTGCCGAGTTTACCGACCACCACACCAGCGGCAGCGTTGGCAAAGAAACAGGCCTCTTCCAGCGAGTTACCCGCCGCAAGCGTTGCCGCCAGCACGCCAATCACCGTGTCGCCTGCGCCCGTCACGTCATACACTTCCTGCGCCTGAGTCGGCATATGCAGCGGCGCTTTGCCCGGCTGTAGCAGAGTCATCCCCTGCTCGGAGCGGGTCACCAGCAATGCAGAGAGATCGTAATCGGCGATCACTTTCATGCCGCGCTCCACGATCTCCTCTTCGCTCTTACACTTGCCCGCCACCGCTTCAAACTCGGAGAGATTCGGCGTCAGCAGCGTCGCACCACGGTAGCGCTCAAAATCGGTCCCTTTCGGATCGATCAGCACCGGTACACCGGCTTTACGCGCCAGCGCAATCATCAGCTGAACACTGTTGAGCGCGCCTTTGGCGTAATCGGAGAGCACCAGCGCGCCAATCGAGCCCAGCGCCTGGTTGATACGCTCATGCATCGGCTGCGGATCGACGCCATCAAACCCCTCTTCAAAATCGAGGCGGATCAGCTGCTGGTTGCGTGACAGCACGCGCAGCTTGGTGATGGTGGGGTGAGTCGGAACAGAAACGAAGTCGCAGTTGACGTTAACGTCCGCCAGCGCTTTGCTCAGTGCGCGCGCCGCATCATCAATGCCGGTCAGGCCGACCAGGCGCGCGGAGGCACCCAGCGAGGCTATGTTCATCGCCACGTTCGCCGCGCCGCCCGGACGCTCTTCAATGGTGTCGACTTTGACCACCGGCACCGGCGCTTCCGGGGAGATGCGGCTGGTTGGACCGTACCAGTAACGATCCAGCATCACATCGCCCACCACCATCACACCGGCTTGTTTAAACTCTGGCAGCGTAACTTTCATTCCTGTCTCCTGAGAGATACAAAATTTGCGCGCGATGATAGCACACTTACGCCGGGGCGCACGGTTCCACCAGCCACTTCACCCAGCTGGTTTTAATCAGCTCTCGTTCGGCAACAAAGCAGGAGAGCGGCACATTTCCCGGCAGCTCCTGCAGCGCCAGGTGATGCAGTTCATCGCGCAGCGTGGTGTAAGCATGGGTCAGCGCCAGCGCCTCCTGCTCCTCCATAATGCCGTTTTGCGCCAGCCCTTCCAGAATGCGCACATTGTCTGACCAGCGCGTCAGCTTCGGCTTATCGTGGGCGTAACGCAGCACCAGATATTGCGCGATAAACTCGATGTCAGTAATGCCACCCTCATCGGTTTTCAGGTCAAAGCGATCTTTCTGTTTATTGCCAAGATGGGCGCGCATCTTCTCGCGCATCTCACGCACTTCGGTTTGCAGCTTCGTGCCCTCACGCGGCGTCAGCAGGATATCGCGGCGAATAGCGTCGAACTGCACGGTCAGTTGCGGGTCGCCATACACCACGCGCGCGCGGGCCAGCGCCTGATGTTCCCAGGTCCAGGCTTCGTTTTTCTGGTAATCGGCGAAGGCCTCAGCGGTGGTGACTAACATCCCTGCCGCGCCGGAAGGGCGCAGGCGCGCATCCACTTCATAAAGGATGCCGGAAGAGGTGCGCGTACTGAAGAGATGCATAATGCGCTGCGCCAGCCGCAGGTAGAACTGGCGGCCATCGATTTCACGCTCGCCGTCGGTCATCACATCCATTGGGCAGTCATGCAAAAAGACCAGATCGAGATCGGAACTGTAGCCCAGCTCCCAGCCGCCCAGCTTACCGTAGCCAACTACGGCAAAGCCGCGCCCTTCGCGATCGTGCAGATGCGCAGGCTGGCCGTAGCGCTTTACCATCTGCCCCCAGGCTTGCTGGACCACGGCATCGATAATCGCCTCTGCCAGCCAGGTTAAGTGATCGCTCACTTTCATCACCGGCAGCGTGCCGGCGATATCCGCCGCCGCAACACGCAGCAGCTGTGCCTGTTTAAACTGGCGCAGCGCCTCCAGTTGCTGCTCTTCATCCTCTTCCGGCACACGCAGCAGATACTGGCGCAGCTCATCGCGATAGGCGTTCATTGCCGTCGGCTGGTAGAGCGTGGCGGGATCGAGCAGTTCATCGAGCAGAATCGGGTAGCGCGCCAGCTGGCTCGCCACCATCGGTGAAGCGGCACACAGCGAGATAAGATGTTTCAGCGCGCCGGGAAATTCGCTTAGTAACTCAAGATAGGTGGTGCGGGTCACGATGCCGGTAAGCAGCGGCGTCAGGCGCGATAACGGCACCGGCGCATCCGCGCGCGAGCAGACATCGCTTAACAGGTGCGGCATCAGGTGATCGAGCACCTGGCGGCCGCGCTGTCCGATGGGGCGCTTATCAAGCTCGTGGCGGAAATCGGCGATCAGCGCCACCACGCGGCGGCGATCGTCATCGCTTAAATGCGCAATCCCCGGCGTGCTGTCCTCCTCCTGCAACGCGTCCTGCCACAATTCGCGCCACTGCTCAGAGAGCGCCTCATCGGCGGACTCCGCGTCATCATCGCCAATCAGCTCATTAAAGATGCGCCGCACGGCGGCCATATGCGCCTCAAGCTGGCTGCTGAGCGCATCCCAGCTCTCCACGCCCATGCCCCAGGCAAGACGCGCACGGTTTAGCTCATCGCCCGGCAGCGTCTGCGTCTGCTCGTCATTAATGCTTTGCAGCAGGTTTTCCAGCCGCCGCAGCCAGAGATAGGCGGCGCGCAGTTTCTCCGCATCGCCCTCCGGCAGCAGATGCAGCCGATCGATAGCTGCTAAGGTCGGCAGCAGCGAACGGGATTGCAGCGCCGGTTCGCGCCCGCCGCGAATCAGCTGGAACACCTGCACGATAAATTCGATTTCGCGAATGCCGCCCGCGCCAAGCTTGATGTTGTCCTTCAAACCCCGGCGGCGCACTTCGCGGGCAATCATCCCTTTCATATTGCGCAGGGACTGGATCACGCTGAAGTCGATATAGCGGCGGAAGACAAACGGGCGCAGCATGGCGCGCAGTTCGCTGGCATGCTCGCCCTCGTCATCGCCCATGATGCGCGCTTTTACCATCGCGTAGCGCTCCCAGTCGCGCCCCTGCTCCTGGTAATAATCCTCCAGCGCGGCAAAGCTCAGCACCAGCGGGCCGCTCTCGCCGAACGGGCGCAGGCGCATGTCGACACGGTAGACAAAACCATCCTGCGTCGGCTGATCCAGCACTTTGATCAGCCGCTGCCCAAGGCGGGTGAAAAACTGGGCGTTATCAAGCTCGCGTCTGCCGCCCTGCGTCACGCCATTTTCCGGCCAGGCGAAGATCAGATCGATATCGGAAGAGAAGTTCAGCTCGCCGCCGCCGAGCTTGCCCATGCCGAGCACCAGCATCGGCTGGGGAACGCCCTGCGCGTTGCACGGCGTTCCCCATTCGCGGCAGCAGGCGCTGTAGAGCCACTCGCGCGCGGCAACGATCACGGTTTCCGCCAGCACGCTTAACTGTTGCAGCACCGCTTCATCGCTGATGATTCGCAGCGCCTGCGCCCAGGCGATACGCACCATGATGCGGCGGCGAAACTGCCGCAGCGCGCGCATTAGCGACGCTTCATCGGTGACGGTTTGCAGCAGCGCATCCAGCCACGTCGCATAGTGCTGCCACTCATCAGCCGTGGGCGGCGCGCTCTCAAGCTCTGCCAGCCACTCGGGATAAGCGGCCAGGCTCTGCTCGACAAAATCACTGAACGTGAGCACTGACTGCGCCTGCACGCTAAGCGGCCGGGCGGTCAGCGCCTCCGGCAAGCGGGAAAGCACCGTTTGCCACTGTTGCGATAAGAGGGATGCGTGCTGCATTCAAAACGTCCTTACGTTAGCGTTTCCCGCTGTGTAGCCAGAATGGCTCCTCGTTAATGGCGGTATTACGGAAATGCTCAATTTCGATTTTCTGACGCGTTTCAATCGCATGGTAGAGACCCTGCCAGTTCTCCAGCCACGCGTTTGCCAGCGCCCGGTCGTAATAGCCTGCCAGCAGCAGCGTGCTGTCGATATCACGCGCCAGGCGCGGCAGCTGATCGCGATAGCTGTCGCCAAGGTGATGAGCAAAGGTCTTTTTCAGTTCAGAAGCGGTGCGCGAGAGGTGGATATCGGCGAAGCGCTTGAAGGAGTCGGCAAATTTCGCCTGCGCTTTTTCATCAAGAAACGCGCGCCAGCCCTGAGTCACCAGCCACTCCGTTAACAGCAGTTTCGCCATCGCCGATGGCACATCCCACACCGCCGTTTCAGCGGAGACTGCGGAGGTCAGTGTCGCTTCCGCCTGGGTCAGCAGGTCACGTAAGTGAGCGCTCGCTTTACGCGGCACAATGCCGCCAAACAGCGTGAAGGTGTGACGCAGCAGCGCAATGGCGCGCAGCACTTCAGGTCTTGCGGCGTCGTTACCGCGCACCCACAGCTCTTCATGGTACTGCCACTGGGAAAGTGCCAGCTCCAGCGCGCTGGCAAACGCCTGCTCAACGGTCGCTTTCGGCGCGGGCTGCATAAAGGGTGTCGGGCGCAGTTCGCGCGGCGCATTGCCCTGCGCGAGATGGTACCCGCGCGCGGCTTTGCTCAGGCTGCCCTGACGCAGGCAGGAGAGCGTGGCCAGCTGGCGCGACAGCTTGAGAATATCCGCCGCATCGCCACTCAGCAGTTCCAGCTCCAGCTCGCAAATCGGCTCGGCGAACTCACCCGCTTTCACTTCGCCTAAATCGAGGCCAATCTCAATGCGGCTGTCGCCGACGTTGACCAGCCACTTTTCGCGGTAAAAATCGGTGCTGAACAGCGGCTGCGCGCGCGATTGCAGATCGTCCGGCAGGCCGCCCTCGGGCCACACTTCGGCGGGAAAGCGCGAAAGGTCAAGTTCGGCCTTATCGAGGGGAATATTGTATTCCGGGCGCTGATGTAAACCGCCAATGACGCGACCGGCGATTTTCATCGTCATCTCATATTGGCCGTTCACACCGCGAATACGCAGACCCATATCATGGCTGCGTAGCCAGTTGTCAGGCGTTTCGTAATAGATGTTGAGTAACTGGCTGGACGCGATATGTTCGTCGGTCAGCGTATGAAGATGGTGACGAAGCGTTTCCACGCAGTCGTTCTTCACGATAAACTTTAATTCGATTTCCTGAGCCATGGCCTTGCACTTATGGTTATGTCACATCAGTGAAAATTTTTGGCGAACTAACGCGCCCTCGGTTTGTCAGTAGATAGTATTTTTTGCCAAATTGCCATGCAATGCGCAATCTGGCGGGTGCAAATGTTCGCATCAGTGCGCAGTTTGATCTGGAAGATTCCGATTGATGGTACCTGCCGGGTGTCGTCAGACTGTCGCCACTGTTTACCATTCACATTCAAAGAAAATAATGATTGCCTGATGCCAAATTTACGCCTGATTGGAATAACCCTTTTCGCGCTTAGCGTCTCTGTCGGCACCCACGCTGAAGAGAAGCGGTATGTTTCGGACGAATTGAGCACCTGGGTCCGCAGCGGCCCCGGCGATAATTACCGCCTTGTTGGCACGGTAAACGCCGGTGAAGAGGTCGCCCTGCTGCAACAAAATAATGAGTATGGCCAGGTGCGTGACAGCAGCGGCCGTACTGCCTGGATCCCGCTTAAACAGCTTAATACCCAGCCCAGTCTGCGCACCCGCGTGCCGGAACTGGAAAACCAGGTGAAAACGTTGACCGATAAACTGACCAATATCGACAACACCTGGAACCAGCGTACCGCGGATATGCAGCAGAAAGTGGCGCGCAGCGACGGGGTGATTAACGGTCTGAAAGATGAGAACCAGAAGCTCAAAAATGAGCTGATTGTGGCGCAGAAGAAGGTCAACGCCGCTAATCTGCAACTGGATGACAAGCAGCGCACCATCATTATGCAGTGGTTTATGTATGGCGGTGGCGTGCTGGGCGCGGGTCTGCTGCTCGGTCTGTTACTGCCGCACATGATCCCGACGCGTAAACGCAAAGATCGCTGGATGAACTAAGCAGATTCGCCATCTTCTCTACACTTACGTATTATCTGACGACAAATGTGTAGAGGAGAGTGGCGGGTGAAGAGTTATCTGGTCGGTGGTGCAGTACGCGATACATTGTTGGGTCTGCCGGTCAAAGACAGAGATTGGGTAGTGGTCGGCGCCACGCCGCAAGAGATGCTCGACGCGGGCTACCAGCAGGTAGGCCGCGATTTTCCTGTGTTCCTCCATCCGCAAAGCCGCGAAGAGTACGCCCTGGCCCGCACCGAGCGGAAGTCTGGCTCCGGCTATACCGGTTTTACCTGCTATGCCGCCCCCGATGTCACTCTTGAGCAGGATCTGCTGCGCCGTGATTTAACGGTTAACGCGCTGGCGCAGGATGAAAACGGCACGATTATCGACCCGTTTAACGGTCAGCAGGATCTGCGTCAGCGTATTTTGCGCCACGTCTCCCCCGCGTTTAATGAAGATCCGCTCCGTGTGCTGCGCGTGGCGCGTTTCGCCGCCCGTTATGCCCATCTCAGCTTCCGTATTGCCGATGAAACCATGACGCTGATGCGCGACATGACCGAAGCGGGCGAGCTGGCGCACCTGACGCCGGAGCGGGTGTGGAAAGAGACGGAGAGCGCGCTGCGCACCCGTAATCCGCAGGTTTACTTTCAGGTGCTGCGCGACTGCGGCGCGCTGAAGGTGCTCTTCCCGGAGATCGATGCGCTGTTTGGCGTTCCGGCCCCGGCGAAATGGCATCCGGAGATTGATACCGGAATTCACACGCTAATGACCGTTTCAATGGCGGCGATGCTCAGCCCCGAGGTGGACGTGCGTTTCGCCACGCTGTGCCACGATCTCGGCAAAGGGCTGACACCCCCTGCGCTCTGGCCGCGCCATCACGGCCACGGCCCGGCGGGTGTCCGGCTGGTTGAGGGGTTGTGCCAGCGTCTGCGCGTGCCGAATGAACTGCGCGATTTAGCGAAGCTGGTGGCCGAGTACCACGATCTGATCCACACCTTTCCTGTTTTGCAGCCGAAAACCATCGTCAAGCTCTTCGACTCCATTGATGCCTGGCGCAAACCGCAGCGGGTGGAGCAAATCGCGCTGACCAGCGAAGCGGATGTGCGCGGGCGTACCGGCTTTGAAGCCATTGATTACTCGCAGGGGCGCTTGCTGCGTGCGGCCTGGGAAGTGGCGCGCGCGGTACCGACAAAAGCGGTGATTGAGGCAGGTTTTACCGGTGCGGCAGTGCGTGAAGAGTTGACCCGCCGACGTATTGCGGCGGTTGCGCAGTGGAAAGCAGAGCACTGCCCTCAGCCCGAAGCCTGAGGGCATTAACGCTTAGAAGAAGACCACGTAGACCGCTGCGGCAACGATAAAGCGGTAGATCGCGAACGGAATAAAGGAGATGTGTTTAATCAGCTCCAGGAAGGTTTTGATCGCGATCAGCGCGACAATAAACGCCGTCACAAAACCGACGGCGAACATCGGGATATCACCAGTGGTGAGGAAACCGATGCTCTTATAGAGATCCAGCGCCGTCGCGCCCATCATCATCGGCACCGCCAGCAGGAACGAGAACTCCGACGCCGCGTAACGGCTGACGCCTACCAGCATACCGCCGGAGATGGTCGCACCAGAGCGGGAGAAGCCCGGCCACAGTGCCAGACACTGGAAGCAGCCAATCAAAAACGCCTGACGGTAGGTCATATCATCCACGCCCTGCGCGCGCGGCACTTTTGGCTTCAGCAGCTCGGCGGCGATCAGCAGCACGCCACCAACCACTAAGGCATAGGCGACATTTTTCGGGTTGAACAGCGTTTTGATCGCATCGTGGAACACCAGACCAATCACCACCGCCGGGATCATGCCAAGCAAAATATGGATCAGCGACAAACGCCCGCTGCCAGTGCCTTCATGGCGCGGCGGCTTGCCGAAATGGATGCCAATAAGGCCGAAGAGGCGTCGCCAGAACATCACCACCACGGCGAGAATCGAGCCGAGCTGAATCACCACTTCGAATGTTTTTGCGGTATCGCCTTCAAAGCCCAACAGATGCCCGACGATAATCATGTGCCCCGTACTGGAGACGGGAAGAAACTCGGTAAGCCCCTCAA
This sequence comes from Kosakonia sp. Marseille-Q7440, assembly GCF_965119485.1. Classification (NCBI taxonomy): domain Bacteria; kingdom Pseudomonadati; phylum Pseudomonadota; class Gammaproteobacteria; order Enterobacterales; family Enterobacteriaceae; genus Kosakonia; species Kosakonia sp. Marseille-Q7440. The sequence continues at coordinate 760,929 of NZ_CBCPLT010000002.1, read as the reverse complement.
CGACACCAAGAATGGCCGCCACCAGCAGGGAGTGCATATCGCTCATCAAATAAACCCCTAAAAAGATATAAAAAACGGCTCATCCAGTGGAGAAGCCGCGAAAAGCCGTATCTATGACCTGAATACTAGCGTTTGGTTTAACGATGATGAATTTAAAAACTTTTTTTCGGATTTAGGCCACGCTCGATAATCACGCCGACATTTTTTGCCCGCGCCACTGCGCCAGGTTTGCTCAGCTTGATGCGCACCCAGGGGGAGTTAAAGCGCGCAAGCAGCAACTCTGCCACCTCTTCCGCGACGCGTTCGACCAGCGCAAAACGCGCGCCTTCGACATGCCCGACGACGGTATCGGCAATGTCTGCATAACTCAGGCAATCCTCAACATCATCACTTTTTGCCGCCTGGCGGTTATCCCACGCCATTTCGATATCGAACACCAACTGCTGTTCAATGGTCTGTTCCCAGTCGTAAACACCAATGGTAGTGATCACGGAAAGCTGTTCGATAAATACAATGTCCATTTTTCTCCGCCTGCTTACTTGCGCCTGGGCCATGCCGCCAGGCCGCTTATTGAGTGGTTATCTTTCAGAATTTGCACAAAACCCGGATACCACTTTGCGTAATTTATGCGTATTATCCACGGATGCAGAGAATAAAACGACATTTTCAAAACGGAACAGCGTTATGAGTGCAATCGCGCCTGGAATGATTTTCCTTGCGTACCTTTGTGGCTCAATCTCCAGCGCCATCCTTGTCTGCCGCCTTGCAGGTTTCCCTGACCCGCGAGAGAGTGGCTCCGGTAATCCCGGTGCTACCAACGTATTACGTATTGGCGGCAAGGGCGCAGCCGCAGCGGTACTGATTTTTGATGTTTTAAAAGGCATGCTGCCGGTCTGGGGCGCCTATGCGCTTGGCGTTACGCCCTTCTGGCTGGGTCTTATCGCTATCGCCGCCTGTCTGGGCCATATCTGGCCGGTATTCTTTAAATTTAAAGGCGGTAAAGGCGTAGCCACCGCGTTTGGCGCGATTGCGCCGATTGGCTGGGATTTAACGGGCGTAATGGCGGGAACCTGGCTGCTGACGGTGCTGTTAAGCGGCTACTCGTCGCTGGGCGCGATTGTCAGCGCGCTGATTGCGCCGTTCTATGTCTGGTGGTTTAAACCGCAGTTCACCTTTCCGGTGGCGATGCTCTCATGCCTGATCCTGCTGCGTCATCATGACAATATTCAGCGTTTGTGGCGGCATCAGGAGAGCAAAATCTGGACGAAGCTGAAAAGGAAGAAGCGGCAGGATAAAGCGTAGATTTGCCCGGCGAGTGAACACCGGGCAACACTCATTTACGCGGCGGGAAGTTCCGCCAGCGGCCAGCGCGGACGCACCGTCACGCCAAGCCCGACATCATGACCCGCTTTCAGGCGCACCATGCCAGCATAAGCAATCATCGCCCCGTTATCGGTACAGAATTCCGGGCGCGCATAGAACACTTCCCCGCGACGTTTTTCCATCATCTGCCCCAGTTTCGCACGCAGCGTACGGTTAGCGCTCACGCCGCCCGCCATCACCAGCCGGGTAAAACCGGTTTGATCAAGCGCGCGCTTGCACTTAATCATCAGCGTATCGACCACCGCATCCTCAAAGGCGCGCGCGATATCTGCCCGGGTCTGATCGTCATTGCCACTGTTACGAATGGTGTTAGCGGCAAAGGTCTTCAGGCCGGAGAAGCTGAAATCGAGCCCTGGTCGGTCGGTCATTGGACGCGGGAAGACAAAGCGCCCCTCTGTTCCTTGCGAAGCCATCTTCGACAGCATCGGCCCGCCCGGGTAATCAAGACCCAGCAGTTTGGCCGTTTTGTCGAACGCTTCGCCGGCAGCATCATCAATAGACTCGCCAAGCAGTTCATAATGACCGATGCCGGTCACGCTAATCAGCTGCGTGTGGCCGCCGGAAACCAGCAGCGCGACAAACGGAAACGCAGGCGGGTTCTCTTCCAGCATCGGTGCCAGCAGGTGCCCTTCCATATGGTGTACGGCAATCGCCGGAACATCCCAGGCGAAGGCCAGCGAACGACCAATGGTTGCACCAACCAGCAGCGCGCCGACAAGGCCTGGCCCCGCGGTATAGGCCACTGCATCAATCTGTTTGGCCGTTAATCCGGCCTCTTTTATGGCGGCCTGAATCAGCGGCACGGTTTTGCGCACGTGGTCGCGGGAGGCAAGCTCCGGCACCACGCCGCCGTAATCGGCGTGCAGTTTTACCTGACTATAGAGTTGGTTAGCGAGAAGACCTTTCTGGTCGTCATAGATAGCGATGCCGGTTTCATCGCAGGATGTTTCAATACCCAGTACGCGCATGGCTCTGTTTACCTCTTTGCAATAGCGCGCAGTGTAGGGCGAATGGGGGGCGATGTAAAACTTTGCTCACTTGTGCAGCTGAGTTCGTGTATACTCCTCACCCTTACAAAAGTCCCCTTTCAAAAAGGGCGGCGGTGCTTTACAAAGCAGCACCAGTTGCAGTAAAATTCCGCACCATTTTGAAATAAGCTGGCGTGAACGCCAGCGGCAAACCGATTTAATCAAAGGTGAGAGGCACATGCCGGTAATTAAAGTACGTGAAAACGAGCCGTTCGACGTAGCTCTGCGTCGCTTCAAGCGTTCCTGCGAGAAAGCAGGTGTTCTGGCGGAAGTTCGTCGTCGTGAGTTCTATGAAAAACCGACTACCGAACGTAAACGCGCTAAAGCATCCGCTGTGAAACGTCACGCGAAGAAACTGGCTCGCGAAAACGCACGCCGTACTCGTCTGTACTAATTACTGAGGGCGAGCGCCCTCTGTGTTAGACCGAGTTGTAGTTGTAAGGCCGTGCTTCCGAAAGGAATGCGCGGCTTATTTTCGTTTATAACCTGATATAATTTTCGCCTTTTCAGCAACTTACCGCTGATGAGCATAACGAAAACTATATAAGATCAAAACGGGGCCTATGGCTGGACGAATCCCACGTGTTTTTATCAATGACCTGCTGGCACGTACCGACATCGTCGATCTTATCGACGCGCGCGTAAAGCTAAAAAAGCAGGGCAAGAACTACCACGCGTGCTGTCCATTCCATAACGAGAAAACCCCCTCTTTCACCGTAAACGGTGAAAAACAGTTTTACCACTGCTTTGGTTGTGGCGCGCACGGCAACGCCCTCGACTTTTTAATGAACTACGACAAGCTCGAGTTCGTCGAAAGCGTCGAAGAGCTGGCAGCAATGCACAACCTCGAAGTGCCGTTCGAAGCAGGCAGCGGACCGAGCCTGATAGAGCGCCATCAACGGCAAACACTCTATCAGTTGATGGACGGGCTGAATGCTTTTTATCAGCAGTCGCTGACCCAATCCGCCGCAGAGCCTGCTCGTCAGTACCTCTCCAGGCGTGGTTTGAGCAGTGAAGTCATTACGCGATTCGCTATTGGTTACGCGCCGCCCGGTTGGGACAACGTTTTAAAGCGTTTCGGCAACAATAGCGAAAACCGCAAGTCGCTGATCGATGCGGGCATGCTGGTCACAAACGATCAAGGACGCAGTTACGATCGCTTCCGCGAGCGGGTGATGTTTCCGATTCGCGACAAGCGCGGCCGGGTGATTGGTTTTGGTGGACGCGTGCTGGGCAACGATACGCCCAAATACCTGAACTCCCCGGAAACGGACATTTTTCATAAGGGCCGCCAGCTATATGGCCTCTATGAAGCGCAGCAGGATAAGGATGAACCGCAGCGGCTGTTAGTGGTCGAAGGTTACATGGACGTGGTGGCGCTGGCGCAATATGGCATTAACTATGCCGTTGCATCGCTTGGCACTTCCACGACGGCGGATCATATTCAGCTGCTGTTCCGGGTGACCAAAAACGTCATCTGCTGTTACGACGGTGACCGTGCCGGCCGCGAAGCCGCATGGCGGGCGCTGGAAACCGCGCTGCCCTATATGAGCGACGGGCGTCAGCTGCGTTTTATGTTTCTGCCGGATGGCGAAGATCCGGATACGCTGGTGCGTAAAGAGGGCAAAGAGGCGTTCGAAGCGCGGATGGAGCAGGCTCAGCCTCTCTCCACGTTTCTGTTTAACAGCCTGTTGCCGAAGGCGGATCTCACCACGCCGGATGGAACAACGCAGCTTGCCGCGCTGGCGCTGCCGTTGATCAATCAGGTGCCGGGCGAAACGCTACGCATTCAGTTACGCCAGATCCTCGGCAACAAGATTGGCATTTTCGACGATGCACAGCTCGATCGATTAATGCCGAAGCAGGTGGAGAGCGCGGCGGCGCGCCCTGCCCCTCAGCTAAAACGCACAACCATGCGTATACTGATAGGATTGTTGATCCAGAATCCGGAGCTTGCACCAAAAGTGCCTTCGCTGGCCGGTCTTGATCAATCCAGACTGCCCGGACTTGGCTTATTTGCAGAACTGGTCAACACTTGTTTGTCTCAACCTGGTCTGACAACTGGGCAGTTATTGGAACATTATCGCGGCACGAATGAGGCCGCAACCCTTGAAAAACTGTCAATGTGGGACGATATAGCAGATAAGGACATCGCTGAAAAAACCTTTACCGACGCGCTCAATCATATGTTTGATTCGATGCTTGAACGGCGACAAGAAGAGTTGATAGCTCGCGATCGCACGCACGGTCTAAGCAGCGAAGAACGCCGGGAGCTCTGGCAGTTGAACCAGGAGCTGGCTAAAAAATAAATTCAACGGCTTAAGTGCCGATAATCGTTCGGGTTGATCCCGACAGCCGCGACGAGGGCCAGCGGCAAAAATATAAATACACCCTCGCGTTAAATGTTGGCGGTTTATTTCGCTAACCGACACCAACCTCATGAATTTAAGTGTGGATACCGTCTTATGGAGCAAAACCCGCAGTCACAGCTGAAGCTTCTTGTTACCCGTGGTAAGGAGCAAGGCTATCTGACCTATGCCGAGGTCAATGACCATCTGCCGGAAGATATCGTCGACTCCGATCAGATCGAAGACATCATCCAAATGATCAACGACATGGGCATCCAGGTGATGGAAGAAGCGCCGGATGCTGATGATCTGTTGCTGGCTGAAAACTCCAACAACACAGACGAAGATGCTGAAGAAGCCGCTGCACAGGTACTGTCCAGCGTAGAGTCTGAAATCGGACGAACTACCGACCCGGTGCGCATGTATATGCGCGAAATGGGCACCGTTGAACTGCTGACCCGTGAAGGCGAAATCGACATCGCCAAACGTATTGAAGACGGGATTAACCAGGTTCAGTGCTCCGTTGCCGAGTATCCGGAAGCTATCACCTATCTGCTGGAACAGTACGACCGTGTTGAAGCAGAGCAGGCTCGTCTCTCCGATCTGATCACCGGTTTCGTCGATCCGAACGCCGAAGAAGATATGGCGCCAACGGCGACCCACGTCGGCTCTGAGCTCTCCAGCGAAGAGATGGACGACGATGAAGATGAAGAAGAAGACGACAGCGATGACGACAGTGACGATGACAACAGCATCGACCCTGAGCTGGCGCGTGAGAAATTCGCTGAACTGCGCACGCAGTACGAGCTGACTCGCGACACTATCAAAGCAAAAGGACGCAGCCACGCTGCCGCACAGGAAGAGATCCTCAAGCTGTCTGAAGTCTTCAAGCAGTTCCGTCTGGTGCCGAAGCAGTTCGACTACCTGGTAAACAGCATGCGCGTGATGATGGATCGCGTACGTACCCAGGAACGCATCATCATGAAGCTGTGCGTTGAACAGTGCAAAATGCCGAAGAAAAACTTCATCACCCTATTCACCGGTAATGAAACCAGCGAAACCTGGTTCAACGCCGCGCTGGCCATGAACAAACCGTGGTCTGAGAAGCTGAAAGATGTGACTGAAGAAGTGCAACGCGGCCTGATGAAGCTGCAGCAGATTGAAGAAGAGACCGGCCTGACGATTGAGCAGGTTAAAGATATCAACCGTCGTATGTCTATCGGCGAAGCGAAAGCGCGTCGTGCGAAGAAAGAGATGGTGGAAGCGAACTTGCGTCTGGTTATCTCTATCGCCAAGAAATACACCAACCGTGGTCTGCAGTTCCTCGATCTGATTCAGGAAGGGAACATCGGCCTGATGAAAGCGGTTGATAAGTTCGAATATCGCCGTGGTTACAAGTTCTCTACCTATGCAACATGGTGGATCCGTCAGGCGATCACCCGCTCTATCGCGGATCAGGCGCGCACCATCCGTATTCCGGTGCATATGATTGAGACAATCAACAAGCTCAACCGTATCTCTCGCCAGATGCTGCAGGAGATGGGGCGTGAACCGACGCCGGAAGAGCTGGCTGAGCGTATGCTGATGCCGGAAGATAAGATCCGCAAAGTGCTGAAGATCGCCAAAGAGCCAATCTCCATGGAAACGCCGATTGGCGATGATGAAGATTCGCATCTGGGTGATTTTATCGAGGATACTACCCTCGAGCTGCCGCTGGACTCTGCAACTACCGAGAGCCTGCGCGCTGCAACGCACGATGTGCTGGCTGGCCTTACCGCTCGTGAAGCGAAGGTGCTGCGCATGCGTTTCGGTATCGACATGAATACCGACCATACGCTGGAAGAAGTGGGTAAACAGTTCGACGTTACCCGCGAACGTATCCGTCAGATCGAAGCGAAGGCGCTGCGCAAACTGCGCCACCCGAGCCGCTCTGAAGTGCTGCGTAGCTTCCTCGACGATTAATCGTCACACCAGACAAAAAGCTCCCCGACGGGAGCTTTTTTTTGCCTGTTATTTACAACCCGCGCGACGCCAGCGCCTCATCCAGCTCGCGATAGGCTTCAACCAGTTTCTCTAACGACGCGCGGTTCAGGCCGCTGGGATTGGGCAGCACCCAGATTTGCGTCACGCCAATGGTCATCTCCTGCTTCCCCCACTTCGCACCGCGAACGCTAAAGGCTTGCTCAAAAGCCTGTTTGCCAAGCACTGCCAGCGCGGCGGGCTGATACTCCTCTATTTTATGTACCAAATCCCTGCCGCCGGTACGCAGCTCATGCAGCCCGACTTCTGTCGCCTGCACGGTCGGACGTTGCACGAGCATGGTGATGCCGCAGCGCGTATCCAGCAGATGATGCTCATCCTCAGGGCGCAACTGCTGGTCGGTAAAGCCGGCCTGATGAATCACTTTCCAGAAGCGATTTCCCGGATGCGCAAAATGAAAACCCGTATGGGCAGAGGATTTCCCCGGATTAATGCCACAAAACACGACGCGCAGCCCCGGCGCCAGAATATCGTGGATCATGCTTTACTCCCGATTAGAAACGATAAACTTAAGTATAAGAGATTGAAAATGCGCTGTTTATAAAAACATCAGCCGGGCGATTCCTGCTGGATTGCGAAGGTAAGTTACTCTATAATTCACCGCCACGGCCCCTTAGCTCAGTGGTTAGAGCAGGCGACTCATAATCGCTTGGTCGTTGGTTCAAACCCAACAGGGGCCACCAAATTTTAGCTTTACAATCATATAAATAAGCCACTTTTGACGAAGTGGCTTTTTTGTTGCATTGTTGGCAAACGGCAGCAAAATGGCGACAGGAATTTGTAGTTTGTTGTGGTCAGGGCTGTTTGGCCAACGATATGAAGCCACGGCATAGCTTGCGCTTCTGATAAGCAGGAAGCCACCTCACGTTACTGGATAGCCAGCAAAACATAGCTCTGCAATGCGTCATCAGATATTTATTGTTTAGGTATGTTTTCAAAAAGTTATCGCCTAGAATCACCGTTTTGCACGGGAAGATTGCGATGACGTCTTATACAGAACTCAAAGAGTGCATCCGCCTTGAAATCATCGGGCATGACAAACCGTTTTCATGGCGAAAAGCGCTACTGCGCACAAGGCGCAACCCCAAAAAGCACTTTCTGTTCTGGTGGCGCATCGCGTCATACCTGTATGCACAAAACAGCAAGTTCAAAAAGCGTATGGCGCGCCGGATTGAAAACCGGCTCAAATACCGTCACAGCGTCGATATCTCCCTCTCCTGCCGGATTGGCAAGGGCTTAAACATTGCTCATCTGAATGGGATTGTGATTACGGATAACTGCGTCATCGGCGACTATGCCGACCTTAAGCAAGGCATCACCATTGGTCTGCGGACCGACAGCGCCGATGCGATGATTCAGATTGGCAATAACGTGGATATTGGCTGCAATTCGTCGATTCTGGGCGGGAAGATCACCATTGGCGACAATGTGACCATCGGTGCGCATTCGCTGGTGCTTCAGAGCATCCCCGGCGACACGGTGTATAAAAATAAGATCACGCCAGTGTGCACCCCCAAACGACCGCAGCAGGGAAGTTAGGCACGACCGACTTGAATCAGCGCCACAACCCCCTTAACCACACACCCTTAATACACTTCTGCCAGTGAGAGTTCACTGGCATGGTAATTCCTGGAGACAAAGTTTAGTAGGTGACGAGGCTCTCTTTACCCCTTAATCTACTGAACCTACCAGATAAACTGAGCCTAAACAGCACGCAAACTCCAGTCACACTTTGTCACATCTTTATTGACATTAGGAATAATCCGAGTAAAATTTCCCGGCAAAATTAATAACAACATTCTTGATAAGTCATTCCTTATCTCAATTTTTTGCATCAAAAATTACGCAGCAAATTAAAAATCAAAACATAAATGCATGCTGTGGAGTAACGCCAGCATTGATTTATAAAAAAATAATAAAAAATCTTTGAATAGTTCTAAAAACTTATTTGATATATTTATTATGAACAACCAGGTAAATATGGAATTTTTAAAAGAGTGCTTACGAGTAGAAGTCATCGGGGGGAAGGATAAAAAATTCTCATGGGGAAGAGCCTTGCGACATGCATGGCGCCAGCCAAAGCGCCGGTTTCTTTTCTGGTGGAGAATTGCATCTTATCTGCATGATAAAAAAGGAAAAAGATGCAAGAAATTCGCACATTTCCTTAATCGTAGATTAATGAAAAAATATAATACTGAGATTGGTCTGGGTGCAAAAATCCAACCTGGGCTCTTCGTCGCTCATTATAATGGCATTGTGGTTTCGTTATATTGCGATATCGGCAAGAATTTCCTGATACGGCAAAATACCACCATTGGTATCAAGACCCCAGGAAAAAAAGATGAAGATTACAGAATCACTATTGGTGATGATGTCGTTCTGGGTGCTAATTGCTGCATCATATCTGATGATATCCGAATCGGAGATAACGTAAAAATCGGTGCGATGACATTCGTGAATAAAGATATTCCTGATAATAATGTCTACTACACCAAAAAAGAGACGGTTCAGGTGCTGAGAGAGGCGTAAGCCTCCTTACACCTACTGGACGTGGTTACGCCTTATCCAGGCAGAGGCGTTGCGACATTTTCAGAGCCATTTACCTGGCCCCTTAGGGGCGTTTTCGCCCTCATTTCACCGAATTACACCGCCATAAGCGCAATTTTCATAGAAACACTAACGCATTGAAATATGCCCATGTAATATGAGGCCGGGCTATTGCGACTTTCGCCTTCGTGGTCCAGATTTGATGAATAACGACTCCCCTTAACAGACTCATTAAGCGCTTTGACGAAACGCCATGAACAAACCCATAAAACGGCTTGAAATCATCAAATACGCCATTGAACTGGAGGATGACAGCATCATCCTCAGCCAGCTTCCGTTGCTGAAAACGGAAGTGACCGACCCGGAGTTAGCGTTTATTGTTCACGCGCTCGAAGAGAAGAACTACAGCGATGCGATGCGCGCCATTACCTCGTGGCTACAGAGCCAGCGCTCGGTCGTCAGTTGGCAAGATCCACAGGTTTCCGCCAGCAAGCTTGAGCTTAAAGCGCTGGAGGAGCAGCTTCGCGAACTTATCGACAAGCGCAACGCGCGCATTCAGCAACTGGATGAATTTAACGATCTCTACTTAACCCGCCTTGGGCCGCTGATGTCGCAGATCCTGCGCCTGCGTAAAATGCTGGCCGAGGCCGCGGTGCGTCGCCAGGAAGCGGAAGCACGTCGCCGTGAGGCTGATTATCTGCGCTGCCAGAAATACCTTTCGCAGGCGGTGAATGTGCTGGTGACGCTCACGCAGCGCTGGCAGAGCATGCCGCCGCACTCGATGCAGGCGGCTGAAGCGCGTAAACATCTCCAGCAGCAAAGTGAGCTGATCGCCTCCCTGCTGGCAGAAGCGCAGGAGCTGGAGCGCGGTCTGACGCGTGAAGAGGAGCCGACGCGCCAGGCGCGTGACGAAGCGCGTCAGGAGTACGAAAGCTATCAGGAGCAGCAGCACGACGCGGAAAAACGCTTCAGCTTCGAGCAGAAGATGTCGGAAGAGGAGCGCCATGAGCTGAAGCGCCTGTGGCGGCAGGCGAGCAAACTCTGTCACCCCGATCTGGTCGACAGCGAGATGAAAAACGATGCCAACAGCATGATGGTGCAGCTCAACCAGGCCCGTCAGCGCGGCGATCTGAGCGCAATTCGCTCCATGCTCAGCCGTCTGCAAAAAGGGCTGGAGCCGCTGATGGCCAGCGACAGGCTGAATGACGTGCAGCGTCTGCGTCAGCGCATTGTGGAAGTGAAGCAGCACATCGCCACGCTGATTGAAGAGTTAATGACGCTGGATAAAGAGGAGACCTGGCAGCTGGTCTCTTCCCTCGGCGATCGGGAAACCTATTTCCGTCAGCAGGAGAAAGCGCTGGCAGAGATCCGTGAATCCCTTGAACAGCAGGTTAACGAAGCCGAATACGACGAAGTTGCCTGATAAGCGCCCGGCGCTCTGCCGGGCCGCAATTACTTTTTATGCCAGTAAGCCTGCGCGCGAACGCACTGCTGATCGATAGCGTCCGTTTCAAACTGCGCCTTCAGGGATTTCACCACCTCCCCCTCCCCGGTCAGCCAGATAAAATAGTCCTTATCCGGCACCGTTAGCGCTGCCAGTTTCTGCGCAACCACCTGCGGGTTATGTCCAATCACATACTCAATATCAAAGCCTTTCAGGTGCGCGAGGTAATCCTGATAAGCGGCATTGTCGATAGTTACCAGCGCCGTCACCTGCGGGCGCAGCGCCAGCTCGCTTATCGCCTCCAGCCGACGGCGCAGTGCCGGCATACCGGACTCATCGCATACATAGAGTTGCCAGGCGTAATCTTCCGGCACCACCAGCGAACCGCGCGGCCCGCCGATAGTCAGCAGATCTCCGGCCTGCGCGTGAAGCGCCCAACTGCTCGCCACACCACCGTCGTGAATATAAAAATCGAGGGTCAGCTCATGGCGGCTGGCATCATAGAGCGGCGTATAGTCGCGCGACAGCGGACGCGGCCCGTCGCCCCAGTTAATGCCCTCATCCGTTACCTCTGGCGGAACAAAGGGAGCGCCCTCCTGCGGGAAGAAGACTTTAGTGTGATCGTCGAAACCGCGTGAGCTAAAGCCATCAAGCTGCTCGCCGCCAAGCACAATGCGCTGGAAGCCCTCGCTTGCCCGCTCAACGCGCAAAACGGTTAACTGGCGAAAACGCAGCTCATTGCGCACGCGCTGCGGATAGCGTGAAGAAGTTGTGGTCATAATCGGCCCTACTGAATGTGAAATCGATATATCTAAATTTTGTGCAAATGATAATGATTGTTGTTTGTAGCGAAGGCAAGATCTTTTTAAGATATAGCGACAACCAAGAGCACGCGCTGACAAAACCACTATTTAAAATCATTATTATCAACAAGATAGAAATAACTCTTTAAACCAGACTGTTACTAAACAGAGTTTAGATATAAATTAGATATATCGAATAAGAACGGAGAGTATGATGCGCCATTCACGCAACAGTCACGATAACGAACACCACGGCGGCCGTCGGCAGCGCTTTTTCGGCCACGGGGAGTTACGCCTGGTGGTGCTGCATCTGCTGCGCGACAGCGCCAGCCACGGCTATGAGCTGATTAAAGCCATCGAAACGCTGACCGAGGGAAACTACACGCCCAGCCCCGGCGTGATCTACCCGACTCTCGATCTATTGCGCGATCAGCAGTTGATTACTATCAGCGATGAGGAGAGTGGGCGCAGGGTGATTGCGATAACGCGACACGGTCAGCAGTGGCTGGATGAGAGCCAGCAGCAGCTGGCGCAGATCCTGGAGAGGGTTAAAGCACGGAATGTCGGCTATCAGTTGCGCAGAGATCCGCAGATGAAACGGGCACTGGCGAACTTTAAAGCCGTGCTCGATCTGCGCGTGAATCAGCAGGCGCTTAGCGCCGCGCAGCTTAAACAGATAATTGGCATTATCGACCGCGCGGCGCTGGAGATATCCCAGCTGGATTAAGCCGGCATTGGCGCTTCACGCAGGCGGAAGACCTTCACCAGTTCGCGCAGATGCAGCGCCTGGTCGTTCAGTGCCGCCGCCGCCGCGACGGACTCTTCCACTAGGCTTGAGTTTTGCTGGGTAGTGGAGTCAATCAGGCCGATAGCACTGTTGATCTGCGAAATGCCGTCGGTCTGTTCGCGGCTCGCCTGGCCGATTTCACGCAGGATCACATCCATCTCTTCGACGTTGGTCACCATACCGTTAATCAGCGCGCTGGCTTTCTCCACCAGCGCCATTCCTTCACGGGTCTGGCTGGCTGAGCTCTCGATCAGATGGCGAATATCATTCGCCGATGAGGCGCTTTTCTGCGCCAGCTGACGCACTTCACCCGCCACCACGGCAAAACCACGGCCATGCTCACCGGCACGCGCCGCTTCCACCGCGGCGTTCAACGCCAGAATGTTGGTCTGGAAAGCGATCGCATCAATCAGGTTGATGATGTCGGACATGCGGTTAGAGGTATCGTTGATCACCCGCATCTTCTCGGTGACTTGCATCATCATCTCGCCATTGCTCTTCACCACCGTCGCGGCATCCGCCGACAGCGTCGTGGCTTCAGAGGTGTGATCGGCGGTGTTCTTCACAGTTGCCGTGATCTGCTCCATGGATGCCGCAGTCTGCTCCACGGAACTCGCCTGCTCTTCCGTGCGTGCCGCCAGATCCTGATTACCAGCAACAATCTGCGCCGCCGCGCTGGAGATATTTTCAGAGCCGTTCTGCACCTGATGCACAATCTCCACCAGGCGGTTTTTCATCTCCATCAGCGCGCGCAACAGCGTCCCGGTTTCATCGCGATGACGCGAGTCAATCGAACGGGTTAAGTCACCGTCGGCAATCGCTTCAGCAAAAGTCACTGCTTCGCGAAGCGGACGAGTGATCATACGCGCGATCACCACGCCAATCAGGCTTCCGAGGGCAATACTGATCGCCGCCAGCGCAATCAACAGCAGGCGGTTAGAGCCAAAGTCGTTCTGCACCTGCTGGCCCGCGTCACGCATCTGCTGATCCTGGATGGCGATCAGCTCCTGCACTTTCGCTTTATAGGCCTTCTGGACAGTGATGGTATTGGTCATCATCTCCTGAATGGCGGCCGGGCGATCGTTGCGCTTTACCGCATCAAGGATACGAAAACGGGAGTCGAGGTACTGTTGGCGCACGGTGCGGATCTCAGCAAGGATTTGCTGCGACTGCTCGTCGCGCAAGTTTTTCGACAGATCCGCCAGCAAAGCAGAAATACGCGAGCTAATAGCCGCCAGCTGTTTCTGAGAATCAGCCGACCATTTGCCGTCCGTATCCAGCAGCATTAATTGTTGCGTACTGACGAACGTCTGGAAATTATCAATCAGCTCGTTTGCTTTTACGGTCGTAGGATAATCCTCATGCACAATTTCTTGCATACCGTTGTTGGCACGATTAAGGCTGAAAAGCGAGAAACAGGAGCTCACCACCATCAATAGAATAAAGAATCCGAATGCCAGAAATAATTTCGTACCGATTTTTACATCATGTAAAAACATATCTTCTCCGTGGATTTGAATGTCTTGCTGACAAAAGCCTTGAACCCTAATTCAGAAGGCACGCTTAAGTCCCCGGCGCGAATGGAAAGCCTGCCGCCACCTGTCGTTATCGGTAACGTTATTGCTAACTTTATGAGTTTGATCGTTTTTTTATTAAATTAATTGTCCACTGGATAGCCAGGAGCTATCAATTGAGCGTCATTGATCGTTATTTGTTTCGTTTTCTTATTATTTCACAGATATATTAATGCGAGTTAACTAGAGTTAATTGTAAATTAAATTTCAAGCTAACTAATTTATTCAACTAGCGACCAAAGACATTTCACTTAATAAAAAGTTAACAATTAAGAAAAAATTATTAACATGAAAACGCATTAACAGAAATAAAAAAACCGCCAGCAGAGGCGGCGGTTTTTTTAATTAAATATCTCTTAATGCAATACGGAAACCGCGTCCTGCAGCCGACCTGCGCGCTGTTTCACCATTGACGACACCTCCGCGCTCTGTTCAACCAGCCCGGCGTTTTTCTGCGTAATTGCATCCAGCTCCGCCACGGCGCGCGTCAGATCCGCAAGCCCCGTCGCCTGCTCAGAAGTAGACTGGCTAATCTGGGCAATCAAGGCGGTGACATCTTTTACCTGGGCCACAATATCATCCATCGTGCGGCCCGCTGCGTGAACCTGGTCGGAGCCAGACTGCACTTTGCTGGCACTGGCATCAATCAGTTTACGGATATCATTCGCGGCGTTAGCGCTGCGGCTGGCCAGGTGACGAACTTCCCCGGCAACCACCGCAAAGCCTTTGCCCTGCTCCCCTGCCCGCGCAGCCTCAACCGCGGCGTTCAGCGCCAGAATGTTGGTCTGGAAAGCGATATCGTTAATCAGCGCGGTGATGGAGCCGATACGCTGCGTGCTGTCGGCAATCTCATCCATGGTTTTCACCACCGTTTCCATCGCTTTACCGCCGTGAGCGGCAGCGTTGCTGGCAGAGCTGGAGAGTTTATCCGCAGCAGACGCCGTTTCCGAGTTGCTCTGTACCGACGCGGCCATCTGGCCCATTGTCGCCACGGTCTGCTGCACGTTAACTACCGTCTGGCGCGTACGCTCATTCAAATCATCGTTGCCCTTCGCCAGCGTTTCGCTGCCGTTAAGCACGCTGCTCACCTGACCAGAGACATCGTTAATCAGCCAGCGGCACATCAGCCCCAGTTGTCCGACAGAACGCAGGATCAGCCCCACTTCATCGCTGCGGTTAAGGAAATCGACGCTGTTACGATCGCCCGTTGCCACACTTAGCGCCTGCTTTGCCACATTCTCGACCGGACGAACAATCTGCCACTCAAACGCCAGCGCGCCCAGCAGCATTACCAGCGTACTGACCAGCATCGACACGGGATGCGCACCGGTAAACCACAGCGCCGCTAGCTGCGCCACCCACAGCAGCGTCATGACGCTGCGCGCGCGCCAGCGCAGCGGCAGCGTGGCCACTTTCCCGAGTACGCCTTTACCGAGCACCAGGCCTTTATGCAGGCGCTTTTTGCTGCTTCCTTCATTTAATGCGCTGTAAAGCGGCTCGACTGCCGCGATCTCCTGCTCCGTTGCGCGGGTGCGAATCGACATATAGCCGGTCACTTCGCCGTTACGCACCATCGGAATGGCATTCGCGCGCACCCAGTAGTGATCGCCATTTTTACGGCGGTTTTTCACAATACCGCTCCACGGCTCGCCCTGTTTCAGGGTGAACCACATATCGGCAAATGCCGCTTTCGGCATATCGGGATGGCGCACAACATTGTGCGGTTGGCCGTTTAACTCATTGAGGTGATAACCGCTGGCATGAATAAACGCATCGTTAGCGTGAGTAATGTAGCTCTGCGTATCAGTGGTGGACATCAGCGTGGCGTCATCGTCCAGCGGAAAGTTGCGCTGGCTGACATAAAGAGGAGAAGACATGGTTGCGTCCTGTGCAGGTTATATTGCCGTGAAAAAATTATTGCGAATGTTATTTCGGCGATAATGAATTTATCTTTAGTTGTTAAATTTGATTTAGATCGCAAATCGGCAGAAAACCCTGATTTTGATAGGTTTGTTAAGATATTGATTTTAATAGTTTCAGCTTGAAAACACTTAGTTAAGCTTACCGGTTATGCCCCATTTTCATGCACTCGACGCACTTTTTTGGCGCAAAGGGCTTTTTCACTCTCTTGCGATGCCTCTTTTAACAATGCTGTAACCTATTTTTTGCCCAGGCGGCATGATTAAATCTTGTACGATTTGGCTTTCACCTGGCGTTTATCCCGATTTCTCTGCCCGCCGCCGAAGTGGCGTAATCCCTGCAATACTTTAATCAGTATCATGTGATACGCGACTCCTGGAGCTTATTTTGAACAGGTTACCTTCCAGCGCATCCGCTTTAGCGTGCAGCGCTCACGCCCTGAATCTCATTGAGAAGCGAACGCTTGATCATGAGGAGATGAAAGCTTTAAACCGAGAGGTGGTGGATTACTTTAAAGAGCATGTTAACCCGGGGTTTTTAGAGTATCGAAAATCTGTAACTGCCGGCGGGGATTACGGAGCCGTAGAGTGGCAAGCAGGCAGTCTGAATACGCTTGTCGACACCCAGGGAGTGGAGTTTTTAGATTGCCTGGGTGGATTTGGTATTTTCAATGTGGGGCACCGTAATCCAGTTGTCGTTTCCGCCGTACAGAACCAACTCGCCAAACAACCTCTGCACAGCCAGGAGCTTCTCGACCCGCTACGGGCGATGCTGGCAAAAACGCTGGCGGCGCTCGCGCCCGGCAAACTCAAATACAGCTTCTTTAGCAACAGCGGCACGGAGTCCGTCGAAGCGGCGCTGAAACTGGCGAAAGCCTATCAATCTCCGCGCGGGAAATTCTCCTTTATCGCCACCAGCGGCGCGTTCCACGGTAAATCCCTTGGTTCGCTCTCGGCGACGGCGAAGTCGACCTTCCGTAAACCCTTTATGCCGCTGCTGCCGGGCTTCCACCATGTGCCGTTTGGCGATATCGATGCCATGCGCACGGCCCTCAGCGAAGGGCAGAGAACCGGGGATGACGTTGCGGCGGTGATCCTCGAGCCGATTCAGGGTGAAGGCGGCGTGATCCTGCCTCCGCCGGGCTACCTGCCTGCGGTGCGTAAGCTGTGTGATGAGTTTGGCGCGCTGCTCATCTTTGATGAAGTACAAACCGGTATGGGGCGCACCGGCAAGATGTTCGCCTGCGAGCATGAAAACGTGCAGCCGGACATTATGTGTTTAGCCAAAGCCCTTGGCGGCGGCGTGATGCCGATTGGCGCGACCATCGCCACCGAAGAGGTCTTCTCGGTGCTGTTTGATAACCCGTTCCTGCACACCACTACTTTCGGCGGTAATCCGCTGGCCTGTGCGGCGGCGCTGGCAACCATTAATGTGCTGCTGGAAGAGAACCTGCCGGCGCAGGCGGAGCAGAAAGGCGACATGCTGCTGGATGGCTTCCGTGCACTGGCGCGTGAGTATCCCGATCTGGTACAGGATGTGCGCGGGCGCGGCATGCTAATGGCGCTTGAGTTTGTGAATAACGAGACGGGGTACAACTTTGCCAGCCAGATGTTCCGCCAGCGCGTGCTGGTGGCCGGTACGCTCAATAATGCGAAAACCATTCGTATTGAGCCGCCGCTGACGCTCACCATTGAACAGTGCGAGCAGGTGCTGCGCGCCGCAGGCGAAGCGTTGTCCGCGCTGCGCGTTTCAGTGGAGCCGGTGTAACACTCTGCCCGATGGCGCTTCGCTTATCGGGCCTACAAACTGCACTCACCGTAGGCCGGATAAGGCGTCAGCCGCCATCCGGCCTTTTGCCCGATGGCGCTTCGCTTACCGCACCGACAAACTGCACTCACCGTAGGCCGGATAAGGCGTAGCCGCCATCCGGCATTCTTGCCCGATGGCGCTTCCCTTACCGCACCGACAAACCGCACTCCCCGTAGGCCGGATAAGGCGTCAGCCGCCATCCGGCATTTCCTCTGCCCGCACTTTTTTGAATCCCATCACAATCATTCGCTCCCGCTTTTCCCTTCTGTTGTCGCGACGGCTACAGTAGAACTCATCCGACCACATAACAATAATTTTACATTGGAAGAGAGCATGAGCCACTACCCGTCGCTGTTCGCCCCGCTGGATCTGGGTTTTACCCAGCTTAAAAACCGTGTGCTAATGGGGTCGATGCACACCGGTCTGGAGGAGCGCCCGGACGGCGCAGAGCGGCTGGCGGCCTTCTATGCCGAGCGCGCTCGTCATGGTGTGGCGCTGATTGTCACGGGCGGCATCTCCCCCGCTCTTTCCGGCGTGACAATGGAGGGTGCCGCGGTGCTGAACGATATCAGCCAACTGCCGCACCATCGGCACATTACCGATGCGGTGCATCAGGAGGGGGGCAAAATCGCACTGCAGATCCTGCATACCGGGCGCTACAGTTTTCAGCCCAACCTGGTCGCCCCTTCCGCCATTCAGGCACCGATCAATCGCTTCAAACCTCACGAACTAAGCCATGATGAAATTCTAAGCTTGATTGAGGATTTCGCCCGCTGCGCGCACTTGGCACAACAGGCCGGTTACGACGGTGTCGAGGTGATGGGCTCAGAAGGCTATCTGATTAACCAGTTTCTCGCCGCGCGCACCAACCAGCGCGAAGATGAATGGGGCGGTGATTACGCGCGCCGGATGCGTTTTCCCCTCGAGGTGGTGCGGGCGATCCGCGAGCGCGTCGGGGAAAACTTTATCCTGATCTATCGCCTGTCGGTGCTCGATCTGGTGGAGGGCGGCGGCACGCTGGATGAAACCATCGCGCTGGCGCAGGCCGTTGAAGCGGCAGGCGTCACGCTTATCAATACCGGGATCGGCTGGCATGAAGCGCGGATCCCAACCATTGCCACACCGGTGCCGCGCGGGGCGTTTAGCTGGGTGACGCGCAAGCTGAAAGGCAAAGTCAACGTCCCGCTAATCACCACCAACCGCATTAACGATCCGCAGGTGGCCGAAGCGATCCTTGCCCGTGACGATGCGGATATGGTGTCGATGGCGCGCCCTTTCCTCGCTGATGCGGAGCTGCTAAGCAAAGCGCAGAGCGGCCGGGAAGAGGAGATCAACACCTGCATTGGCTGCAACCAGGCGTGTCTGGATCAGATCTTCTACGGCAAAGTCACCTCCTGCCTGGTCAACCCGCGCGCCTGCCATGAAACGCTGATGCCGATCTACCCGGCAGAGCAGAAGAAAAACCTCGCGGTGGTTGGCGCAGGCCCCGCCGGGCTGGCTTTTGCGGTGAATGCCGCTGCGCGCGGGCATAGCGTAACGCTGTTTGATGCGCAGGCAGAGATCGGCGGGCAGTTTAACGTCGCCAAACAGATCCCCGGTAAAGAGGAGTTTTATGAAACCTTGCGTTACTACCGGCGGATGATCGACAAAACCGGCGTCGCGCTCTGCCTCAATCAGCGCGTCGATCCCGGCATGCTAACGCTGTTTGATGAGGTGATCCTCGCCTGCGGCATTGAGCCGCGCATGCCGTTTATTGACGGCATCGATCATCCGAAAGTGCTGAACTATCTTGAGGTGCTGCGCGATAAAGCGCCGGTCGGCGAGCGCGTGGCGATCGTCGGCTGCGGCGGGATCGGCTTTGATACCGCGGTCTATTTAAGCCAGCCGGGGGAGTCCACCAGCCAGAATATCGCTGAATTCTGCGTTGAGTGGGGCATTGATACCAGCCTGAATGAGGTCGGCGGCCTGCGTCCGGAAGGGCCGCAGTTGCCGAAAAGCCCGCGGCAGATTGTGATGCTGCAACGCAAAGCCAGCAAGCCAGGCGACGGGCTGGGGAAAACCACCGGCTGGATCCACCGCGCCACGCTGCTGTCGCGTGGGGTGAAGATGATCCCGGCGGTGAGTTACCAGAAGATCGACAATGAGGGTTTACATATTCTGGTCGGCGGCGAGCCGCAGGTGCTGGCGGTGGATAATGTGGTGATTTGTGCAGGCCAGGAGCCGCGACGCGAGCTGGCCGAACCGCTGCGCGAAGCCGGTAAACCGGTGCATTTGATTGGCGGCTGCGATGTGGCGATGGAGCTGGATGCCCGCCGGGCGATAGCCCAGGGCACGCAACTGGCGTTAACCATTTAACAAAATGCCTGATGGCGCTGCGCTTATCAGGCCTACGCGTTTGAGAAGTTGTGGGCCGGATAAGGCGTGAGCCGCCATCCGGCAAAATGCCTGATGGCGCTGCGCTTATCAGGCCTACGTATTTGAGACGTTGTCGACAAGATAAGGCGTGAGCCGCCATCCGGCAACAATGCCTGATGGCGCTGCGCTTATCAGGCCTACGTGTTTGAGAAGTTGTAGACCGGATAAGGCGTGAGCCGCCATCCGGCAGAGCGCCTGATGGCGCTGCGCTTATCAGGCCTACGTGTTTGAGATGTTGTAGGCCGGATAAGGCGTAAGCCGCTATCCGGCAACAATGCCTGATGGCGCTGCGCTTATCAGGCCTACAGGGTTCGAGAATTTGTAGGCCGGATAAGGCGCAAGCCGCCCTCCGGCAGAGCGCCTGATGGCGCTGCGCTTATCAGGCCTGTGGAGTTTGAGACGTTGTAGGCCGGATAAGGCGTGAGCCGCCATCCGGCAAAGCGCCTGATGGCGCTACGCTTATCAGGCCTACGGAGTTTGAGACTTGTAGGCCGGATAAGGCGTGAGCCGCCATCCGGCAGAGCGCCTGATGGCGCTGCGCTTATCAGGCCTACGTGTTTGAGACGTTGTAGGCCGGATAAGGCGTAAGCCGCCATCCGGCAAAGGTTTGATGGCGCTGCGTTTAGCGCTTCTTGCGCACTTTAACCGATTTGAGGATCACGAACTTATTGTTGGTCGCTACGGTTTCGCAGTTGCCGAACACGCGTTTCAGCTTGCGGAAATAGTCGAGATGGCGATTGCCGACAATACGTAATTCACCGCCATACTTCAGGCAGCGGCGCGCATCGTTAAACATCTGCCAGGCAATATGATCGGTGATGGCGCTCTGCTGATGGAACGGCGGGTTACAGAGCACCGCCGCAAAGCGATCCGGCTCAATGCCGGAGAGCGCGTTGTTGATCATAAACTCGCAGCGCTCCATATCCTCCGGCAGGTTGCTCTCCACGTTGAGACGCGAAGAAGCGACCGCCATGGCCGACTCATCAACAAACAGCACCTGCGCCTGCGGGTTATTCGCCAGCAGCTGCAGGCCAATCACGCCATTGCCGCAGCCGAGATCGACCATCTCGCCTTCAACATTTTCCGGCAGATGTTGTAGGAAAAAGCGTGCGCCAATATCCAGCCCGCTGCGGGAAAAAACATTCGCATGGTTATGAATGGTCCAGGGCGTACCATCCAGCGTCCAGCTTGCCAGCAGCGAGGTTTCAACAGGCGCGGGAGCGTTAAAGGTGCAGTTGATCAGGCGCGCTTTGCGCCATGCCAGCGTCGTGGTGGTCGGGCCGAGGATCTTTTCAAACAGCGCCATCGTTGAATTGTGAATATCGCGGGTTTTCGCGCCAGCGATAATCCGCGTCTGCGGCGTAACCACGTCACGCAGAGCGCGCAGCTGCTGCTCAAGCAGCGCCAGCTGTTTTGGTATTTTAATCAGCACTAAAGCCGGATTGGCCGGCAGCGGGCTGAGGCAGTCCTGAAAGGTGACCGCCTCTTCATCGAGATCGTTAATGCGCAGGTTATGCTGCGTTGCCAGCTCGGCAATAAAGGAGTCGTTAACCGACACCGGCTGATGGGCCGCCAGCGCGCAGGCCAGCGCGCCGAAGCTGTCATTGAAGATCAGAACCGGGCCATCGACCGCATCCACCTGTTGCAGAAGATATTCATCCGCTGCATCCCACGCCTGTAGCGACGCCTCTTCCACGCCGACAGGGAATCTGTCTAAAGTGAATGACTGTCCGTTTAACTCAACCTGGCTCATCGACCCTCCGCAATGCTAAAATTCGCGCGTTTTATCGCTCAATTACGTAAGGATGTAAACACATTTCACCATGAAGACCCTCACCTATCTTCAGGGCTATCCTGAATCCCTGCTGGCGCAGGTACATACGCTGATTGAGCAGAACCGTCTGGGCGAGGTGCTGGCAAAACGCTACCCCGACAGCCACGGCGTCACCACCGATAAAGCGCTCTATCACTATACGCAAGAGATGAAAAACCAGTTTCTGCGTAACGCCGCGCCGGTCAATAAAGTGATGTATGACAGCAAAATTCACGTGCTCAATAATGCCCTTGGCCTGCACACCGCCATTTCCCGCGTGCAGGGCGGCAAGCTGAAAGCGAAAGCGGAGATCCGCGTCGCCACCGTTTTCCGCGATGCGCCGGAAGCTTTTCTGCGCATGATTGTGGTGCATGAACTGGCGCACCTGCGCGAGAAAGAGCACAACAAAGCTTTTTACCAGCTCTGCTGTCATATGGAGCCGCAGTACCACCAGCTCGAGTTCGATACCAGGCTGTGGTTGACCCATCTCGCCTTACGCTAAGCATGCGCGCCAGCGCACTGGTTTTGTCATGTTGACGTGATAGAGTGACAGCGGAACCCTTTAACGGAGAAGTAGCGCCTTTATGATACGTTTCGCTGTCATAGGGACGAACTGGATCTCGCGCCAGTTTGTCGATGCCGCCCATGAAACGGGCAAATACAGACTCACCGCCGTCTATTCCCGCAGCCTTGAACAGGCGCAAACCTTCGCCACCGACTACCCTGTCGAGCATCTCTTTACCTCACTTGAGGAGATGGCGCAGAGCGATGCGATTGACGCGGTCTATATTGCCAGCCCCAACTCCCTCCACTTTTCCCAGACGCAGCTGTTTCTCAGCCATAAAAAGCATGTGATCTGCGAAAAGCCGCTGGCCTCAAACCTGCGTGAAGTAGAAGCCGCCATCGCCTGCGCCCGTGAAAATCAGGTGGTGCTGTTTGAAGCCTTCAAAACTGCCAGCCTGCCAAACTTCCTGGCGCTGAAGCAGTCGCTGGCGAAAGCGGGCAAGCTGCGCAAAGCCTTTATTAACTACTGTCAGTACTCGTCACGCTATCAGCGTTTTCTCGACGGCGAAAACCCCAACACCTTCAACCCCGCGTTCTCTAACGGGTCGATTATGGATATCGGCTTTTACTGCCTCGCCTCAGCGGTGGCGCTATGGGGCGAACCGCACAGCGTGCAGGCTTCAGCGAGCCTGCTTTCAAGCGGCGTCGACGCGCACGGCGTGGTGGTGATGAATTACGGCGACTTCAGCGTCACGCTGCAACACTCGAAAGTGAGCGATTCGGTGCTGGCGAGTGAGATTCAGGGCGAAGCGGGCTCACTGGTGATTGAAAAGATTTCCGAATGCCAGAAGCTCTCCTTTATCCCGCGCGGCGGCAAAGCGCAGGAGCTGACCCAGCCCCAGCATATCAACACCATGCTGTATGAAGCCGAAACCTTCGCGCGGCTGGTGGAGGAGAATGAGGTCAATCATCCGGGGCTTGCGATCAGCCGTATTACGGCAAAATTGCTAACGGAGATCCGCCGCCAGACCGGTGTCGTCTTCCCGGCCGATGATCTCAGCACCCAACTCCCTGCGTAAAGCTTCGTAAGAAGCGCTGGCGACACATTGACCAGCTCAATGTGTTGACATAATTTGTTACCAGCAAAGGGGAGTAACTTCTTCGCCGGTGGGCCGTCATTACGGTGCGTTAAGCACCCGGTCGCCGGGCGTCGTGATCGACGTAAGTGAGACCTTGCCGGAAGGCGAGATCCCCCTGCACCAGGCAAGCGGCTAACGTCTTCTGACGTTGGCCGTTTTTGTTTGCGTGAGGATCTGGTGATGAATAGTGTTGGCACACCGATGTTATGGGGCGTTTTTGCCGTTGCCGTGGTGGTTATGCTGGCGATCGACCTTCTGCTTCAGGGGCGTCGCGGCGCGCATACGATGACCATGAAGCAGGCGGCCGTTTGGTCAGTGGTGTGGGTTAGCCTGTCGCTGCTGTTTAATGCCGCCTTCTGGTGGTATCTGACGCAAACCGAAGGGCGCGCGGTCGCAGATACCCAGGCGCTGGCGTTCTTAACCGGTTATCTGATTGAAAAAGCGCTGGCGGTGGACAACGTCTTCGTCTGGCTGATGCTGTTCAGCTACTTTGCCGTCCCTGCGGCACTGCAACGCCGGGTACTGATCTACGGCGTGCTCGGGGCGATTGTGCTGCGTACCATCATGATCTTCGCCGGAAGCTGGCTGATTACCCAGTTCTCATGGCTGCTCTACGTTTTCGGTGCCTTCCTGCTCTTTACCGGCGTGAAGATGGCGCTGGCGAAAGAGGATGAGAAGGGCATCGGCGATAAACCGGTGGTGCGCTGGCTACGTAGCCATCTGCGCATGACCGACAGCATCGAAAGTGAACACTTCTTTGTGCGCAAAAACGGTCTGCTGTATGCCACGCCGCTGCTGCTGGTGCTGATTCTGGTGGAGCTGAGCGATGTGATCTTTGCCGTCGACAGCATCCCGGCGATCTTCGCCGTCACCACCGATCCCTTTATCGTCCTCACCTCTAACCTGTTTGCCATTCTCGGGCTGCGCGCGATGTACTTCCTGCTGGCGGGCGTAGCGGAGCGCTTCTCAATGCTCAAATATGGCCTGTCGATGATCCTGGTGTTTATCGGTATCAAGATGCTGATTGTCGATTTCTTCCATATCCCGATTGCCATCTCCCTTGGCGTGGTGGGCGGTATTCTGGTGCTGACGCTGCTGATTAATAGCTGGGTTAACTACCAGAACGACAAGAAAAACCGCGCGTAAGCCGTAAATCGCCGCTCTGCCACCCTGGTGAGCGGCGATTCATCGCGCCCTGTCGTGCTGGTCACAAAATGCCGACAGCAAAAATGAAAAAGACGCGCCAGAGCGTAAAAGTAGAAATCTCTCTCTTCCCTGTTCTCACAGAGTTCATATACTCCTTTCAGCAAACAATTGTTACATCCTGACAAATCTCTGTTTAAAAGGGCCGCGGGATGTGATTCCACAACACGAAAGGAAAATGGCATGACAACGCACCGCTCGTCAGGGTTGCTGCAACGTTTCGTTGATGGCAGCCTGGTGAAACAAATTCTTCTTGGCCTCGTTCTGGGGATTTTACTGGCGTGGATCTCAACGCCCGCCGCTATCGCTACCGGTATTCTCGGTACGCTATTTGTCAGCGCATTGAAAGCCGTTGCGCCGGTGCTGGTACTGATGCTGGTGATGGCGTCCATTGCCGGGCACCAGCAAGGCCAGCGCACCCACCTTCGCCCGGTACTTTTTCTTTATCTTCTCGGCACCTTCTCTGCCGCGCTGACCGCCGTGCTGGTTAGCTTTCTCTTCCCTTCCACGCTGCAGCTTGCGCCCGGTGCCAGCGATATTACGCCGCCTTCCGGCATAATTGAGGTTCTGCGCGGCTTGCTGACCAGCATGATCGCCAACCCGGTAACGGCAATTATGGAAGCAAACTATATCGGCATTCTGGTGTGGGCCGTCGGGCTGGGTTTTGCCCTGCGTCACAGCAGCGAGACGACGAAAAAGATGGTGCAGGATATGTCGGGTGCCGTCACCTTTATGGTGCGGATCGTGATCCGTTTTGCGCCGATTGGCATTTTCGGTCTCGTCTCCTCGACCCTTGCCACCTCTGGTTTTGGTGCGCTGTTAGGCTATGCGCAACTGCTGGTGGTGCTGGTGGGCTGCATGGCGTTTGTCGCGCTGGTCATTAACCCGCTGCTGGTTTACTGGAAGATCCGCCGCAACCCCTACCCGCTGGTCTTTACCTGCCTGCGCGAAAGCGGCGTAACGGCCTTTTTCACCCGCAGCTCGGCGGCGAACATCCCGGTCAATATGACGCTGTGTGAAAAGCTCAATCTCGATCGCGACACCTACTCAGTCTCCATTCCGCTTGGGGCGACGATTAATATGGCGGGCGCGGCGATCACCATTACCGTGCTGGCGCTGGCGGCGGTGCATACGCTCGGCATTACTGTCGATCTGCCGACGGCGCTGCTGCTGAGCGTGGTGGCTTCGCTCTGTGCCTGCGGCGCATCCGGCGTGGCAGGCGGCTCGCTGCTACTCATCCCGCTGGCCTGCAACATGTTTGGTATCTCTAATGATGTTGCCATGCAGGTGGTGGCGGTCGGCTTTATCATCGGCGTGTTGCAGGACTCCTGCGAAACCGCACTCAACTCCTCAACCGATGTGCTGTTTACCGCTGCGGTGTGTCAGGCGGAAGATGAGCGGCTGGTAAAGAACGCGCTACGTAGCTGACCAGTGGAGAAGCCAAAAAAAAGCGGCGCTGTCAGGGTAGCGCCGCTTTGCTTACTGCACTTCTCAGTGCGATTTATAAAGTTACACCACTTTTGAAGATGGCTAACTCACGGAAATCATTTTTCTCATTGCAGGTCTGCTTGCCGTTGGCGATCTCTACAATCACATCAACAAACTCCTCCAATAGCTGCGGCATTGCTTTGCCGTGGATCAACTGACCCGCATCAAAATCGATCCAGTGTTTCTTTTTGGCTGCCAGCTCACTGTTGGTGGCAATTTTCACCGTCGGCACAAAACCGCCGTAGGGCGTCCCGCGACCGGTGCTGAACAGCACCATATGGCAGCCGGCACCGGCTAACGCGCTGGTCGCGACCGCATCGTTGCCCGGTGCGCTCAGCAGGTTGAGGCCGTGAGTTTGCAGACGCTCGCCGTAGCGCAGCACATCAACCACCTGGCTGGCACCCGCTTTCTGCGTACAGCCCAGCGACTTCTCTTCAAGCGTAGTGATGCCGCCCGCTTTGTTGCCCGGCGACGGGTTCTCATAGATCGGCTGATTGTGGGCAATAAAGTACTGTTTGAAGTCGTTAACCATGGTCACGGTCTTCTCAAAGGTACTTTCGTCGCGGCAATGGCTCATCAGAATGCGCTCAGCGCCAAACATCTCCGGCACTTCGGTCAGCACCGTGGTGCCGCCGTTGCCAATCACATAATCAGAGAAACGGCCCAGCATTGGGTTGGCGGTAATACCGGAAAGCCCGTCAGAGCCACCGCACTCGAGGCCAAACTTCAGCTCGCTCAGTTTACCCGGCTCGCGCTTATCGTTACGCATCGCCTCATAGAGCGCGTGCAGATGCTCAAGCCCCGCCTCCACTTCGTCGTCCTGGTGTTGGCAGACCATAAAGTGGACGCGTTCAGCATCAAATTCGCCCAGCGTCTGGCGGAAAGCGTCAACCTGGTTGTTTTCACACCCAAGGCCGATCACCAGCACCGCGCCCGCATTTGGATGACGCACCATATTTTGCAGCATGGTGCGCGTGTTGATGTGGTCATCGCCCAGTTGCGAACAGCCGTAGGTGTGGCTGAAGAGGTAAACGCCGTCGATATCTTCGGCGTCGTGGGTCTCTTTCAGGAAGCGGTTCTGGATCTGACGGGCGATGCCATTGACGCAGCCGACCGTCGGCAGGATCCACAACTCATTACGGATCCCAACTTCCCCGTTCGCCCGGCGGTAGATCTGCACGTCACGATCGCCCGCCTGGCTGCCCTCATCCTGAAAATCAGGTTGATAGCTATACTCGTCCAGATCGCTGAGGTTCGTCCGCGCATTGTGGGAATGGATATACTCGCCCGACGCGATATCTGACGTCGCATGACCAATCGGCAGACCATATTTGACAATATTTTCGCCCTGCTTAATGGCGTGCAGCGCAAACTTATGCCCGCGCGATACGGCCTGGCGCAGCTGTACGGTCTGGTTGTCGATAACGACTTCCGCGCCTTCAGCAAGATCGGCCAGCGCTACTGCGACGTTATCCAGCGAATGGATCTTGATGTATTGCATATCAACCTCAAACGGCCCTAGTTCAGTTCAATCGCGAAGTAATCACGCGCATTGTTAAAGCAGATGTTTTTCACCATTTCACCCAGCAGCTGAATGTCAGCCGGAGCTTCGCCCGCTTCCACCCAGCGGCCAATCATCTGGCAGAGGATGCGGCGGAAATATTCATGACGGGTGTAGGAGAGGAAGCTGCGGCTGTCGGTCAGCATGCCGACAAAGCGGCTCAGCAGGCCAAGCTGTGCAAGCTGGGTCATCTGACGCTCCATGCCATCTTTCTGATCGTTAAACCACCAGCCGGAACCGAACTGCATTTTGCCCGGCATGCCTTCGCCCTGGAAGTTACCGATCATCGTACCCAGCACTTCGTTATCGCGCGGGTTCAGGCAGTAAAGGATGGTTTTCGGCAGCAGGTTATCTTCATTCTGCTTGCTCAGCAGTTTAGAGAGCTCTTCCGCCAGCGGACGGTCGTTAATGGAGTCGAAGCCGACATCCGGGCCGAGCAGTTTGAACTGACGCTGGTTGTTATTACGCAGCGCGCCGATGTGGTACTGCTGCACCCATTCGCGACGGGCATACTCCGCGCCGAGCCACACCAGCACAGCGGTTTTAAACTGCGCCACCTCTTTTTCGCTCAGGGTTTCACCCGCCAGGCGACGCGCCAGAATGGCGTCGAGCTCTGATTCAGAGGCTTCGGCAAACAGCACCACGTCCAGCGCGTGGTCAGAGACTTTACAGCCATGTGCGGCAAAGTGATCGAGGCGTTTAGTCAGCGCGGTTTGCAGATCGGTAAAGCGGCGGATCTCGGTATCAGAGACTTCACCCAGTTTCGCCATGTAGTCGTTAAAGGTCGCCTGTTCAATATTGAAGGCTTTATCCGGACGCCAGCTCGGTAGCACTTTGGTGCTGAAAGCCGTCTCTTTAGCAATTGCCGCGTGGTGCTCCAGGGAGTCAATCGGATCATCGGTGGTGCCGACCATTTTGACGTTCATCTGCTGCATGATGCCGCGCGCGGAGAAGCTATCCTGCGCCAGCAGTGCGTTACCGCGCTCCCAGATCTCATCAGCCGTCGCGGGTGACAGCAGCTTACCTGTAATACCAAACGGGCGGCGCAGCTCAAGATGTGTCCAGTGGTATAACGGGTTGCCAATGGTGTGTGGTACGGTCGCCGCCCAGGCGTCAAACTTCTCACGATCCGACGCATCGCCGGTACAGAGACGCTCCGGCACGCCGTTAGTGCGCATCGCGCGCCACTTGTAGTGGTCACCTTTCAACCAGATGTCATACAAGTTTTTGAAACGGTAATCTTCCGCGATCTGCTGCGGCGGCAGGTGGCAGTGGTAGTCGAAAACCGGCTGGTCTTTGGCGTAGTCGTGGTACAGACGGCGGGCAAATTCGGTATCTAGCAGGAAATCTTCGGTCATAAACGGGGTCATTATCGTCTTCCTCTCAACGAGTGCGTCTGATGTCTACCTTAATGCTGTCAAAGTTATCACACCAATTTCTATAGACCGAAGGTATTTTCGTGAGTTGGATCAATAAAAGCAGACAAAAACTGACACGCTAATTCGTTAAATCCCCCGCCAGGCCGCGCCAAATCTGGCTCTCCACGCCTGAGTTAAAGACCACACAAAGAAAAACGCTTTTGTGATGTCACTCACCTTTTCAAGTTGTATGACAAGTTATCTTGCTGCCGTCGAATTGATAACCCGACGGAATGCATTCCCGATAAAACGTTAATCGGAATTAACGGTACGGACGCCGACTTACAAACAGAACGTTTACTGATGGCAGGCTTGGGCCGTAGCGGAACCTCTTTCCGGTTACGCCCTCCCGTTTCCACCCTCCGATGCGAGCGAAGGGTGTCCGCGCAAGCGGTAATAACATAACGATGAGGTTTACATGCGTAAAATCAAAGGATTACGTTGGTACATGATAGCGCTGGTGACGGTCGGCACCGTGCTTGGCTACCTGACACGTAACACCATAGCGGCAGCCGCTCCCACGTTGATGGAAGAGTTGCACATTTCGACTCAGCAATATTCGTATATCATCGCGGCCTATTCCGCGGCCTACACCATCATGCAGCCGGTTGCGGGCTACGTCCTCGACGTTCTCGGTACCAAAGTTGGTTACGCCTTCTTCGCAATTACCTGGGCCATCTTCTGCGGCGCGACCGCACTGGCTGGCAGCTGGGGCGGTCTGGCACTGGCACGCGGCGCGGTGGGCGCAGCTGAAGCGGCGATGATCCCGGCGGGCCTGAAAGCGGCTTCTGAATGGTTCCCGGCAAAAGAGCGCTCCATCGCCGTCGGCTACTTCAACGTCGGTTCATCAATTGGTGCGATGATTGCACCACCGCTGGTGGTATGGGCGATCGTTATGCACAGCTGGGAGATGGCGTTCATTATCTCCGGCGTACTGAGCTTTATCTGGGCGATGGCCTGGCTCATCTTCTATAAGCACCCGCGCGATCAGAAAAAATTGAGCGAAGAGGAGCGTGAATACATCATTGGCGGCCAGGAAGCACAGCATCAGACCAACAACGGCAAGAAAATGTCTGTTCGCCAGATCCTGGGCACCCGCCAGTTCTGGGGTATCGCGCTACCGCGTTTTCTGGCTGAGCCAGCATGGGGTACCTTTAACGCCTGGATCCCGCTGTTCATGTTCAAAGTGTATGGCTTTAACCTGAAAGAGATTGCGATGTTTGCCTGGATGCCGATGCTGTTCGCGGATCTCGGTTGTATCGTGGGTGGTTATCTGCCGCCGCTGTTCCAGCGCATCTTCGGCGTGAACCTGATTGTGTCGCGTAAAATGGTGGTCACCATGGGCGCGCTGCTGATGATTGGCCCAGGCATGATTGGTCTCTTCACCAGCCCGTATGTGGCGATTGGCCTGCTCTGTATCGGTGGCTTTGCGCACCAGTCTCTCTCCGGCGCACTGATTACGCTCTCTTCCGATGTCTTTGGTCGTAACGAAGTGGCAACTGCCAACGGCCTGACCGGGATGGCAGCGTGGATGGCAAGCACCATGTTCGCTCTGGTAGTGGGCGCGCTGGCGGATACCATCGGCTTTAGCCCGCTGTTCGCAGTACTGGCGCTGTTTGACCTGATGGGTGCAGTGCTCATCTGGACGGTGCTGAAAAACAAATCTGCCGAAGAGGTAGCAAAAGAGCAGGCTGTCGGCTCGCCCGCCGCACAAAGTTAGCCCCGCTTTTTTAAAACTATTTAAAGCCGCCTGAGGGCGGCTTTTTCGTTATTGACAATGGTGAGAAGGCGCTAAAAGTGGTATAACAAATCCTATTATTGCCCTCTCCTCTGGAGCCTGTATGGAAATCTCCGAACCACGACGTCTCTACCAGCAACTTGCCGCCGAGCTTAAAAGCCGGATTGAGCAAGGCGTTTATCTTGTGGGAGAGAAGCTGCCCGCCGAACGCTTTATCGCCGATGAGAAGAGCGTCAGCCGGACCGTGGTGCGTGAAGCGATCATCATGCTCGAGGTGGAAGGGTATGTCGAAGTGCGTAAAGGCTCCGGCATTCATGTCATCTCCAACCAGGCGCGCCATACACAAGCGCCGGATGAGAATCTTGAGTTCGCCAGCTACGGTCCTTTTGAGCTGCTGCAGGCGCGCCAGCTGATTGAGAGCAATATCGCGGAGTTCGCTGCTACGCAGGTGACGAAGCAAGACATCATGAAGCTGATGGAGATTCAGGATAAAGCCCGCAAAGAGAAGTGCTTTCGCGACTCCGAATGGGATTTGCAGTTCCACGTACAGGTGGCGCTGGCAACGCAGAATACGGCCCTGGCCGCTATCGTTGAAAAAATGTGGACGCAGCGCGTGCACAACCCCTACTGGAAAAAACTCCACGACCATATTGACCTGCGCACTGTTGATAACTGGTGCGACGATCACGACCAGATCCTGAAAGCGCTGATCCGTAAAGATCCCCACGGCGCGAAACTGGCGATGTGGCAGCATCTTGAAAACACCAAACAGATGCTGTTTAACGAAACCAGCGACGACTTTGAGTTCAACGCCGACCGCTATCTCTTCGCCGACAACCCGGTCGTTCATCTCGATGCGGCCGCTAACGGCACGAAATAAAAAATCCTCTGCAGGCGCATACTTACACTGCGCCTGTAAGAATTTTGGGTAAGTGAAAAGTATAGAGTGTCAGCGTGTGTAAATACCCTCGCCTCTTTCCGCCTTCCCCCGGCAAAATCACTTCTGAGCGCTTTTCTGACTGACGCATTACCTCAGCCTTTGTTACAATTGGATGCATTTCGCTTCTGTGTGAGTCAGCGCTTGCTCACAGCGCCTCACCAGGATGACCCCTGCACCGGATGTGCCACGAGCGACCATAATGTATGAGAACGTATCGCCGTGCTGTTTCGTACGTAGCAGACGTGACGTAAACCGATGTACCAGGAACACCGAATGGAACTTTTAAGCCAGTTACTTCATGCCCTTTGGAGCCAGGATTTTGAGACGCTGTCGCAGCCTGGCATGATCGGCATGCTCTATTTCGTTTTATTTGTCATTTTATTTCTGGAAAACGGTTTGCTGCCGGCGGCGTTTCTGCCCGGTGATAGCCTGCTGGTGCTGGTTGGCGTATTGATTGCCAAAGGTGCGCTGGGCTATCCGCAAACCCTGCTGCTGCTTACCGTCGCCGCGAGTACCGGCTGCTGGCTGAGCTACATTCAGGGGCGCTGGCTTGGCAACACGCGGCTGGTGCAGAAATGGCTCTCTCATCTTCCGGCCCACTATCATCAGCGCGCGCACCATCTATTCCATAAACATGGGCTGTCGGCGCTGTTAGTTGGGCGCTTTATCGCATTTGTTCGCACGTTATTGCCAACTATTGCCGGACTCTCTGGTCTGAGCAATACGCGTTTTCAATTTTTCAACTGGATGAGCGGCCTGCTGTGGGTGCTGATCCTGACAACGCTGGGTTACCTGTTGGGCATCACGCCGGTGTTTAAAAAGTATGAAGATGCGCTGATGTCCTGTTTGATGCTGCTTCCGGTGGTGCTGCTGGTGATTGGCCTGGTTGGCTCGCTGGTGGTGTTGTGGAAGAAAAAACATAGCAATCGGAGTTAAAAGACAATGGAACTGCGTGCGCCTTTTCTGCGCTGGGTATTTACAAGCCTCACTGCTGCGGCGCTCTTTTGCGTGCTGTTTCTCGCCTGGACGGCGGTGCAAAATCGCGAGTCGACGCTTGCGATCCGCCCGCTGACGCAAAATATTACCGTGCCGGATGGATTCTCCATCTGGCATCATCTCGACGCCAACGGCATTCACTTTAAAAGCATCACCCCGCAGGATGACACCCTGCTGATTAAATTCGACTCCAGCGAGCAGAGCGCCGCCGCCAAGGCCGTACTGGATCGCACTCTCCCCCAGGGGTATGTCATTGCCGCTCAGGATGACGCCGACACCCAAACTTCTGCGTGGCTTAACCGCCTGCGCAACAGCACGCATCGATTCGGATAATCTCTCCAGGATTCTGAATCTTTTCACTAACTTTGGTGTTTAGCCGTTACTTAACTATGCTTGAGTAACGGGACCAGGGTTCACATTACGTAACTGGATGCTGGCGTACCCTGTTTCGCCAGCTAACAACGGAAGGTTATCGATTATGAAAAACCGCATCGCTATGGCGCTGGCTCTTTTTTCCGTTAGCGCTCTTTCCCATGCTGCTTCCCCGTGTCAGGAAAAGGAGCATGAGATCCAACGCGAAATCAGCTATGCCGAAAAGCATAACAATCAGAGCCGTATTGACGGGTTGAATAAAGCCCTGCGTGAAGTTCGCGCCAACTGTTCTGATGAGAAGCTGCGCGCTGCGCATCAGAAGAAAATCGCTGAACAGAAAGAAGAGATTGCCGAGCGCCGTCGTGACCTGAGCGAAGCGAAAGAGAAAGGCGATGCGGACAAGATACACAAGCGGGAGCACAAGCTGAAAGAGGCTCAGCAGGAGCTGAAATCTCTTGAAGCGCGTGACTACTGATTAAATGGAAATGACCACACACTCACCTGGAGAGAATTATGTCGAAAGATAATGCTGACCATCTGCGCGCTGAGTTGAAATCGCTGGCGGACACCCTGGAAGAAGTGCTGGGTAATTCTGGTGAAAAATCGAAAGAAGAGCTGAGCAAGCTGCGTACCAAAGCGGAAAAAGCGCTGCGTAACAGCCGCGACCGCCTGGGCGATACCGGCGATGTTATTGCTCGCCAGACCCGCGAAGCCGCTGCCCGTACCGATGAGTACGTGCGTGACAATCCGTGGGCCAGCGTTGGCATCGGCGCCGCAATCGGCGTGGTGTTAGGCGTTCTGATGTCGCGTCGCTGATATGGCGGATTCACGATACGCGCAAGGGCCTGGCAAAAGCGCGCTCGGGATTGGTCAGCGTATGCTGACCATTCTGGTTGAAATGGTTGAGACCCGCCTGCGGCTGGCGGTTGTTGAGCTTGAAGAAGAGAAAGCCAACTTATTCCAGCTGCTCCTTATGGTGGGGCTGACCATGCTTTTCGCCGCATTTGGCCTGATGAGTCTGATGGTGCTAATTATTTGGGCCGTCGATCCGCAATATCGCTTGAATGTGATGATTGCAACCACCGTAGTGTTACTGGTGCTGGCGCTGATAGGCGGCATTTCGACACTGCGTAAAGCGCGGGCCTCGACACTGCTGCGTCACACACGCCAGGAGTTGTCGAACGATCGCGCCTTGCTGGAGGACGATAAATCGTGAGCAGCAAAGCCGAACGTCTGAAGCGTAAAGCGCAATTGCTCAGCATGATCCAGCAGCAACGTCTGGATCTTACCGCCGGGCGCCGGGACTGGCTTGAAGCCACCGGCGCTTACGATCGCGGCTGGAACACGCTGTTAAGCCTGCGCTCATGGGCGCTGGTAGGCAGTAGCGCAATGGCTATCTGGAGCGTTCGCCATCCTAATATGCTGGTGCGCTGGGCCAGACGCGGTTTCGGTGCCTGGAGCATGTGGCGGCTGGTGAAATCCACCGTTAATGCGCAGCGCTAAAGCGTCACTTGCTTGCTAACACGGGCGATCCTGGGATCGCCCGTTTGCTTTTCTGCTTAGGCAATTTTTTTGAAAGATTTCGACAGTTTTCCTAGCTAACAATATATTCACTCCGCGATTACTATCCTCCCCATCAACTGCAAGCCCACGGCACACGCCGTTTCTTACACAATTTTTACTGCATAGCGCCTATGCGGTTCCTGGAGAGAAAGATGAAAAAATTAGAAGATGTTGGTTTCCTGGTTGCTCGTATTCTGATGCCGATCCTGTTTATCGTTGCGGGCTGGGGCAAAATCACTGGCTATGCAGGCACTCAGCAATATATGGAATCGATGGGCGTACCGGGCTTCTTCCTGCCACTGACCATCCTGCTTGAGTTTGGCGGCGGTCTGGCTATTCTGTTCGGCTTCCTGACCCGCACCACGGCGCTGTTCACCGCTGGCTTTACGCTGCTGACGGCGTTTATCTTCCACAACAACTTTGCGGAAGGCGCGAACTCCATTATGTTCATGAAAAACCTGACCATCGCTGGCGGCTACCTGCTGCTGGGCATCACCGGTCC
Source organism: Kosakonia sp. Marseille-Q7440 (assembly GCF_965119485.1). Classification (NCBI taxonomy): domain Bacteria; kingdom Pseudomonadati; phylum Pseudomonadota; class Gammaproteobacteria; order Enterobacterales; family Enterobacteriaceae; genus Kosakonia; species Kosakonia sp. Marseille-Q7440. Next base: position 725,594 of record NZ_CBCPLT010000002.1, on the reverse strand, counting down.
GGGCGCGTTCAGCATTGACCGCGTACTGAATAAAAAGTGGTAAGCGCTCTATACTGACTGAATACACCAAAGCGAGGAGTTCACTCCTCGCTTTTGCTATCAGAAGGAGAAGCAGCAATGGGACAACTGATTGACGGCGTCTGGCACGACACCTGGTATGACACCAAATCCACCGGCGGGCGCTTTAAACGTTCAGAATCGGCGTTTCGCAACTGGCTAACCGCCGATGGCGCTGCCGGCCCCTCTGGCGAAGGCGGGTTTGCCGCTGAAAAAGATCGCTACCATCTCTATGTTTCGCTCGCCTGCCCCTGGGCACACCGCACGCTGATCCTGCGTAAGCTGAAGGGACTGGAGCCGTTTTTACCGGTTTCGGTCGTGCATCCGCTGATGCTGGAAAATGGCTGGACCTTTGGCGATGATTTTCCCGCCGCAACGGGCGACACCCTCTATCAGCACGAATTTCTCTACCAGCTCTATCTGCATGCCGATCCGCACTATACCGGGCGCGTAACGGTGCCTGTGGTGTGGGATAAGAAGAACCACACCATCGTCAGCAATGAATCGGCGGATATTATTCGCATGTTCAATACCGCATTTGATGGGCTGGGTGCTAAAGCCGGGGATTACTACCCGCCTGAGCTGCGCGAGAAGATTGACGAGCTGAATGGCTGGATCTACGACAATGTGAATAACGGCGTCTACAAAGCCGGTTTCGCCACCAGCCAGCAGGCCTATGATGAAGCGGTAACCGGGGTGTTTAGTGCGCTGGAGCGCCTGGAGCAGATCCTTGGGCGGCACCGCTATTTGACGGGCGATCGCCTGACCGAAGCGGATATCCGTTTATGGACAACGCTGGTGCGCTTCGATCCGGTCTATGTGACGCACTTTAAATGCGATAAGCGCCGCATCAGTGATTACCTTAACCTGCATGGTTTCCTGCGCGACCTCTACCAGATGCCGGGCATTGCCGAGACGGTTGATTTTGCGCATATCCGCAATCACTACTATCGCAGCCATAAAACGCTGAACCCGACAGGGATTATTTCTATCGGCCCGTGGCAGGATCTTGATGAACCGCACGGTCGTGACAGCCGTTTTTCCTGAACTTTCGGGCGCGTCACATCGCGCCCAAATAATTCCCCGCCCGACTTATCCCTTTGTAAATTTGCCGTCTATTCTTACTCTTATCGTTGTTAAAACAACGGATTGACCGTTGACCGAGGTAAAAATGGACTGGTATTTCTGGGTACTTCGTAATTACGCCACTTTCCACGGACGCGCCCATCGCCGCGAATTCTGGATGTTCACACTCGTTAACATCATCCTGTTCGGCGTGCTGAATGTGATTGATCGTATCGTGGGCTGGCACCACATCTTAAGCCTTGTTTATGCCCTGCTGATGCTGGTGCCGACGCTGGCGGTACAGGTGCGCCGCCTGCATGACACCAACCGCAGCTGGCGCTGGCTGCTGCTGATGATTATTCCGCTGTTTGGCTCGCTGGTGCTGCTCGCGTTTTATAGCCAGCGCGGCACGCCGCAGGAGAATGAGTTCGGCCCGGAACCGCAGCCCTTCCCGCAAACCGTGCATGCGACCGAGCGCGGCGCGTAGCGTTATTTACCGGCAAAAAGCTTGGGGATCTCGCGCAGACACCAGGCTTTGCCCTCGCCCATGCTGTCGCGGCGCCAGGCCATAATAATATCCACCTGGCCGCTGTACTCCGGGCTGACTACGCGCAGGCGGCCCTCGGCAATATCACGCTCAACCAACGGATAGGGCATGGTGGCGACGCCCAGCCCGGCGAGTAGCGCCTGGCGTTTATCTTCAATTGTACTGACCGTCAGCCTCGGCTGTTTATCCAGCAACTGAACCGTAAGCACCGGGCGTTCGCGGGCGGTATCTGCCACCGCCACGCCGCGATACTTCACGCGTGTGATCTCGGAGAGCGGCTCCGGCTCCTGATGAATCGGATGCTCGGGCGCGGCGACATAGACGTTCATCACGGTATAGAGCTTGCGGGAGTTGATCTCCGACGAAGAGCGAAAGTGCATATCCGGCGCGATAACAATATCCGCCCGACCCTGCTCGAGCCGCTCCCAGGCACCAGCCAGCACTTCGGTGATAATCGATAGCTGGGTAGTGGCTTTAGCCGCCAGCCTCTCCACCAGCGGAAACAACTCTACCGTTGGCACCAGCGCTTCCGTTACCAGCGTTAAATGGGTTTCCCAGCCGCGTGCCAGCGCTTCGGCATCGGTCGTCAACTTATCAGCCGCTTCCAGCAGAACGCGCCCGCGCTCCAGCAGCATACGCCCGACATTGGTGAATTTGGTGCGGTGACCGGAGCGGTCAAACAGCACCACATCCAGCTCTTCTTCAAGTTTTTGCATGGTGTAGCTGAGCGCGGAGGGGACACGCCCCAGTTCATCCGCAGCGGCGGCAAAGCTTCCGCGGCGGTCAATTGCATCCATCACGCGCAGTGCTTCCAGCGTCAGTGCCCTTTCTTTGGCCATAGGTGTTCTCATTCAGGAAATTTGAACATACCGGGCAGAATATCTGGCTAACAATGCAGCGTCCATCCATTTAACATTGTTTTAAGTAAAGAGAGGTCAAGAATAATGATTACTACCCGAACGGCAAAACAGTGCGGACAAGCTGACTTCGGCTGGCTTAAAGCCCGCTACACCTTCTCCTTTGGACACTACTTTGATCCCAAACTGCTGGGTTATGCGTCATTGCGCGTGTTGAACCAGGAAGTGCTCGCACCAGGGGCTTCTTTTCAACCGCGCGCCTACCCGAAAGTGGATATTCTGAACCTGATTCTGGAAGGTGAAGCGGAGTACCGTGACAGCGAAGGTCATCATGTGCAGGCCAAAGCGGGTGAAGCGCTGCTTATCGCAACCCAGCCTGGCATCAGTTACAGTGAGCACAATCTGAGTAAAGACAAGTCGCTTACGCGCATGCAGCTATGGCTGGATGCGTGCCCGGAGCGGGAAAACGCGCCGGTGCAGAAGCTGACCCTTGCTGATGATGCCTGTCAGTTGCTGGCTTCGCCGGATGGCGACAAAGGTAGCCTGCAGTTGCGCCAACAAGTGTGGTTGCACCATATTTCGCTGAATAAAGGCGAAGAGCTGAAAATCGAATTACACGGACCGCGAGCCTATCTGCAGTCCATTCACGGGACGGTGCATGCCGTCACCCATCACAAAGAGCAAGAAGCCCTCACCTGCGGTGATGGCGCTTTCATTCGTGATGAAGCCACTATCACGCTGGTCGCCGACACGCCGCTTCGCGCGCTGTTGGTGGATTTACCAGTGTAATGAACATTTTTATCAGGTGAGTAAATGAGTATCCGCACTATGTACAGTTCGTTCGATCGTGTCACCACGAGCCAGGAGAGTTCCGCCGCCGCCAACCAGGCGTTCGGGTTTGAAGAGATGCTGACGGAACTGGAAGTGATCGTCGAAGAAGCCGTTGTCCGTCTTGCTGAGGAAGAAGAAGCCGCCTGATTGCCAGCCCCGGCGCACGCCGGGGTTCTGTTCCTGCCTTTACGAGGCCGCGCGCAGTGAAAGCGCCCTCTCCTCTCTGAACACCTCCTGCATAAACCGCCGTAAAATCTCTGCCGCACCCGGCGCGGGCGTTACGCCAGCGATTAAGCTATCTGTGTCACCACCCTCTTTTTCGATATGGGGACGGTTAAGCCGTAACAGATCGGTGGCGATCTCCGGTCGCATTTCGGGGTGAAACTGCACCGAAAACGCATTTGGCCCGTAACGCACGATCTGATGCGGATCGTGCACCGATGCGCCCAAAACCGTAGCGCCAATGGGTAAACGGGTAACCGTCTGTCGATGGGTCAGGTGCGCGGGAAAGCTCTCTTGCAGATGCGTAAGCAGCGGATCGTGAGCGGCGGCGGCATTGAGATAAACGGTTTTGGTTCCCGCTTCACGGCCATCCTTGTGATACTGCACATCGCCGCCCAGCGCCCAGGCCATCAGTTGATGACCATAACAGACGCCAAACAGCGGCATTTCCACCGCCATCGCCTCGCGGATCCATGCGGCGGTCTGCTCGCTCCAGGGCAATCTGTCCGTAACCATCGCCCAGGATCCGGTGATGATCGCCGCCCGGCGCGGATCCGGTGCCGGCAGCGCTTCGCCTTCGAAAACGCGGATCACCTCGACATCATCAAGTTCGCATCCCAGCAGTTGGCAAAACCAGAGCGGCACATCGCCGTGCGCGTCGCGCATGGTCTGCGGAGCGTTCCCCATCTGGAGAATCAAAATCGATTTTTGTTCCATAACAGCAACGCCTCCCATGGCGAAAAAATAGACATGTGCCAGACAGGTTAGCGCGTTTCGCCGCCAGGATGATCGATTAATTGTTTATGAATTAGACAGGATCAGCTTAGAGAGCGTAAAAAAAGCCCAGCGTCGAAGCCGTTTGTAGGCGTGATAAGCGCAATTTGTAGGCCTGATAAGCGCAGCGCCATCAGGCATTTGCATCCATCGCCGGATGGCGGCTCACGCCTTATCCGGCCTACACAAATGCCGGGATTAGCTGTCGTTGTAGGCCTGATAAGCGCAGCGCCATCAGGCAGTTGCATCCACCGCCGGATGGCGGCTTACGCCTTATCCGGTCTACGCAAATACCGGGATTAGCTGTCGTTGTAGGCCTGATAAGCGCAGCGCCATCAGGCATTTGCATCCACCGCCGGATGGCGGCTCACGCCTTATCCGGCCTACGTAAATGCCGGGATCAGCTGCCGTTGTAGGCCTGATAAGCGCAGCGCCATCAGGCATTTGCATCAACCGCCGGATGGCGGCTTACGCCTTATCCGGCCTACACAAATGCCGGGATTAGCTGTCGTTGTAGGCCGGATAAGCGCAGCGCCATCAGGCATTGCATCCATCGCCGGATGGCGGCTCACGCCTTCTCCGGCCTACGCAAATACCGGGACCAGTTGTCGTTGTAGGCCTGATAAGCGCAGCGCCATCAGGCATTTGCACCCATCGCCGGATGGCTCACGCCTTATCCGGCCTAAGCGAATGCCGGGAGCGGTCGTTGTAGGCCTGATAAGCGCAGCGCCATCAGGCATTTACACCCATCGCCGGATGGCGGCTTACGCCTTATCCGGCCTACGTAAATGCCGGGATCAGCTGTTGTTGTTGGCAAGGAAAAGCAAAAACCCCGCCGAGGCGGGGTTTTTTAAGAGGTGAAACTGACCGATAAGCCGGGTTCTGTCGTGGACAGTCATTCATCTAGGCCAGCAATCGCTCACTGGCTCAAGCAGCCTACCCGGGTTCAGTACGGGCCGTACCTTGTGAACCCCTATTTGGCCTTGCTCCGGGTGGAGTTTACCGTGCCGCGAACTGTTGCCAGACGCGCGGTGCGCTCTTACCGCACCCTTTCACCCTTACCTGATCCCACTTGCGCGGGCCATCGGCGGTTTGCTCTCTGTTGCACTGGTCGTAGGCTTGCGCCTCCCAGGCGTTACCTGGCACCCTGCCCTATGGAGCCCGGACTTTCCTCCCCTCCGCCCGTCTCCCCCGAAGAGGACGACGACGAAGCGGCGACTGTCTGGTCAGCTTCGGCGCGCAGTATAGAGGGTTTGCGCCCGCGTGTCACCCTTCCGTCGACATTCCCACCGCCAGCGTCGCCGCGATATTTCGTGAGGCGCGGTAAATGTTGTCAAACGCGCCGCGAAACGCCTCCTCCAGCGTGCCGATAGAGGTCAACACACTGAACACCGCGTCGATACCGTAGTGATGCACCACGCCGACATCGCTGGTCAAACTGCCGGCGATACCAATCACCGGCTTATGGTATTTTTTCGCTACCTGCGCCACGCCCACCGGCACCTTGCCATGAATGCTCTGGCTGTCGATGCGCCCTTCGCCCGTCACTACCAGCGTGCAGTCGTGAATATGCTCCTCCAGGTTGAGAGCCTGGGTAACAATCTCAATGCCACTGCGCAGCTCTGCACCGAGAAACGCCATCAGCGCCGCGCCCATGCCGCCCGCCGCGCCCGATCCCGGAACATCCTTCACATCGATATGCAGATCTTTTTTGATCACCGCGGCGAAGTGATCCAGGCTGCGATCCAGCTCGACGATCATCGCTTCTGTCGCACCCTTTTGCGGGCCGAAAATACGCGATGCGCCGCTCTCCCCGGTGAGCGGGTTGGTCACATCGCACGCCACGCGGATCGTACACTTCTGCAAACGCGGATCGAGGCCAGAGAGATCGATTTGATTAAGGCCGATCAGGCTTCCGCCGCCGTGACCAATCTCTTTGCCGTTGGCATCCATAAGACGCGCGCCCAGTGCCTGCACCATACCGGCTCCGCCATCATTCGTCGCGCTGCCGCCAATGCCGATGATGATGTTACTCGCACCGTTATCCAGCGCCTGCAAAATAAGCTCCCCGGTGCCGCGCGACGTGGTAATTAATGGATTACGTAATTCGGGCGCAACCAGTGCCAGCCCGCTTGCCGCCGCCATCTCAATAAAAGCGGTCGCGCCATCGCCCGAGCTTCCCCAGCAGGCCTCAACCGGCTCGCCCAGCGGGCCGGTCACGCGGGCGGTATGCAAAGCGCCCTGCGTGGCGGCAATCATGGCCTCAACGGTACCCTCACCGCCATCCGCGACAGGAACAGAGACATAGTGCGCATCGGGAAAGATCTCCCGAAATCCTTTTTCTATTGCCTGCGCGACCTGCGTCGCAGAGAGGCTTTCTTTATAAGAGTCTGGGGCGATTACGATTTTCATAGTGGTGAGCCTGGTCAAGCCGCGCACGTCACCCTGCAGGCCAGAGGTAGACTGCAAAGGTGGAGATCAAGAGAAGCAAGGGCGCGCCTGCGCCCTTTCTGATTAACGAGTGACTTCGACTTTCGCCAGTTTCTCGTAGTAGCACGCCAGCGCGCTGTGATCGGAGGTGCCCATACCGTCTGCACGCAGCGCCTGCATCATCTCCATCACTGCGGCGGTCAACGGCAACTGCGCGCCCACGCCGTGCGAAGTATCCAGCGCATTCGCCAGATCTTTGATATGCAGATCGATGCGGAAACCCGGTTTGAAGTTGCGATCCATCACCATCGGCGCTTTCGCCTCCAGCACCGTGCTGCCCGCAAGACCGCCGCGAATTGCCTGGAAGACCAGATCCGGGTTAACGCCCGCTTTCGTCGCCAGGGTTAAGGCTTCCGACATGGCGGCAATATTGAGCGCCACAATCACCTGGTTTGCCAGCTTGGTGACGTTCCCCGCACCGATATCACCGGTATGCACCACCGATCCCGCCATCGCTTTCATCAGGTCGTAGTGCTTATCAAACACCGCTTTATCGCCGCCAACCATCACTGAGAGCGTGCCGTCGATCGCTTTCGGTTCGCCGCCACTGACCGGCGCATCCAGCATCTCCACACCTTTCGCTTTCAGCGCTTCGCTGATTTCACGGCTTGCCAGTGGCGCAATGGAGCTCATGTCGATCAGCACCGTGCCCGCTCTCGCCCCTTCAATAATGCCGCCTTCACCCAGCGCCACCTCTTTCACATGCGGCGAGTTCGGCAGCATGGTGATGATGACATCACACTGCTCGGCGATGGCTTTGGCATTGCTCGCGGTTTCGGCACCAGCGGCAACAAGCTCGCCCACCGCGTCACTGTTCCGGTCAACGACCACCAGTGAGTAACCGGCTTTGATGAGATTTTTACTCATGGGTTTACCCATGATGCCGAGGCCAATGAAACCGACTTTCATCGTCATAATTGCGTCTCTCTCTTTCAGATGGTGAGGTTATTTTTTAAAGGCGTCGGCGAGTCGCTGCGTCGCCGCACGGAATACGCCCAGATCGCTGCCGACGGCAACCACGGTCGCGCCCCACTCCAGGTAGCGACGCGCGTCCGCCTCAACCGGTGCCAGGATGCCGCTCGGTTTGTTGTGTGCCTTCGCGCGGGCGAAAATATGTTGAATGGTGCGCTGCACTTCCGGGTGCGCAGCGTTGCCGAGGTAACCGAGCGTCGCCGCCAGGTCGCTTGGCCCGACAAACACGCCGTCCACGCCGTCGGTCGAGAGGATCGCGTCAAGGTTATCGACGCCCGCCTGGCTCTCTATCTGCACCAGAATCGAGATATTGGCGTTGGACTGGCGGAAGTAGTCCGGCACGGTGCCAAACATATTGGCGCGGTGCGATACGGAGACGCCGCGAATGCCTTCCGGCGGATAGCGCGTCGCCGCCACGGCCAGCAGCGCATCCTCTTCACCCTCGACGAAGGGAATCAGGAAGTTATAGAAACCGATATCGAGCAGGCGCTTGATGATCACCGCATCGTTGGTGGGCACGCGTACAACCGGCGCGCTGACGCTGCCTTTGAGCGCCATCAGCTGCGGTACAAAAGTGAGCACATCATTGGGCGCGTGTTCGCCGTCGAGCAGCAGCCAGTCGAAACCCGCAAGCCCGAGCACTTCCGTGCTGATATGGCTACCCAGCGCAGACCAGCAGCCAATCTGAACCTGCTGCGCGGCCAGCGCGGCCTTGAATTTGTTAGGGAAGATATCGTTAGTCATCTTTTGTACCTTAAATGTGTTGGTGCTTATTTCTTCAGTTCCATACGTTTGATGTCGCCGACGACAAACAGGTAACAGACCATCATCATCAGGGCTGAACAGCCGACGAATACCAGCGCACCGTTGAAGGAGTGCAACTCTTTTACCATGTAGCCGATAACCAGCGGCGTCGCGATAGAGGCCACATTACCAAAGACGTTAAACACGCCGCCGCACAGGCCGACAATCTCTTTTGGCGCGACGTCGGAAATCACCGGCCAGCCGAGCGCCCCAAAACCTTTGCCGAAGAAGGCCAGCGCCATCAGCGCGACCACCAGCGCGGTGTTGTTGGTGTAGTTACAGAGGATAATGCTGGAGGCGAGCAGCATCCCCATCACGATTGGCACTTTACGCGCCACGGTCAGCGATGAGCCACGTTTGATCAGGTAATCGGAGAAGAGCCCGCCCAGCACGCCGCCGACAAAGCCGCACAGCGCCGGAATGGATGCCACAAAGCCCACTTTGAGGATCGACATCCCCTTCTCCTGCACCAGATAGATGGGAAACCAGGTGAGGAAGAACCAGGTGATGGTGTTGAGGAAGTACTGACCAAAGAAGATGCCCAGCATCATGCGGTTGCTCAGCAGTTGCTTGATGTAATCGAGCTTCGGCCCGGCTTTCTTGTCGTCGCCCGTTTTTTTGTGGTCCATATCAACCACCGCACCGTTCGCCGCAATGTAATCCAGCTCTTCGCGACTCATACGCGGATGGTCGGTTGGGTTATGCACAAACTTCACCCACGCAAAGGTCAGCACAAAACCGATCCCGCCCATCACCGTAAAGACATGCTCCCAGCCCCAGGCGTAGGTCAGCCAGCCGAGCAGCGGCGAGAAGAGCGCCAGCGAGAAGTATTGCGCTGAGTTAAAGAGCGCCGAGGCGGTACCGCGCTCCTTCGCCGGAAACCATGCCGCAACGATGCGCGCGTTCGCCGGGAAGGAGGGCGCTTCAGAGAAACCGAGCATAAAGCGCATGATAAACATCGACACCCCGGCCCAGGCGAGCGGGAATACATCGACAAAACCCTGCAAGAAAGTGAAGAGCGACCAGAAAAAGAGGCTGTAGGTGTAGACGCGTTTGGAGCCGAAGCGGTCGAGCAGCCAGCCGCCGGGGATCTGCATCAGCAGGTAGGCCCAGCCGAAGGCGGAGAAGATGTAACCCATCGAGACGGAATCGAGTTGCAGCTCTTTGGCGACATCAGTTCCGGCAATAGAGAGCGTGGCACGGTCAGCGTAGTTAACTGCGGTGACAATAAATATAATCAGCAGAATTAAATAACGGGTAGGAATCGCCCGTTTTGCTTCGACGGTTTGTTCAATAGCCATTTTAATTTCCTCGGACACCGCTAACTTTTAAATATATTTATTTGGGTGGTTTATCTGATGGTATTTAACAACGTAGAGTTAATTCAGATAACAGATACAGAGATTTAATTAGCCCTCAGTATAAACAGCGCCGGGAGAGCACACATTGTAACCTTGCTCAATTTTTTAACTATTCTAAAAGATTATTTTGAGCATATGCCCATAAAGCTGGGCGCTGATGCACACTTCTTGCATTATGCCGCCGCGCAGCATGCCGCGCGGCGTGAATAGGTGATATGCGTCACATTTTAATAGTTGAACACCTGACATTCTTATTTCCAGTAAACAAGACTTTTCTTGCTGATATTAATTCCAGAGTAAAGAACGGGTTTCTCTATTGTGAGTGATGCAGCGTACAGTGAGCGGGAGATAAATTAATAATGTCCGACATTGAAATAAGAGAGCAAATGCCTGGCGCGTTTTATATTAAGGTTCACGACACCGATAATGTCGCGATTATCGTTAACGACAACGGCTTAAAAGCCGGTACCCGCTTCCCGGATGGTCTGGAGTTGATTGAACATATTCCGCAGGGGCATAAAGTCGCGCTGGTCGATATTCCTCATCACGGCGAGATCGTGCGCTATGGCGAAGTGATCGGCTACGCCGTGCGCCCGATCCCGCGCGGCAGCTGGATCGACGAATCCCTCGTTGAGCTGCCGACGGCCCCTCCGCTCAACACCCTGCCGCTGGCGACCAAAGTGCCCGAACCCTTGCCGCCACTGGAAGGGTACACCTTCGAAGGCTACCGCAATGCGGATGGCAGCGTCGGCACGAAAAATCTGCTCGGCTTAACCACCAGCGTGCACTGCGTTGCCGGGGTGGTCGATTATGTAGTGAAGCTGATCGAGCGCGATCTGCTGCCAAAATACCCGAATGTCGACGGCGTGGTTGGCCTTAATCACCTTTACGGCTGCGGCGTGGCGATTAATGCCCCGGCGGCGGTGATCCCAATTCGCACTATCCACAACATCTCCCTTAACCCGAACTTCGGCGGCGAAGTGATGGTAATTGGCCTCGGCTGTGAAAAATTGCAGCCGGAGCGGCTGCTACAGGGAACAGATGATGTGCAGGCGATCCCGGCAGACGGCGCCAGCATTGTGCGTTTGCAGGATGAGCACCACGTGGGCTTCCGCTCAATGGTGGATGACATTTTGCAGGTCGCCGAGCGGCATCTGATAAAACTGAACCAGCGCAAACGCGAAACCTGCCCGGCTTCGGAACTGGTGGTCGGCATGCAGTGCGGCGGCAGCGACGCCTTCTCCGGCGTGACCGCTAACCCGGCGGTGGGCTTTGCTTCCGATCTGCTGATCCGCTGCGGCGGCACGGTGATGTTCTCGGAAGTGACGGAAGTGCGCGACGCGATCCACCTGCTCACTCCGCGCGCTATCAACGAAGAGGTGGGCAAACGCCTGCTGGAAGAGATGGCCTGGTACGATAATTACCTCGATCTTGGCAAAACCGATCGCAGCGCCAACCCATCGCCCGGCAACAAAAAAGGCGGGCTGGCTAACGTGGTGGAAAAAGCACTGGGCTCGATTGCCAAATCAGGCAAGAGCGCCATTTCCGAGGTGCTCTCTCCCGGACAGCGCCCGACCAAACGCGGCCTGATCTACGCCGCCACACCAGCCAGCGATTTCGTCTGCGGCACCCAGCAGGTGGCCTCCGGCATTACCGTGCAGGTCTTTACCACCGGTCGCGGCACGCCCTATGGGTTGATGGCGGTACCGGTGATCAAAATGGCGACCCGTACCGAGCTGGCAAACCGCTGGTATGACTTGATGGATATTAATGCGGGCACCATCGCTACCGGCGAGGAGAGCATAGAAGAGGTGGGCTGGAAGCTGTTCCACTTTATTCTCGATGTCGCCAGCGGGCGCAAAAAAACCTTTTCCGATCAATGGGGATTGCATAACCAGCTGGCGGTATTTAACCCGGCACCGGTGACCTGATCCCCGCAAGAAAATGTGTAAACCTCACCATTAGCATGGCTCCGGCCATGCTTTTTTTTTGCCCCTCAACGCCTTTCATTCTCTTTCCCTCCCTTTCGTAACTTTCGTTTTTACGATTCAAATCACAAAAAAACATTACGAAAGACTATATCTTCTTTCGAAGAAAATAAACGAAAGGGTTCGGAGGCAGGATGTTTATCATTTCAACAAAAACCATGCTCACTAAGGCGCAGCGCGAGGGCTACGCGGTGCCTGCCTTTAATATCCATAACCTCGAAACACTTCAGGTTGTCGTTGAGACCGCCGCCGAGTTGCGCTCACCGCTAATTGTAGCGGGTACACCAGGGACCTTTAGCTACGCCGGAATCGGCAATATTGTTGCCATCGCCGCCGATCTGGCAAAAACCTATAACCAACCGCTGGCGATCCACCTCGATCACCATGAAGAGCTTGCCGATATCGAGCGCAAAGTTCACGCCGGGGTGCGCTCGGTGATGATCGACGGCTCTCACCTCCCTTATGCCGAAAATGTGGCGGTGGTAAAAGCCGTTACCGACTTCTGCCATCGCTATGACGTCAGCGTTGAGGCGGAGTTGGGTCGTCTTGGTGGCCAGGAGGACGACCTGATCGTCGACGCCAAAGACACGCGCTTTACCAATCCGCAGCAGGCGCAGGATTTTATCGCAAAGAGCGGCATCGACTCGCTTGCGGTGGCGATCGGCACCGCGCACGGCCTCTACAGTGAGGAGCCGAAGCTCGATTTCGACCGGCTGGCGGAGATTCGTCAGGCCGTCGAGGTTCCGCTGGTGTTACACGGCGCTTCCGGCCTGCCTGCGGCCGATATTCGCCGCGCTATCGGCCTTGGCGTCTGTAAGGTCAACGTCGCTACCGAACTCAAAATCGCCTTTTCCGACGCGCTTAAGGCGTACCTGCTCTCAAACCCGAATGCCAGCGATCCGCGCCACTACATGGTACCGGCCAAAGCCGCCATGAAGAATGTGGTACGCAAAGTCATCCACGATTGCGGCTGTGAAGGGAAGCTGTAAGCCCACCCATTTAACCGGAGAATCACGTGAAAGAGATTATTGCCCGCCATAAAGCGGGAGAGCACCTTGGCATCTGTTCCGTCTGCTCGGCCCATCCGTTAGTGATTGAAGCCGCGCTGCGCTTCGATTTGCATACCGATAACAGTGTGCTGATCGAAGCGACATCCAACCAGGTTAACCAGTTTGGCGGCTATACCGGTATGCAGCCGGCCGATTTCCGCGACTTTGTCTATGCCATCGCCCGCGAGGTCGGATTTCCGCTGGAGCGGCTGATCCTCGGCGGCGATCATCTTGGGCCTAACTGCTGGCAGAACGAGCATGCCGATGCGGCGATGGAGAAAGCGATCGCGCTGATCGAAGCTTACGTTGCCGCCGGGTTTAGCAAGATCCACCTTGATGCCTCAATGTCCTGCGCGGACGATCCCGTTCCGCTGGCTCCGCAGGTGGTGGCGGAGCGCGCCGCGCGCCTGTGTCTGGCTGCGGAGCAGACGGCAAGCGAGGTGCAGAAACAGGCGCTGACCTATGTCATCGGCACGGAAGTACCGGTGCCGGGCGGCGAGGCCAGCAGCATCAGCACGGTGCACGTTACCCATGTGGAAGATGCCGCACGCACGCTGGAAACTCACCGTGTCGCCTTCGAGGCGCTGGGGCTTGAAGCGGCGATGAAGCGGGTTATCGCCATCGTGGTTCAGCCCGGAGTGGAGTTCGATCATACGCAGGTGATTCATTACCAGCCTCAAGCCGCCGAAGCGCTTTCGGGCTGGATCCGCCAGACGCCGATGGTCTATGAAGCCCACTCGACGGATTACCAGTCCCGCCACGCCTATCGCGCGCTGGTACGCGATCATTTCGCCATCCTGAAAGTTGGCCCGGCGCTGACCTTTGCCTTGCGCGAAGCGATTTTCGCCCTCGCGCAGATGGAAAACGAGCTGATTGCTCCGGAGAGCCGTAGCCGGGTGCTGGAGGTGATTGACGAAGTGATGCTGAACGAGCCGGACTACTGGAAGAAGTATTACCACCCCACCTGGAGCCAGGCGATGGTCGATATCCACTTCAGCCTCTCTGACCGCATCCGCTACTACTGGCCCCATCCGCGCATCCGCCAGGCGGTGGAAAAATTGCTCGCTAATCTCGACACCGTCAGGCTGCCGCTGGGGCTGATTAGCCAGTTTATGCCTCTACAACTGGAACGCGCGTCGCTAAACGAGATAGCCACAACGCCACGCAGCCTGATTATTGACAAAATACAGGACGTACTGCGTGCCTATCGCTACGGATGCGCCCCTGAAACTGCCTGTTAAGCGGAGTGTGTATGAGCCAACTGTTTGTCCGAACCGGAGTGGATTTTGCCTCGCGCCAGCAGCTGCTGGCACATATTGGCGAGGAGATGCTGGCAAAAGGCGTCGTCCATGAAAGCTACCCCGCCGCGCTGCTGGCGCGCGAGGAAAACTACCCAACCGGCATCGCGCTGGAGCGTCATGCGATCGCTATCCCTCACTGCGAGGCGAGCCACGCCCTCTCGCCGGCGCTCTATCTGATTCGTCCGCGCAAACCTATTTTTTTTCAACAGGCTGACGATGATGGCGAGGTTGCCGTCTCGCTGATTATTGCTCTGATTGTTGAAAACCCGGCGGCGCAGCTGACGCTACTGAGAAAACTGTTTAGTGAGCTACAAAACCCGAACACGCTGGACGCGCTGCTGAACGCTGCGGATGACGATCTGGCGAGATGTTTTCGGGAGGCGTTCCTGGAGCCTGAGACATGCGGTCAGGCTTAATAACATACTGATAATAAAAGGAGTACCCTATGAAACGTAAAGTGATTGTCGCCTGCGGCGGTGCGGTCGCCACCTCCACGATGGCGGCAGAAGAGATCAAAGAGCTATGCGATACGCACCACATCGAACTCGATCTTGTGCAGTGTCGGGTAAATGAGATCGAAACCTATATGGACGGCGCGGATCTGATCTGCACCACCGCGAAAGTGGATCGCGCCTTCGGTGATATTCCTGTTGTGCACGGTATGCCCTTCGTTTCAGGAGTCGGCATTGAGGCGCTACAGCAAAAAATCCTGACCATTCTCGTGGGGTAACGCTATGTTTAGCGAAATAATGCGTTATATCCTCGACTTAGGTCCTACCGTGATGCTGCCGGTGGTGATCATTATTTTCTCTAAGCTGCTGGGGATGAAACTCGGCGACTGCTTTAAATCGGGTCTGCATATTGGCATCGGCTTTGTCGGCATTGGCCTGGTGATCGGCCTGATGCTCGACTCCATCGGCCCGGCGGCAAAAGCCATGGCGGAACATTTCCAGATCAATCTACAGGTCATTGATGTTGGCTGGCCGGGATCGTCACCGATGACATGGGCATCGCAAATTGCGCTGGTTGCCATCCCTGTCGCCATCGCCGTGAATATCATCATGCTGGTAACGCGCATGACGCGGGTGGTCAACGTCGATATCTGGAATATCTGGCACATGACCTTTACCGGCGCGATGCTGCATCTCGCTACCGGCTCTTACTGGATTGGCATTCTCGGCGTGGCGGCGCACGCGGCGTTCGTCTATAAACTGGGCGACTGGTTTGCCAAAGATACGCGGGACTTCTTTGGCCTCGAAGGCATCGCCATTCCTCATGGCACCTCTGCCTGGCTGGGGCCGGTTGCCGTGCTGGTGGACACCCTCATCGACAAAATCCCCGGCCTGAGGCGTATTCATTTCAGCGCCGACGATATTCAGAAACGCTTCGGGCCATTCGGCGAACCGGTCACCGTCGGTTTTGTGATGGGGATTGTGATTGGGCTGCTGGCTGGTTATGACCTGAAAGGCGTACTGCAACTGGCGGTGAAAACCGCGGCAGTTATGCTGCTGATGCCACGGGTAATCAAACCGATTATGGATGGACTGACGCCGATTGCGAAACAGGCGCGTAAACGTCTGCAGGCGAAGTTTGGCACCCAGGAGTTTTTAATCGGTCTCGACCCGGCGCTGCTGCTGGGCCATACCTCAGTGGTCTCCGCCAGCCTGATTTTTATCCCGCTGAGCATTCTGATCGCGGTACTGGTGCCGGGTAACCAGGTGCTGCCATTCGGCGACCTGGCGACCATTGGTTTCTTTGTGGCGATGGCAGTTGCGGTGCATCAGGGCAACCTGTTCCGCACGCTGATCTCCGGGGTGATTATTATGAGCATGACCCTGTGGATCGCCACACAAACCATCGGTCTGCATACGCAGCTGGCCGCCAACGCGGGCGCGCTAAAATCAGGCGGGATGGTGGCCTCGATGGACCAGGGCGGTTCCCCCGTCACCTGGCTGCTCATTCAGCTCTTTACCTGGCAAAATCTGCTCGGTTTCATGGTTATCGCCGCGATTTACCTGACCGGCGTCCTGCTTACCTGGCGCAGAGCCCGCCACTTTAAAGCGGCAGAGAAAGCGGCTGCTACGCCGGAAAGCCAGCCCGCATCGTGATCGTTGGGGAGCTTTCGCTCCCCTGTTACATCCTGGAGAGTGTTATGAAATCAGTGGTTATTCATGCTGAGGGCAACGTCTGCGTTGAAGATCGCCCTGAACCCCGGTTGCAGCATGCGGATGAGGTGAAGGTGAGAGTAGTCAGCTCCGGCCTGTGCGGCTCGGATATTCCGCGCATCTTCGCTAACGGTGCGCATTTTTACCCTATTACCCTTGGGCATGAGTTCAGCGGTTATGTCGAAGCCTGCGGCTCGGCGGTCACCGATCTGCACGCTGGCGACGCCGTGGCCTGCGTACCGTTGCTGCCCTGCTTTGACTGCCCTGCCTGCCGCCGGGAGTACTACTCGCTGTGCAAACGCTACCAGTTTATCGGGTCACGCTGCGACGGCGGCAATGCCGAATACATTGTTGTTAAGCGGCCCAACCTGGTTCGCTTACCTGCGGATCTGCCCATTGAAGATGGGGCGTTTATTGAACCGATAACCGTTGGCCTGCACGCGTTTCACCTCGCCGGCGGCTGCAAAGATAAAAACGTGGTGATCGTCGGGGCTGGCACCATCGGGCTGCTGGCAATGCAGTGCGCACGAGCCTTAGGGGCGAAAAGCGTCACCGCCATCGATATCAACCCTGACAAATTAGCACTGGCCACTGCGCTCGGTGCTACCCGCACCTTTAACAGCCGCGAGCAGAGCGCGGCTGACATTCTCGCCGGGCTGGAAGAGGCGTGTTTTGATCAGCTTGTGCTGGAAACCGCGGGTACGCCACAAACGGTCTCGCTGGCTATCGAAATTGCCGGGCCGCGTGCGCAGGTGGCGCTGGTGGGGACGCTCCATCACGACCTTACGCTTACCGCCGCGATATTTGGGCTGATTTTGCGTAAAGAGCTGACGCTTATCGGCAGCTGGATGAACTACTCCGGCCCCTGGCCCGGAGAGGAGTGGTATACCGCGGCGCGTTTGCTGACGGAAAAACGCCTCGCCCTTGAGCCGCTGATCGCCCATCGTGGTGGCCCCGAAAGCTACGCGCAGGCGGTGCAGGCGCTGAATGGCAAACCGATGCAGGGAAAAATCCTGCTGCGCCTTGATTAAGCGACAGAGCCAGCAACCTGCGCTGGCTCACATTTCCTTTCGAAAGTTAACGTTCACGTTTCACAAACCTTCGATTACACTACGGAGAGTTAATTCGCAGGCAAATCAACATGAACTCATTTGAACGAAGGAATAAGATCGTCGATCTGGTGAATGCGCAAGGAAGTGTGCTGGTTATTGACCTCTCCAACAGCTTTGGTATTTCAGAAGTCACTATCCGCGCCGATCTGCGGCTGCTGGAAGAGAAAGGTCTGGTGACGCGCTTTCACGGCGGCGCAGCGAAGCCGGGCAGTTATATGCTCGACAGCGAAAATCAGGAAGTGGTGCTGGAAGATCGCTACAAACTGGCGAGCGACCCGAAGAAGCGTATCGCTCAGTCAGCGGCGGCGATGATCGATGAAGGGATGACAATTATCCTCGACAGCGGCAGCACCACCATGCTGATTGCCGAAGCGCTGGCGAAAAAAAGCAATATCACCGTCATCACTAATAACCTCCCCGCCGCGTTTGCTCTGTCGGAAAATAAGGACATTACGCTGGTGGTATGTGGCGGCACCTTGCGACATAAAACCCACTCGATGCACGGCACGATTGCAGAGCGATCGCTGCAGGGTATCAGCGCCGATATTATGTTTGTCGGTGCAGATGGCATCGATCCGACCCATGGCATCACCACCTTTAATGAAGGCTACTCCATTAGCAGCGTCATGGCAGCGGCGGCGCATAAGGTTGTGGCAGTGGTGGACGCCAGCAAATTCAACCGCCGCGGCTTTAATCAGGTGCTGCCGATGGAGAAGATCGACTGCGTGATCACCGACGAAGGGATTGGTGAGAAAGAGAAAGCGGCACTGAGAAAGCTGGGTAAGGATCTTCGGGTGGTTTAATGCCCTGCTGCCGTGGTTAGCGGGCCCCTGTCATTTTACCTGCCAGTGGCCCCCTTTCTTCGCACCGACACGCTGCAACTTTCCCTTTTGTTGCAGCGAGTGCAGATAGCGCTCCATCGTGCGCGCGCTTACCGCCAGTTCGCTGGCGAGCGCCTTTGCAGAGAGATCCGGCCGCCTTTTAAGCAGGCTTAACACCGCGCGTTCAGCCTCGGTGAGGGAGAAATTTTGTTCCGACATCTCTTCCGACACGCTATCCGACAAGGTGAATGACGGATTAAGCCCCTCGATCAATGCCGCATTGACCGCCGAGAGCATAAAGGCGACGAACGCCGTACAGTCACTGGCTTTATCGCACTCTCCGAGCACCTGGTAATAGCGGTCCTGCTGGTAATGAATGATGGTTTCTACCGGCAGCCAGGCCAGTTCGGAGCGCCACTCACTAAGGATAAGCGTCTGCCATAAGCGGCCCATGCGTCCGTTGCCATCGGCAAAGGGGTGAATAAATTCAAATTCGTAATGGAAAACTGAACTGGCGACTAACGGATGCAAATCCGTGGTGGCGAGCCATTCCAGTAGCTCATCCATAAGGTGCACAACCCGTGAAGCGGGCGGTGCCATATGGATTAATTGCGTTTCACGATAGATACCGACGTTACCGCGCCGAAAATGGCCGGGATTATCCACCAGCCCAAACGTCAGCAGGCGATGCGCTTCCAGCAAGTCGGCAACACGTCCGCTTTTCCAGCGAGTCATGGACTCATAGGCGTTTATCGCATTGCGCACTTCCTGAATATCTTTTGCCGGTGCCAGCACGCGCTTCCCTTCCAGCACGGCGGTAACCTGCTCTGTCGTCAGGCTATTATGCTCAATCGCCAGCGAAGCCTGAATGGTACGAATACGGTTATTCTTGCGCAGCAGCGGTGAAGAGCGCCCGGATTGCGCCGCCCAGTGTCCCAGCAACTCCGCGATCTCAACGACCTGATTAAGGATCGCGGCGGTGATGGTAAAGGGAGGCACATAGCGGCTCATCGGTGTTACCCCTGGTTATCCAGCGCGTATTTATAGAGGGCGTTTTTCTTTACGCCGTGGATTTCTGCGGCCAGCGCGGCGGCTTTTTTCAGCGGCAGTTCGGCTTGCAGCAGCGCCAGCGTGCGCAGCGCATCGGCGGGCAGCGCGTCCTCCTGCGCTTTATGGCCTTCGACGATCAGCACCATCTCGCCTTTGCGGCGGTTCTCATCCTCTTTCACCCACGCCAGCAGCTCGCCGACCGGCGCGCCCTGAATGCTCTCCCAGGTTTTGGTCAGCTCGCGCGCCAGCACCACGTAACGGGACGGGCCCCAAACCGCGACCATATCCTCCAGGCTCTCCAGCAGGCGATGGGTTGATTCGTAGAAGATCAGCGTGCGCGGCTCGGCCTCAATCGCTTTGAGCGCGTCGCGGCGGCCTTTTGATTTCGCTGGCAGAAAGCCTTCGTAACAGAAGCGATCGGAGGGCAATCCTGCCGCACTGAGGGCGGCAATCGCCGCGCAGGGACCAGGCAGCGGCACGACACGGATACCGGCTTCGCGGCAGGTACGCACCAGGTGGTAGCCGGGATCGTTAATCAGCGGCGTGCCCGCATCCGAGACGAGGGCAATGTTCTGCCCCTCTTTCAGCTTCGCCACCAGCATTTGCGCTTTTTGCTGCTCGTTATGGTCGTGAAGGGCAAACATCCGCGCGTTGATGGCGAAATGTTGCAGCAGTAAACCGGTGTGGCGGGTATCCTCAGCGGCAATCAAATCAACGTCTTGCAACACGGTTAATGCGCGTTGGGTAATATCAGCCAAATTCCCGATGGGAGTAGGTACAATGTAAAGCTGACCTTGAGAATTCTCCGCCGATTCGTGTTGTTTCATTGTTTCATCCGTATTGCCGATTTAATATTGAGCACTGCGTAAAAAATATCACTGGATACAGTATGCTACCGTCAAAATTTCTTCGTTCGAAAGCCACGCGCTGCCTGCCTGTGGTGCTGGCCGCCCTGCTGTTCGCGGGCTGCGGCACACAGTCAACAGACCAGAGCACCTCGCATATGGAGGGCTCAGCGCAGGCTGATTCTGCCTACTATCTGCATCAGATGCAGCAAAGCACAGATGATAGCAAGACCAACTGGCAATTACTCGCCATTCGTGCACTGCTCAAAGAGGGCAAAACCCAGCACGCCAACGAGCTGTTTGGTCAGCTGCCGCAGAATCTGAACGATACGCAGCGTAAAGAGTACGCGCTGCTCGCCGCCGAAATGAAGCTGGCGCAGCGCGATGTAGCCGGTGCGCAGGCGTTACTTGATAAGATCGATCCCGCTGAGCTTGAGAAGAACCAGCAGGCGCGTTACTGGCAGATCGCCATTGCCGCCGCGCAGGGTAAACCCTCCCTGACGCTGCTGCGCGCCCTTATCGCCCGCCAGCCGCTGTTGACGACGCCGGAAGAGCAGCAGAAAAATATCGATGCCACCTGGCAGGCGCTCTCCTCCATGACCCAGGATCAGGCCAAAGCGCTGGTGATCAACGCCGATGAAGTGACCTTACAGGGCTGGCTCGATCTGCAACGGATGTGGTTCGACAACCGCAACGATGCCAAAATGCTGAAAGCCGGTATCAGCGACTGGCAGACCCGCTACCCGCAGAACCCGGCGGCGAAAATGCTGCCGACTCAGCTCTCCAACCTGCAAAATTTCAAACCGGCATCGACCAGTAAAATCGCCCTGCTGCTGCCGTTAAACGGCCAG
Source organism: Kosakonia sp. Marseille-Q7440 (assembly GCF_965119485.1). Lineage (NCBI taxonomy): Bacteria > Pseudomonadati > Pseudomonadota > Gammaproteobacteria > Enterobacterales > Enterobacteriaceae > Kosakonia > Kosakonia sp. Marseille-Q7440. Next base: position 704,432 of record NZ_CBCPLT010000002.1, on the reverse strand, counting down.
GCGGCGGTGTTTGGTCGCGCCATCCAGCAGGGTTTTGAAGCGGCGAAAAACGGCGCTTCTCCGGTCTCCGGCCCGGCTGTCCCGCAGCAGGTCGCGCAGGCCGCCACCTCTGACGTGGTAAGCCCTTCGCAGGCAAATGTTGCCGACCTGACCAGTGGCGATGCGCAGCAGAACATCGCCGCACCGAATGCCCAGCCGGTACAGGCTCCGGATAGCGCGGCGCAAAGCGCTCCTGCCAGCGAAGCGCAGCCTGCTGAAAATGCGCAGCAGCCAGCGGCAAATACGGAGCAACCGGCTGCGGTGACAGCACCACAAACCACGCCATCTCAGCCCGTCGCCGTTACCGCCCAATCTAATGCGGGCGCGGAGCTGAAAATCTACGACACCAGCGCGCAGCCGATGGATCAGATCCTTAACCAGGTTCAGCAGGATGGCGCAAGCATCGTCGTCGGCCCGCTGTTGAAAAACCATGTTGAAGAGTTGATGCGCAGCCATACCACGCTCAATGTGCTGGCGCTTAACCAGCCGGAGCAGGTCGAGAACCGGCCGAATATCTGCTACTTCGCCCTGTCGCCGGAAGATGAAGCCCGCGACGCGGCGCGCCATATTCACGATCAGGGCCGCCAGGCACCGCTGCTGCTGATCCCGCGTAGCGCGCTGGGCGATCGCGTCAGCACCGCGTTTGCTGACGAGTGGCAGAAAATCGGCGGCGGCGTTGTGCTGGCGCAGAAATTTGGGTCCACCGCTGAGCTGCGTATGGGGCTGAATGGCCGCTCCGGCATCTCAATGACCGGCAGCCCGGTCTCCGCCAGCCTGCCGCAGCAGCAGGGCGTCACTATTGGCGGTCTCAATATTCCGGCTCCGCCGAGCGATGCGCAGATTAGCGGCGGCGGCAAAGTTGATGCGGTCTATATTCTGGCGACGCAGGATGAAATTGCGCTGATCAAACCGATGATCACCCTGCGCACCGGCAGCCAGAGTGGTGTCATGCTCTACGCCAGCTCGCGTAGCGCCCAGGGAGGCGCAGGGCCGGACTTCCGTCTTGAGATGGAAGGGCTGCAATACAATGAGATCCCGATGCTCGCAGGCGCGAATCCTTCCCTGATGCAGCAAGCGCTGCGCAGTGTGAATAACGACTACTCGCTGGCGCGTCTCTATGCGATGGGCGCGGATGCCTGGTCGCTGGCGAATAACTTCTCGCAAATGCGTCAGGTGCCGGGCTTTGAGCTGAACGGCAACACCGGCGACCTCACCGCCACCCAGGATTGCGTGATCAACAGGAAGTTGTCATGGCTCAAATACCAGCAGGGGCAGATCGTCCCGGCAAACTAACCCGCAAACAGAGCGGCGACGCCTGGGAGATGGAGGCTCGCCGTTTTCTGCAGAGCAAGGGATTGCGTTTTATCGCCGCCAACGTGCGCGAGCGCGGCGGCGAAATCGACCTGATTATGCGCCACGGTAGCACCACCGTCTTCGTCGAGGTGCGCTACCGCGCCTCGGCGCGTTTTGGCGGCGCGGCAAGCAGCGTAACCCTCGCCAAGCAGCGCAAACTGCTGCATACCGCCCATTTGTGGCTTGCCCGGCACAATGGGAGTTTTGATACTGTGGATTGCCGGTTTGATGTGGTAGCCTTCACCGGAAATGATGTTGAGTGGCTACAGAACGCCTTTGGCGGCCACGCATAATTGCTCAATCATAGGGATTACCGTGCTCGAACGAATTAAAGTCTGCTTTACGGAAAGCATTCAAACTCAAATTGCAGCTGCGGAAGCGCTGCCCGATGCGATTTCCCGCGCAGCCATGACAATGGTGCACTCCCTGCTCAACGGCAACAAAATCCTCTGTTGTGGCAACGGCACCTCCGCCGCCAACGCACAGCATTTTGCTGCCAGTATGATCAACCGCTTTGAAACAGAGCGTCCCAGTTTACCTGCCATTGCACTTAATACCGATAATGTGGTCTTAACCGCGATAGCGAATGACCGTCTGCATGATGAGATTTATGCCAAGCAGGTGCGCGCCCTGGGTCACAACGGCGACATTTTGCTGGCGATCTCCACCCGGGGTAACAGCCGCGATATCGTGAAAGCCGTGGAAGCGGCGGTGACGCGCGATATGTCGATCATCGCGCTGACCGGTTATGACGGCGGCGAGCTGGCCGGCCTGCTGGGCCCGCAGGATGTGGAAATTCGTATTCCTTCTCACCGCAGCGCGCGCATCCAGGAGATGCACATGCTGACGGTGAATTGCTTGTGCGATTTGATTGATAACACGCTTTTTCCTCACCAGGATGATTAAGGAGTACACATGAAGGCATTTACGCCCCTCGCAGTCCTTATTTCCGCACTGCTGCTACAGGGTTGCGTTGGCGCAGTGGTGGTCGGGTCTGCCGCCGTCGGCACCAAAGCCGCGACGGATCCCCGCACCGTGGGCACCCAGGTGGATGACGGCACCCTGGAGCTGCGCGTCAACAGCGCACTGTCGAAAGATCAGCAGCTGAAGAAAGAGGCGCGTGTTAACGTCACCGCCTACCAGGGGAAAGTGCTGTTAACCGGCCAGGCGCCGAATACCGAACTCTCGTCACGGGCGAAACAGATTGCCATCGGCGTGGAAGGCGCAACGGAAGTCTTTAACGAGATCCGCCCGGGTCAGCCGATCGGTCTCGGTACGGCTTCTTCCGATACCTGGATCACAACCAAAGTGCGCTCGCAGCTGCTTGGCAGCGACCAGGTGAAATCCTCTAACGTGAAAGTCACCACCGAGAACGGTGAAGTGTTCCTGATGGGCCTGGTAACCGCGCGTGAAGGCCAAGCCGCGGCGGATATCGCCAGCCGCGTCAGCGGCGTCAAGCACGTCACCACCGCCTTTACCCTGCTCAAATAATGAAAAAGCCCGGTATCAACCGGGCTTTTTTCTTTCACTTCACGCGTTACACCAGCGCGACAAATCCGGTCAGCATTCCGCACACCGCCACCAGCGCGGCGGTCAGCCACAGGGCTTTTGCCGGGAAGGATTTACGCAGCATCACCAGCGACGGCAGGCTTACCGCCGGCAGCGTAATCAACAGCGCCAGCGCAGGCGCCATGCCCATCCCCGCCAGCATCATGGTCTGCACAATCGGGATCTCGGCCGCCGTTGGAATGACAAACAGACAGCCGGCAATCGCCATTGCCACTACCCACAGCACCGTGTTATCCACCGCGCCATCAGCATGGGGGAAGAGCCAGACGCGCGCTGCGCCAAGCACCAGCACGGCGAGAATATAGACCGGGATGGTGCTCCAGAAGAGCTGCCACAGCGCTCTGCCCCAGCGTGACATAAAGCTGCCCTGCGGCTCCGGCAGCGTAATATCGACGGCTTCCGCCTGCTGCGGGCTCTCTTTAACCACGGTCTGCACAATCATCGCCACGCCAAGCACCGTCACCAGCCCTGCCACCAGGCGAATAGCGGCGAAGTGCCAGCCGAGCACAAAGCCCATAAACACCAGCGTGGCCGGGTTAAGCAGCGGGTTACCCATCCAGAAGGCGAGCGCACCGCCCATCGAAACACGCTGGCGACGCATACCGGCCGCAACGGGTGCCGCGCAGCAGGAGCACATCATGCCAGGTAAGGAGAAGAGTGTGCCGAGCAGCGTGCCGCGAAAGCGCTGTTGACCAAGCGTGCGCAGCAGCCAGTCGCGTGGGATCAGCACCTGAATTAACGAGCCGAGCAGCACGCCAAGCACGGCGGCTTTCCAGACGGCGAGGAAATAGACCATGGCGTAATCCAGTGCCGCTTTAAACGGGCTGGCATCAGCCTGGGCAAGAATCGATTTACCAATGCTGTGCGTCTCGGCGGCGGTGAAGGCTTTGCCGTAATAAGGCTGCCATTTCACGAACCAGAGACCAACAATAACAACAAGAAAGAACAGCGCGGGTTTCCACCATTGGATCGGTGTCGCCGCCTGAGGTGAAGACTGACCAGCCATAACATGCCCCGGGGATAGTGTAGTTTTTAGCCCCGGCATAGTACGCCTGAATTGCTATTTTGCAAACGGGCTCTGGGCTGCCATCGCCCGCAGCTGTGCCGATTCGATAATCTCAACGCCGCGATTGTCGCCAGAATGCGCAGCCGCCAGTAGCGCGCGGGCGACATCCTGTGCGGCAATCGACTTCCAGTTGCCGGGCAGCAGGCGAAAAAGCGGTGCCAGCAGCGATTCGTTAGCGCGCTTTTTCTCGCGTTCGCCGAGCAGCATCGACGGGCGCGCCAGCGTCAGCGATGGCCACTGCTGCGCGATAAGCGCCGCCTCCATCTCCCCTTTCACCCGGTTATAGAAAAAGGGCGAATGTGCATTAGCGCCCATTGAACTCACCACCAGCATCTGTCTGGCTCCGAGCCTTTGGCCGGTTAACGCCGTGTCCACCACCAGCGTGTAATCGGCCAGCACAAACGCCTCTTTGCTGCCCGCTTCGCGCCGCGTGGTGCCGAGGCAGCAGAAGACCGTATCAACCGGTTCGGTGACCTGCGCCAGCGCATCGCTGAGCTGCGGGTCGTGCGGATTTATAACGCCTTCGGCACTTTGCAGTGGGCGACGCGTGGGCGCACAGATGGCGCTGACGCTGGGATCCGCCATCAGCAACCGCAACAGATGTCCGCCCACTAAACCGGTCGCACCGGTGATCAATATTCGCTCCATCCCTTCTCCTTTACAGACGAATCTGCCTTGCAATGTCAGCCTCGTGAACCAGGCTTACGGTTACTGGTGAGTTACAGTATGGATAACTCCCTTTCTGAAGCCAAAACAACGGAGGAAGTATGAGCAAGAAAATAGCGGTCTTGATCACCGACGAGTTTGAAGATTCAGAATTCACCTCTCCGGCAGAAGCCTATCGCAAGGCCGGACACGAGGTTGTGACGATTGAGAAAGAGGCCGGAAAAACCGTCACCGGCAAACAGGGCGAGGCAAAAGTTAAGATCGATAAAGCCATTGATGACGTAAGCCCGGATGAATTTGACGCCCTGCTGTTACCTGGCGGCCACTCTCCTGACTCCCTGCGTGGCGACGATCGCTTTGTCACCTTTACCCGCGAGTTTGTTGACTCCGGCAAACCGGTATTCGCCATCTGCCACGGCCCACAGCTGCTGATTAGTGCCGACGTCATTCGCGGCCGTAAGCTGACGGCGGTAAAACCGATTGTGATTGATGTGAAAAACGCCGGTGCTGAGTTCTTCGACCAGGAAGTAGTAATCGATAAAGATCAGCTGGTCACCAGCCGTACGCCTGATGACTTACCGGCATTTAACCGCGAAGCGCTGCGTCTACTCGGTGCCTGAGTCGCGTAACCAGTGAAACTTTTTGCCAAACCCCAGCGTGTTGTCGGTGAATTTGATTTCGCTAAGGCGAATCTCCCACATCGGGGCTGACAGCGCGCGGGCTATCGGAAAGCGTCGGTTGTAGCGTTCGCGCAGCACCGCGCTTTCCCCCTCTTCCAGCCATTTTATCTCACCCGAAAACTGTATGCCGCGAATCAAGGCAACGCTTTTCGGCTGCCCGTTAACCGTACCCGCTACCGGGGCGTGTGCTCCTGTCATCTGCGAATGGCGCGTTTTATCTTCGCTCAGCACATAGAAGGCGACGGCCTGCGGATCGTAGATATAAAAGGCGTTGGCGCACCAAAGTTCGCCCTCCTTCGCCACACACCAGGTCACAACATGCTGCTTTGCCAGCCAGCGGTTAATCGCCGCAAGGGACTCCATTTTTTCTCCTTCTCATGCTATTTTTCGCCCACCTTAACACAGCGAAGATTGCCATGACGCCCTGGTTTCTCTATCTCATCCGCACGCGCGACAACCTGCTCTACACCGGTATTACGACCGATGTTGCACGGCGTTTTACGCAGCATCAAACGGGAAAGGGAGCAAAAGCGTTGCGCGGTAAGGGCGCGCTGGAACTGGTCTTTTCGGCGCAGGTTGGTGAGCGTTCGCTGGCGCTACGCCTCGAGTACCGCATTAAGCAGTTGACCAAGCACCAGAAAGAGCGCCTCGTTGCCGGAGAGGGCATCTTCGAGGCGCTGCGGGAAACGCTGATGACGTCAGCGGTTAAAAGCGATTGAAGTGATCGCTGTACTCCACCAGGCCACTGACGCCATTGAAGGCGTCGTCAGCAAGGCGATGTACCAGGAATGCGGCTTCGCTTTGCGACCAGGCGCAGCGTAAATCGTACTGCGAGGCGCGCTCAAAGCCCAAACGCTGGTAGAAATCAGGATCGCCGAGCGTTACCGCAGCGGCGTAACCAAATTCGTTGAGGGAATCCAGCCCTTCATAGACGAGCTGGCGGGCGATGCCCTGACCGCGGTAGGCTTCATCCACCGCCAGCGGCGCGAGCGCGACCCACTGTAACTCTTCACCTGCGACAGCGACCGGGCTAAATGCCACATAGCCCACTACCTGCCCTTCATCGTCCGTGGCAACGCATCCCAGCGTGATCAACCCGTCTTCACGCAGATCGTGCACCAGTGACGCTTCAGCCTCGCCGTTAAAACTGCGGCGCAGCAGGGCATCAATACCGGGTGCATCAATGGGAATTTCAACTCTAATCAGCATGGCTCACCTACAGAAGGTTGTGTCGTTGCAGGCGGCGTTTTCAGGCCCGCCTCAACAAAATCCGCCAGCTGTAGCAGCATCACCCGCAGGGGTTTTGGCATCTGCTCCAGCTCAATGGCGTCCATCAGGTTTTTAACATACAGCCCCAGTTCCGTGTCCCCTTCAATAAGCAGGCGACGCTGGAAGAAAAGCGTATCCGGATCCTGTTTTCGCGCGGCAATCATCAGTAAATCGCTGGCATCGGCGCTAAAGCTGACATCCGCGTCGGCAGACTCACGTACTATCATCTGCCCATCCTCAACAGAGGTATACCACGTCAGGCCAATATCACGTACCTGAATACTTAACCAGCGCCCTTCGAGAAACTCAAGCTCACCTTCCGCCAGCGCCTGTTGGAATTGCCAGCGCAGCACCTGTTCAAGTACCTGACGTTTAAGGACAAACGGCGTCAGCTTTACCGGAAAAGCAAGCAGTGACGGGCCAAGATGAACAAGCTGTGAGCGCAATTTTTCCAACACGACGATGACTCCCTGAAGTGATAATGCGCGCTATTTTGCCACAATCAGCCGTGTGCATAGCGGCGCACATCAACAATTACGGAATAAATGGGCAACGATTATTGCCGTCATCAATACGCATTTAACTGCCTCAAATCAAAAATTGTCGCTGACAGGTTAACTAGAATCCCAGTTCATTAACAATTCAGTGACCCTTCGGGGTACGCCCGGGCCACTGCGCCCCAGATTGCAGGAAAGACTATGGAGTTGCTCTGCCCTGCCGGGAACCTACCGGCACTGAAAGCGGCCATCGAAAACGGTGCCGATGCGGTGTATATCGGCCTGAAAGATGACACTAACGCCCGCCATTTTGCCGGACTCAACTTTACCGAGAAGAAGTTGCAGGAAGCGGTCAATTTCGTCCACCAGCACCGCCGCAAGCTGCATATTGCCATCAACACCTTTGCGCACCCGGATGGCTATCAGCGCTGGGAGCACGCGGTGGATATGGCGGCGCAGATTGGTGCCGATGCACTGATTCTGGCCGACCTCGCGATGCTGGAGTATGCCGCCGCGCGCTATCCGCACATCGAGCGCCACGTCTCCGTACAGGCCTCGGCGACCAACGAAGAGGCGATCCGCTTCTATCACCGTCACTTTGATGTCGCCCGCGTGGTGCTGCCGCGCGTACTCTCCATTCATCAAGTCAAACAGCTTGCCCGCGTGACGCCGGTGCCGCTGGAAGTGTTTGCCTTCGGCAGCCTCTGCATCATGGCCGAGGGGCGCTGTTACCTCTCCTCTTACCTGACCGGCGAGTCACCGAATACTGTCGGTGCCTGCTCTCCGGCGCGCTTTGTGCGCTGGCAGCAGACGCCGCAGGGGCTGGAGTCACGCCTCAACGATGTGCTGATCGATCGCTATCAGGAGGGGGAAAACGCCGGTTATCCGACGCTGTGCAAAGGGCGCTATCGGGTCGACGGCGAGCGCTATCACGCGCTGGAGGAGCCGACCAGCCTCAATACGCTTGAGCTGCTGCCGGATCTGCTGGCAGCGAATATCGCTTCGGTGAAGATTGAGGGACGCCAGCGCAGCCCGGCGTATGTCAGCCAGGTGGCAAAAGTGTGGCGACAGGCGATCGACCGCTGCATCGCCTCACCGCAGGATTTTGTGCCGCAGCCGGCGTGGATGGAAACACTCGGTGCCATGTCAGAAGGCACCCAGACCACCCTCGGCGCATATCACCGTAAATGGCAGTAGGTAAACCATGAAATATTCATTAGGGCCGGTGCTTTACTACTGGTCAAAAGAGACGCTTGAGGACTTTTATCAGCAGGCAGCAAACAGCCGCGCCGATGTGGTCTATCTCGGCGAAGCGGTGTGCAGCAAACGCCGCGCCACCAAAGTCGGTGACTGGCTGGCGATGGCGAAAGCGCTGGCCGACAGCGGCAAACAGGTGGTGATTTCGACGCTGGCGCTGGTGCAGGCCTCATCGGAGCTCAACGAACTGAAGCGCTATGTCGATAACGGCGAGTTTCTGCTTGAGGCGAGCGATCTCGGGGTGGTGAATCTGTGCGCCGAGCGCAAGCTGCCGTTTGTCGCCGGACATGCCCTCAACTGCTATAACGCCGTTACCCTGCGTTTACTGCTGAAACAGGGGATGGTGCGCTGGTGCATGCCGGTGGAGCTCTCCCGCGACTGGCTGGTAAACCTGCTCGATCAGTGCGAAACGCTCGGTATTCGCCAGCAGTTTGAAGTTGAAGTGTTGAGCTACGGCCATCTGCCTCTCGCCTACTCTGCCCGCTGCTTTACCGCGCGCTCGGAGAATCGGGCAAAAGATGAGTGCGAAACCTGCTGCATTAAATACCCGACCGGGCGCAGCATGCGTTCGCAGGAAGATCAGCAGGTCTTTGTGCTTAACGGTATTCAGACCATGAGCGGCTATGTCTATAACCTCGGTAACGAGCTGACCTCAATGCAGGGGCTGGTCGATGTTGTGCGCCTCTCGCCGATGGGTAGCGAAACCTTCGCCATGCTGGAGGCGTTTAAAGGGAATGAAACAGGCAACGCGCCGCTGCCGCTGGCGTCCAATAGCGACTGCAATGGTTACTGGCGCAGGCTACCGGGGCTGATGCTTGAGGCGTAAAAGGCTCACTTTGTTAACAGCAATCGTCGCCCGTTCATGCAGTATGAAAGTTGCAGCTTTTCTGGCCTGACGCGGCTCCTTGCGCCAGGCTGGAAGAAGACCTTCAATCTGATGACGATGCTGTAGCAAAGTGAGTGTTTATGTCTGAGAAAACCGTTGCGTTTTCGGTGCTGGATTTAGCGCCGATTCCACAAAACTCAAGCGCGCGTGACGCGTTTACCCATTCCCTCGATCTGGCGAAGCTGGCGGAGAAGCGCGGTTACGATCGCTTCTGGCTGGCAGAGCACCACAATATGACCGGTATCGCCAGCGCGGCGACGTCGGTGTTGATCGGTTACCTGGCAGCGAATACGCAAACCCTGCGGCTCGGCTCTGGCGGCGTGATGCTGCCGAACCACGCTCCGCTGGTGATTGCCGAGCAGTTCGGTACGCTGAATACGCTCTATCCGGGGCGCATCGATCTCGGGCTTGGCCGCGCGCCGGGCAGCGATCAGCGCACCATGATGGCGCTGCGCCGCCATATGAGCGGCGATGTTGATAATTTCCCGCGCGATGTGAAGGAACTGGTCGACTGGTTTGACGCCAACGATCCGAACCCGCACGTGCGCCCGGTACCGGGCTATGGCGAGAAGATCCCGGTGTGGCTGTTAGGCTCCAGCCTTTACAGTGCGCAGCTTGCCGCCCAGCTTGGCCTGCCGTTTGCCTTCGCTTCACACTTTGCGCCGGATATGCTGTTCCAGGCGCTGCATCTCTATCGCACCCAGTTCAAGCCCTCGGCGCGGCTGGAAAAACCCTATGCGATGGTGTGTATCAATATTGTCGCCGCCGACAGCAACCGCGATGCGGAGTATCTCTTTACCTCGATGCAGCAGGCGTTTGTGAAGCTGCGCCGCGGTGAGACGAGCCAGCTGCCGCCGCCGATTGAGAATATGGATCACTTCTGGTCGCCGTCTGAAAAGTATGGCGTGCAGCAGGCGCTGAGCATGTCGCTGGTGGGTGATAAAGCGAAAGTGCGCCACGGTCTTGAGTCGATCCTGCGGGAAACCGAGGCGGATGAGATTATGGTTAACGGGCAGATTTTCGATCACCAGGCGCGGCTACACTCGTTTGAGCTGGCGATGCAGGTGAAAGAGGAGTTGTTCGGTTAGGGCGTTGCCCGGCTTTTATGCCGGATGGCGCTGGCGCTTATCCGGCCTACGGGGATCGTGCGGTCTTTATGCCGGATGGCGCTGGTGCTTATCCGGCCTACGGGATCGTGCGGTCTTTATGCCGGATGGCGCTGGCGCTTATCCGGCCTACGGGGATTGTGCGGTCTTTATGCCGGATGGCGCTGACGCTTATCCGGCCTACGGGGATTGTGCGGTCTTTATGCCGGATGGCGTTGGCGCTTATCCGGCCTACGCGATTGCGCAGGCCGGGTTTGATTAGTGATAGACCGGCAGCAGATCAAAGCTTGATAACAGATGCACTACCGCGTTGCCTGCGCCGAAAAGCAGGATTAAAACAATCATCGGCTTACCGCCCCAGACGCGAAACGCCGGGCTGCCGAAGCGTTTACGTGAAGCATTCGCCAGCAGCGCTGGCACAATCGCCGCCCAGATGGTGGCGGCTAAACCCGCATAACCAATGGCGTATAAAAAGCCGTTCGGCCACAGCAGACCACCAACAATCGGCGGCAGGAATGTCAGCAATGCGGTCTTAAAACGCCCCAGCGGCGCATCATCAAACTTAAAGAGATCCGCCAGGTAATCAAACAGCCCCAGCGTCACGCCGAGGAAAGAGCTGGCAACGGCAAAGTTAGAGAAAATCACCAGCAGCAGATCGAGGCTACGGCTGTTCAGCACCCCGCTCAATGCCTGCACCAGCACATCGATATTGCCGCCTTTTGCCGCGATATCGATAAACGCCGGACGGGCAATATTTCCCATCGTCACCAGTAACCAAACCACATACAGCCCAAGCGCCAGCAGCGTGCCGTAGACCAGGCAGCGGGTAATCACGCGCGGATCCTTGCCGTAATATTTCATCAGGCTCGGCACATTGCCGTGGTAGCCGAAAGAGGCGAGACAGAACGGCAGTGTCATCAGCAGGTACGGCGTGTAAGAGGCATCGCTCTGCGCAACATTAAACAATGTTGTCGGCTGCACATGCCCGAGCAGGCTGCCGAAGGTGAGGAAGAAGGTGATCACTTTTGCGCCCAGCACAATCGCCGTCATGCGGCTGACCGCGTGGGTTGAGAGCCAGACGATAAACGCTACCAGCAGCGCAAACCCCAGCCCTGAAAGGCGCAGCGGCACATCCAGCGACATTTCAGCAAAGGTGTGGTGCAGGATCGAGCCGCTCGCCGAGATGTAGGCGTAGGTCAGAATATAGAGAACAAAGGCGATGGAGAGGCCGTTGATCAGGTTCCACCCTTTGCCCAGCAGATCTTTGGTGATGGTGTCGAAGCTCGCGCCGCTGCGGTAGTTGAGGTTGGCTTCCAGGATCATCAGGCCCGAGTGCAGCATGCAGAACCAGGTAAAGACCAGCGCCAGAAGTGACCAGAAGAACCACGCGCCGGACATCACCACCGGCAGGGAAAACATGCCTGCGCCAATAATTGTGCCGCCGATAATCACCACTCCGCCGAACAGCGAAGGGGTAGCCTGGGTGGTTGTCAGTGTCGACATCTGAAACGTTCTCCTGTAATGGCGCTATGCCGAAAGTAAAGCCGATGCATTGTACCAGTACAGGAGTACATTGCGGATAAAAAAAGCCCCAATCTTTTCGATCGGGGCTGTATCTATTACTTTACGATTGAAGCGTAAGGTTTACGCGTCACGACGACGGGTAGTACCTTCTTCGCGGCGCGGACCGCGATTTTCACGACGCTCACCGCTGAAACGGCCTGCACCAGCCGGTGCTGCACCATCACGACGCGGACCGCGGCCACCTTCACGACGCTCGCCGCCGCCGAAGCTACGACGCTCACCGCCGCCAGGACGGCGTTCGCTGCGCTCACGCGGCTGTGCATCGCCCAGCAGCTGCATATTCATCGGTTTGTTGAGAATACGCGTGCGGGTAAAGTGCTGCAGAACCTCGCCCGGCATGCCTTTCGGCAGTTCGATGGTGGAGTGCGAACCGAACAGCTTGATGTTGCCGATGTAGCGGCTGCTGATGTCGCCTTCGTTAGCGATCGCGCCAACGATATGACGAACTTCAACACCGTCATCACGGCCCACTTCAATACGGTACAGTTCCATATCGCCAACATCGCGACGCTCACGACGCGGACGGTCTTCACCGGCACGTTCGGTACGCGGACCACGATCATTGCGGTCGTTACGATCGCCACGGCGTTCGAAACGCTCATCACGCTCGCGGAACTCACGCTTAGGACGCATCGGTGCATCCGGCGGCAGGATCAGCGGACGTTCGCCCTGTGCCATTTTCAGCAGTGCGGCAGCCAGCGTTTCGATATCCATCTCTTCTTCAGAAGAGGGCTGGATTTTCGCCAGCAGCGCGCGGTACTGGTCCAGATCGCTGCTTTCCAGCTGCTGCTGTACTTTCGCGGCGAATTTTTCCAGGCGGCGTGTGCCCAGCAGTTCTGCGTTCGGCAGTTCTACTTCCGGAATGGTCAGCTTCATCGTACGTTCGATGTTGCGCAGCAGACGACGCTCGCGGTTCTCAACGAACAGCAGCGCGCGGCCAGCACGACCCGCACGACCGGTACGGCCGATACGGTGAACGTAAGACTCGGAGTCCATCGGGATATCGTAGTTAACAACCAGGCTGATACGCTCAACGTCCAGGCCACGGGCCGCAACGTCGGTTGCAATCAGGATGTCCAGACGACCATCTTTCAGACGCTCCAGAGTCTGCTCACGCAGGGCCTGGTTCATGTCACCGTTCAGCGCGGCGCTGTTGTAACCGTTGCGCTCCAGCGCTTCAGCCACTTCCAGAGTTGCGTTTTTGGTGCGTACGAAGATGATCGCGGCATCAAAATCTTCAGCTTCAAGGAAGCGAACCAGCGCTTCGTTTTTACGCATGCCGTAGACAGACCAGTAGCTCTGGCTGATGTCCGGGCGAGTTGTCACGCTGGACTGAATGCGCACTTCCTGCGGCTCTTTCATAAAGCGGCGGGTAATGCGACGAATCGCTTCCGGCATGGTGGCGGAGAACAGAGCGGTCTGATGACCTTCCGGGATCTGCGCCATGATAGTTTCTACGTCTTCGATAAAGCCCATGCGCAGCATTTCGTCGGCTTCATCCAGCACCAGACCGCTCAGTTTGGAGAGGTCCAGGGTGCCGCGTTTCAGGTGATCCAGCAGGCGTCCCGGCGTACCGACAACGATCTGCGGGCCCTGACGCAGGGCGCGTAATTGCACGTCATAACGCTGGCCGCCGTAAAGAGCAACCACGTTCACGCCATGCATGTGTTTAGAGAAATCGGTCATCGCTTCAGCTACCTGAACCGCCAGTTCGCGGGTCGGAGCAAGCACGAGGATCTGCGGCGCACGCAGGTCCGGATCGATGTTATGGAGCAGCGGAAGAGAAAACGCTGCGGTTTTCCCGCTACCAGTCTGGGCCATGCCCAGCACGTCACGACCGTTCAGCAGGTGCGGAATGCACTCAGCCTGGATCGGAGATGGTTTTTCGTAACCGAGATCGTTAAGGGCTTCAAGGATAGGAGCCTTCAGGCCCAGATCTGCAAAAGTGGTTTCGAATTCAGCCATGTAGTACAAGTGCCTCTATGTCATTGGCGGCCAGTCTACATAACTCATCGTGAAAATATTTGGCAATTTTCATTGAAAAGTGTGAACCGGCTCAAAGTAGGTGTATTGACGAACAACAACGCCCTCACCAGTTAAGGTGATGGCAATCAAAAAAGATTACGGGCTGATGTTTATGTCGTCAGCTATTGCTGGTCCGATTCTGCCAGGTCGTCTTGCTCCTGGCCCAAGAGCGATAATTCCAACAATGCATAACGGTGCTCAACGAAGTTGTGGACGTTGTTAGCAACCGCTAATTTGAACAGTGCCGTAGCGCTGTCCTTATCCCCCAGACTTAGGTAGTACTTACCTAAATAGAAGTTGGTTTCACTGAGATGCTCAGCGAGCGAGGTGTTATCCGTTGCGTCCGCCTTCAGGCGATCCATTAGCTCAGATTCGCTAATGTCACCGAGGTAGAACTCGACAATATTCCATCCCCATTGTTCCTTGTCCGATTTTTCGAAGCGCTGTTTCAGTGCTTCTTTCGCCTTGTGCTCATCGAGCTTCCGCTCAACGATGTAAAGCCACAGGCTACGGAAAGGATCATTAGGATCGTCTTGATAAAACGCCAGCAGATCATCTTGCGCTAACTTATCACGACCGCCATAGTGCAGAGCGATGCCGCGGTTTAAGTGCGCGTAGTTGTAAGTTGGATCAAGCTCAAGTACAGAATCAAACGCTTCATAGGCAGCATCAAAATTGCCTGCCTGCGTTAAATAAATGCCTAAGTAATTGAATACTTCAGGCATATCGGGTCGGATGGCCAGCGCTTGTGAAAAATCATTCCGCGCCAACGCCCTCAAACCGAGACTATCATACAATACTCCGCGCTCATATAAAAGCTGTGCGCGTTCATCATCGGATAAAGCCCGACTGGCAAGAATTTGTTCCATGCGTGCCAGAATCACTTCTTGCTGCAAAGTCGGTTGCAATGGCACCGCGAGGACTTCGCTCTTACGCCAGGCAGAGTTGCTGCATCCTGCCAGCGTTAGAGCTGTCGCAACGAAACACCAGCGCAAAAAAGGCTTCATTTCCTACTCCCGAAGACAACAATTGGATGAACGTCCTGTCCCCCGGCTGCAAACATGGCGTCCTGCCTGAGAATAAGCCCTCCGCCTGCGCGGAGGGCAAAGGCAAACCTTACTCGCCCAGTTCTGCTTGCGGCGCTTCTGACGCTTCAGCAGGCTGAGTTTGTTCAGTTGCTTCTTTAATGCTTAGACGAATACGGCCCTGGCGGTCAACTTCCAGAACTTTCACCGGTACTTCCTGACCCATCTGCAGGTAGTCGGTCACTTTCTCTACGCGCTTATCGGCGATCTGAGAAATGTGTACCAGGCCCTCTTTACCGCCACCGATGGCAACAAACGCACCAAAGTCGACGATACGGGTGACTTTACCGTTGTAGATACGGCCCACTTCGATTTCAGCGGTGATCTCTTCGATACGACGAATCGCGAATTTCGCTTTGTCGCCGTCGGTTGCCGCGATTTTCACGGTACCGTCATCTTCGATTTCGATGGTCGTGCCGGTCTCTTCGGTCAGGGCACGGATAACGGAGCCGCCTTTACCGATAACGTCTTTGATCTTGTCCGGGTTGATCTTGATGGTGTGGATACGCGGCGCAAACTCAGAGATATCGCCACGCGGCGCGTTAATCGCCTGCTCCATCACGCCGAGGATATGCAGACGTGCACCTTTCGCCTGGTTCAGCGCAACCTGCATGATCTCTTTGGTGATGCCTTCGATTTTGATATCCATCTGCAGCGCAGAGATACCGTCGCGGGAACCGGCCACTTTAAAGTCCATGTCGCCCAGGTGATCTTCATCGCCCAGAATGTCAGACAGAACGACAAAGTTTTCGCCCTCTTTCACCAGGCCCATTGCGATACCGGCAACAGCGGCTTTCACCGGTACGCCTGCATCCATCAGTGCCAGCGATGCGCCGCACACGGAAGCCATGGAAGAGGAACCGTTGGATTCGGTGATTTCAGAAACCACACGCACGGTGTACGGGAATTTATCAGCTTCCGGCATAACAGCCAGCACGCCGCGTTTCGCCAGACGACCGTGACCAATTTCACGACGCTTCGGCGAACCGACCATACCGGTTTCACCTACGGAGTACGGAGGGAAGTTGTAGTGGAACAGGAAGCTGTCAGTGCGCTCGCCCATCAGTTCGTCGATGTTCTGCGCGTCACGTGCGGTACCCAGGGTTGCTGTTACCAGCGCCTGCGTTTCGCCACGGGTAAAGAGCGCGGAGCCGTGAGTACGCGGCAGAACGCCGGTACGAACGTCCAGACCACGGATCATATCTTTTTCGCGGCCATCGATACGCGGTTCGCCTGCCAGTACGCGGCTACGAACAACGTTTTTCTCGATAGCGTGCAGGATTTCGCCCAGCTCGTTAGCGTCCAGGGTCTCATCTTCTGCAACCAGCGTCGCGATGGTTTCAGATTTGATCACGTCAACCTGAGCGTAACGCTCCTGTTTGTCGGTGATGCGGTAAGCATCGCTCAGACGGGATTCTGCCAGCGCTGCAACGCGCGCGTTCAGCGCTTCGTTGACCGCTTCCGGCTGCCAGTCCCAGCGCGGTTTACCCGCTTCTTTCACCAGATCGTTGATGTTCTGAATAACAATCTGCTGCTGCTCGTGGCCATAAACCACCGCGCCCAGCATCTGATCTTCGCTCAGCAGTTCTGCTTCGGATTCAACCATCAGCACAGCTGCTTCGGTACCGGCAACAACCAGATCCAGCTTGCTGGATTTCAGCTCTTCCTGAGTCGGGTTCAGCACATACTGGTCGTTGATGTAACCAACGCGCGCGGCGCCGATCGGGCCATTGAACGGAATACCAGAGAGAGACAGTGCAGCAGAAGCACCAATCATCGCTACGATATCCGGGTTAACCTGCGGGTTAACGGAAACTACGGTAGCGATAACCTGGACTTCGTTGACGAAACCTTCCGGGAACAGCGGGCGAACCGGGCGGTCAATCAGACGCGCGATCAGGGTTTCGCCTTCGCTCGGACGGCCTTCACGACGGAAGAAGCCACCCGGGATTTTACCGGCAGCGTAGGTACGCTCCTGGTAGTTAACGGTCAGCGGGAAGAAGTCCTGACCTGGTTTTGCTTTTTTCTGGCCAACAACGGTAACGAATACCGCGGTGTCGTCCATGCTTACCATCACGGCAGCGGTTGCCTGACGGGCCATCATGCCGGTTTCCAGCGTGACGGTGTGTTGACCATATTGGAATTTACGAATGATCGGATTCAGCAAAATTCTATCCTTTCTTAATGAACATCAGCACACCCAGGGCGTGCTGATAATTAAACCGGACCTTCTTGCATCCTCGCGACTAATGACAACCTTAACCCGCCCATTACGGATAAAGCCTCTCATTAGCCGCGCGAACCTCTGCAATGAAGATCATACCTGGCAACAATACATCAGTTTAGTGCCAATTGCTGCCGCCTGGTTGAAAAAAGGGGCCGTAAAGGCCCCTTCTTGAAACTCGCCAGACTTAGCGACGCAGACCCAGACGCTCGATCAGCGCGGTGTAGCGTGCAACGTCTTTACGTTTCAGATAGTCGAGCAGTTTACGACGCTGAGAAACCATACGCAGCAGACCACGACGGCTGTGGTGATCTTTTTTGTGCTCTGCAAAGTGACCCTGCAGGTGGTTAATCTGAGCAGTCAGCAGTGCAACCTGAACTTCGGTAGAACCGCTGTCGTTAGAACCACGACCAAACTCGGAAACGATTTTTGCTTTAGCTTCAACGCTTAGAGACATTTTCAACTCCAGTGATATAAGAATGACAGGGTGCCGATCTCTAATTCAGCTCCCCCAGGTTTAACGCCGGGTATGTTAAATACATAGCCCGGCGTTAAGCGGCAATATTCTACTCGTAGTCGGGCATTCCCGCAAGGTAAGCCCGTCAGTCAGCAGGATACTCAACAACCAGACGACGCGGCGCAACTCGTCCCTGATCATCAATTTCGCCCATGCCGATAAACTTACCCTCTTCGCCTTCCGTCACGCGGACCAGCCCTTCGGCCGGCGTAGTGGAAGCGCGTACCGGTTGGCCGTTTTTGAAATAGGCAGCAACCACGATGGGAATGTTTACAACAGGGAAGTCGGACGCCGGGCTATCCATCGGCATCAACAGCGGATCGAGCAGCTCTGCCGCAGGAACGTCCTGCTGCTCGGCCTGCTGGACTAACTCCTGCAACTGCTCAAGGGTAACCATCCGCTCAATCGGGTAACGGCTGACCGCCAGACGACGCAAATAGATTACGTGCGCGCCGCAGCCCAGCTTCTCGCCCAGATCGTCAATAATCGTGCGAATGTAAGTCCCTTTGGAGCAGTGGATTTCCAGCTCGAGCTCATCACCTTCATGACGAATAAACAGCAGTTCATACACGGTGATAGGGCGCGCTTCACGCGGCACTTCAATGCCCTGCCGCGCATACTCGTAAAGCTTCTTGCCCTGATACTTCAGGGCCGAGTACATCGAAGGGATTTGCTGCGTGTTACCGCGGAAGCTCTCCAGCGCACTCGCCAGCTCTGTGGCGGTAAAGGTCACCGGGCGCTCTTCAACGACCTGGCCATCGGCATCCGACGTATCGGTGCGCTGACCAAGACGGGCAATCACCCGGTAACGCTTATCGGAATCCAGCAGATACTGGGAAAATTTCGTCGCCTCACCGAGGCAAATCGGCAGCATGCCGGTTGCCAGCGGATCCAGCGCGCCGGTGTGACCCGCGCGGTTGGCATTATAGAGGCGCTTTACTTTCTGCAGGACATCATTGCTTGATGCGCCCTGCTGCTTATCCAGCAGCAGTACGCCATGCACGTCGCGACCGCGACGACGAGGACGACTCATCAGTCCTCCTTGCTGTCGTCCGGGTTCACACGACGTTCATCGTCATGCTTCACCACGCTGGTGACCAGGTTCGACATGCGCATCCCTTCAACCAGCGAGTTGTCGTAGAAGAATGTCAGTTCCGGCACGATACGCAGACGCATCGCTTTCCCCAGCAGGGAGCGGATAAAACCAGAAGCGTCGTGCAGGGCTTTAATGCCCGCTTTGATCGACTCTTCATCTTTGTCATTCAGGAAGGTCACGAACACTTTGGCATACGCCAGATCGCGGGAGACTTCGACACCGGATACGGTGGTCATCATGCCCAGGCGCGGATCTTTGATTTCACGCTGCAGGATAGTGGCAATCTCTTTTTGCAACTCCTGAGCGACGCGCTGCGGGCGACCAAATTCTTTCGCCATATTACTTCTCCAGACTAAAAAGGGGCCGTAGCCCCTTTAGATATCTCTTGCCGGGTGGCGCTTCGCTCCCGGCCTACGTTGCGCTAATGCGTCGATTATTCGATAGAGCGCTTAATTTCGATAATTTCGAAGACTTCGATCATATCGCCGGTACGTACGTCATTGTAGTTCTTAACGCCGATACCACACTCCATGCCGTTACGGACTTCGTTAACGTCATCTTTGAAGCGGCGCAGGGATTCCAGCTCGCCTTCATAGATAACCACGTTGTCGCGCAGGACGCGGATCGGGTTGTGACGTTTGACGACGCCTTCGGTAACCATACAGCCAGCGACCGCGCCGAATTTCGGCGATTTGAACACATCGCGCACTTCAGCCAGACCGATGATCTGCTGTTTCAGCTCAGGTGAGAGCATACCGCTCATCGCCGCTTTCACTTCGTCGATCAGGTTATAGATGACGGAGTAGTAGCGCAGATCCAGACCTTCCGCTTCGATCACGCGACGCGCAGAGGCATCGGCACGAACGTTGAAGCCAACCAGGATAGCGTTGGACGCAGCTGCGAGCGTGGCGTCGGTTTCGGTGATACCACCTACGCCGGAGCCGACAATCTTCACTTTCACTTCTTCAGTAGAAAGTTTCAGCAGTGAGTCGGAGATCGCTTCCACGGAGCCCTGAACGTCAGCTTTCAGCACGATGTTCACTTCGTGCACTTCGCCTTCGGTCATGTTGGCAAACATGTTCTCCAGCTTAGATTTCTGCTGGCGAGCCAGTTTAACTTCGCGGAATTTGCCCTGACGATAGAGCGCAACTTCACGCGCTTTCTTCTCGTCACGTACCACGGTGGCTTCGTCACCCGCCGCCGGAACGCCGGAAAGACCGAGGATTTCCACCGGAATGGACGGACCCGCTTCGGTCACTTCGCGACCCAGCTCGTCACGCATCGCACGCACACGGCCATATTCGAAGCCGCACAGTACGATGTCGCCTTTATGCAGCGTACCTTCACGTACCAGCACGGAAGCTACCGGACCACGACCTTTATCGAGGAAGGATTCGATAACAACACCGCTCGCCATGCCGTTACGGACAGCGTGCAGTTCCAGAACTTCAGCCTGCAGCAGAATTGCATCCAGCAGGTCGTCGATACCGGTACCGGCTTTCGCGGAGACGTGAACGAACTGGCTTTCGCCGCCCCACTCTTCCGGAATGATCCCGTACTGAGAGAGTTCGTTTTTAACGCGATCCGGATCGGCTTCCGGTTTATCGATTTTGTTCACCGCAACAACAACCGGCACTTTCGCCGCTTTCGCGTGCTGAATAGCTTCGATAGTCTGCGGCATCACGCCATCGTCTGCTGCAACAACCAGAACAACGATATCCGTTGCCTGAGCACCACGGGCACGCATTGCGGTAAACGCGGCGTGGCCTGGGGTATCCAGGAAGGTGATCATGCCGTTGTCGGTTTCAACGTGGTAAGCACCGATGTGCTGGGTAATGCCACCCGCTTCAGCGGATGCCACTTTCGTTGAACGAATGTAGTCCAGCAGCGAGGTTTTACCGTGGTCAACGTGACCCATGATGGTCACGACCGGCGCGCGCGGTTCAACCGCAGCACCTGTGTCACGGTCGCTCATTACCGCTTCTTCCAGTTCGTTTTCACGACGCAGGATAACTTTGTGGCCCATCTCTTCCGCAACCAGCTGTGCGGTTTCCTGGTCGATGACCTGGTTGATGGTTGCCATCGCGCCCAGTTTCATCATCGCTTTGATGACCTGAGAGCCTTTAACTGCCATTTTGTTAGCCAGCTCGCCGACGGTCAGGGTTTCACCGATCACAACGTCACGGTTAACGGCCTGGGCCGGTTTGTTGAAGCCCTGCTGCAGTGCAGAGCCTTTACGCTGACGGCCGCCTTTACCACCGCGAACCGCGGCACGCGCTTCTTCACGGTCAGCTTTGCTTTCAGAGTGCTTGTTGCCTTTCTTCGGACGCGGGGCTTTAGCGGTACGGGTACGGCCGCGGCCACCTTCGACTTCACGATCGTTATCATCTTCAGCCTGACGTGCATGCTGGGAGGTGGTGACGTGATAATCGCCGGTCGTCTCTTCTTCTTCGCCTGGCGTTGCCGTCCAGGTTGCTTCGTTCTGTTCTGCCATTCGACGGGCTTCTTCCGCTACGCGACGTGCATTTTCTTCCAGTTTACGACGAGCCTCTTCTTCCGCTTTACGCTTGAGTTCCTGCGCTTCGGATTCACGACGGGCTTTTTCCGTCTGGGCTGCCCTGGTCACTTCGTCAGTTTGATGGTTGCTCACTTTGCTATTTTCCGCAGCTTCGCGTTTCGTGCTTTCGGCATTTTCGCGTTTAGCTTTTTCTTCAGCTTCACGTTTCAGACGCACTTCGGCTTCACGCTTGGCTTTTTCCTCGGCTTCTCGCTCAGCGGCTTCCTCTGCTTCACGACGGGCCTTCTCCTCCGCTTCACGCATCGCCTCTTCTTCCGCAGCGAGACGTTCAGCCTCTTGTGGATCGCGTTTTACAAAGGTGCGCTTTTTACGGACTTCGATCTGCACCGATTTACTTTTCCCACCGGTGCCCTGAATATTTAATGTGCTGCGCGTTTTGCGCTGCAACGTCAGCTTATCAGGCGCAGAACCGTGTTCACGGTTCAGATGCGCTAACAGCGTCTGTTTTTCCTGCGCCGTCACTGAATCATCAGCAGACTTGCGGATCCCTGCATCAGCAAATTGCTGTACCAGGCGGTCCACAGAGGTTTGAATCTCAGCGGCCAGCGTTTTTACGGTTACATCTGTCATGCTGTTCCTTCCTGCTACAGTTTATTACGCTTCGTCACCAAACCAGCAAATATTACGCGCGGCCATGATGAGCTCACCGGCTTTGTCGGCAGTTAACCCTTCGATATCGCTCAGGTCATCCACACCTTGCTCGGCGAGGTCTTCCAGCGTACAAACACCACGAGCAGCCAGTTTGAAAGCCAGTGCACGATCCAGACCGTCCAGGTTCAGCAGGTCTTCAGCCGGTTCTTTATTCCCCAGGCTTTCTTCCTGCGCCAGCGCCAGAGTAGTCAGTGCGCTTTTCGCACGATCACGCAGCGCTTCGACGGTGTCTTCATCCAGGCCATCGATTTCCAGCAGCTCTTTGATTGGCACATAGGCCAGTTCTTCCAGCGTTGAGAAACCTTCTTCGACCAGAACAGTGGCGAAATCTTCGTCAATGTCCAGATAACGGGTGAAGGTATCAATCGCTGCGTGAGCCTCAGCCTGATGCTTGGACTGCAGATCTTCAACGGTCATAACGTTGAGTTCCCAGCCGCTCAGCTGAGACGCGAGACGCACGTTCTGACCGTTACGGCCAATCGCCTGCGCCAGGTTGCCCGCTTCAACAGCAATATCCATGGTGTGCTTATCTTCATCCACCACGATAGAAGCAACATCAGCCGGTGCCATCGCGTTGATAACGAACTGGGCCGGGTTGTCGTCCCACAGTACGATATCGATACGTTCGCCGCCGAGTTCGGTAGAAACGGCCTGAACGCGGGCACCACGCATACCAACGCATGCCCCAACCGGGTCGATACGCTTGTCGTTGGTTTTCACCGCAATTTTGGCACGAGAACCCGGATCGCGGGCTGCGGCTTTAATCTCGATAACTTCTTCGCCGATTTCTGGCACTTCAATGCGGAACAGTTCGATCAGCATTTCCGGCTTGGAACGCGTAACGAACAGCTGCGCACCGCGCGCTTCAGGGCGCACTGCGTACAGCACGCCGCGAATGCGGTCGCCCGGACGGAAGTTTTCACGCGGCAGCATATCTTCGCGCAGGATCACGGCTTCAGCGTTGCTACCCAGATCCAGCGTGATGTTGTCGCGGTTCACTTTTTTCACCACGCCGGTGATGATTTCACCTTCGTGTTCGCGGAACTGATCGACAACCATTGCGCGCTCTGCTTCACGTACTTTCTGTACGATAACCTGCTTCGCGGTTTGGGTGGTGATACGGTCAAACGTCACGGATTCAATCTGATCTTCAACGTAATCGTCGAGGTTCAGGCTCTCATCTTCGTAACGTGCCGCTTCGAGAGTGATTTCACGCGTCGGCTGCGTCACTTCTTCTACGATCAGCCAGCGACGGAATGTGTCGAAATCACCGCTTTTGCGATCGATGCTTACACGCACATCAATCTCTTGCTCATATTTTTTCTTGGTTGCTGTAGCCAGAGCACTTTCCAGCGCTTCAAAGATTTTTTCACGCGGAAGCGACTTTTCGTTAGAAACAGCTTCAACAACAGCCAAAATTTCTTTGTTCATTGGGGGCCTTTCACCTCAATCCAGACTGTTAAAAGTGGGGGACCAGGTTCGCTTTTTGAATATTGCTCAAGGCGAACACTTCATCTTTACCTTCGACCGTAACGGTGATCATTTCGCCATCGACATCTTTAATGATGCCCTGCCACTTACGACGGTTCTGCACCGCCATCCGCAGCACCAGCGAAACTTCGTCGCCCTTAAAGCGCGCGTAGTGCTCAGCCGTAAACAAAGGTCGCTCAAGACCTGGTGAGGAAACTTCCAGGTTATACGCTACGGTAATGGGATCTTCGACATCCAGTACCGCACTGACCTGGTGGCTGACATCAGCGCAATCATCAACATTGATGCCATCTTCACTATCAATATAGATGCGCAGTGTAGATGTGCGACCACGCACAAATTCGATACCGACCAGTTCGTAGCCCAGTGCTTCAACCGGCGCCGTAATCATCTCTGTTAATTTTTGCTCTAATGTGGACAAGTCCACCCCCAAGACATAAAAAAAGGGCATATAGCCCAGTTATTTCGTACTCAGATAACAAAAAACCCCGATAAATCGGGGCTTTAAATAACTGAACCCTATAGCCGCAACTGCGGCCTGGATAACCTTCCGGAAGAACTCTTTTCAAATCCCGCTAAAGAAGGCGTTAAGTCTTCACAGTATATTTGAAAAAGAACACTAAGGGAAAGTGGTTGCGGGGGCCGGATTTGAACCGACGACCTTCGGGTTATGAGCCCGACGAGCTACCAGGCTGCTCCACCCCGCGCCTGAAACGTGGCAAATTTTACTCGATTGAGCGTCAACTTGCAAATAATGCTGGGATTTGGTACCGAAGACGGGACGTAAAACCGGCTTGCAGTATATTGAAAAACATCGCGTTGTGTCAACCGCTCATCTATAGCATCACGTGCTCCGCCGTTGTTGCATATTATTAAGAGAGTTTTTATGCACAGATGCCGCTTTTTCTTTCAGTTATACAATGAAAATTGCGCTTCTCTCTTCCGGTGCGCGCCAAAAGATGATTAAATGAAAACTCATTTATTTTGCATAACCATTCACTAAAGAAGTAAGAATGAGTGGTGTAAATAGCGTGGCGTGGCTGTTAAGTCTCTCACCATCAGTCTATCAAGCAGGGATTTTTTTATGACAACGATTCTCAAGCATCTTCCCGCAGGTCAACGTATTGGTATTGCTTTTTCAGGCGGTCTGGACACCAGCGCAGCGCTGCTGTGGATGCGTCAGAAAGGCGCAGTTCCTTATGCATATACTGCTAACCTGGGCCAGCCTGACGAGGATGACTATGAGGCGATCCCGCGTCGCGCGAAAGAGTACGGTGCGGAAAATGCTCGCCTGATCGATTGTCGTAAACAGCTGGTCGCTGAAGGCATCGCGGCTATTCAGTGCGGTGCGTTCCACAACACCACCGGCGGCTTGACCTATTTCAATACCACCCCACTCGGTCGTGCGGTAACCGGCACCATGCTGGTTGCGGCAATGAAAGAGGATGGCGTCAACATCTGGGGTGACGGCAGCACTTATAAAGGCAACGATATCGAACGTTTCTATCGTTACGGCCTGCTGACCAATGCCGAACTGAAGATCTACAAACCGTGGCTCGATACTGACTTTATCGACGAGCTGGGCGGCCGTCAGGAAATGTCCGAATTCATGACCGCATCGGGCTTCGACTACAAAATGTCAGCCGAAAAAGCCTACTCGACGGACTCCAATATGCTGGGTGCCACCCACGAAGCGAAAGATCTCGAATTCCTCAACTCCAGCGTCAAAATCGTTAACCCGATTATGGGCGTGAAGTTCTGGGATGAGAGTGTGAAGATCCCGGCCGAGGAAGTTACCGTACGTTTTGAACAGGGCCATCCTGTCGCGCTGAACGGCAAAACTTTCAGCGACGATGTCGAACTGATGATGGAAGCCAACCGTATTGGTGGCCGTCACGGTCTGGGCATGAGCGATCAGATCGAAAACCGTATCATTGAAGCGAAAAGCCGCGGTATCTATGAAGCCCCGGGGATGGCGCTGCTGCATATCGCCTATGAACGTCTGCTGACCGGCATTCATAACGAAGACACCATTGAACAGTATCATGCGCACGGCCGTCAGCTCGGACGCCTGCTCTATCAGGGCCGCTGGTTCGATCCGCAAGCGCTGATGCTGCGTGATGCCCTGCAACGTTGGGTGGCAAGTGCCATTACTGGCGAAGTGACGCTCGAGCTGCGTCGCGGGAATGACTACTCAATTCTGAATACGGTTTCCGACAACCTGACCTACCAGGCAGAACGTCTGACCATGGAGAAAGGCGACTCGGTATTCTCTCCGGACGATCGTATTGGTCAGCTGACGATGCGTAACCTCGACATTACCGATACCCGTGCCAAGCTCTTCAACTATGTACAGACTGGCCTGATCTCCACCACCGCAGGTAATGGCCTGCCGCAGGTTGAAAACCTGGAGCACAGCGATAAGAAATAATCGCCGCCACTGAAATGCAAAAAGCGCCTGCGGGCGCTTTTTTATTGTCGGTTGAGTAGCCAAACCATTCAGGCACACAAACGACAGACGAAAAAAAAGACATCTTTCGATGTCTTTCTTTCGGAATATTGGTACCGAGGACGGGACTTGAACCCGTAAGCCCTATTGGGCACTACCACCTCAAGGTAGCGTGTCTACCAATTCCACCACCTCGGCACGACTTACTTCTCACAACTTACTGCGGGATATCGCTGGTCGGCTTAGCCGGCGCTGCTGGCTGAGTCTGTTCACTCTTCGCCGGTGCGCTCAGATTTTCCCACTCGCTTCCCTTATTGGTTTTATTGCTGTTAATGTTGCCCAGCACAAGGCTAATAATAAAGAACAGTGTTGCCAGCACAGCAGTTGCACGAGTCATGAAGTTACCAGAACCACTTGAACCGAACAGCGTACCGGACGCGCCAGCGCCAAAGGAGGCTCCCATGTCAGCGCCTTTACCTTGCTGCAGCATAATCAGAGCTACAAGAGCCAGAGCCACAATAAGGAAAACTACTAAAAGAGCTTCGTACATAATCAACCTGTTCCTTGCGGGGTTGCCGCAGCCAATGCTTCAAACCAATAACGCGGGATGTTTCATGCTTTCCCACTGAAGCGGGTGTGAATACTAACTAAAGCGACTGACCTGCGCAAGGGCAATTTCGACGCTTTTTATCAAGTGCGGAAAAAAACAGCAAAAGCTCGCAACATGGCGAAGATAGAGGCAGCAAAAGCTGCCTTTTTAGCCACTTACCGAATCGTTAAACCGCTTTAACGGCATCGGCAATGCGATTAGCCAGCGCGGTAACCTGCGCTTCATCCTCGCCTTCAACCATTACGCGGATCAATGGCTCAGTGCCAGACTTACGCAACAGCACGCGACCACGGTTCCCCAGCGTCGCTTCAACCTCTGCCATCACGGTTTTAACGTTCTCATCTTCCAGCGGATCGCCATTACCAGCGGTAAAGCGGACATTCACCAGAACCTGCGGGAACATTTTCATGCCGCTGCAGAGATCGTGCAGCGTCATATGGTTACGCACCATCGCCGCGACAACCTGTAACCCGGCAACAATTCCGTCGCCAGTGGTGGTTTTATCCAGCAGGATCACATGGCCTGAGTTTTCCGCACCGATGCGCCAACCTTTCTCCTGCATTTTTTCCAGCACGTAACGGTCGCCCACTTTCGCGCGCGCAAAGGGAATGCCCAGTTGCTTAAGCGCCAGTTCGAGCCCCATATTGCTCATCAGCGTGCCGACCGCACCACCGCGCAACTGCCCCTGACGCAGGCCTTCACGCGCGATGATATACATAATCTGGTCGCCATCGACTTTATTACCTTCGTGGTCAACCATGATCACGCGATCGCCATCGCCGTCAAAAGCGATGCCCAGATCCGCCTTCTCTGCCAGAACACGATCTTGCAGCGCTTTCACATCTGTCGCACCACATTTTTCATTGATGTTGACGCCATCCGGATCGCAGCCAATCGCAATGACTTTAGCACCCAGCTCGCGGAAGACATTCGGGGCGATGTGGTATGTCGCGCCATTGGCACAATCCACCACAATTTTCAGGCTGTTGAGGCTTAGCTCATTCGGGAAGGTCGCTTTGCAGAACTCAATATAACGGCCAGCGGCATCGACGATACGGCTGGCTTTACCCAATTCGGCAGAGTCAACGCAGGTCAGCTCTTTCTCCATCTCCGCTTCAATCGCCTCTTCAACCGCGTCCGGCAGCTTAGTACCGTCAATGGAGAAGAACTTGATCCCGTTGTCATAGAACGGGTTATGGGAAGCAGAAATGACGATACCCGCTTCCGCACGGAAGGTACGGGTCAGGTAAGCGACGGCAGGTGTCGGCATCGGTCCAGTAAAGGAAGCAGAGAGACCAGCAGCGGCGAGCCCCGCTTCCAGTGCCGATTCCAGCATATAGCCCGAGATGCGGGTATCTTTGCCGATAATAATTTTACGTGAGCCGTGACGCGCCAGCACCTTGCCCGCGGCCCAGCCCAGCTTGAGGACGAAATCAGGGGTGATAGGTGCGTCGCCAACACGGCCACGAATGCCATCAGTGCCAAAATATTTACGATTACTCATAGCGTTTATTTTCCTTCGCTGACAGTGTGGCTTCCACCACCCGCATAGCTTCTACCGTTTCTTTTACGTCATGGACACGAATAATCTGCGCACCCTGCATCGCAGCAATCACTGCACATGCCAGGCTGCCGCTTAACCGCTCTGCGGGCCCGACATTTAATAACTGGCCGATCATCGACTTACGCGACATTCCTACCAACAACGGTAAGCCGAAGTGGTGAAACTCGCCTAACCGGGCAAGCAGCGCATAATTGTGGGAGAGATTCTTACCGAAACCGAACCCAGGGTCGAGCAACAATTTTTCTTTTGCGATCCCCGCACGTTCACAGCGCGCAATATTCTCCACAAAAAAGCGGTTCACGTCGGCAAAGACGTCATCATACTTTGGCGCTTCCTGCATCGTCTTCGGTTGACCCTGCATATGCATCAGGCAGACAGGCAATCCGGTTTGTGCCGCCGCTTCAAGCGCGCCAGGCTCTGTCAAAGAGCGAATATCATTGATGATGTGCGCGCCTGCCCGCGCGGCTTCACGGATCACTTCAGGCTTTGACGTATCAACCGAGATCCACACTTCAAAACGCTGCGCTATCGCTTCCACAACCGGGATGACGCGCGCCAGTTCCTCTTCAATGCTCACTTCCGCGGCACCAGGTCGCGTAGATTCACCGCCGATATCCACAATGGTCGCCCCTGCGTTAATCATCAGGTTGGCATGTTTGACCGCCTCAATCAGCGTGTTGTGGCTACCGCCATCAGAAAAGGAGTCCGGCGTGACGTTGAGGATCCCCATCACGTGGGGATGAGACAGCTCAAGTGTGGAGCCCTGGGCATGAAGTTTCATGACTGAAGTCCCTGAAGGTATTACGGTTGAACAGAAAAGAAAAACCCCGGAGCAGGCCCCAGGGTTTCATTACAGACAGTTCATCAATTGCAGAAAGCTTATTTGTCGCCAAACTGCTCTGACATGGTGTTGCCCGGGTTCGGCGTACGCGGTTCATCAACCGGACGCGGCGCGCGCGGGGTACCGTTATTGTCAGAGTTATTCGCGCCAGGATCTTCCCAGCCCGCTGGCGGACGTACATCACGACGAGACATCAGGTCATCAATCTGCGGTGCGTCGATGGTCTCATATTTCATCAGAGCATCTTTCATCGCATGGAGAATATCCATGTTCTCATTCAGGATCTGGCGTGCGCGATTGTAGTTACGTTCAATCAGCGCCTTCACTTCCTGGTCGATAATACGCGCGGTTTCATCAGACATATGTTTCGCTTTCGCGACGGAACGTCCGAGGAACACTTCGCCCTCTTCTTCGGCGTAGAGCAGCGGACCCAGTTTGTCCGAGAAGCCCCACTGCGTCACCATGTTACGTGCCAGGTTGGTCGCGACTTTAATGTCGTTCGACGCACCGGTAGAAACATGCTCAACACCGTAGATGATCTCTTCTGCGAGACGACCGCCGTAGAGCGTAGAGATCTGGCTCTCCAGCTTCTGACGGCTGGCGCTAATCGCATCCCCTTCCGGCAGGAAGAAGGTTACGCCCAGCGCACGACCGCGCGGAATAATCGTCACTTTATGTACCGGATCGTGCTCCGGCACCAGTCGACCAATAATCGCATGGCCCGCTTCATGATACGCGGTGGACTCTTTCTGCGCTTCCGTCATCACCATGGAGCGACGTTCCGCACCCATCATGATTTTGTCTTTCGCTTTTTCGAACTCAACCATTGAGACAACGCGTTTGTTACCGCGCGCAGCAAACAACGCAGCTTCGTTGACCAGGTTGGCCAGATCCGCACCGGAGAAGCCCGGAGTACCACGCGCGATGATCGCAGCGTCAATATCCGGCGACAGCGGCACACGGCGCATATGCACTTTCAGGATCTGCTCGCGACCGCGAACGTCCGGCAGCCCAACGACAACCTGACGGTCGAAACGGCCTGGACGCAGCAGCGCCGGGTCCAGTACGTCCGGACGGTTGGTCGCAGCAATAACGATAATGCCTTCATTGCCTTCGAAACCATCCATCTCAACCAGCATCTGGTTCAGGGTCTGCTCACGTTCATCATGACCACCGCCTAAACCTGCGCCACGCTGACGGCCTACGGCGTCAATCTCATCGATAAAGATGATGCACGGTGCGGCTTTCTTGGCTTGTTCAAACATGTCGCGTACGCGGGATGCGCCCACGCCGACAAACATTTCAACAAAGTCAGAACCGGAAATCGTAAAGAACGGCACTTTTGCTTCGCCGGCGATCGCTTTCGCCAGCAGCGTTTTACCGGTACCCGGAGGGCCGACCATCAGGACGCCTTTCGGGATTTTACCGCCCAGTTTCTGGAAACGGCTCGGCTCACGCAGATATTCAACCAGCTCGCCCACTTCCTCTTTAGCTTCATCGCAGCCCGCGACGTCAGCAAAAGTGGTTTTGATCTGATCTTCAGTCAGCATGCGCGCTTTGCTCTTACCGAACGACATGGCGCCTTTGCCACCGCCGCCCTGCATCTGGCGCATGAAGAAAATCCATACCCCAATCAGCAACAGCATCGGGAACCAGGAGATGAAGATGTTACCGAGCAGGCTCGGTTCTTCAGGTGGTTCACCCACAACCTTGACGTTTTTGGTCAGCAGGTTATCGAGCAGTTTAGGATCGTTGACCGGGATGTAAGTCGTGTAACGGTTACTATCTTTCTTGGTAACGTTGATCTCACGTCCGTTGATACGCGCTTCGCGAACCTGGTCCTGGTTGACCTCTTGCAGGAAGGTAGAGTAATCCACCTTACGGCCATTTGACTCGCTGGGCCCAAAGCTCTGGAATACTGACATCAGCACGACGGCAATGACCAGCCAGAGTATTAGGTTTTTCGCCATGTCACTCAAGGGATTAACCTCATATTACAACTGTGTTAAAAACAGCGGCAGGATACAACATATCCCGTTTCATTCAAACCGAAGGCCGAAATCAACGGGGTATCATTTTCGCCCGGTCGCTACAATATACACTTCGCGCGAACGAGCACGCGAAGAGTCCGGTTTACGCACTTTAACCTTCGTAAACAGGGAGCGAATTTCCGTAAGGTACTCATCGAAACCTTCGCCCTGGAACACTTTCACTAAAAAATTACCGCCTGGCGCTAACACATCGCGGCACATCTCCAGCGCCAGCTCTACCAGATACATAGAGCGGGGAATATCCACCGCTGGCGTTCCGCTCATATTAGGAGCCATATCTGACATGACAACCTGAACTTTACTGTCACCAACACGTTCCAGTAACGCTTTCAGAACTAATTCATCACGAAAATCGCCCTGAAGGAAGTCTACGCCGACGATTGGATCCATCGGTAAAAGATCGCACGCGATAATGCGCCCGTTCCCACCAATCTGTGTGACCGCATATTGCGACCATCCACCGGGTGCAGCACCCAGGTCAACCACGGTCATCCCCGGTTTAAAAATCTTGTCACTTTGCTGTATTTCATCAAGTTTAAACCAGGCACGGGAACGTAACCCTTTTTTCTGCGCCTGAAGAACATATTTATCGCTAAAGTGTTCCTGAAGCCAGCGGCTTGAACTGGCAGAACGCTTTTTACCTGTCATTTAACTTTCCATCCGGTTTCATCGGCGTCACCGAGAAATTTCGACGCGCAATTTGGCGATACAGAGGAGATGGCGGTAGAATGACCCGTTTTCAATCCCAACGTAAGCAAAATATACGATGAATCTGAGTACTAAACAAAAACAGCACCTGAAAGGTCTGGCACATCCGCTCAAGCCGGTAGTTATGCTTGGCAACAATGGTTTGACCGAAGGGGTACTGGCCGAGATCGAACAAGCGCTTGAGCACCATGAACTTATCAAGGTGAAGATCGCCTCTGAAGAGAGAGAAACTAAGACCTTGATCGTGGAAGCTATCGTTCGCGAAACCGGTGCCTGTAATGTCCAGGTCATCGGTAAAACGCTGGTGCTTTATCGCCCGACCGCAGAGCGTAAAATTTCGCTGCCGCGCTAAAGGATATCCTGAGTTGAACACAAAATCAGTGTAAAACGAGGGGTTTCCGCCAGCAGATGAGCAAAATGCCACGCTCCAGGAGTTCATAAAAGGCCGCAATGCGGCCTTTTTCTTATCTTTACAATCCGTCAACAATTAACGCTGACGCTGTAATCAAAGATATTCCACCTTGATGATTTCGTACTCCACTTCGCCGCCAGGGGTGCGAATGACAACCACATCATCCTGCTCTTTCCCCACCAGACCGCGTGCAATAGGCGAGTTCACCGAGATAAGATTCTGCTTAAAGTCGGCTTCGTCATCGCCAACGATGCGGTAGGTTTGCTCTTCGTCGTTATCAAGGTTCAGCACGGTCACCGTAGAACCGAAAATGACGCGGCCATTTTTCGGCATTTTGGAGATATCGATAACCTGCGCATTCGACAGTTTCGCTTCGATATCTTTAATGCGGCCTTCACAAAAGCCCTGCTGCTCACGCGCGGCGTGGTATTCAGCGTTCTCTTTGAGATCGCCATGTTCGCGGGCGTCCGCAATAGCGGCGATGATTTCAGGGCGACGAACGGTTTTCAAAAATTCCAGCTCTTCGCGCAGTTTTTCTGCACCACGTAGGGTCATCGGAATAGCTTGCATTTGTTATACCTCTTAAACATTCCTGTTAGGAGTAGTCCCCCACCCCGTCAGCGTTACCTCCCCGCATTCAGGCGTAAACAGCCGGGCAGGAGCAAAAGAAAACTGACCCGGAGACAAAGCCCCAGGTCAGCGCAATTTTTCAATTTGATACGTATTTTAACCGGAAGTTCACCGTGGGTCATCGTTTACTTTCCGGGTCGATGCGCCGTAGTATGTCGGCCTGTTTCCAGCTTGTTAGCGCGAGATTATGCGATTTCCCAGCTTTATCATCGGATTGTCCACCAGTATAGCCCTGAATGTTCAGGCCGCGAATGTCGACGAGTACATCAACCAGCTTCCGGATGGTGCCAACCTGGCGTTGATGGTGCAGAAGGTCGGCGCCGAGGCTCCCGAAATTGATTACCACGCCAAACAGATGGCGTTGCCGGCGAGCACGCAAAAAGTGATCACCGCGCTGGCTGCACTACTACAACTGGGGCCGGACTTTCGCTTTACAACCACGCTGGAAAGCAAAGGTTCTGTCGATGGCGGTACGCTCAAAGGCGACTTAGTTGCACGATTTGGTGGCGATCCGACGCTAAAACGTCAGGATATTCGCAATATGGTCGCAACGCTTAAAAAGTCAGGCGTGCAAAAAATCGATGGCAACGTGCGGATCGATACCTCGATCTTTGCCAGTCACGATAAAGCGCCAGGCTGGCCGTGGAACGATATGACGCAATGTTTTAGCGCCCCGCCCGCTGCCGCCATCATCGATCGCAACTGTTTCTCCATTTCGCTGTATAGCGCGCAAAACGCCGGTGATTTGGCCTATATTCGTGTCGCCTCTTACTATCCGGTGAATATGTTCAGCCAGGTACGCACCCTGGCGCGCGGATCGTCGGAAGCACAATATTGCGAACTCGATGTAGTGCCGGGCGATCTCAACCGTTTCACGTTAACAGGCTGTTTGCCCCAGCGCGCCGATCCGTTGCCGCTCGCCTTTGCGGTGCAGGATGGTGCCAGCTATGCAGGCGCTATTCTCAAGCAGGAGCTGACCCAGGCGGGCATTACCTATACCGGCACGCTGCTGCGCCAGACGCAGGTTAATCAGCCCGGTACCGTTATCGCCAGTAAACAATCCGCGCCGCTACACGATCTGCTGAAGATCATGCTGAAGAAGTCCGACAACATGATTGCGGATACCGTCTTTCGCATGATTGGTCATGCGCGCTTTGGCGTGCCGGGTACCTGGCGAGCGGGCTCGGATGCGGTGAGGCAGATCCTGCGCCAGCAGGCCGGGGTCGATCTGGGTAATACCATCATTGCGGATGGTTCCGGCCTCTCGCGCCATAATCTGCTGGCACCGGCGACCATGATGCAGGTGCTGCAATATATTGCTCAGCATGATACCGAGCTTAACTTCATCTCGATGCTGCCGCTGGCGGGCTATGATGGCTCGCTGCAATACCGGGCAGGGCTGCACGAAGCGGGCGTCGACGGCAAGGTATCAGCCAAAACAGGCTCGCTGCAGGGCGTCTACAACCTGGCAGGCTTTATCACCACCGCCAGCGGTCAGCGAATGGCGTTTGTGCAGTATCTATCGGGGTATGCGGTTGAACCTGCCGATCAGCGTAATCGTCGTATTCCACTGGTCCGTTTCGAAAGCCGCCTCTACAAAGATATCTATCAGAACAACTAATAAAAAAAGCCGGGAAGCATCATGCTGACCCGGCATTTTTTTATCTCTTCTCCCCGCCTGAGCGGGGAGGAAGCAGAGATTAACGTTTGTAGATGAACTCGACGCCCTCTTCGTCGTCTTCGTCCCAGTCGTCATCCCACTCTTCGTCATCTTCTTCTGTCGCTTCGGCCTCTTCGAGCTGCTGGCGATGATAATCATCCCACATGAACTCGACTTTCTCCGGCTGCTGCTCTTCCTGCGCCTGCGCAATCGGGTTTTCGATGATAAAGGTCATCACGTCCCAGCACAGGTCTTTAACGCCCTGCTGGCTGGCAGCAGAGATCAGGTAGAACTTATCTTCCCAGCCCAGCGCTTCGGCGATCGCTTTCGCTTTCGCTTCTGCTTCGTCTTTATCCATCAGGTCGATCTTGTTAAATACCAGCCAGCGCGGCTTGGCAGCCAGCTTCTCGCTGTATTTTTCCAGCTCGCCAACGATGATACGGGCGTTTTCTGCCGGATCGGAACCGTCGATCGGATCGAGGTCGATGAGGTGCAGCAGCACACGGCAGCGCTCAAGGTGTTTCAGGAAGCGGATACCGAGGCCAGCGCCATCAGCCGCACCCTCAATCAGCCCAGGAATATCGGCAACCACGAAGCTCTTCTCATTGTCCATACGAACAACGCCCAGGCTCGGAACCAGCGTGGTAAACGGATAATCCGCCACTTTTGGTTTTGCGGCGGAGACCGCGCGGATAAAGGTGGATTTACCGGCATTCGGCATCCCCAGCATCCCGACATCTGCCAGCAGCATCAGCTCCAGCTGCAGATCGCGCTTGTCGCCCGGCGTACCCATCGTTTTCTGACGCGGAGTACGGTTTACCGAGGATTTAAAACGGGTGTTGCCGAGACCGTGCCAGCCGCCTTTCGCCACCATCAAGCGCTGACCATGTTTGGTCATATCGCCCATGGTTTCGCCAGTGCCCTGGTCGATCACGCGCGTACCAACCGGTACTTTCACCGTAATATCTTTTCCGCGTTTACCGGTGCAATCACGGCTCTGGCCGTTCTGCCCACGTTCTGCGCGGAAAGATTTTTCAAAGCGGTAGTCGATCAGGGTATTCAGGTTTTCGTCCGCTTCCAGCCAGACATCACCGCCGTCGCCACCGTCGCCGCCATCAGGGCCGCCTTTCGGGATATACTTTTCGCGGCGGAAGCTTACGCAGCCGTTACCGCCATCACCCGCTACGACCAGAATCGTAGCTTCATCTACAAACTTCATTTTACTCTCCGTAACTCATTCGCCTGAGCGGGGCACAGTGACGACCACTTCACGACTACGCCTGCGTCCCAAAAGACGATGGCCAATAGCGGAAAACATCGCGCCCGCAACCACGACAAACGCACCGAGATAACCGACAAGGTTTAACATCGGTCTGGCGAAAACATCGGGCCAGGCCATTGATAACAAATCTGAGAAAAACAGTGTAAACAGCGGCGTTAAGGTAATTAACGCGCTTACCTGCGCCGCCTGCCAGCGCGCCATCGCTTCTGCCAGCGCGCCGTAACCAACCAGCGTGTTGAGCCCGCAAAAAACCAGACAGGCCAGTTGCCAGTCGCTCAGCTGGAACACCACGGCGGGCTTCGCCAGTGGCAGCAGCGCAAGCGTACATAAAGTGTACAGCAAAAAGAGGATCTGCTGGGAGGCCAGACGACGCAGAAGAACTTTTTGCGCCACGCCGTAGCTTACCCATACCGTCGCCGCACCGACGCCGAAAATAACGCCCCAGGTGTAATCCGTCAGCCGGGTAAAGATCTCAATCAGGCTGGTGTTGAAAAACATCACCAGACCGCTTATCAGCATCAGCGCGCCAATCACCTGCGTGATACGCATCTTTTCTTTGAGGATAAAGACGCTGGCGACCATCATACCGACGGGCGAGAGCTGGCCAATCACCTGCGACGCGGTCGGGCTGACGTACTGCAGAGAAGAGCTGAACAATATGAAGTTGCCAAACAACCCGCCGGTGGCGATTGCCAGCAGCAGCAGCCAGCGAGGCTTGCGGAAAATACGCAGCGGCGGCAGTTTTCTTTTCCAGGTCAGGATCAGACCAAGACCAATACCCGCCATTAAAAAGCGATAAAAGACCACCGTCGGCGGCTCCATCACTTCCAGCACCTGCTTCATTGCAATCGGCAACGCTCCCCAGCACATCGCTGTTGTCAGCGCCAGGAGAATACCGATGCCCGCCTGCTGTTTCATACTTCTTCCCTGCCCGAATTTTGCCGGGCTTCTAATGTAAAAAGCCCCGCAACGTGTTGCGGGGCTTTCTTCCGTTACCGGGACGCGAAAAACTTATTCAGCAACGATGCTGATGAATTTACGGTTTTTCGGGCCTTTAACTTCGAACTTAACTTTACCGTCAGTCAAAGCGAACAGAGTGTGGTCACGGCCGCAACCTACGTTGGAACCAGCGTGGAATTTAGTACCACGTTGACGAACGATGATGCTACCTGCCAGAACTGCTTCACCGCCGAAGCGTTTTACGCCCAGACGTTTAGCTTCTGAATCGCGACCGTTACGAGTTGAGCCGCCAGCCTTTTTATGTGCCATTTAAATCTCTCCTCAGGTCTTAGGCGCTGATGCCAGTAATTTTCACATCAGTGAACCACTGACGATGGCCCTGCTGCTTACGGTAGTGTTTACGACGACGAAACTTAACGATTTTAACTTTCTCGCCACGACCATGAGCAACAACTTCAGCTTTGATTACGCCGCCATCAACGAAAGGAACGCCGATTTTGACTTCTTCACCGTTTGCGATCATCAGAACTTCAGCGAATTCAACAGATTCGCCAGTTGCGATGTCCAGCTTTTCCAGGCGAACGGTCTGACCTTCGCTTACTCGGTGTTGTTTACCACCACTTTGGAAAACCGCGTACATATAAAACTCCGCTTCCGCGCACCTATCCTGATTAATTCAGAGGGCGCTATAAATATTCACAATAGGGCGCGAATATTACGCAAATTGCGAGCCGTTGACAAGTGTGATCGTCACTCCTCGCAGAAAAAAAACACAACGTGTAAGGTAACGTTTATCTGGCGCGTTTTTTCAGTACAATCGACAATACTATTCAAACCCGTAACCCTTTGTTATCCCACTTTTGATATGTGGTAAACAGGACTGAAAGCCCGGCTTTTGCGATGAATTTAGAAAAAATCAATGAGTTAACCGCGCAAGATATGGCGGGTGTGAACGCGACGATTCTGCAACAACTCAACTCGGATGTGAAATTAATCAACCAGTTGGGTTATTACATCGTAAGCGGCGGCGGCAAACGCATACGTCCGATGATCGCTGTACTGGCGGCGCGCGCAGTTGGCTATGAAGGCAACGCGCATGTCACCATCGCTGCATTAATCGAATTTATCCACACAGCAACCCTCCTCCACGACGACGTTGTGGATGAATCAGATATGCGCCGCGGCAAAGCCACGGCAAACGCCGCCTTTGGTAATGCCGCCAGCGTACTGGTCGGGGATTTTATCTATACCCGTGCATTCCAGATGATGACCAGCCTCGGCTCGCTGAAAGTGCTGGAGGTGATGTCAGAAGCGGTAAACGTGATTGCAGAAGGCGAAGTGCTGCAATTGATGAACGTTAATGACCCGAACATTACCGAAGAGAACTACATGCGGGTGATTTACAGCAAAACCGCGCGCCTGTTCGAAGCGGCCGCCCAGTGTTCTGGTTTACTGGCGGGCTGTTCGGAGGCACAGGAGAAGGGGCTGCAGGATTATGGCCGCTACCTGGGCACCGCCTTCCAGCTGATTGACGATCTGCTCGATTACAGCGCGGATGGCGAAACGCTGGGTAAAAATACCGGCGATGATCTTAACGAAGGCAAACCGACGCTGCCGCTGCTGCATGCGATGCATAACGGTACGCCTGAGCAGGCACAGATGATCCGCGAAGCAATTGAACAGGGAAGCGGACGTCATCTTCTGGAACCGGTTCTGGAAGCAATGGCGCAGTGCGGGTCGCTGGAGTGGACGCGCCGTCGTGCCGAAGAAGAGGCGGATAAAGCCATCGCCGCGCTGCAGGTTCTCCCTAACTCTGAGTGGCGCGACGCCCTCATTGCCCTCGCCCACATCGCCGTTCAGCGCGATCGTTAAACTCTCTGTTTCCCGCGATTTATCGCGGGAAAGTTCCAATAAGCTCTAATAACATCTATTTTCAAGTGCCGAATCCTTGCGGCGCAAGCCTTGGCATAATCTGAAAACACAACAACCTCCCTGAACTTTTTAGAACAAATATTCCCATGTGCGTATAGTAATCTGCGTTGTTGGCGAACGATGGTTGAAACCGATTCTCATCAGGGAGATGTTATGGAAACGAAATATACCGACTGGCATCAAGCCGATATCATTGCCGGGCTGCGAAAGAAGGGGACGTCGCTGGCGGCTGAATCTCGAAAAAATGGCTTGAGTTCATCCACCCTCGCCAATGCACTGACCCGGCCCTGGCCGAAAGGTGAGTTGATTATTGCCCGGGCGCTGGATACCGATCCCTGGGTTATATGGCCCTCGCGTTACCACGATCCCATAACGCACGCGTTTCTTGATAAAACGAAGTTCATCAGGAAAAAACGCAGTGAAGCGTGAAAATGTTGCAGATAAAAAAAGGGAGCTTTCGCTCCCTTTATTAACGGCATAAAGGTTATTCGCCCTTCACACGCTCAATCTTCGCGCCCAGCGCGCTGAGCTTATCTTCAATACGCTCATAACCACGATCGATGTGGTAAATGCGATCGACAAAAGTGGTCCCTTCCGCAATACAGCCTGCCAGCACGAGGCTCGCCGATGCACGCAAATCGGTCGCCATTACCTGCGCGCCGGAGAGCTTTTCTACGCCGTGGCAAATCGCGGTGTTGCTCTCAATCTCTGCATGAGCGCCCATACGAATCAGCTCAGGGATGTGCATGAAGCGGTTCTCGAAGATGGTTTCGGTGATCACACCGGTACCCTCGGCCACCAGGTTCAGCAGCGTGAACTGCGCCTGCATATCTGTCGGGAAGCCCGGATGCGGCGCGGTGCGCACGTTAACGGCCTTCGGACGCTTACCGTGCATATCGAGGCTAATCCAGTCTTCGCCCAGCTCAATATCCGCACCCGCGTCACGCAGTTTAGCCAGCACGGCATCCAGCGTATCCGGCTGGGCGTTGCGGCAAACAATTTTTCCACCGGAGATGGCGGCTGCCACCAGGAAGGTCCCGGTTTCGATACGGTCCGGCAGCACGCGATAAACGCCGCCGCCAAGGCGCTCTACGCCCTCAATGGTGATGCGGTCAGTGCCCATGCCGGTAATTTTGGCACCGAGCGTATTGAGGAAGTTGGCGGTATCGACGATTTCCGGCTCGCGCGCGGCGTTTTCGATAATGGTGGTGCCTTCAGCCAGCGTCGCGGCGGACATAATTGTCACCGTCGCGCCAACGCTCACTTTGTCCATTACAATGTGCGCGCCCTTCAGTCGGCCGTCGACAGAGGCTTTAACGTAGCCCTCTTCCAGCTTAATCTCCGCGCCCAGTTGCTCAAGGCCGATGATATGCAGATCGACCGGACGCGCGCCAATCGCGCAACCGCCCGGAAGGGAAACCTGACCCTGGCCGAAACGGGCAACCAGCGGACCCAGCGCCCAAATCGAGGCGCGCATGGTTTTCACCAGGTCGTACGGCGCACAGAAGACGTTCACCTTGCTGGCATCGATCCACACTGAGCCATTACGCTCAATTTTGGTACCCAGCTGGCTCAGCAGCTTGATGGTCGTGTCGATATCTTTCAGTTTCGGCACGTTGCGGATTTCGACCGGCTCTTCCGCCAGCAGCGCGGCGAAAAGAATCGGCAGTGCGGCGTTTTTGGCACCTGAAATTGTCACTTCGCCCTGGAGACGCGTTGGCCCCTGTACACGAAACTTATCCATTTATCTGATCTCTGTTAAGAATTCACACGCGCGGCGGGTCATACCGCCTGCGCTCAAAAGCCGTTAAGTTTGCGATCGCGCGCCCATTCTTGCGGCGTATACGCTTTGATCGACAGGGCATGAATGCGGTTATCCGCAATGTACTCCATCAGCGGGCCATAAATGGTTTGCTGCTTCTTGACCCGGCTCATGCCGTCAAAAACTTCACCCACAGCGACAACCTGAAAGTGGCTGCCATCGCCAGTGACGTGGGCTTCCTGGAGAGAGAGTGCTTCCATCAGCACGGTCTGGATTTCATGATTTTCCATGGGCGTAAATATCATCTAAAAGTGAAAACAGTCACACATCTTAGAGGAAAGTGCGACGGTCTTAAATAAGCAAAAAGCCCCATCCACTCTCTGGACGGGGCTTTAAATAGTAACGTATTGAAAAAATTAGCGTGGCAAGGCACTTTGCGGCAAGTTATAGAGCGCCGCGAGAGTGCTCACATTCTCACTTACGCCCAGCAGCGTTACCTCCGCACCCTGCTTTTTACCCAGCTCAACCAGATGAACCAGCAGCGCAACGCCCGCGGTATCAACCCGTGTTACGCCCTGCAGATCGATGACGGTTACCCCTTTCATCGCCTCTGCGCGCGCATCCCATAAAGGATTTAACACGTCCTGATCCAGCTCGCCCAGCAGCGCCAGGCGTTCGCCGTCACGCGACCAGCTTAGCTGCTGGGTCATTGTTTCTTCTCGTCCAGGGTAATTTTCTGGCGGGAGATAGATTGCAGCTCAGCGGTCAGGCCATCGATACCTTTAGTACGCAGCAGATCGCTCCACTCATTCTGCTTGGTGGTGATCATGCTTACGCCTTCAGCGATCATGTCATAAGCCTGCCAGTTACCGGTCTGGCTATTTTTACGCCACTGGAAATCCAGGCGTACCGGCGGACGACCGTTCGGGTCGACGATGGTGACGCGGATCGGCACGATGGTGGCATCGCCCAGCGGCTGTTCCGGGGCAATCTGGTAAGTCTGGCCGTGATAGAGCGCCAGCGCCTGACCGTATGCCTGCTTCAGATATTCGCGGAACGCCTTGAAGTAGGCATCACGCTGCGCGGGGGTCGCTTCTTTGTAATAACGGCCTAGCACCAGCGCCCCGGCATATTTCACCTGAACATAGGGCAGCAGCTCCTGATCGACCACCTCGCGCAGGTAATCCGGGTTTGCACGGATTTTCGGTTGTTCATTTTTAAGGCGATCGAAAGTCTGCTTCGCCGCCCCCTGCATTGCGGTGTACGGGTTGCTTTGATCAACAGCCAAAGCCGAGCTCAACGGTGCAACGACCAGCAGAGCAACCATCATGAGACGTTTAAACATTGCGTCACTTCTCCTCGTTAATGCGTCTGATCCGCAGACGGCGCAGGTTGAGTATTCCCTTCATTTTGCGCCGCCGCATCGCCTGAATTCTTATTGTCGCCGCCTTTACTGTTGTAAAGGAACTGGCCAATGAGATCTTCCAGCACCATCGCGGACTTGGTGTCCTGAATCGTGCTGCCTTCCTTAAGCATAGATGTTCCCATCTCGGGATCGTCAAACCCGACGTTCAACGCCAGATATTGTTCGCCCAGCAGGCCTGATGTGCGGATCGCCAGCGAACTGGTATCCGGGATCTGGTTGTAACGCTCTTCGATATCCAGCGTCACGCGCGGCAGGTAAGTTTTCGGGTCGAGTGAGATATCCGATACGCGCCCAATCACTACCCCGCCGATACGCACCGGCGAATTGGCTTTCAGGCCGCCGATATTGTCAAAGGTGGCATAAACGCGGTACGTCGGTTCTGTACGCATCGAGGCGACATCCGCCGCTTTCAGGCAGATAAAGAGCCCCGCCAGTAACGCCAGCAGAAGAAACAGGCCGACCCAAATTTCACTTTTTTTCGTTTGCATGAACTCAATTCCCAAACATCAATGCGGTGAGCACAAAATCCAGACCGAGAACGGCCAGCGAGGAGTGCACAACGGTGCGTGTTGTCGCGCGGCTGATCCCGGCCGAAGTCGGGATCGCATCGTAACCGTTAAACAGCGCAATCCAGGTCACGGTGATAGCAAAGACCACGCTTTTAATCAGACAGTTAACCAGATCCATTCGCAGGTCGACGGCGTTCTGCATCGCAGTCCAGAAGAAGCCGCTGTCGATCCCTTTCCAGTTAACGCCCACCAGCGAGCCGCCCCAGATGCCAACCGCGACAAACATAACCGTCAGCAGCGGCAGAGAGATGACGCCGGCCCAAAAACGCGGCGAAATAACCCGACGTAAAGGATCGACCGCCATCATCTCGAGGCTGGAGAGCTGCTCGGTGGCGCGCATCAAGCCAATCTCTGCGGTGAGCGCCGAGCCTGCGCGCCCGGCAAACAGCAGCGCGGCAACAACCGGGCCTAATTCGCGTAGCAGCGAGAGCGCCACCAGCATGCCGAGGCTCGTCTCCGCGCTGTAAGTCGTCAGCACCAGGTAGCCCTGCAATCCCAGCACCATGCCGATAAAGACGCCGGAGACGAGGATAATTACCATCGACAGCACACCGACGTTATAGAGCTGGCGAATCAGCAGCGGCGCGTGTTTGCGAAACTCCGGCTTGCCAACCAGGGCGTTGAACAGCATTAACCCGGCACGCCCGAACGTCGCGATCGTTTTGATCCCACGATGGCCAAGCGCAGCCAGTGCATTTAACAGCATGAGTGTATTAACTCCCTGTTTCTAAAAGATCGCGCTGGTAATCACCAGCAGGATAACGGAACGGAACCGGCCCGTCGGCGATGCCATCAAGGAACTGACGCACGCGAGGATCGCTATTCTCCTGCAGCCCCTGCGCGCTGCCGTGGGCGACAATTTTCCGGTCCGCCACAATATAGGCGTAATCCGCGATGCTCAACACCTCCGGCACATCATGGGATACAACGATACAGGTGACGCCCAGCGCGTTGTTCAGCTCAGAGATAAGCTTGACCAGCACCCCCATGGTAATGGGATCCTGGCCGACGAAGGGCTCATCAAACATGATCAGATCCGGCTCCAGCGCAATCGCGCGCGCCAGCGCTGCACGCCGCGCCATACCGCCAGAGAGTTCGGAGGGCATTAATTTTGCCGCACCGCGCAGCCCGACCGCTTCGAGCTTCATCATCACCGTGCTGTGCAACAGCGCCGGGGGCAAAGTGGTATGTTCGCGCAGCGGATAGGCGACGTTATCGAACACATTCATATCGGTGAAGAGCGCGCCGGACTGAAAGAGCATGCTCATTCTTTTGCGCACCGTGAAGAGGCGCGAACGCGACATGGCCGGCACGTTTTCGCCATCAAATAAGATTTCGCCGCTATCGGGCGGGATCTGCCCGCCAATCAGGCGCAGTAAGGTGGTTTTACCGATCCCTGACGGCCCCATAATGGCGGTAATCTTCCCGCGCGGCACGGTCAGTGAAATATTGTCGAAGATCGGGCGGCTGCCTCGGGAGAAGCTGACGCCACGAACATCGACCAAATTCGCCACTGTCTGGCTCATTTCCTCTTCCTTATCACCCTGTGGGCCGCAAGCATTACGCTTGATATCATCACGAACCCAACATTTTTACAGAATATTACCCGCCCAGGTTAGCGAAAGCTGGCATTTGTTTTACTTTTGAGCCGCATAAAG
This sequence comes from Kosakonia sp. Marseille-Q7440, assembly GCF_965119485.1. Lineage (NCBI taxonomy): Bacteria > Pseudomonadati > Pseudomonadota > Gammaproteobacteria > Enterobacterales > Enterobacteriaceae > Kosakonia > Kosakonia sp. Marseille-Q7440. The sequence continues at coordinate 660,279 of NZ_CBCPLT010000002.1, read as the reverse complement.
TCAAAATTAGGAATCATTACGCTACGCGTAAGTTCCGGTTTTAACCCGGTATAGCAGCCTGCGAACCGGCGAAATTATACCTGAAGAAAGGACGTTAGATGCTCTTAGCGACGGCGCTATTGATAATTGGTTTACTTCTTGTGGTCTACAGTGCCGATCGTCTGGTGTTTGCCGCCTCCATTCTTTGCCGCGCTCTCGGTATTCCGCCATTAATTATTGGTATGACGGTGGTCAGTATTGGCACCTCGTTGCCGGAGATCATCACCTCTGTTGCCGCCTCGCTGCATGGCCAGCTCGATCTCGCTATTGGCACCGCCATCGGATCGAACATCACCAATATCCTGCTGATCCTCGGCGTTGCTGCGCTATTACACCCTTTTACCGTGCATTCCGATATTCTGCGCCGTGAATTGCCGTTAACCTTAGTAGCTAGCCTGCTGGCGGGCGTCGTGCTGTATGATGGGCAGCTTACGCCCGTAGACGGCATCTTTTTACTGTTATTAGCCGTGCTATGGCTGGTGTTCATTGTTAAAATCGCCCGTCTGGCCGAACGCCAGGGTAATGATAGCCTGACGCGCGAGCAGCTGGCCGAGCTGCCGCGAGAAGGAAGTGTGTCGGTTGCCTGCCTCTGGCTGGGCGTGGCGCTGATTATCATGCCGATGGCGACACGCATGGTGGTGGATAACGCCACCGTGGTGGCGAACTTCTTCGCCATTAGCGAACTGACTATCGGCCTGACGGTTATCGCCATCGGTACCGGCCTTCCTGAGCTTGCCACCGCCATCGCCGGCGCGCGCAAAGGGGAAGACGATATCGCCATCGGCAACCTTATCGGCTCCAACATTTTTAATATCGCGATCGTGCTTGGCTTGCCGGCACTGATTGCGCCAGGCAGCTTTAACCCGATGGCGTTCACACGCGACTACGGGGTAATGGTGCTGGTCAGCGCCCTTTTCGCGCTTATCTGCTGGCGACGCAAGCAGATCGGCCGTGGCATCGGGGGGCTGTTGTTCGGTGGATTTATCATATGGCTGGCGATGCTCTACTGGCTGTCGCCGCTTTTGACGGGATAATCGGATACGCACTATGTCGCAAATAGATTTGCAGCCGGGTTTTGACTTTCAACAAGCCGGCAAAGAAGTTCTGGCGATTGAACGTGAAGGCCTCGCACAGCTGGATCAGTACATTAATGAAGATTTCACCCGCGCATGCGAAAGCATCGCTTATTGTGCTGGCAAAGTCGTGGTGATGGGCATGGGCAAATCGGGCCACATCGGCCGGAAAATGGCGGCGACCTTTGCCAGCACCGGCACGCCCGCGTTTTTCGTCCACCCCGGTGAAGCCGCGCACGGCGATTTGGGTATGGTCAGCCCGCAGGATGTCGTGATTGCGCTGTCGAACTCCGGTGAGTCCAACGAGATCCTCGCGCTGATCCCGGTGCTCAAGCGCCTCAAGGTCGCGCTGATTTGCATGACCAGCCGCCCTGAGAGCAGCATGGCGCGCGCGGCGGATATTCATTTATGCGTAAAAGTGCCGAAAGAGGCCTGTCCGCTGGGCCTGGCACCAACCTCCAGCACCACCGCGGCGCTGGTAATGGGCGACGCGCTGGCCGTGGCGCTGCTGAAAGCGCGCGGCTTTACCGCCGAAGATTTTGCCCTCTCCCATCCGGGCGGCGCGCTGGGCCGTAAACTGCTGCTGCGAGTGAATGACATCATGCACACCGGGGATGAGATCCCGCACGTCAGCAAAGAGGCCAGCCTGCGTGATGCGTTACTGGAGATCACGCGTAAGAATTTAGGCATGACGGTGATCTGCGACGATCTGATGAAGATCGAGGGTATCTTTACCGATGGTGACCTGCGTCGGGTGTTTGATATGGGTGCCGATGTGCGCAGCCTCGGCATCGCCGATGTGATGACGCCAGGCGGCGTGCGCGTACGTCCCAATACGCTGGCGGTCGATGCCCTGAACCTGATGCAATCCCGTCACATTACCTGCGTACTGGTTGCCGATGGTGAGCAGTTACTGGGTGTGTTACATATGCATGACTTACTGCGCGCGGGCGTGGTGTAAAGAAGGACATAAGAATGAGTAATGCTGGCGCGTCGCTTGCCACCTGCTATGGGCCGGTAAGCACGCAAGTCATGGAGAAAGCCGCGAAGATTCGCCTGCTGATCCTCGATGTGGATGGCGTGCTGTCCGATGGGCTCATCTATATGGGCAATAATGGCGAAGAGCTAAAAGCGTTCAATGTCCGTGACGGTTACGGCATTCGCAGCGCCCTCACCTCCGGTATTGAGATGGCGATCATTACCGGGCGTAACGCTAAACTGGTAGAAGATCGCTGTGAAACGCTGGGCATCACACATCTCTACCAGGGGCAATCCGACAAAATGATCGCCTACCGGGAGCTACTTGCCCGCCTCGATTTGACCGCCGATCAGGTTGCCTATATCGGCGACGATTTGATCGACTGGCCGGTAATGGCGGAGATTGGCCTGAGCGTTGCCGTTGCCGATGCACACCCGCTGCTCAGCGCGCGCGCCGATTACGTAACGCGGATTAACGGCGGTCGCGGTGCGGTGCGTGAAGTGTGTGACTTACTGCTGCTGGCACAGGGCAAGCTGGATGAAGCCAAAGGGCAATCAATATGAGTAAAACCAGACGTTGGGTCATTATTCTGCTGGCGCTGGTCGCACTGGTTCTGATTGGTATTAACTTCACCACTCAGGATGCGCCGGAACAGAGCGCCGCAAACAGTTCAGATCCGACTTATAAAAGCCAACATACGGATACTGTCGTTTACAGCCCGGAAGGCGCGCTGAACTATCGCCTGATCGCGCAGAATGTGGAGTACTACTCTGCCGATAGTATTAGCTGGTTTGCCAAACCGGTGTTAACCACCTTCGATGAGAACAAAGTACCGACCTGGTCTATCAAGTCGGATAAAGCAAAGCTCACCGACGACAAAATGCTTTACCTCTATGGACATGTCGAAGTTAACGCACTGACTGCGGACGCACAATTACGCAAAATCACCACGGATAACGCCCGGATCAACCTGGTCACCCAGGATGTTTTCTCAGACGATCAGGTTACGTTATACGGAACAACATTTAATTCCACCGGCCTGAAAATGCGCGGCAATTTACGCAGCAAAAACGCCGAGCTGATTGAAAAGGTTAGAAGCTCCTATGAAATTCAAAACAAACAAACGCAGCCTTAATCTTCTCCTGGCGGGTACGCTCTTCGCTGCCGCGCTTCCGGCGCTCGCTGTGACCGGGGATACCGAACAGCCGATCCACATCGACTCCGATCAGCAGTCGCTGGATATGCAGGGGAATGTTGTCACCTTCACCGGCAATGTCGTCGTGACGCAGGGGACCATTAAGATCAACGCCGATAAGGTGGTGGTCACCCGTCCGGGCGGCCAGCAGGGCAGAGAGATTATCGACGGTTACGGTAATCCGGCCACCTTCTACCAGATGCAGGACAACGGCAAGCCGGTGAAAGGCCACGCTTCGCAGATGCACTACGAACTGGAAAAAGATTTCGTCATCCTGACCGGTAACGCCTATCTCGAGCAGTTAGACAGCAATATTGCTGGCGACAAAATCACCTACCTGGTGAAAGAGCAGAAGATGCAAGCGTTCAGCGACAAAGGCAAGCGCGTAACTACCGTGCTGGTACCGTCGCAGTTGCAGGACAAGAGCAATAAATCCGCCCCGGCCCCGGCGCAAAAGAAGAGTAATTAATCCGTTATGGCAACATTAACTGCAAAGAATCTCGCCAAGGCTTACAAAGGCCGTCGCGTGGTCGAAGACGTCAGTCTGACCGTTAATTCCGGTGAAATCGTCGGCTTGCTTGGCCCTAACGGCGCAGGGAAAACCACCACCTTCTATATGGTGGTCGGGATTGTTGCGCGCGATGCCGGCAACATCATTATTGATGATGAAGATATCAGCCTGCTGCCGCTGCATGCGCGCGCGCGCCGCGGCATCGGCTATTTACCGCAGGAAGCCTCCATCTTCCGCCGCCTCAGCGTTTACGACAACCTGATGGCAGTGCTGCAAATTCGTGACGATCTCACCGCGGAACAGCGAGAAGATCGCGCCAATGAGCTGATGGAAGAGTTCCACATCGATCACCTGCGCGACAGCATGGGCCAGGCGCTCTCCGGCGGTGAACGTCGCCGCGTCGAGATTGCCCGCGCGCTGGCGGCAAACCCGAAATTTATCCTGCTCGATGAACCCTTTGCGGGCGTTGACCCGATCTCGGTTATCGACATCAAACGCATTATCGAGCATCTGCGCGACAGCGGGCTTGGGGTGCTGATTACCGACCACAATGTGCGCGAAACGCTGGCCGTGTGTGAGCGCGCCTATATTGTCAGCCAGGGACATCTCATCGCCCACGGCACGCCGCAGCAAATCCTTGAAGACGAACATGTTAAGCGCGTATATCTTGGGGAAGACTTCAGACTCTGATAGGGTAAGGTTTATTGACATTTTTTGTCGGAGAGTGCTGCTCTGAATATGAAGCAAGGTTTGCAACTACGGCTTAGCCAACAGCTAGCCATGACGCCGCAACTGCAACAGGCCATTCGCCTTTTGCAGTTGTCCACGTTGGAACTTCAGCAGGAACTTCAGCAGGCGCTGGAGAGCAATCCACTGCTGGAACAAACCGATCTTCACGAAGAAGTGGATAGCGAACAGGTTCAGGAAAAAGATGGCCTGGACACCGCAGATGCGCTTGAACAGAAAGAGATGCCCGACGAACTGCCGCTCGATGCCAGCTGGGATGAGATCTACACCGCGGGCACCCCATCAGGCAGCAGTAACGATTACATTGATGATGAACTGCCGATCTACCAGGGCGAAACCACCCAGTCGCTGCAGGATTACCTGATGTGGCAGGTTGAGTTGACGCCCTTCTCCGATACGGATCGCGCCATTGCGACGTCGATCGTTGATGCCGTGGACGAAACCGGTTATCTCACCGTGACGCTGGAGGAGATCCTCGAGAGCATGGGAAATGACGAGATCGGCATGGATGAAGTCGAAGCGGTGCTAAAGCGCGTTCAGCGTTTCGATCCCGTTGGCGTAGCGGCGCGCGATCTGCGCGACTGCCTGCTGGTTCAGCTCTCCCAGTTCGCGAAAGCGACGCCATGGTGTGAAGAGGCCCGACTGATTATCTGCGATCATCTCGATCTGCTGGCCAATCACGACTTTCGCTCGTTGATGCGCGTGACGCGCCTGAAAGAGGATGTGCTGAAAGAGGCTGTCACTCTGATCCAGTCCCTCGATCCGCGCCCCGGTCAGTCGATCCAGACCAGCGAGCCAGAGTATGTGATCCCCGATGTGCTGGTGCGCAAGCACAACGGGCGCTGGACGGTGGAGCTTAACGCCGACAGCATTCCGCGTCTTAAGATCAACCAGCAGTATGCAGCGATGGGCAGCGGCGGGCGTAATGACGCCGATACGCAGTTCATTCGCAGTAATTTGCAGGAAGCGAAGTGGTTGATCAAAAGCCTGGAGAGCCGCAATGACACGCTGCTGCGCGTCAGCCGCTGCATCGTCGAGCAGCAGCAGGCGTTCTTTGAGCAGGGCGAAGAGTTTATGAAACCGATGGTGCTGGCGGATATCGCCCAGGCCGTCGAGATGCACGAGTCGACCATCTCTCGTGTGACCACCCAGAAGTACCTGCACAGTCCTCGCGGCATTTTTGAACTGAAGTATTTCTTCTCCAGCCACGTGAATACCGAAGGCGGCGGCGAAGCCTCCTCCACGGCCATTCGCGCACTGGTGAAGAAGTTGATCGCCGCGGAAAACCCTGCAAAACCGCTGAGCGACAGTAAGCTGACGACGCTGCTCTCCGATCAGGGGATCATGGTCGCGCGGCGAACCGTTGCGAAGTATCGAGAATCTTTATCCATTCCGCCGTCTAACCAGCGTAAACAGCTGGTGTGACCCAACCGATAAGGAAGACACTATGCAGCTAAACATCACCGGACAAAACGTTGAGATTACCGATGCCCTGCGCGAGTTTGTAAACAGCAAATTTGCCAAGCTGGAGCACTATTTCGACAGGATTAATCAGGTTTATGTTGTGTTGAAAGTGGAAAAGGTGACGCACATTTCAGATGCCACGCTGCATGTGAATGGAGGCGAGCTGCATGCCAGTGCGGAAGGACAAGATATGTATGCTGCTATTGACGGTTTAATTGATAAACTGGCGCGGCAGCTCACGAAGCATAAAGATAAACTGAAACAACACTAATTGTCCGGGCGTCCGTCTGGCGCGTTGCACCCGACCGCAACCCGGTTGGGTGCTGGCTCCGGCGTCGCTTAGGTGAAATTATGATGAATAACGATTCGGCTCTTCAACTGAGCACAGTACTTAACCAGGAATGCACCCGTAGCGGCGTTCACTGCCAGAGTAAAAAACGCGCGCTGGAAATTATCAGCGAGCTGGCGGCGAAACAGTTAGGCCTGCCGCCGCAGGTGGTCTTCGAGGCGGTTCTTACGCGTGAAAAGATGGGCAGTACCGGCATTGGTAACGGTATCGCCATTCCTCACGGCAAGCTCGAGGAAGATACACTGCGCGCCGTCGGCGTGTTTGTGCAACTCGAAACGCCTATTGCCTTCGACGCTATCGATAATCAACCCGTCGATCTGCTCTTTGCCCTGCTGGTGCCGGCAGATCAGACCAAAACGCATCTGCATACCCTTTCGCTGGTCGCCAAACGGCTGGCGGATAAAACCATTTGTCGACGCCTGCGCGGCGCGCAGAGTGATGAAGAGCTGTATGAGATCATCACGCAGACAGAAGGCGAGCGCGGCGATGCGTAACCGGGTAAGACTCTACTTGTCAGTCGTTCTGAGGAGAAATGACCCATGGTCCTGATGATCGTCAGTGGTCGTTCGGGTTCAGGGAAATCCGTGGCGCTACGCGCACTGGAAGATATGGGTTTCTACTGTGTTGATAACCTGCCGGTTGTGCTGTTGCCGGAACTGGCGCAAACCCTCGCCGATCGCCAGATCTCTGCCGCCGTCAGTATCGATGTGCGCAATATGCCGGAGTCGCCGGAGATCTTTGAGCAGGCGATGAGCAATCTGCCGGAGGCGTTTTCGCCGCAGTTGCTCTTTTTAGATGCGGATCGCAACACCCTGATTCGCCGCTACAGCGACACGCGTCGCCTGCACCCGCTCTCAAGCAAAAACCTGTCGCTGGAGAGCGCCATCGATGAAGAGAGCAATCTGCTTGAGCCGCTGCGTTCGCGTGCCGATCTGATTGTTGATACCTCAGAGATGTCAGTGCATGAGCTGGCGGAGATGCTGCGCACTCGCCTTTTAGGCAAACGCGAGCGCGAACTGACCATGGTCTTCGAATCCTTCGGCTTCAAGCACGGCATCCCTATCGATGCTGATTACGTCTTTGACGTGCGCTTCCTGCCGAACCCGCACTGGGATCCGAAGCTGCGTCCGATGACCGGCCTCGATAAGCCCGTTGCCGCGTTCCTCGACAGGCACACCGAAGTGCATAACTTTATCTATCAGACGCGCAGTTACCTCGAGCTGTGGTTGCCGATGCTGGAGACCAACAACCGTAGCTACCTGACGGTGGCCATCGGCTGTACCGGGGGTAAACACCGCTCTGTCTATATCGCCGAACAGCTGGCGGACTACTTCCGCTCGCGCGGCAAAAACGTGCAGTCCCGTCACCGTACGCTGGAAAAACGCAAAACATGACCGTAAAACAAACCGTTGAGATCACCAATAAGCTGGGCATGCACGCGCGCCCGGCGATGAAACTGTTTGAACTGGTACAGGGCTTTGACGCGGAAGTGCTGCTGCGTAACGAAGAGGGAACCGAAGCGGAAGCCAGCAGCGTGATCGCTCTGCTGATGCTGGATTCCGCCAAAGGCCGACAGATTGAAGTCGAAGCCAGCGGCCCCCAGGAAGAGGAAGCGCTGGCCGCGGTGGTGGCGCTGTTTATCGCCGGGTTCGACGAAGAGTAATCAGTGCAGGTTGTTACTCTGCAAAAAGCCTTCGCCACCGAGCTGCTGCATCTGGCGCATGATCCACGCCTGACGGTTACGCACATAACCTGAAGGCGCTGCCGCTTTATAACGAATCGGGTTCGGCAGCACCGCCGCCAGCAGCGCGGCTTCCGACATCGTCAGCCGGCTCGCGGGTTTATGAAAATAGCGCTGCGACGCCTCTTCCACACCAAATATGCCGTCACCAAACTCCGCAATATTCAGGTAGACCGTCAGGATGCGCCGTTTCGTCCACACCGCTTCCGTCGTTACCGTCAGCCCCGCTTCCAGCCCCTTTCGCAGCCAGCTTTTACCGTCCCACAAAAAGAGGTTTTTCACCGTCTGTTGCGACAGGGTCGAAGCGCCGCGAATGCGGTTCTCATGCTTTTCATTATGCGAAAGCGCTTTTTCGATGGCTTCCACATCTAATCCCCAGTGATCGGGAAAGCGCTGATCTTCAGCGGCAACCACCGCCAGCGCCATCCACGGCGAGATCTCATCCATGCTGACCCAGTCGGAGTGGGCGACATAGCTAAAGTCCCCGCTCAGCCACGCACTCAGCTGCCGCTCGACCATCACCGCGGAAAACGGCACTGGCAAGAAGCTGAACAGCAGAATACCGCCGCCCCAGAAGGCCACCAGCACTAACAGAACACGCAGAAGAAGACGTTTCAGCACGGTCTTCAGCGTACCGCGTCCGCCTCGCTTCATTCGCACAATACCAGCACGCGCGTCACCAGCTTCTCAATCCCTGTTGCCGCCTGGGCAATATCTTCCGCCAGCATATAAGCCGGTGTGGTCACCACTTTGTTCTCTTCATCGACAACAATATCGTCCACCGGACACGGCACGTGCTCCGCGCCCATCTCTTCCAAAACTTCGGCGGTATCGACATCGGTTCCAATAGTGAGACGCAGCGGGAAGTCGAAAATTTTCGGCAGCATCGCCGGTGCAATGCACATAAAACCGAGCGGTTTTCCAGCCTGGTGCATCGCCAGCGCGAGGCTTTTCAGATCGTTATCCACCGCGCAGTCGCCGCCGAGGCTGGCAAAGCTGCTGAGGTTTTTCGCCGCGCCAAAGCCGCCGGGGACAATCAGCGCATCCAGATCGTTTACCGATGCCTGCGCCAGCGGCGCGATCTTGCCGCGGGTAATGCGGGCAGCTTCAACCAGCACGTTACGGCTTTCCGCCCTACTTTCGCCGGTGAGGTGGTTGATGACATCACTCTGCGCTTTATCGGGCGCAAAACAGACGGCCTCTGCGCCGTTGCGGGCAAGCGCCAGCAGGGTAATTACCGCTTCGTGGATCTCGGAACCGTCATACACGCCAGACCCACTAAGAACAACGCCGACTCTTTTCATGCCAAACATCCTTTCTGCGAATTGCGGTCAATAACTAAAAATTTTGATAAGGGAGCCTTGCTTCACACATTTCACTGATTGCTGTAACAAATCATTTAAGATTTGCTATCTTATGTGCGTGTGGTCGAATTTTAATAGACTGCGCCCTTGCAATTAAAACCAAAAATTACGGCGCAGCCACGGTTTCCCTGGTGTTGGCGCAGTATTCGCGCACCCCGGTTAATCCGGGGTCATTTTTTTGCAGCGTCTGCCACCCAGGCTTTGAGCACCGCGACATCATTGCGCCACTCCTGCTTCATCTCTTCCACCCATTCGCCGACATTATCCCACCAGGCGGGAAGATCCGGGGACTGGATCTGCTGGCCTAACTGCTGCAGATGGCGCAAGCCGACGGATCCAGCAGCACCCTTAATTTTGTGCCCCTCTTCAACAATCCCTTTCTGGTCGCGCGCGGTGAGGTTCGACTCCAGCACGCTCAGGTAGCCTGGCATCATCTTCTCAAACACCGCCAGCCCATCGGTAATCAGCTTCGGCCCAACCAGCTCGAGGTACTGCTCAAGCATGGCGGTATCCAGCAGAGTTTGCGCTTTGTCGTTGTCTATCGTTGCCACCTGTTCCTCCTCCTCATCTCCGGCGTCCCAAAACTTCTTGATCATCGCCGTTAATGCTGGCACCGCCAGCGGTTTGCTTAAGACATCATCCATGCCGGCATCCAGATACTCCTGCTTATCTTTCAGCACGTTTGCGGTCAGCGCCACCAGCGGCGGCAGTTCGTCGCGCGAATAGCGGCTGGTCAGCGCGCGCGAGATATCCAGCCCGGTCATATCCGGCAGCTGAATATCAAGCAGTACCAGGTCATATTCGCCCGGGGCGAACATCTCCAGCGCGGCACCGCCGGTCATCGCCACATCGACGCTGTTGCCGAGTTTCTCCAGCACCGAGCGCGCGACGATCACGTTGAGTTCGATATCTTCTACCAGCAGCACATGCAGCGCCGGTAAGGGCATCTCATCCTCTTCGAAGGCGTCGTCGACCTCTTCCGCCACCGCAGGGGCATGGACGGTCAACGTAAAGAGCGAACCGCTGCCAGGCTGGCTGCTGACGGTGATATCGCCGCCCATGCTTTTCGCCAGACGACGCGAGACAGCAAGCCCGATGCCGGTACCGGTGGCCGGTTTGCCGCCATGGCTATCTTTCACCTGGTAATACATGGCGAAGATTTTGTCCTGCTCATCGCGCGGAATACCGATCCCGGAGTCCTGCACTTCAAAATGCAGAATCTCACCTTCGTCGTAGCGCACGCGCACCGTCACCTGCCCTTCGCGGGTAAATTTCACGGCGTTGCTGATCAGGTTCCAGAGGATCTGCCGCAAACGGGTGCCGTCGGTGATCACCTGGTGCGGCAGCGGCAGCGTCGGCTCGAGTTCGAAACGCAGCCCTTTTTGATGCGCCTGCAACCCGGAGAGGTTCTCCAGATCCGCCAGGAAGCTGGTGAAGTCGAGCGGCTGGTTATCGAGCTGCACTTTGCGCCGCTCCATCTTATCCATGTCGATAATATCGTTGAAGATATTGCCCAGCGTCACCGCAGAGACATGGATCGTTTTGAGGTACTTCTCCTGTTCCGGCGCAAGATCGGTATCCAGCAGAATGCGGCTCAAACCGACAATGCCGTTAAGCGGCGTGCGCAGTTCGTGGCTGATGGTAGAGATAAAGGTGGTCTTGTCGCGGCTGGCGCGCTCCAGCGCATCCTGATAGCGCTTACGCTCGGTAATATCGCGCCCGAAGCCCATCAGCCCGTGGCGTTTACCAACGCGGTCATAATAGGGAACTTTGCGGATTTCGAAGCAGGCTTTGCGCCCGTCGGGATAATCCAGCCACTGTTCATAGGTGAGCGAGACATTGTGACGAAACACTTTCTCGTCAGTCTCAATCACTTTTTGCGCCGCCTCCGGCGAGTAGACATCCTGCGGTTTGAGGTGAATCAGCTGCTTCTCGCTTTTACCAGTGAGCAGTTCCATAGCGCGGTTGCAGCCAGAAAACTCTTTATCTTCATTGCGATAGAAGACAAGGTCGGGGGAAGCATCAAGGAAGGAGCGCAAAAAAGAGGATTGCTGTTCAAGCTGGATCTGCGTCTGCTCACGCTCCTGCATCTCAATCTTTAGCCGCTCAAAGGTTGCCTGTCGTTCCGCCTCGGCTTTTTCGCGATCGCTGATCTCCTGGTTAAGCTGCATGATGTTGTCTTTAAGCTTCACGTTGAGCTTAAGATCGCGCTCGCGCATCTCTTCCAGCTTCTCCACCAGCCGCGATAAGCGCTGGCGTGACTCCTCAAGTTGCTCAACCACCACCGATAAAAAGTAGACCGCCCAGGGGGTGATCAGCAGACCAAAGAAGATAGAGCGGATCACGTCAATACGCTCAACCTGCCCCTGCAATACCATCGTGACCGCCATTTGCACCACGATGGCCAGCACCACCAGCGCCAGCGCCAACAGCATGGAAAAGCGCACCAGACCCAGCTTCATCATCAGGTCGACGTAATATTGCGCCAGTAAACGGATTTGCTTCATAGCGTTTTCCTTAAACAAGTCCGCTCAATAATACTCAATTCTGAGCAAGGCGTTGAAGCTTGTGCGAAAAATGCGGCAATAATGTGTGGTTGACCCAGGTTCAGGCGGGCGGCGTCCAGCAGCGACCGAGCGCCGAACCCTGGCCGCCGTGTGCATTAAGGTAGGTATTAATTTCGACCATGCCGGTCCAGCGGTTTTCGCACCACAGCGGCGCCAGCAGAGTAGGACGACGCGCGCTGGCAGAAACACGGTGGTAGATTACCTCTGGCGGCGTGTGGCGGATCATCTCGCCAGCAATGACGGTGTACTCTTCAAGCCCGATGGCGTTCAGGCGCCCCGCTTCCCAGGCCTTTGCCATAATGCTGCCTTTCACAATATGCAGCGGGTGCAGCTTGATGCCGTCGACGCCGGTTTCGACCACGCGCTCAAGCGTCGCCATGCAATCCGGTAGCCGCTCGCCCGGCAGGCCAGCAATCAGATGGGTACAGACCTTCAGGCCGCGCGCGCGGGCGAGCCGCGTGGTGTTTTGATAGCAGGCAAAATCGTGGCCGCGATTGATGCGGTGCAGGGTTTTATCGTGCGCGGTTTGTAGCCCCAGCTCCAGCCATACTTCAAAGCCCTGCTGGCGGTATTCGCACAGCAGATCCAGCACCGCATCCGGCACGCAGTCGGGACGCGTTCCGACGCACAACCCAACCATATTGGCCTGGCTCAGCGCCTGCTGATACATATCGCGCAGCACCTGCACTTCCGCCCAGGTGCTGGTATAGGCCTGAAAATAGGCGAGATAGCGCCGGGCGCGGTTCATGCGCTGCGCCTGTTCGGCAAGCTGCAGCGCAATTGAACGATACTGCTGAGCCTCATCGGCAAACGAGGCAACGTTACAGAAAGTGCAGCCGCCGCGGCCCAGCGTGCCATCGCGGTTTGGGCAGCTAAAGCCGCCATGCAGGGTCAGCTTATGAACTTTTTCGCCATAGCGCCGGGCAAGATCCCCACCAAACATATTGACTAATTTCTGTAACTGCATAATCTGAAAGGCCGCCCAAATCAAAGGGCGTAGCCTGCCACTATTAGCTTTCATCGGCGATGACCTGGATCAATCGCCCGGGAAGGCTTTATCCATTGCATAATCAGTCAACATAACCGCTATTTCATTCATCCTCCGGGCGATTACTTTTCCTTATGCTGAAAGGTAAATTTGCAGAAATAGGTCTCTATCTCAAAAACAGTGGGATTATGCGGCGCCAGCCACACAAGCAGGATAATAATCTGCTAATAAAAGTCAGGTCAGAACAGAAGAGCGGAAACAGCGCATTACTATAGTGAGTCAGATCACACTCTCCCCCTGCATTATGCTGCCATAACTGAATGTAAAACTGATTAAAAATCCTTTTAAATCAATTAGATGAATGCGCGTTAGCACATTTTTGGATAAATAAGCTCGGCATTTGACCTGTGTGCGGATTCCCGATAAGTTGGAAATCCGCTGGAAGCTTTCTGGATGAGCAGTCTGCTCATCATATTTATGCAGTAATTGAGATTCCCTCTTAAGCAAGTCCTCAACACTTGTGAATCGATGCGAAAAGGAAATGAAGAGGGCGACATACGAGGCCATTGCCCCGTCGCCATGCTCTTTCTGCGCCTGTGCGTAACGATCGGGAGGGCTCTCGCAGAGCCTGGGGAGGTTCACTGATATGTTGTACGATAAATCTCTTGAGAGAGATAACTGTGGTTTCGGCCTGATCGCCCACATAGAAGGCGAACCTAGCCACAAGGTAGTGCGTACCGCTATTCACGCACTGGCCCGCATGCAGCACCGCGGCGCGATCCTTGCCGATGGTAAAACCGGCGACGGTTGCGGCCTGCTGTTGCAAAAACCTGACCGTTTCTTCCGCATCGTCGCCGAAGAGCGCGGCTGGCGCTTAGCTAAAAACTACGCCGTCGGCATGCTGTTCCTCAATCAGGATCCGGAAAAAGCCGCTGCATCGCGTCGTGTTGTAGAAGAAGAACTTCAGCGTGAGACTCTCTCGCTCGTTGGCTGGCGCGATGTGCCGACCAATGAAGGCGTACTCGGTGAAATCGCCCTCTCCTCACTGCCTCGTATTGAGCAAGTTTTCGTAAACGCCCCGGCTGGCTGGCGTCCGCGCGATATGGAGCGCCGTCTCTTTATTGCCCGCCGCCGCATTGAAAAGCGTTTACAGGAGGATAAAGAGTTCTACGTCTGTAGCCTCTCTAACCTCGTCAACATCTATAAAGGTCTCTGTATGCCGGCGGATCTGCCGCGCTTCTATTTAGACCTGGCGGATCTGCGTCTGGAATCGGCCATCTGCCTCTTCCACCAGCGCTTCTCCACCAACACCGTGCCGCGCTGGCCGCTGGCGCAGCCTTTCCGCTATCTGGCGCACAACGGTGAAATCAACACCATTACCGGTAACCGCCAGTGGGCGCGCGCGCGTACTTACAAATTCCAGACGCCGCTGATCCCCGATCTGCATGATGCCGCGCCGTTCGTGAACGAAACCGGCTCTGACTCCAGTTCGATGGATAACATGCTGGAACTGCTGTTAGCAGGCGGGATGGATATCGTGCGCGCCATGCGCTTACTGGTGCCGCCAGCCTGGCAGAATAACCCGGAGATGGATCCGGATCTGCGCAGCTTCTTCGACTTTAACTCCATGCATATGGAGCCGTGGGACGGCCCGGCGGGCATCGTCATGTCCGATGGGCGCTTTGCCGCCTGTAACCTCGACCGTAACGGTCTGCGTCCGGCGCGCTACGTCATCACCAAAGATAAGCTCATCACCTGCGCTTCTGAAGTGGGCATCTGGGATTACCAGCCGGATGAAGTAGTTGAGAAAGGCCGCGTTGGGCCGGGCGAGCTGATGGTTATCGATACTCGCGGCGGGCGCATTCTGCACTCTGCCGAGACCGATGACGATCTGAAAAGCCGCCACCCCTATAAAGAGTGGATGGAGAAAAACGTCCGCCGCCTGGTGCCGTTTGAAGATCTCTCCGACGATGAAGTCGGCATCCGCGAGATGGATGACGATCTGCTCACCAGCTACCAGAAACAGTTTAACTACAGCTTTGAAGAGCTGGACTCGGTGATCCGCGTGCTGGGCGAAAACGGCCAGGAAGCGGTCGGCTCGATGGGCGATGATACGCCGTTCGCCGTGCTCTCCAGCCAGCCGCGCATCATTTATGACTACTTCCGCCAGCAGTTTGCGCAGGTGACCAACCCGCCTATCGATCCGCTGCGCGAAGCACATGTGATGTCGCTGGCGACCAGCATCGGCCGTGAAATGAACGTCTTCTGCGAAGCGGAAGGCCAGGCGCACCGTCTGAGCTTCAAATCGCCGATTCTGCTCTACTCCGATTTCAAACAGCTCACCACCATGACCGAGGAGCACTATCGCGCGGATACGCTCGATATCACCTTCGACGCCACGGCAACGACGCTGGAAGAGACCATTAAAGCGCTGTGCGACAAAGCGGAAGCGATGGTGCGTGCCGGTACCGTTCTGCTGGTGCTCTCCGATCGCAACATTGCCAAAAACCGCCTGCCGGTTCCGGCACCGATGGCAGTGGGTGCGATTCAGGCGCGCCTGGTGGATAAGAACCTGCGCTGCGACGCCAACATCATTGTTGAAACCGCCAGCGCCCGCGATCCGCACCACTTTGCGGTGCTGCTGGGCTTCGGCGCGACGGCGATCTACCCCTACCTGGCGTATGAGACGCTGGCGAAGCTTATCGACAGCAAAGCGATTGAGAAAGATTACCGCACGGTGATGCTGAACTACCGCAACGGCATCAACAAAGGGTTGTACAAGATCATGTCCAAAATGGGCATCTCAACTATCGCCTCTTACCGCTGCTCAAAACTGTTTGAAGCGGTTGGCTTGCATGATGATGTTACCGAACTCTGCTTCCAGGGCGTGGTCAGCCGTATTGGCGGTGCCAGCTTCCCGGACTTCCAGCAGGATCTGTTGAACCTCTCCAAACGTGCCTGGCTGGCACGCAAACCGCTGGAGCAAGGCGGCTTGCTGAAGTACGTTCACGGTGGCGAATACCACGCTTATAACCCGGAAGTGGTGCGCACGCTGCAAAAAGCGGTTGAGAGCGGCGACTACAGCGATTATCAGCAGTACGCGAAGCTGGTTAACGAGCGCCCGGCGGCAACGCTGCGCGATCTGCTGGCCATTACACCAGGCAGTGACGCAGTAAGTCTTAACGACGTTGAACCGGCGACAGAGCTGTTTAAACGCTTCGATACGGCGGCGATGTCTATCGGCGCGCTCAGCCCGGAAGCACACGAAGCGCTGGCGGAAGCGATGAACAGCCTCGGCGGCTTCTCCAACTCCGGCGAAGGCGGCGAAGATCCGGCGCGCTACGGCACCAACAAAGTGTCGCGCATCAAACAGGTCGCTTCCGGTCGCTTTGGCGTAACCCCGGCCTACCTGGTGAACGCCG
Source organism: Kosakonia sp. Marseille-Q7440 (assembly GCF_965119485.1). Taxonomy (NCBI): domain Bacteria; kingdom Pseudomonadati; phylum Pseudomonadota; class Gammaproteobacteria; order Enterobacterales; family Enterobacteriaceae; genus Kosakonia; species Kosakonia sp. Marseille-Q7440. The sequence goes on along the minus strand of NZ_CBCPLT010000002.1, from coordinate 643,840 downwards.
ATGTTATCCAGATTAAAGTGGCACAGGGCGCGAAGCCGGGCGAAGGCGGTCAGTTGCCGGGCGATAAAGTGACCCCGTACATCGCCAAATTGCGTTACTCCGTGCCGGGCGTGACGCTGATTTCGCCGCCGCCGCACCATGATATCTACTCGATCGAGGATCTGGCGCAGCTGATTTTCGACCTGAAACAGGTCAACCCGAAGGCGCTGATCTCCGTCAAACTGGTTTCCGAACCGGGCGTTGGCACTATCGCGACCGGCGTGGCGAAAGCTTATGCCGATCTGATCACCATTGCCGGTTATGACGGCGGTACCGGCGCAAGCCCGCTCTCCTCCGTAAAATACGCTGGCTGCCCGTGGGAGCTTGGCCTGGTGGAAACCCAGCAGGCGCTGGTGGCGAACGGTCTGCGTCATAAAATCCGTCTGCAGGTCGATGGCGGCCTGAAAACTGGCCAGGACATTATCAAAGCGGCGATTCTGGGTGCGGAGAGCTTCGGCTTCGGTACCGGCCCGATGGTGGCGCTGGGCTGTAAATACCTGCGTATTTGTCACCTCAACAACTGTGCGACCGGTGTTGCAACCCAGGATGAGAAGCTGCGTAAGAATCACTACCACGGCCTGCCGTTCAAAGTGACCAACTACTTTGAATTTATCGCCCGTGAAACCCGCGAGCTGATGGCGCAGCTGGGCGTGAAACGTCTGGTGGATCTGATTGGCCGCACCGACCTGCTGAAAGAGCTTGATGGCTTTACCGCGCGTCAGCAGAAGCTGGATCTCTCCAAACTGCTGGAGACCGCTGAACCGCATGCCGGCAAAGCGCTCTACTGCACCGAGAGCAACCCGCCGTTCGACAATGGCGTGCTGAATGCCCAGCTGTTGCAGCAGGCGAAACCGTTTGTTGATGAGCGCCAGAGCAAAACTTTCTGGTTTGATATCCGCAACACTGACCGCTCGGTTGGCGCGCTGCTCTCTGGTTATATCGCCCAGACTCATGGCGATCAGGGCCTGGCATCGGATCCGATCAAAGCCTACTTCAGCGGTACCGCAGGCCAGAGCTTCGGCGTCTGGAACGCGGGCGGGGTTGAGCTTTACCTCACCGGCGATGCCAACGACTATGTCGGTAAAGGCATGGCGGGCGGGCTGCTGGCGGTACGTCCGCCGGTCGGTTCGGCGTTCCGTAGCCACGAGGCGAGCATTATCGGTAACACCTGCCTGTATGGCGCAACCGGCGGTCGTCTGTACGCCGCAGGCCGCGCGGGCGAGCGTTTCGCCGTGCGTAACTCCGGTGCGATCACCGTTGTTGAAGGCATCGGCGACAACGGCTGTGAATATATGACGGGCGGTATCGTCTGCGTACTCGGTAAAACCGGCGTCAACTTTGGCGCGGGCATGACCGGCGGCTTCGCCTACGTGCTGGATGAAGATGGCGAGTTCCGCAAGCGCGTCAACCCGGAGCTGGTGGAAGTGCTGAGCGTCGACGATCTGGCGATCCACGAAGAGCATCTGCGCGGGTTGATTACCGAGCATGTGCAGCACACCGGCTCGCAGCGCGGCGAAGAGATGCTGGCCAACTGGCCGACATTTGCCGCCAAATTTGCCCTGGTTAAGCCGAAGTCCAGCGATGTGAAAGCGCTGTTGGGTCACCGTAGTCGTAGCGCGGCAGAGTTGCGCGTGCAGGCGCAGTAAGGAATTGAGATGAGTCAGAACGTTTACCAATTTATCGACTTACAGCGCGTTGATCCGGCAAAGAAACCGCTGAAGCTGCGTAAGATTGCCTTTGTCGAGATCTACGAGCCCTTCTCGGAAGGGCAAGCAAAAGCGCAGGCTGACCGCTGTCTCGCCTGCGGCAACCCCTACTGCGAGTGGAAGTGCCCGGTTCATAACTACATTCCGAACTGGCTGAAGCTGGCTAATGAGGGGCGTATTTTTGAGGCGGCAGAACTGTCGCACCAGACCAATACCCTGCCGGAAGTGTGCGGGCGCGTCTGCCCGCAGGATCGCCTGTGTGAAGGCTCCTGTACGCTGAACGACGAGTTCGGCGCGGTGACCATCGGCAATATCGAGCGCTATATCAACGATAAAGCCTTCGAGATGGGCTGGCGTCCCGATTTGACCGGTGTGAAGCAAACGGATAAACGCGTGGCGATTATTGGCGCGGGCCCGGCTGGTCTGGCGTGCGCGGATGTGCTGACCCGTAACGGCGTGAAAGCGGTGGTCTATGACCGTCACCCGGAGATTGGCGGCCTGCTGACCTTCGGTATTCCGGCCTTCAAGCTGGAAAAAGAGGTGATGACGCGTCGCCGTGAGATCTTCACCGGCATGGGCATTGAGTTCCAGCTCAACACCGAAGTGGGTCGCGATGTGCAGATTGACGATCTGCTGAAAGAGTACGACGCCGTGTTCCTGGGCGTCGGCACCTATCAGTCGATGCGTGGCGGCCTTGAGAATGAAGATGCGCAGGGTGTGTTTGACGCGCTGCCGTTCCTGATTGCCAATACCAAGCAGATTATGGGTTATGGTGAAACGCCGTCAGAACCCTATATCAGCATGGAAGGCAAACGCGTCGTGGTGCTGGGCGGGGGCGATACCGCGATGGACTGCGTGCGTACCTCAGTGCGCCAGGGTGCAACTCACGTAATCTGCGCCTATCGTCGTGACGAAGAGAACATGCCGGGCTCACGCCGCGAAGTGAAAAACGCGCGTGAAGAGGGCGTTGAGTTCCAGTTCAACGTACAGCCGCTGGGAATTGAAGTGAATGCCAACGGTAAAGTGAGCGGCGTGAAGATGGCGCGCACCGAAATGGGCGCGCCGGATGAGAAAGGCCGTCGCCGCGCCGAGATCGTTGCCGGCTCCGAGCACGTTGTTCCGGCTGATGCGGTGGTGATGGCGTTTGGTTTCCGCCCGCACAGTATGGAGTGGCTGGCGAAACACAGCGTTGAACTGGATTCGCAGGGCCGCGTGATTGCCCCGGAAGGGAGCGATAACGCGTTCCAGACCAGCAACCCGAAAATCTTCGCCGGTGGCGATATCGTTCGCGGTTCGGATCTGGTGGTGACAGCGATTGCCGAAGGGCGTAAAGCCGCGGACGGCATCCTCAACTATCTCGAAGTGTGATGTTGCGAAAACGATAAAAAGGAGGCTGCGGCCTCCTTTTTTTATGCTCTGCGGGCAATAAAAAAGCAGAACCGGGGTTCTGCTTTTCTCAGGTTATTTCACCACACGCAGTGATGGACGCCCACCGCGCGGCGGCGGATCGTCGTCCGGATCGTTATCCTGATCCACTGCATGATCGGGTTTATCACCGTCGATAACCGACATCACCGTCTCGTTCTCCTGCTCGGGCATCTCACCATCATCGTTGAGACTAACGAGCTCTTCGTCGTAGGCGGTTTCTGGCTCAAACATGGTGCCGGCACCGTTTTCACGGGCATAAACGGCCAGTACGGCAGCCATCGGCACTTCCACCTGGCGCGGCACACCGCCGAAACGCGCGTTGAAGCGCACTTCGTCGTTGCCCAGCTCCAGGTTGCCCACCGCACGCGGTGCGATGTTTAACACGATCTGGCCGTCACGCGCATACTCCATCGGCACGCGTACGCCCGGCAACGTCACATCAACAACCAGATGCGGCGTCAGCTGGTTATCCAGCAGCCATTCGTAAAAGGCCCGCAGCAAATACGGGCGGCGTGGAGACAGTTGCGACAAATCCATGATTAACCCCGACCAAGGCGCATTTCGCGCTCGGCTTCTGTCAGAGAGGCAAGGAATGAATCACGTTCGAAGACGCGGGTCATGTACCCTTTCAGCTCTTTCGCGCCTGTGCCGCTCAGCTCGATGCCCAGTACCGGCAGACGCCACAGCAGCGGCGCGAGGTAGCAGTCAACCAGGCTGAATTCGTCATTCAGGAAGTAAGGCTTCTGGGTAAACAGCGGGCCAATCGCCAGCAGCTCTTCACGCAGCTGTTTACGGGCGGCATCGGCCTGCGCACCGCTGTTGTTCTCGATGACGTTCATCAGCGAGTACCAGTCTTTCTCGATGCGGTGCATGTAGAGACGGCTTTCACCGCGCGCCACCGGATAAACCGGCATTAATGGCGGGTGCGGAAAACGCTCGTCCAGATATTCCATAATGATGCGTGATTCCCACAGGGTGAGCTCACGATCTACAAGTGTCGGTACGCTTTGACTCGGGTTGAGGTCAATCAGATCCTGAGGAGGATTATCCTTTTCCACGTGCTCAATTTCAAAGCTGACACCCTTCTCGGCCAGCACGATGCGGACCTGATGACTATAGATGTCCACAGGACCAGAAAACAGCGTCATTACCGAACGTTTGTTGGCAGCGACAGCCATGAAAACCTCCAGGTATATTCAGAAATACTGCTACCGGACTAACTCGACCGGTCAGATGTTAGTTAGCTACCCGCGCGTACTGTCTCTCTTGTTCAAAAAACAAACAAAAAACGAACAATCCCAGCCATTTGGGCAGAAAATTGGATGATAGTTTACCAGATTTTGCGCGCTTTGTGGTGAGGGGATTCCGGAAATGCTGAAAAAGAGGAGATAAGCGACTGATTGCTGTGGATAACACAATTTTTATCCATAAAAAAACCCGGCTTGCACCGGGTTTTTCGCCAATCGTTCTGCCGAAGCAGAAGACAATTAACGTTTGGAGAACTGCGGACGACGACGTGCTTTACGCAGACCGACTTTCTTACGTTCAACCTGACGAGCGTCACGAGTAACGAAGCCAGCTTTACGCAGTTCAGCGCGCAGGGACTCGTCGTACTCCATCAGAGCGCGGGTGATACCGTGACGGATCGCACCAGCCTGACCGGAGATACCACCACCTTTAACGGTGATGTACAGGTCCAATTTCTCAACCATGTCGACCAGTTCCAGCGGCTGACGAACTACCATGCGGGCAGTTTCACGACCAAAGTACTGTTCCAGCGAACGCTGGTTGATTACGATTTTACCGTTGCCCGGTTTGATAAACACGCGAGCGGCGGAGCTTTTGCGGCGACCAGTGCCGTAGTATTGATTTTCAGCCATTGCCTATAATCCCGATTAGATGTCAAGAACTTGCGGTTGCTGTGCCGCGTGGTTGTGCTCGTTGCCAGCGTAAACTTTCAGTTTACGGTACATAGCACGACCCAGCGGGCCTTTTGGCAGCATGCCTTTAACCGCGATTTCAATCACACGCTCAGGACGGCGGGCAATCATCTCTTCAAAGGTCGCTTGTTTGATACCACCGATGTGGCCAGTGTGGTGGTAATACACTTTGTCTTCACGCTTGTTGCCGGTTACAGCAACTTTCTCAGCGTTCAGAACGATGATGTAATCACCAGTATCAACGTGCGGAGTGTATTCCGCTTTGTGCTTACCGCGCAGGCGACGAGCCAGTTCGGTAGCCAGACGACCCAGAGTTTTACCGGTCGCGTCAACAACATACCAGTCGCGTTTTACGGTTTCTGGTTTAGCTGTAAAAGTTTTCATTAAAAGCTTACCCAAATAATTAGTTTCACGTTGGTGAACACCCAAACGTTTGTCAGTTGAGGTTCACACGACAAAGTCCGGCAAACCTACCCCTTCGAATAGCCTATGCCGGCGCATAGAAAGTTTTGGGGAAAAAAAACTTTCCCGTAACGTGGGGTCGCAGGATTATAGAGAAGTCGGGGTCAAAGATCGACCCCTTTTCGTCTTTTGCTGTTCGATTTCTGCGCCTGGTGGCAATGAAAAAAGGATCACGGCATATGCTCGCGTTTCAGGTACTCCTCGCTCTGCATCTCCTGCAGGCGCGATAAACAGCGCTGAAACTCAAACTTAACCCGCTCGCCCTGATAAATCTCATGCAGCGGCGCCGCCGCGCTCACCACCAGCTTCACGTGGCGTTCATAAAATTCATCCACCAGCGCGATAAAACGGCGCGCTTCGTTCTCCATCAGCTTCGTCATCACCGGCACCTCAAACAGCATCACGGTGTGGAAAAGGCGCGACAGCGCGATGTAATCATGCTGGCTGCGCGCATCAACACATAATGTGGCAAAGGAGACGGCTAAGGTTTGATTCTCCACGCCAAGCGTCGCCAGCGGCCGGTGGTTAATCTCCAGCTCCGGCGCATGGCTGCGCGGTGCGCCCGCCAGCGCCAGCCACAGTTTATCCATCTGCTGCGCGGTCTCTTCACCAAGCGGTGACAGCCACAGATGGGCCTGGGTCAGCGTGCGTAAGCGGTAATCGATGCCGGCATCGACATTCATTACATCGCAAAACTGTTTGATCGCCTCAATGGCGGGCAGGAAACGGGCGCGCTGTAAGCCATTGCGATAGAGCTCATCCGGCGGAATATTCGATGTCGCCACCAGCGTAATGCCGCGCGCGAAGAGCGCCTTCATTAATCCGCCAAGCAGCATCGCATCGGTGATATCAGAAACGAAAAATTCGTCAAAACAGAGCACGTCGGTTTGCGCCTTAAAGCGGTCGGCGACAATCTCCAGCGGATCGCTCTGTCCTTGCAGCGTGGTTAACTCTTCATGCACACGCAGCATAAAGCGGTGAAAGTGCAGACGCTGTTTACGCTCGCCCGGCAGGCTGTGATAGAAGAGATCCATCAGCCAGGTTTTGCCTCGCCCGACGCCGCCCCACATATAGAGGCCGCGTACCGGCTCGCGCGAAGGGGTATCGCGTTTGCCCAGCAGCTTGCTGAACTTCGCCATCAGGCCTCCGCTTTGCTGCGCGGCGGGCTCCTGTTCGGCAATCAACTGTTGATAGATCGTATCCAGTCGGGTGACAGCTTCTTTTTGCACATCGTCCGGCTGATGGCTACCCTCTTTCAGGGCAGTAAGATATCGCGATGTCGGGGAAAGGCTTTGCATGGTGTTATTGTTGTTCCTTGAAAATCGATCCGCCCCCACAGGGTTGACGAAAAAAAGGCCGCTCTACACTACGCGATGCAGCGTCAGGATTCCACTTCTGCACCTTTAGCGGTTATAGTGGCACTCTCCGGCGCAGGCAAGAAGCTTGCAGCCCACCCCCTACGGAATCGAACAACAATGGGAGAAGTCATGACCTGGGAATACGCGCTAATTGGGTTAGTTGTCGGCATTATTATTGGTGCCGTGGGCATGCGTTTCGGAAACCGGAAATTGCGTCAACAGCAGGCCTTGCAGTATGAACTGGAAAAAAACAAAGCAGAACTGGAAGAGTACCGCGAAGAGCTGGTGAGCCACTTTGCCCGCAGCGCTGAACTCCTCGACAACATGGCGGACGACTATCGTCAGCTCTATCAACATATGGCGAAGAGCTCCTCAAGCCTGCTGCCGGAAATGTCCGCGGAAGAGAATCCGTTCCGCAACCGTCTGTCAGAGTCTGAAGCGAACAACGATCAGGCCCCGGTACAGATCCCGCGCGACTACTCTGAAGGCGCATCGGGTCTGCTGCGCGGTCGCGCCAATCGCAAATAAGGCATCTCACCCTCCTTATTTATACGGGCGCGTCCCCCGCGCCCGTCGCAACTTCCCCATTCCAGCTATTATTTAGTCATTCTTCGCATTGTTACCGGGTTGAAATTTCAATAACATCACTCTGTTTTGGGCATCTATCCTTCCACTTCAGGTTACTGAGAGCCAGCATCGATGAAGAAACAAACCCAGCTGTTGAGTGCAATCGCGTTAAGTGTCGGCTTATCTCTCTCGGCACCGTTGGCAACGGCGGCGATGCCGTCACAGGTGCCTGGCCAGGGGGCGTTACCCAGTCTTGCGCCGGTTCTTGAGAAAGTGCTTCCCGCCGTGGTCAGCGTGCAGGTTGAAGGCACGGCGGTACAGGGCCAGAAGGTGCCGGAAGAGCTAAAAAAATTCTTCGGTGAAGAGGCGCCCGATCAGCCGCAACAGCCGCAGCCGTTTGAAGGGCTAGGCTCCGGAGTAATTATTGATGCCGCGAAGGGCTACGTCCTGACCAATAATCACGTCATCAACCAGGCGCAAAAAATCAGCGTACAGCTTAATGATGGCCGTGAATTCGACGCCAAACTGATCGGCGGCGATGACCAGAGCGACATCGCACTAATACAGCTGCAAAACCCCAGCAACCTGACGCAAATCGCCATTGCGGACTCCGATAAGCTGCGCGTCGGTGATTTTGTCGTCGCGGTCGGCAACCCGTTTGGCCTCGGGCAGACCGCAACGTCCGGGATTGTCTCAGCGCTCGGGCGCAGCGGACTTAACCTCGAAGGGCTGGAGAACTTTATCCAGACCGATGCCTCGATTAACCGCGGCAACTCCGGCGGCGCGCTGCTCAATCTCAACGGTGAGCTGATCGGCATTAACACCGCCATTCTCGCTCCCGGCGGCGGCAGCGTCGGCATCGGCTTTGCTATCCCCAGCAATATGGCGCAAACCCTCTCCCACCAGCTGATTCAGTTTGGTGAGATTAAGCGCGGCCTGCTCGGTATTAAGGGCACGGAGATGAGCGCGGATATCGCCAAAGCCTTTAACCTGAATGTGCAGCGCGGGGCGTTTGTCAGCGAAGTGCTGCCTAACTCTGGCTCGGCAAAAGCGGGGATCAAATCCGGGGATGTGATTGTCAGCCTCAACGGTAAAGCGCTGAACAGCTTCGCGGAGTTGCGCTCGCGCATCGCCACGACCGAACCGGGCGCGAAAGTGAAGCTTGGGCTGCTGCGAGACGGTAAACCGCTCGACGTTGAAGTGACGCTGGATAAGAGCACCTCCGCTTCCGCCAGCGCAGAGCTGATTTCCCCGGCATTGCAGGGCGCAGAGTTGAGCGACGGTCAGCTGAAGGATGGCACCAAAGGCATTCGGGTCGGTGAAGTTGAGAAAGGCAGCTCGGCGGCACAGGCGGGTCTGCATAAAGATGATGTGATCATCGGCGTTAACCGTACGCGCGTGCAGTCCATCGCCGAAATGCGCAAAGTGCTGGAGACCAGGCCCTCGATAATGGCGCTGCACATTGTGCGGGGTAACGACAGCATCTATCTGCTGCTGCGTTAACCCTTTCCTCGTCCGGGCATCACCGCTGCGTGTGATGTCCGGATAACTCATGGTATGCTGCTGCGGTCCTTCTTTTAACGACTATCCCATCATGTATGTGAAGCTTTTACGTTCGATTGCAATCGGTGTTGTCGTCGGTGGCCTGATCATCGCCGCCATGCCGTCGCTACGTCAGAATAACCCGCTCGCGACGCATCAGTTAGACAGCGCCGATGAGACGCCTGCGTCCTATAACCCGGCCGTGCGCCGCGCCGCGCCCGCAGTGGTCAACGTCTATAACCGTAGCCTGAACAGCTCCACGCACGACCGCCTCGAAATCCGCACCCTCGGCTCCGGCGTCATCATGGATCAGCGCGGCTATATCATCACCAACAAGCATGTGATTAACGATGCGGATCAGATTATCGTCGCCCTGCAGGATGGACGCGTCTTTGAAGCCTTACTGGTTGGCTCAGATAGCCTGACAGACCTGGCGGTGCTGAAGGTGAACGCTAATTCCGGCCTGCCGGTGATCCCGATCAATGCCAAGCGCACGCCGCATATTGGCGATGTGGTGCTGGCGATCGGCAACCCCTATAACCTCGGGCAGACCATCACCCAGGGGATTATCAGCGCCACCGGGCGTATCGGCCTCAACCCCAGCGGGCGGCAAAACTTCCTGCAAACCGATGCCTCCATCAACCACGGCAACTCCGGCGGCGCGCTGGTCAACTCGCTGGGCGAGTTAATGGGCATCAATACCCTGTCGTTTGATAAGAGTAACGACGGAGAGACGCCTGAGGGGATTGGTTTCGCCATTCCGTTCCAGCTGGCCACCAAGATTATGGATAAGCTGATTCGCGACGGGCGGGTGATCCGCGGCTATATCGGTATCGGCGGGCGCGAGATTGCCCCGCTGCACGCTCAGGGCACCGGTATCGATCCGATTCAGGGCATTGTAGTTAATGAAGTATCGCCAGACGGCCCGGCGGCGCGCGCGGGTATTCAGGTCAATGACGTGATCACCTCTGTGAACGGCAAACCGGCGGTATCCGCGCTGGAGACCATGGACCAGGTGGCAGAGATCCGGCCTGGCTCAGAGATCCCGGTTGAAGTGATGCGCGACGACAAAAAGCTGACCCTGCACGTCACGATTCAGGAGTACCCGGCTACCAACTGACAGCCATAAAAAAACCGGAGCACAGGCTCCGGTTTCTCATCTCAGCCGCGCTTAGCGGTTGACGAAGTCGACACCGAGTTCGATATCTTTTTTCAGCGTATCCAGCATGCCTTCCAGCGACTGCTGTTCAAACGCGCTGAGCTGGCCAATCGCCTTGCGCTCTTCAACGCCGTTTTTACCCAGCAGCAGCGGCTGCGAGAAGAAACGCGCATGTTCGCCATCGCCTTCAACATAGGCGCACTCAACGATGCCGCTCTCGCCCTGCAGGGCGCGAACCAGCGACAGACCAAAGCGTGCAGCCGCCTGGCCCATGGAGAGGGTTGCTGAACCGCCACCCGCCTTCGCTTCCACCACTTCGGTGCCCGCGTTCTGAATACGTTTGGTCAGATCGGCAACTTCCTGCTCGCTGAAGGTCACGCCCGGGATCTGCGACAGCAGCGGCAGAATTGTCACGCCAGAGTGCCCGCCAATAACCGGCACTTCAATCTCTGCTGGTTTCTTACCTTTCAGCTCAGCAACAAAAGTATTGGAGCGAATGATGTCCAGCGTGGTCACGCCAAACAGTTTGTTCTTGTCATAGACACCCGCTTTTTTCAGCACTTCAGCCGCAATCGCGACGGTAGTGTTGACCGGGTTAGTAATGATACCGATACAGGCTTTCGGCGCGGTTTTTGCCACCTGCGCCACCAGGTTTTTCACGATACCGGCGTTCACGTTAAACAGGTCAGAGCGATCCATACCCGGCTTACGCGCAACCCCTGCGGAGATCAGCACCACGTCGGCACCTTCCAGCGCTGGCGTCGCATCTTCACCGGAGAAGCCTTTAATGTTTACATCGGTCGGGATATGGCTGAGGTCTACAGCGACACCGGGAGTGACAGGTGCGATGTCGTAGAGGGAGAGTTCTGAACCTGAAGGCAGTTGTGTTTTCAGTAGTAGGGCAAGCGCCTGGCCGATACCGCCGGCCGCGCCGAGGACTGCGACTTTCATCCTAAACTCCTTATTATGGTTAGCTAAATATATTGTTACTCCGCTGCGGCGACCTTAATTCACCCTGCTAATTATGACAATAAGTGCGCCAAAATAACGCGGCACAGCCCACTGTAGCGATTTTATAAAAGGGTTAAATACGACCGTCAGATCGGCAAGCTAAGCAACTAACTTAACGAGTTTATAATATAGCTGTAGAATTCACCAAAATAACATCATATTTATAACATTTAATTTACTTTTTACTCTTATTTGCGACGTAAGCCACATGCTGATGTCCTTAACGAAAGAATTTGCTAAACTTCGCGCCCTTCCCCATAACTTTTCAGCATATTTATCTGCACAATGTTTGCATAAAAATTCATTAATATGCATAATAATGTTATTTTCACAGCCATATTACGGGTGACTTATGCGAAGCTCGGCTAAACAAGAAGAATTAGTGAAGGCGTTTAAAGCGCTTTTAAAAGAAGAGAAATTCAGTTCCCAGGGTGAAATTGTCCAGGCCTTACAAGAAGAGGGCTTCGACAATATCAACCAGTCCAAAGTCTCACGCATGCTGACCAAGTTCGGCGCGGTGCGCACGCGTAATGCGAAGATGGAAATGGTTTACTGCCTGCCAATTGAGATGGGCGTGCCGACGACCTCCAGCCCGCTGAAGAACCTGGTGCTGGACATCGATTACAACGATGCGGTGGTGGTCATCCACACCAGTCCGGGTGCTGCGCAGCTGATCGCGCGTCTGCTCGACTCGCTGGGTAAAGCGGAAGGGATCCTTGGCACCATCGCCGGTGACGACACCATCTTCACCACCCCAGCCCGCGGTTTTACCGTTAAAGATCTCTACGAAGCGATCCTCGTCCTCTTCGAACAAGAGCTTTAACCACGCATTCCCCTCGGTTCCCGCTGAGGGGGAATGTTCGGCATTTCTTCCCTTTCAGGCGACTTTCCACCCCATATCATTTAACAAATAGTGCGATTTTTCGTTTCATTACCCTGCCGCAGCCGATAGCACCGCACAAAAAATCAAAGCAATCTATCTCGCTGATTTTATTAATCCTCGTTAACTAATTCCTCGCCTTAAGCAAAATTTTTATGCTGTCAGGTTATAAAAACCGCCATGCGTTATATGTATTCGTCGTAGTTATAATTAGCTTGGTATTAATTATTCGCGTGATTAGTGTATACTTGATTTCGTGATGGGGGTCACAAAACGAGCCCCTGGAAAAATTCAAAGAAAAGAATACGACGAGGTAAGCATTATGAATATCAAATCATCTATCGCAACTATGGGTATCCTCTCAGCACTCTCATTCGGCGCCTTTGCCGCTGACATGATCAATGCAGACCAGGCGCAAGACCGCCAGTCTCTGGGTACCGTCTCCGTCGGCGCCATCGCCTCTTCACCGATGGACATGAACGCGCAGCTGAGCAAAAAAGCGGAAGAGCAGGGTGCATCCTCCTACCGCATCATTGAAGCGCACAGCGGTGACCGCTGGCACGCGACGGCAGAACTCTACAAATAAGTTTTACCCCAAACCCTATGAATTAATCGCTCAACGGCACCAGGCATAAAAAAAGACGTTTAACCCTTCTCGCCGTTGAGTCTCTCTTCAGGAGAAAACAGTATGAAACGCAATCTGATTATCGCATCCCTTGGCCTTGCTTCCCTGATCTCGTTCGGCGCAGGTGCCGCAACGCTGGTTAACAGCGAGCAGGCCAGCAACCTGCAATCCGTAGGTACCGTCTCTGTTTCACAGATTGCCGGTGTACCGATGGATATCCGTCAGGAACTCTCTGCGAAAGCCGACCAGGCTGGCGCAAGCAGCTACCGCATTATTGAAGCCCGCACCGGTTCTCACACCCACGTGACGGCTGAACTGTACAAATAAACCCTCGTCGTCTGTCCGACGACTTGCCCCTGCCTCCCCTGGCAGGGGCTTTTTTTTATCAGAAGTAGTAGTGCACCTGCGCGTTGATAGCCTGCTCCGCATCCATGTTGCCAAACCTTGAGTGCGCGACATCAAGCTCCATGTGGAGGTTATCGCTCACCTGCCCATCAATGCTGGCATGGTAGTGTATGCGCCCGTCACGCCCGGCTTTAACCCGCATATTGCCTGCGTCGTCATGAAGGATGATATCGCCATCTGGCCGCAGTTCAGTCTCATAATGCCACCCTGCCCGCAGCGTAATCGCCCGATCGTCATCGCAGAAGTGCGCACCCGCCACGATCCCTGCACGCCCCACCCACGGGATCGCGCTCCGGCGATGCAGGGTGAGAGGAAGGCCGCGATCGTGCCAGTGAAGCGTGGCACCGGAGAGCTTGCCCAGCACCACCCCCGCCTGCGGTTCGATATAGGCATGCCGGGTCAACGGATAGTGATAACCCGCTTCAACGCCGCCTAACCAACTGTTAGTGCGGTAATCGCGCGCGTTAAGACCGCTGAACGCCAGCCAGTCGTGATTGAATGAGTGGACATATTTCACGGCGGTATCGAGATAGAAACCGGATTTGCTCAGCAACGTGGCGTAATAGCCTGCGCCGAAATCGCGACTGCTTCCCTGCACGCTTGCGCCGCTCAACTGCTGAGTGGCGTAACTCATATAGACGCCAGAAAAGAGATCGGCACCTGGCAAGGCGCTTTTTCTGTCGATACCCGACCAGGTCATGGCGTCGTGGTGGTTTACGCTCCCTTTGCCGGTGCCGTTATGGCGCTGCGTGAATGCCCACGCTCCCGCATGCCCGCCCTTCTCCCGCAACTGCACGGCGCGTTTATTCAGGCTATTCACTTCCGTAATGAAGCGCTTATAACTCATGGCAAAAAAGCGTCTGGCTTTGGCAATGGCGGCGGGATCGGGCGTCTGCCTGAAACCGGTCAGGATCCACTGCGTGCTTAGCGCATCCTCTTGCTGTTTGATAATCGGCTCAAGTTTGCTAAACCCCCGCACCGCTTTTGCCGCCGTAATGAGCGAAACGGGCGTGCCGCGCGGGGCGGTAATCAACGGAAGATGCAGCCCCTGGAGGCGTCGGGAGAGCTTGAGCACATCAAGAAACAGAACGTTATTGCGACCACCCGCACGCTGGCTAATAACGATTTTATCGCTGCTTTGCAGGTCCGTACGCAGGGCGAACCCCGTATCATTGGCCTCTAACTCACCAATTTTTAAGGTATTAAAGCGGTATCTTCCTGCGGAAAGCCCCACCAGCGAGCGCGAAGCAGAGAGTTTGCCGACCTCAGAATCACGGCGTAGCTGCCACCGCGTCGCATTGAGGCTTAAGCGCGCGCGCGGCGCAGAGAGTGAACCAATCCAGCTGCTCTTAAAACCGAAGAGCCTGGCCACGCTCCCCTTCTGCCCCGGCGTAAGCCCCTGAACAAGCCGCGGCACGTCACTCTCACCAAAGCGGATGAACGCCTCGCCTACGGCGTGAATATGCCCCCACAGAGAAGCGAAGGGGGCCACGTTAAGCGTGCTTTCATCATTAAGTTCATACGTCGCACTGCTCTTGAGCGCATAGAGCGTAGGGGTAACGCGCCCCGCCGCAACAGGGTTTGCCGCCAGCAGTAGCGAGGCGGAAGAGCCGACGGTCACCGTAGCGTCACTGCCCCAGCCGCCCGTTGCGGTCAGCCGTGCATTCTCCTCAAGGGTGAGCGGGGTTTGGCTAAACTGGCTGAATCCATCAAACGTGGCATCCCGCGATGAAACCGTCACCTGGCTATCCTGTCCGTAAACCGTGCCGGTAAATTTCTCCCGAATGGCAAGTGTCGAGTGCGCAGAGAGGTTTATGTGCCCCCAGAAGCGGCTAAGCTCCTCATCAAGCGCTCCCGTTGAGCTGCCCCGGCGCGGTACGTTCACTACGCCATTGCCATCATTGATATCGATATAGGGTGTAGAGCTACCCAGCGTGATAGCCGAGCCTCTGGCCTCAATATTGCCAGTCAGCGACGCATTTCTGGCGAGGTCGAACG
Source organism: Kosakonia sp. Marseille-Q7440 (assembly GCF_965119485.1). Taxonomy (NCBI): domain Bacteria; kingdom Pseudomonadati; phylum Pseudomonadota; class Gammaproteobacteria; order Enterobacterales; family Enterobacteriaceae; genus Kosakonia; species Kosakonia sp. Marseille-Q7440. Next base: position 628,720 of record NZ_CBCPLT010000002.1, on the reverse strand, counting down.
AGGCATAATCAAGCACTAACCGATTGACGTGAAAGATGCGGCGCTCCCAGTCCGGCTGCGTAAACGAGACCGGCTCGCTGCGCAGCGAGAAATCCCTCAGCGAACGCAGTTTTTCAACAATCTCCGGCGTGTTATAGGCATGGATAACAGGATGTCCCTGAAACACCAGCCGACCATACTGCTGCGTAAAATCACCGGCTATGTCGACTGCGCCATCCAGGATCAACGCGCCTCGCGTTCCGGGTGCGACACGGTTAGTGAAGTTAAGATTTCCCCGCAGCTGGCCGTGATAGATATAATCCTCATCTTTGAGGCGCTCATACCGGGTGCGGATCGCCTGCTGATGATCGTGACCGACAAACTCCCAGTGTTCATTGCTGTGCTGATTGTCCGGGAACCAGTCATAGTCAGGCGTTTTAAGAATGAAGTAATCATTGGTGCCGGTATTGGAATTACGGTACCCATATAACTCGCCGACCTTCCCTGTTCGCGAGTAGGACCACTCGTAGACGGGAATGGTGTCGATAGCGCGCTGATAGCGTAAATTGATATCAGCCCGCTTTGCTGCCCGGTTAATCAGCGCGGCGCCGTAATCTTCGGCATTGAGCTGGTGGAAGGTGAGCGCATTGCCGTTAACGTCCAGCCTGCCGCCGCGAAAGCCCCACGTAATCGAATCGGGATCGACCTGCTGACCATCGCGAAGCACCACTAACGGCCTGCCGCTGACGATGCGCAGCACGCTGCATGCCCTCACCCTGCCCTGTGCATCGGGACGCTGGGCAAGCACCACGGTTCCGTCACCGACATTTAACCCGCCCGGATTGACGCCCACCGCGTTAATATTCAGCGTCCCTTTACCCACCTTATGCAAGTTATCGCCGTCGGTGCCGTTCACCAGCCATTTTACTGTCGCGCCGGAAGCGATATTGACGCCACCGCCGGTCCATGTCTGCGCCTGCATCGGCGAGACGCTGGCATTGCCATAAAAGGTTAAGCTTCCCGCGCCCTGATCGACGCTATCCTGCAACATCAAAATAGCGTCCGTGCCGCGAAAAATCAGATCGTTACCGCTGCGGGTGCTCTCTGTGCCCTTGCCCTGCATGGCATAAGTGTTTCTCCCCTGGGTTAACGTGCCCGTGCCTGTGGCGGCATTGTATCGCCAGATAAACAGCGCATTGTATTGCCTGTTTTCTATCGCCGCGCTGGCATATTTATCCCTTGTCTGCTGAATGAATTGCGGATCAACAAAGGTGTACGCGGTCTGCTCAAGAGGCCCCAGATAGAGCATGCTTAATGAACCGACCACGATCCATTGGTTATTCAGGCTATCCCAGGCGTAGAGCGGAGAGCCGCTATCGCCCAGTGCGCCGTGGCTCGCCAGCGGACCATTTTTAGGGTCAAAAACATCACCGGAGTTGATCACCAATAGTTGATAAAGGTTAATCCGCGGCTGCCCGATAGTTCCGCCGGTGAGAAAACGATACGCCCCCTGAATATCGCTCCGCTTTCCCGCGGCATCGCTCACTTTTTGTCTGCCGGAGCCCATGCGGTAAAAGAGACGAAAACGCGCCTCGTCATGCAGCGTTTTAAGCGGCATATTCAAGGGGGCTATCGCGGCAGGCGCCACCTCCGTCACCACTTTATTTAAGCGAATAACGCTAAAGTCCTTTAGCCGAATACTCTCTCTGTCTGCCAGCTCATAAGGATGATGACCAAATTCCAGGGTTCTGAGATATGACGTGGGATTATGATGCACCGTAGTTGCATATTGCGGGTGAATAAGTGTAGCGATACCCGTGGTGTTATTTACGCTGCTGAAATCGGGCATCGGCGCCTGATTTAACCGGCCAACCGTCTGACCATATTTATTATAAATGGGCACATCCCTGGCTCCCGGATAAAAAGCCCCCTTATTGGTCGCGAAATCACGATAGGTCTGATAAGGAATATCGGCATTCGCCACGGAGCGTTGAACAATGCGCGCTTTCGCATGCAGTGCGCAGGAAGGGAAAAAGAGTGATAAACAGAGTGATAGTGTGACTTCAAGCGAATATATTTTTTTCATACTAACCATCCTTTGGTTTAGTAATAGAAGAAAATATTGCTCTACATTGAAAATATAGTAATAAGCCCCTACTTATTATATTTATCGCGACAGGCTCTTTGCCCGTCGCGAATTAACTCTAGCACAGCGAGATATTTATATATTCTGAAAATAGGGAGCGACTAGCGCACATTAAAATGCAGCGCGCCCTCCAGCTCCTCTTCCGCTTCATCAAACAGCAGGATCAGCGCCCCGAAACGGCGGCGCTTCTTCTCCGGCAGATGGATAAAAGCAATCTCCAGCGGCAGCGGTAACGCTTCCCCCATCACCGCATCCCACAGCGAATCGAGATCGTGCACCTTCTCCTCTTCAAGGGCGAACTGGCGGCAAAAATCGTGGTAGAAGGCGCGCTGATCGGCGATCTCTTTGAAATCGAAAGTGTAGGTTTTCATGCTCTCCATCATCTGCCGTTCCACTGTTTATAAGCCGCCTAAATGTAGCGTTTTCACTTCCATAAACTCGTCTAACCCCAGCACGGAGCCTTCGCGGCCTAACCCCGACTCCTTCACGCCGCCAAAGGGCGCGACTTCGGTCGACACTGCGCACTCGTTCACGCCGATCATGCCACTCTCCAGCGCCTGCGAAACGCGGAACACCCGTTGCAGGTTTTGCGTATAGAAGTAGGCCGCCAGCCCAAACGGTGTGGCATTGGAGCGTTTGATCACCTCCTCTTCGCTGGTGAAGCGGAAGCAAGCGGCAAGCGGGCCGAAGGTCTCTTCCTGCGCCAGTTTCATGCCATCGCTACAATCACCGAGCACCGTCGGCTGCCAGAAGTTACCGCCCAGCGCGTGGGGTTCGCCACCGGTCAGCACTTTCGCGCCTTTCGCCACCGCATCTTCAACATGTTCACGCACTTTATCGACGGCGGAGGACTCAATCAGCGGGCCGACGACCACGCCCTCATCCATGCCATTGCCCACTTTCAGCGCCTTAACCGCCTCGCTCAGCTTGCGGGTAAACGCCTCATAGACTCCCTCCTGGATATAGAAGCGGTTAACGCTGACGCACACCTGGCCTGCGTTGCGGAACTTGTTCGCCACCGCGCCCTGCACTGCGGCATCGATATCCGCATCGTCAAAGACGATATAGGGCGCGTTGCCGCCCAACTCCATTGAGACCTTTTTCATCGTCTCGGCAGCGTTGCGCACCAGCGTTTTGCCCACCGCCGTTGAGCCAGTGAAGGAGATTTTGCGCACCTCCGGGCTTGCCATAATGGCATCGCTGATCTCAGAAGTTGTCCCGGCGACCGCGTTCAGCACGCCATCCGGAACGCCCGCTTTTTTCGCCAGCGTTAACAGCGCAAAGGCGCTCAGCGGCGTATTGTTGGCGGGCTTAATCACCCCGGTGCAGCCTGCGGCCAGCGCAGGGCCGAGCTTGCGGGTCAGCATCGCCATCGGGAAATTCCACGGCGTAATTGCCGCCACCACGCCGACAGGTTCACGGGTCGCCAGAATGCGCGATCCCGGCTTAACCGGCGGGATGATTTCGCCGTTGGCACGTTTGGCCTGCTCGGCAAACCACTGAATAAAGCTGGCGGCGTACTCAACTTCGCCCTCCGCCTCTTTCAACGGTTTACCCTGCTCGCTGGTCATCAAGCGCCCCAGCCAGCTTTTGTTCTCGATAATCAGTTCATACCAGCGATAGAGAATGGTTGAGCGCTCTTTGGCGGTTTTTGCCCGCCAGGCGGGAAAGGCGCGCGCTGCGGCGGCAATCGCCTCTTCGGTCTCTTTTTTCCCCGCTTTCGCCACGCGCGCGATCACCTCGCCGCTGGCCGGGTTCAGAACCTCAAAGGTGGTCTCCAGGGTTTTCCAGACGCCATCGACCAGATAACCGGTCTGAAAAAGCGCACTCTCCTGCAATGCCTGCGTGCTCATGAGTTCTCCTGATCTGCGGTGTGTTGATTCTCCAGTGAAGTATAGTCATAAAAAAACCGACGCTTAGGGCGTCGGCTTTGTCATTAATTGCTGGTTAGCGCGTGTTGATACTTATGTAGCATGCCGGTTAGCCGCTCGACCGGCTCCGTCACCTGCGGCGAGGCATTCCACTCACGCAGTTTCTGCTGGTAGACCGCCAACTCTTCAAGCAACTGGGTAAAGTAGCGACGCCGTTTGGTATCGGATCCGGCGGCGATCACCTCAGAGGCAGTGCGGCGCAACTGTCGGTGGAACGCCGAGAGATCGTCATTGATCGGTACCGGTGCATCGCGCAGCCGCTGGTGGGCAATGATCAGCGTTAACGCCAGGCGGAACTTCGCCACATCGCCGGGAAACTTATTCAGCAGCAGGAAGAGCTGTTGATAGAGCGCCGGAAGATGGTTCTCTTTACGCCGGGCGGTGTTGGTAGTCATCGCCGAGACCGCCGCCGAGACAAACTGGTTAAGCAGCACGCGTCCGGTGCGCGCCTGCGAGTTATCGCGCACCAGCAGGATCACCGTTATCGCCAGCACCACACCCACCAGCTGCCCGAGCGCGCTGTCGAGGAAGAAGCTGAACTTGAAGGTCATCGGGTTATCCAGCACCAGAATATTGATGGTGCCCGCCAGCGTCGCCATCGATCCCAGCCGCCGTTTCTGCACTTCGATACCAATAAAGAAGGCCAGCACCGCAAGGCTGATACAGAGCAGCAGCATGCTTTGCTGGGTGGCGGGCAGGATCACCAGGAAGTAGAGCGCGCCTATTGGTAATGCCCACAACATGCCGTAAACGAAATCTTTCGCCACCATAATCGGGTTGGGCAGCCGCATCGCCAGCGAAGTGACAACGGCGATCATCACCATCGCCCCGCTGCCAGAGGTCCAGCCGGTCCACAGCCAGAAGAGCGTACCGAGGGCGCAGGAGAGAGTGGTGCGCCAGAAGTTAATCATCGCGTGGTGACGCTCAGCGGATTCCGCTTTCACCACCGCTTCGCCCCGCAGCACCTCCTCTTCGATGGCGCTGATTTTGGTATTGCCAATCACGCCGCGCTTAAGCAGCAGGTAGCGCGTCGCTGCTCCAACCCAGCTGTAGAGCGTCACCGGCGTGTCGCGCTCGCCGGTCCAGACAATCACCCGGCGCATGCGTTTTAACTGCCGGTGTACGTCCTGCACCGTTTCGACCGGTTCGTCGAACAGCTCGCGAAAGGTATCGGTGATCAGATCCGGGCGCGTGTTCTGAATCAGGTAGGTCTCGCACGCCTGGGTAATCAGCGTCAGCGACAGCGTATTGATCACCTTCAGACGGCGGTTCGCCAGCCCCCAGCGGGAGGATTCAATCTTCAGGTTGCTGCGCATGCCGTCCAGCCCGGCGGTGCGGCGAACCAGCGCTGCCCACGCGGCATCGACCTCTTCGCTGTCGCCATGCTTGATACAGAGCTGCATCAACTGGTAGTGCGCCACCAGCAGGCTATCGAGCTCCTGGTCGATCACCTGCTTCACCGAGCGCGGCGAAAAGAGCAGATCGGCGACAATCGCGCACAAAATCCCCACCACGATCTCACTACAGCGCTCCACGGCGTATTGCGGTGCCAGCAGCGGGTTAGGCTCAATGGTGATAACAATGATCAGCGCCGTGTAGCCCGCCAGCCCCCAGGCGTAGGAGTTCTCAACGCGTATCAGCGAGGAGACCCAGGTACAAAAACCCGCCCAGATGCAGCTCACCAGCAGCATCAGCAGCGGCGTGCGGATCAGCATAATGATGATGGTCAGCCCGGCGATACAGCCGATAAAGGTCCCGGCGATTCGCAACATGCCCCGGTAGCGGATCGCCCCGGAGTATGGCTCGCCGCCTGCCGCAAAAGCGGGCCCGGCGGCAACAATCGCCGCGGTCAGCACCGCCCAGCGCGGTGTTTCAAGCTGGAAGTGAAAGCCGACAAACAGCGCCAGTACCACCGCGCCGGCCAGCTTGCAGGCAAAGCGCAGATGCTGGCTGGCGATAGAGAACAGCCCCATAGCGATTACCCCAGCTCACGCAGACGGTGGGCGATTTTACGAAACAGCGAATCCTGGCTGGCGTCGCGATCGGTTTTGCCAGTGACCACGACGGTTGCGGTGGTGCCTGCTGGCCACAGGTTGCCCTGCTGTTTATCCAGACGGATACGCACCGGCACGCGCTGCGCCAGGCGAACCCATTCGAGGTTGGAGTCGACGGTCGCCATCCCTTTGCTGTCATTGGTGCTGCTGGAGTTAGTCACCCCGGCGGCGACGCTGTCGACGGTGCCTTTCAGCACCTGATTGCTGCCTAACGGTGTGATCTCGGCGCGGTAACCGGCGCGCACGCCCTCAAGCTTGGTCTCTTCCATATAGGCCAGCACATAGAAGCTGTTCTGTTTTACCAGCGCCACGGCGGTGGAGCCGCGAGTAATGAACTCACCGGCGTAAACGTTGAGGTTGGTGACCCAGCCATCGGCCGGAGCACGAATAGTGGTGCGCTCCAGATCGAGCTTCGCCAGGTCGCGTGTCGCCTGCGCTTTCGCCAGCTGATGCAGTTCGGTTTGCAGGGTGTTATTCGCCTGATCAATCTCTTCGCGCGACATCGCCTGAATGCCTAACTGGTTACGGCGGCCAGCTTCGCGTCGCTTCTCATTGACTAAAGCCTGGTAATAGGCGACATCGGCTTCATCCTGCTCGAGCGCTTTTTGGTAGCGCGGCTGGTCGAGGGTGAAGAGTACCTGGCCCTGTTTGACCAGCTGGTTATCGTGGACATCGACGCTGGTGACCAGCCCGGTGACATCCGGGGCGATGGCTACCACATCGGCGGTGAAGCGTGCATCGCGCGTCCAGGGTGATTCGGTGTAGTAAACCCAGGCGCGGAAAATGGCGATAAACGCCAGGATAACAAGCGCCACGGTGATCGCGGTACGGGTGATATTTCTTGTTAGTGTTTTCACTTCTACCTCAAACAAATAAACGCGACAGCAGGTAAAACAGGCAGCAATAGAGCGCGGTGTTAAACAGCGCAGGATGCCAGACAAAATCGTAGATCCCGGTCGGGATCAGCATCCGACGCACCAGCCAGAAAATCGCCAGCGACAAAATCAGCTCGAAAAAAATCGGTGGGAACGACAAACCGAACACCACGATGACGGGAAACAGACTCATGTTGACCTTGGTTTTTTTACGCTTGCAGGTGATAAATCGTTCGTACGCCACCGCAGGAAAGGGCAAGGAGAGCCAGGCGAGAGTGACGTGAATATTATGGATAGATAGTATATTAGCGTAACTGTTATGCTGTTATCTATATTATGTGATCTAAATCACTTTTAAGTCAGAGTGAATAATGGAACGTTTAAAACGCATGTCGGTGTTCGCCAAAGTGGTGGAACTGGGCTCATTTACCGCGGCTGCCCGTCAGTTGCAGATGAGCGTTTCGTCCATCAGCCAGACCGTGGCGAAGCTGGAAGATGAGCTGCAAGTTAAGCTGCTGAACCGCAGCACGCGCAGCATTGGACTGACCGAAGCGGGAAAGATCTATTATCAGGGCTGTCGCAGGATGCTCCATGAGGTGCAGGATGTGCACGAGCAGCTCTACGCCTTTAACAATACGCCCATCGGCACGCTGCGCATTGGTAGCTCTTCAACCATGGCGCAAAATGTGCTGGCAAAAATGACCGCCGAGATGCTGAAAGAGCACCCGGGGCTGTCGGTTAATCTGGTAACGGGCATCCCCGCGCCGGATCTTATCGCCGACGGGCTGGACGTAGTGATCCGCGTGGGCGCGTTGCAGGATTCCAGCCTCTTCTCCCGCCGCCTCGGCACCATGCCGATGGTGGTCTGCGCGGCCAAAAACTATCTCGCCCAGTACGGCACACCGGAAAAACCGGCCGATATGGTCAACCACTCGTGGCTGGAGTATAGCGTGCGCCCGGATAACGAGTTTGAGCTGGTGGCCCCGGAAGGGATCGCCACGCGCCTGATCCCGCAGGGGCGGTTTGTCACCAACGATCCGATGACCTTAACCCGCTGGCTAACTGCCGGAGCGGGCATCGCCTACGTGCCTCTGATGTGGGTGATCGATGAGATCAACAGCGGTCAGCTTGAGATCCTGCTCCCGCGCTACCAGTCGGATCCGCGCCCGGTTTACGCGCTCTACACGCAGAAAGATAAGCTGCCGCTGAAAGTGCAGGTCTGTATCAACTATTTGACGGATTACTTTATCGAGGTGGCGAAGGTCTACCAGAGCATGCAGGGGCGCAGGGTGTGAAAGCACTCACCCTCTTTGCGCGAAAGAGGGTGAACGGTAAAGCTTAGGCCGTGCCGCCGACGGTCAGGTTGTCGACCTTCAGCGTCGGTTGACCCACGCCAACCGGCAGGCTCTGCCCCTCTTTGCCGCAGACGCCAACGCCGTTATCGAGCTTCAGATCGTTACCCACCATGGAGATCTGCTGCATCGCTTCGATGCCGGAGCCAATCAGGGTCGCGCCTTTAACCGCTTTGGTCACCTTGCCTTTTTCAATCAGGTAGGCCTCGGAGGTGGAGAAGACGAACTTGCCGGAGGTGATATCCACCTGGCCGCCGCCGAAGTTCGGCGCATAGATGCCGTACTCCACGGATTCGATAATCTCCTGCGGCGTCGATTTGCCCGCCAGCATATAGGTGTTGGTCATACGCGGCATCGGCAGATGGGCATATGACTCACGACGCCCGTTACCGGTCGGTTTCACGCCCATCAGGCGCGCGTTCATCTTGTCCTGCATATAGCCTTTCAGCACGCCGTTTTCGATCAGCGTATTGTACTGGCCCGGCGTCCCTTCATCGTCGATTGCGACTGAACCACGGCGATCGGCGATGGTGCCGTCATCAACCACGGTGCAAAGCTCGGAGGCAACCAGTTGACCCATCTGGCCGCTGAACACCGAAGTGCCGCGACGGTTGAAGTCCCCTTCGAGGCCGTGACCAACCGCTTCATGCAGCAGCACGCCCGGCCAGCCTGCGCCCAGCACTACCGGCAGCGTGCCCGCAGGCGCAGCGACGGCAGAGAGATTGACCAGCGCCATACGCACCGCTTCGTGCGCCCAGGCATCGGCACGAACTTCGCCATCTACCTCTTGCAGGAACCAGTCATAACCGAAACGACCGCCGCCACCGCTGGCACCGCGCTCGCGTTTACCGTCATCTTCAACCTGTACGCTGACAGAGAGACGCACCAGTGGGCGAACATCGGCCGCCAGCGTGCCGTCCGTCGCCGCCACCAGAATCAGTTCATAGACGCCGGTCAGGCTGGCGGTCACTTCCTGCACGCGCTTGTCGGCAGCGCGCGCCGCTTTATCGACGCGACGCAGGATGTCGAGCTTCTCTTCGCGGCTCATGCTTTGCAGCGGATCGATGCTGGTATAGAGGCTCTGATGCTCGATCGCACCGAGGGTTTTAACTTTACCGTCGCCCTCTTCGCGGACGATGGTGCGCGCGGCCTGCGCACTCTGCTCTAACGCCAGCAGGCTGATCTGGTCTGCGTAAGCAAAACCGGTTTTCTCGCCGCTGATGGCGCGCACGCCCACGCCCTGGTCAATATTGTACGAACCATCTTTGATGATGCGGTCTTCTAAAACCCAGGATTCGTGATAGCTCGACTGGAAATAGAGGTCGCCGTAGTCAAGACGACGCGCGGTCAGTTGACCGAGAATGGCAAACAGATCCTGATGATTCAGGCCATTCGCTGCCAGCAGTTGTTCACTCACCAGATTAAGACTCATCATGTTTTCTCGTCGTTGCCGCCACATCGGGCAATAAAAAAGTGCGATACAAGGAGCTTGAGGCAATTCGCTGATGCCGTCAAATCATTGCTTTTTGTCGGTGCGCGGCTGGCGCATCACTTCGTTGATCTGCGGCTGGTCTACCGGGCCGGTAATGCGGTAGCGCAAAATGGAGACTTTATTCCACAGCGGACCCAGCACTTTACTGGCCGCAAACACCGCCGCGCCGACAATCGGGTTAACGGCAAACGCCGCCGCCACGCCAACGGTCGCGGAAATTTCGGGTGCCACCACCGCTTCAACATCAAGCTGGCGGCGCACCAGATCCACCGAGCCCTTCATCGCGATATCCGCTTCCAGCCCGTCGACCAGCGTGTCATCGGTGTGCAGCACGCCATCTTTGATCCACGCCGTGCTGCGAATGGAGTCAAACCAGAAGCCCTCATTACTGAAGGTGTCGCTGAAATCAAAGCGCAACTTACGCAGCAGCGAGTCGACGCTGAACAGGCGCAGGATCTGCCCGGCATGACCGGTGCTGATATCGTCGATTTTGCCTTTGCCGAGGCGCGTGCGCAGAATGCCGTTGAGCGATGCCTCCTGCGGCTGCCACGGCGCGCTGCGCCAGTGCAGATCGTAATTGACGTTGAACGGCGCGTCGCGCACCGGCGTCGGCACCCCAAAGAAGCCCATCGCCGAATCGAGCTTGTCGCCGCGCAGAATGCCCTTAATAGAAGTGCGCTCGCCGCCCGCGCGGTTGACCCACTCGCCGTCGGCGGTCAGGCGCGCCACACCGCTATCGACCAGCCCATTTGCCAGCGTCAGCGTATCGCCTTTAATGGCGAAATCACCCTCGATACGGCCATATTTCTGCCCCCACAGCCAGCACTCTTTACAGCGCAGTTGCAGATCGGGCCAGCCGCTGAAATCAATCCGCTGCTGCTCGCTGAAAAGTGTGGTTGGCGAAGTGATATCTTTCGTTTTCGCGGCGCTCGCCGGGTTGTAGTAGAGATAACGAATATCGGCCTGCCACGGCGCGTTTTTATTGATCTTCAGCGTCGCGTTAAGCTCGCGGCCCTGCGCGTCAATAGTGGTGCCGGCAAACTGCGGCTGCGAGACGATGCTCATGTTATTCCACTGCTGACCGCCGAGCGTCAGGGCGGGCGTACGCAGTGTGATGCGCGACGGCAGCGAAGCGCTGCTGCTGACATGGCTTGCCGCACCCTGATTAAACAGCGCCAGCCACTGCGCGCCGTCCAGCGGCGGCAGATTAAGCTCCAGCCCGCTCTGCTCCGGCAGCGGCGGCGTGGTTTTACTCTCCGAGGTCCAGATGCCACGATCGAGCGCCAGCTTGCTGCCGAGCAGCCAGCGGCTGTTGAAGTGGTTATTCGCGCCTGCGTTACCGGTCAGTTCAAAGCTGTGCAGGTTGCCATCCACTTTCACCTTCACCGGCAGCGCATGGCCTGCCCGCTTATCAAGCGGCGGCGGTAAGGTGCTGGCGATATTGCCGAGATCGCCTGCCAGGTTGACCTTATAGCTCGCTTCGCCGCGGTAAGGGAGCGTCACGCCAACATCCCCTTTCCACGTCACATTTCCGCGCAGCGCATCGTTAAGCTGCTCCGGCAGTACGCCGGTACGCGATGGCTGCCAGTTGCCGTTGAGATTGACCGCCACCTCGTAGGCTTTAGCGCCCTCGGTAGTGGTGAAATCGACGTTCAGCGGCTGGTTAAACCAGGTGGCGGTTAGCGGCTCGCTCTTCAGGTTGCCATTCTCAAAGCTGAATTTGCCGTTGAGGTTTTTCAGCGTGCTGCTGATGGGCTTGATAAACAGCGAATTGTTCTTCAGTGCGACTTCGCCTTTGGCCAGCGTCATCTCGCCATCTAGCGGAATATCGAGATGTAAGCGAGCGCTCACATCGCCGTCAATTTGCAGCTCATCCAGCGCGCTGCCGAGCGAGTCATGCAGAGGCGTTTCTTTAAAATAGGGGCCAACCGCTTTGCCCGGCCCGTTGATATCGGCATCAATGATCAGCTTCTCTTTGATGTAATCCGGGATCGCGGCGGCCAGGTTGCTGGCGGTCACGCCGCCGAGCATCACCTTGTCGCTCTTCATCCATAAACCGTCATTGAGGAAGTCGAGGCTAATGTCGAGGTTTTGCAGCGCAGGCCAGTCCGGCTGGAAGGCAAAGGTGGCATTGCGCAGCGGCACCAGCACTTCAAACTGCCCTTCATTGTGCTTATAGGGGAAAAGGCTCGGGTTACCGGCGTAGACCAGCGTGGCGTTTTCCGTCTGCCCGCCTTTAATCGCGCCGCTGAGATAATCCACCAGCGCTTTGCCCATCAGGTTTTCCGGGAAGTAACGCCAGGCTTGCCCGGCGTCGGAGACGTTAATCCCCGCCAGGATGCTGAGCCACGGCTCTTTGCCTTCCGGTTGCAGATAACGGAAATCCCCGCGCGCATGCAGCCCGGTGGCCTGCACATCAATATTGCGCCCGTCCAGTTGGAAGCCCTGGTCGTTCTTCTGCCAGTTGAGCGTGACCAGCCCCTTTTCGATCTCCAGCGGCGCGCGGAAAACCGTCTCATACGGCATCTTCGCCTGTGAAATATCGGCAGTTAAGCGCCCGTTTTCGACGCTCCCTTCAAGGGTACCGGCGAAGTGCTCCATTCCCGGCAGCAGCTTCCACTGATGCCAGCTGAGATCCTGCCAGCGCGCCTGGAAACGGCTCTTTTCCGGCGTTTTTAACGGGATATCGACCGCCAGCCGCTCGAGTTTGCCCGCCGGTTGCAGGGTATTCCAGATGTCATACATCGCCGGGGAGATCTTCTGCGCAATCGGCATCAGCCCGTCGAGGCTGTTCAGTTCAAGATTGCTGGCGCGAACGCGTAGCTCATCGCTCGCCTCTTTCGCTTCCTGCGCCGGGACCCAGGCGAAGCTGAGCGCGCCCTGCGGCCAGGGTTTATCATCAATCGCAATGCGCGTCACCGGCACGTCAAACTGCCAGCCCGCTTTCTGCCGGCTGATATGGGTGGTGAGGTTGTCGACGGTCATGCGATGGGTGGTGTTATTCCCCAGCCAGCTGGCACCGCCTTTTTTCAGCCACACATCGCCGCTTTCAATTTCGCCCTTGTTGAGCGTCATCCACCCTTCGAGGCTAAAGCGGGCCGAGGTGAGCGCGACCTTATCCTGCATCCACTGGCTGAGCCACGGTTTGACGTCGATATCATCGGCCTGTAGCCAGACGCGGCCATTATTTAGCAGGCCGTTGTCATCGCGCAGATCCATGCGCACCTGCATTACGCCATGCTGCCCGGTGAGGCTAGTGAGGCTCACCTGCCCTTCGGCACGGTGACGATCGTCGCCGTTAAGCCAGGTTAGCTGCGGGATCGCCAGTTCGGCGCGTTGGCCTGAAGGCGTTAAAAAGCTGACGCGGCTGTCGCGCAGATCAAAGTGATCGAACTGGCGCAGAAAGAGATCGCTGATGCGATCTTTGCCGAGGGTATTGCCCTCTTCGCTGCTCTCAAGCGGGGTATTGCTGGTAACCGCGAGCTGGTAAAAGGTGAGATCGCGAAATTGCCAGCGCAGGTGCAGCAGGCTCTGCCAGACGTCGAGCGCCAGCGTAACGCGCTTAACCTCAGCGCTGCCGCCATCTTTCAGCGTGGCCTGAATATCGCGCACCTCCAGCTCCGGGCCGAAAGTCTGCCAGCGCGCCTGAAACTCGCTGGCCTTAAGCGGAAGCCCGGTTTGTGCAGAGATTCGCGCCAGAATTGGCTCACGCCACTCATTAAGGTGGGGTAACACAAGGCGCAGCCCGCTTACCAGCAGCGCCGCGATAACGATCAGCGTCGCGCCTGTAAGCAGTAATATCCCCGGCAGTCGCCTCACGCCTCTCTCCTTGTCAAACCCATCAGACCCGCTTGTTTCGCAGCATGGCCGCGAATTACATCATGACTACGTCAAACTGCTCCTGATTATAGAGCGGCTCGATTTGTACTTTGACCTGCTTACCGACGAAGATTTCCACCTCCGCCAGCGCATGAGACTCTTCGCTCTTCAGCGCTTCCGCCACGGCCGGAGAGGCGTAGACCAGGAAGCGATCGGAGTCGTAGGCGTGATGCACGCGCACGATTTCGCGCATGATTTCATAGCACACCGTTTCGACTGACTTTACCGTGCCGCGCCCGTGACAGGTCGGACACTCGTTGCACAGCACATGTTCAACGCTTTCGCGGGTGCGTTTGCGGGTCATCTCCACCAGGCCAAGCTGGGAGAAACCGTTGATGCTGGTTTTCACCCGGTCTTTGCTCAGCGCCTGCTCCAGCGAGTGCAGCACGCGGCGGCGGTGATCCTCATTATTCATATCGATAAAGTCGATGATGATAATGCCGCCGAGATTGCGCAACCGCAGCTGGCGGGCAATGGCCTGGGTGGCTTCAATGTTGGTATTAAAGATGGTGTCGTCGAGATTGCGATGGCCGACAAACGCGCCGGTATTAATATCGACGGTGGTCATCGCTTCGGTTTGATCGATAATCAGGTAGCCGCCCGATTTCAGCTCAACTTTGCGCTCCAGCGCGCGCTGGATTTCATTCTCGACATCAAAGAGATCGAAGATTGGCTGGCGGCCGCTGTAGTGCTCAAGCTTGCTGGTCATCTCGGGGATGTACTCTGCGGTAAACTCCAGCAGCGCTTCAAAAGTCAGGCGCGAGTCGACGCGGATGCGATCGAGATGGGCATCGGCGAAATCGCGCAGGACGCGCTGGGCTAACGCCAGCTCGCCATAGAGTTTATAGCGCGTCTGCTGGCGCTTTTTGCGCTCCATTACCTTCGTCCAGACGCGCTTCAGGTAGGCCGCGTCAGAGGCGAGATCCTCTTCGCAAACCCCTTCCGCAGCGGTGCGAATGATAAACCCGCCCTGCTCATCGCAGTAGCTCGCCACCACCTTTTTCAGGCGATCGCGCTCGGCTTCGCTCTCAATACGCTGGGAGACGCCAACGTGCGCGGCACCCGGCATAAAGACCAGATAACGGGAGGGTAAAGTGATGTCGGTGGTAAGACGCGCGCCTTTGGTGCCGAGGGGATCTTTCACCACCTGCACCATCAGGTCCTGGCCCTGGCGCACCAGCTCGGAGATATCGCGCACGGTAAAGTTCTTCTGCTCTTCACCGGCAACGCATTCGGTATGCGGCATAATGTCGGAGGCGTGTAGAAACGCCGCCTTTTCCAGACCAATATCTACAAAAGCCGCCTGCATACCCGGTAGCACCCGGCTGACCCGACCTTTGTAGATATTGCCTACTATCCCGCGCCGTGCTTCGCGCTCGATATGAATTTCCTGCAGAATGCCGCCGTCAATATAGGCAACACGCGTTTCCGATGGTGTAACGTTGACCAGTAATTCAGCCGTCATGATTATCTCTTCCTTCACGCACTGCGTTGAAATTGCTCAGCAATTCAAAGGTTTCCACCAGCGGTAAGCCAACGACAGCGTGATAACTGCCGTTAATTTTCCTGACAAAGCAACCGCCCAGCCCCTGAATACCATACGCACCGGCTTTATCCAGCGGTTCCCCGCTCGCTACATAGTCGGCAATATCCTTTTCTGATAACGCTCTGAAGGTCACTTCGGTTTCTACCAGACACTCCAGCACCTGCTCACGGTCCGCGATAGCGACAGCGGTCATCACCTGGTGAGTCTGCCCGGAGAGTTGACGAAGCATAGTGGCAGCATGCGAGGAGTCCTGCGGTTTTTCAAGCACTTCCCCATTTAATATGACAATAGTGTCGGCACCCAGCACCGGCAGATCGCGCGATACCATCGCCACGCCCGCCTGCGCTTTTTCCCGCGCCAGCCGCGCCACGTACTGCCTGGCGCTCTCGCCGGCCTGCCGCTGCTCCTCGATACCCGGAACAACACGCTCAAACGACACCCCAAGCTGCGTCAGTAATTCCTGACGGCGGGGAGAACCAGAAGCAAGCCAGATAGCTGTCATATCAACCTTTATTGCACCGCAAATTGCTGACGGATCTTACGCATAAGCAGGAAGATCCACGGCCAGAGCACGCCATTGACCAGGCTGCTCCAGAAAATTTCTGGTTTGAACGAGACGTTGATCACCAAAAATTCGGCCCAGAAGACGGCCACTTCTGTTGCCAGCGACAATAACATTACCACCAGCGCCTGTTGCCAGAGCGCCAGATTACGGAATAACTGAAATTTTAGTGCGACCAGATAGGCGACGATGCTCAGGGAGAGCGCCCGTACGCCGAGGGTGGATCCGCTAATGAGATCCAGTATGGCACCCATCGCGAAACCCGTACCGACATTTACGCGGTGTGGTAAAGCGAGGATCCAATAGAGCAGAATCAGCAGCACCCAGTTTGGCCGGTAGACGATGATGTCATCCGGCCAAGGCATGATTTGAAGCAATAGCGCAATGAAAAACGAGAGCCAGATGACCCAGCGCCCCTGGCTACGATAACTTGCCACTACTGCCCTCCCGACGATTGTTGCGGCATCGGCTGGGTTAAGCCGGTCGCCGGCGCAGGCATCGGTGCAGGCGGCCCCATGGTATCCGGAGAGGGCAAGACCTGCGGCATCATCTGCAGCAGACGCTCGTTCGCCACGCGGTGAACATCTTCCGGCGTGCGCGGGTTAGCGCCGTTGCGATCGGAGCCCCAGAGCAGCAGCAGGTAACGTAAACGTTGCAGACCAGCGGTTGGACGTGCCTGAATCACCGTGTACGCACGCTGGGTATCGAGTTTCACCGAGGAGACCACCGCAACCGGGTAGCCTTCCGGGAAACGCCCGCCGAGACCGGAAGTCACCAGCACATCACCCACGCGAATATCGGTGTTCGCTGGCAGATGTTCCAGCTGCAGATCGTCAGTACAGCCGTTACCGGCGGCAATGACGCGGATATCGTTACGCAGCACCTGGATCGGCAACGCATGAGTCGCATCACAAATCAGCAGCACGCGGCTGGTCATCTTAGCGACCGCAATCACCTGGCCGACAACGCCTTTATCGCTGATAACCGGCTGGCCTTCGTAAACGCCGTTGACGCTGCCTTTATCGATAACCACCTGATCGCTGTAGGGATCGTTAACCGTTGAGATCACCTGGGTGACCATTTTTTGCTCATCCTGACGCAGCGGCGAGCCGAGCAGTTCGCGCAGACGCGCGTTCTCCTGCTTGTACTGCCCTAACATCAGCAGCTCGCTGTTTTTCAGCAGCAGCTCCTGGCGCAGCGCCCGGTTTTCAAGTTCGAGCTGATCGCGCGAGGCCAGCGTTTGCGACACACTGTCTAATAATTCGCGGGGACCATTAGAAATAAAATAGAAAGGGCTGACGGCCGTATCCATGTACGTCCGGATCTGGCTGAACGTACCGAGGCGGCTGTCGGCGATAATGACTCCAAGCGCCACCAAAACCGCCAGGAACAGGCGAATCTGCAGTGACGGGCCACGGCTAAAAATTGGCTTCATAGGCTTTGCGTATTCTCAGGCCAGACAGATACGGAGCGCGAGGCCCCGTATCTGACGCGGATTACTCTTCGCTGAACAAGTCGCCGCCGTGCATATCGATCATTTCCAGCGCCTTGCCGCCGCCACGCGCTACGCAAGTCAGGGGATCTTCTGCCACTACCACAGGAATACCCGTCTCTTCCATCAGCAGACGGTCGAGGTTGCGCAGCAGCGCGCCGCCGCCGGTCAGAACCATACCGCGCTCGGAGATATCGGATGCCAGCTCCGGCGGGCACTGCTCCAGCGCGACCATGACAGCGCTAACGATGCCGGTCAGCGGCTCTTGCAGCGCTTCAAGGATTTCATTGGAGTTCAGGGTGAAACCGCGCGGAACACCTTCAGCCAGGTTACGACCGCGCACTTCGATTTCGCGCACTTCGTCGCCCGGGTAGGCAGAGCCGATTTCGTGTTTGATACGTTCTGCGGTGGCTTCACCAATCAGCGAGCCGTAGTTGCGGCGCACATAATTAATGATCGCTTCGTCGAAGCGGTCGCCGCCGATGCGGACAGAGGAGGAGTAAACCACGCCGTTTAAGGAGATAACGGCGACTTCGGTGGTACCACCACCGATATCGACGACCATAGAACCGGTCGCTTCGGAAACCGGCAGACCCGCACCAATCGCGGCGGCCATCGGCTCTTCAATCAGGAACACTTCGCGGGCGCCAGCGCCCTGCGCGGATTCACGGATCGCGCGGCGCTCAACCTGCGTGGCGCCAACCGGCACACAGACCAGTACGCGCGGGCTTGGGCGCATAAAGCTGTTGCTGTGTACCTGTTTGATAAAGTGCTGCAGCATCTTTTCGGTCACGAAGAAGTCCGCGATTACGCCATCTTTCATCGGGCGGATTGCAGCGATATTGCCCGGCGTACGGCCAAGCATCTGCTTCGCTTCATGACCGACTGCGGCCACGCTTTTCGGTGAACCGGCACGATCCTGGCGAATGGCCACCACGGAAGGCTCATTCAGTACGATGCCTTGTCCTTTTACATAAATCAGGGTATTCGCGGTACCCAGGTCAATGGACAGGTCATTGGAAAACATGCCACGAAATTTTTTCAACATACTAAGGGATAATCCTGAAAGCTGGGGCGGAAAGAAAAATCCGCTTACTTTACCAACCACACGCAGCAGCGACAAGGCACAAGAAGTCTCAGCTACGGTGAAAATTAGTGCAGTTTGTTTCCTTTGTTGCAAAACGACATGACTCTGTCCGGAAGCGTAAAAAAACCGTCGTTCCGGCACATTGCGCCTGCAAGCTGGCAAAGGTCAAACCGGCATTTTTACTGCAACAATCTGGCGGGCAGGCTCGCACGCCCCCCGACCACGGCAGCGCGCGTTATTCTACGTGAAAACGACTCAAACAGCAGTTCAAACCGAGTATCTTTGTGAATATTTTTTCACATTGGTGTCGAGCGGCTGGGACGCCGCGAAGAAATCGCCCTGTCCGCCCGCCACGCCTCGCTCCACCAGCATCTGCCATTCGCCGCGCGTGCGAACGCCGGTCGCAAAGACGCGGGTTCCTGTGCCTTTACACGCTTCAACAAGGCTCTGTACCAGCAGCTGGTTTTCGGTGCGCTTCTCAATGTTCCTGACCAACCCCGGATGCAGCTTCAGTAACTCGACATCCAGCGCTTTGATCCAGCTGGTGCTGACCAACGTCAGACCCGCCTGAACCACCGCCACGCGCGCGCCTAATCCATTGATCAATCGCACGACCGACTGCAATCGGCTGATGTGTTGACACACATCGGCCTCTGCAAGTTCAAAAATAATCCGTTTGCGTTGCGATTTTTCGCATTGCATCAAGGTATCGCGCAGCCAGCGCTGGAAGCGCGGACGGATCAGCGACTCGACGGTGACCTCAATGGCGAGGTTCTCCTCCGGCCAGTAGCCGAGGAACGGCATTAAACGCGTGATCTGCAGCCGGTCATACTCTTCTGACATGCCAAATTGCAGTACCATCTGCATATACTCTTCGGCGATCACCTCCTGTTCGCCGTCGAAAATGCGGCACATCAGCTCCCGGTGGTGCACTTGCCCGTCGCGGTTAACCGCTGGTTTCTGGTAGACGCGCGGCCCGCCGCGGCTCAGCATCTGCTCAATCAGCGTTCGCCAGCGCACATTGCCACGCCCCTGCTCCGGTAACGAGTCGTCATAGACCGACCAGCTGTTGGTGCCCTGTAGCACCGCGTTGCGCGCCGCCGCCTCCGCGTGCTCCATCACCTGCCGGGTCGACTGCCCACCGCGCCAGCTGCAAATGCCGATATGCATAATGTCTTCGCGGGTCAACATTTTGGTCGGCGGCAAACCATCCACCGCTTTCAGGATCTGCCCGGCGATGCTCTCCGCCTCTTTTAATGTGCGGTGCGGAAGCAGTACCGCGAAGTCACTGCGGTGATAGCGCGCCAGCAGCGCGCCGGGGTAACGCATAATAAAGGTGGAGAGCAGGTTAATAAGGGTAAAGAGATACTCTTCGGCGGCAGAGGCAAGCCCGTCGCTGTCGCGCAGCAGGTCAAAATCTGGCAAGCGGATCATCATCACCACGCCGTGCGAACCGACCTTCTCCTGATCTTCTAATAGTGTTGCCAGTTGATTATCAAAAAAGAGGCGGTTATTGAGGCCGGTGCGAGTGTCCTGCGCCGCATAAGAGCGGATAAGCGTATCCATGCGGCTGCGCTGATCGCTGGCAAACTGAATATCTGTTAACAGCACGTCCAGCGCGCTGCTGGTTCGCGACGGCCACTCATAGATGCTACCGCGCACCTGCGCGCCGCGCTCGCCATTAAGGATGCGCGTCGCCCGCAGTTCCAGCAGCTCCTGGCCGGAGAGTTGCCGCCGTAGCCAGCGCACCGCGAGGAAGATAATGACGATCATAAAACCAATCGCCACCGTCAGCGGCGCGGTGGTCATCATCGAGCGGAAGTAGTTGGCCATCGGATCCTGATAGACCAGCGTAAAGGTCACGCCGGGGATCTTCATCGACGGCATCTCAATCTCGCGCATGGCGGAGTTACTGCCCGCCGGGCGATAACTCCCTTTGCGCGTATGGCTTAAAAGGGTATGGCGGCCCTGCTTGATGGCAATCGAGGTGATATCGACCGGCACCATCATCTCATCAAGCTGCGTGGAGAGGCGCGGAAACGGAGTGGAGATCAGGCGGGTGTCGATAACAGTAGCGACGGCCTGCACGCGATTGGCGACTTTATCCTGTATCGCGTTATAAAAGCTGAGTGAGCAGCCGATGAGCGTGACGAAAATCGCCAGCCCGGTCAGAAGTGTTACAAAAGCACTAAATTTCGTCGTTAATCGCATCCCTGATTTAACTCCGCGCGTGTAAAGAACAGAACGATATCGTCTGAAGAAGGTCTGTATAGTAAGCACTAACTTTTGAGCTTCGCCGCGACACGCGCGCGCACTGCGGTGAAGCCTGAAAATGGCACACCGTTTCACCCAGCGAGTATAGTCTTCAGAAATTTTTTTCCAATCATCAATAAGCTTAAAGAATGTCTTTAACACGCAATTTTCACTAATTGCTAACTTACTCTTCTTCGCGTTAACGTAGCTTTCCCTACGCCAGCCGCGACACCGTCAGAGGATGTAAATGAAGAAAAAATTGACCGAAGCAGATGTCACCGCTGAATCCGTGTTTTTTATGCAGCGCCGCCAGGTATTAAAGATGCTCGGCATCGGTGCAACGGCCGCCACACTCCCTTCGGTGGCGCACGCCGATCTTCTTGACTGGTTTAAAGGCAATGACCGCCCAAAAGCGCCGGCTGGTAAACCACTTACATTCACCCAGCCTGCCGAATGGCAAAGTAAGCTGCCGTTGACGCCGGAAGAGAAGGTTACCGGTTACAACAACTTTTATGAGTTTGGGCTGGATAAAGCCGATCCTGCTGCCAATGCTGGCAGCATGAAGACCGATCCCTGGACATTGACCATTGATGGCGAAGTGGCGAAACCGCTGACGCTCGATCATGCGGCGCTGACTTCGCGCTTTCCGCTGGAGGAGCGCATTTACCGTATGCGCTGCGTCGAAGCCTGGTCGATGGTGGTGCCGTGGATTGGTTTTCCGCTGCATAAACTGCTGGCGCTGGTGGAGCCGACCAGCAAAGCGAAGTATGTCGCTTTTGAAACACGTTATGCGCCCGATGAGATGCCGGGCCAGAAGGATCGCTTTATTGGCGGCGGGCTGGCCTACCCTTATGTAGAGGGGTTGCGTATAGATGAAGCGATGCATCCGCTCACGCTGCTCACCGTCGGGGTCTATGGTAAAGCGCTGCCGCCGCAGAACGGAGCGCCGATCCGCCTCATCGTACCGTGGAAATATGGCTTTAAAGGCATTAAGTCTATTGTGAGTATTAAGCTCACCAGCCAGCGTCCGCCGACGACGTGGAACCTCTCCGCGCCAAATGAGTATGGCTTCTATGCCAATGTGAACCCGCATGTCGATCACCCGCGCTGGTCGCAGGCGACGGAGCGTTTTATCGGTTCGGGCGGTGCGCTGGACGTTAAACGCCAGCCGACGCTGCTGTTTAACGGCTACGGTGAAGAGGTCGCTTCCCTCTATCGCGGTCTCGATTTGCGGGAGAACTTCTAAGTGCGGTTAACGGCAAAACAGATTACCTGGCTTAAAGTTGCGCTACATCTTGCCGGTTTCCTGCCGCTGCTCTGGCTCTTCTGGGCAGCGAACCAGGGCTACTTCAGCGCCGATCCGGCAAAAGATATTCAACATTTCACCGGCAGAATGGCGCTGAAGTTTCTGCTTGCCAGCCTGCTGATCACTCCACTTGCGCGCTACGGTAAGCAGCCACTGCTGATCCGTACGCGTCGGCTGCTTGGGCTGTGGTGCTTTGCGTGGGCCAGCTTACATCTGGTCAGCTATACGCTGCTGGAACTGGGCATTAATAACCTGGCTTTGCTCGGACAAGAGTTGGTCACGCGCCCTTATTTAACCCTGGGTGCAATAAGTTGGCTGATCTTGCTGGCGCTGGCCGCGACGTCGACGCAGTGGGCGCAACGTAAACTGGGCAGACGCTGGCAAACTCTGCACAACTTCGTCTATCTGGTGGCGATCCTCGCACCGATTCACTACCTCTGGTCGGTGAAGATCCTCTCCCCGCAGCCGATTCTCTACGCGGTTGCCGCGCTGGTATTGTTAGCGTTGCGTTACAAAAAATTCCGTCAATGGTGGCGTTAGCCACCGTTTTTGCGCGGTTCCCCGCAGAAAAAGCGCCTTTCGCGACGCGTTCCCGCAACATGAATTAGAATCTTCTCAGATAAGACCAGTATTTAGCTGCCAAAAGCAACGAAATGGTTATAATGTGCGACTTTGGTTCGTTTATCGGACTTTTTTAAGCTCCGAAAAGGTGACAAGCGCGAATCGAAGGTATATTTTGTTTTTTGCCGAAGAATCGCAGGAGATAGCAGCATAATGGCTGATAAGTTCCATGTATTGGTTTTGAACGGACCGAACCTGAATATGCTCGGTACGCGAGAGCCGGAGAAGTACGGCACGCTGACGCTTGAGGAGATTGTTAATTCTTTGAGAACGGAAAGCGCGTCACTTAACGTGGAACTGGCACATTTTCAGTCAAACGCGGAGTACGCAATCATCGACCGTATTCATCAGGCTAAAGACGTAACTGACTTTATCCTGATTAATCCGGCCGCGTTTACGCACACCAGTGTTGCTATCCGTGATGCGTTGCTGGCGGTGAATATCCCGTTTATCGAGATTCACCTCAGCAATGTACATGCGCGGGAGCCGTTCCGTCACCACTCCTATCTCTCGGATATTGCCGTTGGCGTTATCTGCGGGCTTGGTGCGGACGGTTATTCATACGCTTTACAGACGGCGGTAAAACGCCTGTCACAATCACACTAAACAAGAGTACGGAACCCACTCATGGATATTCGTAAGATTAAAAAACTGATCGAGCTGGTTGAAGAATCAGGCATCTCCGAACTGGAAATCTCCGAAGGCGAAGAGTCTGTGCGCATCAGCCGCAGCGCACCTGCCGCAAGTTTCCCGATGATGCAGCAGGCTTACGCCGCGCCGATGATGCAACAACAGCCTGCCCTGGCGAACGCTGTCGCTACGACAGCCACAGTAGAAGCACCGGCAGCCGCAGCAGAAATCAGTGGTCACATCGTACGTTCCCCGATGGTCGGAACCTTCTATCGCACCCCGAGCCCGGATGCGAAAGCCTTTATCGAAATCGGCCAGAAAGTTAACGTGGGCGACACCCTCTGCATCGTTGAAGCGATGAAAATGATGAACCAGATCGAAGCCGATAAATCAGGCGTGGTGAAAGCCATTCTGGTCGAGAGTGGCCAACCGGTTGAATTTGACGAGCCGCTGGTCGTCATCGAGTAACGAGGCGCACATGCTGGATAAAATTGTTATCGCCAACCGCGGCGAGATCGCACTGCGAATCCTTCGTGCCTGTAAAGAGCTGGGCATTAAGACCGTCGCTGTGCACTCCACGGCGGATCGCGATTTAAAACACGTATTACTGGCGGACGAAACGGTCTGTATCGGTCCGGCACCGTCCGTTAAAAGTTACCTGAATATCCCGGCGATCATCTCTGCGGCCGAAATCACTGGCGCAGTGGCGATTCACCCGGGTTATGGCTTCCTCTCTGAGAACGCCAACTTCGCTGAGCAGGTTGAACGCTCCGGCTTTATCTTTATCGGCCCGAAAGCCGACACCATTCGCCTGATGGGCGATAAAGTGTCCGCGATCAACGCGATGAAGAAAGCGGGCGTACCTTGCGTACCGGGTTCTGACGGCCCGCTGGGCGACGACGTTGACGCTAACCGTGCCCATGCAAAACGCATCGGCTACCCGGTTATCATCAAAGCTTCCGGCGGCGGCGGCGGTCGCGGTATGCGCGTAGTGCGCAAAGACGCCGACCTGGCGCAGTCCATTGCCATGACGCGCGCGGAAGCAAAAGCGGCGTTCAACAACGACATGGTCTACATGGAGAAGTACCTGGAAAATCCTCGCCACGTCGAGATCCAGGTGCTGGCAGATGGTCAGGGTAACGCGATCTATCTGGCCGAGCGTGACTGCTCCATGCAGCGCCGCCACCAGAAAGTGGTTGAAGAGGCACCAGCTCCGGGCATCACGCCGGAACTGCGTCGCTACATCGGTGAGCGTTGTGCGAAAGCGTGTGTTGATATCGGCTATCGCGGTGCGGGTACCTTCGAGTTCCTGTTTGAGAACGGCGAGTTCTACTTTATTGAGATGAACACCCGTATTCAGGTAGAGCACCCGGTAACCGAAATGATCACCGGCGTTGATCTGATCAAAGAGCAGCTGCGTATCGCTGCCGGTCAGCCGCTCTCCATCACTCAGGAAGAAGTGGTGATCAAAGGTCATGCGGTTGAATGCCGTATTAACGCCGAAGATCCCAACACCTTCCTGCCGAGCCCGGGCAAAATCACGCGCTTCCATGCGCCAGGTGGTTTTGGCGTGCGCTGGGAATCGCATATCTACGCCGGTTATACCGTACCGCCGTATTACGATTCCATGATAGGCAAGCTGATTTGCTACGGCGAGAGCCGTGATGTGGCGATTGCACGTATGAAGAATGCGCTGCAGGAGCTGATCATCGACGGGATTAAAACCAACGTCGATCTGCAGATGCGCATTATGTCTGACGAGAACTTCCAGCACGGTGGAACCAACATCCACTACCTGGAGAAGAAGCTCGGTCTGCAGGAAAAATAATCGCGATTACGCGCAAAAGGCCGGTTCTTCCGGCCTTTTTTCTTTTTCTCTCCCCTCATCTTTTCCTTAAGGTACAATCCCCGCTTTCTTCATCCACAAGGGAATAAAATGGACAACCGTTTTGTTCAGGCACACATTGAAGCCCGCTGGGCGCTGTGGCTGACCCTTCTCTATCTTGCTGCCTGGTTAGTGTGTGCTTACCTACCGGATTCAGCGCAGGGCATCACCGGTTTACCCCACTGGTTTGAGATGGCCTGCCTGTTAACGCCGCTGGTGTTTGTGCTGCTCTGCTGGGCGATGGTGCGTTTTATCTTCCGTGATATCCCGCTGGAGGATAAGGATGCAAACTGAAATTATTGCCGTGCTGGTGATCTACCTGTTCATCGTTTTCGGCCTCTCCTTCTATGCCATGCGTCAGCGCAGCAGCGGCACCTTTCTGAGCGAGTATTTCCTCGGGAGCCGCTCGATGGGCGGATTTGTGCTGGCGATGACCCTGACGGCGACCTATGTCAGCGCCAGCTCCTTTATCGGCGGCCCGGGCGCTGCCTATAAATTCGGCCTCGGCTGGGTACTGCTGGCGATGATCCAGGTGCCGACCATCTGGCTGTCGCTCGGTATCCTCGGCAAAAAATTCGCCATTCTTGCCCGGCGGTATAACGCTATTACCCTCAACGATATGCTGATGGCCCGCTACCAGAGCCGGGCGGTGGTGTGGCTCGCCAGCATCAGTTTACTGGTGGCCTTTGTTGGGGCGATTGCCGTGCAGTTTATCGGCGGCGCGCGGCTGCTGGAGACCGCTGCGGGCATCAAGTATGAATCTGGCCTGCTGATTTTCGGCATCACCATTGCGCTCTACACCGCGTTTGGCGGTTTTCGTGCAAGCGTACTGAACGACACCATGCAGGGAATGGTCATGTTGATCGGCACGCTTGTTCTGCTGGCGGGGGTGATCCATGCGGCGGGCGGTCTGCACCATGCGGTGGATACTCTGCGGCAGATCGACCCGAAACTGGTCAGCCCCCACGGCGCGAGCGATATTCTCACCCCGGCCTTTATGACCTCTTTCTGGGTGCTGGTCTGCTTTGGTGTAATTGGCCTGCCGCATACCGCCGTGCGCTGCATCTCTTATAAAGACAGCAAATCGGTGCATCGCGGCATTATTATCGGCACCATTGTGATTGCGCTGTTGATGCTCGGTATGCACCTGGCGGGCGCGCTCGGCCGGGCGGTGCTGCCGCATCTGTCGGTGCCGGATCAGGTGATCCCCACCTTAATGGTCGAGGTGCTGCCACCGTGGGCGGCGGGGCTGTTTCTCGCCGCGCCGATGGCGGCGATCATGTCTAACGTCAACGCTCATCTGTTACAGGCTTCTGCCACCATCATTAAAGATCTGTGGCTCAGCGCCCAGCCGACTAAAATTCGTCATGAGCCGAGTCTGAAGCGTATTTCAACGGCAACCACACTCATTCTCGGCGTGCTGATGATGCTGGCAGCATGGCGTCCGCCGGAGATGATCATCTGGCTGAACCTGCTGGCGTTCGGCGGTCTTGAAGCCGTGTTCCTGTGGCCGCTGGTGCTGGGGCTTTACTGGGAGCGGGCAAATGCCGCAGGTGCGCTCAGCGCCATGATTGTCGGCGGCGTGCTGTATGCCGTGCTCGCCACCCTGAATATTCAGTACCTGGGCTTTCATCCGATCGTGCCCTCGCTGCTGCTAAGTTTGTTAGCCTTTGTGGTCGGGAACCGTTTTGGTCGCCCGGTGCCGCAGGCTGCTTCCCTTTCTGCTAATCAATAAAGAGTAACGCCATGCCATGGATCCAACTGAAACTGAACACCACTGGCGCGCATGCTGAAGATCTGAGCGACGCTCTGATGGAAGCAGGCGCAGTCTCCATTACCTTCCAGGATACGCACGACACCCCCGTGTTTGAGCCGCTGCCGGGCGAGACCCGCCTGTGGGGCGATACCGATGTGATCGGTCTGTTCGATGCTGAAACAGAGATGGCAGAGGTGGTTGCCCAACTCGCCTCTCATCCGCTGCTGGGCGAAGGCTTCGCGCATAAAATTGAGCAGCTGGAAGATAAAGACTGGGAGCGCGAGTGGATGGATAACTTCCACCCGATGCGCTTTGGCGAGCGGCTGTGGATCTGCCCGAGCTGGCGCGATGTGCCGGATGAAACCGCCGTCAACGTGATGCTCGATCCCGGCCTGGCATTCGGCACCGGCACCCATCCGACCACGTCGCTCTGCCTACAGTGGCTCGACGGCCTCGATCTTAACGGCAAAACGGTGATCGATTTTGGCTGCGGCTCCGGCATTCTGGCGATCGCTGCCCTGAAGCTGGGTGCGGCGAAAGCGATCGGGATCGATATCGATCCGCAGGCGATCCAGGCGAGCCGCGATAATGCCGAGCGCAATGGCGTGTCAGACCGCCTTGAACTCTATCTGCCGGACGATCAGCCCGCAGAGATGAAAGCCGACGTGGTAGTCGCAAATATCCTCGCCGGTCCGCTGCGCGAGCTGGCACCGCTGATTAGCGTTCTGCCTGTTACGGGCGGACTGCTGGGGCTGTCGGGCATTCTTGCCAGCCAGGCAGAGAGCGTTTGTGAAGCTTATACCAACCTGTTCAACCTCGATCCGGTGGTTGAAAAAGAGGAGTGGTGCCGCATCACCGGCCAGAAAAAATAGTCCCCACAGCGTGGCCTTCCGGCCACGCTTTTTATTCCCCTGCCGTTTGTAGTGATTTATTTCCCGTGAAGTTTATAATGAGCCGCCGCTGTATTAACGGATGGTAAATCATTGATTTATAAACATTCATCGGATGAATACTATGTCACTTCGTATAGCAAAAACAGCCTTTGCTGTGGCAAGCCTGTTTCCCTTACTGGCGTGGTCCGCTCACTGGAGTTATGAAGGCGCAACGTCGCCGGAACATTGGGGTGAGTTAAGTCAGGAGTTTCAGACCTGCCAGAGTGGTAAAAACCAGTCGCCAATTGATATTGATAATATCGTCACTGCTCGCCTTTCACCGCTTAGCAGCCACTACCGTGAAAGCCCCGCGCTGCTGATAAACAATGGCCATACTCTGCAAGCCAACTTTATCGATAACCTCAATACCATAGAGCTGGCGGGAGTTGTCTCGCACCTCCAGCAGTTTCACTTCCACGCCCCCAGTGAGCATACCCTGCATGGCAAGCATGCCCCGCTGGAGATGCATCTGGTTCATACCTCGGTGAAAGGCGATATCACCGTTGTCGCGGTGCTATTTGAAACGGGGGCGGCAAATCGTGAGCTGGCGGCGCTATCGCAGCATCTCCCCACTCGCGGTGGCTCAACGGCGCTAACGGCGCAGCACATTGATATTGCGGCGCTGCTGCCGCGTGATAAGACCTACTGGCGCTTTAGCGGATCGCTGACCACGCCGCCCTGTTCAGAAGGGGTCACCTGGCTGGTAATGAAACAGCCGCTGACACTCTCTCCCGAGCAGCTTGCGCAGTTCAAATCTGCGCTCGGTCACGCCAATAACCGCCCAACACAGCAGCTGTATGGCCGGCTGGTCGTCGAGTAGCAGCCTGTAAATACCAGCATAAAAATGAGAGCGGGTTCGCAAAATCCGCTTTTTTTTGGCTTAAAAATCAGCAGTTATGCTGCTTATTGCCCCATTAAAAACGATAAATCTCGTGAATTTATCAGCAAGCTAAAAATTTTAGCTTTGCTATAACCCAATGAAAATTATGATGTAATGCCTGTTTGCCTCGCCAGGACTGGCTATTCCTTGATCTACAACAGTGGATTGCTCAAAGTTTGGCCTTTCATCTCGTGCAAAAAATGCGTAATATACGCCGCCTTGCAGTCACAGTATGGTCATTTCTTAACTCATGCGCATCGGACACCACCAGCTTAGAAATCGCCTGATCGCAGCGCCCATGGCTGGCATTACTGACAGACCTTTCCGGACGCTGTGCTACGAGATGGGAGCCGGTTTAACCGTATCCGAGATGATGTCGTCTAACCCGCAGGTTTGGGAAAGCGACAAATCACGACTGCGGATGGTGCACATTGATGAGCCCGGTATTCGCACCGTGCAAATTGCGGGCAGCGACCCGGAAGAGATGGCCCAAGCCGCACGTATTAACGTGGAAAGTGGCGCTCAAATTATTGATATCAATATGGGCTGTCCGGCTAAAAAGGTGAATCGCAAGCTTGCAGGTTCCGCCCTGTTGCAGCACCCGGATTTGGTGAAATCGATCCTCACCGCGGTGGTTGGCGCAGTGGATGTTCCTGTAACCCTGAAGATTCGCACAGGCTGGGCCCCTGAGCACCGTAACTGCGTAGAGATTGCCCAACTGGCTGAAGAGTGTGGCATTCAGGCTCTGACCATTCATGGACGCACCCGCGCCTGTTTGTTCAATGGAGAAGCTGAGTACGACACGATTCGGGCAGTTAAGCAGAAAGTTTCCATTCCGATTATCGCGAATGGCGACATTACTGACCCGCTTAAAGCCAGAGCTGTGCTCGACTATACGGGGGCGGATGCCCTGATGATAGGCCGCGCAGCTCAGGGAAGACCCTGGATCTTTCGGGAAATCCAGCACTATCTGGACACTGGGGAGCTGCTGGCTCCGCTGCCACTGGCAGAGGTTAAGCGCTTGCTTTGCGCGCACGTTCGGGAACTGCATGACTTTTACGGTCAGGCAAAAGGTTACCGAATTGCACGTAAACACGTCTCCTGGTATCTCCAGGAGCACGCCCCGAATGACCAGTTTCGGCGCACATTCAACGCCATTGAGAATGCCAGCGAACAGCTGGAGGCGTTGGAGGCATACTTCGAAAATTTTGCGTAAACAGAAATAAAGAGCTGACAGAACTATGTTCGAACAACGCGTAAATTCTGACGTACTGACCGTTTCTACCGTTAACTCTCAGGATCAGGTAACCCAAAAACCGCTCCGTGACTCGGTAAAACAGGCACTGAAGAACTATTTTGCTCAACTGAACGGTCAGGATGTTAATGACCTCTATGAGCTGGTACTGGCTGAAGTAGAACAGCCACTGTTGGACATGGTGATGCAATACACCCGTGGTAATCAGACCCGCGCGGCGCTGATGATGGGCATCAACCGCGGTACGCTGCGTAAAAAACTGAAAAAATACGGCATGAACTGATTCGTCAGTGAGTGGTATTGATAAAAAGGCGCTGACCGGCATGGGTAAGCGCCTTTTTTATTGCCTGAAATGACGCTAAAAAGAGCGCTTTCATCGGCATTACCTCAGCGCAAAATCGTGTATATTTTCCGCAAATGGTTGCAAAAAAGGGAGAGACGGAATGATTCGCAAATATGGGTGGCTGCTGGTTTTCGCTCTCTCGATCTTTGCGCTGGATGGCTTAATCATGCAGTGGATCGAGTATCTGACCACTGACATTAATAAATGCCGCAATATGAACTCCGTCAATCCACTCAAACTGGTTCACTGCGATTCTCTCTAAGTGATTGCTTGCTGCGATATTTGGTAAAATGCAGCGATCGCCTTGATTAACGCAGGGATTTAAATCGATTTGAGTCCTTCCCGGACAGTGATAATGTCTCAGCCCTTTTCGCCTCTACGACCGTAGCAATACGTAACGCCATTAGTGAATGAGTTGATGACATCATGCTGGTTAGCCAATACGACTATATCCTTGTTGTTGTTTCGTTTGTTGTAGCCATTCTGGCCTCTTATACCGCCCTGAATATGGCCGGACGCGTCTCCACCAGCAGCGGTGCCTCATCCTGGGTATGGCTGTGCGGCGGCGGCGTGGCGATGGGCATCGGCATCTGGGCGATGCACTTTATCGGCATGCTGGCGATGAATATGTCGATGAACATGCGCTACGAGCCTGTTCTCACCGGCTTATCGATGGCGATCGCCATTGGCTCCTCGCTGTTTGCGTTGTGGCTGGTTAGCGCGCCAAAGCTGCACCTGCGTCGGCTGATTCCTGGCTCTGTCGTAATGGGTCTCGGCATTGCCGCGATGCATTACACCGGTATGGCGGCGCTACAGGTTTCCCCGCCAATTGTCTGGCACAAAGGCTGGATCGCCCTCTCTATACTGATTGCCCTGGCGGCCTCTTTCGCCGCGTTATGGCTCACCTTCCGCCTGCGCCACGAAGCGGCTCAGGTTGCGCTTATGCGCTTTGGCGCAGCCATCTTAATGGGGCTGGCCATCACCGGCATGCACTACACCGGAATGATGGCAGCGCAGATCCCCTTCCAGCATCATCACATTGCAATGGTGCATCACGGCTTCAATAACAACTGGCTTGCCGTGCTGGTCAGCATGATGGCCTTTTCCGTGCTCGGCATTACTTTACTGGTTTCGATGTTTGATGCTCGTTTACAGGCGCGCACGTCGCTGCTTGCCACTTCACTTGCGGCGGCAAACCGCGAGCTGGCGAGGCTGGCGCTTCATGACACCTTAACGCGCCTGCCAAACCGCGTCCTGCTGGAAGATCGCATTGAGCAGGCAATCAATAAAGCGCGCCGTGAAGAGCGCGCGTTTGCGCTGATGTTTATGGATCTCGACGGCTTTAAAACGGTCAACGACGCATGGGGACATGATGTCGGCGATAAGTTACTGGTGGCGGTAACCGAGCGGCTTACTCAACAACTGCAGGGGCAATATACGCTGGCGCGCATTGGCGGCGATGAGTTCGTGCTGCTGGCTGAGATTGCCGCACCGGACGATGCCGCCACGATCGCCAGTTCGCTCATCCGCGCTGTCGATCGCCCTTTTACTATTGATCCCTATGATGTGATGGTGACACTGAGTATCGGTATCGCGCTCTACCCTGACGATGGCAAAAATGAGCGCGAATTGATGTTCAACGCCGATGCTGCGATGTATCACACCAAACATATGGGCCGTAACGGCTATCACTTCTTTCAGCCCTCAATGAACCGGCTGGCGCAAACCCAGCTGCAGCTGCTGAATGATTTGTGGATGGCGCTGGAGCGTCAGGAGTTCCGCCTCGTTTACCAACCTAAATTCCAGGCACCTTCCGGGCCGGTTGTCGGTTTTGAGGCGCTGTTGCGCTGGCACCATCCCCAACAGGGTGTGCTGAGCCCGGATCTCTTTTTACCGCTGGCGGAGAAAACTGGCTTGATTGTTCCGCTCGGTGACTGGGTGATCGATGAGGCCTGCCGCCAGCTCAGCGAATGGCGCCAGCAGGGACATACGGACTGGACGATAGCCGTTAACCTTTCGACATTACAGTTCGAGCATAGCGCGCTGGTACAAACCATTCTGGGCACGCTGAGCAGACATAATGTTCCGCCTGAGCAGCTGATCCTTGAAGTAACTGAAACGACGGCGATGAGTAACCCCGATGAGAGTGTGCGGGTGCTAACCGAGTTGAGTGACGCAGGCGTGAAAGCATCGATTGACGACTTCGGGACCGGTTATTCGAGCCTGCTTTATCTTAAGCGTCTGCCGGCGTGCGAGCTGAAGATCGATCGCGCGTTTGTCCGCGAACTGGGCCAGGAGGGAGAAGATGCCACGATTGTTTCCGCGATCGTCGCGTTAGCCAGAACGCTGAACCTCAAAGTTGTGGCAGAGGGCGTCGAGACGGAAGAACAGCAGGCATTTCTCACCGAGCTGGGCTGCAATACGTTGCAGGGCTATCTCTTAGGTAAACCGGTCAGTGCAGAAACGATTACCGCACAAGGGAAGAGTCTCGCCCCCACTGAAACGGTGACGTGAATTTAATGATTAAATAAAGGCGTCTGCGGACGCTTTTATTTTACGTCAGTGAGAAATTAGATTATTCTCATGCCCTTAAGCGCTGTTTACGCTTTTAAACGCCTTCTTTTATCTTCCTTTTTTCTGAATCTCACTTTTATTTATCTCGTCTCCATAATTTCTGCACAATTTCGCTTAAATACCCTTTTTAACTTCATCAAGTTTACAAAGTACATATCCGGACATTATTGCCCCGGTGAATCTGTTTTACTGAATGATAAAATCAAGCCATAGATACTGACCAGATATTGCGACTGTTGATATCAAGAGTCGCGGTTAAATAGAGGTAATTACAATGAAAAAAATGATCTCCGTCGCCCTGCTGGCAACCTTCCTCGCGGGCTGTGCACACGACTCACCTTGCGTACCGGTCTATGACGATCAGGGCCGCCTGGTGCATACCAACACCTGTGTGAAAGGCACCACGCAGGATAACTGGGAAACAGCAGGCGCTATCGCCGGCGGCGCGGCAGCCCTTGCCGGCTTAACGCTCGGTATTGTGGCCCTCACCAAATAGTTCTCTTAAGCGCGGTTTTCCGCGCTTTTGCTTTATAACGGTGCAGCAATTTTTTATTTCACCGCTTTTGCTATCGAAAACGTGCATCGGTTCCCGTTATAAGCATCACTTTTTTATATTTCATAATGCCATTCCGACGCTGTTGTTTGTCTTACGTGATTACATTCACAAATCAACCCCATCGTATTTAATGCTTATATTCACCTGCGAAACTTGTCTGGCAGAAATAGCGAATTAACGACGCTGTTTTGCTCCATTTTGTGGAGTGCGTTCTATTTTTGCACCAGCCCGGGGCATTGCTTCTCCACTTTCCTGTCTACACTCATCCTGAAACCTGTTTGATTCCTTAAATACCCTGCATAAACCAACCTGGCATCACCTTTGCTATATCCACTGCGGCCTTCGCCACAGACAGGTTCAGGCGTTACCCGGACGCCCCATATAACGATAATTTTCGCCACACAGGATGCATTATGAAAAAGATGATGATCGCCAGCCTGGCCGCTGCCGGCGTGCTGTTTGCTGTCGCCAGCCAGGCGCATGCAGGTACAACGCTTGATGCTGTCAAAAAGAAAGGGTTTGTTCAGTGCGGGATCAGTGATGGTCTGCCTGGTTTCTCTTATGCGGATGCAAACGGGAAATTCACCGGTATCGACGTGGATATCTGCCGTGGCGTTGCCGCCGCCCTTTTCGGCGATGACAGCAAAGTGAAATATACCCCGCTGACGGCGAAAGAGCGCTTTACGGCGCTGCAATCCGGCGAAGTGGATATGCTCTCGCGCAATACCACCTGGACCTCTTCGCGTGATGGCGGTATGGGGCTTTCGTTTACCGGCGTGACCTACTATGACGGCATCGGCTTCCTGACCCATAACAAAGCGGGCCTGAAGAGCGCTAAAGAGCTTGATGGCGCAACCGTTTGTATTCAGGCCGGGACTGATACCGAGCTGAACGTGGCGGATTACTTTAAATCCAACAAAATGAGCTACACCCCGGTGACCTTTGACCGCTCTGACGAGTCGGCGAAGGCGCTGGAATCCGGCCGCTGCGATACGCTGGCTTCCGATCAGTCTCAGCTCTATGCGCTGCGTATCAAGCTGAGCAACCCGGCAGAGTGGATCGTCTTGCCGGAAGTGATCTCTAAAGAGCCGCTCGGCCCGGTGGTACGCCGCGGTGACGATGACTGGTTCGCCATCGTGCGCTGGACGCTCTTCGCCATGCTGAATGCCGAAGAGATGGGCATTACCTCGAAGAACGTCGATGAGAAAGTGGCAAACCCTGCAACGCCAGATATGGCGCACCTGCTCGGGAAAGAGGGCGACTTCGGCAAAGATCTTAAACTCGATAACAAGTGGGCTTACAACATTATTAAGAAGGTTGGTAACTACTCCGAAGTCTTCGAACGTAACGTCGGTTCTGAAAGCTCGCTGAAAATCAAACGTGGCCAGAATAACCTCTGGAATAACGGCGGGATTCAGTACGCTCCACCGGTGCGTTAATCCGCTGCTGCCGTAACGGGCGTCACTCTGCGGTGACGCCCAGTCCAGAATTATGGTTACTGAGGTTTTCTCTATGCCCCATCGCCGCCCAACCGTGAAAGGCGCGCTCTCCCTTTCAAACCCTGCGGTTCGCGCCTGGCTGTTTCAAATCCTGGCGATTATCGTCGTGGTTGTTGTTGCCCTCTATCTGCTCCATAACGCGGTGACTAACCTCAACAACCGGGGTATTACCTCCGGCTTCGCCTTCCTCGACCGCGCGGCCGGTTTTGGCATTGTTCAGCATCTGATTGATTATGAACAGGGCGACACCTACGGACGAGTGTTCCTGGTCGGTTTACTGAATACGCTGCTGGTCTCGGCGCTCTGTATTGTCTTCGCTTCACTGCTGGGCTTTTTCCTTGGTCTTGCAAGGCTTTCTGAAAACTGGCTGCTGCGAAAGCTGTCGACGATCTATATCGAGACATTTCGCAATATTCCCCCGCTGTTGCAGATCTTCTTCTGGTATTTTGCGGTACTGCGCAACCTGCCCGGTCCGCGCCAGGCGGTAAATGCCATGGAGCTGGTCTTTCTCAGCAACCGTGGACTCTATATCCCCTCACCGCAAGTGGGCGAAGGGATGCTTGCCTTTATCGGCGCGCTGGTGCTGGCGGCGGCCATTACCGTTGGACTGTTTCGCTTTAATAAAGCGCACCAGATCAAGACCGGCCAGCTGCGGCGAACCTGGCCGACCGCGCTGGGGCTGATTATTGTGCTGCCGCTGATGGCGCATGCGCTGTTCGGTGCGGCGCTGCATTGGGAAGTGCCGCAGCTGCGCGGCTTTAACTTCCGCGGCGGCATGGTGCTGATCCCGGAGCTGGCGGCGCTGACTATCGCGCTTTCGGTTTATACCTCAGCCTTTATTGCTGAGATTATTCGCTCCGGCATCCAGTCGGTGCCGCACGGGCAGCAAGAGGCGGCGCGTTCCCTTGGCCTGCCTAATCCTGTCACGCTGCGGCAGGTGATTATTCCCCAGGCGCTGCGGGTGATCATTCCACCGCTGACCAGCCAGTATCTCAATATTGCGAAAAACTCATCGCTGGCGGCGGCGATCGGCTACCCCGATATGGTGTCGCTATTTGCCGGTACGGTGCTGAATCAGACCGGCCAGGCCATTGAAACCATCGCCATTACCATGTCGGTCTATCTGCTTATCAGCCTCTCCATTTCGCTGCTGATGAATATCTATAACCGCCGTATTGCCCTGATTGAGCGCTGAGGATCAATGATGACAAAAGCTATTGTGTCGCCCTCCACGCGCCCGCTGCCATCGGGAAATAACGGCATGCTGCTGTGGGTGCGTAAAAATCTCTTTTCAAGCTGGTCAAACTCCCTGCTGACGCTCTTTTGCCTGTGGATGATGTGGGAGCTTATCCCGCCGCTGCTGCAGTGGGCGCTGTTCCAGGCGAACTGGGTCGGCTCGACTCGCGCGGACTGCACCAAAGCGGGCGCCTGCTGGGTGTTTATCCATCAACGCTTCGGCCAGTTTATGTATGGGCTCTACCCACATGACCAGCGCTGGCGAATCAACCTGGCGCTGATTGTTGGCCTGCTCTCTATCGTACCAATGTTCTGGAAAGGGATGCCGCGACGCGGACGCTACATTGCCTGCTGGGCGGTGCTCTATCCGCTGGTTGTTTGGTGGCTGATGTTTGGCGGCTTTTTCGGGCTGGAGCGCGTTGAGACCCGCCAGTGGGGCGGCCTGACGCTGACGCTAATTATCGCCTCGGTCGGCATTGCCGGCGCTCTGCCGCTGGGGATTTTGCTGGCGCTGGGTCGACGCTCAACGATGCCGGTAGTGCGGATATTGTCGGTGATGTTTATTGAGTTCTGGCGCGGCGTACCGCTGATTACGGTGCTGTTTATGTCTTCAGTAATGCTGCCGCTGTTTATGTCTGAAGGCACCACCATCGATAAGCTGATCCGCGCGCTGGTTGGGGTGATCATGTTCCAGTCCGCCTATGTGGCAGAAGTGGTTCGCGGCGGTTTGCAGGCGCTACCGAAGGGGCAGTATGAAGCGGCCGAGTCGCTGGCGCTGGGCTACTGGAAGACGCAGGGGCTGGTGATCCTGCCGCAGGCGTTAAAGCTGGTGATCCCGGGCCTGGTGAACACCATTATTGCGCTGTTTAAAGATACCAGCCTTGTGATCATCATTGGCCTGTTTGATCTCTTTAGCAGCGTGCAGCAGGCGACGGTCGATCCCGACTGGCTTGGGATGTCGACGGAAGGGTATGTGTTTGCTGCGTTAGTCTATTGGGTTTTCTGTTTCAGCATGTCGCGCTATAGCCAGCATCTGGAGAAGCGCTTTAACACCGGGCGTACACCGCACTGAGGATGATGATGAGTAATACAACAATGCAATCTGGCGACGCGATGATCACGCTCGAAAATGTGAATAAGTGGTACGGGCAATTCCATGTTTTGAAAGATATTAATTTGCATGTGAAGCAGGGGGAAAGAATTGTACTTTGTGGCCCGTCAGGATCAGGAAAGTCGACCACCATTCGCTGTATCAACCACCTGGAAGAGCATCAGCAGGGGCGTATTGTGGTGGACGGTATTGAGCTGAATGAGGATATTCGCAATATCGAAAAAATCCGCCAGGAAGTGGGGATGGTTTTCCAGCACTTCAATCTTTTCCCCCATCTAACGGTTTTGCAAAACTGTACGCTGGCACCCATATGGGTGCGCAAGATGCCGAAGAAAGAGGCGGAAGCGCTGGCAATGCACTATCTGGAGCGGGTACGTATTGCCGAGCATGCGCATAAGTTCCCGGGGCAGATTTCGGGCGGGCAGCAGCAGCGCGTCGCGATTGCGCGCTCGCTCTGTATGAAGCCGAAAATTATGCTTTTCGATGAGCCCACCTCGGCGCTGGATCCGGAAATGGTGAAGGAAGTACTCGATACCATGATTGGGCTTGCGCAGTCGGGTATGACGATGCTGTGCGTGACCCATGAGATGGGTTTTGCCCGCACCGTCGCGGATCGGGTGATCTTTATGGATCGCGGTGAGATCGTAGAGCAGGCAGCGCCCGATGAGTTCTTTGCACAACCAAAATCAGAGCGTACGCGGGCATTTTTATCGCAGGTTATTCATTGATTGCCGCGTGTTTTCGGTTAAGGCTACCTAATGGGCGGCCTTTTTTATCGTCGGGTTTAGCTGGATCCAGAATGACAAAAGGCCCCGTCTTTCGACGAGGCCTTCTGCTTTATTTGATGCCTGGCAGTTCCCTACTCTCGCATGGGGAGACCCCACACTACCATCGGCGCTACGGCGTTTCACTTCTGAGTTCGGCATGGGGTCAGGTGGGACCACCGCGCTAGTGCCGCCAGGCAAATTCTTTTCTTATTGCCGAACTTTTAAACCGTTATAACTGGTGCTGATACCCAGAGTCGAACTGGGGACCTCACCCTTACCAAGGGTGCGCTCTACCAACTGAGCCATATCAGCACACTAAATTTGATGCCTGGCAGTTCCCTACTCTCGCATGGGGAGACCCCACACTACCATCGGCGCTACGGCGTTTCACTTCTGAGTTCGGCATGGGGTCAGGTGGGACCACCGCGCTAGTGCCGCCAGGCAAATTCTGTTGTCATGCCGCATGTCGCCGCACAACTAATCTGGTATCAGCTGAAAATCTGTCTCTCTTCCGCCAAAACATCTTCGGCGTTGTAAGGTTAAGCCTCACGGTTCATTAGTACCGGTTAGCTCAACGCATCGCTGCGCTTACACACCCGGCCTATCAACGTCGTCGTCTTCAACGTTCCTTCAGGAGACTTAAAGTCTCAGGGAGAACTCATCTCGGGGCAAGTTTCGTGCTTAGATGCTTTCAGCACTTATCTCTTCCGCATTTAGCTACCGGGCAGTGCCATTGGCATGACAACCCGAACACCAGTGATGCGTCCACTCCGGTCCTCTCGTACTAGGAGCAGCCCCCCTCAATTCTCCAGCGCCCACGGCAGATAGGGACCGAACTGTCTCACGACGTTCTAAACCCAGCTCGCGTACCACTTTAAATGGCGAACAGCCATACCCTTGGGACCTACTTCAGCCCCAGGATGTGATGAGCCGACATCGAGGTGCCAAACACCGCCGTCGATATGAACTCTTGGGCGGTATCAGCCTGTTATCCCCGGAGTACCTTTTATCCGTTGAGCGATGGCCCTTCCATTCAGAACCACCGGATCACTATGACCTGCTTTCGCACCTGCTCGCGCCGTCACGCTCGCAGTCAAGCCAGCTTATGCCATTGCACTAACCTCCTGATGTCCGACCAGGATTAGCTGACCTTCGTGCTCCTCCGTTACGCTTTAGGAGGAGACCGCCCCAGTCAAACTACCCACCAGACACTGTCCGCAACCCGGATCACGGGTCCACGTTAGAACATCAAACATTAAAGGGTGGTATTTCAAGGTTGGCTCCACGCAGACTGGCGTCCACGCTTCAAAGCCTCCCACCTATCCTACACATCAAGGCTCAATGTTCAGTGTCAAGCTATAGTAAAGGTTCACGGGGTCTTTCCGTCTTGCCGCGGGTACACTGCATCTTCACAGCGAGTTCAATTTCACTGAGTCTCGGGTGGAGACAGCCTGGCCATCATTACGCCATTCGTGCAGGTCGGAACTTACCCGACAAGGAATTTCGCTACCTTAGGACCGTTATAGTTACGGCCGCCGTTTACCGGGGCTTCGATCAAGAGCTTCACCTTGCGGTTGACCCCATCAATTAACCTTCCGGCACCGGGCAGGCGTCACACCGTATACGTCCACTTTCGTGTTTGCACAGTGCTGTGTTTTTAATAAACAGTTGCAGCCAGCTGGTATCTTCGACTGGTTTCAGCTCCGTGAGCAAGTCACTTCACCTACACACCAGCGTGCCTTCTCCCGAAGTTACGGCACCATTTTGCCTAGTTCCTTCACCCGAGTTCTCTCAAGCGCCTTGGTATTCTCTACCTGACCACCTGTGTCGGTTTGGGGTACGATTTCGTGTTACCTGATGCTTAGAGGCTTTTCCTGGAAGCAGGGCATTTGTCACTTCAGCACCGTAGTGCCTCGTCATCACGCCTCAGTGTTAAAGTGAACCGGATTTACCTGGAACACACACCTACAC
Organism: Kosakonia sp. Marseille-Q7440; assembly: GCF_965119485.1. NCBI lineage: Bacteria > Pseudomonadati > Pseudomonadota > Gammaproteobacteria > Enterobacterales > Enterobacteriaceae > Kosakonia > Kosakonia sp. Marseille-Q7440. The sequence continues at coordinate 588,750 of NZ_CBCPLT010000002.1, read as the reverse complement.
GCTTAAACCGGGACAACCGTCGCCCGGCCGACATAGCCTTCTCCGTCCCCCCTTCGCAGTAACACCAAGTACAGGAATATTAACCTGTTTCCCATCGACTACGCCTTTCGGCCTCGCCTTAGGGGTCGACTCACCCTGCCCCGATTAACGTTGGACAGGAACCCTTGGTCTTCCGGCGAGCGGGCTTTTCACCCGCTTTATCGTTACTTATGTCAGCATTCGCACTTCTGATACCTCCAGCATGCCTCACAGCACACCTTCGACGGCTTACAGAACGCTCCCCTACCCAACAACACATAGTGTCGCTGCCGCAGCTTCGGTGCATGGTTTAGCCCCGTTACATCTTCCGCGCAGGCCGACTCGACCAGTGAGCTATTACGCTTTCTTTAAATGATGGCTGCTTCTAAGCCAACATCCTGGCTGTCTGGGCCTTCCCACATCGTTTCCCACTTAACCATGACTTTGGGACCTTAGCTGGCGGTCTGGGTTGTTTCCCTCTTCACGACGGACGTTAGCACCCGCCGTGTGTCTCCCGTGATAACATTCTCCGGTATTCGTAGTTTGCATCGGGTTGGTAAGCCGGGATGGCCCCCTAGCCGAAACAGTGCTCTACCCCCGGAGATGAATTCACGAGGCGCTACCTAAATAGCTTTCGGGGAGAACCAGCTATCTCCCGGTTTGATTGGCCTTTCACCCCCAGCCACAGGTCATCCGCTAATTTTTCAACATTAGTCGGTTCGGTCCTCCAGTTAGTGTTACCCAACCTTCAACCTGCCCATGGCTAGATCACCGGGTTTCGGGTCTATACCCTGCAACTTAACGCCCAGTTAAGACTCGGTTTCCCTGCGGCTCCCCTATACGGTTAACCTTGCTACAGAATATAAGTCGCTGACCCATTATACAAAAGGTACGCAGTCACCCCATAAAAGAGGCTCCCACTGCTTGTACGTACACGGTTTCAGGTTCTGTTTCACTCCCCTCGCCGGGGTTCTTTTCGCCTTTCCCTCACGGTACTGGTTCACTATCGGTCAGTCAGGAGTATTTAGCCTTGGAGGATGGTCCCCCCATATTCAGACAGGATACCACGTGTCCCGCCCTACTCATCGAGCTCACAGCCAGAGTGCTTTTGTGTACGGGGCTGTCACCCTGTATCGCGCGACTTTCCAGACGCTTCCACTAACACTCAGGCTGATTCAGGCTCTGGGCTGTTCCCCGTTCGCTCGCCGCTACTGGGGGAATCTCGGTTGATTTCTTTTCCTCGGGGTACTTAGATGTTTCAGTTCCCCCGGTTCGCCTCACAGCACTATGTATTCATGCTGTGATAGTGCAACGGATTGCACTGGGTTTCCCCATTCGGACATCGCCGGCTGTAACGGTTCATATCACCTTACCGGCGCTTTTCGCAGATTAGCACGTCCTTCATCGCCTCTGACTGCCAGGGCATCCACCGTGTACGCTTAGTCGCTTAACCTCACAACCCGAAGATGTTTCGTAAAACACCCTCAGTTGCGAAAATTTGAGAGACTCACGGAACAATTCGCATTGTTCTGTGTTTCAATTTTCAGCTTGATCCAGATTTTTAAAGAGCAAATATCTCAGACATGACTCACTGTTCACACAGGAATCAGGTTTGAGATACATCGGCAGGTGACTTTCACTCACAAACCAGCAAGTGGCGTCCCCTAGGGGATTCGAACCCCTGTTACCGCCGTGAAAGGGCGGTGTCCTGGGCCTCTAGACGAAGGGGACACAAAGTCTCAATCGCAAGACGCCTTGCTATTTACTTTTCATCAGACAATCTGTGTGGACACTGCAGGGAAAGGTTCTTTAAGGTAAGGAGGTGATCCAACCGCAGGTTCCCCTACGGTTACCTTGTTACGACTTCACCCCAGTCATGAATCACAAAGTGGTAAGCGCCCTCCCGAAGGTTAAGCTACCTACTTCTTTTGCAACCCACTCCCATGGTGTGACGGGCGGTGTGTACAAGGCCCGGGAACGTATTCACCGTGACATTCTGATTCACGATTACTAGCGATTCCGACTTCATGGAGTCGAGTTGCAGACTCCAATCCGGACTACGACGCACTTTATGAGGTCCGCTAGCTCTCGCGAGATTGCTTCTCTTTGTATGCGCCATTGTAGCACGTGTGTAGCCCTGGTCGTAAGGGCCATGATGACTTGACGTCATCCCCACCTTCCTCCAGTTTATCACTGGCAGTCTCCTTTGAGTTCCCGGCCTAACCGCTGGCAACAAAGGATAAGGGTTGCGCTCGTTGCGGGACTTAACCCAACATTTCACAACACGAGCTGACGACAGCCATGCAGCACCTGTCTCACAGTTCCCGAAGGCACCAATCCATCTCTGGAAAGTTCTGTGGATGTCAAGACCAGGTAAGGTTCTTCGCGTTGCATCGAATTAAACCACATGCTCCACCGCTTGTGCGGGCCCCCGTCAATTCATTTGAGTTTTAACCTTGCGGCCGTACTCCCCAGGCGGTCGACTTAACGCGTTAGCTCCGGAAGCCACGCCTCAAGGGCACAACCTCCAAGTCGACATCGTTTACGGCGTGGACTACCAGGGTATCTAATCCTGTTTGCTCCCCACGCTTTCGCACCTGAGCGTCAGTCTTCGTCCAGGGGGCCGCCTTCGCCACCGGTATTCCTCCAGATCTCTACGCATTTCACCGCTACACCTGGAATTCTACCCCCCTCTACGAGACTCAAGCCTGCCAGTTTCGGATGCAGTTCCCAGGTTGAGCCCGGGGATTTCACATCCGACTTGACAGACCGCCTGCGTGCGCTTTACGCCCAGTAATTCCGATTAACGCTTGCACCCTCCGTATTACCGCGGCTGCTGGCACGGAGTTAGCCGGTGCTTCTTCTGCGGGTAACGTCAATCGACGCGGTTATTAACCGCATCGCCTTCCTCCCCGCTGAAAGTACTTTACAACCCGAAGGCCTTCTTCATACACGCGGCATGGCTGCATCAGGCTTGCGCCCATTGTGCAATATTCCCCACTGCTGCCTCCCGTAGGAGTCTGGACCGTGTCTCAGTTCCAGTGTGGCTGGTCATCCTCTCAGACCAGCTAGGGATCGTCGCCTAGGTGAGCCGTTACCCCACCTACTAGCTAATCCCATCTGGGCACATCTGATGGCAAGAGGCCCGAAGGTCCCCCTCTTTGGTCTTGCGACGTTATGCGGTATTAGCTACCGTTTCCAGTAGTTATCCCCCTCCATCAGGCAGTTTCCCAGACATTACTCACCCGTCCGCCACTCGTCAGCGAAGCAGCAAGCTGCTTCCTGTTACCGTTCGACTTGCATGTGTTAGGCCTGCCGCCAGCGTTCAATCTGAGCCATGATCAAACTCTTCAATTTAAAGTTTGATGCTCATCGAATTAAACCGTAATGAATTACGTGTTCACCCGTGAGACTTGGTATTCATTTAGTGTCCGAGGACATTAAGAATCCATGTCACCTGAGTGCCCACACAGATTGTCTGATAAATTGTTAAAGAGCAGTTGCGACGCGCTTCAGCGCTCTGTCGCGAGGTGGCGTATATTACGCTTTCCTCTTTCAGAGTCAACCCTGAATTTCAGGATTTTTTCTCTTCCGTTGAAGCGACTATCTGGTGAAGTGATTCACGTTGTCGTGTCAACGGAGGCGCATTATAGGGATCCCATTTTTTAGCACAAGTCTTTTTGCGATCTTTTTTTCCGACTGCTGTTTTTTCGCCCTTTTCGCTGAGATCTCATGCGATCTGCACAGTTTATGCACCATAAAACAGTTGCAGAAGGCGGATCCCGCGATCAAAGTGATAACTCTGGCCCGATTGAAGTGAGGTGTTATGTCTACTGTACTGCGTCCTTATAAGGATCTTTTCCCAACTATTGGTCAACGCGTCATGGTTGATCCCACCAGCGTCGTCGTTGGCGATGTAAGAATGGCAGAGGATGTCGGCATTTGGCCGCTGGTAGTGATTCGGGGTGACGTCAATTATGTAGAGATTGGCGCACGCACAAATATTCAGGACGGTAGCGTTCTGCACGTTACGCATAAGTCCTCCTACAACCCTGAAGGCAATCCACTGCTTATAGGAGAGGATGTCACGGTGGGCCATAAAGTAATGCTGCATGGCTGCACCATCGGTCATCGCGTGCTGGTCGGGATGGGATCAATTGTGCTGGATGGAGCCGTGATTGAAGATGAGGTTATGATTGGCGCAGGCAGCCTGGTACCACAGAATAAGCGCCTGGAGAGCGGCTACCTTTATCTGGGCAGCCCGGTAAAACAGATTCGCCCCCTGACGGAGGCCGAAATCGAAGGTTTGAAATACTCGGCCAATAACTATGTGAAATGGAAGGATGAGTATCTTACTCAGGAGAGCCAGATTACGCCCTGATCGTCCTCTTCCTGGCGGCGGATGCACTGCTCCGCCTCCTCTTCCAGATCCCAGCGATGCTGGCGAAAAAGCGAAAGGTAATCCTCTGGCGTATTGCCACCGAAACGCTGCGCCAGTACTGAGCTCTTTATTGCACACATCATCTGCATGCCGTTAACCAGCGCGGGAAAAACGATCGCCTGTGTGGAGTCATGCCACTCTTCGCGATCGGGAAACTGGATTGCCTGGTTCATTTCGCCAGCTCCTGTTTAAGCATTGCGATAACAGGTTCAACTTCTGGCAATACGCCATGCCACAAAAACAGAGCGTGCGCCGCTTGCCCCACCAGCATTCCGAGGCCGTCAGCGCGATTCACGGCGCCAAGCTTTTCGCACCAGGCCAGGAACGGTGTGCTGCCTTTCTGATAAAACATGTCGTAGCAGTAAGTCTGCGGGCGAATAATTGCTTGCGGTAGCGCCGGAATATCCCCCCCCATCCCGCTAGAAGTCGCATTGATGATGAGATCAAACTCCCGCTCTACAAGCGACTCCATCTCCGCCGCCTCTATGCTTCCGGTATGGGCAAAGAGCTCAGCTAACGTTTGTGCGCGAGACCAGGTGCGGTTGGTGATAGTTAAAGCACAATCGAGTGATAAGAGGGGCAAGATCACCCCACGCGCCGCACCACCCGCGCCCACCAGCAGAACGCGCGAACCGGGGCGGATAAATGCCAGCCGTTGCAGATCGCTTAAGAGCCCGATGCCATCTGTGTTATCACCGAGCAAGCGCCCGTCATCGAGTCGTTTAAGGGTGTTAACTGCCCCTGCCAGCGCAGCGCGTTCCGTCAGCTCATCCGCACGCGCAAAAGCCTCTTCTTTAAAAGGCACGGTGACATTTGCTCCCTTGCCTCCCTTATCAAAAAAAGCATTTAGCGTATTAACAAAATCATCAACAGGGGCGAGTGCTTTCCCATAGGGGTGATCGATTTGCATCTGGCTGGCGAATTGCTGATGTATAAGTGGCGACTTGCTATGCGCGACAGGATTTCCAAAAACGACATACGGTTCCATGCTATTTACCCCTGTCGGAAGAGTTCACCGGTGAGTGCATCACGGATTTCGGAGGGATTCTGCCGGCCGCCAGTCGGCACATCGACGACCGGGAAATCTGGTCCGAATTGAGCGACAACTTCCTGGGCTGTTCTGCACGGCGGCAGACCAGATAAGTTGGCACTCGTTGATACCAGAGGTTTGCCGTAAGCCTCGCACAACTCAACCACCAGCGGATGGTCGGTGACGCGCACAGCAAGAGAATCAAAACGTCCAGTTAGCCATCGCGGCGTGGTTGATTTTGCGGGAAACACAAATGTCACCGGACCTGGCCAGCAGGCAAAAATTGCCTGACGTTGGGTATCAGAAAGCATGCTGTCATCAATATAGGGTTTAAGTTGCGCAAAATTAGCGGCAATCAGTATCAACCCTTTTTCGACAGGCCTCTGCTTGAGTTTAAGCAGGCGATGCACGGCGATTTCACTGTCCGGATCGCAACCAACGCCGAAAACGGCTTCTGTGGGATAAGCGATGACTTCTTCTTTTTTCAGGATCGCCACCATTGTGGCGATGGGATCTTTTGGCAGGTTATTCTTCACGAGTTTATTCCGCTGGGAGCAGCTTTCCACATTGTTTATTGGCACAGAAACATTTAACGCCCTGCGCGGTTTTCTTCTCTGTCAGCAACGGGTAGTGACATTCCGGGCACTCACCCGCTACCGGTCTGGAATTGATGACGAACTGGCAATCAGGATAACGATCGCAGGAGTAGAAGGTTTTGCCGTAACGCGACCGCCGCTGAACAAGATGTCCGCTTTGGCATTGCGGGCAGCTAATAGCCGTTTCGTCAGGCTTATCGATCAGTTCGGTGTGTTCGCAGGCCGGATATTGACTGCATCCGATAAACATACCAAAGCGCCCTTGCCGTAGCACCAACTCGGCACCACAAAGCGGGCACAATTGACCATCCAGAACTTTAACGATATGGCCGTCTGCCTGACTTTTCAGGGGACGTACATAATCGCACTCCGGATAATGAGAGCATCCGAGAAACGGACCGTGTTTCCCGGAGCGAATGACAAGTTCAGCCCCGCATTGTGGGCAGGGCTCATTATTACGCACAGTAAATAGTGCTGATTTGGTCATAACAACTCTTGAAGCTGCAAAAACAGTTAATGCAGCATACCTTCATTCACTTCAAAGAGTAATTCTTCCATTTGCTGGTAGGCGTTTTCACACCCTGGAATATTAAAGAGCACCATCAGGATGACCCATTTAAGATCTTCCAGCTCGAACTCTGCGTTATCCAGCGCCAGCGCACGCTCAATCACCATTTCCCGTGTTTCGAGGTTTAGCACCTGAATCTGCTCCAGGAATAACAGGAATCCCCGGCAACTGGCATCCAGCCTTTCACTCTCTTCTGCGGTATAGATGCGTAAGGAGAGTGGATCAGAAGCAAGCTGCATCGGTTCGGCGAGGCCTTCCTGATAATCAGCCAGCTTTTCCAGCCACATAAGCGCGTTGTAGATATCCTCACGATCAAATCCGGCGTCGGTAAGATCCCGTTCCAGTTTGTCCTGATCCACACGCAATTCAGCTTCGTTATGGATGTAAGTCTCAAACAAGTACATTAGTACGTCGAACATGGCTTGCCCTCCTCAATCGGACATAGCCGCCGGGTACAGCTGCGATCCATCCTGCTAACTCCAGTTCAAGCAATTGAGCAACTGCCACTGGCACAGGTTGGCCGGCACGTTCAGCGACGACGTCAACAGGTGTTACCTCATCTCCTACGTTAGCCAGGAGCTCAGGAAATGGCAATGCCGCCTTTTCGCCTTCTGGAGGATAAATTGCATTTTCGTGCGTTTCCGCCACCCAATTTAGCCCATATTGCAAATGTTCGAGGATCTCTTCAGCCGATGTAACGGGCGTCGCGCCCTGCTTTAATAGCCAATGTGGCCCCTCGCTACCGGGGCTGCCAACGGCCCCCGGTAATGCAAAAACGTCTCTCCCTTGCTCAAGTGCGAGCCGTGCCGTCACCAATGAACCGCTGCGTAATGCGGCCTCGATCACAAAAACTGCCCGACTAAGACCGCTAATAATCCGGTTACGACGGGGAAAATGACCCGGTTTCGGGGTCGCCGATAGCGGAAACTCGGAGACCAGCGCCCCACCCTGCTCCAGCAACTGAGAAGCAAGGGCAGTGTGTCTGCGCGGATAAAGGCTAAAAAGCCCATTACCCAGCACACCAATGCTTTTCCCGCCAACGCTTATTGCGGCGCGATGGGCGACGCTATCAATTCCCAGCGCCATTCCGCTGGTAATGGTTAAGCCTGCACGCGCAAGCGATTCGCAAAAGAGACGCCCCCAACGTTCGCCATACCAGGAGTGCGCACGGCTACCCACGACGGCTAACTGCTGGGATTTCAATACCGCAATATCGCCTTTAACAAACAGCGCGCCCGGGTAATCAGCAATGGCGCGCAGCGGTTCGGGATAAGCCGCATCGCTGGCCACGATCATGTGATGTTGAGGGTCCGCCAGCCAGTTTAGACAGCGATCGAGTTCCCGTGCTGAAAGGGAAAAAAAGCGGCGCGTCTGCGCAACCGTCAAGCCTAAAACCTGCAGCTCCGCAGCCGTCACAGCACCGCTTATCTCCAGCTGCTGCGCGATGCTCAGCCACTTGTCGCCAGAGAGGTCGCCAACCTGTATCAGACGTAGCCAAATTTCCGTGGATGTCATTCCCTCTCCCCTGCCATAAGCCGTATCGGCAATCCTTGCGATCGGTCACTGATGCTGTCAATCGCCAGGGGATTTGTCTAGAATAGAGGGCATATTCTTTACAACTCCTGAACACAACTCTGGATATTTATGGCAGTTTTGCATGTGTTACATATTCCGGACGAGCGGCTTCGCAAAGTCGCCGATCCGGTAAAAGAAGTGAATGCGGATATTCAACGTATCGTTGATGATATGTTCGAAACGATGTACGCCGAAGAGGGCATTGGTCTCGCGGCGACGCAGGTTGATATTCATCAGCGAATTATCGTGATTGATGTGTCAGAAAATCGCGATGAGCAACTGGTGCTGATCAACCCGGAATTGCTGGAAAAGAGCGGCGAAACGGGTATTGAAGAGGGTTGCCTCTCTATTCCGGAACAACGCGCCCTTGTTCCGCGAGCGGAAAAAGTGAAAATCCGCGCGCTGGATCGTAATGGCAATTCGTTTGAACTCGAAGCTGATGGTCTGCTGGCCATTTGTATTCAGCATGAAATGGATCATCTGATCGGTAAACTGTTTATCGATTATCTGTCTCCGCTGAAACGCCAGCGTATTCGCCAGAAAGTCGAAAAACTGGATCGTATGAACGGCCGCGCTTAAGGCGGGCAGAAAAGGATAAACGTGTCAGATTCTCTACGTATTATTTTTGCCGGCACTCCTGATTTTGCAGCGCGTCATCTTGACGCGCTGCTCTCTTCCGAACACGAGATCGTAGGGGTCTTTACCCAACCCGATCGCCCTGCTGGCCGGGGTAAAAAACTGATGCCCAGCCCGGTGAAAGTGCTGGCGGAAGAGAAAGGCTTGCCCGTGTTTCAACCGGCCTCCTTACGTCAGCAGGAAAACCAACAGCTGGTCGCCGACTTGAATGCTGATGTGATGGTCGTCGTCGCCTATGGGCTGATTTTGCCTAAAGCCGTGCTCGATATGCCGCGTCTTGGCTGCATCAATGTGCATGGTTCCTTGCTACCGCGCTGGCGCGGTGCGGCGCCGATTCAGCGTGCATTATGGGCCGGCGACACACAAACGGGCGTCACCATCATGCAGATGGATGTGGGTCTAGATACGGGCGACATGCTTTATAAACTGGCCTGCCCGATAACATCTGAAGATACCAGCGCCACGCTCTACGATAAGCTGGCGGCGCTGGGTCCGCAGGGTCTTATTGAGACGCTGCAGCAGCTGGCGCAAGGCACAGCCCAGCCGCAAGTCCAGGATGAAGAGCTGGTCACCTATGCAGAGAAGCTCAGCAAAGACGAGGCGCGTATGGACTGGTCGTTGAGCGCAGAGCAACTTGAGCGCTGCATTCGCGCATTCAATCCGTGGCCGATGAGCTGGTTTGTGATTGATGAGCAGCCGATCAAAGTATGGAAGGCCTCTGTGCTTCCCTCTTCTACACAGGCTGAGCCCGGCACGATTGTTGAAGCATCGAAATCCGGGATTCAGGTCGCAACCGCAGAAGGCATACTTAATCTTGAATCGCTGCAGCCCGCAGGTAAAAAAGCGATGAGCGCGCAGGATCTGCTGAATTCGCGGCGGGAATGGTTTGTGCCAGGCAACCGTCTGGCCTGATCTCATATTTAAGCCCGGTTCTGCCGGGCATTTTTATTTTTGTGGTTATGAAAAAACAGATGAATTTACGCAGCATGGCTGCGCAGGCAGTTGAACAGGTTATTGAACAAGGGCAATCGCTCAGCAATATCCTGCCGCCGTTACAACAGAAAGTGACCGATAAAGATAAGGCGCTGCTGCAGGAGCTCTGCTTCGGCGTGCTGCGCGTCATGCCGCAGCTTGACTGGCTTATTAATAAGCTGATGTCACGGCCAATGACAGGTAAGCAGCGGACGGTGCACTATCTCATTATGGTTGGGTTATACCAGCTGTTGCATACGCGCATTCCGGCCCACGCGGCGCTGGCAGAAACCGTTGAAGGCGCGGTGGTCATTAAACGCCCGCAGTTGAAAGGGTTGATTAACGGCGTGCTGCGTCAGTTTCAGCGCCAGCAGGAAGAGCTACTGGCGGAGTTCGCCAACAGCGAAAATCGTTACCTTTTCCCGGCATGGCTGTTAAAGCGTGTGCAACAAGCCTATCCGCAGCAGTGGTCAGAGATTATTGAAGCCAGTAATCAGCGCCCTCCGATGTGGCTACGCGTCAATCGCCAGCACCATACGCGTGATGGCTGGCTGGCACTGCTTGAAGAGAGCGGGCAGCAGGGTTTCACTCACACCGATTACCCGGACGCAGTGCGCCTGGCAAATGCAGCGCCGGTAATGTCTCTGCCGGGGTTCAGCGAAGGCTGGGTAACGGTTCAGGACGCAGCGGCACAGGGGTGCATTACCTTCCTTGCACCGCAGAATGGCGAGCGTATTCTCGATCTGTGCGCCGCGCCGGGCGGTAAAACCACCCACATCCTTGAGGCGGCACCACAGGCTAGCGTGTTAGCAGTTGATGTCGACGAACAACGTTTGTCACGGATCTATGACAACCTGAAACGTCTCGGCATGAAAGCCGAGGTGAAACAGGGTGATGGGCGCTTCCCTGCGCAGTGGTGCGGCGATGAACAGTTTGATCGTATTTTGCTTGATGCGCCCTGTTCAGCCACGGGCGTTATTCGCCGCCATCCTGATATTAAATGGCTGCGTCGCGATCGTGATATCTCCGAGCTGGCACAGCTACAAGCAGAAATCCTTGATGCTATCTGGCCTCATTTGAAAAGTGGCGGTACGTTGGTTTACGCAACCTGCTCGATTTTACCGCAAGAGAATAGTTATCAGGTCGCAGCGTTCCTGAAGCGAACCCCGGATGCGCAGCTGAGCGAAACCGGAACACCGGAGGAGCCAGGCCTGCAGAAGCTGCCAGGTGCCGAAGAGGGCGACGGCTTCTTTTACGCTAAGCTAATCAAACAGTGAGAGAGACAACGGGTCACAGCAGATGAAGATAATTATTCTGGGTGCGGGACAGGTCGGCGGTACGCTGGCTGAAAACCTGGTCGGTGAAAATAACGACATCACCGTTGTCGATACCAATGGCGATCGCCTGCATAGCCTGCAGGACAAATTCGATCTACGCGTTGTGCAGGGCCACGGTTCGCACCCGCGCGTGCTGCGCGAAGCGGGCGCCGATGATGCAGATATGCTGGTCGCAGTCACAAGCTCTGATGAGACCAATATGGTTGCCTGCCAAGTGGCGTTTTCACTGTTTAACACGCCAAACCGCATCGCGCGCATCCGCTCCCCCGATTATGTTCGGGATGCGGATAAGTTATTTCATTCCGAAGCCGTGCCTATCGATCATCTGATTGCGCCAGAACAGCTGGTTATCGACAGCATCTATCGCTTGATTGAATATCCGGGCGCGCTGCAGGTGGTCAATTTTGCTGAAGGCAAAGTAAGCCTCGCGGTCGTAAAAGCCTATTACGGTGGGCCGCTGGTTGGGAATGCGCTCTCCACGATGCGCGAGCATATGCCGCACATTGATACGCGAGTGGCGGCGATTTTCCGTCATGACCGGCCAATTCGCCCGCAGGGCTCGACCATCGTTGAGGCTGGTGACGAAGTCTTCTTCATTGCCGCATCACAGCATATTCGCGCGGTAATGAGCGAGCTGCAAAGGTTGGAGAAACCCTATAAACGGATCATGCTGGTCGGTGGCGGGAATATCGGTGCCGGACTGGCGCATCAGCTTGAAAAGGATTACAGCGTCAAACTGATCGAGCGCGATCAGCAGCGGGCTGCGGAACTTGCCGAGAAACTGCAAAATACGATCGTTTTTTACGGAGATGCATCGGATCAAGAACTGCTTGCTGAAGAGCACATTGATCAAGTGGATCTCTTTATCGCCGTCACGAACGATGATGAAGCCAACATTATGTCAGCGATGCTGGCCAAACGGATGGGCGCAAAAAAGGTGATGGTGCTGATCCAGCGTCGCGCCTATGTTGACCTGGTCCAGGGCAGCGTTATCGATATCGCCATCTCTCCTCAGCAGGCGACTATTTCTGCGCTGCTGAGCCATGTGCGAAAAGCGGATATCGTCGGCGTTTCTTCTCTGCGTCGCGGCGTCGCCGAAGCGATCGAAGCGGTGGCTCACGGCGATGAAACGACATCTCGGGTGGTGGGTCGTGTGATCGACGAGATCAAATTGCCGCCGGGTACGATCATCGGCGCGGTAGTTCGTGGAGATGATGTCATGATCGCTAATGATAACTTGCGCATTGAGCAAGGCGACCACGTGATTATGTTTTTGACCGACAAAAAATACATCACTGATGTCGAGCGTCTCTTCCAGCCCAGCCCCTTCTTCCTTTAATCCTTCAGGGCGCTTATTTAAGCGCCCTTCTTATTTCCACTTTATTGTAAGGGTCTAACAAGACACGTTATTTTATTTACCCAAATGGAAATTGTTAGGTATGTTGTTAGACTTAGTGTGACGCAAAGCACATGGAGAAGATTATGAGTATGTTAAAAGAGTTTCGCGAATTCGCGATGCGTGGGAATGTTGTCGATTTGGCAGTCGGTGTAATTATCGGTGCGGCTTTCGGCAAAATCGTCTCTTCACTGGTGGCCGATATCATTATGCCACCGCTGGGATTATTGATTGGCGGCATCGACTTTAAACAGTTTGCGCTGACACTACGTGAAGCACAGGGCGACGTGCCTGCTGTTGTGATGCATTACGGCGTATTCATTCAGAACGTGTTTGATTTCATTATCGTCGCTTTTGCGATCTTCCTGGCAATCAAAGTGATTAATAAGCTGAAACGCAAACAGGCTGAAGAGCCGAAAGCGCCACCGGCTCCGAGCAAAGAAGAAGTATTACTCAGTGAAATTCGCGACCTGCTGAAAGAACAAAACAGCCGCGTTTAAAGTAAGAAGGCCAGTGGTAAATAAGCGATTCGCTTGCTTGCCACTGGCCTCCTGAAAGCCCTTTTTTGCATGTTTGTTTTTCCGCAGATAACTTCCTTTCCCTTTCTTATTCTTTTCAACTCGCTGACGAAAAAGCGGGTCATGCAGAAGTGCCTCAATGGCGTTATCGTTTATCTGCCCTTTTGTATGTTGGTAGCGACTCATGTATTTCTCCAGGTTGTGTAGTAAAACGGCCGAAGTGTAGACCTCGCAATGAAGAAGATCAACTCCGGGAGTTGGTCGTATTGTTAGCTGGCCCCTGCTCAAGCGCCTCAAGAATAGAACAATAGACACTACTGTGGGCAGTGCCGCAACAAGCGTCGTTTAATTTCTGCAGTGAACGCCGCATGGCCTGCATCTCTTCGATGCGCGCTTCAACTTCGCTCAGCCGCGCCTGGACGATGCTCTTCGATTCCTGACAGGTATGATGCTCAGGATCGACACGGATCGACAGCAGTTCGCGGATCGACTCAAGCGTGAAACCAAGCTGGCGGGCATGGCGGATGAACTTAAGGCGTTTGAGATCGTGATCGGTATAGAGGCGAAACCCACCTTCGGTACGCCCTCCATGATCCATCATCTGCTGCTTTTCGTAATAACGAATGGTGTCCGGCGTAACGTCGGCCAACTTTGCAATTTCACCAATACGATACATGATCACTCCGGGTTAACTTTATGCTGTAGTTTGGCCGCGTACTCACCGCGAAGAAAATCAGTACTCACGCCAGCCTGGCGCAGCTTGAGCTCCAGTAAGGCGAGACGACGGTTAAGTTCATGGCGCTGATGGGGATCGTTTTCAACACTGCTAAGCAGATCGACAAGTTCGACCGCCTCTTTACGCATTTCGAGTTCAGGCGGAAGATAACCGGCATTCTTTAATAATCGATAGCCCGCACGTAGATCCTGAGGAACATGGGAATCGTCATCCAGAGTAATCGGCTCACCGCTACCCACAAGATTATCGAATTCACCTTTTTGCTGGGCATCAATGATATGCCGTTCTGCCCATTGATCAAGTAACCACATGATGGCCTCCGGGGTTGAACTCAAGAACAGGCTTAGTTTAGAAGGGTGAGGATAGAGTAGAAATAAAAAAACCCGCCGAGGCGGGTTTTTTTACGTTACTACAGATTACTCTGCAGCAGCTTCTGCTTTCGATTCAGCGCGATCAACCAGCTCGATGTAAGCCATCGGAGCGTTGTCACCTGCACGGAAGCCACACTTAAGAATACGAGTGTAACCACCAGCACGGCTCGCGAAACGCGGGCCCAGTTCGTTAAACAGTTTTGCCACGATCTCGTTATCACGAGTGCGGGCGAATGCCAGACGACGATTAGCAACGCTGTCAGTCTTAGCAAGTGTAATCAGCGGCTCAACTACGCGACGCAGCTCTTTCGCTTTCGGCAGGGTCGTCTTGATGATCTCATGACGAACCAGAGAGCCTGCCATGTTACGGAACATGGCCTGGCGATGGCTGCTGTTGCGGTTCAGTTGACGACCACTCTTACGATGGCGCATGACCTTATCCTTCTCAGTAAAACCTTAACCTGTGATCCGGTTACTCGTCAGCAATGCTTGCCGGCGGCCAGTTTTCGAGGCGCATGCCCAGAGACAGACCACGTGAAGCCAGCACGTCTTTAATCTCGGTAAGAGATTTTTTACCCAGGTTCGGCGTTTTCAGCAACTCAACCTCGGTACGCTGTACCAGATCACCGATATAGTGGATAGCTTCTGCCTTAAGGCAGTTAGCAGAGCGGACAGTCAATTCCAGATCGTCAACAGGGCGCAGCAGAATCGGATCGAACTCTGGTTTCTCTTCTTTAACTTCCGGCTGACGTACATCACGTAAGTCAACGAAAGCTTCAAGTTGTTCTGCCAGAATGGTTGCCGCACGACGAATCGCCTCTTCAGGATCGATTGTGCCGTTGGTTTCCATCTCGATGACCAGCTTGTCCAGGTCGGTACGCTGTTCAACACGTGCTGCTTCAACATTGTAGGCAATTCGCTCTACAGGGCTGTAGCACGCATCAACCAGCAGACGGCCGATCGGGCGCTCATCTTCTTCCGAATGAATTCGGGCAGACGCCGGCACGTAACCACGACCGCGCTGAACTTTGATACGCATATTGATAGATGCGTTTTCATCGGTCAGGTGGCAGATCACATGCTGCGGCTTGACGATTTCGACATCACCGTCGTGGGTAATGTCGGCTGCGGTCACAGGGCCAATGCCAGATTTACTCAGAGTAAGAATAACTTCATCTTTACCCTGAACTCTCACCGCCAGCCCTTTCAGGTTGAGCAGGATTTCAAGGATATCTTCCTGAACGCCTTCTTTGGTGCTGTACTCATGAAGTACACCATCAATCTCAACCTCAGTCACCGCGCAACCCGGCATCGATGAGAGCAGAATACGGCGCAGTGCGTTACCCAGAGTATGGCCAAAGCCACGCTCTAAAGGCTCAAGGGTCACCTTGGCGTGCGTCGAACTCACTTGCTCGATATCTACCAGGCGCGGTTTTAGAAACTCTGTCACAGAACCCTGCATTGTGTCCTCTCTTTGGTACTAAGCTTTACTTGGAGTAAAGCTCGACGATCAGGTGTTCGTTAATGTCCGCAGACAGATCAGAACGCTCCGGCTTACGCTTGAACGTGCCTTCCATCTTGCCAGCATCAACTTCCAGCCAGGTTGGCTTTTCACGCTGCTCAGCCAGCTCCAGAGCGGCTTTCACGCGAGACTGCTTTTTCGCTTTCTCACGAATGCTAACAACGTCATTCGGACTAACCTGATAAGAAGCGATGTTAACAACACGACCGTTTACCATGATTGCTTTATGGCTAACCAGCTGACGTGCTTCTGCACGAGTGGCGCCGAAGCCCATACGGTATACAACGTTGTCCAGACGACCTTCCAGCAGAGCCAACAGGTTTTCACCGGTGTTGCCTTTCAGACGTGCTGCTTCTTTGTAATAGTTACGGAACTGACGCTCCAGCACACCGTAGATACGGCGAACTTTTTGCTTTTCACGCAACTGCACACCATAGTCAGACAGACGCGGTTTACGCGCACCGTGCTGGCCAGGAGCTTGTTCAATTTTACACTTGGTATCGATCGCGCGAACGCCAGACTTAAGGAACAGGTCTGTGCCCTCACGACGGCTCAGCTTGAGCTTAGGACCCAAATATCTTGCCATTTTCTTTCTCCAACAATCCTAGAAAACGAGCGTTATACGCGACGTTTTTTCGGCGGACGACAACCGTTGTGAGGGATCGGAGTCACATCAGTAATATTAGTGATGCGGAAACCAGCGGCGTTCAGAGCACGAATAGTAGATTCGCGACCCGGACCCGGTCCCTTAACCATAACTTCCAGATTCTTGATACCGTATTCTTTTACGGCTTCAGCGCAACGCTCTGCTGCAACCTGAGCTGCGAACGGAGTGGATTTGCGAGAACCACGGAAACCGGAACCACCGGCTGTTGCCCAACCCAGTGCGTTACCCTGACGATCAGTAATAGTAACGATGGTGTTGTTGAAAGAAGCATGGATATGAGCCACGCCGTCAGAGACTTGTTTTCTTACACGTTTACGTGCACGAATTGGTGCCTTTGCCATTATTCAATCACCCCGATTATTTCTTGATCGGTTTGCGCGGACCCTTACGGGTACGTGCGTTGGTCTTGGTACGCTGACCGCGAACCGGGAGACCACGACGATGACGCAAACCGCGGTAGCAACCAAGATCCATCAGGCGCTTGATGCTCATGCTAACTTCACGGCGCAGATCACCTTCAACGACAAATTTGGCAACTTCGTCACGCAGCGTGTCGATTTGTTCTTCAGACAGCTCACTGATCTTAACATTCTCAGCGATGCCCGCAGCAGCCAGAATGGCTTGAGAGCGGGTTTTGCCGACGCCATAGATCGAAGTTAATGCGATCACGGCATGTTTTTGATCAGGAATGTTAATGCCTGCTATACGGGCCACTATGCACTCCTATAATTTGATTTGCACGCCCCATGCTGAAAAGCCCGTTTTCAGGATACTCAAATGGAAACGTACAGACATACAAAAGATTGGCTGGCTAATCTAGCCAGCTCAACCCAACTTTGCAAGAAAAATATGCGAAATAATCAGCCTTGGCGCTGTTTATGCTTCGGCTCGGCACTGCAAATCACGCGGATGACGCCATCACGCTTAACGATTTTGCAGTTACGGCATAATTTCTTGACGGAAGCACGAACTTTCATTTTTACTCTCCGTAACTTCTCGAGCGACCTTTATCGACCGTAGCCTTTCAGGTTCGCCTTCTTCAATGCAGACTCATACTGACTGGACATCATCAGAGTTTGCACTTGAGCCATAAAGTCCATAATCACGACAACAACGATAAGCAGTGAGGTCCCACCGAAGTAGAACGGTACTTTCATCGCATCACGCATGAACTCCGGGATCAGGCAGATAAAAGTAATATAAAGCGCACCAACCAAAGTCAGGCGGGTCATTACTTTATCGATATACTTCGCCGTTTGTTCTCCCGGACGAATTCCTGGTACAAATGCACCGGACTTCTTCAGGTTATCCGCTGTTTCACGCGGGTTGAAAACCAACGCCGTGTAAAAGAAACAGAAGAAGATGATTGCAGACGCATAGAGTAACACATAAAGCGGTTGCCCAGGCTGCAAATACAGCGAAATTGTTGTCAGCCAGTTCCAACCAGTACCGCCCCCGAACCATGACGCGATGGTCGCCGGGAACAGAATAATACTGGAAGCGAAGATTGCCGGGATTACCCCCGCCATATTCACTTTCAGCGGTAAATGTGTGCTCTGAGCAGCATAGACACGACGACCTTGCTGACGCTTCGCGTAGTTCACCACAATGCGGCGTTGACCACGCTCAACGAAGACAACGAAGAACGTCACTGCGAATACTAATACTGCAACCAACAGCAACAGGAGGAAGTGCAGGTCGCCTTGACGCGCTTGCTCAATAGTATGGGCAATGGCTGGCGGTAAACCCGCCACGATGCCGGCGAAGATAATGATCGAGATACCGTTGCCGATACCACGTTCAGTAATCTGTTCGCCGAGCCACATCAGGAACATAGTCCCTGTGACCAGACTCACAACAGCGGTGAAGTAGAATGCAAAGCCTGGATTCATTACCAGGCCCTGCATACCAGGCATATTCGGTAAACCGGTAGCAATACCGATTGACTGAAATATTGCCAACACCAGAGTGCCGTAACGGGTGTACTGGCTAATCTTACGACGACCAGACTCCCCTTCTTTCTTCAACTCTGCCAGGGCCGGATGAACGACCGTCAGCAGCTGGATAATAATTGATGCCGAAATATACGGCATGATACCCAGTGCAAAGATAGAAGCACGGCTGAGAGCACCACCAGAAAACATGTTAAACATTTCAATGATGGTGCCACGCTGTTGCTCAAGCAGTTTGGCAAGTACAGCGGCATCAATACCAGGGATCGGAATAAAAGAGCCAATACGGAACACAATCAACGCACCGATAACAAACAGCAGTCTGCGTTTCAGTTCGCCAATTCCACCCTTGGCACTTTGAAAATCTAATCCCGGTTGCTTAGCCATCTGCTACTTATTCCTCAATTTTACCGCCAGCAGCTTCGATAGCAGCACGAGCGCCTTTAGTCACACGCAGGCCACGAACAGTTACCGGGCGAGATACTTCACCAGACAGGATCACTTTCGCGAACTCGATCTGGATGCCGATAATGTTAGCCGCTTTCAGCGTGTTCAGGTCTACTACGTCGCCTTCTACTTTAGCCAGATCGGACAGACGAACTTCTGCCGTGATCATTGCTTTACGTGAAGTGAAACCGAATTTCGGCAGACGACGGTACAGAGGCATCTGACCACCCTCGAAACCGCGACGTACGCCACCGCCAGAACGAGAGTTCTGACCTTTGTGACCACGACCACCGGTTTTACCGAGGCCAGAACCGATACCACGACCCAGGCGTTTACCCGCCTTTTTGGAGCCTTCGGCCGGAGACAGAGTATTTAAACGCATCTCTTACTCCTCAACTTTAACCATGAAGGAAACCGCGTTGACCATACCGCGAACCGCAGGAGTATCCTCGCGTTCTACAGTGTGGCCAATACGACGCAGACCCAGGCCAAGCAGCGTTGCCTTGTGTTTCGGCAGACGACCGATTGCACTGCGGGTTTGAGTGATTTTAATAGTCTTTGCCATGGTCAATTACCCCAGAATTTCTTCAACGGATTTACCACGCTTGGCAGCGACCATTTCTGGAGACTTCATATTTTCCAGGCCATCAATAGTTGCACGAACCACGTTAATCGGGTTGGTGGAACCATATGCTTTAGCCAGAACGTTATGAACTCCAGCGACTTCCAGAACGGCGCGCATTGCACCACCGGCGATGATACCGGTACCTTCGGAAGCCGGCTGCATGAAGACACGAGAACCCGTGTGAGTACCCTTAACCGGGTGCTGCAGGGTGCCGTGGTTCAGCGCGACGTTAATCATATTGCGACGGGCTTTTTCCATCGCTTTCTGGATCGCTGCTGGAACTTCACGCGCTTTACCGTAACCAAAACCAACGCGACCGTTACCATCGCCAACAACAGTCAGAGCTGTGAAGGAGAAAATACGACCACCTTTAACGGTTTTAGATACGCGGTTAACCGCGATCAGCTTTTCCTGCAGTTCGCCAGCCTGTTTTTCGATGTGAGCCATCTTACACCTCTACCTTAGAACTGAAGGCCAGCTTCACGAGCAGCATCTGCCAGTGCCTGGACGCGACCATGATATTGGAACCCGGAACGGTCAAAGGACACATCTTTAATGCCTTTTTCCAGAGCGCGTTCAGCAACAGCTTTACCTACAGCTGCAGCGGCGTCTTTGTTACCGGTGTACTTCAGTTGTTCAGAGATAGCTTTTTCTACAGTAGAAGCAGCTACCAGAACTTCAGAACCATTCGATGCGATTACCTGGGCGTAAATATGACGCGGGGTACGATGTACCACCAGGCGGGTCGCACCAAGCTCTTTGAGCTTGCGGCGTGCGCGGGTCGCACGACGGATACGAGCAGATTTCTTATCCATAGTGTTACCTTACTTCTTCTTAGCCTCTTTGGTACGCACGACTTCGTCGGCGTAACGAACACCCTTGCCTTTATAAGGCTCAGGACGACGGTAGGCGCGCAGATCAGCTGCAACCTGACCGATCACCTGCTTATCAGCGCCTTTCAGCACGATTTCAGTTTGAGTCGGACATTCAGCAGTGATACCCGCCGGCAGCTGATGGTCAACAGGATGTGAGAAACCCAGAGACAGGTTTACAACACTACCTTTAACCGCTGCACGATAACCTACACCAACCAGCTGCAGCTTCTTAGTGAAGCCTTCGGTAACACCGATA
This sequence comes from Kosakonia sp. Marseille-Q7440, assembly GCF_965119485.1. Classification (NCBI taxonomy): domain Bacteria; kingdom Pseudomonadati; phylum Pseudomonadota; class Gammaproteobacteria; order Enterobacterales; family Enterobacteriaceae; genus Kosakonia; species Kosakonia sp. Marseille-Q7440. The sequence goes on along the minus strand of NZ_CBCPLT010000002.1, from coordinate 568,212 downwards.
ACCATTGAGTTCAGCAGGGCACGCGCGGTACCAGCCTGAGCCCAACCATCCACGTAACCATCACGCGGACCGAAGGTCAGGGCATTGTCTGCCTGGTTAACTTCAACAGCATCGTTCAGGGTACGAGTCAGCTCGCCGTTTTTACCTTTGATCGTGATAACCTGACCGTTGATTTTTACATCAACGCCGGCAGGAATGACGACCGGTGCTTTAGCAACACGAGACATTCTTTCCTCCGATTAGGCTACGTAGCAGATAATTTCGCCACCAAGACCAGCCTGGCGCGCTGCACGATCAGTCATAACACCTTTAGAGGTAGAAACAACTGCGATACCAAGACCACCCATAACTTTCGGCAGCTCATCTTTTCTTTTATAGATGCGCAGACCTGGACGGCTGATACGCTGAATGCTTTCTACCACAGCTTTTCCCTGGAAGTACTTAAGAGTCACTTCCAGTTCCGGCTTGGTGTCGCCTTCAATTTTGAAATCTTCAATAAAACCTTCTTCCTTCAGCACGTTGGCAATTGCCACTTTCAGCCTGGAGGAAGGCATGGTGACCGCAGCTTTGTTCGCGGTCTGACCGTTACGGATACGGGTCAGCATATCCGCGATCGGATCTTGCATGCTCATCTGTCTTTACTCCCGTGATTCAATTGGTGACAATTACCAGCTAGCCTTTTTCAGACCCGGGATTTCACCGCGCATTGCGGATTCACGGACCTTAATACGGCTCAACCCGAACTTCCGCAGGAAACCATGCGGACGACCAGTTTGGCGGCAGCGGTTACGCTGACGAGACGGGCTGGAATCACGCGGCAGACTCTGCAGCTTGAGAACAGCGTTCCAACGATCTTCGTCGGAAGCGTTCACATCAGAAATGATCGCTTTCAGTTCAGCGCGTTTCGCGAAGTATTTTTCAGCTAAAGCTACGCGTTTAACTTCGCGTGCTTTCATTGATTGCTTAGCCATGAAGTAACCCTACCTTACTTGCGGAACGGGAAGTCAAAGGCAGCCAGCAGAGCACGGCCTTCTTCGTCAGATTTCGCAGTAGTGGTAATGGTAATATCCAAACCACGCACGCGGTCGACTTTGTCATAGTCGATTTCTGGGAAGATGATCTGCTCACGGACACCCATGCTGTAGTTACCACGACCGTCGAAAGACTTAGCGGACAGGCCGCGGAAGTCACGGATACGAGGTACAGCAATAGTGATCAGGCGCTCAAAGAACTCCCACATGCGTTCGCCACGCAGAGTCACTTTACAGCCGATCGGATAGCCCTGACGGATTTTGAAGCCCGCAACTGATTTGCGCGCTTTGGTGATCAACGGTTTTTGACCGGAGATTGCTGCCAGGTCAGCTGCTGCGTTATCCAGCAGTTTCTTGTCAGCGATCGCTTCACCAACACCCATGTTCAGGGTGATCTTCTCGACCCGAGGGACTTGCATGACAGAATTGTAGCTAAACTCAGTCATGAGTTTGTTAACTACTTCGTCTTTGTAGTAATCATGCAGTTTCGCCATCGTACTACTCCAAATTACTTGATAGTTTCGCTGTTAGATTTAAAGAAACGGACTTTTTTGCCGTCTTCGAATCTAAAGCCTACACGGTCAGCCTTGCCGGTTGCCGCATTGAAGAGTGCAACGTTAGAAACCTGAATTGCAGCTTCTTTTTCAACGATGCCACCTGGTTGGTTCAGGGCCGGAACCGGCTTCTGATGTTTCTTAACCAGGTTGATACCTTCAACAATGATCTTGCCGGAAGACAGAACATTTTTTACTTTACCGCGTTTACCTTTATCTTTACCGGTTAACACGATAACTTCGTCATCACGACGGATTTTCGCTGCCATGACTCGCTCCTTAAAGTACTTCTGGTGCCAGAGAGATAATTTTCATGAACTTCTCAGAACGAAGTTCACGAGTTACCGGCCCAAAAATACGCGTACCGATAGGTTGCTCGCTGTTATTGTTTAAAATAACGCATGCATTACCATCGAAGCGAATGACAGAACCGTCCGGGCGACGAACACCCTTCTTGGTGCGCACCACTACCGCCTTCAGCACATCACCTTTTTTGACCTTACCACGCGGAATTGCTTCCTTGATGGTGATCTTGATGATGTCGCCTACGCCTGCGTAGCGACGGTGCGAGCCACCCAGAACCTTGATACACATTACGCGACGTGCACCGGAGTTGTCGGCGACGTTCAGCATAGTCTGTTCTTGGATCATTTTAGTGCTCCGCTAATGTCAACTACTACTGAAGACCCCAAAATCAGGGTCGATAAAAAGCCCCATATCGAGGGCGCGGCATTATAACACCGCTTCTGTGATATGGGTAGAAAAAATAAACGGCTCATTTCTGAGCCGTTTATTCGTTAGAGAACGCGTACTCTATTACAGAATCGCTTTCTCTACAACGCGAACCAGCGTCCAGGACTTAGTCTTGGACAGCGGACGGCATTCGCGGATTTCAACCACGTCGCCGGTACCGCATTCGTTGTTCTCGTCGTGTACGTGCAGTTTGGTCGTACGTTTGATGAATTTACCGTAGATCGGGTGTTTCACAAAACGTTCGATAGCTACAACAATGGATTTCTCCATTTTGTCGCTAACAACACGACCTTGCAGAGTACGGATTTTATCGGTCATTACGCACCCGCCTTCTCAGTCAGTAAAGTCTTAACGCGTGCGACATCACGACGCACTTGCTTCAACAGGTGAGTCTGTTGCAGCTGGCCACTCGCAGCCTGCATACGCAGGTTGAACTGCTCGCGCAGCAGGTTAAGCAGCTCGGTGTTCAGCTCTTCAACGCTCTTTTCACGCAGCTCTTTTGCTTTCATTACATCACCGTCTTAGTTACAAAGGTGGTTTTAATCGGCAGTTTTGCTGCTGCCAGCTCGAAGGCTTCACGGGCCAGCTCTTCCGGAACACCGTCCATTTCGTACAGGACTTTACCCGGCTGAATCAAGGCAACCCAATACTCCACGTTACCTTTACCTTTACCCATACGAACTTCCAGCGGCTTCTCGGTGATCGGCTTGTCCGGGAATACACGGATCCAGATCTTACCCTGACGCTTAACAGCACGAGTCATAGCACGACGTGCTGCTTCGATTTGACGAGCGGTCAGACGACCACGGCCAACAGCTTTCAGACCGTAAGTGCCGAAGCTCACATCCGTGCCCTGCGCGAGACCACGGTTGCGGCCTTTGTGCACTTTACGGAATTTTGTACGCTTTGGTTGTAACATCAGCGACGCTCCTTATTTACGGCCTTTACGCTGCTGCTTTTTAGGTTGAGCAGCCGGTTTTTCCGGTTGTTCAACTGCAGCCATACCACCAAGGATCTCACCTTTGAAGATCCACACTTTAACGCCGATTACACCGTAAGTGGTGTGCGCTTCGGAGGTGTTGTAGTCAATGTCAGCGCGCAGTGTGTGCAGCGGAACGCGACCTTCACGGTACCATTCGGTACGTGCGATCTCAGCGCCACCCAGACGGCCACTAACTTCAACTTTGATACCTTTAGCGCCCAGACGCATGGCGTTCTGTACAGCACGCTTCATAGCACGACGGAACATAACACGACGTTCCAGCTGAGAAGTGATGCTGTCAGCAACCAGTTTTGCGTCCAGTTCAGGCTTACGAACTTCGGCGATATTGATCTGAGCAGGAACGCCAGCGATATCCGCTACGACCTTGCGCAGTTTCTCAACGTCTTCACCTTTCTTACCGATAACGATACCCGGGCGAGCAGTGTGAATAGTCACACGGATGCTTTTAGCCGGACGCTCGATAACGATACGAGATACAGACGCTTTAGCCAGTTCCTTAGTCAGGTACTGACGTACTTTAAAATCGCTGTCCAGGTTGTCAGCGAATTCTTTGGTGTTCGCAAACCAGGTAGAGTTCCATGGTTTTACAATACCCAGGCGAATACCATTAGGATGTACTTTCTGACCCATTGCTAGTCTCCAGAGTCTCAGCGATCGGACACAACCACAGTGATGTGGCTGGTGCGCTTCAGGATGCGATCTGCACGACCTTTTGCACGCGGCATAATGCGCTTCATGCTCGGGCCTTCGTCTACGAAAATTTTCGCAACTTTCAGATCGTCAATGTCAGCGCCATCGTTGTGTTCAGCGTTAGCAATGGCAGATTCCAGAACCTTCTTGACCAGTACAGCCGCTTTCTTGTTGGTGTAGGTCAGAATATCCAGAGCCTGCGACACTTTCTTACCGCGAATCAGGTCAGCAACAAGGCGAACCTTCTGAGCAGAAGAACGAGCATGGCGATGTTGAGCTAAAGTTTCCATCTCTTCCTCCTACCTTATTTCTTCTTCGCTTTTTTATCAGCAGCGTGGCCGCGATAAGTACGAGTCGGTGCGAATTCACCCAGTTTGTGACCGACCATTTCGTCGGAAACAAATACCGGAACGTGCTGACGACCATTATGGACAGCGATGGTCAAACCGATCATGTTAGGAAAGATCGTTGAACGACGGGACCAAGTGCGCAGGGGCTTCTTGTCTCCGCTTTCCACCGCTTTCTCTACCTTCTTCAGCAAGTGCAGGTCAATAAAAGGACCTTTCTTGAGAGAACGTGGCATGGCTTATCCTCTAAAATTATTTGCTACGGCGACGTACGATGAATTTATCAGTACGCTTGTTGCTGCGGGTCTTCTTACCTTTGGTCTGAACGCCCCACGGAGTTACCGGGTGCTTACCAAAGTTACGACCTTCACCACCACCGTGTGGGTGGTCGACCGGGTTCATCGCAGTACCGCGAACGGTAGGACGAACACCACGCCAGCGTGCAGCACCTGCTTTACCCAGAACGCGCAGCATATGCTCAGCATTGCCAACTTCGCCCAGAGTCGCGCGGCAGTCTGCTTCTACTTTACGCATTTCACCAGAGCGCAGACGCAGGGTGACATAAGCACCATCGCGAGCAACGATCTGAACGTAAGTACCAGCGGAACGTGCCAGCTGACCGCCTTTACCTGGTTTCATTTCTACGTTATGAACGGTAGAACCAACCGGGATATTGCGCATCGGCAGGGTGTTGCCTGCTTTGATTGCAGCATCAACGCCAGACTGAATCTGGTCGCCAGCTTTCAGGCCTTTCGGGGCCAGGATGTAACGGCGCTCACCGTCTTTGTACAGAACCAGCGCGATGTTCGCGGAACGGTTCGGATCGTACTCAAGACGTTCAACAACTGCCGGGATACCATCTTTGTTGCGTTTAAAGTCAACAATACGGTAAGCCTGCTTGTGGCCACCACCGATATGACGAGTGGTGATACGGCCATTGTTGTTACGACCACCGGATTTGCTGTTTTTTTCCAGCAACGGAGCAAAAGGTTTGCCCTTGTGCAGCTCAGGGTTAACCACTTTAACTACGTGGCGACGACCCGGAGATGTCGGTTTACATTTAACAACTGCCATTGTATTACTCCTCCGACTTACTCAGCGCCGCCAACGAAGTCCAGATTCTGGCCTTCTTTAAGGGTGACGTAAGCTTTTTTCCAGTCGCTACGACGACCGATACGCTGTCCGTGACGTTTAACTTTCCCTTTAACTACCAGGGTGTTAACGACTTCGACTTCGACTTCAAACAGTTTCTGCACAGCAGCTTTGATTTCTGCTTTGGTCGCGTCTTTTGCAACTTTGAGAACGATGGTATTGGTTTTTTCCATCGCAGTAGACGCTTTTTCAGAAACGTGCGGTGCGCGCAGCACCTTCAGCAGACGTTCTTCACGAATCATGCCAGCATCTCCTCAACTTGCTTAACAGCATCAGCAGTCATTACGACTTTGTCGAAGGCGATCAGGCTAACCGGGTCGATACCAGTCGCATCGCGTACGTCAACCTTGTGCAGGTTACGTGCGGCCAGGAACAGGTTCTCGTCCAGCTCACCGGTGATGATCAGCACATCTTCCAGAGCCATGTCTTTCAGTTTCTGAGCAAGCAGCTTGGTTTTCGGCGCTTCCAGAGAGAACTGCTCGACAACGATCAGACGATCCTGACGTACCAGTTCGGACAGGATGCTTTTCAGCGCGCCGCGGTACATCTTTTTGTTAACTTTTTGACTGTGGTCCTGCGGACGTGCAGCGAAGGTCACGCCACCAGAACGCCAGATCGGGCTCTTAACAGAACCTGAACGCGCACGGCCGGTGCCTTTCTGGCGCCACGGTTTTTTACCGGAACCAGTTACTTCAGCACGGGTCTTCTGAGCACGAGTACCCTGACGAGCACCAGCTGCATAAGCAACAACAACCTGGTGTACCAGCGCTTCGTTGAAGTCACGACCGAAGGTAGTTTCGGAAACAGTCAGCGCGCTCTGCGCGTCTTTCAATACTAATTCCATTGCTATCTCCTCACGCCTTCACAGCTGGTTTAACGATCAGGTCGCTACCGGTTGCACCCGGGACAGCACCTTTAACCAGCAGCAGGTTGCGCTCAGCGTCAACACGTACTACGTCCAGGCTCTGAACGGTTACGCGCTCATTACCCAGCTGACCTGCCATTTTCTTGCCCTTGAACACTTTGCCCGGAGTCTGGTTCTGACCGATAGAACCCGGAACGCGGTGGGACAGGGAGTTACCGTGAGTAGCGTCCTGGGTACGGAAGTTCCAGCGCTTAACGGTACCTGCGAAACCTTTACCTTTAGAGGTGCCAGTTACGTCAACTTTTTTAACTTCAGCAAACAGCTCAACGCTAATGTCCTGACCTACGGAGAACTCTTCACCGTCAGCCAGACGGAATTCCCACAGACCACGGCCAGCTTCTACGCCAGCTTTAGCGAAGTGACCTGCTTCCGGCTTGGTTACGCGGTTAGCTTTTTTAGCACCGGTGGTAACCTGGATAGCGCGGTAGCCGTCGTTAGCCAGATCTTTAACCTGAGTAACGCGGTTTGCTTCAACTTCGATTACGGTTACTGGGATAGAAACGCCATCTTCAGTGAAGATGCGGGTCATGCCCACTTTTTTACCGACTAAACCAATCATTGTTTCAACCTCTCAATCGCTCGATGACCTGATCAACCCAGGCTGATCTGCACGTCTACACCGGCAGCCAGATCCAGACGCATCAGAGCATCAACGGTTTTCTCGGTTGGCTCAACGATGTCAACCAGACGCTTATGAGTGCGGATTTCGTACTGATCGCGCGCATCTTTGTTGACGTGCGGAGAGATCAGAACGGTAAAGCGCTCTTTGCGGGTCGGCAGCGGGATCGGACCACGTACTTGCGCACCAGTGCGCTTCGCAGTTTCGACGATTTCGGCGGTTGATTGATCGATCAGACGATGATCAAACGCTTTCAAGCGGATACGGATTCTTTGGTTCTGCATGAGACCAGAGCTCCAATTATTTATAGACGAAAATAATTACTCCTCACACCCATTACGATTGATGGGGGAGTGTAATCGTTCTTACGTAGCCCCCCGATTGGGAGCATTGTTAGCGGCAAACTTCGTCGCTATGGCTCAGATCGAACCAGCCGTCAATTACGACAAGCCCGCGCATTATACGTAAATCTGGCGCGGACGCAAGTGCAGTTTAGAAATTAAACAACGATGCGTGCCGGCTCGCAAAGAGTATGGCGCCCTTTATGTCGCTCATAAAATGTCTGGAAAGCGGCCCGCACTCTGCTCACCCTCCCCTTTCCTTGTTTATGAGTATGAAGCACTCTTGGCAGCGGATTGCTAAAGCTTAAGGCAGGGACGCCATGTTTTTTCTCATTCTCTATATCGTATTAAATCTTCTGCTCGTCAGGTGTGACCTGCGCTCGGGGCTGCTGCCGGATCGCTATACCTGCCCTCTACTCTGGACGGGCTTACTCTGGCAATATCTGTCACATACTGAATTTCTGGCGGATGCCGTCTTAGGGGCAATGGCGGGTTATATCAGTTTTGCCGCTATTTACTGGGGATATCGATTATTACGGGGCCATGAAGGATTGGGCTATGGCGATGTGAAGTATCTTGCCGCGCTCGGCGCGTGGCACGGCTGGCCGGTTCTTCCTGCTCTTGTATTTTATGCCGCGCTTTTTGCCTGCTGCGCAGCGGCTTTCACCCTTTGCCGCTGCCGTAAATTACAGGTAATAAAAAACCCGCTGCCGTTTGGACCTTTCCTCGCGGCAGCGGGTTTCGTGGTGGGTTACCCCACGCTAATAAGGTTTTAGCCTTCGACTTTAATCTGCGACTGAAGGTAATTCTGCATACCAAGTTTAGCGATCAGATCCAGCTCTGTTTCCAGCCAGTCAATGTGGTGCTCTTCGTCGGCAAGAATTTTGATCATCATATCGCGACTGACATAGTCATGGATGCTGTCAGCATAGGCGATTGCTTCACGCAGATCTCTCGCGCCTTCAAGCTCCAGACGCAGGTCTGATTGCAGCATCTCTTCAACGTCTTCGCCAATACCGAGTTTGCCCAGATCCTGCAAGTTCGGGATCCCTTCGAGAAACAGAATACGCTCGATATACAAATCGGCGTGTTTCATTTCATCGATGGATTCATGGTATTCAACGTCATTGAGGCGGGTCAGCCCCCAGTTCTTGAACATTCTCGCATGGAGAAAGTACTGATTGATTGCGACAAGCTCATTTCCCAATAATTTATTGAGATAATTTATGATTTTAACATCACCTTTCATTATGTAGTCCCTCCGCTTCCACTCATTGAAGCGTAGATGGGGCTACAGGGATGTCAAAAAAAAGATAGAGCCTCAGGCAATCTCTTTGTATTCCGGCATCTGGGTCAACTCATCCTGCATGATCTCACGAGCAGCACGAATGCATTTACCACACTGATTTCCTACCGGAACAAACTTGCGGAGCTGCTGGAATGATTGAGGGTGAAACTGGCGCACAGCCTGGCGAATTTTTTTATCACTTACACCGTTACACAAACAAACGTACATGGATCACTCCCGTTCACTTAATGCGCAAAGTGTAAATGAGAATGGTTATGATTACAACAGGACAACTATAAGGGGATTTGCAGAAAAGTGTGAACAGCTGTAATGGCAGGATGGCTAACTAGCAGCCAGCAAAAAGGGCACCGAAGTGCCCTCTTTTCAAATTCAAAGCTAACGAATTAGCTCAGAACTTTTGCTACAACGCCCGCGCCAACGGTACGGCCGCCTTCACGGATTGCGAAGCGCAGACCATCGTCCATCGCGATCGGGTGAATCAGGGTAACAACCATTTTGATGTTGTCGCCCGGCATTACCATCTCAACGCCTTCCGGCAGTTCGATGGTGCCAGTCACGTCAGTTGTACGGAAGTAGAACTGCGGACGGTAGCCTTTGAAGAACGGAGTATGACGGCCGCCTTCATCTTTGGACAGGATGTACACTTCAGATTCGAATTTGGTGTGCGGCTTGATGGAACCCGGCTTAGCCAGTACCTGACCACGTTCGATTTCTTCACGTTTGATACCACGCAGCAGAACACCAACGTTCTCACCAGCACGGCCTTCGTCCAGCAGTTTGCGGAACATTTCAACGCCGGTACAGGTAGATTTCGCGGTGTCTTTGATACCAACGATTTCAACTTCTTCACCAACTTTGATGATACCGCGCTCTACACGACCGGTAACAACGGTACCACGACCGGAGATGGAGAATACGTCTTCGATCGGCAGCAGGAACGGCTTGTCAATCGCGCGCTCTGGTTCCGGGATGTAGGAATCCAGGTAGCCAGCCAGCTCGATGATTTTCTCTTCCCACTCAGCTTCGCCTTCCAGCGCTTTCAGCGCGGAACCGCGAACGATCGGGGTGTCGTCGCCCGGGAAGTCGTACTGAGACAGCAGCTCACGCACTTCCATCTCAACCAGTTCCAGCAGCTCTTCGTCATCAACCATGTCACATTTGTTCAGGAACACGATGATGAACGGAACGCCTACCTGACGACCCAGCAGGATGTGCTCACGGGTCTGCGGCATCGGGCCGTCAGTCGCAGCAACAACCAGGATCGCGCCGTCCATCTGCGCAGCACCGGTGATCATGTTTTTAACATAGTCGGCGTGGCCCGGGCAGTCTACGTGCGCGTAGTGGCGAGTCGGGGTGTCATATTCAACGTGAGAGGTGTTGATGGTGATACCACGAGCTTTTTCTTCCGGCGCGTTATCGATCTGGTCGAATGCGCGAGCAGCACCGCCGTAGGTCTTAGCCAGTACGGTAGTGATTGCAGCGGTCAGAGTAGTTTTACCATGGTCAACGTGGCCGATTGTGCCGACGTTGACGTGCGGTTTTGTACGTTCAAATTTTTCTTTAGACACGGCTTTATTCCTTACTATAGTGCTCTCCCTCAATGGAGAGAGCACGGGACTTTGGTTTTAACCCTGCGGCTTATTTACCACGGGCTTCAATTACGGCCTGAGCAACGTTGTTCGGCGCATCATCATACTTCAGGAATTCCATGGTGTATGATGCACGACCTTTGGTCAGAGAACGCAGCTGAGTTGCATATCCGAACATTTCAGACAGCGGAACTTCAGCGTGGATCTTAACGCCAGTAACTTCAGATTCCTGACCGCGCAGCATGCCGCGACGACGGCTCAAGTCACCGATAACGTCACCGGTATTCTCTTCCGGAGTCTCTACTTCAACCTTCATGATCGGCTCAAGCAGAACTGGTTTCGCTTTCTTAAAGCCATCTTTAAAGGCAATAGACGCAGCCAGTTTAAACGCCAGTTCAGAGGAGTCAACGTCGTGGTAAGAACCGAAGTGCAGACGCACGCCCAGATCAACTACCGGGTAACCAGCCAGCGGACCAGACTTCAGCTGCTCCTGGATGCCTTTATCAACGGCCGGGATGTATTCGCCAGGAATTACACCACCTTTGATGTCGTTGATGAACTCGTAACCTTTCGGGTTAGAGCCCGGCTCCAGCGGGTACATGTCGATAACAACATGACCGTACTGACCGCGACCACCAGACTGCTTAGCGTGTTTACCTTCGATATCGGTAACTTTCGCGCGAATCGCTTCGCGGTAAGCAACCTGAGGTTTACCCACGTTAGCTTCAACGTTGAACTCACGCTTCATACGGTCAACGATGATGTCGAGGTGCAGTTCGCCCATACCAGCGATGATGGTCTGGTTAGATTCTTCGTCAGTCCATACGCGGAAAGACGGGTCTTCTTTAGCCAGACGGCCCAGAGCCAGACCCATTTTTTCCTGGTCAGCTTTGGTTTTCGGTTCTACAGCGATGGAGATTACCGGCTCCGGGAATTCCATACGCTCCAGAATGATCGGGTTGTCCGGATCACACAGGGTGTCACCGGTGATCACGTCTTTCAGACCGATCGCTGCAGCGATATCGCCCGCGCGAACTTCTTTGATCTCTTCACGTTTGTTAGCGTGCATCTGAACGATACGACCGAAACGCTCACGTGCAGATTTCACGGAGTTCAGTACGGTATCACCAGAGTTAACCACACCGGAGTAAACGCGGAAGAAGGTCAGGTTACCAACGAACGGGTCAGTTGCGATTTTGAACGCCAGTGCAGAGAACGGCTCTTCGTCGCTTGCGTGACGCTCAGCCGGAGTATCTTTACCATCGTCCAGCATACCGTTGATCGCAGGAACGTCAGTCGGGGACGGCAGGTAATCAATTACCGCATCCAGCATCGCCTGAACGCCTTTGTTCTTAAACGCAGAACCACAGGTTACCAGGATGATTTCGTTGTTCAGAACGCGCTGACGAAGAGCAGTTTTGATCTCTTCTTCAGTCAGGTCTTCACCACCCAGGTATTTCTCCATCAGCTCTTCTGAAGCTTCCGCCGCAGATTCGATCAGGTTCTGGTGCCATTCGTCAGCCAGGTCCTGCATCTCAGCCGGGATATCTTCGTAAACGAAGGTAACGCCCTGGTCAGCATCGTTCCAGTTGATCGCTTTCATTTTCACCAGGTCAACAACACCGGTGAAACCTTCTTCAGCGCCAATTGCCAGCTGCAGCGGAACCGGGTTCGCGCCCAGACGGGTTTTGATCTGATCAACAACTTTCAGGAAGTTAGCGCCCATGCGGTCCATTTTGTTAACGAACGCGATGCGCGGAACTTTATATTTGTTAGCCTGACGCCATACGGTTTCAGACTGTGGCTGAACACCACCAACGGCACAGTAAACCATTACCGCACCATCCAGTACACGCATGGAACGTTCTACTTCGATGGTGAAGTCAACGTGCCCCGGGGTGTCGATGATGTTTACGCGATGCGGTTCATACTGCTTCGCCATACCAGACCAGAATGCAGTAGTTGCTGCAGAGGTGATGGTGATACCACGCTCCTGCTCCTGCTCCATCCAGTCCATGGTTGCGGCGCCGTCGTGAACTTCACCGATTTTGTGGTTTACACCGGTGTAGAACAGAATACGTTCGGTAGTGGTGGTTTTACCGGCGTCGATGTGCGCACTGATACCAATGTTGCGGTAGCGTGCGATGGGTGTTGTACGAGCCATTTGATTCCTCGTTTGTGTCTTTTAGGCGTTCAGAATTAAGTTGCCAAACGGCGGGCGACTTACTTGAAGCGCCCGCCAGTTGACTAGAACTCCGAAGGGATTACCAACGGTAGTGTGCGAACGCCTTGTTGGCTTCGGCCATACGGTGAACGTCTTCACGTTTCTTAACTGCAGTACCTTTGTTGTCTGCAGCATCGGAAAGTTCGTTCGCCAGGCGCAGAGCCATGGATTTATCACCGCGTTTACGAGCAGCTTCAACGATCCAACGCATTGCCAGGGCATTACGACGAACCGGACGAACTTCAACCGGAACCTGATAAGTAGAACCACCAACGCGGCGGGACTTAACTTCGACAGTCGGGCGCACGTTTTCGAGAGCTACTTCGAAAGCTTCCAGTTCATTTTTACCAGAGCGCTGAGCCAGGGTCTCCAGCGCGCTGTATACGATTGCTTCTGCAGTAGATTTTTTACCGTCTACCATCAGGATATTTACAAATTTAGCCAGCAGTTCTGATCCGAACTTAGGATCCGGCAGAATTTTACGCTGACCAATAACACGACGACGTGGCATGGAAATACTCCGTTGTTAATTCAGGATTGTCCAAAACTCTAAGAGTTTAGTGTGACATTAAGTTAAAACAGTTTGGCCTTACTTAACGGAGAACCATTAAGCCTTAGGACGTTTCACGCCGTACTTGGAGCGAGATTGCTTACGGTCTTTAACACCAGAGCAGTCAAGCGCGCCACGAACGGTATGGTAACGAACACCCGGAAGGTCTTTAACACGACCGCCACGGATCAGGATCACGGAGTGCTCCTGCAGGTTGTGACCTTCACCACCGATGTAGGAAGTCACTTCGAAACCGTTGGTTAAACGAACACGGCAAACTTTACGCAGTGCGGAGTTCGGTTTTTTAGGAGTGGTGGTATATACACGGGTACATACGCCACGTTTTTGCGGGCATGCTTCCAGCGCCGGCACGTTGCTTTTTGCAACTTTGCGGGAGCGTGGTTTGCGTACCAGCTGGTTAACTGTTGCCATTAAATAGCTCCTGGTTTTAGCTTTTGCTTCGTAAACACGTAATAAAACGGCCTCATATAATATGAGGACGCAGAATTTTATGGCTGTGCTTAAAAGGTGTCAAGAAATATACAGCGATCCCTGCATTACCAATTCAGCTGAACGGCGTTTTTCACCGCCAGGCTAACGAAATCAGTATAGCTAACGCTGACGGTACTGCTCGAAATTTGAGCAGAGAGACCACGCGCGTCAACATCGTCTTTCAGTACATGCAGAGTTATGGGGGCATTAAGCAGTAATTCAACGAACGGTGAACCGTTAAGAGCAGCAAGCACCCCGTCCGAGAGCAGTAGCAGATCGTCACCGGGGCGCAGGACGCGCAGCAGCGCGGTCATATCGCACTGCCAGGGTGAGCGGGATAGAGTCAGCAGCATAAAGGCCTCAAAAATTGAGCACGACGGTGTACTGCTCGAGCTGCTCGCGCAGTGCGTCCGGCTCCAGACGCTGAGCAGGTATGACCAACGCAGCCTCCTCGCCCAGGCCTCGTTCACGCAGGGAAGCGGCGCAGAGCCAAACGTCTTCAATATCGTACAGCGGCAACACTTTAAAGGTCGCAATATAGTCGCGCGCCAGAATTTTGCCGGGCTGCTGATTAGCCAGCAGTTGCATCACACCGTCGCCGATAAAAAATAGGCCTATCTCTTCTGTTAACGCAGAGGCAGCCAGTACCGCGTCCAGCCCTTCGCGCCCGGCGGAGGAGCCGTGCGGGGCGGAGGAGAAAACAAAGGCGATTCGCTTCATCAGAACTGCACCACTCTGTCGCAGGTCAGCGCCGCTTCCGCCAGTGCGCCCAGACCGGTAAGTGAAAACCCCGCCTGCAGATTAGCGCCCGTTAATTCCAGCCGCGCGGCCTCACTCTCATCAACCACGCCACGGCGCAGCGCCGCCGCCACGCAGATGTGCAACTCAACCTGCTGCTCAGCATGCAAACGCTGCCAGGCGCGCACCAGATCAAACTCGTCGCTGGCGGGCGCAGTCAACGCATTCGCGTTACTCACCCCTTCCCGGTAGAAAAAGACGCTCACGAGCGTATGCCCCGCCTCCAGCAGCGCCAGCGCGAACTGATACGCGCTGCTTGCCTGCTGCGTGCCATAAGCAGGGCCGGTGACCATCAGCGCAAAACGCATTAATGACCTTGCCCCGAAAAATCGCCGCTTTTGAACTGGCGAATGTAGAGGTAGACCGTGTGCTTGGAGATATTCAGACGGTCAGCCACCTGGTTAATGGCGTCTTTGATATCAAAGATGCCCTTCTCGTAGAGGTTAAGGACGATCTGGCGATTTTTTGCGTTGTTAGAGACGTTGCGATCGGCGTTCACCTCTTCAATGGTGAACTCGAGGGTTTGCATCACCAGGTCTTCAACAGACGAGGCGAAGTTAACCGAAGAGCCAACATCCGGCGTTTCCGGCGGAACAAAGGTGCTCATGATCTGCGAGAAAGGAACATCCAGATTCATGTTGATACAGAGCAGGCCAATCACCCGGTGATCGCGGTTGCGGATTGCAATCGTCACCGACTTCATCAGCACGCCGCTTTTCGCGCGGGTGAAGTAGCACTTCGACACGCTACTGTCGGCACCGGTCATATCGTGCAGCATACGCAGCGCCAGATCGGTAATCGGCGAGCCGATTTTACGCCCGGTGTGCTCGCCGTTAGCGATGCGGATGGCAGAGCATTTGAGATCCTGTAAGGAGTGCAACACGATTTCGCAGTGCGAACCAATGAGCATCGCTAACCCGTCCACTACCGCTTCGTAGGATTTAAGGATATCGAAGTCGGTCTGATCGAAAGGACGTTGATCCAGGAGGTCAAGCTCACTGGTTTCGTTGGTTAATAGCGACCTGGACATGAAAAAAAACACTCCTTTTCAGGAGCCTGTCGTTAAGTTTTCAGGGCAGGCTCAGTATTTGCAGGGGGATATAAATTAATACATCGTAGGTTATGCTTTCCAGAATTATATCCCCGATGCAAAAAAAAACGCCGCTCTGAGGCGGCGCGTTTCACACTTTTACTTCTTCGCAGCGGGGGCGTCTTTCGCATCATCCGCTTTATCGCCTGCGGCTGGAGCCGCTTCAGGCGCTGCGGCGTCCGCTTTCGGTGCCGGTTTGATATCCAGCAGCTCAACGTCGAACACCAGGGTGGAGTTAGCCGGAATACCCGGTACGCCCGTTTTCCCGTAAGCCAGCGCCGGCGGGATCACCAGCTTGATTTTGCCGCCTTTCTTGATGTTTTTCAGGCCTTCGGTCCAGCCCGGGATTACGCCATCAAGACGGAAGGAGAGCGGTTCGCCACGGGTGTAAGAGTTGTCGAACTCTTTACCGTCAATCAGCGTACCTTTGTAGTTTACAACTACGGTGTCGCTGTCTTTCGGCGCATCGCCGGTACCCGCTTTCTCTACTTTGTAGAGCAGACCCGTGCTGGAGGTTTTCACGCCTTTCTCTTTCGCAAAAGCGTCACGGAAAGCTTTGCCTTTGGTTTCGTTTTCAGTCGCGTCTTTTTCCATGCGATCCTGAGCGGCAGTTTTCACACGCGTTTCAAACGCCTGCAGGGTCTGCTCGATCTCCTGGTCACTCAGCTTGCTCTTATCAGCAAAGGCGTCCTGAACACCGGCGATCAGCTGGTCTTTATCCAGTTTGATACCCAGCTTTTCCTGCTCTTTCAGGGAGTTTTCCATGTAACGGCCCAGGGACGCGCCCAGCGCGTAAGCTGATTTCTGGTCGTCGTTTTTGAATGCCGATTTGCTGTCAGTTGCAGCAGCAGTATCTTTAGTTGCGGCATCTGCAGCTAAGGTGAGCGGTGCATGAAGGGCTACAGCCATGGTGGTCGCCAGCAGCGTGACTTTAAACAGTGATTTCATCCATTTCTCCAGGGACCGGGGCATCTCGCCCCAGGGTTAAACATAAAGTAAGAAGCGTACTATAAAGTGTTGCGGCGGAAATCAACATAAGGACTCTGCCCGAATTCACCCTATCTGTGACTATTTTTGTTTAAATAAGTTTCTGCATGAAGGCTGTACCTTCGCGCAAAGTTAAGTAAAATCCGCCCGATTACCCCAATCGACCCGGATGTTACCCGGAGGTGAAATGATGCAAGAGTTATCGATAGAA
Organism: Kosakonia sp. Marseille-Q7440; assembly: GCF_965119485.1. Lineage (NCBI taxonomy): Bacteria > Pseudomonadati > Pseudomonadota > Gammaproteobacteria > Enterobacterales > Enterobacteriaceae > Kosakonia > Kosakonia sp. Marseille-Q7440. The sequence goes on along the minus strand of NZ_CBCPLT010000002.1, from coordinate 551,547 downwards.
GCGCGACTGGCTGAACTGGAGAGTCGACTGGCTTTTCAGGAGATGACCATTGAAGAGCTAAACCAGACGGTGGTGGCTCATGAGCTGGAAATGGCGAAGCTGCGCGAACATCTGCGTTTGCTGGTGGAGAAAGTGAAAGCCAGCCAGCCTTCACATCTGGCGTCCCCGTCGGAAGAGACACCCCCGCCCCATTATTAAGACGTAAAAAAAGCGGGTCTCCCCGCTTTTTGTGCCCGGTGGGCTAACGCTTACCGGGCTTCTCGATACCTTAGCCAACGCACCTGCGGTGCGAAAGACGACGGGTATGATTAGTGGCAGCCGCAACCGCCGTTACCGCAACCACCTTTCCCGCCGTGGTCGTGACCATGGTCGTGATCGTGGCCATGGCCGCCGCAGCAACCGTCGTGACCGTGGTCGTGGTCATGATCGTGACCGTGCGGGCCATGAACGTGGCCGTGTGCCAGCTCTTCTTCAGTTGCTTCGCGAATTGCGACAACTTCGACGTTGAACTTCAGGTTCTGACCCGCCAGCATGTGGTTACCATCAACCACTACGTGGTCATCTTCCACTTCGGTGATCTCAACCGGTACCGGACCCTGGTCAGTTTCAGCCAGGAAGCGCATACCAACCTGCAGTTCGTCAACGCCCATGAAGACGTCTTTCGGTACGCGCTGCACCAGGTTCTCGTCATACTGACCGTAAGCGTCATTCGCGCCAACAGCCACATCGAATTTGTCGCCGACTTCATGACCGTCCAGCGCGTTTTCCAGACCGGAGATCAGGGAGCCGTGACCGTGCAGGTAGTCCAGCGGTGCACTCACCGGAGACTCATCAACCAATACACCGTCTTCTGTACGTACCTGATAGGCCAGGCTGACCACCAGGTCTTTTGCTACTTTCATGATATCTCCTGAGCGTGGGAAAATTACTGGCGCAGATTGTAACGGAATTCTGCACCCGTGTACCCTTAAGCTTAAAAAATCCTGCCTGATATCGCTAGTCCGGATGAAAAATCCCGATAACTTGCTCATCTTTGCGAACATGATCGCGCGCTTCTTTATCCGCTTCGCGCATCTGATGCCCGCACTTAACACACTCAACAATATCGACGTTATTTTCGCGCCACATTGCCATTGAGTCTTTCGCCTGGCACGACGGACAGGTCGCGCCAGCGATAAAACGTTTACGAACAGCCATTCGACTCCCCTTATTCAAACTCATCCCAGCCGTCGAGCTGACGCCGCTCTTGCTGCATTTCACGCTGGAAAATCTCTTCCAGCTCGCGGCGCGCTTCACGTACGCGGGAAATTTGTACCGTATCGGTATGCACTGGCATCAACTCACGCAGCATGCGCATATCGAGCCGCCTGAAGTGCAGCTGTGCCCGCTGCGCCTGATGCGGATGCATGCCGAGCGAAATTAGCGCCTTACGCCCTAGCTCCAGCGCACTGGAGAAGGTTTCGCGCGAGAACTGCGTCACGCCCGCCTGCAACAGTTCATGCGCTTCGACACGTCCCCGCGCCCGCGCCAGAATCGCCAGATGGGGGAAGTGCTGCTGGCAAAGCTCCACCAGCTTCATGGTATCGACCGGATCGTTACAGGTAATGACGATCGATTGTGCGGCCTCCGCCCCTGCCGAACGCAACAGCTCCAGTTGCGTCGCATCACCGTAATAGACTTTGTAGCCATATTTACGCATCAGATTCACGGCGCTGATATCGCGCTCCAGCACGGTGATGCGCATTTCGTTAGCCATCAGCAGGCGGCCAATCACCTGTCCGAAGCGACCAAAGCCAACGACAATCACCTGCGGCTTATCATCATCAACCCACGGCGCTTCATCTTCATCCTCCGGCTTATTGAAACGCCGGGAGAGCAGCTTATCAATCACGCGCATCAGCAGCGGCGTGGTCATCATCGACAGCGTGACGGTCACCAGCAGCAGCGCCATCTGATCGTCTTTAAACAGCCGCTGCGATGAGGCGGTGGAAAAGAGCACAAAAGCGAACTCGCCGCCCTGGCTCAACACCCCGGCAAACTGCATCCGCTCTGAGCTACGCAAACCATAAATGCGCGCCAGCCCGTACAGCACCAGCGATTTTACAGCCACCAGCACCGCAACGCTCATCACCACCCACAATAGATGGGTATAGAGCACGCCGAGGTTCAGCGCCATGCCCACCGAAATAAAGAACAGCCCCAACAGCAGCCCTTTAAACGGCTCAATGGCAATCTCAAGCTCGTGGCGATATTCACTCTCTGCCAGCAGAATGCCAGCGATAAAGGTGCCGAGCGCCATCGACAGGCCGAGGGCATCCATAAACAGCGCCGACCCGAGCACCAGCAGCAAAGTCGCGGCAGTAAAGACCTCGCGCACGCCGGAAGCGGCGATAAAACGAAACACCGGGCGCAGCAGGTAACGCCCGCCAATCAGCATCCCGGCAAAGGCCAGCACCTTCATGCCCACCTTCATCCAGTCGAGATGATCGTCGCCATTGCCCGCCAGCAGCGGTACCAGCGCCAGCGCCGGGATCACCGCCAGATCCTGGAACAGCAGCACCGAAAAACCGAGTTGGCCGGACTCGCTGCGGTTCATCCCTTTGTCGCGCATCAGTTGCAGCGCCATCGCGGTGGATGACATCGCAAGACCAATACCGCCAATTAACGCCGCCTGCCAGGAGAATTGCGTCAGCATTAACAGTCCTGCGAGGATCGCCGCACTTAACAGCACCTGCGCTGCACCAACACCAAAAATTGAGCGACGCAGCTCCCATAATTTCGACGGGTTAAGTTCGAGCCCAATGATGAACATCAGGAACACCACGCCCAGCTCTGAGAAGTGGAGGATCTCATCAACATCGCTGATAAATCCGAGTCCCCATGGGCCGATGGCGATACCCGCTAACAGGTAACCAAGCACGGCACCTATCCCTAAACGCGCGGCCAGCGGCACGGCGACCACGGCCGCGAAGAGGAACAGGACGCCGGCCAGTAAGAGTGCAGAACCTTCCATTAACGGCCTCCCGGCGGCAGCGGCGAAGCCAGCCAGTCGCCGTAGGCTTTGGCGTGGTGCGCCAGCTCCTGCGGCGTCTGCCGACGTGCCCAGTAGATGATAATTGGGCTGAGCCAGTGCATGCGACACATCGCGGCGGTCAACTCAAAGGGACGTAAAACATCGTTGAGAGAGTAGCGGTTGAGACCATCATGACGATAAGCCGCCTCCGGCTCACCGGTGGTGATCACGCTACGCCAGTACTTTCCCGCCAGTGCATTCCCGCCTGCTCCGCTGGCAAAGCCGCGGCTCAACACACGATCAAGCCACTCTTTCAGCAGTGCCGGACAACTGTAGGTATAAAGGGGATGTTGAAAAACGATAACGTCATGCTCGCGCAATAACGCCTGTTCATAGGGAATATCAATAAAAAAATCGGGGTAACGGGCGTAAAGATCGTGCACCGTTACGTTCTCCAGTTGCGTGGCCGGCTTAAGCAAAACCCGGTTCGCCACCGAGTCCTGTGATTCCGGATGGGCATAGATCAGCAACACTTTTGCTGTCTGCGACATCACTCCCCTCCCGGGTCTAAATTCTCTCTTCTCTGCAAACCAGCGCCCTGCGGCGTGGCCAGAATGCTTTTGTCTATCGTCTTCATTTTGGGCTAACATTGCGGCCCCGGTGCGGCATTTCGCCGTGGCCTTACATTACCATAAAGACAAATTAACATAGTCTGAACATACGGCGTCTTATGATTGTTTTCTCCTCGTTACAAATTCGTCGCGGCGTGCGTGTCCTGTTGGATAACGCCACAGCCACCATCAATCCGGGCCAAAAAGTGGGCCTGGTGGGTAAAAACGGCTGCGGCAAATCGACCCTGCTCGCGCTGTTGAAAAACGAGATAAGTGCTGATGGCGGAAGTGCCACTTTCCCCGGCACCTGGCAACTGGCGTGGGTCAACCAGGAAACACCGGCGCTGGACGAAGCGGCAATAGATTATGTGATAGACGGCGATCGCGAATATCGCCAGCTGGAAGCGGCGCTTAATGCCGCCAACGAGCGCAACGACGGCAATGCTATCGCCACGGTACACGGCAAGCTCGACGCTATCGACGCCTGGACGGTGCGCTCCCGCGCCGCCAGCCTGTTGCACGGTTTAGGCTTCTCTAACGAGCAGCTCGACCGCCCGGTCAGCGCCTTCTCCGGCGGCTGGCGTATGCGTTTAAACCTCGCGCAGGCGCTGATTTGCCGCTCCGATTTACTGCTGCTTGATGAACCGACCAACCACCTCGATCTCGATGCCGTTATCTGGCTGGAGAAGTGGCTGAAGAACTATCCGGGCACGCTGATCCTTATCTCGCACGACCGCGATTTTCTCGATCCGGTAGTCGATAAGATCCTGCACATTGAGCAGCAATCAATGTTTGAATACACCGGCAACTACAGCTCGTTTGAGCGCCAGCGCGCTACGCGGCTTGCGCAGCAGCAGGCTACCTATGAAGGCCAGCAGCAGCGGGTTGCCCATCTGCAAAGCTTTATCGATCGCTTCAAAGCGAAGGCGAGTAAAGCGAAGCAGGCGCAAAGCCGCATCAAGATGCTGGAGCGTATGGAGCTGATTGCCCCGGCGCATGTTGATAACCCGTTCCACTTCAGCTTCCGCGCGCCGGAAAGCCTGCCCAACCCGATCCTGAAGATGGAGAAAGTGAGCGCCGGCTATGGCGATCGCACCATTCTGAATGCCATCAAACTCAACCTGGTGCCTGGCTCGCGCATCGGTCTGCTGGGACGTAACGGTGCCGGTAAATCGACGCTGATTAAACTGCTGGCGGGCGAGCTGGCGGCGCAGAGCGGCGAAATCGGCCTGGCGAAGGGGATCAAACTCGGTTACTTCGCCCAGCATCAGCTGGAATTTTTACGCGCCGACGAATCACCGTTGCAGCATCTGGCGCGCCTGGCCCCGCAGGAGCTGGAGCAGAAACTGCGTGATTACCTGGGCGGCTTCGGCTTCCAGGGGGATAAGGTCACCGAAGCAACAGAGCGCTTCTCCGGCGGCGAAAAAGCGCGGCTGGTGCTGGCATTAATTGTTTGGCAGCGCCCGAACCTGCTGCTGCTCGATGAACCGACCAACCACCTCGATCTCGATATGCGCCAGGCGCTGACCGACGCGCTGATTGAGTTTGAAGGCGCGCTGGTAGTGGTGTCGCACGACCGTCACCTTTTACGCTCGACTACCGACGATCTCTACCTGGTGCACGATGGCAAAGTGGAGCCGTTCGATGGCGATCTGGATGATTACCAGCAGTGGCTGAGCGACGTGCAAAAGCAGGAGAGCCAGCCGACGGACGCGGCAAAAGAGAATGGTAACAGCGCTCAGGCGCGTAAAGATCAGAAGCGTCGTGAAGCAGAGCTGCGCACGCAAACACAGCCGCTGCGTAAAGAGATCGCCCGTCTGGAAAAAGAGATGGAGAAGCTCAATGCGCAACTGGCCAACGCGGAAGAGAAGCTCAGCGACAGCGGTCTGTACGATCAGAGCCGTAAAGCGGAGTTGACAACCTGTCTGCAACAACAGGCGTCGGCGAAAGCGGGTCTTGAAGAGTGTGAAATGGCGTGGCTCGAAGCGCAGGAGCAACTGGAGGCGATGCTTACAGCGGAGTAACAACCTCTGCCGTAAGCGGTAAAGTTGATGGCGGTACAGCCGTACCGCCATTCAGGGTTTAACGCTGGTTAGCCAGGCGCTGGCGAATCGTCTCAAAGTGCTCGGTGTCGTAAAGCTTGCCATCGAGGAAACGGGTTTTCAGCTCACCACCCTGCTCCTGCTCCCAGCTTTGTTCATCGTGCAGTTGCAGTTCACCCTGCGCATCGCGCTCAACCCGTAACAGCCCACGCGCCGAGCGTTTCAGGCCGTTATCCGTTTTCGGCTCTTTAAAGATCATCCGCCCTTCGCCATTCACCGCGCCCCAGGTCGCTTTCATCGCAAAGCCGAAGGTATCGCGGGTGTTGTACTGGTAGGTAAAAGAGCCGACGCCGAAGACCACGTTGGAGCTGGCGAAACCTTTGGCCTCCAGCCGCGAGAGAATTTGATTCGCGCGCGCCAGCGTAATTGAGTCGCCATAAATCAGGCCGACATGCGGATCCAGCACCTTGTAACCCTTATCGTTAACCGTGCCGCCGAAAATCTCCCACAGCACTTCAACGGAACCTTTCTCCTCCGGGGTTCGATCGGCGCGCGTGTCGTCATCCGCGCCGGTGCCGCAGAGGATTTCAACCGGGTCACCGCTGTCCGGGCGGAAAACAACGCGTCCTTCACGCCCCAGAATCAACGACTTCAGTTCGCGGGTGTATTCAGTAATCACGCGCCAGTAATCCCAGGTATCGGAGACGATAGAGACAAAGCCCTGTGGATAGATATCGGCAATCAGGCGGCGGAAAGTCTCAATTTCATGCTCATGCTCGCCCATACACATCACGCTGTGCTCAGTCGCCGGAATGCTTGCGCCAATAAAATACTCCTCTCCGCCAGTGTAGAAATCGCGGGCATAGAGCAGCGAAGGAATGCTGTCGGTGCCTTTAAAGCTCAGCAGGTGGCCTGCGCCCGCCTGCGCGGTATCGTGCAGACCGGCCATGCCGCGGAATGAGAAGTCGTGGCACTGGAAATCCAGATGCGAGAGTTCGCTACAGGTTTTAGCTGCCCACTGCTCACAAATTTTGCGGTAGTGGTGCGCGATGGTGGCGTTAGTCGAGGCTTTCCACAACTCGGCGGAGAGCACCGTTTCCAGATAGTTCACCAGCCAGAAGAACTGCTCACGGGTGTTGGTGATGGTCAGCACCGGCACCTTCATCGGCACTTTACTCCCCTCATCCAGCGATTTGATGTGCAGCGGCAGGTAGCCTAAACGGTGCAGGTCGCGGATATGATCGACCGCCACGCTATCTTTGCCGAGATAGCTGTCCATCACCTCTTTGTACTCATTTACCACTTCCTCTTCCGGGCGGGCAAAGAAGGCATCGTTAAAGAGATCGACCATAAACCATTTCAGAAAACCCTGCAGGCCAAAGAAGACCAGCTTGCCGTCAGCCACCGGCGACTGGAAAAAGCGGTCGCTGCGCGGCGTGAAGTTGGAGTAAACCTTTGTAGTGCCCTGCGGATACTGCACGCGGTGCGACACTTTATAGCCGTCGATGGCGAGAATCGGATTCAGTTTCATGGTGTGGTCCCCTTAAGCGCGAAATAACGTGGCGATATCGATCAGTTCAACGCGCGGCGAAGCCAGCGTCGGCGAAGTAAACGAGGTGGTGGTATAGATAGCGTCGATCCCATTATTCAGCAGGTTTTCAACGCCTTTAGAGAAGATACCGTGCGTAACATACAAACTGACGCTGCGCGCACCCGCTTCACGCAGAACCTGCGCTGAGCCGATAAAGGTGCCGCCCGCATCGCAGAGATCGTCGACGATCAGCAGATCTTTCCCCGCCACCTCGCCGGCCACCAGCGCAAAGCCGGTCAGATTGCCGCTGGCAACATCACGCTCTTTGGTGAGAATGGCGTAATTTTTCGCGCCGGTGGCTTTCGCCACGTTGTGAATTTTTTTCAGCGCGCCTGCGTCCGGAGCCACCAGCATCAGTTCGCCCTGCGCAATGGCGCGGCGTAGCGTTTCGCTCTGCAACAGACAGGTTTCCTGAGGAATGGCGACGCAGTTATTGATGGCGGCTGCGGCGGCATCGCTGTGGGGATCGAGAATAAAGATTTTGTCGAAGTTCAGGGTGTTGAGCTGGTTAGCGAAGACTTTCAGCGCGAAGCTGTCGCCCGCCACCATATGGCGATCCTGGCGCGCCCACGGCAGCCAGGCGAGCTGCAGATGGCTAACCGCAACATCAGTAACGTGGCGTACCGCGTCTACCAGCTGCGCCAGTAGCATAAAATCATTCATATCGCGCATGGCGGCGACACGGATGCGCATCAGCTGGGCGAAAGCAGGCAGTTCGCCCGTCACTTTTAGCCACACTGCACCATCGGGAAATACGCCGTGGTCGATTTCAACGTTTTGATTATCGATAAAGAGTTCGATTCTGCTCGCCATCATTCACCTCACCTGCATTAGTTAATGTCCCTTGGACACATTTAATATTGTCCATAAGACACTATTAAGCAAGCCCCCGTCTGGATTATTTTTATACTGAATATATAAGACACTGAAAATACATAAAATAAAAGTTCGCTTGCCGCACCAGGGTAGGCTGATAAACTTGCTGCGTGTGAAATGAGGTGAGTCAGTGATGATCAGCGAAGCAGAGTATCTGGATTCTTACGATCCGAGTCGTTTTCCCTCGCCGCTGGTGACGGTCGATAGCGTGCTGTTTAGCCTGCATCAGCAGACGCTCTGCGTGCTGTTGGTTGAGCGCGCCAGCCAGCCGCAACAAGGGCGCTGGGGATTGCCCGGCGGCTTTATTGATATGGCGCAGGATAGCTCTACCCGCGCCACGGCGCTGCGCAAGCTGACGGAAAAAACCGGCGTCTCGCCCTCGTGGCTTGAACAGCTGGATACTTTCTCCGGCCCAGAGCGCGATCCGCGCGGCTGGAGTCTGACCGTTGCCTGGTATGCGCTTATCTCGTGGGTCGCCTGCGCGCCGCATATTACAAGCGTCAGCGATGCCAAATGGGTGCCCGTTGCCGAACTTGATGAGCGCGAACTGGCCTTCGATCACGGCGAGATAATCCACGCTGCGCTGCGCCGCCTGCGGCAGAAAACGATGTATTCGTTACTGCCCGTTTACTGTTTGCCTGAGACCTTTACCCAGAGCCAGTTGCAGGAAGCGACGGAGATAATTCTCGGCCAGCCGATCCAGCGCAAAAGCCTGATCCGCCGTTTTGAAGCCTCTGGCATGTTTGAAGAGACCGGGGAGAGCGTGGCGACCGGGGCGCGAAAAGCGCGCTTGTGGCGACGTAAAGCGGATGTTGATATCCACCTCTTTTCGCGCAACCTGCTGGCAGACAGCTAAAACAGCACCCGTGGAGCAACGGGTGCTGTGTGTGTTATTTACCGAAGCCATCCGCTTTCAGCATATTGTCTATGGTCAGTAACTCCGCGTCTAAATCAAGCGAGTCATTCTCCAGCAGGGCCTGATGCTGCTGCTCAAACGCGCGCTCAACGCGTTCAAGCACAACTGCCAGCTCTGTTATCGCCTTTTGCCGTTGCGCCTCGTCACTGAGTTGGTCGGAAAGTATCTGCCCCCTGGCGGCAATCTTTTCCACGAGCGGCAAATAGCGCTCAAGGAAACGTCTCCCCGGCACAACATCTCTGGGATCAGTCTCCATGCACTGCAGGATCTTATCTGCCAGCGTGGCGATGCCTGTCAGATGAATATTCAGCGCATCGGGTAAGGTGTACTGATTTTGCAGGCGATAGATTCTCTGATCCAGCAAGGATGGCTCTTCGGCGGTTTTTTGCCTGTCTTGCTTAAACTCTTCCACCGGCGCGGCTTGTCGCTCATTTAGGCGTGCTTCATTTCTGCTTTTTCGCCAGTTAAGCACCGCTCCACTGATAAGCACTCCCCAGAAGATTATGTTAATAACCAGCATGGTATGGCGAAATATGTCGCAGTAAATGGCTGCCGCAAGGTACCAGACAAACAGATACCAGGCGTGGATCTGGCCCGGTGCCTGCCGGTTTCTGTAAAAGTGCACGAATATTGCTGCCGTACCCGCAGCAAATGGCATCGTCGCTGCATCTCTGAACATAAGCCAGATAAAGCCTGCGAAGGCACCGGCCCCCAGCGCAATGCGGTCGTGGAAAAGCGTGCGAGCCAGCAGGATAAAGCTTAACCACGCCAGCCCTTCACAAGACATAATGATCGGAGAGAGATAGTCCAGCTCCTTCCCCTTCAACCCGCCATAAAGGAAGCCGAGGGGAAACAAACCTATCTGCACAGCGATCCGGTTAAGGCGATTGCGGTAGAATTTATTCAGCATGTAGGTAATTTGATAACCCATTCTCTTTTCCTGACTCAGGCCTGTGCCTGATTACCGCTGGCGATAGCGGCCAGACGCGCGCGGAGATCGGTTTCCATCGTGCCGAGCTCTTTTTCCACTTCCTGACGGCGCTGGCGCGCATCGGCAGCGATCTTCACGGACTCTTCAATGGTGTTAAGCAGGCGTGACTGCACCTCGCGCAGCGTCTCGATATCCACAACCGAGCGCTCGACTTCACGGGCAGTCTCAATCGTACCGGTCTGCAGCATCTCGGCGTTGCGGCGCAGCAGGTCGTTAGTGGTATCAGCAACATCTTTTTGCAGCTTCGCGGCCTGGCGCTGGGTCTGCAAAGAGAGCGATAAGGCAATCTGGTTTTTCCACACCGGAATGGTGGAGAGAATGCTGCTCTGGATCTTTTCCGCCAGCGACTGGCTGTTGCTCTGCATCAGGCGAATTTGCGGCGCGCTCTGCATAGCAATGGTGCGCGACAGCATCAAGTCATGCAGACGACGCTCGAAACGCGAAATACCGTCGAGCAGGTCGCGCACGCGCTGAGCAATCATCGGATCGGACGCCGCCTGTGCTTGCAGAGCGGGCAGCTCTTCCTGTTTTATCTGCTCCAGGCGTTGCTTGCCGGCGATAACATGCAGGGTAATTTGCTGGAAAACATCGCGGTTGCGATCGAACATGATCTCCAGCGTCGAGATATTACGCAGCAGATCGACCATCGCGTCATTCAGCTTCTCAGTAATATCCTCCACCTGAGCGGAGAGCGTTTTGTACTCCAGCATGGTGCGCTCAATGCGGTTAAAAAGTGATCCCACAAGCGGCAGCGAGGCAAGAAAGCCCGGTTTTTGCTCAAAGGCGCTGATATCGACCTGCTTAATTTTTTGCAGAAGATCGGTAAGTTGCGAACCGATGATGCCCGCATCTTTTGCCCGCACTTGCTGCATGAGGGAATCAGAGAATTGCGACATCTTTTTCATGGTTTGCGCACCGAAACCGAGCGAGTAGGCCGGATCGTAAATATCGATCTCTTTAACAATCGCCTCGATTTGCGTCTGCTGCTCGGGGGTTAAATTATCCGTCTGCGGCAAATCATTTAATGGCTGCGCTGCCATCAGGCCAGACGAGGTAATGTCCGTCATAATAAGTGTCCTTGAAAGTGAAATAGCAGGCAGGCGCAGTGTCAGCGTGGGTTGTAATACGTCTTTTTGCCGCTGCCTTAGTGGGTCAATACGGTACAACAGCAGCAAAGTATTAAACAGGCCAATTATTAGCAAGTATAATAACCGCCTATTTACCTACCTATTTTGATGAAATGGCAGAAATTACACCTGCACTTCTCGATGCAGATCAACGCGTTGCCTCCACCTTCCAACCGATGCGTGGCGCAAGCAACCCACATCTTCAAACCATGCTGCCGCGTCTTATTCGCCGTCGCGTGGCGTTTGAACCCTGGTGGCAGCGCCTTGAACTGCCGGACGGGGATTTTGTCGATCTTGCGTGGAGCGAAGAGCCGAATCAGGCGCGGCATAAACCGCGGCTGGTGGTGTTTCATGGCCTGGAAGGCAGCCTGCACAGCCCCTATGCGCACGGCCTGATTAATGCGGCGAAACAGCGCGGCTGGCTGGGCGTGGTGATGCATTTTCGCGGCTGTAGTGGGATTCCTAATCGCCTGAACCGCATCTATCACTCCGGTGAAACCGAAGATGGCACCTGGTTTCTCACCTGGCTGCGTCAGGAGCTTGGCGAGGCGCCGACCGCGGCGGTGGGATATTCGCTCGGCGGGAATATGCTCGGCTGCCTGCTGGCGAAAGCGGATGATGATTTGCCCGTCGATGCGGCGGTGATTGTCTCGGCCCCGCTGGTGCTGGAAGCGTGCAGTTATCATATGGATAAAGGCTTCACGCGCGTTTACCAGCGTTATTTGCTCAACCTGCTGAAGGCCAATGCCGCGCGGAAACTGCGCGCCTATCCTGGCTCGCTACCGACGACCATGGAGGTGCTGCGTAAAATGCGGCGCATCCGCGATTTCGATGATGTGATCACCTCGAAAATCCACGGCTTCGACGATGCACTTGATTACTATCGCCGCTGTAGCGCCATGCCGCTGCTGCCGCAGATTCGTAAACCGACGCTTATCATTCACGCCAAGGATGATCCGTTTATGGATCATCACGTCATCCCCGATCTTGCGCAATTACCCGCTAATATTGAGTATCAATTGACGGAACATGGCGGGCACGTCGGCTTTGTCGGCGGCACGCTGCGTCGCCCGGAGATGTGGCTTGAAACGCGCATTCCGGACTGGTTATCCGCTTATCTGGGAGCATCATGATTATTCCGTGGCAAGAACTTGACGCCGACACGCTCGACAATCTGATTGAGAGCTTTGTCTTGCGCGAAGGTACCGATTATGGTGAACATGAGCGTTCGCTTGAACAAAAGGTCGCCGACGTAAAACGGCAATTGCAGCGCGGCGAGGCCGTACTGGTGTGGTCAGAACTGCACGAAACGGTGAATATTATGCCGCGCGGGCAGTTCCACGAATAACCGGACGCCGGGCGGCTTTGATACTGAACAACAGCTTTTCTTCAGGGAGTTGCTATGTCCGCCAAACATCCGGTCATCGCCGTCACTGGCTCCAGCGGCGCGGGAACCACCACCACCAGCCTCGCCTTCCGTAAGATTTTCGCCCAGCTCAACATGCACGCGGCGGAGGTGGAAGGCGACAGCTTTCATCGTTATACCCGTCCGGAAATGGATATGGCGATCCGCAAAGCCCGCGATCTCGGGCGGCATATCAGCTATTTTGGCCCGGAAGCGAACGACTTCGGCCTGCTGGAGCAGACCTTCAGCGAGTATGGCCAGAGCGGCCAGGGCCAGGCGCGCAAATATCTCCACACCTATGATGAAGCCGTGCCGTGGAACCAGGTTCCAGGAACCTTCACCCCCTGGCAACCACTGCCGGAGCCAACCGACGTTTTGTTCTACGAAGGGCTGCATGGCGGTGTGGTGACGCCGCAGCATGATGTGGCGAGCCATGTTGATCTACTGGTGGGCGTGGTGCCGATCGTTAACCTCGAGTGGATCCAGAAGATGATCCGCGACACCAGCGAGCGCGGTCACTCCCGGGAAGCAGTGATGGATTCGGTGGTGCGCTCAATGGAAGATTACATCAACTACATCACGCCGCAGTTTTCCCGCACTCATCTCAACTTCCAGCGCGTTCCCACCGTCGATACCTCAAACCCCTTTGCCGCCAAAGGCATTCCTTCTCTTGATGAGAGCTTTGTCGTGATTCATTTCCGCAATCTGGAGGGGATCGATTATCCGTGGCTGCTGGCAATGTTGCAGGGATCGTTTATCTCGCATATGGATACGCTGGTGGTGCCGGGCGGCAAAATGGGGCTGGCGATGGAGCTGATTATGACGCCGCTGGTGCAGCGGCTGATGGAAGGCAAAAAGATTAAATAACCCGGCGGGAAGCGCCGCCGGGCGGGCTTATCAGGCTTCGATCACCTCAAAGGAGTGGGTAATCTTGACTGCTTTTTCCAGCATCAGCGCCACGGAGCAGTACTTCTCAGCCGAGAGATCGACCGCGCGGGAGACGGCAGCCTCTTTCAGCGCTTTGCCGGTGACGATGAAGTGCAGGTTGATATGGGTAAAGTAGCGCGGTGCTTCTTCACGGCGCTCGGAGGTCAGCTTCACTTCGCAGTCGGTCACGTCATGACGCCCTTTTTGCAGAATCGACACCACGTCAATGGCGCTGCAGCCGCCGGCGGCCATTAAGACCATCTCCATCGGGCTGGGAGCTTTGTCCCCGGAGTTGCCATCCATCAGGATTTGGTGGCCGGAAGCGGACTCACCAAGGAACGTTAACCCTTCAACCCATTTCACTCGTGCCTGCATGTTCATCACTCCGGTATGGCAAATTTTTTCACAGATTACGCGTACATAACAAAACGCGCAACGGAAGGCGACCTGCGTCATGCTGAAGCGAGACACCAGGAGACAGGCGCCAAAAGCTATGCTAAAACAGTCTACATGCTACAGAGAAACATTGACGTTACGAATGTACGCAAGGGATATCATACATTAGAGACCGCAGATGTCGCTGACGGTCCACTTCCCGGGATTTGGGAAGCTTTGATTGCAACCCCAGAAGCTGAATGATTCACGCCGTTTCTGGAGCCAGCTTATAACAGAGGATAATCGCGCATGGTGCTTGGCAAACCGCAAACAGACCCGACTCTCGAATGGTTCTTGTCTCATTGCCATATTCATAAGTACCCGTCGAAGAGCACGCTGATTCACCAGGGTGAAAAAGCGGAAACGCTGTATTACATCGTTAAAGGCTCAGTGGCAGTGCTCATCAAGGATGAAGAGGGTAAAGAGATGATCCTCTCTTACCTCAACCAGGGCGATTTTATTGGTGAACTGGGCCTGTTTGAAGAAGGTCAGGAGCGCAGCGCCTGGGTTCGCGCCAAGACCGCCTGTGAAGTGGCGGAGATCTCCTACAAAAAATTCCGTCAGCTTATCCAGGTGAATCCGGATATTCTGATGCGCCTCTCCTCGCAGATGGCGCGTCGCCTGCAGGTGACCTCGGAGAAAGTCGGTAACCTGGCGTTCCTCGACGTGACCGGCCGCATTGCACAGACTCTGCTGAACCTGGCAAAACAGCCGGACGCCATGACCCACCCGGACGGTATGCAAATTAAAATTACCCGTCAGGAGATCGGTCAGATCGTCGGTTGCTCCCGCGAAACGGTTGGCCGCATTCTTAAAATGCTCGAAGATCAAAACCTGATCTCCGCCCACGGTAAAACTATCGTCGTCTACGGTACGCGTTAATCTGCGAAATGGCGCATCGCTCATGCGGTGCGCCGTTTTTGTTTTCCCATGTGGCGCAGGCTGATTTATCACCCCGAAATCAACTACGCACTGCGACAAACGCTGGTGTTATGCCTGCCTGTGGCGGTTGGGCTGCTGCTCGGCCATCTGCAACAGGGTCTTCTCTTCTCGCTGGTTCCCGCCTGCTGCAATATTGCGGGCCTCGATACCCCGCATAAACGCTTCTTTAAACGCCTGATTATCGGCGGCTCGCTGTTTGCCGGCTGTAGCCTGGCGGTGCAGCTTTTGCTGGCGGAAAATCTTCCGCTACCGGTGATCATGACGGTGCTAACGCTGCTGCTGGGCGTGACAGGTGAAATCAGCGCGCTGCATGGCCGCTTACTTCCCGCATCTCTCATTGCCGCCATTTTTACTCTCAGCCTCGCCGGAAACATGCCGGTGTGGGAGCCGCTGCTGATCTACACCCTCGGCACCCTGTGGTACGGGCTGTTTAACTGGTTCTGGTTCTGGCTATGGCGCGAACAGCCGCTGCGCGAATCCCTCAGCTTGCTCTACCGGCAACTGGCGGACTATTGCGAAGCGAAATATAGCCTGTTAACCCAACACATCGATCCGGAAACCGCGCTGCCGCCGCTGCTCGACCGCCAGCAGAAAGCGGTGGATCTGATTAGCCAGTGTTACCAGCAGCTGCATATGCTGGCGGCCAATCAGAACAACGATTACAAGCGCCTGCTGCGCGTCTTTCAGGTCGCGTTGGATCTGCAGGAGCATATCTCTGTCAGCCTGCATCAGCCGGAAAAGGTGCAGAAGCTGGTCGAGCGCACCCACGCCGAGCAGGTGATTCGCTGGAATGCGCAAACCGTCGCGGCTCGCCTGCGCGTGCTGGCAGATGACATTCTCTATCACCGCTATCCGACCCGCTTCACCATGGAGAAGCAGGTCGGTGCGCTGGAAAAAATTGCCCGTCAGCACCCTGATAATCCGGTCGGGCAGTTTTGCGCCTGGCACTTCAGCCGTATCGCCCGCGTGCTGCGCACCCAGCGCCCGCTCTACATCCGCGATTTGATGGAGGATAAGCAGGAGCGCCTGCCGCTGATCCCGGCGCTAAAAAGCTATCTGTCCCTGAAATCGACCGCCCTGCGCAATGCGGCGCGTATCAGCGTCATGCTCAGCATCGCCAGCCTGATGGGCAGCGCATTAAATCTGCCGAAACCTTACTGGATCATGATGACGGTGATGGTGGTGACGCAGAACGGTTATGGCGCGACGCGGGTACGCATTGTCAACCGTGCCGCCGGCACGCTGGCCGGGCTGGTGGTGGCGGGAATGACGCTGCACTTTCATGTGCCGCTCGGTTTTACCCTCGCTGCGATGCTGATGATCACCTTGAGTAGCTATCTGATTATCCGCAAAAGTTACGGCTGGGCGACGGTCGGTTTCACGATTACGGCGGTCTATACCTTGCAAATCCTGACGCTTAACGGCGACCAGTTTATCCTCGCCCGGCTGGTCGATACGCTGATTGGCTGCCTGATTGCCTTTGGCGGGATGGTGTGGCTGTGGCCGCAGTGGCAGAGCGGCCTGCTGCGCCAGAATGCGCACGATGCGCTGGAGGCCTATCAGGATGCGATTCGCCTGATCCTCAGCAATAACCCGGAAGCAACGCCGCTGGCCTGGCAGCGTATGCAGGTTAATCAGGCGCACAACGCCCTGTTCAACTCCCTCAACCAGGCGATGCAGGAGCCCGGCTTTAACAGCCGCTATCTGAGCGATATGAAACTGTGGGTGACGCATAGCCAGTTTATTGTCGAACACATTAACGCCATGACGACGCTGGCGCGCGAGCACACCATGCTGACGCCGGACCTGGCGCAGCGCTATCTCGAATCATGTGAAATTGCGCTGCAACGTTGTCAGCAGCGGCTGGAGTATGACGGGCCGGGAGAGTCCGGTGATGTGAATGTTATGGAAGGACCGGAGACGCTGACCCACGGCCCAATGAGCACGCTGGAGCAGCATTTGCAGCGCATTATTGGGCATCTGAGCACCATGCACACCATCTCGTCGGTGGCATGGCGTCAGCGCCCGCATCACGGCATCTGGCTACGCCGACGTCTTACGCGTTAACCACGCTCGCAACGGCCTGCGCAAAGCGCTGCATCCCTTCATCAATATCCTGCTCCTCGATAATCAGCGACGGCGCGAAACGCATCACATCCGGGCCGGCATTCAGCACCATCACGCCCGCTGCGGCAGCCGCATGCAGGAAATCGCGTGCACGGCCTTTGTATTGCGGCTTCAGCTCGGCACCGATCAACAGCCCCATACCGCGAATATCGCTGAACAGATCGTACTGCTCATTAATTTGTTGCAGATGCTGAACAAAGTGCTGACGTTTGGCACTGACGCCATTCAGCACTTCAGGGGTGTTGATGATATCGAATGCGGTACCGGCCACCGCGCAGGCCAGCGGGTTTCCGCCATAAGTGGATCCGTGGGAACCGGCGTGGAAGACGCTGGCGATCTCGTGCGTCGTCAACATGGCGCTGACCGGGAAACCGCCGCCAAGAGCTTTAGCACTGGTCAGAATGTCCGGCGTCACGCCGTAGTGCATGTAAGCGAACAGCTCACCGCTGCGCCCCATCCCGCACTGCACCTCATCAAACACCAGCAGTGCGTTGTGCTCATCGCACAGTTCACGCAGGCCTTTGAGGAATTCAGGCGTGGCGGCGGTCACTCCGCCTTCGCCCTGAATCGGCTCTACCACCACGGCGCAGGTGTGATCGTCCATCACCGCTTTAACCGCGTGCAGATCGTTAAATGGAACATGCACGATGTCGGCCGGTTTCGGGCCAAAGCCGTCGGAGTATTTCGGCTGGCCGCCAACAGTCACGGTAAAGAGGGAACGCCCGTGAAAAGCGTGATGGAAAGCGATGATTTTGGTTTTGTGCGGGCTGTGGCGCGTGGTTGCATAAAAACGCGCCAGCTTAAAGGCGGTTTCGTTGGCTTCGGTACCGGAGTTCATAAACACGACGCGCTCGGCAAAGGTGGCATCCACCAGCTTGCGCGCCAGACGCAGCGCGGGCTCGTTAGTGAAGACGTTGCTCAGGTGCCAGAGCGTCTCGCCCTGCGCTTTCAGCGTCTCCACCAGCGCCGGATGGCAGTGGCCTAAAGCAGTTACCGCAATGCCGCCAGCAAAATCAACGTACTCTTTACCCTGCTGATCCCAGACGCGGCTGCCCTTCCCCTTTACCGGGATAAACTCGGCCGGTGCGTAAATTGGCAGAATAACGTCATCGAAGTTTGCACGTGTCACCGCGTCTTGCTGAGTTGCCATAGGTTGCCCATCCCGTGTTATGTTGCATTCATAGTGAAAATATAATCACGAAATATGCATAAAAAATCACTAGATGGCAACCACAAATCACCGCGTAAGGAAGTTTTCCAGCAATTGATGGCCCTGCTCACTGAGAATACTTTCGGGGTGGAACTGCACCCCTTCCAGATCCCACGCCTTATGGCGAATGCCCATAATCTCACCGTTTTCACTCCACGCGGTGACCTCGAAGCAGTCAGGTAAGGTAGATGGATCGATGACCAAAGAGTGATAGCGCGTAACGGTTAACGGATTATTTAAGCCGCTAAACACACCGCTGCCAGAGTGCGTAATAGGGGAAGTTTTGCCGTGCATCACCTTCGCCGCGCGCACAATGGTGGCACCAAATGCCTGGGCAATCGCCTGATGGCCGAGACAAACGCCGAGGATCGGCAGCTTGCCCGCGTAGTGCGCAATAACTTCCAGCGAAATGCCCGACTCATCCGGCGTGCAGGGGCCTGGCGAAATAACAATTTTCTGCGGCGCTAGCATTTCAATATCCGCCAGCGCCAGCTCATCGTTACGCCTCACCTCTACGTGTACTCCCAGCTCACAAAAATATTGGTAGAGGTTCCAGGTAAAGGAGTCGTAATTGTCGATAAGCAGGATCATGTGAATTCAACCAATGGATGTGCCGCGTTTCATGCAGTTTGCGCGAAACTATACGGCACTTCGCAAAGATAAAAAACGGGTTTGCGGAAATCTTCCTTTCCACACACAAAGGAATACCATTGCACTTAGTGCTACAGTGTGGACGGAAGTAATGTTATCTTTTAAACGGATCTTTAAAACCAAATGGTTTGCCAAAGCGGCCAAAAAAATGGGCATCCGCGACAGCGAATTACGTCAGGCAATCGATGAGTTGATGCAGGGCCAGGCGGATAATTTAGGCGGAGGGGTCTACAAGAAGCGGCTAAATCAAAACCGCGATCGTGCCATTATCCTGACGAAAGGCGGCGCACATGCGTTTTACACCTTTATCTATGCAAAGCAGGATATGGCAAATATTGATGACGGTGAGTTAGCCGCGTTTCGTGAACTGGCAAAACATTACGCTGGCCTTTCCGAAAGCGTCCTTTTGGTGCTAATCAGTAACAGAGAGCTGGTTGAGATTACTCATGACAACGACACGAAAAAGTAAAAGCCTTGCTTTTGAGGCAATCCATAGTGCGGCAAAGGGTTTGTTTGATGCTGGGGCGATGACTCAGGAAACAATGCGTAACTTTGATGAGCGCTGCCTGAGCCCCGTTGATGCTCTAAAACCTGAAGAGATCAAAGGGCTACGTGAGCGATTTAACGTTAGTCAGTCGGTCTTTGCCCGCTATCTCAACACCAGCGTTTCAACGATACAAAAGTGGGAAAACGGTATGAAGCGACCTAGTGGTGTCTCTCTCAAGTTACTCTCTGTAGTGCAGAAACATGGGCTTAAGGTCTTGCTCTGACTGGAGCAAGACCTTCGTTTTACTCGCCCTCGCGCGCCTCGCTCACCACCTTACTAAAGATGGCGGTTAGCGGTTCGAGATCGCCCATCGCGCCTGCCTGGTTGGCGTTGCGCCAGTCGTCGGGATCGATATCTCGCCAGTCGAGCGAGAAGCCCGCGTGCAGCGCCAGCTGTTCAAAGAAGATGCGCTGGGCAATGCCGTTACCCAGGCGGAACGGGTGCAGGACATTGATTTCGCAGTAGTAATGCGCCAGGCGTGCGATAAACTCCTCTTTTTCAAGCCCGACGAGCCACTCCTCATCTTCTAGCTGCTGCATCAGGGCATTGCCCTCTTTCTCGATATACTCGAAGTGGCAGAAGCGGGTATCGCCCTCGTAGATATCGACTTCGCGGATCTGCCCGGCCCAGTCGAACACATCCTGGTAAAGATGGCGGTGAATGGCGCAAAGATGTGGCAGCCCGCGGGCAATCGGCCCCAGTTCCAGGGTTGCAGCACGCAGCGCGGTAAACTGATACGCCTCCTTCTCCAGCCCCTTAGCATTGCGAATGCCGAGGCGATTACGCATCACTTTCAGGCCGGGGAAAAGATACGGGTCGCGCCCGTCGCCGAATTTATCGCTCATTTTGCCTCCGCAGCTCTTCAAGACGTAAAGTGGCCTCTTCCGCATTCAGCGTAACAAGCTCGCTATCAACGCCCTCCAGCCGGCGGCTGGCCTGAAAATTGATGTTGCGCTGCTGCTCCCAGAGTCGGGATTTTTGCCTGTCGGTGAGTTTTTTCGGCATAGCGCCTCCCAGTTAAGCGATATACATACCCAAATGATGTACATGCCCAAAAAATTATAAGCAGTAATTCCGGGTTACGCAGGGAAGCGGTAAAACACGGGCCGCAAAGCCCGTGTGGAGGAAACTTATGGCAGCACTTTCGCGGAGAGGATAACAACCGGTTTTGACGGGACATTCTGATACGGGCCAACATCGTGCGTCGGCACCTGGGAGATCTTATCGGCAACGTCCATGCCTTTTACCACTTTGCCAAATACCGCGTAGCCAAAGTCACGCTGACCATGATCCAGGAAAGCGTTATCCGCAACGTTGATAAAGAACTGGCTGGTGGCGCTGTCTTTATCTGCAGTCCGCGCCATAGCAATGGTACCGCGCGTGTTGCGCAGGCCGTTATCCGCTTCGTTCTTGATAGGCGGGTTAGGCTGCTTCTGCTGCATCTGCTCGTTAAAGCCACCGCCCTGAACCATAAAACCAGGAATAACGCGATGGAAAGTGGTGTTGTTATAAAAACCGTTATTCACGTAATCAAGGAAGTTTTTCACCGACACGGGGGCTTTCTGATTGTTCAGCTCCAGTTCGATATTACCGGCAGAAGTGGTGAGCAGAACATGCGGGTCGCCTTTTGCGGCCAGCGCAGCAGGGGAGATAGCAGAAAGGGCGAGCAGAGCCGCCATAGCCGCCAGAGTCGATTTAACCATAAGGTTTCCTTAACGAAGTGCAGTAACGAAAGCGAGTGGCTTGATTCTAAAGAGCACTCAGCCAGCAGGCCAGCCTTTTACTTAATTTTACGTATTTGGTAACAGATGTAACGCCAGACCGCCAAATTCGTGCGTCTTAACGGCCTGGCACGCCGCTACGCTTGCGGCATCCTATTAAAATGCACCTCTTCGCATCCCTCCTCCATCCGTACCCAACTCTGCGCAGGTTGCGTGCTGGCAATAATGCGTCCGTGACGAATTGACCAGCGCACCGGAGACTGGCAACGCACCGCTTCAAAGCCATTTTCAACCGGCAGAATGATCATATTGGCAGGCAGACCTGGCGCAATGCCATACTCTTTCAATCCGAGCGTTTTCGCGCTGTTGTGGGTGATGAGTTGCAGCCCCTGCTCAATCTGCGAATACCCCATCAGCTGACAAACATGCAGACCCATATGCAGCACCTGCAACATATTGCCGGTGCCGAGCGGATACCAGGGATCGAACACATCGTCGTGACCGAAGCAGACATTCATCCCTGCAGCCATCAACTCTTTCACCCGAGTAACGCCACGCCGTTTCGGGTAGTCATCGAAGCGCCCTTGAAGATGAATATTGACCAGCGGGTTGGCCACGAAATTGATGCCGGAACGTTGCAGCAGGCGGAAAAGACGGGATGTATACGCGCCATTGTAGGAGTGCATGGCGGTGGTGTGGCTGGCGGTGACGCGCGAGCCCATCTCCATTTCAAGTGCCAGCGCGGCGACGGTCTCAACAAAGCGCGACTGCTCATCATCAATCTCATCGCAGTGGATATCCAGCGGGCGCTCATACTCACGCGCCAGATCGAAAGCAATATTGAGTGATTCAATGCCATATTCACGCGTGTACTCAAAATGCGGAATGGCACCAACCACATCGGCACCCAACTGAAGCGCTTTTTCTAACAGCGCCGCACCGTTCGGGTAGGAGAGAATGCCCTCCTGTGGAAAGGCGACAATTTGTAGATCAATCCACGGCGCGACCTCCTCTTTGACCTCCAGCATCGCTTTCAGCGCCGTTAACAGCGGATCGGAAACATCAACGTGGGTGCGAACATGCTGCACACCGTTGGCCATTTGCCATTTCAGCGTCTGCCAGGCACGCTTTTTCACGTCCTGATGGCAGAGCTGCGCTTTACGTTCGGCCCAGCACTCGATCCCTTCGAACAGCGTACCGGACTCGTTCCAGCGGGGATCGCCAGCCGTTTGCGTGGTGTCCAGGTGAATATGCGGTTCGACAAACGGCGGCAGGGCTAAACCGCCGCCGGCATCAAGCACGTCAAGTGTCTCGCTCTGGGTGTCGCCCATCGGCGTAATCTCACCAAATCGCCCATTCTCAATGGCGATTTGCCACACTCCTTCGCGATCGGGTAAGTGCACATTCTGCACTAACCATAGTGGTGTTGCTGACATCGCATTACCTCCTCATTCTCCCTCAGATATGTCGTAGCTAACCTCGTGCTAAAAAACGTCACTTTCAGTATAGAAATTCCTCAACATATAAATATGAATGATATCCAATACTTATAAAAATCATGAAAAATCAGCAATATACTCATTAAGGAGTAGGCTAAGGTGTAATTGATATACATCAATAACCGTGCAAGCTGAATCGTTAAGGTAGGAGGTAGTAAAAAAGAAATCGAGGCAAAAATGAGCAAAGTCAAACTCGCTATCATCGGTAACGGCATGGTCGGCCACCGCTTTATCGAGGACCTTCTCGACAAAGCCGACGCCAGCCAGTTCGACATTACCGTATTCTGTGAAGAGCCGCGTAAAGCCTACGACCGCGTCCACCTGTCATCCTATTTTTCCCACCATACGGCCGAAGAGCTGTCGCTGGTACGCGAAGGCTTCTACGAAAAACATGGCGTCAAAGTACTGGTCGGTGAACGCGCCATCACCATTAACCGCCAGGAAAAAGTGATCCACTCCAGCGCGGGCCGCACGGTCTATTACGATAAGCTGATCATGGCCACCGGCTCCTACCCGTGGATCCCACCGATCAAAGGGTCTGAAACCCAGGACTGTTTTGTTTATCGCACCATTGAAGATTTGAATGCCATTGAGTCATGCGCGCGTCGTAGCCGCCGTGGCGCGGTGGTTGGTGGCGGCCTGCTGGGTCTGGAAGCCGCAGGCGCGCTGAAAAACTTAGGCGTCGAAACTCACGTTATTGAATTCGCCCCGATGCTGATGGCAGAACAGCTCGATCAGATGGGCGGCGAGCAGCTAAGACGTAAAATCGAAAGCATGGGCGTGCGCGTGCACACCACCAAAAATACCAAAGAGATCGTGCAGGAGGGCGTTGAGGCGCGCAAAACCATGCGCTTCGCCGACGGCAGTGAGCTGGAAGTGGACTTTATTGTCTTCTCCACCGGCATCCGTCCACGCGACAAGCTGGCGACCCAGTGCGGGCTTGAAGTTGCCCCGCGCGGCGGCATCATGATCAACGACTGCTGCCAGACCTCCGATCCCAATATTTATGCCATCGGCGAGTGCGCCAGCTGGAACAACCGCGTTTACGGTCTGGTCGCGCCAGGCTACAAAATGGCGCAGGTGACAGTTGACCATATTCTCGGCACACAAAACGCGTTCCAAGGCGCAGATCTTAGCGCCAAGCTGAAACTGCTCGGCGTGGATGTTGGCGGTATCGGTGATGCGCATGGCCGCACAGCGGGCGCGCGCAGCTATGTCTACCTCGACGAAAGCAAAGAAGTCTATAAGCGCCTGATTGTCAGCCCGGATAACAAAACTCTGCTCGGCGCCGTACTGGTTGGCGACACCAGCGATTACGGCAACCTGCTGCAACTGGTGCTCAACGCCATCGAACTGCCGGAAAACCCCGATGCGCTGATCCTGCCAGCGCATGCCAGCGGCGGTAAACCCTCAATTGGCGTCGATAAGCTGCCGGACAGCGCGCAAATCTGCTCCTGCTTCGACGTCACCAAAGGCGACCTGATTACCGCTATCAATAAAGGCTGCCACACCGTGGCCGCACTGAAAGCGGAAACCAAAGCCGGCACCGGCTGCGGCGGCTGTATTCCGCTGGTTACCCAGGTGCTGAACGCCGAACTGGCGAAACAGGGTATCGAAATCACCAATAACCTGTGTGAACACTTCGCCTACTCCCGCCAGGAGCTGTTCCATCTCATCCAGGTGGAAGGGATTAAAACCTTCGACGAACTGCTGGCGAAATACGGGACCGGCTACGGCTGTGAAGTGTGTAAACCGACCGTCGGCTCGCTGCTTGCTTCCTGCTGGAACGAGTACATCCTGAAACCGCAGCACACGCCGCTGCAGGATACCAACGACAACTTCCTCGCCAATATCCAGAAAGATGGCACCTACTCCGTTATTCCGCGCTCTGCGGGCGGTGAAATCACGCCGGAAGGGCTGATGGAAGTGGGGCGCATCGCGCGGGAGTTTAATCTCTATACCAAAATCACCGGCTCGCAGCGTATCGGCCTGTTCGGCGCGCAAAAAGACGATCTGCCGGAGATCTGGCGTCAGTTAATCAATGCCGGGTTCGAAACTGGTCATGCCTACGCCAAAGCGCTGCGTATGGCGAAAACCTGCGTCGGCTCGACCTGGTGCCGCTATGGCGTCGGCGACAGCGTCGGTTTCGGCGTCGAGCTGGAAAACCGCTACAAAGGCATCCGCACTCCGCACAAAATGAAGTTCGGCGTCTCTGGCTGTACCCGTGAGTGTGCGGAAGCGCAGGGGAAAGACGTGGGGATCATCGCCACGGAAAAAGGCTGGAACCTCTATGTGTGCGGTAACGGCGGCATGAAACCGCGCCATGCGGATCTGCTGGCGGCGGATCTCGATCGCGAAACCCTGCTGCGTTACCTCGACCGCTTTATGATGTTCTACATTCGCACCGCCGACAAACTGACCCGCACCGCCTCCTGGCTTGAGGGGATGGAAGGCGGCATCAACTATCTGCGCAGCGTCATCATCGACGACAAACTGGGCTTTGATGCACAGCTGGAAGCAGAGATGACCCGCCTGCGTGAAGCGGTGATTTGCGAGTGGACGGAAACCGTCAACAACCCGGCGGCGCAAACGCGCTTCAAACACTTTATCAACAGCGATCGCCGCGACCCGAACGTGCAGGTGGTTCCGGAGCGTGCTCAGCATCGCCCGGCGACACCCTATGAACGTATTCCGGTGATGTTAGTGGAGGAGAACGCATGAGCCAGTGGAACAGCGTTTGCAATATCGATGATATCGTCCCGGCAACCGGCGTCTGCGCGCTGGTCAATGGTGAGCAGGTGGCGATTTTCCGCCCGCGCCACGATGACCAGGTTTACGCCATCAGCAATATCGATCCCTTTTTCCAGTCGAGCGTGCTCTCTCGCGGCATTATCGCCGAACATCAGGGCGAGCTGTGGGTTGCCAGCCCGTTAAAAAAACAGCGATTCCGTCTGCGCGATGGCCTCTGCATGGAAGATGAAAGCCGTTCAGTTGCCCATTTTGAAGCACGAGTGAAGGATGGTGAGGTGCAGATCAAAGCATAATCCCCTGCCCTCTCAACGGCCGTAGCGACAGCTTGCTGTTATGCTACGGCTCATGCTCAGCGCCCGCGGCTCTCGTCGCGCGGTGCCCGCTTCAGCCTATAACTACAATTCCGGGGTAATGTCGTGGATCACCTGCCAATTTTCTGTCAATTACGGGGACGCGCCTGTCTGCTGGTCGGCGGCGGCGATGTCGCGGAGCGCAAAGCGCGTCTGTTGCTTGATGCGGGCGCGCAGCTCACCGTCAATTCCCTCACCTTTATTCCTCAATTTACCGCCTGGGCCGCAGAAGGCATGCTGACGCTGGTCGAAGGCGAGTTTAGCGAAACGCTGCTGGATGAGTGCTGGCTGGCGATTGCCGCCACCGATAACGACACTGTAAACCAGCGGGTCAGCGACGCGGCAGAAGCGCGTCGCATCTTCTGCAATGTGGTCGATGCGCCGAAGGAAGCGAGCTTTATCATGCCGTCAATTATCGACCGCTCGCCGCTGATGGTGGCGATCTCCTCCGGCGGAACATCTCCGGTGCTGGCGCGTTTGCTGCGCGAGAAGCTGGAGTCACTGCTGCCGCAACATCTTGGGCACGTGGCGAAGTTTGCCGGGCAACTGCGCAACCGCGTAAAACGCCATTTCGCCACCATGAGCGAGCGCCGTCGTTTCTGGGAGAAGTTGTTCGTTAACGATCGGCTGGCACAATCGCTGGCCAATCAGAATATGGCCGCCGTGGAGAGCATCACCGAACAGATGCTGACCGAGCCGCTGGATAACCGTGGTGAAGTGGCGCTGGTGGGCGCGGGGCCTGGCGATGCCGGTTTGCTGACGCTGAAAGGCTTACAGCAAATCCAGCAGGCGGATGTGGTGGTGTATGACCGGCTGGTCTCCGATGAGATCATGAATCTGGTGCGCCGTGACGCCGACCGTGTGTTTGTCGGTAAACGAGCGGGCTATCACTGCGTGCCGCAGGAGGAGATTAACCAGATCCTGCTGCGCGAGGCGCAAAGCGGGAAGCGCGTGGTGCGGTTAAAAGGCGGCGATCCCTTTATTTTTGGGCGCGGCGGCGAAGAGCTGGAAACGCTCTGCCATGCGGGCATTCCCTTCTCGGTCGTACCCGGCATTACCGCGGCTTCCGGCTGTTCGGCTTACTCGGGCATTCCGTTGACCCATCGGGATTACGCTCAGAGCGTGCGGCTGGTCACGGGCCACCTTAAAACCGGCGGTGAGCTGGACTGGGCTAACCTGGCGGCAGAGAAGCAGACGCTGGTGTTCTATATGGGATTGAATCAGGCGGCGGCAATCCAGGAGCAGTTGATCGCTCACGGTATGCAGGCGGATATGCCGGTTGCGCTGGTGGAAAATGGCACATCGGTGCAGCAGAGGGTGGTGAGCGGCACGTTGTCGCAGCTTGGCGAGCTGGCGCAGCGGGTGAAAAGCCCGTCGTTGATTATCGTCGGCAGAGTTGTCGCGTTACGCGATAAGTTGAAGTGGTTCTAAGAGACAATGCCTGATGGCGCTGCGCTTATCAGGCCTACAAAAACGCGCTAAACCGTAGGCCGGATAAGGCGGTTACGCCGCCATCCGGCAAACAGCGCCTGGCACAATGCCTGATAGCGCTGCGCTTATCAGGCCTACAAAACGCGCTAAACGTAGGCCGGATAAGGCATTTATGCCGCCATCCGGCAATCAGCGCCTGACACCGCTGCGCTTATCAGGCCTACAAAACGTGCTAAACCGTAGGCCGGATAAGGCATTTATGCCGCCATCCGGCAAACAGCGCCACGCACAATGCCCGATGGCGCTGCGCTTATCAGGCCTACAAAACGCGCTAAACCGTAGGCCGGATAAGGCGTTACGCCGCCATCCGGCAATCAACGCCCGGCATAATGCCTGATGGCGCTGCGCTTATCAGGCCTACAAAACACGCTAATCCGTAGGCCGGATAAGGCATTTATGCCGCCATCCGGCAATCAGCGCCCGGCATAATGCCTGATGGCGCTGCGCTTATCAGGCCTACAAAACCGAGCTTATTCTGCTTACGGCTTCGCGACAAAACCAATCGCTTCGTACACTTTCTTCAGGGTTTCTGAAGCGTGCGCGCTCGCTTTTTCCGCGCCTTCGCGCATGATCTGCTGCAGGAAAGCTTCATCATTGCGATAGCGATGGTAACGCTCCTGCAACTCGGTCAGCATGCCGGAAACCGCGTCCGCTACTTCGCCCTTCAAATGGCCATACATCTTGCCTTCGAAGTGCTGCTCCAGCTCGGCGATGCTCTGGCCGTTCACAGCGGAGAGGATATCGAGCAGGTTAGAGACGCCCGCTTTGTTTGCCACATCGTAACGTACAACCGGCGGCTCGTCGGAGTCGGTCACGGCGCGTTTGATCTTCTTCACTACCGACTTCGGATCTTCCAGCAGGCCAATCACGTTGTTGCGGTTATCGTCCGACTTGGACATCTTTTTCGTCGGCTCCAGCAGCGACATCACCCGCGCACCGGATTTCGGAATAAACGGCTCAGGCACTTTAAACACATCGCCATAAATGGCGTTAAAGCGCTGGGCGATATCGCGGCTCAGCTCCAGATGCTGCTTCTGGTCTTCGCCGACCGGCACCTGGTTGGTCTGGTAAAGCAGAATGTCTGCCGCCATCAGCACCGGATAGTCAAACAGGCCGGCGTTGATGTTTTCTGAATAGCGTGCGGATTTATCTTTGAACTGCGTCATACGGCTCAGCTCGCCGAAGTAGGTGTAGCAGTTCAGCGCCCAACCCAGCTGGGCATGCTCAGGAACGTGGGACTGCACAAAGATCGTGCTTTTCTGCGGGTCGATGCCGCACGCCAGATAGAGCGCCAGCGTATCCAGCGTCGCCTTGCGCAGCTTCTCTGGGTCCTGACGCGCGGTAATGGCATGCAGGTCAACGATGCAGTAGATGCAGTGATAGTCGTCCTGCATGTTCACCCACTGACGCAGCGCACCCATGTAGTTGCCAATGGTCAATTCACCTGAGGGCTGTGCGCCACTAAAAACGATGGGCTTAGTCATTTTTCATTTCCTGATGTTCACTGAGCGGGAGCCCGAGCGCGGGCAGTAAATCGTTAAAGCGGTCGAAGACGTAGTCCGGCTCGCTTAGGGTAATCGCTTCACCATAGTTGTAGCCGTAGGTCAGGCCAACGGAGACGCTGCCGGCCGCCTGCGCGGCGCGGATATCGTTGCGGGAATCGCCAACGAAGAGTAACTCATGGGGCTGAATCGACAGCTTGTCGCACACCAGCAGCAGCGGCTCCGGGTGCGGCTTCTTATTCACCACATCATCACCACCGACGACAAAAGTGAAGTAGTGGGCAATCTCCAGCGCATCCAGCAGCGGCGCGACAAACGGCGTCGGCTTATTGGTCACCAGCGCCAGCGGCAGCCCTTTTTCGTGCAGCGCCGCAAGAGTTTGCGCCACGTCCGGGAACAGGAAGCTGCCCTCCTCCACGGTCTCTTCGTAGTAGCGGTTGAAGAGCTTGCGCAGCATAGCGATCTGCTCGGCCTGCGGCACATCGCCGGTATCAATATCGGGCTTGCCCTGCGAAGCGCGCTGAATAGCACGCTCCTGGCGAGCCCAGTTGAAGGCGCGCTCCATCAACACATCGGCACCGTTACCAATCCAGGTAATCACGCGCGCTTCGCCAGCCTGCGGCAGCTCAAGGGCATACAGCGCGCTGTCTACGGCGGCCGTTAGCCCCGGCGCGCTGTCCACTAATGTGCCGTCGAGATCGAACGCGACACCCCGAATCGACTGCAATTTATCCATGACTTACCTTCGCCAGTTCGCTACGCATTTCATCAATAACCTGTTTGTAATCCGGCTGATTGAAAATCGCCGAGCCCGCCACAAACATATCTGCGCCGGCTGCCGCGATCTCGCCGATATTGCTCGCTTTCACGCCGCCATCCACTTCGAGACGGATATCAAGACCGGACGCGTCGATGCGACGACGCACTTCGCGCAGCTTGTCGAGCGTATGGGGAATGAAGGATTGACCGCCAAAACCGGGGTTAACGGACATCAGCAGGATCACATCTAGCTTGTCCATAACATGATCCAGATAGCTCAGCGGCGTCGCCGGGTTAAACACCAGCCCCGCTTTGCAGCCATGCTCTTTGATCAGTTGTAGCGTGCGGTCGATATGCTCAGAAGCTTCAGGATGAAAGGTGATAATGCTTGCCCCGGCTTCGGCGAAGTCCGGCACCAGGCGGTCGACCGGTTTCACCATCAGGTGCACATCGATAGGCGCGGTGATGCCGTAGTTGCGCAGCGCTTTCAGCACCATCGGGCCGATGGTCAGGTTCGGTACGTAGTGGTTGTCCATCACGTCGAAATGGACAACGTCCCCGCCCGCGGCCAGTACGCTGGCGGTGTCTTCGCCCAGGCGAGCAAAGTCAGCCGACAGAATCGAAGGGGCAATTAAATACTGTTTCATCCGCATCTCCTTGAGAAAGTAGGTTTCGGCAGGCGGCGGCGCGGTGAACGCAGGGTTAGCGAGGCGCGGGAGCCGGGCGATAGAGCGCCAGCAGCTCATCCACTTTTTTACGCGTCCCGCCATTACTGCTGATACTGCGTCGCACTTTCACCACGTGCAATTTCGCCTGACTGTACCATTCACGCGTCAGCAGCGTGTCATGGTTGGAAATCAATACCGGGATTCGGTTCTGCACCAGGCTCTCCGCAATCGCGGCAAGATGAGCCTGCTGCTCAAGGGTAAAGCTATTGGTATGGTACGCCGTAAAGTTGGCTGTCGCAGAGAGCGGCGCATAGGGCGGATCGCAATAGACCACCGAGTTCGCATCCGCGCGCGCCATACTCTCGGCGTAAGATTCGCAGTAAAAGAAGGCATTCTGCGCTTTTTCTGCAAAGTGGTACAACTCCGCTTCCGGGAAGTAGGGCTTTTTATAGCGCCCAAACGGCACGTTAAACTCCCCGCGCAGGTTGTAACGACACAGACCATTGTAGCCATGCCGGTTGAGGTATAAAAACAGCAGCGCGCGCCGGAACGGCTCCTGGCACTGGTTAAACTCCTGACGCAGCTGGTAATAGACTTCGGACTGATTCACCGCGGGCACAAACAGCGCGCGCGCGTGATGAACATACTCATCAGGGCGCTCTTTAACGATGTTATAGAGGCTGATTAAGTCGCTGTTGATATCTGCAAGGATATAGCGGGAGTAGGAGGTGTTGAGAAACACCGAGCCCGCGCCAACGAAAGGCTCGATGAGGCACTCTCCCTTGGGCAAGTGCCTACCGATATCGTCGAGCAGGGGGTATTTTCCCCCTGCCCATTTTAGAAAAGCGCGATTCTTTTTCATGCTGACTGATTACTTACACTCTCTCCGGCTGTGGAGAAAGCTCCGACAGCATCCTGCGCTTTACACATTACTTAAGATCGGCCTGAACCTGATGCAGCGGCTTCGCCCACGGGTTTTTCGCCTGCACATCCGCTGGCAGCGCGGAAACGGCGCGTTTAGCATCATCTTTCGAGGCATAGACGCCGCTCACCAGCACGTACCACGGCTGACCGTTACGCGTTGTCTGGTAGACCACGAAGTTTTTCAGGTTCTCTTTCTTCGCCCACGCATTGAGGTTGTTGTAGTTCGATGAACTGCTCAGCTGCAGGGTGTAGTGGTTGCCCGGCGCCGATTTCAGCGCACCGACATTGCCGGTAGAAGCCGTGCCGCTGGCAGCAGGTGCGCTGCTTGCGCTCGCCGCCGGAGCCGTGGTTTTCGGCTGAGCCGGTGTGGATGCGGCCGTTGACGTTGACGGTGCTGCTGTCGACGTTGCAGCAGGCGCTTTCACTGGCGCAGAAGCGGTGCTTTCCGTGCGTTTCGGCGGCTGAGCAACCGGGCGGGACTCCGCTTTCGGCTCGCTTTTCGCTACCGGTGTTTTGGCGGCTGGCTTCGGCTCAATCACCATCTGCTTACGTTCGTTACGCGGCGCCGTGGCGTGGCTTTCGCCCGCTGCAGGCTGCTGCTGAGTACGCGCGGCGTTGGAATTACTGTTGCCATTGCCGTTATGAATCGGTGCAACCGTTGCCGGTTCGGTCGGCAGCGTCGAGCTGGCCGCGCTATCAAGCTGTGTCTGGCCCTGCGGCTGCGACAGTGCGCTGTTAAGATCGCCCTGCACTTCTACACGATTTTGCCCTTCCGGCGTAGCGGATGGCTGGCCCTGCGACGGCGTCGAGGAGATCGGCGGCAGCGTCACATCCTGCTGAGCCGGCGCGCTGCCTGCGTTCTGTGCCTGAGACGGCGACGCGCCCGGTGCGGGCTGTGTGCCATTTGCCTGATCGGCGGCGTTGCCGCTGTTACCGGCAGTGTTGTTCGTCGCGCCGAGATCGATATTTTTCTCGCCCGACGTATTTTGTTCGTTGTTTGCAGGCGCGGGGGATTTCAGCGCAGAGCCGATGCCGATAATCAGCAGCAGTAACACCAGAATACCGACGCCCATCATCACATACTGGCGGGACGCTGGCTTCGCAGCGGCAGCGGCTTTCTTACGCTTACGCGGGCGACGCTCCTGCGGCTCCTCGTCCAGAGCGGCTTCATCTTCTTGATAGCTCTCTTCTTCGCGCTCATCACGCACCCGGCGCGAACGCGCAGGACGGCGATCGTCGGCATCAACATCAACCTCATCAAAGTTGATCTGCGGCTCATCGACACGCTCGGAAGATTGACGAGAACGACCAGTACGACGATCGCTGGGATCGGGTTTCAGCTCGTCTTCTGGTTTGAATTCATCCATTTAACACCCCACACAAAGGCGTATGCCACTGATGCATACCGCCCGAAGTTAAACGCCACGCAGCGCGTGAACAGACCTTTCTTATCGTTACGCCTGCTGGCAATCAGCAATAGCGCTAAGTACTACGTCGTGCGACACTCCGCCGCGAACTTCACTCTTCCCTATGGCCAGCGGAAGCACTAAACGTAGCTCTCCCGCTAACACTTTTTTATCGCGCATCATGTGCGGCAGGTAAGCCTGCGCCGCCATTTCACGCGGACCCTTAACGGGTAAACCGGCGCGTTTTAACAACGCTTTGATGCGCTGCGTATCTGCTGCGCTAAACTGCCCGAGGCGTTCTGACGCGTGTGCCGCCATCACCATCCCGGCAGCGACGGCTTCGCCGTGCAGCCAGTTACCGTAGCCCATCTCCGCCTCAATCGCATGGCCGAAAGTATGTCCAAGATTGAGTAAAGCACGTAAGCCGTTTTCGCGCTCATCGGCGGCAACGACCTCCGCTTTCAGTTCGCAGCAGCGACGGATACAGTAAGCCAGCGCCGCGCCATCAAGGCGCAGCAGAGCATCCATATTCTCTTCCAGCCAGCTAAAGAACGCGCCGTCGAGAATAATGCCGTATTTGATCACTTCCGCAAGACCGGAGGAGAGTTCACGGGCAGGTAGGGTTGCCAGGCAGTCGAGATCGACCACAACGGACGCGGGCTGATAGAACGCGCCAATCATGTTTTTGCCAAGGGGGTGGTTTACCGCCGTTTTACCGCCAACGGAGGAGTCAACCTGAGAAAGGAGCGTGGTCGGCACCTGGATAAAGCGCACGCCGCGCTGATAGCTGGCCGCAGCAAAACCGGTCAAATCGCCGATTACGCCGCCGCCGAGCGCGACCAGTGTGGTATCGCGCCCATGAGGTTTTTGCAACAGTGCGGTGAACACCGTGTCCATCACCGCCAGGCTTTTGTACTGCTCGCCGTCAGGCAGGATCACGCTATCGACATTAACGCCGGCCTGTTCCAGCACGCTACGTACCTTATCAAGGTAGAGCGGTGCCAGGGTTTCGTTGGTGACCAGCATAACCTGATCACCAGACTTCAGGGGCGCGAAGGAAGCTGGGTCGTTAAACAAACCAGCCGCGATGGTGATAGGGTAACTACGTTCCCCGAGAGTAACGGTGATCCTCTCCATGACGCGACATCCACCTTAGTTGCTTAAACCTACAGGCCGTCTATTAAGCCTGATTTAGTTGCTTTCCAGCATATGAATAATCTGGTTCGCCACCACTTTCGCGCTCTGATCGTCAGTACGAATGGTCACGTCGGCAATCTCTTCGTAGAGCGGATTGCGTTCGTCGGCCAGCGCTTCCAACACTTCACGCGGCGGCGCGTCCACCTGCAGCAGGGGACGTTTTTTATCACGTTGAGTACGTGCCAGTTGCTTCTCGATAGTGGTTTCCAGATACACCACTACACCGCGGGCGGAGAGACGATTACGGGTTTCGCGGGATTTCACAGAGCCGCCGCCGGTCGCCAGAACGATGCCCTGCTTCTCCGTCAGCTCATTGATGATCTTTTCCTCGCGATCGCGGAAACCTTCTTCACCTTCAACATCGAAGACCCAGCCCACATCAGCTCCGGTTCGTTTCTCAATCTCTTGATCAGAATCGTAAAATTCCATATTGAGTTGTTGAGCTAACTGACGCCCAATAGTGCTTTTGCCGGCACCCATAGGCCCAACCAGAAAGATATTGCGTTTCTCTGCCATTTTTTCGGTACTACTAAGACTATTCGTTGATGATAAACCCGCTTCGCAAACGTACGGCGTAGCAGGACATGAACTGAAACCTCATATGCGATAGTGCGAGAGTCAGATCGAAAATTATCTCAGTACTCCGGCTTGTTTGGCAACTGAATAAACACGTTATCCCTCTTACCGCCCTTTATTATACGGAGACCGCTGACACTCAAATCGGTACTCCTTGTAAGCTAAATCATCTCCCACGTCAAACACCTGGGCCAAGTTACGGTGAAAAAGGGGCGTTACGGCAGATTTAATGTACCGCTGCCAGCCTAGGGGTAATAAAGACCACCAGTTCGCGGCGATCTCCCTCTTTTGCCTCCTGACGAAACAGACGACCGAAGCCGGGAATAGCGCCAAGACCCGGAACCTGGGCTCTGCCGTTACGCTTCTTTTGCGAGAAGATGCCACCCAATGCCAGCGTTTCGCCGCTTTTCACCTCTACCACGGTTTCAATCTCCTGCTTATCAATCGCCAGCGCTTCGCCTCCGGCCTGTTGCAGTACCTGACCGGGCATATTCTGGCTGATGCGCAACTTCAGGCGTACCCGCCCATCGGGCAGCACAGTTGGGGTCACTTCCATGCCCAGCACCGCCTCTTTAAACTCAACCGCCGTATTGCCGCTCTCCCCGTTCGCCACCTGGTAAGGAATTTCACTCCCCTGCTTGATGCTTGCGGGCTGCAAATGTGAGGCCAGCAGGCGCGGGCTGGCGATAATCTCCAGTTGCTGCTTTTGTTCCAGCGCGGAAAGCTCAAGCTCGAGAAGACGCGCATTGATGCTGCCGATATTAAAGCCGATTCGAGTTGTGGCGCTGGCAACGCTGTGATCTGCCGCCAGAGTGCTCACCTGCCCGCGCGTGGCGGCAGGCTCCTGCCCGAGCCCCCACTTCACGCCAAGCTCGCGCAGGCTTTTTTCATTAATAGTGACGATCCAGGCCGCCAGTTCAACCTGCTCAACAGGCAGATCCATCTGCGCGGCCCACTTTTCCAGCGCGGCAAGGCTCTCTTTATTATCACGTACCAGTAAGCGGTTAAGGCGTACATCAACGGTGATACTTCCCTGGGCACTGATGAGCTTCTCTGCGGCTTTTGCCAGTTCGGCGGCGTTCGCGTGGCGTAACACAATGCCGCGCGTCAGCGTTGGTGCACTCTTTTTACGCCGTGCCTGCTCCGCCTCCCGCTCCGCCTGCTTCTGCTGCTGCCATGATGCGGTATGCACCTGCCAGATAGCGCCCTGTTGGTTCAGAGTTAACCCTGCGCTGGCCGCGACGGTCTGCATCGCCTGTAACCAGGGTACTTCCGTCAGGCTAAGAGAGACGACACCGCTTACCTCGGGCGGGATAACAATATTCTGTTTTTCCAGCGTCGCCAGCGCCTGCAGCACCTGTGCGACCGGCACCTCGTCAACGCTAATCGTTACCAGAGGCGTAGCTCTGACAAAGGCCAGCGGCAGACTAAAAAGCACGACGCTCGCTATCCATTTTCTCATCCTGAGTTCCTTTTCGTTTCCAGCGCCATGTTGAGGGGGCGCACGCCTTCCCTGTTGCTATCTCTGTCTCATCTGTTTCGATGGCGGTAACACGCCAGCCGGGTGAAAGCGTGTCGCCCACGCGTACCCGGTGCCAGCGCCCCGCCGCATCGCGGATGATGGCCAGCCGCTGCCCGCTTTCAAGAACACCATGCAGCTGCCAGGCGCGGAGCTGCGCAAGCTGGCAGCGATCCGGTGGGGGCAGAAAAGGATCGCGCATACCGCACAGCACAGTGACGATCCCAAAGGTAAAAAGCAGGCGTTTAACCATCATCGTCATGCTCCAGTTGCAGCGTAAAACGCAGCCCGTTTTCGCAGGCGGAGAGGGAAAATGCCGGGATCTGCATACCGCGATCCGCCAGCAGTGAAAAGGTCTCCACGGCCTGCGGCCAGCGGCTTTCCAGCACCAGTTCACCGCCGCCCTGCATCGGCTGCCAGCGCAACAGTTGCCGCGACTGGCCGTGAAAGTCGAGCGGGCTAAAACGGCGTACCTCTGTGAGACCGTTTTGCTCTTCAGGCGGTGCCAACGCGCGAAGCTTTCGCCACTCGGCCTGTAATTGCGGCTGGAGCACGCTCTGCTGGCGGAGCGTAAGGCGTTGCGCCTGATTCAGCGGGCGAATAGCGAACCATCCGATAAGCAGCACGCCGATAAGCGTTGCGACCAGCCAGCAGATCGCCCGCATACGGGGTGAAAGTGCGAGCCACACATCAGGGTTTAGCGCCATCGACCTGCTCCCGGCTCAGCTGATAGGTAAATTGCCACAGCCCCTGCCCATCGCGCGAGGCACTTCCCATCGGCAAAAGATGGAACCCCACCATCTTTTGCAATTGCGGTTCGAACTCGCGCAGCGCGCTTAAGGCGCGCGACAGCCCGTGAATTTCAAGCTGGTTCTGTCGCCAGCGCAGCTCTGTCAGCCAGGCGTTTTCCGGTAGCGCGGCCGCAAGGGTGAGCAGCGTTTGCCGCCAGGCGGTTGTTATCTGCCGCCGACGCGCTTTCTCCTGCGCCTGCTGCCACCGCTGTTGCCGCAGACGGAGCGGCTCTTCTTGTGCATGCAGCGCCGCCAGCAGTGCCCGATCCGCCGCCAGCCAGAGTGTACAGCTACGCCCGGCCTGAGCGCGCTGCGCATGCCACAGCGTGCCGCCCAGCGACAGGCTCACCACGCTTAACGCCGCTATCGCCATCCAGAAGCGCAAACAGCGCCGCCGCTGCAACTGCCGCCACGGCATAAAATTGACCACAGGGCGCATTAGTACCCCCTGGCGATCGCCAGCCCTAGCGCAACGGCATAGCGCTGACTTGCATCCGGTAGCGGCGGCTGGCGCGACGGCACCGCGTCCCAGCAATCAAACTCACCCGCGCCTTCGCCACACTGGATAATTTCATCCGGGGGAAGCGCGAGCAGTGCGCCAAGCTGCGTGACATCTTGCGCCTCTTCGCGCGCTCGCCGCCCCCAGCTCTCTTTTGTCGCCCACAACCACTGGCGCTCATCGCACCAGGCGAGACAGCGCGCCGGTGCCGCTAATGAGGGCAGCAGCGGCTGAAGAGCGCAGGCATCGGGCGTGATAGAGGAGAGGTGGAGTGAAAGCTGCTGCGCGATCTCCAGCAGCGCGGCGATATCTCGGTTCTGCGCGGCGGTCACGCCATAGCTTCTGGCAGGCTCATCCTCGGTAAAGTCGAAACAGAGATCGCTTTGCGCCATCTCCAGCTCGCGCGCCATCGCCTGTGAAACCCAGCTGGTTAGCGCAGGTTCACGTAGCGTCACCACCGGGTGCGGCAATCTTCGCTGTAGGGTTTGCCCGGCAGGAAAAGCGATACGCGCGCAGTGGCGCTGCGGCAAAGCATGACGCCAGGGGCGCAGAGCATCAAGCAGTTGCTCCGGTGCCTTAATGCGCCCCTGAACCACCGCGCCACTGGGTAGCGGAAGGTGCCACCAGCGGCGCAGCGCCCGCCCGTAACGCCCGGCGGAAAGCGCCACGATAAAGACGCCATCCTGTTGAATATGCACACCAATTTGCCAATGCCTGAATGTCATAAATTACGATCTCCTTATCGTCTCGCTGGCGGACGCTATATCAATGCTCAAGGCTTGCCTTTATACTACCGCGCGGTTGTTTATAAACTGCCCAAGTGACTCTAAATGGGAAATCTCCAGTGAAGTTCGTAAAGTATTTATTCATCCTTGCAGTCTTTTGCATTCTGTTGGGAGCAGGCTCGATTTACGGTCTGTACAAATATATTGAGCCGCAGTTACCTGACGTCGCCACGCTGAAGGATGTCCGGCTGCAGATTCCAATGCAGGTCTATAGCGCCGACGGCGAGCTGATCGCGCAGTACGGTGAAAAGCGCCGTATCCCGTTGACGCTGGATCACATTCCGACGGTAATGGTGAAAGCCTTTATCGCCACGGAAGACAGCCGCTTTTATGAGCATCACGGCGTCGACCCGGTCGGGATCTTCCGTGCGGCCAGCGTGGCGCTCTTCTCCGGCCACGCCTCTCAGGGCGCAAGTACCATTACGCAGCAGCTGGCGCGTAACTTCTTCTTAAGCCCGGAACGCACGATGATGCGTAAAATCAAAGAGGTGTTCCTGGCGATCCGCATTGAGCAGTTGCTGAGCAAAGACGAAATTCTCGAGCTCTACCTCAATAAAATTTATCTCGGCTATCGCGCTTACGGCGTGGGTGCGGCGGCGCAGGTCTACTTTGGTAAAAGCGTCGACCAGCTCACCTTAAGCGAAATCGCGGTGATTGCCGGGCTGCCGAAAGCACCCTCTACCTTTAACCCGCTCTACTCTCTCGAACGTGCTACCGCGCGACGTAACGTAGTGCTGGCGCGTATGCAGAGCGAAGGGTATATCAGCGAGCAGCAGGCTGATGAAGCCCGTAGCGAAGCTATCGATGCCAATTACCATGCGCCGGAAATCGCCTTCTCCGCCCCCTATCTTTCCGAGATGGTGCGCCAGGAGATGGTGAGCCGCTACGGTGATAAAGCCTACGAAGATGGTTACCGCGTTTACACCACCGTCACACGTAAAGTGCAGCAGGCCGCGCAGGATGCGGTACGTAATAACGTGATGGATTACGACATGCGTCACGGCTATCGCGGGCCGTCGAATGTGCTGTGGAAAGTGGGCGAAGCGGCGTGGGAGAGTAAAAAGATCACGGACTCTCTGAAAGCGCTGCCAACTTACGGACCGCTCTCGCCTGCCGTTGTCACCAGTGCAAACCCGCAGGAAGCGACCGCAATGCTGGCGGACGGTTCAACGGTCTCGCTGAAGATGGAAGGTGTGCGCTGGGCGCGCCCTTACCGCTCGGATACGCAACAGGGCCCGACGCCGCGCAAAGTAACCGATGCCGTTCAGGTGGGTCAGCAGATTTGGGTTCGCCAGGTTGGCGATAACTGGTGGCTGGGACAGGTGCCGGACGTTAACTCGGCGCTGGTGTCAATCAACCCGCATAACGGCGCAGTGATGGCGCTGGTGGGCGGTTTCGATTTCAACCAGAGCAAGTTCAACCGTGCCACACAGGCGCTGCGCCAGGTGGGTTCGAACATCAAACCGTTCCTTTATACCGCTGCGATGGATAAAGGCCTGACGCTGGCGAGCATCCTTAACGATGCGCCGATTTCGCGCTGGGATGCGGGCGCGGGCTCCGACTGGCGACCGAAGAACTCGCCGGACGAGTATGCCGGGCCGATCCGTCTGCGCCAGGGTCTGGGGCAGTCGAAAAACGTGGTGATGGTACGCGCGATGCGGGCGATGGGCGTTGATTACGCGGCGGAGTATCTGCAGCGTTTCGGTTTCCCGGCGCAGAACATTGTACATACCGAATCCTTAGCACTCGGCTCTGCCTCCTTTACTCCGCTGCAGGTGGCTCGCGGTTATGCGGTGATGGCCAACGGCGGCTTCCTGGTTGACCCCTACTTCATCAGCAAAATCGAGAATGTTCAGGGTGATAAGCTGTTTGAAGCGCGTCCGAAAGTCGCCTGTGCGAGTTGCGATATTCCGGTGATTTACGGCGAAACGCCGAAGTCGAACGTGCTGGAAAACAAGGATATGGAAAACGTCGCGACCTCGCAGGAGCAGCAAAACCCTGCCGTCCCGATGCCGCAGCTGGAGCAGGCAAACCAGGCGCTGGTTGAACGCACCGGCGCGGAAGAGTATGCGCCGCACGTCATCAGTACGCCGCTCTCCTTCCTGATCAAGAGCGCGCTGAACAGTAACGTCTTCGGTGAACCGGGCTGGCAAGGTACCGGCTGGCGCGCGGGTCGCGATCTCAAGCGCAATGATATCGGCGGCAAAACCGGCACCACCAACAGCTCGAAAGATGCCTGGTTCTCAGGTTACGGTCCGGGCGTGGTGACATCGGTATGGATTGGTTTTGACGATCACCGCCGCAACCTCGGCCGCACCAGTGCTTCCGGCGCGATTAAGGATCAGATCTCCGGCTATGAAGGTGGCGCGAAGAGTGCGCAGCCGGCGTGGGATGCTTATATGAAAGCGGTGCTGGAAGGCGTTCCGGAAGATCCGCTTACGCCGCCGCCGGGCGTGGTGACGGTCAATATTGACCGCAGCACCGGGCAGTTAGCCAATGGCGGTAGCAGCCGTCAGGAGTACTTTATCGAAGGAACGCAGCCGACTCAGCAGGCGGTTCATGAAGCGGGCACCACGCTTATCGATAATGGCGAGACGCACGAGCTGTTTTAACGCAGCCGCTGGACAGAGATATAAAAAAGGGCGCTTTCGCGCCCTTTTCTTTTATTGATTGCTGCGGTTAAAGCCGCCCCTGCCCTTTGAGCCACTCACGCACTAAGAAGAGCGCGCTGACATTGCGGGCTTCGTGAAAATCGGGATCTTCAAGCAGGTCCATTAAATGCTTTAACGGCCAGCGCACCTGCGGCAGCGGCTCAGGCTCATCGCCCGGCAGGGATTCAGGATAGAGATTTTCCGCCACCAGGATATTCATTTTGCTGGAGAAGTAGGAGGGCGCCATGCTCAGTTTCTTCAGAAAAGTGAGCTCGTTCGCGCCAAATCCAACCTCTTCCTTTAGCTCGCGGTTGGCCGCTTCATATATATTTTCACCCTCGTCGATCAGACCTTTGGAGAAGCCCAGTTCGTAGGATTCGGTGCCGACCGCATATTCACGGATCAGAATCAGGTGATCGTCGATGATCGGCACAATCATTACCGCTTCACGATTAGAGGGACGCATGCGTTCATAGACCCGACGCACACCGTTGCTAAATTCCAGATCCACGCTTTCGACGTTAAAAAGTCGTGACGAAGCCACGGTTTCGACGTTGAGAATGGTGGGTTTTTGCAATGATTTGCTCATTATTATCGGTCTTTGCAGAGAAACTTTCGTTATTGTGCGACACTACGCACGCCCTGGGCAATCTCCTTTGCCGCTTATTTACATTCTTGCAACCTATCTGAAATCAATTCGCATTTTCACTAAAAAGTCAATAGCTTGAAATAAAACTAAGAATTTGCTGATATTCCCGCCAGGGTGCTTTTGCTATTCTTCCCAACGATGGTATGCGCTTAAAAATACTCAAGTTAATTTCTTGCTTATCGCGGCCAACCACATTAGATATTTACGGGAAGGGTGCAACTGACTACACCTGTTTGAAAAAGTAAGATGGGGAAAGCATGAGCACCATTTTGATTTTTTTAGCTGCTATGCTGGCCTGCGCATTCCTCGCCGGATGGATTTACAGGTACAGGTCGCAACGTCGATACCGACTGCCTTATTTACCGGCATTCTCCGGCGCGACGGCTCGCAAATTGACTCCAGAAGAGCGCGACGCCGTCGAACGCTACCTGGAATCGCTTTCCCGTACCCAAAATACCCCTGGCCCGACCGGTGCTACTGCCGCTCCTGTCCCGATTAAACTTACCGCACATAGTAATACGGTGCTGTTTGTCGCCCATCCCATCACGCGCTACGGCATCACTACCGACGCGCCGAATAAATGGCGCTACTACCTGGACTCCGTTGAGGTCCATCTCCCGCCATCGTGGGAGCAATACATTAATGATGAGAATAATGTTGAGCTGATTCGCACCGACTCCATGCCGCTGGTGATTGCTCTCAATGGGCACACGCTTAGCGAATATATGTATGAAGAGCGCGGCAGCGAACTGCAGCATATTAGCTCAACCCATTCGGCGATCCGCGGTGAAGAGAGTGAACAGATTGAACTGCTCAATATTCGCCGCGAAAGCCCCTATGAACATACGCTGAACCGCCCGGACGGCATGCGCGAAGCGCTGCTGATTTGTGCTTCATTCCTGATGTTCTTCTTCTGCCTCGCGTCGCCGGAAGTCTTTGTGCCGTGGATGGCGGGCGGCGGCGTGCTGCTGCTGGCGGCCGGGCTGTGGGGGCTTTATGCGCCGCCAGCAAAGAACACGCTGCGCGAAATCCACTGCCTGCGCGGGACGCCAAAGCGCTGGGGGCTGTTCGGTGAAAATAATCAGGAGCAGATGAACAACATCTCGCTCGGTATTATCGATCTGATTTATCCAAAACACTGGCAGCCCTTTATCACCCGCGATTTGGGCCAGCAAACCGATATCGATATCTATCTTGATCGTCACGTCGTGCGCCAAGGGCGCTTTTTGTCACTGCATGATGAAGTGAAAAATTTCCCGCTTCAGCACTGGGTGCGCAGCGCGGTGATCGCGCTCGGCTCGCTGGTGGTGCTGGCGATGCTGCTCATCTGGGTGCCGCTGGATATGCCGATCAAATTCACCGTTTCGTGGATTAAAGGCGCGCAAACCGTTGAAGCCAGCAGCGTCAATCAGCTTGAAGCCGCCGGTTTGCGCATTGGCGATACGCTGCGCATCAGCGGTACCGGGATGTGTAATATTCACACGCAGGGCAACTGGGCCTCGCGCCAGACGTCGCCGTTCACGCCGTTCGACTGCTCGCAGATTATCTGGAATAACGCCCCTCCCCTGCCGCTGCCGGAATCGGATATTGTGACCAAAGCCACCGCGCTGGCGCAGGCAGTCAGCCAGCAGCTGCATCCGACCACGGAGGAGGATTCCCGCGTCAGCCCGGTGTTACGCTCCGCCATTCAAAAATCCGGCATGGTTCTGCTGGATGATTTCGCTGATATCGTGCTGAAAACACAGGAACTTTGCTCGGCTGAAGATGAGTGTCTGCGCCTGAAGAATGCGCTGGTAAACCTCGGCAACAGCAAGGATTGGGAGACGCTGACCAAACGCGCCAGCGAAGGTAAGCTTACCGGGGTGAACGTTCTGCTGCGCCCGGTGAGCGCAGAGTCCCTCGACAACCTGGTCACCACCTCGACCGCGCCGTTTATTATGCGTGAAACCACGCGCGCGGCGCAGGCGCTGAACAGCCCCGCA
Organism: Kosakonia sp. Marseille-Q7440; assembly: GCF_965119485.1. Lineage (NCBI taxonomy): Bacteria > Pseudomonadati > Pseudomonadota > Gammaproteobacteria > Enterobacterales > Enterobacteriaceae > Kosakonia > Kosakonia sp. Marseille-Q7440. The sequence goes on along the minus strand of NZ_CBCPLT010000002.1, from coordinate 508,416 downwards.
CCGGGCGGCTTTTTGATTGTCAGCGAAGAGGGTAATGAACTGGTCGATCAGCCGTGGCCGCCGATGGCGCTCTATGATTACCCGGCACAGGAGCAATGGGCCGAGTTCCAGCGCCTGGCGCAGATGCTGATGCAGACGCCGTTCCACGCTGAGGGGATCATCACAAGCCTTGTGACCGATGCCAACGGCACCAAACATATCAGCCTGCACCGCATGCCGGATGCCGCCGGTTTATGGCGCTATGCCGCCACCACCCTGCTGCTGGCTGCAATGCTCTTATCCAGCATCTACAATGGCGTGCTGGCACTGCGCCGCTACCAGCGTAACCGCACCCGTATCGAAGAGATTCAGCAGTACTACGAAAGCTGCCTGAACCCCCGCCTCATCCCCAGCGAAGATAGCCTCGGCTGATAACGATCTGCTGCGCGAGCTGTGTTAACCTTTCGCGCAGATTTTTCTCTGGCTGGAGCCCTTCTCATGCACATTGATATTGCCTGGCAGGACGTTGATACCGTTCTGCTGGACATGGACGGCACGCTGCTCGATCTCGCCTTCGATAACTATTTCTGGCAACAGCTGGTGCCGCAAACCTACGGTGAGAAAGCGGGTTTAACGCCGCAAGAGGCGCAAAGCGCCATCAGCCAGGCCTATCACGACGTGCAGCATACGCTAAACTGGTACTGTCTGGACTACTGGAGCGAACGGCTTGGGCTGGATATTTGCGCCATGACTACCCAGCAAGGGGCGCGCGCCGTACTGCGTGAAGATACGGTTCCGTTTCTTGATGCGTTGAAAAAAAGCGGCAAGCGCCGCATTTTGCTGACCAACGCGCACCCGCACAACCTGGCGGTTAAGCTTGAACACACGGGTCTGGCGGCGCACCTTGATTTATTACTTTCCACCCATACATTTGGTTATCCGAAAGAGGATCAGCGCTTGTGGCAGGCTGTCGCCACTCATACCGGCCTTGATCCCGCGCGAACGCTGTTCATTGATGACAGCGAGCCGATTCTTGATGCCGCCGCGACATTTGGTATTCGCTACTGTCTCGGCGTCGCCAATCCAGACTCCGGGTTGGCGGATAAGCGCTATTTGCGCCATCCGGCCATGAACGACTACCGCCGCTTACTCCCCTCGCTTCTAAAGGAGATGTAATGAAACAGCAGCCTGCGCAAGAGGTCCGCCTGGATAAATGGCTCTGGGCAGCGCGTTTTTATAAAACCCGCGCCTTTGCCCGCGAGATGATCGACGGCGGCAAGGTGCACTACAACGGGCAACGCAGCAAGCCGAGTAAAATCGTCGAGCTGAACGCCACCCTGACGCTGCGTCAGGGCAATGATGAGCGAACCGTGATCGTAAAAAGGATTACCGATCAGCGCCGTCCGGCAAGCGAAGCCGTTGAACTGTATGAAGAGACGGCCGAGAGCATTGAGAAACGCGAAAAAATGGCGCAGGCCCGCAAGCTCAATGCGCTGACCATGCCGCACCCCGATCGCCGCCCGGATAAGAAGGAGCGCCGCGATCTGATGAAATTTAAATCCGGTGGCAGCGAGTAACGCGCACCCGCAAGAGAGAAAAACATGGCCAATCAAGACCAATTACACCGCTACCTTTTTGAAAACTACGCCGTGCGCGGCGAGCTGGTAACCGTCTCCAACACCTGGAAAGAGGTGCTGGAAAACCACAACTACCCGCTGCCGGTGAAAAACCTGCTCGGCGAGTTACTGGTTGCCACCAGCCTGCTGACCGCAACGCTGAAGTTTGCTGGCGACATTACCGTTCAGGTGCAGGGCGATGGCCCGATGAGCCTTGCGGTAATCAACGGCAACAACCGTCAGCAGATGCGCGGCGTTGCGCGCGTACAGGGCGAGATCGCGGACGATGCAAGCCTGAAAACGCTGGTGGGTAACGGTTATCTGGTGATTACCATTACGCCGGAAGAGGGCGAGCGCTACCAGGGCGTAGTTGGCCTCGAAGGTGAAACGCTGGCCGAATGCCTGGAAGATTACTTCCAGCGCTCTGAACAGCTGCCGACGCGCTTGTTCATTCGCACCGGTGATGTCGAAGGCCAGCCGGCGGCAGGCGGTATGCTGCTGCAGGTGCTGCCCGCGCAGGATACCCAGGCGGAAGACTTTGAGCACCTGGCCGTACTGACGGAAACCGTCAAAGCGGAAGAGCTCTTTACCCTGCCGGCGAATGAAGTGCTGTGGCGTCTCTATCATGAAGAAGAGGTCACCCTTTACGATCCGCAGGATGTTGAGTTCAAGTGCACCTGCTCGCGCGAGCGTTGCGCAGGCGCGCTGAAAACCCTGCCGGATGAAGAAGTGGACAGCATCCTCGCCGAAGAGGGCGAAATCGATATGCACTGCGATTATTGCGGCAACCACTACCTCTTCAATGCGATGGATATTGCGGAAATCCGCAATAACGCCTCCCCTGCTGACCCCCAGGTTCATTGATAGCAGTTATTAATCGCCGCCTTCAGGGCGGCGTTTTTGTCTCGCCGATCACGTTTCCGTTAAAATCCTGCCTGTAAGTGTTACGTAATTCTCTTTCATGAAAGCGATTACAGTCACAAAGCAAAGGTTAAAAATGCCGTCCCGCGCCGTTTTAAGAACATTTCCCCGATGAATGTAATAAATTTTGGCATAATCCGTGCCGTTAAGTGACCTCAATCACAGCGTTTTCGTCAGACTGGGCTTTGAGCCAGGTAAATCTATGAACCTCGTCCCGGTTGCGGCAAAGAATCACCCCTACACTTTCAGGCAGTACATTTTGGCTAAGGAGCAGTGACATGCGTGTTAAGAGTTTAACCCCGCAAGATCTCAAGGCTTATGGAATCAACGATGTTCAGGATGTCGTTTACAACCCCGATTACGAAACGCTGTATCAAGAGGAACTTCGTCCGGACCTGGAAGGGTATGAGCGCGGCGTATTGACCACCTCCGGCGCGGTTGCCGTCGATACCGGCATCTTTACCGGCCGCTCGCCGAAGGATAAGTACATTGTTCGCGATGACACCACGCGCGACACCGTCTGGTGGTCTGATAAAGGCAAAGGCAAGAACGACAACAAGCCGCTCTCGCCGGAAGTGTGGCAGCATCTGAAAGGCCTTGTCACCGAACAGCTCTCCGGCAAGCGTCTCTTTATTGTCGATGCCTTCTGCGGCGCCAACCCGGACACCCGCCTCGCGGTACGCTTTATTACGGAAGTTGCCTGGCAGGCGCATTTCGTCAAAAACATGTTTATTCGCCCGAGCGACGAAGAGCTGGCAGAGTTCACGCCGGACTTTATCGTGATGAACGGCGCGAAGTGCACCAACCCGCAGTGGAAAGAGCAGGGCCTCAACTCAGAGAACTTTGTTACCTTCAACCTGACCGAACGCATCCAACTGATTGGCGGGACGTGGTACGGCGGTGAGATGAAGAAAGGGATGTTCTCGATCATGAACTACCTGCTGCCGCTGCAAGGGATTGCGTCGATGCACTGCTCGGCAAACGTCGGCGAGAAAGGCGATGTTGCCGTCTTCTTTGGTCTCTCCGGCACCGGCAAAACTACCCTCTCCACCGATCCGAAACGCCGCCTGATTGGCGACGATGAGCACGGCTGGGACGACGATGGCGTCTTCAACTTTGAAGGCGGCTGCTACGCGAAAACCATTCGTCTCTCCGAAGAGGCAGAACCTGATATTTTCCATGCTATTCGCCGCGATGCGCTGCTGGAAAACGTCAGCGTGCGCGCCGATGGCAGCATCGACTTCGATGATGCGTCGAAAACCGAGAACACCCGCGTCTCCTACCCGATTTACCATATCCAGAATATTGTTAAACCGGTCTCGAAAGCGGGTCACGCCACCAAAGTGATCTTCCTGACGGCGGATGCGTTCGGTGTTCTGCCACCGGTGTCGCGCCTGACTGCCAGCCAGACGCAGTATCACTTCCTCTCCGGCTTTACCGCTAAACTGGCTGGCACCGAGCGCGGCGTTACCGAGCCGACGCCAACCTTCTCCGCCTGCTTCGGCGCAGCCTTCCTGTCGCTGCACCCGACGCAGTATGCCGAAGTGCTGGTAAAACGCATGCAGGCCTCCGGGGCGCAGGCCTACCTGGTGAATACCGGCTGGAACGGCACCGGCAAACGTATCTCCATTAAGGATACGCGCGCGATTATCGACGCCATTCTTAATGGTTCGCTGGACGATGCCGAAACCTTTACCCTGCCGATGTTTGACCTGGCGATCCCGACCTCGCTGCCGGGCGTTGAGAGCCGTATTCTCGATCCGCGCGGAACCTACGCGTCGCCGGAGCAGTGGCAGGAGAAAGCCACGCAACTGGCGAAACTCTTTATCGAGAACTTCGAGAAGTATACCGATACGCCTGCGGGTGCCGCGCTGGTCAGCGCCGGGCCGAAACTGTAATCCGCTTACGCAAGAGAGACAAAACCCGCCGAAAGGCGGGTTTTTTTATGGTATTGAATCGGTTAGCGCAGCATCCACCACTCGCGCGAACAGGCAGATTTGCCTTCCGGGCACGCTTTGCAACTGCCGGACAGGCAACCGCTCGCCTCCTCTTCAACACGCACCGCGCGCCCCATTGCTTCCAGCCGCGCCAGCATGGCGTCGATCAGCGCCCTCGGTGTATGCAGGGCGAGGCTGAGCTGGCTTGCCTCCATCCGCCCCTGCAACGCCAGCAGATCGCGTACCTCAATAAGCGATGCCATTACGTGACTCCTTAATGACAGTCGCTTGCCGGGCTGTCGCAGCAGCTGGCTACCGTTCTGCGCGTAGCCAGCAGATTAACATTCACGCGGCTGCGCGCCCGGCGCAACACGCTAATCACCAGCACGTTAAACACCACCACCGCCAGCATGCAGGTCAGGCTGTAGAGCGGATGCTGATGGAAAGTGACGGTTTGATAGAAGAGCGTGGAGAGCGAGTAGGCGATATTCAGCCCCCATAGCACCGAGAAGCCCATCCAGCCGCGGCTGGCTTCGCGGGCAATCGCGCCCATTGCGGTAATGCATGGCACATAGAGCAGAACAAAAATCAGGTAGCTGTAGGCCGCAGCCGCGCTGCCGAACTTCTGGCTCATCACCCCCATGGTGCCGGTCGCCATCTCGCCGTCGCCCTTGCTGGCTTCGATCGGGTTAGCAAGCACGCTCAGGCTGAAGGTCTCTTTGATGGAGCTGCCGGTCTCTTCCAGCGCGGCGATCAGTTCATCGCTCAGGCTGAATGTCGCCGGGTTAAAAGCCTCCTGCTCAATATTTTCCGCGGTGTAGAGCGTGTTGAGCGTGCCGACGACCACCTCTTTTGCCATCGCGCCGGTGACCAGCCCGACCGTTGCCTGCCAGTGATCGCCCTGCACGCCAATCGGCTCTAACAGCGGGGTAAAGACGCGGCTGATAGAGGCCAGCGCGGAGTCGTTGATGTTATGCACCGTGCGGCCATTCAGCGAGAAGCTGTTCATCGCGCTGAGGAAAATGCTGACGATAATGATCACTTTCCCGGCGCGGATAACAAAGCCTTTCAGCCGCTGCCAGGTTTGCAGCAGCAGGCTTTTCAGATGCGGAACATGGTAGACCGGCAGCTCCATCACAAACGGCGATGCTTCACCGCGCAGCAGCGTGTATTTCAGCATCAGCCCGGTGAGGATTGCCATTACCACGCCCAGCAGATAGAGCGAGAAGACCGCCACCGCACCCTGCTGGCCGAAAAAGGCGGCGGCAAAGACGGCAAAAATCGCCAGCCGCGCGCCGCAGGACATAAACGGCGCCATCATGATGGTAATCAGCCGCTCACGCGGCGCATCAAGCGTACGCGCGCCCATCACCGACGGCACGTTGCAGCCGAAGCCGACAATCAGCGGTACAAAGGATTTGCCCGGCAGACCAAGCGACTGCATCAGGCGGTCCATCACAAACGCGGCGCGCGCCATATAGCCGGAGTCCTCAAGAAAGGACATAAACAGGTACATCATCCCCAGTTGCGGCACCAGCGGCAGCACGGTATTCACACCGCCGCCCAGCCCCTGGGCGAGGAAGACCGTTAGCCACTCCGGGAAGTGCAGCGTAAACCCGAGCCACTGAATACCGTGGATAAAGATCGCCACCGAACCGGCATCAAAAATGGGTGAGAACGCCCCGCCAATATTGATGGCGAAGAGGAACATCAGGTACATGACAAACAGGAAGATCGGTAAGCCGAGAAAGCGGTTGAGAATGATGCGGTCAACGGCGGCGGTGAAACGGCTTGGCTCAGCGGTCAGCGTATTGCTGACGGTATCGCAAATCGCGGCGATGGCCTGGTAACGCGCATCGGCGATATGCAGCGCCGGATCGTCCATCTCCGCCTGCAAGCGCGAAAGCGCGGCGTTAAGCTGGCTGTCGGAAATATCGGCATTGGCGCGGCTATAGATGTCCCCTTCCAGCATCTGCAAGCCCATCCAGCGGCGCTGCTGCCAGGGAAGCGCGTCGCGCATCTGCCCGGCCAACGTATCTGCCTCGCGCGCCAGCGGCAGCGCGTAGTGCACCAGTTCGACATTGTCATTGGCACGGTGGCGATCGATGGCGAGTTTCAGCGCCTCGATCCCGCGCCCGCGCGTGGAGACCAGCGGGATCACCGGGCAGCCAAGGCGGCTGGCGAGCGCATCGATATCAATTCGCAGCTTCTGCTTTTCGGCGATATCCAGCATGTTGAGGGCAATAATGCAGGGCACGCCAAGCTCCAGCAACTGCAACGTCAGGTAGAGGTTGCGCTCAAGGTTAGAGGCATCCACTACGTTTATCAGCAGATCGGCATCGCCGTTCAGAATGTAGTGGCAGGCAATCTGCTCATCGAGAGAGGTTTGCGCGGAGATGGTGGTTAGCGAGTAAGTGCCGGGCAGATCAACCAGTGTGACCTGGTGGTCGGTGGTGGTAAAGAGCCCCTCTTTGCGTTCAACGGTGACCCCGGCCCAGTTACCGACGCGCTGGCGGGCACCGGTTAACTGATTGAATAATGTCGTCTTGCCTGAATTGGGGTTGCCAATTAAGCCAATGGTCATTTTTTTCATTTTATTTCGCACCCCGCGAAAACGTTGCGATTAACGTGAAACCACTTCTAATTTAAGAAAGGCGAGATCTTTTTTTCTTAACACTAAATTAACGCGGCGCGTTTCGATATGCACCGGATCGCCCAAAGGGGCAACGCGAACAACATTAAAAGAGGAGCCGGGCAACATGCCGAGGGATAAAAGTTTCTGCCGCCATGCCGGGCTTATTTCTGGCGAGAAACCGAGAATTTTCCACGCGCTATCAGGAGAGAATTGCATAGAGCCTACTTATCTTTTCTGCGAGTCAATATCACTCATGCGTCGTTGAGACGTACGTTTGGTCATCAAAGAGAGGAGGAGTGAGTCTGTGGGTACGATGATAATGAGAATGGTTTCTATCAGCAATCCAAAGCGTGCGCTTCCGGCGGGGATAATTAAAAAGTTACGCTCTTTTTGATGTAGCGCAATATTTGCTATATCGGAATTTTCAGGATCAAATAGTGAATAGCGAGTGGGAATAATAAGAATAAATTTATATTTGGCAACCGCGTTTAATAACACATCGAAATATAATAAATGTCGTCAATATTAGCTCAACCGCTAATGGCGCGCGGAATAGCTTCAATTTACTGACTATTCTCTTCAGCGGAAAATAAAACCCTAAGCGCAACGGGCAAAATAACGGGCGGAAGAAAAAAAGCCCTCTTCAGGAGAAGAGGGCTTTTCTATTAGCGTTTCTTACCCATCGCCGCTGCCAGCGCATCCATCATCGCGCTGTTGCCGGCAGGCTGCGTGTCGCGACCACGCGGCGCTTTCGCCGGACGGGCGGCGTTGCGGTTGCCATTATCACGGTCATTGCCATTGCCACCGCGGCGCGGCGCGCTTTCACCCGGCTGCTCATTGAGACGCATAGTGAGAGCGATACGTTTGCGTGGCAGATCGACTTCCAGCACTTTCACCTTCACGATATCGCCCGCTTTCACCACCGTATGCGGATCTTCAACGAACTTATCCGCCAGCGAAGAGATATGTACCAGCCCATCCTGATGGACGCCGATATCGACGAACGCGCCGAAGTTGGTGACGTTTGTCACCGCACCTTCCAGCACCATGCCCGGCTGGAGATCGTTGAGGGTCTCAACGCCTTCCGCAAAGGTCGCGGTTTTGAACTCCGGACGCGGATCGCGGCCCGGCTTCTCCAGCTCTTTGATGATGTCGGTCACCGTCGGCACGCCGAACTGCTCATCGGTAAACTCTGACGCTTTCAGTTTGCGCAGCTCAGTGCTGTTGCCCATCAGATCGCGCAGAGACTGTTCTGTCGCTGCCAGAATGCGCTCCACCACCGGGTAGGTTTCCGGGTGAACGGTAGAGGCGTCGAGCGGGTTATCGCCGTGATTGATACGCAAAAAGCCCGCGCACTGCTCAAAAGCTTTCGGCCCGAGGCGGCTCACTTTTAACAACTGTTGGCGGTTCTGGAACTGACCGTTTTCATCGCGCCAGGCAACAATGTTCTGCGCCATCATGCGGGTTAACCCGGCCACGCGCGTCAGCAGCGGCACGGAGGCGGTATTGAGATCGACACCGACGGCGTTTACGCAATCTTCTACTACCGCATCGAGTTTGCGCGCCAGTTGGCTCTGGCTGACGTCATGCTGATACTGGCCGACGCCGATAGATTTTGGGTCGATCTTCACCAGCTCGGCCAGCGGATCCTGTAAGCGACGGGCAATCGACACCGCGCCGCGCAGGGAGACATCCAGATCAGGAAACTCCAGCGCCGCCAGCTCAGAGGCGGAGTAGACCGACGCCCCCGCTTCGCTGACAATCACCTTCTGCGCCGTCACTTTCGGGAACTGTTTCTGCACATCGAGGAAGAAGCGCTCGGTTTCGCGTGAAGCGGTGCCGTTACCAATCGCCACCAGCTCAACGTTATGCTTTTCGCACAGCGCCGCCACGGCCACTGCCGCTTTTGCCGCCTGCCCGGTGTGTGGGTAGATGGTGTCGGTAGCGACCAGTTTGCCGGTGGCATCGACTACTGCCACTTTCACGCCGGTACGTAAACCGGGATCGAGACCCATGGTGGCGCGCAGACCGGCCGGTGCCGCCATCAGCAGATCGTGCAGGTTGCGGGCGAAAACGTTGATCGCCTCATCTTCCGCACGCTCACGCACCGTGCCCATCAGCTCCGTTTCCAGATGCATCAGCACTTTGATGCGCCAGGTCCAGCTCACCACGCCTTTACGCCAGCTGTCCGCCGGAGCGTTATTCAGGCGCAGGCCAAGGTGATCGATAATAATCTGCTCGCCGTGGCTCTCTTTTGGTGGCTCATCGAACTGCGGATCGGCGTTCAGCGAAAGTTGCAGGATACATTCGTTACGCCCGCGGAACATCGCCAGCGCGCGGTGAGAAGGGACGGTGGAGAGCGGTTCATGATGATCGAAGTAGTCGCGGAACTTAGCGCCCTCCTCCTCTTTCCCGGCGACAACCGTCGAGACGAGATGGGCGTTCTTCCATAAGTAGTTACGCACTTTCGCCAGCAGCGCGGCATCTTCCGCGAAGCGCTCCATCAGGATGTAACGCGCGCCGTCGAGGGCCGCTTTGCTGTCGGCAACGCCTTTGTCAGCATCTACGAAGGTCGCTGCAAGAGTATCAGGATCCTGCGACGGATCGTTCCACAGCGAATCCGCCAGCGGCTCGAGACCCGCTTCAATAGCGATCTGCCCGCGCGTGCGGCGTTTCGGTTTGTAGGGAAGATAGAGATCTTCGAGTTCAGTTTTGCTCAGGGTGCCGTTAATCGCCTGCGCCAGCTCATCGCTCAGTTTGCCCTGCTCGCCGATCGATTTCAGGATCGCCTGGCGGCGCTCTTCCAGCTCGCGCAGGTAGCCGAGACGGGTTTCAAGTTGACGCAGCTGCGTGTCGTCCAGACCGCCGGTCACCTCTTTACGGTAACGCGCGATAAACGGGACAGTGTTGCCTTCATCAAGCAGGCGAACGGCGGATTCCACCTGTTCGGTTCGTGCCTTAAGTTCACCCGCAATAATGCGGCAGAGCGAATCATTCATCATGTCTTTCATCATCTTCTGAACAAAAAATCAGGGGACAGTTATACGGACTGACACAGCAAAATGCCAGCCGTTGGCGGGCGCTCTCAGACTCATCCGGGCACTTATTTTACGTAGACGATCTCGTTGACGTACCAGGTCGCTTCACCACCCGGTGTCTGCACTACCGCCACATCGCCGACCTCTTTTTTCAGCAGCGCGCGGGCCATCGGCGAATCGATAGAGATGTAATCTTTGCGGCCGAAAATTTCGTCGTAGCCGACAATGCGAAAACGCAGGGTATCGCCATCGTCGTTTTCAATCTCCACCCAGGCACCAAAAAAGACCTTTCCTTCCTGTTGCGGCGAATAATCGACGATTTTTAAATTTTCGAGGCATTTTGTCAGGTAACGCACGCGACGATCGATTTCGCGCAGGCGTTTTTTGTTGTATTGATAATCAGCGTTTTCACTGCGGTCGCCGAGGCTTGCCGCCCAGGTGACCTTTTTTGTCACTTCCGGGCGCTCCTGACGCCAGAGAAAATCGAGTTCCTGCTTCAGTTTGTCGTAACCTTCACGGGTAATCAGGGGCGTTTTCATTGATGGGCCTTATTAATGTCTTCGCTGCACTTTACAAACGGAACGCGGTAACGTGCGGATTAATCATGCTTTATGTGATGCAATATGCATATAAGCTGCTGTTAAATATGCTTTGTAACAATTTCGACTAGAATGTATACCAGATTTCGCTGGTCGTTAACGCGCACTTTTTTAGAATACGGAAACATTATTGTCGGAACCTTTGGGAGTAAAAACAATGCAAGAGAATTATAAGATTCTGGTCGTGGATGACGATATGCGTCTGCGCGCATTGCTCGAGCGTTACCTTACTGAGCAGGGCTTCCAGGTTCGTAGCGTGGCTAACGCGGAACAAATGGATCGTTTGTTAACCCGCGAATCCTTCCATCTGATGGTGCTGGATCTGATGCTGCCGGGCGAAGATGGTCTCTCTATCTGCCGCCGTCTGCGCAGCCAGAGCAACCCGATGCCGATCATTATGGTGACGGCAAAAGGCGAAGAGGTTGACCGCATTGTCGGGCTGGAGATCGGTGCCGACGACTATATTCCCAAACCCTTCAACCCGCGTGAACTGCTGGCACGTATCCGTGCGGTGCTGCGTCGCCAGGCTAATGAACTGCCGGGCGCCCCCTCTCAGGAAGAAGCGGTTATCGCCTTTGGTAAGTTCAAACTGAACCTCGGCACCCGCGAAATGTTCCGCGAAGATGAGCCGATGCCGTTAACCAGCGGTGAGTTTGCGGTGCTGAAAGCGCTGGTCAGCCATCCGCGCGAGCCGCTGTCGCGCGATAAGCTGATGAACCTGGCGCGCGGTCGTGAATACTCGGCGATGGAGCGCTCCATCGACGTGCAGATCTCCCGCCTGCGCCGCATGGTGGAAGAGGATCCGGCGCATCCGCGTTATATTCAGACCGTCTGGGGCCTGGGCTACGTATTTGTACCGGACGGCGCTAAAGCATGATGCGAGTGCGTTTCTCGCCGCGAAGTTCCTTTGCCCGCACGCTGCTGCTCATCGTCACTTTGCTGTTCGTCAGCCTGGTGACGACGTACCTGGTGGTACTGAATTTCGCCATTTTGCCAAGCCTTCAGCAGTTCAATAAGGTTCTTGCTTACGAAGTTCGTATGCTGATGACCGATAAACTGCAACTGGAGGATGGCACGCAGCTGGTGGTGCCCCCGGCATTTCGCCGCGAGATCTATCGCGAATTAGGCATTTCTCTCTACTCCAACGAGGCGGCGGAAGATGCCGGCCTGCGTTGGGCGCAGCACTATGAGTTTCTGAGCCAGCAGATGGCGCAGCAGCTCGGCGGACCGACCGAAGTACGCGTTGAGGTGAACAAAAGTTCGCCGGTGGTGTGGCTGAAAACCTGGCTGTCACCCAACATTTGGGTGCGCGTACCGCTCACGGAAATTCATCAGGGCGATTTCTCCCCGCTCTTCCGCTATACGCTGGCGATTATGCTGCTGGCTATCGGCGGCGCGTGGCTCTTTATCCGTATTCAGAACCGACCCCTTGTTGACCTTGAACATGCCGCCCTGAAAGTGGGGAAAGGGCAGATCCCGCCGCCGCTGCGGGAGTATGGCGCATCGGAGGTGCGCTCGGTGACCCGCGCCTTCAACCAGATGGCGGCGGGTGTCAAACAGCTGGCGGATGACCGCACGCTGCTGATGGCGGGCGTCAGCCACGATCTGCGCACACCGTTAACGCGTATTCGTCTGGCGACCGAGATGATGGGTGAAGAGGATGGCTATCTGGCTGAATCCATCAACAAAGATATCGAAGAGTGCAACGCGATTATCGAGCAGTTTATCGACTACCTGCGCACCGGCCAGGAGATGCCGATGGAAGCGGCGGATCTTAACGCCGTGCTCGGAGAAGTGATTGCCGCAGAGAGCGGCTACGAACGTGAAATCGACACCGGTCTGCAAGAGGGTGAAATCATCGTGCGCATGCATCCGCTCTCGATTAAACGCGCGGTCGCCAATATGGTGGTCAACGCGGCGCGCTACGGCAATGGCTGGATCAAAGTCAGCAGCGGCACGGAGCTGAACCGCGCCTGGTTCCAGGTGGAAGATGATGGCCCGGGCATTAAGCCCGAGCAGCGAGAGCATCTATTCCAGCCGTTTGTGCGCGGCGACAGCGCCCGCAGCACCAGCGGCACCGGCTTAGGCCTGGCGATTGTCCAGCGTATTGTCGATAACCATAACGGACTGCTGGAACTGGGCACCAGCGAGCGCGGCGGGCTCTGTATCCGCGCCTGGCTGCCGATCCCTGTCGTTCGCCAGAACGGGCAGCTCAAAGAGGTGTAAACCTGTAGCGCTTTGCACGGCTGGCAAAGCGCTTTTCCTTTCTACAACTTCGCTTTCAGCGCCAGCAGCGCGTCGCAAAAAGCTTCAGGGTGCGACACAAACGGTGCATGGGCCGCTTTCGGGAAGATAATCGACTCGCTTGCGGGCCACATCTCATCAAGCAGTGGCACAATCTTACGCGGCACTAATCCATCAAGATGACCATATAGGCGCAAAAACGGCAGCGACAGGCTCTGCAACGCCTCGCGCAGATCGACCGTCTTCAAAATCTCCAGCCCGCCGTTCAGCACCTCCGTCGACGGCATATCCAGCGATAAGACGGCGCTTTTCAGCAAGCGCGCATCCTGACGCGCGGTATCGCTGCCCATGGTTTGCAGCGCCAGAAAGCGCTCAACCGTGCGTTGAAAATCCTCGCTAAGCTGGTGCTGAAAACCGGCCAGCACTTCAGGTTTAATTCCCGGCCACGCGTCACGCGCGCTGAAACAGGGCGAGGAGGCGACGGTAACCAGCGCGCTTACCCTTTCCGGTGCCTGCAGCGCAATCTGGCTTGCCACCAGCCCGCCGAGGCTCCAGCCGAGCCATATCGCTTTTTCCGGCGCCTCGGCTAAAACGCACTGCGCCATCTGCGCCAGGGTCTGCGCGCCAAAACCGCGGCTGCGGCCATACCCCGGAAGATCGACCAGGTGCAGCGTAAAATGCGAGCTGAGTTCCGCCGTAATGCAATCCCATACTTGTGCATTCAGCCCCCAGCCGTGCAGCAGCACAAGATGCGCATCTCCTTCGCCTTTGGTTTGCCACCAGATTTCACTCATCAGTTATCGTTCTCTTCTTTCACACAAGGAGGTGCCACATGCTAACAGTGCCGGGATTGTGCTGGCTATGCCTGATGCCATTAATGCTCAGCCACTGGGGGGTCTGTTCGCGCTGTACGCGAAGCCTGCAACGGCGAGAAAAAGTTTGCCCTTTGTGCGGTTTACCCACCGCCTGTGAACGGCTTCCCTGCGGGCGCTGTTTACGCCGCGCGCCACCCTGGCAGCGGCTGATTGCCGTTAGCCGCTATGCGCCGCCGCTCAGCCTGCTGGTGCATCAGTTTAAATTCCATCCGCGCCCGGAGATGGCTCCCGCGCTGGCGCGCCTGCTGCTGCTGGCGGTCCACAGTGCGCGGCGCATCAATGCCCTGCCGCCACCGGATATGCTGGTGAGCGTGCCGCTGCACGGCCGCCGCCAGTGGCGAAGAGGGTTCAATCAGAGCGATCTGCTGTGCAGAAGCCTTTCGCGCTGGCTGCGCTGCCCTTACCCGCGCGCGGCGCTCAGGCGACAGCGGGCGACGCCGGTTCAGCATCAGTTAGCGGCACGGCTACGTAAAAGGAACGTGAAAAACGCCTTCCGTCTTGAATTGCCAGTAGCGGGTCTCCATATCGTTATTGTGGATGATGTCGTCACCACCGGCAGCACGGTCGCAGAGATCAGCCAGCTGCTTTTACGCAGCGGCGCAGCCACTGTTCAGGTCTGGTGCCTGTGTCGAACCTTGTAGACCCTCGATGATGGGCGTATTATAACCGAGTAAAATAGTCAACTATTAGGCCATTGCTATGATCCGTATTTCCGACGCTGCCCAAGCGCACTTTGTCAAACTGCTGGCGAATCAGGAAGAAGGGACACAAATCCGCGTATTTGTGATCAACCCAGGCACGCCAAACGCAGAGTGTGGTGTCTCTTACTGTCCGCCGGATGCGGTCGAAGCCACCGATACCGCACTGAAATTTGAACAACTGGTTGCCTATGTCGATGAGCTGAGCGCGCCGTATCTGGAAGATGCGGAAATCGATTTTGTCACCGACCAGTTGGGCTCTCAGCTGACGCTGAAAGCTCCGAATGCCAAAATGCGTAAAGTCTCTGACGACGCCCCGCTGATGGAGCGCGTGGAGTATTTACTGCAATCGCAGATCAACCCGCAGCTCGCAGGCCACGGCGGTCGCGTTACGCTGATGGAGATCACCGATGAAGGCTACGCCATTCTACAATTCGGCGGCGGCTGTAACGGGTGCTCCATGGTTGACGTAACCCTGAAAGAAGGCATCGAGAAGCAGCTGCTGAACGAGTTCCCGGAACTCGCCGGCGTACGCGACCTCACCGAGCACCAGCGCGGCGAGCACTCTTACTACTAAGCCTCTTTGCGCTTTGAGTATGTTGCCCGGTGGCGCTTCGCTTACCGGGCCTACTCCTTCATGGCAGCCCTTACGGGTCTGCTAACGCGTGCCCCCACCCAGCAATCAAACCTCTCCATCCCATTAGCCTTTTCCTCCGCCCCCGTAGGCCGGATAAGGCGTAGCCGCCATCCGGCACTCAAACCGCCTCAACCCACAAGCCTGCTCCCCCGCACCGTAGGCCGGATAAGGCACAGCCGCCACCCGGCAATCAAACCGCTTCAACCCACAAGCCCGCTCCCCCGCCCCGTAGGCCAGATAAGGCGCAGCCGCCATCCGGCAAATACCCCCCTACTTTTACTCTGCCGTTAGTATGACGAAGCTCTCACTTCTTACATTTTGATCCGCCGGGTGATTCTCTTTATCGGGATGTTACCCGTATCATCCCGACCGGCACCGACAAGATAAAAAACATCCGACTACAATTTTCAGCAATGGATGTAAGCCGAAACGGTGCCGCAGCGCGATTTCACCTTTTGAAAGCGGCTGCCCGAAAACACTGACGTTACCCATAACAAATTAAAGGCCAGGTAAATCATGCCATTAGTCATCGTTGCTATCGGTGTTGCTCTCCTACTGTTACTCATGATCCGTTTCAAAATGAACGGATTTATCGCTCTGATCCTCGTCGCGCTTGCCGTGGGGATGATGCAGGGCATGCCGCTGGATGCGGTGATTAAATCGATCAAAGCCGGCGTTGGCGGAACGCTGGGCAGCCTTGCGCTGATCATGGGCTTCGGTGCCATGCTGGGTAAGCTGCTGGCGGACTGCGGCGGCGCGCAGCGCATTGCCACCACGCTGATTGAAAAGTTTGGTCGCAAGCACATCCAGTGGGCAATCGTGTTAACCGGTTTTACCGTCGGTTTCGCCCTCTTCTACGAAGTAGGTTTTGTACTGCTGCTGCCGCTGGTCTTTACCGTTGCGGCTTCCGCGCGCATTCCCCTGCTCTATGTCGGCGTGCCGATGGCAGCGGCGCTTTCCGTGACGCACGGCTTCCTGCCGCCGCACCCGGGCCCAACCGCTATCGCCACCATTTTCCATGCTGATATGGGTAAAACCCTGCTCTACGGTACGCTGCTCGGCATTCCGACAGTGATCCTCGCTGGCCCGGTTTACGCCCGTTTCCTGAAAAATATCGACAAACCGATCCCGGAAGGGCTCTACAACTCAAAAACCTTTAGCGAAGAAGAGATGCCGGGCTTTGGCGTCAGCGTCTGGACATCGCTGGTGCCGGTGATCCTGATGGCGCTGCGCGCCGTGGCGGAGATGGTGCTGCCGAAAGGCCACGCCCTGCTGCCCTACGCTGAGTTCTTTGGTGACCCGGTGATGGCGACCATGATTGCGGTGCTGATTGCGGTCTTCACCTTTGGTCTGAATCGCGGCCGTTCGATGGACGATATCAACGAGACGCTGACCAGTTCGATCAAAATCATCGCCATGATGCTACTGATCATCGGCGGCGGCGGCGCGTTCAAGCAGGTGCTGGTCGACAGCGGCGTGGATAAGTACATCGCCTCAATGATGCATGCCACCAACCTCTCTCCGCTGTTTATGGCCTGGTCGATTGCCGCCGTGCTGCGTATTGCGCTCGGCTCCGCAACCGTTGCGGCAATTACCGCAGGTGGCATCGCGGCTCCGCTGATCGCCACAACTGGCGTAAGCCCGGAGTTGATGGTGATTGCCGTTGGCTCAGGGAGCGTAATCTTCTCACACGTTAACGATCCGGGTTTCTGGCTGTTTAAGGAGTATTTCAACCTCACCATCGGTGAAACCATGCGTTCGTGGTCCGCGCTGGAAACCATTATTTCGGTATGTGGCCTGGTGGGCTGCCTGCTGTTAGGGATGGTGGTCTGAGGCAGGAATTGCCGGATGGCGCTTCGCTTATCCGGCCTACGATGCGGGTTGATGTGGCTGAAACCGCTTGCCGGATGGCGCTTCGCTTATCCGGCCTACGATGCGGATTGATGTGGCTGAAACCACGTGCCGGATGGCGCTTTGCTTCTCCGGCCTACAATGCGGGTTGATGTGGCTGCTACCGCATGCCGGATGGCGCTTCGCTTATCCGGCCTGTGAATGCGGATTGATGTGGCTGAAAACGCTTGCCGGATGGCGCTTGCGCTTATCCGACCTACAGGTTCTGTGTTACTGAAACGGCGTAGGCCGGATAAGGCGTAGCCGCCATCCGGCAATATGCCCGGGCGCATTACGCGGCCGGGCATTTTTATTACCGTTTTCCGGCGGCCTTACGGCGGCGGTCGAGATCCTTAATCAGCCTGTTTACCGTCTCATCGGCAAACATCTCCTCAAGCGAAACCGCAAGCTTACGCCGCCAGTTTTGATACTGATCGCTGGTGCCGGGCACGTTAACCGGCGACGACATATCCAGCCAGTCCTCCGGTTGCAGCCCCAGCAGAGCGCTGTTGCTGTCAGCAATATAGCGTTGCAAACCGCGATTAAGGATCGACGACATCGGCATGCGTAACGCCTTTTTGCCCGTGCGCTGCGGCAAGCAGCCATGCTGATGCAGCGCCGTCAGCAGCCCCTGTTTTGCCTGCTCACGATCGTCATATAAACCGCTCAGCAACTCTTCATCCGGGTAGAGGCCCAGCGTTTTGCCAAGGGTTAAATCACCGCTCTCCCAGTAGCCGCGCAGGGTCGGCAGATCGTGGGTGGTGGCAACCGCCATCGACTGCGCCGGCCACGCTTCGGGAGCGTGGAACACTTTATCGTCGTTTTCGAAATAGAGCACTTTGTAGGAGTAAACGCCGCCGCGCCGCAGCTTGCCGACGATCTCCTGCGGAACGGTACCGAGATCTTCACCGATCACCATGCACTGGTGACGATGGCTCTCAAGGGCGAGGATCGCCAGCAGATCGTCAACCGGATAGTGAACATACGCTCCCTGATCCGCTGTTTCACCGTAGGGTATCCACCACAGGCGCAGCATCGACATCACATGATCGATACGCAGCGCGCCGCAATTTTTCATATTCGCGCGCAGCAGGTCGACAAACGGCGCATAGCCGCGCGTCTGCATAACGTGCGGATCCATCGGCGGTAAGCCCCAGTTTTGCCCCAGCGGCCCGAGAATATCCGGCGGTGCGCCAACGGAGGCTTTCAGGCAGTAGAGCTCACGATCGCACCAGGTTTCCGCGCCGCCTTCCGCCACGCCAACCGCCAGGTCGCGATAGAGGCCAATCGGCATCTGGTAACCCTGGCTGGTTTGCCAACACTCGGCGAACTGCGTAAATGCCAGCCACTGCAACCAGAGGTAGAAATTGACCTCATCGGCATGCTGCTGGCAAAAGGCTTTCACCTCCGGGCTGTCGATGGATTGATAGCCCTGTGGCCAGGCCGGCCAGCCCCAGTGCAGCGGATCTTCCTGCACCTGGAACGCATGCAGCGCATCGAACGCCGCCTGCCAGTAAAGGCTGTCGCCCTCCTGCTCAACGAAAGCGCGGAAAGCGGCAAACTGTTCATCATTCTCGCCGCGCTGGCTGAAGCCTTGCCACGCCATGCGCAGTGCCGTCAGCTTCAGGGCGGTAACCGCCGAATAGTCGACCCACTCGCTTTCGCGGGCAGCGCGCAGCGCCTTCTGGGTGGCGGCTTTTTTCCACCACGCCTGCGCCGCTTTGCTCTGGGCAAAATCCTCTACTGCGTTAACGTCGATATAGATTATGTTCAGCCAGCGGCGAGACGACGGGCTATAGGGGCTGGCGCTCTCCGGGTAAGCGGGATAGAGCGCATGAATCGGGTTCAGCCCGATAAACGCGCCGCCGCGCTCGCCGACGCCGGAGAGCATCTGTTTCAGATCGCCGAAATCGCCGATCCCCCAGTTGTTTTCAGAACGCAGCGTGTAGAGCTGCACGCAGGCACCCCACAATTTTTTACCGTCACGCAGCGCCTGCGGCTCATAACAGCGGGCAGGCGCGATAATTACCCGGCACGTCCACTGCTGCTTTTTCTGTGTCAGCGTCAGAGAGTGGTAACCCAGCGCCAGGCCGCCTGGCAGCGGTAGATCGTCACCGCCGCTTACCTCGCCCTGATAGGTTTTGCCCGCTTCGGTCGTCAGCTGCCACTGGTATTGCCCCTTACCGGAGACCACCAGCCGCTTCTTTTTACCGTGAATAAACACCTGTACCGCCGGCACAGGTGCAGCATTTACCGTCGCCGGGACAGGGTGCATTGCATCCAGTAACCGCTGTTTGGTCTGCGCACTGATGGACTGCGGTTTACCGTGCGCATTGATATAATTTGGGCTGATTCCTGCCGTCAGCGCGGCCTGTTCCAGACGTTTACTCTGCATTGCGCTTCCTTAACGTTTTGCCTGCCAGATGCGGGTCTGGTAATCGCGGATCGAGCGGTCAGAGCTGAACATGCCGCAGCGCGCGGTATTGAGGATCGCCGCACGCGTCCAGGCCTCCTGGTCGCGATAGAGCACATCCACCTGCTTTTGCGCCTCGACATAGGCGGCGAAATCCGCCATCACCAGGTAGGGATCGCCGCCCTGTTTGCCGATGCTGTGCAGCATCTGGTCGAAGGCATGCTTATCGCCGCCGCTGTATTTCCCGCTCTCCAGCTCTTTCAGTACCGCATCAAGCAGCTTATCTTTTTTACGCCACTTGACCGGGTCGTAACCTTTCGCTTTCAACGCCTTCACCTGCTCAACGGTGTGACCGAAGATAAAGATATTCTCTTCGCCCACCTGCTCAGCGATTTCAACGTTAGCGCCATCCAGTGTGCCGACCGTTAATGCGCCGTTGAGCGCCAGCTTCATGTTGCCGGTGCCGGAAGCCTCTTTGCCCGCGGTTGAGATCTGCTCGGAGACATCCGCCGCCGGGATCAGTTTTTCCGCCGCCGAGACGCAATAATCCGGCAGGAACACAACTTTCAGCTGGTCGCCAATCGACGCATCGTTGTTAATTACGTCTGCCACTTTGTTGATAGCGTAGATGATATTCTTCGCCAGGTAGTAACCCGGCGCCGCTTTTGCGCCAAACAGGAAGACGCGCGGTACGCGGTTCGCCTGCGGGTTTTCGCGGATCTCCTTATAGAGCGCAATGATATGCAGCAGGCCAAGGTGCTGGCGTTTGTACTCATGCAAACGCTTGATCTGGATATCAAAAATCGCTTCAGGGTTGATCACAATACCGGTGCGCGCTTTGACAAATTCCGCCAGACGCACTTTGTTTTGCCGCTTAATGTCGCGATAGTGCTGGCGAAATGCCGCATCGTCGGCGTACTTCTCAAGATTGATTAATTGATCGAGATCGTTGGCCCACTCTTTTTTCAGCGTCTTATCGAGCAGCGCGGCCAGCAGCGGGTTGCACTGTTTGATCCAGCGGCGCGGCGTGATGCCGTTGGTGACGTTATGGAATTTGCCCGGCCACAGCTGGTGGTATTCCGGGAAGAGATCTTTCACCACCAGATCCGAGTGCAGCGCGGCCACGCCGTTAACGGCAAAGCCACCAACCACGCAGAGGTTGGCCATGCGCACCTGCTTGTCATGCACCACCGCCAGTTTTGCCCACACCGCTTTATTGCCCGGCCAGGTCTGCTCAACCTGCGCTTTAAAACGCTCGTTGATGCGTTTGATGATCTGCATATGGCGCGGCAGCAGCGCTTTCACCAGTGACTCATCCCAGCGCTCGAGCGCTTCCGGCATCAGCGTATGGTTGGTGTAAGCAAAAGTACGGCTAGTGATCGCCCAGGCGTCATCCCAGCTCAGCTGATGCTCATCAAGCAGCACGCGCAGCAGTTCAGGAATGGCGATGGTCGGGTGGGTATCGTTCAGTTGGATCACTTCGTAATCCGGCAGTTGCGCCAGTTTGCGCCCGGCCAGGTGATGGCGGCGCAGAATGTCCGCCACCGAGCAGGCGCACTGGAAATATTGCTGCATCAGACGCAGCTTTTTACCGGCCTGATGGTTGTCGTTCGGGTAGAGCACTTTGGTGAGCTTTTCAGCGTCGATACCCGTCTGCTCCGCGCGCAGGAAATCGCCATCGTTGAATTTGGTGAGATTAAACGGATGCGCGTGGGTGGCCTGCCACAGGCGCAGCGGCTGGGTAATGCCGTTGCGGTAGCCAATCACCGGCAGATCCCAGGCTTCGCCCACGAGGGTAAAGGCCGGTTGCCACTGCCCCTCTTTACTCACTTTGCCGCCAATGTTGACCTGCACATCCAGCTGTTCGTTATGGCGGAACCACGGGTAGCTGCGGCGATGCCAGTCATCCGGCGCTTCATGCTGCTGGCCGTCGACAAAGGACTGGCGAAACAGCCCGTACTGGTAGTTGAGGCCATAACCTGTGGCAGGTTGGCCGACGGTCGCCATTGAGTCGAGGAAACAGGCCGCCAGACGCCCCAGGCCGCCGTTACCGAGCGCCGGATCGATCTCCTCTTCCAGCAGATCGGTCAGCTGGATATCGTGCGCCTGCAACACTTCGCCGACCGCCTCATACCAGCCGAGGTTCAGCAGGTTGTTGCCCGTCAGGCGACCGATCAAAAACTCCATTGAGATGTAGTTAACGTGGCGCTGCTCCTTCGCCGCTTTTGGCGCAGGCTGCGCCGCCAACAGTTCCGCCAGCGCGCCGCTCACGGCATGCCACCACTGGCGAGTTGTCATTTCCGTTGCAGAGTGAACCCCAAAACGCTGCCACTGGCGCGTCAGGGCCGCTTCAAATTGCGCTTTATCAAACGTTGGCTTTGTCATAAAAATCCGGGTCCTGTGTGAAGATAATCGACATTAGCGCTAGTGTGCAGATCTACGGGTAGCACTTCCTCATCCTGGCGGGGATTAGACAGGGAGGAGTAGCGGGGATGAGCGAAAAAATGTGATCGCCGCCACCTAAAATTTTTATCGCACGGTGAGTCGATAATGAAATGCCGTTTCGGTAATAAATTGTTTTACGCGCGCAGAGAACGCGGCGAAATAATATTTTATGCGCGGCGACGTTACCGTTTCGCTAATTGCGCGTTGCTTTTACGCGACCTATTAATATGGCCTATTTTTTTCTGCGGAAAATGTGCCCGCTTTTGCCCAGCCGCCCGCTGCGTCCGGGGTCGATTTATTCGTTACTAAAATAGAACTGTGACATAGTGCAAATTCACAATCGTCAGATCCGGACATAACTTGCAATATTTCCTCATCTGTCCGAACGTATTGAGATTAATTACGAAGCACAAAAAAAATCGCATCTCAGTTCTCCCTCACAGTGAAGTGATAACTATGTTGATTCCGTCCAAATTAAGTCGCCCGGTTCGTCTCGACCATACGGTGGTGCGCGAACGTCTGCTGGCGAAACTTTCCGGCGCCAACAATTATCGGCTTGCGCTGGTAACCAGCCCTGCGGGCTACGGCAAGACCACCCTCGTCTCGCAGTGGGCGGCGGGGAAAAGCGACGTCGGCTGGTTCTCGCTCGATGAGGGGGATAATCAGCAGGAGCGCTTCGCCAGTTACTTTATCGCCGCGGTGCAGCAGGCCACCGGCGGGCATTGCGTCAGCAGCGAAGTGATGGCGCAAAAACGCCAGTACGCCAGCCTGCCTTCACTCTTCTCCCAGCTGTTTGTCGAACTGACCGAATGGCAGCGCCCGCTCTATCTGGTGATTGATGATTACCATCTGATTACCAACCCGGTGATCCACGATGCGATGCGCTTCTTCCTGCGCCATCAGCCGGAAAACCTGACCCTGATTGTGCTCTCGCGTAACCTGCCGCAACTGGGGATTGCCAACCTGCGCGTGCGCGAACAGTTGCTCGAAGTGGGCAGCCAACAGCTGGCCTTTACCCACCAGGAGGCGAAGCAGTTTTTTGACTGCCGCCTGAACGCGCCGATCGAAGCGGCTGAGAGCAGCAGGCTGTGTGATGATGTCGCCGGCTGGGCCACGGCGCTGCAACTGATCGCCCTCTCCGCCCGGCAAAACCACAGCGCGCCGCATCATTCCGCGCGCCGCCTCGCGGGCATTAACGCCAGCCACCTCTCCGATTATCTGGTCGATGAGGTGCTGGATAATGTCGATCCTGCCACTCGCCAGTTCCTGCTGAAAAGTGCCCTGCTGCGCTCGATGAACGATGCGCTGATTGTGCGCGTCACCGGCGAGGAGAACGGGCAGATGCGGCTGGAGGAGATTGAGCGTCAGGGGCTTTTTTTACAGCGCATGGATGATTCCGGCGAGTGGTTTAGCTACCACCCGCTGTTCGGCAATTTCCTGCGCCAGCGCTGCCAGTGGGAGCTGGCGACGGAGCTACCCAATATTCACCGCGCAGCAGCAGAGAGCTGGATGGCGCAAGGCTTCCCGAGCGAAGCGATCCACCACGCGCTGGCGGCGGGCGACGGCGTGATGCTGCGCGATATCCTGCTCAATCACGCGTGGGGTCTGTTTAACCACAGCGAGCTGAGCCTGCTGGAGGAGTCGCTGAAAGCGCTGCCGTGGGAGAGCCTGTTGGAGAACCCGCGGCTGGTGCTGTTGCAGGCATGGCTGATGCAAAGCCAGCACCGCTATAGCGAAGTGAACACCCTGCTGGCACGCGCTGAGCAGGAGATGACGACCCAGATGGATGCTTCCCTGCACGGCGATTTCAACGCCCTGCGCGCCCAGGTGGCGATTAACGATGGCGATCCGGTGGAAGCAGAACGGCTGGCGATGGTGGCGCTCGATGAACTGCCGCTGGCTAACTACTACAGCCGGATTGTCGCCACCTCGGTGCATGGCGAAGTGCTGCACTGCAAAGGCGAGCTGGCCAATTCGCTGGCAGTGATGCAGCAAACCGAGCAGATGGCCCGCCGTCACGATGTCTGGCACTACGCGCTGTGGAGCCTGATCCAGCAGAGCGAAATCCTCTTCGCCCAGGGCTTTTTGCAGGCCGCGTGGGAGATGCAGGAGAAAGCCTTCGCGCTTATCCGTGAGCAGCACCTTGAACAGCTGCCGATGCATGAGTTTTTACTCCGCATCCGCGCCCAGCTTCTGTGGGCGTGGGCGCGGCTCGACGAGGCGGAAGCCGCCGCGCGTCAGGGAATGGAAGTGCTCTCTGCGCTGCAACCGCAGCAGCAGTTGCAGTGCCTGGCGCTGATTGTACAGGTCTCGCTGGCACGTGGCGATCTGGATAATGCCCGCAGCCACCTGCACCGGCTGGAGAACCTGCTCGGCAACGGTCAGTATCACAGCGACTGGGTGTCGAACGCCGATAAAGTGCGGATGATCTACTGGCAAATGACCGGGGACAAAAACGCCGCCGCGCAGTGGCTGCGCCAGACGCCAAAACCGGCCTTTGCCAATAACCACTTCCTGCAAAGCCAGTGGCGCAACATTGCCCGCGCGCAGATCCTGCTGGGAGATTTTGACCCGGCGGAGATGGTGCTGGAGGAGTTAAACGAAAACGCGCGCAGCCTGCGTCTGATGAGCGATATCAACCGCAACCTGCTGCTGCTCAACCAGCTTTACTGGCATGCCGGGCGCAAAAACGATGCCCAGCGCGTGCTGCTTGAAGCGCTACAACTCGCTAACCGCACCGGGTTTATCAGCCACTTTGTGATTGAGGGTGAGCCGATGGCGCAGCAACTGCGTCAGTTAATTCAGCTCAACACGCTGCCGGAGCTGGATCAGCACCGCGCCCAGCGCATTCTGCGCGAAATCAACCAGCATCACCGGCATAAGTTCGCCCACTTTGATGAGAGCTTTGTTGAGCGCTTACTGACGCACCCGGAAGTACCGGAGCTGATCCGCACCAGTCCACTGACCCAGCGTGAATGGCAGGTGCTTGGGCTTATCTATTCGGGGTACAGCAACGAGCAGATCGCCGGCGAGCTGGCTGTCGCCGCGACGACCATCAAAACCCATATCCGCAACCTCTATCAGAAGCTGGGCGTTGCCCACCGTCAGGATGCGGTGCAGCATGCCCAGCGGCTGCTGAAAATCATGGGTTATGGGGTATAACGGCTAGCAGAGTTCCAGCTGCACATTGTTGTGGCTGATCACCTGCATCACGCCTGCGGGCGGCATCACATCGGTGTAGACCGCATCGACAAGGCTGATGCTGCCCATATTGACCATCGCATTGCGGCCAAACTTCGAGTGATCCACCACCAGCATCACATGGCGCGAGTTCTCAATGATTGCGCGCTTGGTGCGCACTTCATGGTAGTCAAACTCCAGCAGCGAGCCGTCTGCATCGATGCCGCTGATACCCAGGATACCGAAATCGAGGCGGAACTGGGAGATAAAATCGAGGGTCGCTTCGCCGACGATACCGCCGTCGCGGCTACGCAGTTCGCCGCCCGCCAGAATGACGCGGAAATCCGACTTCTTCATTAAGGTATTAGCGACGTTGAGGTTGTTGGTGACAACCCGCAGTTCGCTGTGGTCGAGCAGCGCATGGGCCACCGCTTCCGGCGTGGTGCCGATATCGATAAACAGCGTCGCGCCATTGGGGATCTGCTCGGCAACGCGGCGGGCAATACGCTCTTTTTCCGCCGCCAGCGTCGTTTTCCGGTCGTGCCACGAGGTGTTTTCCGAGCTGGAAGGCAGCGCCGCACCGCCGTGGTGACGCAAGATTTTGTTCTGATCGGCCAGATCGTTCAGATCGCGGCGAATGGTCTGCGGGCTGACGGAGAACTGTTCAACCAGCTCTTCGGTGCTGACATATCCCTGTTGTTTAACCAGCTCGATAATCGCGTCGTGACGCTGTGTCTGTTTCATCATGGGTCCCTGGATAATTATGTTCGTTTTCGCACATTCTGCGAGTCCACCAGCGCCATCGCCAGGCCAATAACAATCCCTGCCGTATGCGCGCCGCTGGCAATGGCGAAGCCGGTTAAGCCGAACCATTCCGCCACCATCAGTAACACCGTAAAGATAAACAGGCCGTTCGGAAGCGCTACTTTCGGTTCCGGGTCGCGTATGCCGCGCAGCCAGACATAACCGATCAGCGCGTAGACCACCCCGGAGAGACCGCCGAACCAGGGGCCGGTAAGCTGGTGCTGCACAAAACCGCTCAACAGCGCGCTAATCAGCGTGATCACTACCAGTTTGCCGCTGCCGAGCCGCTTCTCCACCGCGCCGCCAAGATACCACCACCAGAAGAGGTTAAAGAGGATGTGCAGCAGCGAAAAGTGCATGATCGCATGGGTGAAGTAGCGCCAGGCTTCAAAGCGCAGGCTCTCATCCCACGGCCAGGCGAGCCACGCCATAACGACTTCATCGCCCATCACGTTCATCAGCAGGAAGACGATAATGCAGAGCACGGAGATGGCGATAGTCAGCGGTCCGCCGCGCTCGCGCAGGGCGGCTGAAAGAGGGAAACGGCGGTAGTGCAATCCGCTGTCGGTCTGTCCGGATTGCCAGCTTGCCGCCAGATAGCGCGGATCGGCGGGGTTTTCCAGAAAGCACGCCAGCTCTGTGCGCACGCGTTCGGCCTGGCTTTCGTCCGCCAGCCAGATGTCAGTCTGCTCATGGTGCTGGATGGTCAGGATAACGCCCTGAGTCTGCATATAGTCGACAAACGCCTGGGCGACGCGGGGGTTAGCAAAAGAGGTAATCATCAACATGACGGGCGTCGCTTAGTCCATACAAAGAGAGACAGTATAGCGGAGAGTCGCGCTTCGCCTAAAGCGTGCCGTGCTCGACTTCTGCCGGGAAGTGGCGATGCCACGCATCGAAACCACCGTCGACGCTGTAGACCTCTTCATAGCCCTGCTGCAACAGATATTGCGCGGCACCTTTACTGCTGTTGCCGTGATAGCACATCACCATCACTGGCGTGTCGAAATCGTTGTCGCGCATAAACGCGCCCAGCGTGTCGTTGGTGAGGTGAAACGCGCCCGGCGTATGGCCCATCGCGAAACTCTGCGGATCGCGGATATCGACCAGCACGGCCTGCTGCTGCAATTTCTGGTGGGTCTCTTCGACATTAATACATTCAAACTGATCCATGGCGTTCTCTTTATTGACACGAATTATGGCTAGGCTGCGACAAGTGTACGTCGTGACCCCGGTGATGCGCCATTATGTTATGCATATCACTCTAAATTGTTTTTTTGATGTTACCAAAAGCGCGTTCCTTTGCTATTATGAGCGATATCGAACATTATTGAGCTTTTACGAAAGTGCGTGAGGATAGCATGGAAACCAAAGATCTGATTGTGATAGGCGGGGGCATCAACGGTGCCGGTATCGCGGTTGACGCCGCAGGGCGTGGTTTATCCGTGCTCATGCTTGAGGCTCAGGATCTCGCCTGCGCGACATCCAGCAACAGCTCTAAATTGATTCACGGTGGCCTGCGCTACCTTGAACACTACGAATTCCGCCTGGTGAGCGAAGCGCTCGCCGAACGTGAAGTGCTGCTGAAAATGGCACCGCATATCGCCTTCCCGATGCGTTTTCGCCTGCCGCACCGCCCTCACCTGCGTCCGGCGTGGATGATTCGTATTGGTCTGTTTATGTACGATCACCTCGGTAAACGTACCAGCCTGCCGGCATCGAAAGGGTTGCGATTTGGCTCAGAATCGGTGCTGAAACCGGAAATCGTGCGCGGATTCGAATATTCCGACTGCTGGGTCGATGATGCGCGCATGGTGCTGGCAAATGCGCAGATGGTTGAGCGTAAAGGCGGGAAAGTGATGACCCGCACTCGCGCCACCAGCGCGCGCCGTGAAAACGGCCTGTGGGTGGTAGAAGCGGAAGATATCGATACCGGCGAAAAATTTAGCTGGAAGGCACGCGGTCTGGTGAATGCCACCGGCCCGTGGGTGAAAGAGTTCTTCGATGACGGCATGAAACTGCCTTCGCCATACGGCATTCGCCTGATCAAAGGCAGCCACATTGTGGTGCCGCGCGCCCATGCGCAGAAGCAGGCCTATATTCTGCAAAACGAAGATAAACGTATTGTCTTTGTCATCCCGTGGATGGATGAGTTCTCCATTATTGGTACTACTGATGTTGAATATCACGGCGATCCGAAAAACGTGAAGATTGACGAAGATGAGATCAACTACCTGCTCAATGTCTACAACGATCATTTTAAGAAACAGCTGACGCGTGAGGATATCGCCTGGACCTACTCCGGCGTGCGTCCGCTCTGCGATGACGAATCCGATTCGCCGCAGGCGATCACCCGTGATTACACGCTCGATATTCATGACGAAAACGGCCAGGCGCCGCTGCTGTCGGTCTTCGGCGGGAAACTCACTACCTACCGCAAGCTGGCGGAACATGCGCTGGAAAAACTGACGCCGTACTACAAAGGCATCGGCCCGGCGTGGACCAAAGAGTGTGTGCTGCCTGGCGGCGATATCAGCGGCGATCGTGAGGATTACGCGGCGAAACTGCGTCGTAAATACCCGTTCATCAGCGAATCGCTGGCGCGCCACTATGCCCGTACTTACGGTAGCAACAGTGAACTGATTCTGTCCGGTATCACCAACCTTGAGGGCATGGGCGAGCACTTCGGTCATGAACTGTATGAAGCCGAACTGCGTTACCTGGTGGAGCATGAGTGGGTGCGTCGCCTCGACGATGCTATCTGGCGTCGAACTAAACTTGGCATGTGGCTGAGTGAAGAGGAGCAGGCGCGTGTGGCTCAGTGGCTGACGCGCAATAACAAAGCGGAACTCTCTTTAGCTTCTTAAGCGTTAACGCAAAAAACCCGGTGGCCTGAAACCACCGGGTTTTCTTTTGCCTTTAGCTCAGCAGCGTAAAGGCGATCATACCGATAATCGCACCGGTGGTGCCGAGGATGGTTTCCATCATTGTCCAGGTCTTCAGGGTTTGCGCTTCTGTCGCGCCGGTAAAGCGGCCATAGAGCCAGAAACCAGCATCGTTCACATGGCTCACCACAATCGAACCACCCGCGATACAGATGGAGAGTGCCGCCATCTGCGCGCCGTTGAAGTGCAGCTGTTCAATGACCGGCATCACCAGACCGACTGCGGTCAGACAGGCGACCGTCGCGGAACCCTGGATAATGCGCACCGCCGCCGCCAGCACGAAACAGGTCAGGGCAATCGGTAAACCCATGCCGGTTAACGCTTCACCGAGCGCCGGGCCAACGCCGGAATCGACCAGCACCTGTTTGAAGACGCCGCCCGCACCAATCACCAGCAGGATAATCCCCGCTGGTTGTAGCGCCTGGCCGCAAATCTCCATTACGCGATCTTTTGCCATTCCCTGACGCACTGCCAGACCATAAATCGCTACCAGACAGGCAACCAGAATGGCGGTGAAGGGGTGACCGATAAATTCCAGCCACTGATAGAGCGTGCTGTCTTGCGCTACGAAACGCGCGGCGATGGTTTTCATCCCCACCAGCACCAGCGGCAGCAGGATCAGCGCGAGGCTGAAGCCAAACGAGGGCATTTTGCCTTCGCCGAGATGCGGCTCGCTGACATCGTCGGGAATATGCAGCTCAACGTGGCGGCTAATAAAGTTGCCCCACAGCGGCCCGGCAACCAGCATGCCCGGGATCGCAGCGCAAAGGCCAATCAGGATCATCCAGCCAAAGTCAGCATGCATCTGCGAGGCGAGCAGCATCGGCGCAGGCCCCGGCAGCAGAAATGCCGCCGCTGCCGCAACGCCTGCGAACAGCGGGATAACCAGTTTGACCAGGTTAGTGCCGGTGTGGCGCGCCATCGAGAAGGCGACGCTAATCAGCAGGACAATCGCCACTTCGAAGAAGAGCGGCAGGGCGCAAATCAGCCCAGCGAGGCCAATCGCATAGTGCGCGCGGCTGTGCCCGAAGGAGTTAAGCATTTTGACGGCGATTTGATCCACCGCACCGGTCTCATGCAGGATTTTGCCGAACATCGCGCCGAGTGCTACCACAATGGCGAGGAACCCGAGCGTACCGCCCATCCCTTTTTCCATGGTCTGCGCAATTTTCGTTAGCGGCATACCGGAGAAGAGGCCGGCACCAATCGAGACCACCATCAGCGCAACGAAAGCGTGCATTCGCGCTTTCATCACCAGAAACAACAGCAGTAAAACAGAACCGACTGCGGTTAATACCAGCGTTAATGTACTCACTGCTCACGGCCTTTGGTTATCACTTCAATGGTGCTGGCGACCACGCCATCAAGCGGTTGGTCAATGTTCACCACCAGCACATCGCGTTCATCTTCGCCCGGCTCCTGCAGCGTTTCGAACTGGGTTACCAGCATCTGCGTTTTGAAGAAGTGGCCTTTACGCGCTTTCAGACGGCTTTCGATAACATCGAATTCGCCCTTCAGGTAGATAAAGGAGAGATTAGGATTACCGGCGCGCAGCAGGTCGCGGTAGTGTTTTTTCAGCGCCGAGCAGACGATCAGCGACACTTTGTTGGTGCGCTGCATGGCGAAGGCGGCATCGTTCAGCGCCTGCAACCACGGTTTACGGTCGTCATCATTCAGCGGCTCGCCGGAGGCCATCTTGTTGATGTTGCTCCGCGGATGGAGAAAGTCGCCGTCGAGAAACGCGGCTTTAAGCTGATACGCGACTTCACTGGCAACCGCTGATTTGCCGCTGCCTGAAACGCCCATCAGAACGAAAACATGGTGATCAAGGTTTGTTGTGCTCAAAGGGTAGCCCCCACGGGTGCAAGAGTGATTGTTACGGGTAACTGTTATCGGTAACATTGTCCTGCCGCGATCCCAGAGAAGCAATATCCACAGCGGTCAGAGATAAATAAGTGTGAGCTACTTCAAATTTGTCAGACTAAATAGATCCACCCGGTGACAAAGTGAAACCTAAATCTAACATCTTTGGCGTAACTGCTTCACCACGGATACGCGCCAGCAGCCGTTCCGCACCGATGCGCCCCATGCGTTCACGCGGCGTCAGCACGCTTGCCAGACGCGGCTCCATCACCTGACCGATGTCATGCCCGTGGAACCCGGCAATCGCCATATCTTGTGGGATCTTCAGCCCCAGACGCTGGCACTCAAACGCGGCACCAACGGCAAGGTCATCGTTAGTACAGAAAATCCCATCAAGCTGCGGATACTCGCGGCGCGCCTGACGCATCAACTCAATGCCGGCGGTATAAGAGGAGGATTGTTCCACCATCACACTGTACGGCGTCAGCCCCGCATCCAGCATCGCCTGCTCGTACCCCTTCTGTTTGATGATAGTACGTTCATCCAGACGTGCACCAAGATAGGCGACGCGACGATGGCCGCGCGCAAGAATGGCGGCGGTGATCTGCCGGGCGGCCTCGAAGTTATCAAAGCCAACGGCGATATCGAGGCAGGGAGATTTGCTGTCCATCAATTCAACGACCGGAATGCCCGCCACTTCGATCATCTTCAGCGTGCGCGGCGTGTGGGTGCGTTCGGTAAGGACTAAGCCGTCAATGTTCCAGGAGAGCATCGACTCCAGCCGCTCCTCCTCCATTTCCGCTTTGTAGCCGTAGTGCGCCAGCATAGTTTGATAGCCGTGCGCGTCGGTGACGCTTTCAATGCCGCGAAGCACTTCAGCGAAGACCTGGTTTGTCAAAGAGGGGAGAAGCACGCCAATGGCGCGGCTGGTGGCGTTAGAGAGAATATCGGGCGCGCGGTTGGGGATATAGCCCAGTTCATCAAGGGCGGCGGCGATTTTGCCGCGTA
Source organism: Kosakonia sp. Marseille-Q7440 (assembly GCF_965119485.1). Taxonomy (NCBI): domain Bacteria; kingdom Pseudomonadati; phylum Pseudomonadota; class Gammaproteobacteria; order Enterobacterales; family Enterobacteriaceae; genus Kosakonia; species Kosakonia sp. Marseille-Q7440. Next base: position 476,689 of record NZ_CBCPLT010000002.1, on the reverse strand, counting down.
AAGCGATGGAAACCTGTTCCGGGTTACGCAAAAAACGGCTGACCGTCATTTTGGTCACGCCTACGCGATCGGCCACATCCTGTAGTACGGGTCTTTTCTTTTTCATCGCCCTGATAATTTACGCAAAAGAGAGGGGTGCGCAGTTTATCACGGACAATGCGCAATCCTGCGGTCAAAAACCCCAGGATTGCGCGATTTATTTACGCCGCATCACACCGGCGGCAGATCGAAGAGCAGGATTTCGCTGTCGCTATCGGCATGCACCGAGATCGCCTGCTCATCCCAGATCGCAAGACCATCGCTGGTGGTCGCTTTGGTGCCGTTAATGGTGACTTCACCTTTTACCACCTGGATCCAGACGCGGCGCTCGGCGGCGATCTGATGCACAGACTGCTCATCTTTCAGCAGCGCCCAGCGGTAAAGCTCCATATCCTGATGCACTTTCAGCGAACCGTCGCGCGCATCCGGCGAAAGCACCAGCTGTTTGCCCTGCGTGGCGTCAAAGCGGCGCTGCTCGTAGCGCGGCTCGATACCGTTAGTTTCCGGAATGATCCAGATTTGGTACAGGCGCAGACGATCGGTTTTGCTCGGGTTGTACTCAGAGTGACGCACCCCGGTACCGGCGCTCATGATCTGGAATTCGCCCGCCGGAACCTGCTCTTTGTTGCCCATGCTGTCCTGATGCTCTACCGCGCCTTCCAGCACATAAGTCAGGATTTCCATGTCTTTATGCGGATGGGTACCGAAACCCTGCCCCGCATCGATAACATCATCGTTAATCACGCGCAGCGCTGAAAAACCCATGAAGTTCGGATCGTAATAGTTAGCAAACGAGAAGGTGTGCCAGGAGTCCAGCCAGCCATGGTTAGCGTGTCCGCGGTCATTTGCTTTGCGTAAGAAGATCATCTTGTTTACCCCGTCTGTTTTCGATGGGGTAAGTGTGGACGCAATCATTGCCCAATCATAGAGGGTGAAAATTGACTCCTCTGTTCAAAAAAAGTGAACAAGCGCAGAGGAGCCCTATTCCCTTATTTGGCGAGGGTTATCGTTGCGGGTGATGCCTGCTCAAACGCGCGTTCCAGCAGCTCAAGGTTGGTAAGAACGTCAGTTTCCTTGACGTAATTTTCCGCGCCGTTTACCAGCGTTTCATAGAGAGCATCGTAGACGCGCCCGTAGTCGCCAGGTTCGGGCGCAATCTCTTCACGCACCGTTTCGCCCGCATCGTTGACATACTCCAGAATGCTCACGCTGTCGTCTGCGGCAAAGCCCGCGTCGCCCGGCATGATATTGGCTTTCAGGCTGGTCTCCTGCTGATCGACGCCATATTTAACGAACGAGCCTTTACGGCCATGGACGATAAATTTTGGGTAATCGATTTTCACCAGGTGGCTGGTTTTCACAATCGCTTTCAGATCGCCATAGAAGAGCTGCGCTTCAAACGTATCGTCAGGGTTGGCTTTGTTGCGCAGGCTGCGAATGTCATACGCGGCGTGATCCGGGCGGCCAAACAGCGAAATAATCTGATCCATGGTGTGCACGCCGAGGCCGTAAAACGAGCCATCCTGCGGCAGACCCGGCTTGCTTTCCGCTTGTGGGCGGTAGTAGTCAAAATGGCTTTCGATCTCGACAATTTCACCCAGTTTGCCGCTCTCAATCACCTTTTTGGTGGTGAGGAAGCAGGAGTCGAAACGGCGATTCTGATACGGCGTCACCGTCAGCCCTTTGCTTTTCGCCAGCTCAAATAGCGTGATCGCTTCAGCCATGGTCGGCGTGAAAGGCTTCTCGACCAGCACGTTTTTACCCGCTTCCAGCGCGCGTTTCGCATAGTCAAAATGGCTATCGGCATGGGTGCAGACAATCACCAGTTTGACCTCTGGATCGTTAAGCACTTCGTCCAGATCGCTGGTGAAGTGGATGTGCTGATAATCGGGATGTTGCTCCTCTGGCTTCGGATGGCGGCGGAAGATGTGCGCCACGTGCCAGCTGGCTTTACGGTTAAGAACATAAGGCAGGTGATAACGGGTGGTGCTTTTACCAAATCCAATAAATGCGCAATGTAGAGTCATCGTGTCGTCCTTTGCAGAATATCTCTCTTTACCTTAGACCAGGCCCGGCGAGAGCTAAAACCAGAAGCCTCTATTTATCGATTATTGTTATGTTTCTTAGCCATTTATAAATTCCGATTTTTCTTCCGCGCACTTGATCGCCTCCCCTAATTCGCGCATAAAACACGCGGCAATATCCGTTTGCCCCTTTCATGAGTCAGAAGCACCCACCACGCAGGGAGTTGCGCGCAATACAGCATGGATAAGCACTACTGGTATTTAAATCTCGCTCTTGCTTTTTGGGCCTTCGCGCTGGGGAGCTGGTGCGTTGACGCACGGCTCTGGGCACAGGTTGCGGCATCGCTAACGCTTCTCGGCTTCTTCTTACACTTTGTACAACATCAGGTTAACGCTATGTTTGGTAAAGAGAAAAACCCAAAAACGCCTCCACTACAACCGATTGCAGCCTCACTGATTAACGAAAAAGAGACGCTACGCGATGAGAAGCAGAACACGGTTGTCGCCAGCGGCACCAACTTTGTTGGCAACATTACCTCGAACGGGCAAGTGCATATTTACGGCACCCTTACCGGCAATATCGAAGCGAAAGACAATATTATCCGCATCATGCGCAACGGCGTGGTGGAAGGTAACCTCTCCTGTCGCGAGCTGTTTATTGATGGCACGGTGAACGGCGAGTGCAGCAGCGAAACGCTGAATATTGAGGAGAATGGCAACATCAACGGTACGCTGACCTACAGCGCGCTGACCATCAAAAAAGGCGGCACCTTCTCAGGCCAGGCAAAACTCACCGCGCCAGTAGCAAAACTAAGCGTTGAGAAAGAGAAGAAGCGCGTCGGTGAATAGCAGGTAAAAAAAAGCCAGCACCCGGCTGGCTAAGAAATACTGGAAGCAATGTGAGCAATGTCGTGCTTTCAGGATTACCGTACGGTTTCCCTGAACGCATGGCAATAATAATCATTATCATTCGCACTTGTCTACCCCCATGTGGCAAAAAATGGCAGTTGACGCTTCGCCTGAAAGACCGGAATGTGAAAGCTAACCCAACCAACAGGAGAAGCAGGATGAGCGAGATAGTGATACGCCACGCTGAAATGCACGATGTCGAACCGTTACGACAGATTTACGCGCAGCCCGAGGTGTATCAAAACCTACTCCAGCTACCTCATCCCTCTTCCGATCACTGGCATAAACGCTTAACGCCGCAGCCGGGCCGCCGGGATCTGATTGCCACGCTTGATGAGCGGGTAGCGGGCCATCTCGGTTTAATGGTTGAGCAGAACCCGCGTCGCAGCCACGTCGCCAGCTTTGGCATTATGGTTGCGCCGCAGTTTCAAAACCGCGGCGTCGCCAGCGCGTTAATCAACGAGATGGTGCATCTGTGCGATAACTGGCTGCGCATCGACCGCATTGAGTTGTCGGTTTTCGCCGATAACGCGCCGGCGCTGGCGGTCTATCGCAAGTTTGGTTTTGAAGTGGAAGGCACCGCGAAACGCCACGCATTACGCAACGGCGAGTATGTCGATTCGTACTATATGGCGCGCATGAAGGGCTAAAGGATCCCTCTCCCGCCCGGGAGAGGGAAATTGTTTTAATATCCTGCGGTTAAATCATCAACCGAACGCGGATCGGACGCACCATACAGCGTGCCATCCGGCCCAACCATAATGCTCTGCGTACTGCCCATCGACGCTTTCACGGCAACTTTCTGCCCCTTCTGCTCGAGCAGTTTCAGGGTGTCAGGGCTAAAACCCTTCTCCACGCGCAGCTCATCCGGCAACCACTGGTGATGGAAGCGCGGCGCATTGGTCGCTTCGGCAACGTTCATCCCATAATCGATGGTGTTCACCACCATTTGCAGCACGGTAGTGATAATGCGGCTGCCGCCAGGGCTACCGGTAACCAGCCAGGTTTTGCCATCTTTCAGCACAATGGTTGGCGACATGGATGAGAGCGGACGCTTGCCGGGCCCGATAGCATTCGCATCGCCGCCCACCAGGCCATAAACATTTGGCACACCCGGTTTGGCTGAGAAATCATCCATCTGGTTGTTCATCAGAATACCGGTATTACCGGCAACAATGCCGCTGCCAAACACGGTGTTCAGCGTGTAGGTTACCGCAACGGCATTCCCCTCTTTATCCACCACCGAGAAGTGCGTGGTCTGGTTACTCTCGTAAGGTTCCAGCTTGCCGGGGCGGATCTGGCTGGAGGGGCGCGCTTTATTGACATCAATCTGTTCAGCAATCGATTTGGCGTACGCTTTGCTGGTCAGCGCCTGCCACGGCACTTTCACAAAATCGGGGTCGCCGAGGTATTCAGAGCGGTCGGCGTAGGCATATTTTTCCGCTTCCGCCATCACCTGCATGGCATCGGCGCTGCCAAAGCCAAATTTTGCCAGATCGAAATTTTCCAGAATGTTGAGGATCTGAATGATATGGATCCCGCCAGACGATGGCGGCGGCATGGAGTAGACCTGATAACCGCGGTAGTCGCCGCTCACCGGCGTACGCTCAACGGCTTTATAATTTGCCAGATCCTCTTTGGTGATCAGCCCGCCGTTTTTGCTCATCTCCTGGGCGATCTGCTCTGCCGTTGTGCCTTTATAGAAACCATCCGGCCCCTTTTCAGCAATCAGCTCAAGGCTCTTCGCGAGATTCGTTTGAACCAGCTTGTCACCCTTCTTCAGCGGCTGGCCCTCTTTCCAGAAGATCGCCTTGCTGGTGTCGTGGTTCGGCAGCACTTCACTGCCGTAGGTTTTGAGATCGTCCGCCAGCGCATCGTTAACCGTGAAGCCCTGCTTCGCCAGTTTGATGGCAGGCTGCACCACCTTTTTCAGCGGCAGCGAGCCGTACTTCTCCAGCGCCAGCGAGAAACCAGCGACCGTGCCGGGCGTGCCGGAAGCGAGATGGGAGGTCAGGGATTTTTTACTGTCCGGGTTGCCCTGCTCATCAAGAAACATATCGCGCGTGGCGGCTGCGGGTGCCATTTCGCGGAAATCGATCGCCGTGACCTTGCCCTCTTTGGTGCGGATCATCATAAATCCGCCACCGCCGAGGTTGCCCGCCTGCGGATGGGTTACCGCCAGCGCATAACCGACCGCGACCGCCGCATCGACCGCATTACCGCCCTCTTTGAGGATCTCCACACCCACGCGGGTCGCGGCCTCATCCACCGAGGCCACCATCCCCTGATGGGCCACAACCGGATGAAAGACATCGGCTTCTACCCCATAAGAAACGGGGGCTGGCGCGGGTGCCTGAGCAGGCGGCGGCGCAGCGCCGACACTGAAACATGCTCCCGCCGTCAGCGCGGCGATTGCCGCCCAACGCGCAAACTGCTGTTTGATCATCGTCGTTCTCCACAAAGAAGGGCTACAGTTCCCGCTTAAGTCTGGTTCACAATGCGCAAAAAATCATGGTCATGCAGGAATGCGACTAAACTTAGGGGCAGGCCTCAACGGGAGGAGATGAGAATGAAACGCCTTGTGATTGTGGCAGCCCTGCTGCCTTTTACCGCTTTCGCACAGCCGCTTAACCCGACAAATAACCCGAATCAACCGGGGTATGTCGTGCCAAGCCAGCAGCGGATGCAGACGCAAATGCTCAATCAGCAACAGCAGCAGCAAGGGTTACTGAAACAGCAGCAGCAGACGCAGAGCCGCCAGCAGCAGCAGAACCTGCAAATGCAGATGAACGATAATTCACAGCGAATAAGGCAGGCTCAGCCGGGGGAGCTCGACCCCGCCCACCAGCAAGTGCTCCCCAACAGCAACGGCGGGATGTTAAGCCAGGGCAGCAGTAGCGGTGGCGGGATGCTCAGCCAGCAGAGTAGTAACAACGCAGGAGCGTTGAACCAGAGCAGCAGTAACGGGGGCGAAATGCTAAGCCAGGAAAGCGGCAACGGCGGCGGAATGTTACATCCGCAAAACAGCGCCAGCGGTTCGACCCTGCAGCAGCCGCATATGCTGCCGCAGACTCAAACGCAAAGTGGCGGCATGCTGCACAGCACACCGCAAACCACTACGCCTTAAGCGCCAAAGTGGGGCCCGATGGTTTCGATATTGTCCGTACAGATGCAATCGACGCCCCACGCCAGCAACTCCGCCGCGCGCGCCGGCTGATTCACCGTGTAAACCAGAATACGCAGCCCGGCGTCGCGCAGCATGCGAACGCGCGCTTCATCAAGCAGTTTATGGTTGAGATGAATAGAGGTGCAGGCCAGGCGATCGGTCACTTCCTGCCAGTCATCGCGCCAGGCATCCAGCAGCAGACCGCGCGGCAGTTCCGGCGCAGCCTGTTGCGCCGCTTCCAGCGCATCGATCTCAAACGAGGAGAGCAGCGGCGGGGTCATCTCTGACCACAGCTCGCGGGCAGCAAGCGCGATGATTTTGCCCGTCAGCGGGCCGGTTCCGGTCGTCGGTTTGATTTCAATATTCGCCATCATGCCATGCTGCTGGCAGCGCTGCGCCACCTCCGATAACAGCGGCAGCGGCTCGCCTTTAAATTCGCCGCTGTACCAGCTCCCGGCATCGACTTTCAGCAGATCGCTCCACGCCAGCTCGCCCGCCACGCCCCAGCCATTGCTGGTACGCTCCAGGTTGTCATCATGCAGCAGAAAGATCTGCCCATCTTTTGATAATTTGACGTCAAATTCGATCATTGTGTGGCCATATCTGGCGCCGACATCGATCGCTGCCAGGGTGTTTTCCGGAGCCAGTTTTCCACCGCCGCGATGGGCGACGATGCGGGGATAGGGCCAGTTATTCATACGCGTTGTCCTGTTTCACCATCGAATAAGTGCAGGTGATGTTCCGCCAGATGCAGCCACAGCGTGCTGCCGGGTGCCGGGCGCTCCTGATGCGACAGACGCGCCACCAGTTTCTGCTCACCCCAGCGGCCATGGGCCAGGTTATCCGCGCCGAGCATCTCCAGCGTATCCATCACCAGCGGTACGCCGCCTGCGGCTTGTGAGCTTAGCGCAATATGTTCCGGGCGGATACCCAGCGTCATTTTCCGTCCGGCATAACCGCGATAGTTCCAGTTAATCGGCAATGCCATGCCGCTTGCCAGCTCAAAGTGCGTACCAGTCTGACTGATGTGCCCATCGAGTAGATTCATTGCCGGGCTGCCGATAAAGCTCGCGACAAAGCGGCTGGCGGGCTTTTCATACACCTCAACCGGCGTACCGATCTGCTCAGCAACGCCTTTGTTCATCACCATCACGCGCTGCGCCAGCGTCATCGCTTCCACCTGATCGTGAGTCACATAGAGCGAGGTGGTGTTGAGGCGTCGGTGCAACTGCTGCAACTCAAGGCGCATCTGCACGCGCAGCTTGGCATCAAGGTTGGAGAGCGGTTCATCGAACAGGAAGACCGCCGGATCGCGCACAATGGCGCGGCCCATCGCCACGCGTTGGCGCTGGCCGCCCGAAAGCTCGCGCGGGCGGCGTTTCAGCAAGCCTTCAAGCTCCAGAATACGCGCCGCTTCCGCCACGCGTCCGGCAATATGCGCCTTGCCCATGCCGCGGATTTTCAGCCCCCAGGCCATGTTCTCTTCCACGCTCATGTGCGGATAGAGGGCATAGTTCTGGAACACCATCGCGATACCGCGATCTTTTGGCTCCTTCTCCGTGACGCGCTGGCGGTCAATCCAGATATCGCCGCCGGAGACGCGCTCCAGCCCGGCAACCATGCGCAGCAGCGTCGACTTTCCGCAGCCCGACGGGCCAACCATGACAATAAATTCGCCGTCGGCCACATCCAGCGTCAGCGGCTCAATCACCTGAGTTTTGCCGCCGTCCCAACTTTTTGTCACTGCCTGTAATTTTAGAGATGACATCTTATTTCTCACTGTCGACCAGACCGCGCACAAAGGCGCGCTGCATGGTTAAAACGATAACAACCGGGGGGATCAGCGTCAGCAGCATCGCAGCCATCACCTGGTTCCACTGCGTCGTGCCCTCACCGAGCGACATCATCCCTTTGACGCCCGCCACGGCGGTGCCGAGGTTGACGTCGTTGATAATCAACAGCGGCCATAAGTACTGGTTCCAGCCGTAGATAAAGGTGATGACGAACAGCGCCGCAAGATTGGTGCGCGACAGCGGCAGCACAATGTCGCGGAAAAAGCGCATCGGCGAAGCGCCATCAATGCGCGCGGCTTCTATGAGTTCATCCGGCAACGTCATAAAGAACTGGCGGAAGAGAAAAGTCGCAGTGGCAGAGGCCATCAGCGGCAAGGTCAGGCCGGTGTAGCTGTCGAGCATCTTGAGGTTGGCGATCACTTCCACCGTCGGGAAGATGCGTACCTCTACCGGCAGCATCAAGGTACTGAAAATCATCCAGAAGAAGAGATTTCGCAGCGGAAAACGGAACCAGACGATAGCGAAGGCCGAAAGGATAGAAACGGCAATTTTCCCTACGGTTATCACCAGTGCCATGATGAAGCTGTTGGTCAGCATCAGCCAAAATGGCGCGCTATTGGAGCCGACGCCGTTAACCCAAATCGCGCGCAGGTTCTCCCAAAGATGGCCGCCGGGAATAAGCGTCATCGGTGTGTCGTACACCGCGTTGATATCAAGCGTGGCGGTGACAAAGGCGACGTAGAGCGGGAAGAGCACCACCGCAACGCCTGCGATAAGCATGATATGGCTGAACAGCGTCAGCCCTGGGCGATTCTCAATCATTGGTAGCGCACCTTACTTTCGACATAGCGGAACTGCACCACCGTCAGCACAATCACCAGTACCATCAGGATCACCGACTGCGCCGCGGATGAAGAGAGATCCAGGCCGACAAACCCTTCGCGGTAGATCTTATAAATCAGCGTAGTGGTCGCCTGCACCGGGCCGCCGGCAGTCGCCGCATCGATAACCGGGAACGTATCGAAGAAGGCATAGACCAGGTTGACCACCAACAGGAAGAAGCTGACCGGTGCGATCAACGGCAGCGAAAGCTTGAAGAAACGGCGAATGGGTCCCGCGCCATCAATGGCGGCGGCTTCCACCAGCGAGCGGGGAATAGACTGCAACGCGGCGAAGAAGAAGAGGAAGTTGTAGCTAATCTGCTTCCACACCGAGGCGAACACCACTAAAAACATCGCCTGACCGCTGTTCTGCGCATGGTTCCAGTGATACCCGAACTGCTCAAGGAAGTGCGTAATCAATCCACGTCCGGGATTGAAAAGAAAGATCCACAATACGGCGGCAACAGCTGGTGCCACGGCATAGGGCAGCAGCATTAAAGTCTGGTAGATACGGCTACCGCGCACCACGTTATCCACCAGCGCGGCAAAGAACAGCGAAACCAGCAGACCGCTAAAGGTGACCATCGCGCTAAAGCGGATCGTCGTCCAGAAGGCGTCGAGGTAGTAGCTGTCGTGAAACAGCGCGGTAAAGTTATCCAGCCCGACAAACTGGCTGGAGAGACCAAAGGGATCGACGCTCTGCACGGAGTACCACAGCGCTTCGCCCGCAGGCCAGAGAAAGAAAATCACCGTGATCGCCAACTGCGGCGCGACGAGCAGATAGGGTAGCCAGCGTGAACGAAACACCGGACGGGATGAGGACATAGCAAGGCTCTTTTTGAATATGCCGGAGGGCGGCGACGCGATACATTGACCGATTTACAGGCCGGACAAGCGCTGCGCTTATCCGGCCTTTAACTCATTAAGACTTGGTTGACTGCTGGAAGCGGCGCAGCAACTGGTTACCGCGCTCAACCGCTGAGTCCAGCGCCTGTTGCGGGGTCTTCTTACCGGTCCACACGCTCTCCAGCTCTTCATCAAGCACGGTGCGGATCTGCGGCATATTGCCCAGACGCAGCCCTTTGGTGAAGGCCAACGGCGGCTTGTTCAGCATCTGGCGCGTGGCGATATCCGCCCCCGGGTTTTTGTCATAGAAACCCTGCTGGCGCGTCAGATCGTATGCGGCCTTGGTGACAGGCAGATAACCGGTTTTCTGATGCCACTCGGCCGCTATTTCCGGCTTGGTCAGGAAGTCGAGGAACTGCGCCACGCCTTTGTAGGTCGCATCATCTTTGCCTTTCATTACCCACAGGCTGGCACCGCCGATAATGGCGTTTTGCGGCGCGCCTTTCACATCGGCGTCGTACGGCATCATGCCGACACCGTAGTTAAATTTCGCATAGTGGCGGATATCTGCCAGCGAACCGGATGAGGCGGTGGTGATGGCGCAATCGCCGTTGTAGAACTTCTCGGTGGATTCATCTTTACGGCCAAAGTAGCTGAATTCACCTTTTTTATTCAGCTCTTCCAGCATGGCGATATGTTTCACCTGCTCCGGCTTATTGAACTCCAGCACCGCATCGGTACCGTCAAAACCGTTGTTTTTAGTAGCGACCGGCAGACCGTGCCAGGCGCTAAAGTTCTCAATCTGGATCCAGCCCTGCCAGCCGCTGGCGTAACCGCACTTCATGCCCGCCGCTTTTAGCTTCGCGGTGTAGGCCGCCAGATCCTGCCAGGTTTTCGGTGGCTGCTCCGGGTTCAGGCCCGCTTTTTTGAAGGCATCTTTATTGTAATAAAGCACCGGTGTGGAGCTGTTAAAGGGTTGAGAGAGCAGATGCCCGGTTTTTGAATCGGTGTAGTAGCCCGCAACGGTCGGCACAAACTGGCTTTCGTCAAAGGTGATGCCTGCATCTTTAAAGACCTCGTAAACCGGCTTGATCGCTTTCGAGGCCATCATCGTCGCGGTGCCCACTTCGTAAACCTGCAATAGCGCTGGCGCATTACCGGTGCGGAAGGCGGCAATGCCCGCGCTCAGGTTCTGCTCGTAGTTGCCTTTATAGACCGGAACGATTTTGTAGTCGGGATGGGTATCATTAAAACGTTGCGCCAGGGAGTCGACCTCTTTGCCTAACTCGCCTTCCATGGAGTGCCAGAACGGGATAGTGGTTACGGCCATGGCATTGCCAGCAAAAACAAATCCCAGCGCCAGACCCAAAGCTGTATGTCGTAACGTCGTCATTGTGCTCTCTCTTGTTATACGGGATGCGCGATATCACGCGTTTTGTGCTCGCGAGGTAACATGACACGCTCGAATGACAGAAAAATAACTTTTTGATTACAAAAAAATGACAGCCAGGCGTCAGAGAGATGTCGCGCAAGTGATGGAAAGATGAAGGAAAAATGGCGGCGCAGACAAAGGGCTTCCCGGCGAACCAGAAAGCCCTTTAAGCGGCGCTCGAAGGCAACGCTGCAACAACATCATCGCACCTGAAAGGCAGGGATTGCTCCCTGCCCCAGGTCGCTACTTACCGGATTCGTAAGCCATCAAAGCCGCCACCTCTTTCTCTTTGTCCCGATAGCGAAGCTCGCACAGGGATTTGCGGGTCAGGTAGGTGAATATCAGCAGCGTGAAGCAGAGAATAAACACGCAGCAGATAAAAGTTTGCGGGATTTTCATAGCCTGTAACTCCTTGCCTTTCAGCAGGTAAGAGGCTACGCTGACGTTGTCTGGACGTAGTGTAGCCTCGGGTTAATTGAAAAATTGACTCGGGGCTTTCATCTTTCTGCCTCACAACATTTCTGCATAACGTCTTAAAGCGCAGCCATGAGGCAAAAAGCCTCAAGCACCGCCCGCATCATATCCCGGCCACACGCCATACTTCATGGCTGAAATATATTTTTCAGATTTAAACCCGATCGCTGATGTTACTGTTTTCACTAATAAAAAAGGGCTTCCCGGCGAACCAGAAAGCCCTTTAAGCGGCGCTCGAAGGCAACGCTGTAACAACATCATCGCACCTGAAAGGCAGGGATTGCTCCCTGCCCCAGGTCGCTACTTACCGGATTCGTAAGCCATCAAAGCCGCCACCTCTCTCTCCTTATCCCGGTAGCGAAGCTCGCACAGGGATTTACGGGTCAGGTAGGTGAATATCAGCAGCGTGAAGCAGAGAATAAACACGCAGCAGATAAAAGTTTGCGGGATTTTCATAGCCTTTAACTCCTTGCCTTTCAGCAGGTAAGAGGCTACGCTGACGTTGTCTAGGCGTCGGTGTAGCCTCGGGTTAATTGAAAAATTGACTCGGGGCTTTCATCTTTTTGCCTCACAACACTTCTGCATAACTTCCTAAAGCGCAGCCATAAGGCAAAAAGCCTCAAGCGCCGCCCGCATCATATCCCGGTCACACGCCATACTTCATGGCTGAAATATGTTTTTCAGATTTAAACCCGATCGCTGATGTTACTGTTTTCGCTAATAAAAAAGGGCTTCCCGGCGAACCAGAAAGCCCCTTGTTTGCGCAGCTTCACTTCCTTGCCTTTCAGCAGGTAAGAGGCTACGCTGACGTTGTCTGTGCGTTAGTGTAGCCTCGGGTTAATTGAAAAATTGACTCGGGGCTTTCATCTTTTTGCCTCACAACACTTCTGCATAACTTCCTAAAGCACAGCCATAAGGCAAAAAGCCTCAAGCGCCGCCCGCATCCTGTTCCAAACCCTCTCGCTGCACATGGCGGAATTGCATTTTTCAGAAAAAAACCGGCCCTTGCGAGACCGGTTTTTAGGCTTTTACTTCAACGTGTTAGCCGCCGAGGTAAGCGCTTCTCACTGCTTCATTCGCCAATAGCGCGTCGCCGGTATCTTCGAGCACCACATGCCCGTTCTCCAGCACATAGCCGCGATCGGCGAGCTTCAGCGCCTGGTTAGCGTTTTGCTCCACGAGGAAGATGGTCATCCCCTCTTTACGCAGCTGCTCAATGGTGTCGAAGATCTGTTGAATGATAATCGGCGCCAGCCCGAGCGACGGCTCATCCAGCAGCAGCAGGCGTGGCTGGCTCATCAGCGCGCGGCCTATCGCCAGCATCTGCTGTTCACCACCGGACATGGTGCCGGCACGCTGTATGCGGCGTTCATGCAGGCGCGGGAAGAGTTCATACACCCATTTAATACGCGTCTGATATTGATCGCGGTGGGCGAAAAAGCCGCCCATCGCCAGGTTCTCCTCCACGGTCATCCGCGAAAAGACGCGGCGGCCTTCCGGCACGATCGCTACCGCTTCCCGCATAATCTTCGCCGTTTGCCAGTCGGTAATATCTTTGCCGTCGAATACCACGCGGCCACTGGTGGCGCGCGGATCGCCGCACAGCGTGCCGAGCAAGGTGGTTTTCCCCGCGCCGTTGGCACCAATCAGGGTCACAATTTCCCCCTGATTAATATGCAGACTGACCTCGTGCAGCGCCTGGATTTTGCCGTAGTGGGCGCTAACTTTATCGAAAGATAACATTGCGTTTTCCATCTTATGCCTCACCCAGATAAGCGCGGATCACGTCCGGGTTATTACGAATCTCTTCCGGCGTTCCGTTGGCCAGCGGTGTTCCCTGGTTGACGACATAGATCCGGTCGGAAATGCCCATCACCAGCTTCATATCATGCTCAATCAGCAGGATGGTGGTGTTGTGATGGTTACGCAGCTCGACGATCAGCTCATCCAGCTCTTTGGTCTCTTTCGGGTTTAACCCTGCCGCGGGTTCATCCAGCATCAGGATCTCCGGCTGCGTCACCATGCAGCGGATAATCTCCAGACGGCGCTGATCGCCGTAGGCCAGATTGCTGGCCTGGCGGTTGGCGTGCGCTAACAAACCGATCCTCTCAAGCCAGGTCGCGGCGCGATCGAGCGCTTCGCTCTGCGTGCGGCGAAACGCGGGCGTCTTCAACAGGCCAGAGAAGAGGCCGGTTTTTAACTGCTGATGCTGAGCGACCAGTAAGTTCTCAATCACCGTCATTTCACGGAACAGGCGCACATGCTGGAAGGTGCGCACCACACCCATACGCGCGATTTGCTGGCCCGGCAGCCCTTCGAGATGCTGGTCACGCAGCATAATGGTGCCGCCGGTGGGTTTATAAAACCCGGTCAGGCAGTTGAATACAGTGGTTTTCCCCGCGCCGTTCGGGCCAATCAGCGAGACAATCTCCTGCGGTCGCAGCTCCAGCGAGACGTTGTTGACCGCCAGTAAGCCGCCGAAGCGCATCATCAGGCCATTTACCGATAACAGTGGCTGACTCATGCCTGCTCTCCTTTTGCCTGGCCGTTTTTCAGTTTCAGCTGCGGCCGCGTCATCGGCAGCAAGCCCTGCGGACGCCAGATCATCATCAGCACCATCAAACCACCCAGCATTAACATGCTGTATTCATTGAAATCACGCATCAGTTCACGCGATACCACCAGCAAAATAGCGGCAAGGATCACCGCGAACTGCGAACCCATTCCGCCCAGTACGACAATCGCCAGTACAAAGGCAGATTCGGCAAAGGTGAAAGACTCCGGGCTGACAAAGCCCTGGCGCGCGGCGAACAGCGTCCCGGCAAAACCGGCGAACGCGGCGCTGATGGTAAATGCCGTCAGCTTGATGCGCGTCGGGTTGAGTCCCAGCGAGCGGCAGGCAATCTCATCTTCACGCAGTGCTTCCCACGCGCGGCCTAGCGGCATACGCAGCAGGCGGTTGATAACGAACAGCGTCAGCACCACCAGCAGCAGCGCCACCAGATAGAGGAACACCACGCGGTCGCTCGGATCGTATTTCACATTGAAGAAGTTGCTGAAGGTATCCCAGCCCCCTTCGCGCGCTGTGCGGCTGAACTCAAGGCCAAACAGCGTCGGTTTCGGGATCTGGCTGATGCCGTTTGGCCCGCCGGTCACTTCGGTGTTATTAAGCAGCAGAATGCGCACAATCTCACCGAAGCCCAGCGTCACAATCGCCAGGTAGTCGCCGCGCAGACGCAGCACCGGGAAGCCGAGCAGGAAACCGGCAGCGGCAGAGACCAGCCCCGCCAGCGGCAGGCAGGTCCAGAAGCCCAGCCCGTAATAGTGGTTCAGCAGCGCAAAGGTGTAGGCACCGATAGCATAAAAACCGCCATAACCCAGCACCAGCAGGCCGGAAAGCCCAACCACCACGTTCAGCCCCAGACCGAGGATGATGTAGATCATCGTCATGGTGGCGATATCAATGGTGCCGCGCGACACCATAAACGGCCACACCACGGCAATGACCAACAGCGCCAGCAGGAACAGCTTCTGCTTAACGGTAGATCCATCAATCGCCGGCAGGACAAATTTCGGCCCGGAAATGCCTTTCAGGCTCTTCTGGAAAACAGGGCGCAGTAACTGGAAGAAAAAGACCACGGCGGTGCCGATAAAGATCCACTGCCAGCGGATATCTGCCGCGTTATCGACCACCAGTTTGGTGCCATTCAGCTCCAGCTGAACGCCCATAAAGACGCCAGCAAGGATGAAGAACATGGCGGCAGAGAGCAGCGCCATCGCAAAATGCATCGGTTTCATACTTTCTCTACCTCCGGGCGACCGAGGATACCGGTCGGCATCACCAGCAGGACGCCAATCAGCAGCGCGAAGGAGACCACATCTTTATACTCAGTGCTCAGGTACGCTGAAGAGAGCGCTTCCGCCACCCCGAGGATCAGCCCCCCAATCATCGCGCCAGGAATGCTGCCGATACCACCCAGCACCGCAGCGGTAAATGCCTTCATACCCGCCATAAAGCCGATGTAGGGATTTATCACGCCATAGAACTGGCCGAGCAGCACGCCAGCAACCGCCGCCATCGCCGCGCCAATCACAAAGGTCAGCGCAATCACCCGATCGGTGTTGATGCCGAGCAGGCTCGCCATTTTCAGATCTTCAGCGCAGGCGCGGCAGGCGCGTCCCATGCGGGAATAGCGGATAAAGAGCGTCAGCGCGAGCATGGCGACAAAGGTGACGATCCAGATAACCAGCTGCATGGTGGTGATGGAGGCGGCAAAGTTTTCGCTGCTGCCGATAGTCCACTGACCGTTGAAGAGGCTTGGCAAAGCCACGTCGCGCGAGCCTTCCGTCAGGCTGACATAGTTTTGCAGGAAGATGGACATGCCGATGGCGGAGATAAGCGCAATCAGACGCTTGGAGCTGCGCACCGGGCGGTAAGCAACGCGCTCGATACTCCAGCCGTAGGCACTGGCGATAATAATCGCGCCGACGAAACCGGCCCCGACCAGCAGCCAGCTTGAGTCGATGCCCATCATCATCAGGGCGGCGATAATCATAAAGGAGACGTAGCTGCCGATCATGTAGACCTCGCCATGGGCGAAGTTAATCATGCCGATAATGCCGTACACCATGGTGTAGCCAATGGCGATCAGGGCGTAAGTGCTGCCCAGCGTGACGCCGTTGAACATCTGCTGCAAGAAATAGAGAAACTGCTCAGACATAACTTAACCTTCTTAAATCTCTCAAGATTTTCGTCCAAAGAGAGGGATGACTGTGACTCGCCACACAGGACGAACCATCGGCGTGTCGTTAGAAGACACTCAACTCAAATCCCTTCAGATCGCCTTTTTCATCCCAGTTCGGCGGCCCTGTTTCGGTTTTAGCCCCGTTGGCTTTTAACGCGTTAATCAGGTCAGCGGCTTGTTTCAGCGGGCCCGGCGCAGCATCTCTCCACTATCCGGTTAATAACCACCGTAGTAGACAAAGACGATATTTTCTTTTTTTAGATGAGCGTTAAGCGCAGAAAAAACTACTTCCCTGACGGTAATACCTTTAAACAAGACCGCGTTGCCATGACCGGCTTTCAATCATTCCCGCGACAAATGTTTTCGCGTGCCTTTTCATGTCTGCTACCCCGTTCGTGATGTTGTGTGAAAATTTTGTTTTTATGTGGTTAAAAAGCATTCTGTACTTTTAATGCACAATGCTATTTTTATCAGCGCCTTTAATGGGTTAGCGTGGTTTTCTGGCGTAAACCATACTAAATACTCTATTTTTCAGGCGATTAAGCAGAGATAATATTCTGTATTAAGCGCGAGATAAACATCTAAAAGTGGGGCTTTCAGCATAAAATAACGGCAGTATACGCGGGAAAAAGCGCCATCATTCAGGTTAAAATCCTGTGTCTTTTTCGATCTCTGACGTTTCCGGCTATGCCAGTCGCTGCGCTAAAACTATTCACCTGTTGTATTAAATATAAAAAAGTCTCCAGCCCCGGCGGGTGAAATTGTTTACACTCACTCCCTGTTTCACGTTTTGGACAAACGGTAGATGAAATTAACCATTATCCGGCTGACCAGTTTCAGCGAGCAGGATCATATTGATTTAGCGAAAATCTGGCCGGAATACGCCCCCGCCTCTCTGGATATTGACGATACGCACCGCATTTACGCCGCGCGGTTTAATGACCGCCTGCTGGCCGCCGTGCGGGTGACGTTGCGCGGCACCGAAGGCGTGCTGGATTCGCTGCGGGTACGGGAGGTCACTCGCCGTCGCGGCGTCGGGCAATACCTGGTTGAAGAGGTGATGCGCGATAACCCGGCGATGACCAGTTGGTGGATCGCAGATATCGGCGTTGAAGATCGCGCCGTGATGGCCGCTTTTGCACAAGCGCTCGGCTTCACCGCGCAGCAAGATGGCTGGGAAAAGCACTAAAAATAGCGGGCAGCGTGAGCCATGCCTGAGCAGGAAGTCGTTAATCCCCGGAAGCTTACAGGCGTAAGCGACCGGGGCGAATGCAGCCAACGCACCTGCGGCGCGAAAGGCGACTATCAAATATTCATCACTTCGCGTCGGTCGCGGTACCGTTCGCATGCCAGGTAAAGACGCCGAACTCAAAGCCCTTCAGATCGCCCTTCTCATCCCACGTCAGCGGCCCCATCACGGTTTCAACGGAGTGACCTTTCAGATAGGTGGCGATTTCAGCCGGATCGTCAGACTGGTTCAGGCCCGCAGCAAGCGATTGCAACGCGGCGTAGGTGGTCCAGACAAACGCACCGCTCGGATCCTGTTTCTTACCTTTGATGGCATCCACAATCGGTTTGTTCGCCGGTACCTGATCGTAGTTCTTCGGCTTGGTGACTAACATCCCTTCGGCAGACTCACCGGCGATGTTAGAGAGTGACACGTTCGCCACGCCTTCCGGTCCCATAAACTGGGTTTTCAGACCGGCCGTACGCGCCTGGCGCAGGATCTGGCCCATCTCCGGGTGGTAACCGCCGTAGTAAACAAAGTCGATATTCTCTTTCTTCAGACGCGCCACCAGCGTGGAGAAATCTTTTTCACCGGCGGTGATGCCGTCAAAGAAGACCACGTTGGCATTGCCTTTTTTCAGGCCATCCTGCACGGCGCGCGCCAGACCTTCGCCATACTGCTGCTTATCATGAATGATGGCGATGCGTTTCGGCTTCACCTTATCGAGAATGTATTTCGCCGCGGTCGGGCCCTGGTCAGAGTCGAGGCCGGTAGTACGCAGCGTCAGTTTGTAACCGCGCGCGGTCAGCTCAGGGGCAGTGGCCGCAGGCGTGATCATCAGGATGCCTTCGTCTTCATAAATGTCGGACGCTGGCTGAGTGGAAGAGGAGCAGAGGTGGCCGATAACATATTTGATGCCGTCGTTAACCACTTTGTTGGCTACCGCTACCGCTTGTTTCGGGTCGCAGGCATCGTCATATTTCACCACCACCAGTTTGTCGCCTTTGACGCCGCCTTTTGCGTTGATATCGGCAACAGCCTGCTCAGCACCGGTAAATTCCTGATCGCCATACTGCGCAACCGGACCGGACATCGCACCGACAACGGCAACTTTGATATCTTTGGCGAATGCCACGTTGCTCATTGCTAACGCAATACATCCTGCCAGTAACGCTTTGCCCTTCATTTTCATCCTGAGTTTCCCCATTGTTATGGTTTTTGCAATTGTTGTGATGTTGTTATCTGGAATATTGCTTCGCTTATTACCCTAAGCAAAGAATATGATATTTGTTATTGTGCAGAATAGTGCCCTGTAAGCAGCATACTCTGCTAAAACATACCCCATTTTATGGAATAAGGAATAGCAATTTTGCAGGTTATGCGGCAGAGCGATGCGAGAACGTGACAAAGCCGCCCATAAGGCGGCTGAATAATTAACGCGTCAGCGACCGCTGGATAATATCCAGCGCTTTTCGGAACTGCTCATCAGGAATGGTAAGCGGATAGAGGAAGCGGATAACGTTGCCATAGACGCCGCAGCTCAGCAGCAACAGACCTGCCTGAAGGGCGTTATCCTGTACCTGTTTGGTAAATTCCGGCGATGGCGCGCCGGTTTGCGGGTCAGAAAACTCCACCGCCACCATTGAGCCCTGCGCGCGGATATCGGCAATATAGGGGCAGTGCGCTTTCGCATGGGTCAGCACTTCGACCAGATCTTTGCCCAGCTGGTTCGCGCGTTCGCACAGCTTCTCCTCTTCAATCACATCCAGCACCGCGTGCGCTGCAGCCACCGCCAGCGGATTACCGGCATAGGTTCCGCCCAGGCCGCCTGGCGCAGGGGCATCCATCACCTCGGCACGCCCGGCAACCGCCGAGAGCGGTAAACCGCCCGCCAGACTTTTCGCCATAGTAATGAGATCGGGTTTGATAGCGTAATGCTCGCTGGCAAAGAGTTTGCCGGTACGGGCAAAACCGCTCTGCACCTCGTCGATGATCAGCAGAATGCCGTGGCTGTCGCACAGGGCGCGCAGCGCCTGCATAAACTCTGGCGGAGCGATATTAAAGCCCCCTTCACCCTGCACCGGCTCTAACAGGATCGCGGCGACCTGATCGGGGGCGATATCGGCTTTGAAGAGATGCGTCAGACTTTGCAGCGCCTGTTCAGTGCTGACGCCGTGCAGCTCATTTGGATAGTGGGCGTGATAAACCGAACCGGGAAACGGCCCGAAGCCGATTTTATAAGGTGCAACTTTTCCCGTCAGCGCCATGGTCATAAAGGTGCGTCCGTGGAAGCCGCCGCCAAAGGCGATAATGCCCGGACGTTTAGTATAAGCGCGGGCGATTTTCACCGCGTTTTCAACCGCTTCGGCACCGGTAGAGAAAAAGGCGGTTTTCGCCGGGCCATCAATAGGGACGCGCGCGTTGATGCGCTCGGCAAGCGCGATATAGCTTTCGTAAGGAACAATTTGATACGCGGTGTGCGTAAAGGCCTGGAGCTGTTTTTCGACTGCCGCCATTACTTTCGGATGTCGATGACCGGTGTTTAACACCGCGATCCCGGCGGCAAAATCGATCACCTCGTTGCCTTCCACATCCCACAGCGTGGCGTTTTCTGCTTTCTCGGCGTAGAAGCCGCACATCACGCCAACCCCGCGCGGCGTCGCGTCTACACGCCGCTGATGTAATTCACTATTCTTCACCTTTTTCCCCTCTCTGTGCCAACCCACAGAGTAAGTATATAGCGCCTTCGTTAAGTCGACGTTTTAACCAGCACCGGGAGTGAGAGGAAATTCAGATAATAAAAAACCGGGTGAGCTTTCGCTGACCCGGTCTGTTTGCGGCTGGCGCTTACGCTTCGATAGCGGCGCGCAGTTTTTTCATCGCGTTCTTTTCAAGCTGGCGTACGCGTTCGGCGGAGACGCCGTAACGGTCGGCCAGCTCCTGCAGCGTGGACTTGTTATCTTCGTCCAGCCAGCGGGCGCGGATGATCTGCTGACTACGTTCGTCAAGACCCTGCATCGCATCGGTCAGCTTGTTGGCTGCCTGCTCTTCCCAGTTATCATCTTCAATGCCATCAGCAAAGTTAGATGTTTTGTCCTGTAAGTAGAGCACCGGTGCCATCGGCTGGCCGTCCTGCGCATCGTCATCGGAAGACATATCAAACGTCATGTCCTGGGCCGCCATACGCGACTCCATTTCACGCACGTCTTTGCTAGTCACACCCAGTTCGCGGGCGACCATTTCGACTTCGTCCTGGTTAAACCAGCCGAGACGCTGTTTTGCCTTACGCAGGTTAAAGAACAGCTTACGCTGTGCTTTGGTGGTCGCGACTTTCACGATACGCCAGTTGCGCAGCACATACTCGTGGATCTCAGCTTTGATCCAGTGCACGGCGAAAGAGACCAGACGTACACCAACTTCAGGGTTGAAGCGGCGTACCGCTTTCATCAGGCCGATATTTCCTTCCTGGATCAGATCCGCCTGCGGCAGACCATAGCCCGAGTAATTACGAGCAATATGAACAACAAAGCGCAGGTGAGACAGGATCAGCTTTTTCGCTGCTTCCAGATCGCCCTGGTAATGCAGCTTTTCAGCCAGCGCCCGCTCTTCATCGGCCGTCAACATCGGCCATGCGTTAGCGGCCCGGACGTAAGATTCCAGGTTGCCAACAGGGGCTAAAGCTAAAGTTTGCATTTCTTTGGTCATTCAAATCCTCTCAATTCACTATCAACTGGCGGCGGTCTGTCCCCATCAGGCAACAAACATGCCAGCATTTTTGAGCAACGAGAATAGCATTCACTTTTTTATCAGACAGTGATTTTATCCACAAGTTCCTTGTAGGCGTGTGAATAAATTACGCACAAATTGTGACATCCGGATGAACAGCCGAAGCGGGGAACAGCAAGACAGTTGGATACGCTCTCCCTGCAACGGTATTCGTCATTGCAGGGGAGGAGTATACCAGAGAATCGTTAGTCCGGAGTAAAGTGACGTAAATGTTGCACTGTTGCCAGCCAGGCGGCGATCCAGCCAATCATCGAACAGACCAGCAATAGCAGCAAACATTCATCGAAAGATAAGCCACTTAACTCAAACTGCGTGCCGAAGACCTTCGCCACATCCGTCACCGCCGACGAGAGTCGCATCACCAAAATTTCAGACAAAATGAGCGATAAAAACGCGCCGGAGAAGCCAAGAAGCGCGCCGCCATAAAGGAACGGACGCAGAATAAATCCATCGGTTGCGCCAATCAACTTTTGCACATTAATGGTGTCGCGACGGGCAAAGATGCTGAGACGCACGCTGTTCCCGATGACCAGGAAGACGGCGGCGATCATCAACACGCCAATCATGGCCGAAACGCGCCCGACCAGCCCGGTCAATGCCGACAGACGTGCAAACCAGCTATCGTCCATGCGCACTTCGTCGATGCCCTGCACACGCGTAATGCGATCGCGCAGCGTGTTCAGCGCCTCGGTGCTCTGGAAATCAATTTTCGGCACCACTACCGCCACTGCCGGCAGCGGGTTCTCTTCCAGCATATCTAACGCGCCGCCAAAGCCTGACCAGTTACGAAACTCGCCGAGCGCATCTTCGCGCGAGAGATAGTTCACCTTCTCGACGCCCGGTTCGGACTGAAGCTGCCCGACCACCTGCTGCGCGGCGTTATCATCCAGCGATTTATCGAAGTAGACGGTGATCTGCGGCGAAGGGTAGTACTGCGACGCCGCATGGCTGACGTTTTTGTAGACCATATAGCAGACGCTCGGCAGCGTCAGCGAGATGGCAATCACCATTACCGTCAGGAACGTTGCCAGCGGTTTACTCTTCAGATCCTGCAGCGCACCGTGCCAGGCGTAGCGCATCTGCTCGTTGAAGACATTGGTTTTACGCGAAGGCGGCCGGGAGGCCGGTTTGCTGCGCCTCGGTGCACTGCGGCTCCCTTCGCCCGCCGCTGGGGAGGATTTGCGAAAACGGTCGAGCTTGCTGCCGAATTGCCGAATATGATTGATTGCGTCGCGCTTATTCACCCGCCAGGCCTCCATGCAAATGGCCGTCGCTCAGGCTCAGCATGCGGTACGAACGCCGGGAAATGAGCCCCATGTCGTGCGTCGCCATCAGTACCGTCACCCCAACGCGGTTAAACTCTTCAAACAGACGTAAAATCCCTTCAGACAGGGCTTCATCCAGGTTCCCGGTCGGTTCATCCGCCAGCAAGACGGCAGGTTTATTCACCACCGCACGGGCGATGCCTACACGCTGCTGTTCACCGCCGGAGAGCTGGATCGGGAAGCTTTTCGCTTTGTCGAGCAGCCCGACTTTATCCAGCGCCGCCGACACGCGACGGCGAATATCATCCCCGCTGGCACCGGCGATAATCAGCGGGATCGCGACGTTATCAAATACTGTGCGATCCATCAGCAGATGGTGATCCTGGAAAATCATGCCGATCTGGCGGCGCAAAAACGGCACTTCGCGGCTTTTCAGCCGGGAAATATCGTGGCCGCTGAAGAAGATTTTTCCGGCGCTTGGCCGTTCAATCCCACAGATCAGCTTCAGCAGGGTACTTTTCCCCGCGCCGGAGTGCCCGGTCAGAAACGCCATCTCGCCCTGCTGCAGGTGAAAAGTCACCCCCTGCAGCGCTTGTCTCCCACCGAGATAGGCTTTGCTGACATGTTCAAAGCGAATCATTGTTAATCCTCTCGGGCAAAAAGCGCCTCAATAAAATCGCCCGCATTAAACGGACGCAAATCTTCAATACGTTCGCCAACACCGATATAGCGGATTGGGATACCGAACTGATCCGCAACCGAGAAGATCACCCCGCCTTTCGCGGTGCCGTCAAGCTTGGTCAGCGTGATGCCGGTTAAACCGACCGCTTCGTGGAACAGTTTGGCCTGGCTTACCGCATTCTGCCCGGTGCTGGCATCAATCGTGAGCATCACTTCGTGCGGCGCATTTTCATCGAGCTTCTTCATCACGCGCACAATCTTTTTCAGCTCTTCCATCAGGTGCGATTTATTCTGCAGACGACCGGCGGTATCCGCAATCAGCACATCAACATTACGCGCCTTCGCAGCCTGAATAGCATCAAAGATAACCGAAGCGGAATCTGCGCCGGTATGCTGGGCAATCACCGGAATATCGTTGCGCTGGCCCCACACCTGCAGTTGCTCAACGGCCGCTGCACGGAAGGTATCGCCCGCCGCCAGCATCACCGATTTACCCTGCTGCTCAAACTGGCGCGCCAGCTTGCCGATGGTGGTGGTTTTACCGACGCCGTTAACGCCGACCATCAGAATAACGAACGGCGTTTTGCCTTCGACATTCAGCTGCTCGTCCACCTTCGCGAGGATCTCGCTCATCTCCTCTTTCAGCAGGCCATACAGCGCTTCTGCGTCGCGTAACTGCTTGCGGCTGGCCCCTTCCGTCAGGTTGGTGATGATTTTCCGCGTGGTTTCAACGCCAACATCGGCAATCAGCAGCTGCTCTTCCAGCTCTTCGAAGAGATCATCATCGATTTTTTTACCGCGGAACAGACTGATAAATCCGGAACCGAGATTCTCCTTGGTTTTCAGCAGGCTGCGCTTCAATCGCGCGAAGAAACCCTCTTTGGTTGGCTTCTCCTGCTCCTGAACCGGCTCGTCGACCGGCACGACCATCACCGCTTCTTCCGCCGCTTCAGCCGCCAGCGCATCCAGCTCTTCGTCGCTCGGAAGCGTCTCGTCTTCTATCTCTTCAACTTCTGGCTCGTCGACTTCGACGTCCGCCGTAACCAGCGGCTCGGCTTCGGCCTGCCACTCTTCGGCGTCAATGCTCTGCTCGCTAAGCTCTTCCGGCAGCGGCAACGCTTCATGCTCAACGGCGGCAATAGGTGCTGCTTCAATAATCTCTTCGACAGGCTCTTCAACAGCCGCTTCTTCTATAACCTGTTCTTCGGCAACCGGTTCTGCTACAACGCGCTCTTCAGCGACCGGCTGCGGTGCCTCTTCATGCGCCAGCTGCTCGCTAACTTCGACAACCTCTTCGGCGAACTTTTCGCTGTCGGCGGCAGGCTCGGCAACCGGTGTCTCTTCTACCGGTTGTTCCGCTGTTTTCTGCTCTTCTGCTTGCGCCTCATCGGCACGCTCTTTCTGCCCAAAGCCCAGCCAGGAAAAAAAGCCACGTTTCTTTTCATTTGCCATTGGCGACTACACTCCTCGCTGTTGATTCTATAGCGCAGCCTGTCTGCTCGACCAGGACTGAAATCATTGGTGAATTAGTCGGATAGTCTAACACTTTCCTTATCTCTCATCACGGCCTGAGGATTAGGGTTTAACGCAATTCATCCGCCCGCTAGAATAGCAGGCCGAAATGATGAGCAAAGCGAAGACCATGAAGAAACCCAACCGTGCCGCCAGCGGACAAATTCGTATTATTGGCGGGCAGTGGCGCGGCCGTAAATTACCGGTTCCCGACAGCCCAGGCCTGCGCCCGACCACCGATCGCGTGCGCGAAACCCTTTTTAACTGGCTGGCACCGTCAATGGTTGACGCCCGCTGTCTCGACTGCTTCGCCGGCAGCGGTGCGCTCGGGCTGGAAGCGCTCTCCCGCTACGCCGCCAGCGCGACGCTGGTCGAGATGGAGCGCAGCGTTGCCCAGCAGCTCCAGCAAAACCTCGCTACGCTTAAAGCCACTAACGCGAAAGTCGTTAACAGCAACACACTGAACTTTTTAGCCGCAGCGGGCACACCGCACACCATAGTGTTTATCGATCCACCGTTCCGCAAAGGGATGCTGGACGACACCGTGCGTTTGCTGGAAAACAACGGCTGGCTGGCGGATGACGCACTCATTTATATCGAGAGCGAAGTGGAAAATGGCTTACCGTCAGTGCCTGCGCACTGGCATTTACACCGGGAAAAAGTCGCGGGCCAGGTGGCTTACCGTTTGTATCACCGCGAAGCACAAGGAGAGAAGCATGCCGTTGCTGATTAATCTGGGCCGTCTGATGATGCTCTGCATCTGGGCCTTTCTGATTTTCAACCTGATCCACCCCTTTCCGCGCCCGTTGAATATTTTCGTCAACGTCGCGCTGGTTTTTACCTTCTTTATGCATGCTTTGCAGGCGACGATGATGAAGACCGCGCTGCCGAAAGAGGGGCCGCAGATGACCAAACTGGAGCAGCTGCGCATTTTTCTTTTCGGCGTCTTTGAACTGCTGGTCTGGCAGAAGAAGCTGAAAGCAAAGAGATAACTCTGTCAGATTAAGCGGAATTGCAGGGTATTGGGGGAAGTTCGCATTGTCATCCCCCTTTTTACGCCACTACACTTGAGGGGAGAGTTTTACGCAACAATAACAGTTACAGGGACTTAATTATGCTGTGGTCATTTATTGCTGTCTGCTTTTCCGGCTGGTTGTACGTCGACGCTTCCTATCGTGGCCCGGTGTGGCAACGCTGGGTGTTCAAACCCGTAACCCTTCTGCTGTTACTTCTGCTCGCCTGGCAAGCGCCAATGTTCGACGCTATCAGCTATCTGGTGCTGGCGGGTCTGTGCGCCTCGCTGGTGGGTGATGCCCTGACGCTGCTGCCGCGCCAAAAGTTACTTTACGCCATCGGCGCTTTCTTCCTGGCCCATCTGCTCTATACCATCTACTTCGCCAGCCAGATGACGCTGACCTTCTTCTGGCCGCTGCCGCTGGTGCTGCTGGTGATTGGTGCCCTGCTGCTGGCGGTGATCTGGACGCGTCTTGAAGAGCTGCGCATGGCTGTCTCCACCTTTGTCGCCATGACGCTGGTGATGGTATGGCTGGCCGGTGAACTGTGGTTCTTCCGTCCGACCAGTCAGGCGCTGTCGGCGTTTATCGGCGCATCGCTGCTGCTTATCGGCAATATTGTCTGGCTCGGCAGCCACTACCGTAAACGCTTTAGCGCGGATAACGCTATCTCCTCCGCCTGCTATTTTGCCGGCCACTTCCTGATCGTCCGTTCGCTCTATATCTAAAGCGCTTGACTCTGGAGTCGACTCCAGAGTGTATCCTCCGGTTAATGAGAAAATTATCATTCACCGGAGGATGCGATGGCTGCTCCCGAACTCAAGAAAACACCGCACTTTGCCGCGCTCAAACTGCGTCCCGTTGCTGAAAGCAATGCCCCCTGCTGCGGCGATATAAGCTGTGAAACCCGCTCCGCACCGGAAATAACCGCCGCAGGCGATCGCTTTAGCTGGCAGGTGAGCGGCATGGATTGCGCCGCCTGCGCACGTAAAGTGGAAAACGCGGTGCGCCAGGTCGAGGGCATCACCCAGGTGCAGGTCGCTTTTGCCACTGAAAAGCTGATTGTCATCGCGCAGAGTGATGTGCGCGAGCGCGTAGAAAAAGCCGTTAAGCAGGCGGGCTACCAGCTTCGCAGCGAAAACAGTGCTCCCGCGCCTGCATCTTCACCTCTGCGCGAAAACCTGCCGTTGCTCCTGCTCATCGTGATGATGGCCCTGAGCTGGGGGCTGGAGCAGTTCAATCACCCCTTCGGCCAGGCGGCCTTTGTGCTTACCACGCTGGTCGGCTTATGGCCGATTGCCCGCCAGGCCGTACGCCTGATAAGAAGCGGTAGTTGGTTCGCCATCGAAACCTTAATGAGCGTGGCGGCGATTGGCGCACTGGTTATAGGCGCGACCGCCGAAGCGGCGATGGTGCTGCTGCTGTTTTTAATCGGCGAGCGGCTTGAGGGCTGGGCCGCCAGCCGTGCGCGCAAGGGCGTAAGCGCACTGATGGCGTTAAAACCTGACAGCGCCATTCGCGTGCGTAACGGCGTGCGTGAAACTATTCCCGCCAGCCAGTTGCAACCCGGCGATACCATTGAGGTGCCCGCAGGCGGGCGCTTACCGGCAGATGGCCGCCTAATCTCGCCGTTCGCCAGTTTTGATGAGAGCGCGTTAACCGGCGAATCACTCCCCGTCGAGCGCAGCGCGGGCGAAAGCGTGCCCGCAGGTGCCACCAGCGTCGATCGGCTGATCACCCTCGAAGTCGTGTCAAAAGCGGGCGAAAGCGCCATCGACCGCATCCTGAAATTGATTGAAGAGGCAGAAGAGCGCCGCGCGCCCATCGAGCGCTTTATCGATCGCTTCAGCCGCATTTACACCCCGGCGATCATGGCCGTGGCGCTGCTGGTGGCGGTGATTCCCCCCCTGCTCTTTTCCGCTCCGTGGCTGGAGTGGGTCTACAAAGGGCTGGCGCTGTTGCTGATTGGCTGCCCCTGCGCGCTGGTGATCTCCACGCCTGCGGCCATCACCTCCGGGCTGGCGGCAGCCGCACGTCGCGGGGCGCTGATCAAAGGCGGCGCGGCGCTGGAGCAGCTCGGCACCCTGCGTCAGGTGGCGTTTGATAAAACCGGCACCCTGACTCTCGGCAAACCCCAGCTGGTCGCAATGCAGGCATTTTCGGGTACAGAGGAGCAGGAGCTGCTGGCGCTCAGCGCCGGGGTTGAGCAGGGTTCGACGCACCCGCTGGCGCTGGCGATTGTGCAGGAGGCGCAGCGCCGTGGCATCGCTATTGCGCAGGCCGACGGGCAACGGGCGCTGGCCGGGAAAGGCATTGAAGCGCGCATCGGCGCGCATAACACTCATATCTGCGCGCCGGAAAAGGTGCCAGCAGGCCTGCTGAATGACGCCGGGCGCAAGCAGATTGAGCAGCAGGAAGCACAGGGGCAAACGGTAGTAGTGGTTCTGCGCGATAACACCATTATCGGTACGCTGGCGCTACAGGACACCCTGCGCGACGATGCAAAAGCCGCAGTAGCCGAGCTGCATGCCCTTGGCATCACGGGGGTAATCCTCACCGGCGATAACCCACGGGCAGCGGCAGCGATTGCCGGTGAGTTGGGGCTGGAGTTTCGTGCCGGGCTATTGCCGGAAGATAAAGTGAGCGCCGTGCGCGCGCTGAATGAAGTTGCCCCATTGGCGATGGTCGGCGACGGTATTAACGATGCGCCGGCGATGAAAGCGGCAACCCTCGGCATTGCGATGGGCAGCGGTACCGATGTCGCGCTGGAGAGCGCCGATGCGGCATTAACCCATAACCGGCTCTCCGGCCTTGGGCAGATGATCCGCCTGGCGCGCGCCACGCACCATAATATTCGTCAGAACATCGCCATTGCGCTGGGGCTGAAGGGGATCTTCCTGGTCACCACGCTTTTGGGGATCACCGGATTATGGCTGGCAGTGCTGGCGGATACCGGCGCAACGGTGCTGGTGACAGCCAACGCGCTGCGCCTGTTACGCCGCAAAGATTAGTGGCTTTTTCGCACTAAATAGCGGTAGGGCAGCGTCTCGGTCTGGTCGGCAACCAGCTCATGTTCCATAAAACGGCAGAAGCCGGGAATATCGCGGGTGGTTGCCGGATCGTCGGCGATAATCAGTACAGTTTCGCCAACCTGCATGTTACGCACGGTTTTGCGCACCATCATTACCGGCTCCGGGCAGCGCAGGCCAAGGGCATCAAGAGTGTGGTCGGCGGTAGAAAACGGATCGCTCATCTTCATCTCACAAGTGAAAAAACCGCCCTAGTTTACGCTGCCATTTTCAGGGCGCAAGGGAGGTTAACGATTGCGTTAAAATTAGCCATTGCATCGCGCGATGATTGCAGTATCATGCGGCGGCTTCTGCCTGGCAGAGCATAAATTGAACTGGGTTCCCTCACCCCATTTACCAAAAAGGTCACAATATGACGCACTTTTCCAACGCACAGCGCATGAAGGCGCTGGTCTGGCTATCGCTTTTCCACCTGCTGGTGATTATCTCCAGTAACTATCTGGTGCAGCTCCCGGTCGCCATTTTCGGCTTCCACACCACCTGGGGTGCATTCAGTTTTCCGTTTATCTTCCTGGCAACGGATCTCACCGTACGCATTTTCGGCGCGCCTCTGGCACGAAGGATTATCTTTGCCGTGATGGTGCCCGCCCTGCTCGCCTCTTACGTTATCTCGTCGCTCTTTTATATGGGCAGTTGGCAAGGTTTCGGCGCGCTCGCCCACTTTAACCTGTTTGTGGCGCGTATCGCCGCCGCCAGCTTTATGGCTTATGCGCTGGGGCAGATCCTCGATGTGCACGTCTTTAACCGCCTGCGCCAGAGCCGCCGCTGGTGGCTTGCACCAACGGCCTCGACCATTTTTGGTAACGCCAGCGATACGGTGGCCTTCTTCTTTATCGCCTTCTGGCGCAGCCCGGATCCCTTTATGGCGCAGCACTGGACCGAAATCGCACTGGTGGATTACAGCTTCAAGGTGCTTATCAGCATCGCCTTCTTCCTGCCGATGTATGGTGTGCTGTTGAATATGTTGCTGAAAAGACTGGCAGACAAATCTGAAATCTCGGCATTACATGCGGGTTAAAGGTACGACTTATCAGTTGTGATAATATGGAACAACGAGCCATTATGGCTGTTTATTGAAAGGATGAAGTCAATGCGCAATCTGGTGAAATATGTCGGTATTGGCCTGCTGGTGATGGGGCTGGCTGCCTGTGATAACAGCGACAGCAAGAAGCCCGTACAGGGTGCCGCCGCAGAGAGTAACGCCTCCGGCCAGCCGGTGACCCTGCTCGACGGTAAACTCAGCTTCTCGCTGCCTGCGGATATGACCGATCAGAGCGGCAAGCTGGGCACGCAATCCAACAACATGCACGTCTACTCTGACGCCACTGGCCAGAAAGCGGTGATTGTGATTGTGGGTGATAACACTCAGGAAGATCTGAGCGTGCTGGCAAAACGTCTGGAAGATCAGCAGCGCAGCCGCGACCCGCAGTTGCAGGTCGTGACCAACCGTGCGATTGAGCTGAAAGGGCAGACTTTGCAGCAGCTCGACAGCGTGATCTCCGCCAAAGGCCAGACCGCATGGTCCTCCGTGGTGCTGGGGAAAATTGATAACCACCTGGTGACCCTTCAGGTGACGCTGCCGGCGGAAAATCAGCAGCAGGCGCAAACCGCCGCTGAAAACATTATCAACACCATCGTGGTGAAATAACGCCGCAACAATCAACAAGAGAAAGGGAACCTGCGGGTTCCCTTTTTTTATGCCCAGCCGGATAAGCGTTTACGCGCTATCCGGTACTCTCTGCTTTAACCGCCACGCCAACAGCAGCGCAATCGCCACCAGCCCGGCGGCGGCAAGATAAATAGATGAGACGCCCGCCCAGGCCATCAGCAGCCCAGCCAGCGGGCCGGTCACGCCTAACGAGAGATCCATAAACACCGTATAGGTTGCCAGCGCGGAGCCCTGATTGTGCTGCGGCACCGCTTTTACCGCCACCACGCCCAGCGCCGGGAAGACCAGCGAGAAACCGGCCCCTGTCAGGAAAACGCCCAGTTTCACCATCCACGGATCGACCGCCAGGCCCACCAGCAGCAGCCCGCAGGTCTCCACCGCAAAGCAGATCAGCGCCACATTAAGGCCGCCAAAGCGGTTGATACCATTGGGAAACAGCAGGCGTGCGCCAACAAACGCCACGCTGAAGAGCGTCAGAGCGAACGCCGCCCCATCCCAGCCTCTGGCATCGTAATAGAGGGTAATAAAGGTAGCGATGACGCCAAAACCCGCCGAACCGAGCGCCAGCGCCATCCCGTAGAGCCAGACACGCCCGAGCACAGCGCGAAACGGCAGCGGCTTGCCTTTGCTGGCTTTCACCGCCGCGCGCGGTAGCGCAAGCAGCACCGCCAACAGCGCGACGGCCATAATCGTCACCGCCAGCCCGTGCAGGCCGCCATAGTGATAACAGAGCACGCCGAGCGGTGCGCCAAGCGCCATCGCCCCGTAGGTGGCAATGCCATTCCACGAAATCACGCGCCCAATATGCACTGAACCGACCACGCCAACGCCCCACAGCGTCGCGCCGGTACCGGCAAAGCTCTGGCCGATGCCTAAAATCACCCGCCCAAGGCAGAGCAGCACCAGGCTCAACACGCCAGACTGCATTCCCGCCAGCAGATAGCACAGCCCGCTGAGAAACGCACCGCAGAGGCCGAAAATCACCACTTTTTTTGGCCCCAGCAGATCGGCGTAGCGCCCGGCGTGCGGGCGGCTGAGCAGCGTGGCGAAGTACTGGAGGCTTATCACCAGCCCGGCCCAGAAGGCGCTGTAGCCCATCACGTCATGAACAAAACCGGGCAATACCGCCAGCGGTAAACCGATGGTGAGATAGCTGGCGAAGTTAAAAATTACGACGGACAAAATCCGCAGATTGAGGCGCAATCCGCTTAGCGCCGGTTCAGCGCGGTGTTCAGGCATCAGGATTTACTCAGATTTTTTACAACAGGATTTCACTATTACCACGACACAAGGTAGAAAGCAGCACGACTTTAAGATTATCTCTGTCAGGCGAAGGTGGCGCGGCGCACTACACTTACTGGCAATAAGAAAAAAAAGGAATTAATCATGATGCAACCTCAGCCAGACCGGGCGGGCCTCCACATTCTTCTCAAACTGGCGTCACTGGTGGTCATTCTCGCCGGTATCCACGCCGCAGCCGATATTATTGTCCAACTCCTGCTGGCGCTCTTCTTCGCCATTGTTCTTAACCCGCTAGTGACCTGGTTTCTACGCCGCGGCATCAAGCGCCCGGCGGCCATTGCCATTGTCGTGCTGGTGATGCTGGTCTTCCTGACCGCGTTATTCGCCGTGCTTGCCGCGTCGATGAACGACTTTATGACCCTGCTGCCGAAGTACAACCGCGAGCTGACACGCAAGTTTTTGCAGCTTCAGGACGCGCTGCCGTTCCTGCATCTGCATCTCTCCCCGGAGCGCATGCTGCAACGCATGGATTCGGACCGCATGATGTCGTTCGCCACCACCATGGCGACGCAGTTATCGAATGCGATGGCAAGCGTCGTGCTGCTGGTGATGACGGTGGTGTTTATGCTGTTTGAAGTGCGCCATGTGCCGTATAAAATGCGCTTCGCCCTGAATAATCCGCAGATCCATATCGCTGGCCTGCACCGCGCGCTGAAAGGGGTGTCGCACTACCTGGCACTGAAAACGCTGCTTAGCGTCTGGACCGGGCTGATTGTCTGGGTCGGGCTGGTGGCGCTCGATGTGCAGTTTGCGCTGATGTGGGGCGTGCTCGCCTTCCTGCTGAACTACGTGCCAAATATCGGGTCGGTGATCTCCGCCATTCCGCCAATGATCCAGGCCCTGCTGTTCAACGGCACCTACGAGTGCCTGTTAGTCGGCGCTCTCTTCCTGGTGGTGCACATGCTGATTGGCAACATCCTTGAGCCGCGCATGATGGGCCACCGCCTCGGCATGTCGACGCTGGTGGTGTTCCTCTCGTTATTAATCTGGGGATGGCTGCTCGGCCCGGTAGGGATGCTGCTCTCGGTGCCGCTCACCAGCGTATGCAAAATCTGGATGGAGACCACCACCGGCGGCAGCAAGCTGGCGATTATGCTTGGCCCAGGCCGACCGAAATCGCGATTACCCGGTTAAGCTCTATTGCGGGCGGGCAGGAAGATAACCAGCACGCCCGCCACAATCAGCGCCACGCCAAACGCACCGCGCAGCGTGAAGGGTTCATGCCAGCCAGGTAACCAGATGGCGGCGGCCCACACCAGAATGTAACTCAGGCTGAGCAGGGCATAGGCTTTGCTCAGCGCCATCCGGTGCAGGGCCAGATACCAACAGCCCATCGACGCCACGTAGCCCACCAATCCCAACAGCAGCGCCAGCGTGCCAGCCTGACCATGCAGCAGCGCCAGCAAAAAGGCGCGCAGATCGGCCAACGGCGGCAGCGACAGCATGCCATCACGCAGTAACAGTTGCGCCCCACTCACCAGCAGCACGCTAAGAAGCGCCCAGGGTAGCCCCTTCATAATGAACTCCCGAGCAGCGCCACACCGGCAATAATCAACACCAGACCGCAGGCATGCCGCAACGTGATGCGCTCATGCCAGATCGCCCTCGCCGCCAGGGTCACCCAGACAAAATTAAGGCTCAGCATCGGGTAGGCGAGGCCGACCGGAATGCGCTGCAACACCAGCAGCCACAGCACCATCCCCGCACCCAGCGCCAGCAATGCCAGCGCCAGCCACAGGCCAACGTGCCTGCCGCGCGATGCCCCACTCGCCGGGCGCGTCGCCTGCTTCTGGCACAACTGCCCCAGGCAGCTCAACAGGCTGGCCGCGCCGAGCCAGATCCAGCTACTCATTGCGGAAAGTACTGCAATAACACCATCCGCCCCTGCTGATAGACGTTATCCGGTTTCGGAATAGGCAGACGCATAAACTCATCGGCCTGCGACTGATGCAGCACCAGCGAAACAATCCCCTGCTGGCGATGCCCGGCCAGCCAGTCGGTGAAATCACGCTCGGCGACAAAGCGCCCTTTCGCATCGGGATAATCCAGGCCATAAGCCAGCTCGCCGCGCGAACCGAACAGCAGGATATCGCTGCGCTTCAGCTCCCAGGCGAGCCCGGAGGCGACGCCGGGATTATCCGACAGCACGTAGCGGCTCTCCGCCAGCGCGTCATCAATGCAGGCGATCAGGAACTGCGGCTGTTTGGAATCCATCACTTTATCCGGAATAGCAAACCCCACCAGCAGCGCCAGCGTCAGTGGCGAAAGCGCGGCGAAGAACCAACGCTCGGCGCTGGCCTTGAAGGTAAACAGCCCGACCAGCGCCCACATCAGGAAGATAAAGGCGGCGAGCGCGGCTTTATAATCTTCGATCGGCAGCCAGACGGGATGCTTCAACATCCCCCACGGCGACACCACCAGCGCGGCGATCGCGCCAGTGAGCCCGAAAGCGATATTGATTCCGGCATTGATACGCAGCACTTTTACGCTCGCGGCGGTGCACGCGTAACGCGCCATCAATATCGCCAGCGGCGCAAAGCAGGGCAGAATATAGGTCAGCAGTTTTCCCTGGGCGATACTGAAGAAGATCAGCGGCATCACCACCCAGCCGAGCAGGTAAAAAGCATCACTGCGCGCCCGCCAGCCGGTTTTCAGCGCACCGGGCAGCAGCCCAAGCCACGGCAGCGAACCGGCAAGCAAACAGGGAATGTAGTACCAGAACGGGGCTTTATGCTGCGCGTCATCCTGGGCAAAGCGCTGAATATGCTCCACCCAGAAGAAGTAGCGCCAGAAATCAGGCTCGCGCGCCGCAATGGTCAGGCCCCACGGCAGCACCGTCAGCACGCACGCCAGCACCGCCAGCCAGCCCCAAATCAGCACCTCTTTCCAGCGCCGCTGCGCAATCACCCACGGCAACACGCCGATAACCGGCAGCGCCAGCGCCAGGAACCCTTTGGTCATTACCCCCATGCCGCAGGCGATGCCGAGCAGCAGATAGCCCCCCGCTTTCCCGCGTCGGCTGGTGGCCTGCGCCGCCAGCCAGAAGCTGAACATCGCCAGCGTCATCCACAAGGCGATCATCGGATCCAGCACGGCATAGGTACCGACACCGTACACCAGCAGCACGGTCAGGTAGATCACGCCAGAGAGCAGCGCCGTGGCTTTATCGCGCCACATTTTCCACGCTAACGCGCCAACCAGCAGGGCAGAAACGGTGGTGGAGAAGACCGCGCCAAAGCGTACCGCGAAGTTGTTGTGACCAAACACCCACTGCGCAAGGGTGTTGATCCAGTACCCGGCGATCGGTTTTTCAAAATAGCGCAGCCCCAGGAAATGGGGCACCATCCAGTCGCCGCTTTGCAACATCTCGCGGCTGATCTCCGCATAGCGGGTCTCATCCGGTTGCCAGAGCAGGCGGTACTCCAGCGGCGCAAGGTAATAAAGGGCAAACAGCGCCAGCAGCGCTAAACCATAGTGAACAGGTTTCATCGTTGTGCACTCAACAGTTTTTGGCATCCCAGCCACCCTTCGCGGCCAACCACTTCGCCGCGTACCACTTTGCCGGGCGGCAGTGTCGTGACATCGTCCGGTAGCAACTGCCCCAGCGGGCAAAATGTAATCTCCTCCTGCGCCGCCAGCATCAGCAGCTGATCAAACGCATCGGCGCCGATAATCCCTTCCACTTCAGCATGGATGGTGTAGACCGGCGTGCCGTGGGCGCGATGCATGCGATCGAGGATAAAGCGGTTGAAGCCCTCGGCGCTCACCGAGGATCCGACCACCTCATCCCAGGTGGGTAGCGAAACGGGGATTTGCGGCGCGGCGTAGGTTGTCTCTGTCAGTTGCGGGCGAAAAGGCTGGCTACCGCGACAGTCGCTGTT
Organism: Kosakonia sp. Marseille-Q7440; assembly: GCF_965119485.1. Taxonomy (NCBI): domain Bacteria; kingdom Pseudomonadati; phylum Pseudomonadota; class Gammaproteobacteria; order Enterobacterales; family Enterobacteriaceae; genus Kosakonia; species Kosakonia sp. Marseille-Q7440. Next base: position 440,954 of record NZ_CBCPLT010000002.1, on the reverse strand, counting down.
ATAGCGGAACGGGAAAACTGCTTTCGCCTTCACCACCCGCTGATCTGCACGCCAGCCCGCCGCCGCCGAGCAGGTGACCGGCTGGCCGATAATCCGCTCCAGCGCCGAGAGGCCGCGTGCGATCTCCGTCTCCAGCCGCGCCTGATCCCAGACGCCGCTCCAGCTTTGCCAGGCGTGGTGATCCCAGGCGTGCAGCCCGACTTCATGCATGCGCGCCGTCTGGCGAATGATCTCTGCATTGGCATCGCCAATAATGCGCCCCGGCCAGGCGGTACCCGCCAGCAGAATATCCCAGCCATACAGCGACGCCGCGCGCGAGCGCAGCATCTTCCAGAAAAATTTCGGCTTCAGCAGACGCCAGATATGCCGCCCCATATTGTCCGGGCCGACGCTAAAAAAGACGCTCGCCTGGATCTGGTGCTTCTCCAGCAGCTGCAGCAGGCGCGGCATGCCCTGCTGCGTGCCGCGAAAGGTATCGACATCAATACGTAAGCCGATTTTTTTCATGCTTATTGCTCATCCGTCAGTTCGACCGTACGCAGGAAGAAGTCGAGCGTCTCGTCAACCGTCTGGCGCATCGCCACCGTCGGCTCCCACTGCAGGCAGCGTTTGGCGTTGCGAATGCTCGGTTTGCGGTGCTCAACATCCTGGTATCCTTTACCGTAATAGCTGCTGCTCTCGACGTCGCGGAAACCGGCAAAAGGCGGGAAGCGGTGGCGCAGCGGATGCTGCTCAAAGCTCTCCAGCAGCATCTCGGCAAGCTCCTTGATACTGGCTTCGTTCTCCGGGTTGCCGATATTGATAATCTCCCCGTCGCAGCGACCGTCGCGGTTTTCAATAATGCGGAACAGCGCTTCGATACCGTCACTGATATCAGTAAAGCAGCGCTTCTGTTTTCCGCCTTCAACCAGCTTGATCGGCGAGCCTTCCACCAGGTTGAGGATCAGCTGAGTGATGGCGCGAGAGCTGCCGATGCGCGCGGCATTGAGGTTATCCAGACGCGGGCCCATCCAGTTAAACGGACGGAAGAGCGTAAACCGCAGCCCCTCTTTCTCGCCGTATGCCCAAATCACACGGTCAAGAAGCTGTTTCGACACCGAGTAGATCCAGCGCTGTTTGCTTACCGGCCCGACCACCAGGTTCGAGTTATCCTCATCAAACACTTTGTCGGTGCACATGCCGTACACTTCCGAGGTCGACGGGAAGATGATGCGTTTGTTGTACTTCACGCAGTCGCGGATGATCTTCAGGTTCTCTTCAAAATCGAGTTCAAAGACGCGCAGCGGGTTGCGGGTGTACTCAATCGGCGTGGCGATCGCCACCAGCGGCAGCACCACGTCGCATTTTTTAATGTGGTACTCAATCCATTCGGAATGGATGCTGATATCGCCCTCGACAAAGTGAAAACGCGGGCAGTCGAGGAAACGTCCGATGGCGTCGGAACCGATGTCGAGGCCGTAAATCTCGTAGTTATCGTCGCGCAGCAGTCGCTCCGTCAGGTGGTTGCCGATAAAGCCGTTTACCCCGAGGATCAGTACGCGAGTGCGGCGTTTTACCGCCACCACCGGTTTGCTGCTCAACAGCGCCCCGGCTACCAGCCCCAGCGACTGCGCCAGCTGCGCGCCCTGCATATAAACGCCTTTCTCCGTCTGGCCGGTCATCACCTCCAGCGCCCCCTCGCCGCAGGCGATAATCAGCGGCGCAACGGAGATAACGGTTCCCGCTCGCGCTGGCGCAACATCGCTGCGCACGCGGGATTTCCAGACGATAAATTTGTGCGTGCCGACAAAGCTGAACGCGCCCGGCCACGGATCGCTCACCGCGCGCACCAGGTTGTGCAGAGTTTGCGCCGGTTTTTCCCACTCCAGACGACCATCTTCCGGCGTACGGCGGCCAACATAACTCGCCTTGCTCTCATCCTGCGCGGTTTCGCTGAAGGTGCCGCTTTTCAGCGTCGGTAAAGCGCCTTCCAGCAGATGTTTGGCGCTCTCGGTCAGTTTACGGTGCAGCGACAGCGCGTCATCGGCGTCGGCAATCTCGACCGCTTGCTGGGCGATAATTGCCCCGGCATCGGCGCGGGAGATCATCCGGTGCAGCGTGACGCCGGTTTGCGTTTCGCCATTCACCAACACCCAGTTGAGCGGCGCGCGTCCGCGATAGGCAGGCAGCAGCGAACCGTGCAGGTTAAACGCGCCAATCCGCGCGCTGTTGAGGATCGCTTCGCCGAGCAGGTTACGGTAGTAGAACGAGAAAATGACCTCCGGCTTCAGCTCGGTAATGCGGTCGACCCACAGCGGATGGTTAACGTCATCCGGAGCATAGACCGGAATACCGCGCTCGGCGGCAAGGCGCGCCACCGAGCCGAAAAAGGCGTTTTCCTGTGCGTTGTCGGCATGGGTGAAAATCGCGGCGATATCAAACCCGGCATCCAGTAACGCCTGTACACCGACGCATCCCATATCGTGATAAGCAAAAACAACGGCTTTCATTGGTTCTTTTCCTCTTGCGAAACGTCATGATCCTGGCGGACAACGCGTTGAATAAAGTAGCGGGGACGGGCGCGCACATCGTTGTAGATGCGCCCGATATACTCCCCAAGCAGGCCCATGCCGATAAACTGTGCGCCGATAAAGGTGAAGAGAATGGCGAAGAGCGTGAACACCCCTTCCCCCGCCCACTGCGCGCCAAACGCCAACCGCAGAATCACCAGCAGCAGCGATAGCGAGAAGCCAAACAGGGCAATGGCGCTGCCAAACACGCTGAGCAGACGCAGCGGCGTGGTGGTCAGGCAGGTCACCAGGTCGTACATCAGGTTAATCAGGCGCATAAAGCTGTATTTCGAGTCGCCAAATTCACGCTCGGCGTGCTGCACCGGGATCTCAACCGCCCGGCGGGCAAAGGTGTTGGCGAGGATCGGGATAAAGGTGCTGCGCTCGTGGCAGCGCAGCATGGCGTCAACGATATGGCGGCGATAGGCGCGCAGCATGCAGCCGTAGTCGCCCATCGCTTTCCCGGTGGCGCGCTGGATCAGGTGGTTAACGCCGCGCGACGCCAGCTTGCGAAACAGGCTGTCCTGGCGGTTTTGCCGCACGGTGCCCACCACGTCATACCCTTCGTTGGCTTTCGCCACCAGCCGCGGGATCTCCTCCGGCGGGTTTTGCAGATCCGCATCCAGGGTAATCACCAGATCGCCGGTGACATGGCTGAAACCGGCCATGATCGCCGAGTGCTGGCCGTAGTTGCGGTTGAGCAGCACCGCGACGATATGGCTGTCGGGTTGCTCTGCCGCATCGGTCAGCATACGCGCAGAGTCATCGCTGCTGCCGTCATCCACCAGCAGGATTTCGTAATCGATACCGATTTGCGCGCAGCTGGTGGTGGTGCGGCGGATCAGCTCCGGCAGGCTCTCCTGTTCGTTATAAACCGGGATCACCACCGAGACTTTTTCAATAAGCGGGAGGGTGAACATATCAGCAGCCTGCAATCTGTTTAAGCGCGTCAATGACGCGGGTTGTGTCGTCATGGGTCATATCCGGAAAGAGCGGCAGGGAACAGATACGCGCGCTGTTCCACTCCGTGTTGGGAAGTTCGGTCGGGAAGTTTTCGCGGTAGTACTTCTGGGTATGCGCCGCGCGAAAATGGAGGCCGGTGCCGATACCCTGCGCTTTTAGCCGCTCCATCAGTGCATCGCGGGAGAGGCCGCAGCGCTGCTCGTCGACGCGAATAATAAACAGATGCCAGGCGTGCTGATGCGGCCACGACGGCAGCGCCAGCGGCTGAAACGGCGTCGCTGCCAGTTCATTCAGATAGCGTTGGGCAATTTCCTGACGGCGGGCGTTGGCGGCAGGCAGTTTGTCGAGCTGCACCAGCGCAATAGCGGCGTTAATATCCGCGAGGTTGTATTTAAAGCCCGGCGAAATCACCTCGGCCTGCGGCGCGCGGCCGTGGGTCTGGCGGTCATAGGCATCGACGCCAAGGCCATGAAACTTCAGGCTGCGAATGCGGTTTGCCAGCGCTTCGTCATCGGTCACCACCAGCCCGCCTTCGGCGCAGGTCATATTTTTGATGGCGTGGAAGGAGAAGATTGCGCAACCGCGCGCGCCAACGTGGTGGCCTTTGTAGTAGGTGCCCGCCGCGTGGGCGGCATCTTCAATCACCGGAATGCCGTACTTCTCACCGAGGGAGTGAATGGCATCGATATCCACCGGCGCGCCGGCGTAGTGCACTGGCACAATTGCTTTGGTACGCGGTGTGATCGCCGCTTCGATCGCCTCGGGTGTCACCATCAGCGTGTCGCGATCGACATCGATCATTACCGGCGTCGCGCCGAGCAGCACGATCATGTTGAGGGTGGAGACCCAGGTCATTGAGGGAGTAATCACTTCATCGCCCGCACCGATACCCAGCGCCATTAACGTGACATGCATCCCCGCCGTGGCGGAGCTGACGGCAATGGCGTGCTGGTTGCCGGTCAGTGTGCAAAACGCGGCTTCAAGTGCCTGATTCTTCGGCCCGGTGGTGATCCAGCCCGACGCCAGCACCTGCTGAATGGCGGCGAGTTCATCCTCTCCCATCGATGGGCGTGAAAAGGGTAAAAATTCACTCATCATTTTTTCCTGGCATCAACGGCATATTAAAAAACTGCCACAGTGAAACATGTAATGGGAATAAAATGGCGTACAAAACTTAAATGAAAATAGAATGAACCTACGATTTCAGTGTTTTTTACCGAAAAGGTGATAATGGTGAGGGTAGCAATAAAAGATTAGGAGAAGATTAAGAAATTAACCTTCGGATAAAAATATAAAAACCTTTAAAAAACATCTAGATATATAATACAGCAAGTTTTTTATACTGTGATTCCTGTCAAAAAAGTGCAATAAAAAACGCCCATTCAGTCAATGAACGGGCGTTATCTTAATTATTTAAACGGAATGACAACAAAGCAAAAATAGTCTTATTTTTCTGCAAACAATTATTTCATTAGCCACACCGTTAATAACGTCATAAATGTGAAACTATTCTGATAAGTTGCGCGGGAAATTAGCCGGTAATTCACTGGCCGGGCAGGCAATGACCTGCTCATTATTCTCACCGCAGTCGCGCACAAAGGTGATGGTGGCAAACTCATCAATCACTTCTGTCGGGTAAGCGGGGCCTGCCTCGCGCAGGGATTCCATCAGCGCAATATGCTCGTTCTGGAAGCAGACAGTTTTCTCCGGATTGTTGATCACCCAGCGCGGGAAGAAGATGGTGCCGTGGAACAGGCGATCGCCGAGGTTGGCAATCAGGCTGACATCGGTACCGGTCGGCTCAGTCCAGGAAATTTTATAGATGCTTTCGCCAACGCGAACGATATAGACCCGCTGATCTTTCACCCAACGGTTGGCCACGATCCCGCTGTGAATTCGGTAATCAATCGTGTTGGCATTTTTTACATACAGCTCGTAGTTCCAGCCATTATCGTAGGTGTAGACCAGATGTTTACCGACAAAGCCACTCAAATCATGTTTATCAAAGCTGCTCATATCTCATCTCCTCTTGTTGTTGAGGAGATCGTACCCCTGCAAAAAACCAATGAATAACGCTATATTTGCATCAAATTCATTCAAAAATTAGATGAGTCATGCACAAGAGCACGCTGGAACAATGGTCGCTGCTGCAAAAAGTGGTCGAACTGGGCAGCTTTGCTAAAGCGGCGGAAGAGACACACCGCAGCCAGTCTTCGGTCAGCTATAACCTGGCGCTCCTGCAGGAGCGGCTCGGCGTTGCGCTGCTGGTGCCGGAGGGGCGACGGGCGGTGCTGACGCCTGCGGGCGAACTGCTGCTCAGCCAGGTGAAGCCGCTGCTGAAAGCGTTTGAGTGGGTGGAGACCCGCGCCGCCACGCTGCGAAATGGCATGCGCACCCGGCTGGATCTGGTGGTCGACAGCATCTTTCCGCGCGCGCGGCTGTTCGCCATCCTGCGCCAGTTCCAGCACTGTTACCCGCAAACCCAGGTGCGCCTGACCGAAGTGCTGGAGACCGCCCCGGACGATGCGCCGAGCTACGCGCAGGCCGATGTGATGGTGTTAACGCGCCGCCAGGATATGACCGGGCGCGGGGAGTGGCTGATGAATATCGATTTTGTTTGCGTGGCGCATCGCGATCACCCTCTCAGCGCGGCGCAGCAGGTGAGCGAAGCGATGCTTGCCGCCTGGCCGCAGATCCGTATCGCCGAAAGCGACGCCCGGCAAACGCCGGTTGCGCAGGAGGCGTGGACCTTTTCCACCATTGATGCCGCCATCGAAGCGGTGCAGTATCAGGTCGGTTACGGCTGGCTGCCGCAGGAGCGGATTGCGCCGCTGCTGGCGAGCGGTCAGCTGAAAGCGCTGCCGCTCAACCACGGCGCACGCCGCGCCACGCCGCTGCATCTGATCGTCAAAAAGGATCTCGCCCCGATTGATGAGCAGGTAGAGATGCTGTTGCAGTTGTTTAAGGCGCAGTAAGGGAAGATGCCCGGTGGCGCTGCGCTTACCGTGCCTACGTATTCCGCGCGCGTATCCATCCGGCAATCCTCATCCGCCCACCCAAAATTAATCCCGCGCAACCGCCCGCCGTTTGATCTAAAACATCTCATTCGTATGATGAATAACTAAAATCGTCATACTTTCCCGCCAATGACGTTTCGTCAGGACGCTTACGTGTTTTTCTACCGTTATGCTGGCGCTCTGCTGCTGCTCTGCGCATCGTTTGCCCTTTTCGCGGCAACGGATACTCTCACCACCGCCTGGCCGGTGAATGTCGGCCCGCTCAACCCTCACCTCTACACCCCGAACCAGATGTTCGCGCAAAGCATGGTTTATGAACCGCTGGTGAAATACCAGGCCGACGGCACGGTGCGGCCGTGGCTGGCGACAGGCTGGCACCATTCGGACGATGGTAAAACCTGGGTCTTCACCCTGCGCGACGGCGTGACCTTCTCCAACGGTGAACCCTTTAACGCCGAAGCGGCCGCGGAGAACTTCCGCGCGGTGCTGGATAACCGCTCGCGCCACGCCTGGCTGGAGTTGGTAAACCAGATAAGCGAGGTGAAAGCGTTAAGCCCCAATCAGCTACAAATCACGCTGAAAAGCGCCTATTACCCCTTCTTGCAAGAGCTTGCCCTGCCCCGCCCGTTTCGCTTTATCGCCCCGTCGCAATTTAAAAACCATGAAACCCTGAACGGCATTGTCGCGCCTATCGGCACCGGGCCGTGGATCTTGCAGGAGTCACGCCTGAATCAATATGACGTGATGGTGCGCAACGAGCGCTACTGGGGTGCGAAACCGGCGCTGGCAAAAGTGGTGATTAAGGTGATCCCCGATGCCACCAGCCGCGCCGTGGCGTTTGAAACCGGCGAGATTGACCTGCTCTACGGCAACGAAGGGCTGCTGACGCTCGATACCTTCGCTCGCTATCGGCAGAACCCGCAGTGGCGCACCCAACTCTCTGCGCCAGTGGAAACGGTGATGCTGGCGCTCAACTCCGCCCGCGCGCCGACCAACGAGCTGGCAGTGCGCGAAGCCCTGAACTATGCGGTGGATAAAAAAACCCTTATTAATGGCGCGCTGTACGGTACACAACAGGTCGCCGATACGCTTTTCGCTCCGGGCGTGCCCTACGCCAATATTGGTCTTAAAGCGCGTCAGTACGATCCCGCCCGCACCAATGCGCTGCTGGAAAACGCGGGCTGGTTATTGCCCGCCGGGAAAACCATTCGCGAAAAAGCGGGCCAGCCGCTGCATATCGAACTGGCCTTTACCGGCACCGACGCGCTGAGCAAATCGATGGCAGAAATCATTCAAGCCAATCTGCGCCAGGTGGGCGTGGATATCGCGCTGGTCGGTGAAGAGGAGAGCAGCATCTACGCCCGCCAGCGCGACGGCCGTTTCGGCATGATCTTCAACCGCAGCTGGGGCGCGCCCTACGATCCGCACGCGTTTGTCAGTTCGATGCGTGTGCCCTCGCACGCCGATTACCAGGCGCAGCAGGGTTTACCTGACAAGCCACTGATCGACAAAGAGATTGGCGAAGTGCTCATCGCCCGGGATGAGGCCACCCGGCAGGCACTCTATCGCGATATTCTCACCCGCTTGCATAACGATGCCGTCTATCTGCCGATCAGCTATGTGTCGACAATGGTGGTGGCGAAGCCGGAGCTGGGAGAGATCCCGTTTGCGCCCGTTGCCGCCGAGATCCCGTTTGATCAGATCAAACCGGGCAGCGCGCAATGAGCCGCTACGTGATAAAGCGTTTGCTGCTACTGATCCCGATGATCCTTGCCGCCTCGGTGGTGATTTTCCTGCTGCTGCGCCTCGGCACGGGCGACCCGGCGCTCGATTACCTGCGCTTGTCGAACCTGCCGCCGACGCCGGAGATGATTGCCGCCACGCGCGTGGCGCTCGGCCTGGATCAGCCGTTAGTCGATCAGTACGCCCACTGGTTATGGCGCGCGCTGCATCTCGATTTTGGCCTCTCCTATGCCACCCAGCGCCCGGTGCTGGAGGATGTGCTGCGCTTTCTGCCCGCCACCTTGCAACTGGCGGGCGCGGCGCTGGTGCTGATCCTGCTGACCTCGCTACCGCTCGGCATCTGGGCGGCAAGGCACCGCGATAAGTGGCCCGATTTTGTTGTCCGCGCGGTGGCGTTTCTTGGCGTCTCAATGCCCAACTTCTGGCTCGCCTTTCTGCTGGTGATGCTCTTTTCCGTGCATCTGCACTGGCTGCCCGCGCTCGGTTACGGCGGCTGGCAGCACCTGATTCTGCCCGCCGTCTCCATCGCGCTAATGTCGCTGGCCATCAATGCGCGTCTGCTGCGCGCCAGCCTGCTGGAGGCCGCCGGGCAGCGCCACGTCACCTGGGCGCGGCTGCGCGGGTTGAGCGAGAAGCAGACCGAGCGGCGGCATATTTTGCGCAATGCTTCGCTGCCGGTAATCACTGCGCTGGGGATGCATATTGGCGAGCTGATTGGCGGCACGATGATTATTGAGAGCATCTTCGCCTGGCCCGGCATTGGCCGCTACGCCGTGTCGGCGATCTTCAACCGCGACTACCCGGTGATCCAGTGCTTTACGCTGGTGATGGTGATGGTTTTCGCCCTCTGCAACCTGGCAGTGGATCTGCTGAGCGCCGCGCTCGATCCGCGCGTGCGTCATCATGAAGGAGCGCGCTGATGCACTTTCTCCACACTGCGCGCTGGCCGGTGCGCCTCGCCCTGCTGATACTGGCGCTGCTGTTTATCATCGCCCTGAGCTGCCAGTGGTGGCTGCCCTTCGATCCGCAGGCTATCGACCTGCCTGCGCGGCTGCTGCCGCCCGATAGCCAGCACTGGCTCGGCACGGATCACCTCGGGCGCGATATCTTCTCCCGGCTGCTGGCCGCCACCCGCGTGTCGCTCGGTTCGGTGCTCTGCTGCCTGCTGCTGGTGCTGATCCTCGGGCTGAGCGCCGGCGGCTGCGCCGGGCTGCTCGGCGGGCGCGTGGATCAGCTGATTATGCGTGTTGCCGATCTCTTTATGACCTTTCCCACCTCGATCCTGTCGTTTTTTATGGTGGGCGTGCTTGGCACCGGCCTGACCAATGTGATTATCGCCATCGCCCTATCCCACTGGGCCTGGTATGCACGCATGGTGCGCAGCCTGGTGCTGTCGCTGCGTAGCCGCGAATATGTGCTGGCAGCGCGGCTGAGCGGAGCGGGTTATCTGCATCTTTTTCGCGACCACCTCGCGGGCGCAATTGTGCCGTCGCTGCTGGTGCTGGCGACGCTGGATATCGGCCATATGATGCTGCATGTCGCCGGGATGTCCTTTCTCGGCCTCGGGGTCAGCGCGCCGACGCCGGAGTGGGGGGTGATGATCAATGATGCGCGGCAGTTTATCTGGACGCAGCCGCTGCAAATGCTGTGGCCAGGGCTGGCGCTGTTTCTCAGCGTCATGGCCTTCAACCTGGTGGGCGACGCGCTGCGCGACCATCTCGATCCGCATCTGGTCACGGAGCATGCCCACTGATGCCCACACAATTGAGTTTGCAACATCTCACGCTTTCGGCAGCGCAACCGCTGGTTGACGATCTCTCTCTTACCCTACGCCGCGGCCAGGTGCTGGCGCTGGTCGGTGCCAGCGGCAGCGGTAAATCCCTCACCTGCGCGGCAGCGCTTGGCGTGTTGCCCGCAGGCGTTCGACAAACGGCGGGCGCGGTGCTGATCGACGGTCAGCCGGTTTCGCCCCAGGCGCTGCGCGGCGTGACGGTGGCAACGGTGATGCAAAACCCACGCAGCGCGTTCAACCCGCTGCGAACCATGGCCGACCACGCGCGGGAGAGCTGCCTGGCGCTGGGCAAACCGTTCAGTGAAGCGCACGCTATCGCCGCGCTGGAGCAGGTCGGCCTGCGCGATGCGCGCCGGGTTCTCGCCCTTCACGCTTTTGAGATGAGCGGCGGTATGCTGCAACGGGTGATGATTGCGCTGGCGCTGCTGGCCGAGGCGCCCTTTCTTATCGCCGATGAGCCGACCACCGATCTCGACGCCATCGCCCAGGCCAGTATCCTCGACCTGCTCGACTCCCTGATGCAGCAGCGCCAGCCGGGAATGCTGCTGGTGACGCATGATATGGGCGTGGTGGCACGTCTCGCCGATGAGGTGGCGGTGATGGATAACGGGCGCATTATCGAGCGCGGCGCGGTCGGGGCTATTTTTCACGCGCCGCAGCACCCGCTGACCCGCCAGTTAGTGAGCGCGCATCTGGCGCTCTACGGCATGGAGCTTGCGCAATGACCCTCCTCACGGTTAACGCTCTTTCGCACGCTTACCGCCATCAACAGGTGCTGAGCAATATCTCCTTGACCCTGAAGCAGGGTGAAACCGTCGCCCTGCTCGGGCGCAGCGGCTGCGGCAAGAGCACGCTGGCGCGCCTGCTGGTCGGGCTGGAAGCACCTGAGCAAGGCCACGTCTGCTGGCGTGGAACGCCACTTCAGAAGCTTACCGCCGCCGCACGGCGCGATTTTCGCCGCGATGTGCAGATGGTGTTTCAGGATCCGATTAGCGCGGTCAACCCACGCATGACGGTGCGCGACCTCGTGCGTGAACCGCTGCGCCATCTGGCAAAACTTAGCAAAGCGCAGCAGCTCCAGCGCATCATGCAATTGCTGGCAGATGTCGAGCTGGAGCCAGATCTACTGGAGAAACGCCCCACGCAGCTGAGCGGCGGTCAGCTGCAACGTGTCTGCCTCGCCCGGGCGCTGGCGGTCGCGCCAGGGTTACTGATCCTGGATGAAGCGGTCTCCAGCCTCGATCGCGTGGTGCAAAGTGGCATCATCGCCCTGCTGCAACGCCTGCAACAGCGCTCCGGCGCGGCGTGCCTGTTTATCACTCACGATCTGCGCCTGGTGGAGCGCTTCTGCCAGCGGGTGCTGGTGATGGAGGCCGGGCAGATAGTCGAAAACGTCACCGTCAGCGCGCCGCTGCGCTTTAGCTCCCTTGCGGGCCGGGCGCTACAACAGGCGGTGTTACCCGCCCTCCCTTCACTCCGCCCGAGGAACCCGCTATGCAACGCGTTACCCTAACGCTCGATGACGATCTGCTCGCCGCCCTGGACGCGCTAAGCCAGCGGCGCGGCTACCACAACCGCTCAGAAGCCGCGCGCGATCTGCTGCGCGGCGCGCTGGCACAGGAGGCTCCAGCCGATCAGGATAAACCGGGCTTCGATGTGCTGACCTACGTGTATGAACATGAGAAGCGTGAACTGGCAAGCCGCCTGGTCGCCACACAGCATCACCATCACGATCTCTCAGTGGCTACGCTGCACGTGCACATCAGCCATGACGACTGCCTTGAGATCGCCGTACTAAAAGGCAAACAGGGCGAGATTGAGCGCTTCGCCGATGAGGTGATCGCCCAGCGCGGCGTGCGCCACGGCCATTTACAGTGTCTGGCGCAGGAACCCCATACCCACAGCTGATGCTTTTTCGCCCGCACCGCGCCACATGTGCCAGGCTTATTTATTTGCCAAATCCACGTGATAAGGAGCGAATGATGAAGATTGATCTGAGCGGAAAAGTAGTGCTGGTTACCGCCTCGACGGGCGGGATTGGTTTCGCGATTGCGACCGGACTTGCGCAGAGCGGCGCAGAAGTGATCCTCAACGGGCGCAGTGACGAGTCGGTCAACAAGGCCAAAGCGGCATTAACGCAGGAAGTGAGCGGTGCCCGCGTACGTACCGCCGTTGCCGATCTTGGCTCGGCGCAAGGCGTGGCTTCCCTGCTTAAAGCAGCCTCTGACGTTGATATCCTGGTCAATAACGCCGGTATTTATGGCCCGCAAGATTTCTACGCCACCGATGACGAGACCTGGGAGAATTACTGGCAGACCAACGTGATGTCCGGCGTGCGGCTGGCACGCGCGCTGCTGCCCGCGATGGTCGATAAAGGCTGGGGTCGCGTGGTGTTTATCTCCTCCGAGTCCGCCCTGAATATTCCGGCAGATATGATCCACTACGGCGTGACCAAAACGGCGCAGCTGTCGCTGGCGCGCGGGCTGGCGAAGTTTGTTGCCGGCAGCGGCGTCACGGTTAACAGCGTATTACCGGGGCCGACGATGTCCGACGGTTTCGCCGGCATGATGCAGGAAGAGATGGAGAGAACCGGTAAGTCACTGGAGACGCTGGCGAAAGAGTTTGTGATGGCGAATCGCCCCTCATCGGTTATCCAGCGCGCCGCCACCGTTGAAGAGGTGGCGAATATGGTGGTTTATGTCTGCTCAACGCAGGCGTCGGCAACCTCCGGCGCGGCACTGCGCGTCGATGGCGGCGTGGTGGACGATATCGTTTAAACGGGCCAGGAGGTTGTATGCGACGTTTTCCCCGCCGCGCGCTACTGCTCGCGTTGCTCTTTACCGGTGCGGCGCAGTCCGCGGAGTATGGTGGTCAGCTTGAAGGGTTCACCTACCCGTGGCCGCTGATGCACTTTGAGTTTCAGTCTCAGCGCCAGCCCTTAAGCATGGGGTATATGGATATCTCCGCCGATAAACCGAACGGTGAAACCGTGGTATTGCTGCACGGCAAAAACTTTTGCGCCGCCACCTGGGAGAGCACCATTACCGCGCTGCATGAGGCCGGTTACCGGGTGATTGCCCCCGATCAGATTGGCTTTTGCACCTCCACTAAACCGGCCAATTACCAGTACAGCTTCCAACAACTGGCGGAGAATACCCATCAGCTGCTGGCGAAGCTGGGAGTGAAAAAAGCGGTGATTATCGGCCACTCTACCGGCGGCATGCTGGCGACGCGCTATGCGCTGATGTACCCGCAAGAGACGCAGAAGCTGGTGATGGTTAACCCGATTGGGCTTGAGGACTGGAAGGCGAAGGGCGTGCCCTATCGCAGCGTGGACGCGTGGTATCAGCGCGAGCTGAAAAGCACCGCGCAGAGCATTAAAGCCTACGAGCAGAAGACCTATTACATGGGTGAATGGAAGCCGGAATACAATAAGTGGGTTGAGATGCTGGCGGGGTTGAACAACGGACCGGGCAAGACGCGGGTGGCGTGGAACTCGGCGCTGATCTACGACATGATCTACACCCAGCCGGTGTTCTATGAGTTCAAGGATTTACGCGTGCCCACTACGCTGTTTATCGGCACCGGCGACACAACCGCGCCCGGCAGCGATGATGCGCCGCCGGAAGTGAAAAAGGTAGTCGGCAACTACAAGGTCTTGGGCAAAGAGGCGGCAGAGTTGATCCCCAATGCCCGGCTGGTGGAATTCGATGGCTTAGGCCATGCGCCGCAGATGCAGGACCCGGCGACATTTCACCGGGCGCTGCTCGACGATCTGGCAAAGTGACGCATCAAAGAGAAAGGCCCGCTCATTGCGGGCCTTTGCATTACACCTGACGCGCGGCGAAGAAGGCCAGCGTCTCTTCCAGTGATTTCGCCTGCTCCTCCAGCGACATGGCCGCGGCGGAGATCTGCTGCACCAGCGAGGCGTTCTGCTGGGTGGCGCTATCCATCTGGTTTACCGCCACGCTGACCTGGTTGATGCCCTTGGTCTGCTCATCCAGCGCCTGCACGATTTCATTGATCACCAGGTGGACATTGGTCACCGCCTCGATGATCTGCTTCATCATCGCGCCGGTTTCATTCACCAGCGCCACGCCTTTGCTGACGCGCCCGGTCGACTCATCTATCAGCGTTGAGATCTCTTTCGCCGCATTGGCGCTGCGCTGCGCCAGGCTGCGCACTTCACCCGCAACCACGGCAAAACCACGCCCCTGCTCCCCGGCGCGCGCCGCTTCCACGGCAGCATTCAGCGCAAGGATATTGGTCTGGAAAGCGATGCCGTCGATGATGCTGTTGATATCGCCGATCTTATGCGCGCTTTCGTCGATTTTATTGATGACATCGACCACTTCGTCGACCAGCGCTTCGCCCTGCCCGGCAATCTCCGTCGCCTGCTCGGTAAGACGCGTCGCTTTGTGGGCGTTATCGGCGTTATTTTTCACCGTGACGGCAATCTGCTCCATGCTCGCCGCGGTTTGTACAATCGCCGCCGCCTGCTCTTCAGTACGTGAAGCGAGATCGAGGTTACCGGCGGCAATTTCGCTACTGCCCGCACGCACCGAGTTACTGGCATCGGTGATGGTGCTGACAATGCGGTGCAGTTGCCCCTGCATGGCGTGCAGCGCGTAGAAGATGCTGCTGCTGTCGCCCCTCTGCACGGGGATGGTGCTACTAAGATCGCCCTGCGCAACTGAGAGCGCGATCTCCGCCGCTTCGGATGGCTCGCCGCCCACCGGGCGCGCGACTTTGCGGGTAAAGACCAGCGCCACCACCAGGCTGACGATAATAATGCTCAGCACCATCATCACTATCGCGTTCATCAGGAAGTGCCAGGCTTCCGCCATCACCACGCTGACCGGGGTGATAATAGCCAGTTTCCACGGCGTGCCGCTGTTGCCAACCGCAATGGTGCGCCAGGTGATGAATGCCGGTTCGCCGAGCTGCGGATCGTCAAAACGCACCACCTCGCTGCCCGTAATGCTGCCCTTGTAGGGCTTGCCGATGGCCGCTTTATCCGGGCTGGAGACGACGTTATTCTCCGCCGACAGCAGCACGGCATAGCCGACGCCATCCCACGGTTTGATGGCACCAATCCGTTTTTGCAGCGTCGCCAGCGAGAAGTCGGACGTGACCGAACCCTGGAATTTACCGTTGCGCATAATCGGCGCGGCGATGGAGGTAAGCATCACATCGACCCCGTTATAGGGGTAGATATAGGGCTCGATAATCACCTCTTTCTGGCGCTGGCGCGGCAGCACATAGTAGTTACCGCTGCCCGGCGTTTCGTAATCGAGCAGGTTGTGCAGCGACGGGTTACCTGCCGAATCGCGATCGACATAACGGGCATAGCGCCCGGCGGGATCCTGCTCCGGTTTGCCGGCAAATTCGGCATCTTTGCCGTCGAAAGCGTTCGGTTCAAAGGCCAGCGACATTGAGAGGAAATCGCTGTGCGCATGCAGATAGTCGCGCAGGATCTGATCCAGCCCTTTGCGATCCGCAAGGCCTGCTTCGCGCAGAGACCAGGCGCTGTTACCAACATCGCGTGCTGCAACCAGCGCGGAATCGAGCTGCTGGCTCACTTGCAGGGTTTCGGTCTGGGCAATCTGTTGCAGATGTTTCTTTGCCACCATCTCCTGCTGCGCCATCGCTTGCCATATCAGCAAGCCAATGGTCACAAGAAAACCGGCGGTTATCGTGACAAAGATGGATATCAACATCAGCGTCCTGGCTTTGAGCTTTTTCCCGGTATTTCTTTTGACTGACATAACTTCTCCGATATGGCGTGGCGCGGGGCGCATGACGGATATATCGGACGAATGTGCGCAAAAGTTATACCGGCTTTAAATTAAATTTTTGTGTGATGCGCGGGCGGGCAGTACAGGAAAGGGCTTTGTGAGGAAAATCAAAGGCAAAAGACGCTCAGGCGAGCAGCTGGTCGATGCTCTCAGCGGCAGGCTCCATCGGCAGTGCGCCAAGCGCGCCCAGATCCTGCCTGTAGATCGTCTCGCGGCCCAATATACCGTGGATAAAGTAGCCAATATCGCCATCCTGACCAATCAGCAGATACTCAGGCTCCGCCTGCTGGATGGCGTAGGTGTCGTTTCGCTCCAGCAGATCGCCGTGGGCGAAAAGATAGATCACATCACCATCGGGCGTGGTGATTTCGGTGGCGTCGCGCTGCGCGGCGAGAAAGCGCGTGTAACGTTCGGGGAAAGTCAGGTGATAGGTGGTTTTGAATGCGTCCAGGGTGGTTTGCAACATGCTGTTATTCATCTTTTTTTACGTCCTCTTCGTGAAGCTTGCGGTGCCCATGAAGAGTAGTCGCTGACGACAATCTCATTGAGTTGCAGATCGCCAGGGATGTGCTGGAGATGATCGGTAATTTCGTCATAGGGCGAAGGGAGAGAGAAAGCGAGCCCGTAATCACCATCAACAATCAGAGCGCCGTTAATCAGCAGGATGCTGTTGCTGAGAAGCGTAAGCCGCTCCATGGTGATACCGGCATAGAGCCTGTTCTGATATCTCCCGTGGTAGTTCTGGTTACAAACGACGGAGACGATGATATCGTTCGCATCGGTAAAGATCGATACCGTGTTGTCATCAAGAAAATAGCCGTGCATATCGCCGCCCAATGGCGATGAAGAGGGATACTCTTTCGTCTCGACAGTAAAGCGGGTAAGCATCTCCTCAAGGTAAATATCCACAGAATGCCCGAGACGGATATTGGCAAGCGAGGTGAAGCTAATGATGTCGGCGTTAAAATCAATCATGGTTTAACAGGTCGAGGGCTTTCGGGAAAACTAGCGTGGCGAGGTGTGGTTGTCAATTTGGTCTGCCAGAAGAGATAAGTAAGGTCTTAAGAAGCGCGACTTGTTGCGGATAGCGCGCCTTCAAGCCTTAAAGATCAGCCAATCCAATAAGCTTGCTCTGCTTTAGCGCCGCATTCTGTTTAAGTGTTTTTGTGCATATTGGCGGATTAACGCATTATCAACTTCGGCTAATAATTCCATTTTCTCAATAGCATTCTGGTCCTGTATTTTCTCCAGCACCCGTATGCATTTATTTGCCAGTATGAAATCCTCATCGTAATCCCTGTAGTCAAGATTGAGCAGCGCGGCTTCATAAAGAGGGTTGACGCTGGAAGGCTGCCGATAATGTTCTAACAATCTTACGATCTCTTCATGTTTCTGGTGCCAGGGATCTGTCACAAGCTGGTTTAGTATGTCGACATCATAGTAATCAAATTTCACTACCGCGCTTAAATATAAAAGCAGATCAACCAGCTCAGCGTCTTTGGCTTCCCGCGCAATGGTTAACTCTTTACAGAGATCTAACTCTCCGGAACCATCACCAAACTGGCATAGAAACTCAGAGGGATTAATTTGCTTGATCATTATCTTTAGAATCAGATCTTTTTTATTTGCCAGCAATTCCATCACTCCCCATCTTTATATATCAAAGTATTAGTTTTGAGATTGTTATCTTTTATATATTTACTTTCCCACTCTTCGTAGCTATCAGGCGCAGCATAACTAAATCCCTTTTCAAAATATCGATCTCCATGCGAAATAACCATAGCCCAATAATATTCCTCCTCGTGCCCCAGCAAGCAAGCTTCAAGATAATTTTGGGGTGGCGCGGTTAGCACAGGTGAGTTATTAATTATAGACTCGGCCGCGCCTTCTGATTTGTTACCATAAGCGACCATTATGCCTTTGATAAGGCTAACAAAAGTGTAGAAATTAACTATAACGGACTCGCCTGGGTTATCGTCATTTATAAAAACCAAACCATCTTTAAGAGTACTCTTATTAATTGCCACGATAAAAATCCAATATAGTATTACTATTCATAAAAAAGCAGCGCCGATAAACAACTCCAAAAATTCCGATTTATCAGTACCCTACTACGAACGTGGCTTCCAATAACGAATATTTTCTAATTCTCTTTCAATATCATCCATCTCATCATCACCTGGCTCAAGGTTAAATTTTTCGCTAATCACTCTTCTTATATTTGCTAATTTATTAGCAATCTTATTTTCATCTATAAATCTTGTTGTTTCTTCACAATAGGCAGATCTATTCTCAGATGTAATCTCACCCTCGACGTTATCGTAATAATGCCTGGCGATATCTCGCAATGAAATAAGAGTATATTCAACATCAGTTAATATTTTAATGGCCTCTTCTCCTGACAAAGAGATCTCTTCATTTTCTTTTAACAATTTCAACTTACTACCTCACGGATATTATTGATAAATTCAGGGCAAACGAAACATCAAGAGAAATACTCTGATGATTTTAGGGCATAACTGGGGAGATGAGAAAGACAGAGCTATATTTAAGCCACACTTAAATTATGCTATTTTTTGTATAACTCATTAAAGGGAATTTCTACGTATTCCTCTGGATTATTTATCAAACAACTCTCCCCCGGAAAGAGACATTCCCAAACGGTTACATAAAACTCTTTCATACTCATATTGTTAGGTGGATCAAAAAGCGGAATGGCAGACTCATAAAGACGCGAAAGTAGTTTTTCATCATAGAAATTAATCGCATAAGCAAGACTATTTTTGCATCTGTCTTTTATAAAATAAGGGAAATTATCATAAGACGACTTTATTAACTCCCGGAAGGCTAATGATAAGCTTTTTTCATTGGATAAGTTTAAACCAACAAGGGAAGCATCCATATTTGGATCTTCAGAAAGTGCCTGCCAAAGCATCGAGATATAGCTATTGTTGATTTTTTTCATATTTTTTCCGCGATTCTTGGCTGTGTGATACCAGAAAGTTTCCGCATGCTCACCGTGGCTGTCAACGCGCGCCAGCGGCTCATAGCTGTTTTCGGTGTAGATATACTGCACCGCGGCGTCGGATTACCTTCGCTGGTTTCCGTCAATATATCCGCTTACTGCATGGCACAACCCACTTTCAGAGGTGATTAATGGCTGAAAAAGTATTACGCCATAAGTCACCATTTCCAAAACATAGGCCGTCTTGTCGGCACCTCCCACACTAACCGCAAGACTAAATTGTTTCCTGGGTTTTATTTATTTAATTAAATCAAGAGAAATTATTGCCACCTCATAATTATCACCATCATTTAATGACAATGATATATTTAAGCCGTCAATTAGTTTTTTGTCAGGAAATGAAGCTGCAAACTGAGTTATTTAATATCTGACACCTTTCGTTATAAGAGGATTTTCAATAATATTTGAAATAGACATTATGACATCGTCACTATCACACTTATAAAAATATTTTCAAATAAGTGATATACTCCCCAACCATCCCCACATCCATAAGATTTCATAAATAGAGATATGGCCTCTTTAGCGGAGTGATTAATGAAAAATTGTCTAATATCATTATATTTATTAACAAGGCCCTGTGTCAAAATCTGATCAGGCGGCATCGGTTGATGATCTGATAAAAATTACAACGTTAGTTCTCTATTCATAATCCAATCTCAAGCACTTTTCATAGTTCTTTGTCCTAGTGAATAAACCCACATATGGAAATAAATTACTCCTCATTTTCGAAACTATGGTACAGAATAGAATAGAGAAAATCACAACTTAGAATGACTTAGGAATTAGGCAGTTGACTTTTTTATCCATAAAACCCCATCCCAGCAATTAGATGGATTAGATATAAAGCTGACAATCTCTTTGCCATCTGAAAAATAACTTACAGGACAATACTCGTCGCCACTCAGCGGCTTAAAACTAGTTAGAACATCACACCTTAACTGTAGAGAAAGCACTTGAGAAATAAAATCAATATATGCAGGTAAATAATTACTTTCAATAGAAGCTACCGATGTACCAAAGTCAACCTCATATATAAAATCCACCTTACTTAATATTTCAATATATTTTGAATCTTCATCAGGGCTTATGCCTCTCCCTTCAACATATTCCTTATATTCATTAGCATCAAAATAATCATATTCCATAATAGTGAAGTCAATATCAGCTGCCCCTAATAAATTAGATATTTTTTCTGTCAATATCTCTTTATTTTCATAACTAATAAGAATGCTTGCTTTAGTAATCATGTTTAAAATCTCCAAAAAGGATCCAATGCTGATTGATCTATTACATCTACACGGACGCTAGGGTTATTGGGTTTAAAGCCGCCAAAGAACTCATCAAATTGTTCGAGTGTATTTTTAGAATTAGAACTCCTTATTACTTGAACAATACCATTGTCGCCAACCTGACGTACGCCTTTATTGACATTCTTTGCAGCATTTCCACCTATACCGCTCAAGAACTTCGTATCAACCTGCGTACCGTTAACCGTAAAATCAGCCATCGAAATAGAACGGTTCGGCGGTGTGTTAAAATGCACATGATTACCCTGACTGCGCATATATTTAGCATATGCTATCTCTGCTTGTGCTGAGACGTCACCATTTCTGGCAAGTCTAAATTTCTCGCGAATAGTTTTAAAATCACCAGTAACCTTCCCTGGACCACATCCCGCCAATCCCAACGGATCCACCCACCCCAGTGGATCATCCACATAGGTATAGGTATTCAGCCCGCCCGCCAGACCAATCGGGTCCATCTGCGTGTAACACCCGCCCGCCGGGTCGTAGTAGCGGAAGGTGTTGTAGTGCAGGCCCGTTTCGCGGTCCAGGTACTGGCCCTGGAAGCGCAGGTTCTGCGGGGTGTCCCAGTTTACCGGTGTGCTTTCCCGCAGGCTTCGACCCCAGGCGGTGGAAGCGCCGCGCCAGACGGTGTCGCCGTTGCTGTCGGTCACGCTGTCCGGCAGGCCGTTCAGTTCCGTGTGGTACCAGAAGATGTCCGCATGCTCACCGTGGCTGTCGACGCGCGCCAGCGGTTCATAGCTGTTTTCGGTGTAGATATACTGCACCGCCGCGTCCGGGTGGCTGTCGCTGGTTTCACCCACCATCTGCAGGCCGGACCAGGCGTACTGTGTGCGTTCCGGTTTCCGGGCATGGCGTCGCCACACCTGTTTCTCCGTACGGCGGCCCAGCGCGTCGTAGCGGTATTCTGCTTTTGTGTATTCCGCGTCGCCGTCGATTTCCACCCGGCTGATGCGGTGCTCGTCGTCATAGCTGAAACGCTGCGTCACTCTCCGGTGCGTGTCGTGGCGCACGGTCATGCGCCCGAAACTGTCATACTCCCGGCTCACGCCGTCCAGGCGTTTCAGCAGGTTGTTCCATACCGGCTGCAGTTCCGGCGTGGTGCGGTTGTCCGCGGCGTCATACCAGAAACGCTCCTCGCCTTCCGGCTGCAGGCTCTGCGTCATGCGCCCGGCCGCGTCGTAGCCCCACAGGGACTGACGGTACTTCTCCGCCGGAGTGGAGGGGGCGCCGTCGGTGTACATGCGGCGGATTATCTGGTCCGCGCGGTCCCACTGGTAGCGGCGCTCCGAGACCAGACGGTCACGCAGGTTGTCCGTGCAGCGCCGGTGCGTGATACGCCCGGCCATGTCGTAGTGCGTCTCCAGCTCCAGCGCGCCCATCGTGCGGTGCGTCTCCCGGTGTAGGCGGTCACGCTGGTAGCCGGTGACCGGCAGCGTTTTGCCGCTCAGGGAGAGCTGCATCTCCAGCAGGTGCCCGGTGCCGTAGCGCAGGAACTTCAGCTCCCGCCCGTCCGGGAAGGTGGTGGCACTGAGGTTGCTTAAGGCATCGTATTCATGCTGATAGACGCCGGAGTGGTTCTCCTCGCGGACCAGGTCGCCAAGCTTGTTACGCGCGAGGATGATGGCTTCGCTGTGCGCTGGCTCGCGCATCTCCACCGCGGCCTGACGCCACTCGGTGTAGGCATAACGGTGGATTTCGGTGGCCAGCGCGCTGTAACGGTATTCGGTGCGGTGCTCCGGGGTTTCCCGCGCCGTCATGCGCCCGAGGGCGTCATATTCATAATTCAGCACCTGCGCCGGCAGGTCGCTGCCACGCTCCGGGTGGCGCACCAGAGAAGCTACTTGCTGCGCGGCGTTGTAGTGATACTCCGTCTGCCGCCCGGCGTAATCCTGCTGACAGGTCAGCAGCCCGGTCGGGGTGTAGTCGAAACGCCACTCCTGGTTGTTGGCGTTGGTCAG
The DNA here is from genome assembly GCF_965119485.1 of Kosakonia sp. Marseille-Q7440. Lineage (NCBI taxonomy): Bacteria > Pseudomonadati > Pseudomonadota > Gammaproteobacteria > Enterobacterales > Enterobacteriaceae > Kosakonia > Kosakonia sp. Marseille-Q7440. Next base: position 418,799 of record NZ_CBCPLT010000002.1, on the reverse strand, counting down.
TGTCACCAGACGGCCCGCCCGGTTGAAGCGGAAACGGGTCACATGCCCTGCCGGGTCGGTGGCTTCCGTTACCTGGCCGCGCGCATTGAGTTTTACCCTGCGCGTGCTGACGCCGTCGACGCTCTGTCCGCAGAGCAGGCCGGATTTTGTGTAGCTAAACTGCGTCTCGCGCCCGTCGGCACGAATATAGGTCTGCAGGCGACCGGCGGGGCTCCAGACGTAGCGGTCCGTATTGCCGAGCGGGTCGGTGCTGCGGATAAGACGCCCGGCGCCATCATACTGATTCTGGCTCTGGTTACCGGAGCAGTCCTCCTCGCGGATCAGCTGGCCCAGCGCATCCCACCAGAAGCGGTGGCTATTCTCCAGCGCATCAATGCGGCGGATTAAGTCGCCCTGATCGTTCCACTCAAAGCGCGTCACGCCGCCTTCCGGATCGGTCAGCGCCACCACATCGCCCGCCAGACTGTATTCGTACTGCCAGACGCCGCCGTCCGGCAGCACCTCTTTTAACGGGAAGTCATACAGCGGATGCCAGGTTTTCAGCGTTGCGCGTTCGAGCGGGTCGCGCTCCAGCGTCATATTGCCGCGATCGTCCCAGGCATACTCCCAGCGTCCGCCGTCCGGCTGCACGGCTGACAATAGCTGTTCGGACTGTCCCGCCCAGTTAAACTGCCATTTACCGCCGTGCACATCGGTGTACGCGGTGATGCGGTAGATCTCATCCCAGTAGTGTTCGCTGACCACGCCTTCATCATTGCTGACGCGGGCGTAACGTTTGCTCTCATCGGCGTCGATACGCCAGTTTTCCAGCACTGTGCCCTGCTCGTCATGAACCTGGTACGCCTTCACGCGCCAGTGTTCTGCATCTGCACTCGGCTGCCACTGGTAATGCACTTTCAGGCCGGTCGAGAAGCTGTGCCAGGCCAGCATGTCGCTGGCGCGATCCCAGCCAAACTGGCGGGTTACCACATCATCGGCATCGATGACTGCAATCAGCTGCGCCTGGTCGTTGTAGCGATAGCTCACCAGCAGCTGGCGTCCGCCATCAACAATCTGGTAAACCGCGCGTAAGCGCCCGCTATGGGCGTCGTACTCAAGCTCGACATCCAGCGCTTCGTTGTCACTGGAGATACGCGCCAGCTGGCCCTGTTCGTTCCAACTGAAGTAGTGGGCATTTTCATGGCGGTCATACATGCGGTGCATGCGCCACTCGCCCGGGCGGGTGGGATCCGGTTCATAGACCTGATGATCGCCTTCGCCAGTCTGGATCGCGATCGCGCCGTTCGGGCTGGAGAAGAGCCTGAGCCCCTCGTCCGGATAGGAGATCATATCGCCGCTGAGCACTTCGCCGAGCCCCAGCTCGCGCCCGCTCATATCTTTGAAAATGAGCTGATTATCCGCCAAGCGGTAAAGACGCGTCTCAAACGGCATCATCCAGCCGGGGCCGAACATGCCGGAGGCGCGGTTGCGGCTGTTGTAGATACGCTGCCAGTAGAGCGGCATACGATCCGGCAGCACAAAGTCGAGATCCTCCTCTTTGGCGAGGATCTTTGCGCCGCTGGCAATATTGACCGGAAAAGTGGTGCTCGCTGCGGAGATAAGAACGGAAGAAACCGCATCTGAAACTACCGCGCTGCCAAAAGCACAGACGATATTTTTCAGCACGCTGCGGGTTAGCATGCGTCTGCAGAGCATTCTTGCCAGATTGGGCAGTTCAGCGACCCCCAGCGAGCCGACAATCGCGCCCAGCAAGTAGGCCAGCTGGTTTTTGCCACTACGGATATCGCGAACGGTGATTGTGTCACCACCGATACGTACACGGGAATCTTCACTGACTTTGATTTCCGCTTCGCAGGTGCTTTTCTCACCATTGCGCGCCGCGGGCTGATTATTGATTAGAACGCTTTTGGAGCCCTGGGCGATAAAGTTACTGCTGGTGACCGCATGGCCTTTTTTGCAGTCAACGGTATCGAGTGGCATCGGGGTCGCATGGGGATCGGCGCTCTCAACCAGCGGTTGCGAAAGGGATTCCCACAGGTTTGAGCCCCACTTTTTCATATCATCGAGGGTGAGATTTTTGGCGCGTTCGGCAAGCGCTATCGTCATGCCGCCGGGGGTCACGATGAGCTTTGCCGCTTCAGCCGCAGTGGCCAGCGCCAGCACGCCAACAGCCGCCCAGTCGATGCTCTCTTCAGGAGCAGGAGGCGCGAGCAGATAATCGCGATCCACGGTGCCGGCGGCACGCGCGGCTTTTTTGCCCTTGATATGCACGTTTTCAGAGCCGGTGACAATATGTGCGTCGGGGGGCCCGGGATCTATCAGGCTGTCGACCAGCCTCCCGGCGGCGTCACCGATTTCCTGCAAACCGCCGCCGAAGACCAAAACGGCAATTGTCGTGCCAGCCAACACTGCACCAACAGGTGTAGAGCAAGCAAACAGAAGCCCGGCGATAATCGCCCCTTCCACAACAGCGCCAACAAAATCTGCCAGCGCTGAACTGTGAATCAGTGGGTCATCAATACGGGCCGCGATGTAATCCGTCATCGTTACGCCCCTAACTGTAAGCCCGATTTAATCGACGCCCAGAAGGCATCAGCCGGCGCGTCAAAGGGCGCGGTGCGGCTGAATGTCAGCACCAGAAGATGATCCTCCACGCGGGTGATGGCCAGTTTCTCATGCACCAGCACGCCCTGGTTTTCAAAGCGCAGTGAAACTTCACGGGCAGGCTGGTTCGCCACCAGACTATCTCCCACTTCGCCCATTACGACTTTCTTCATGCTGCGCTTCACTTTCGCCAGCTGCTGGCTGATAAACGCCTCTTCCTCGCCTGCCTTGATGTCCCACGCACGGGTGATCACCAGCGTCGCGTTGCTCTCGTTAAAGCGCAGCACGTTAATGCTGCGATCCTGGCATGCTTCCGGCAGGTTGAGGATGCCTTCCGAAACAACAAACTGTGCGGTCGCCATTATTTATCTTTCCCTTGATCAAATGCTTTTTTAACCGCGGCCTGGATTTGGTCGATGGTGGGGGCAACATCGTCATGTTTTTGCGGTGTTGATAAGTTCAAATCCAGCAATCCTTTGGTATTAATCTGCCCACTGCCCAGCGCGTCGATTTTAAAATCATTGCACTGCAGTGTGACCGTGCCGTTGGCACCCAGTATGAGGGCTGATTGTCCGGTAACGAGTTTGATGCTCGAGCCAGAGGCGAGTGTCAGATTGCCCTGAACCTTCTGCGTAAAATCGCCGCCGATCACCTCGTCGTGGGAAAGCTGTGTCGCCTGGAAGTGGGTTCCGGCCACTTTGCCGCTGTGATCGCGCGTGATGTTGACGGTCTGTGAGCCGCCAACGCTGCGCGTCTCATCATTTTTCACATGGGTATCAAGGTTACGCTCGGCCTGGATCCACACCTGCTCTTCACCCGCTTTATCTTCAAAGCGCAGGGCATTGGCGTTATCTACCGAGCCATCTTTCGAGCGGCTGAGGAAGCCCATCTGCGTTGCGGCGGCAGGCAGCGCCCAGGGCGGCATACTCGCTTCGTTGTATACGCGGCCGGTAACTATCGGGCGGTCCGGATCGCCATTGATAAAGTCGATGACCACTTCGTCGCCGACGCGCGGGATCTGCACGCCGCCATAGCCCTGACCGGCCCAGGCGCTGGAGACGCGCACCCAGCAGGAGCTGGTGTCATCGCCTTTCGCCAGCCTATCCCAGTGGAACTTCACTTTTATGCGGCCATATTTATCCGTCCAAATGCTCTCCCCCTGCGGACCCACGACGCGCGCAGTCTGCGGGCCGTAAGTGCGCGGCCAGGGAGTGTGCTGCGGCGGGCGAAACACCACCGAGGAGGGAATAACGCTGAAGTCGATACGGTGCACCGTCTGGCTGTCGGCACCGCTGGCGTAGCGGTTCTCTTCAAAATTGTAGTGGGCGGCGGTGACAAGATATTCGCCATTGTCATTAAAGAACGCGGCGTTGGTGAGCTGGAAAGTAGAGCCCGGCGCAATTCCGATTGCCGTGGCGGTGCCTTCGATTTGCTGATGCTCAACCTGCCAGCGCTCCTGGCGAATGCGGGCGTAGAATTCACCGTGCCCATGCTCGACGAAGCGGCCCGGCCAGTCATAAACATCAATAGCGCCAGGCGACGGAGAGTTCGGGTTTTGCCGCGCCTGGAAAAGCCAGGCGTTCGGTTTGCGGAAATCGTAATCATCCAGGCTGTAAATCCCTGGCGTCACGCTATCTTCCAGCGCCCACTGGCTGATCCCCTCTTCATCGGTACTGCCGCCCGATGGCGTCTGGTGGTAGGGAATAAATTCATAGCCGCTAAAGGGCTGATGTTGGGTGGCCGCGTCGGTCAGCACCAGCGTGTGTTTGTCCGCTTCATGCCTGAAATGGTAGGCGATGCCTTCCAGCTCCATCAAACGGCTGATGAAATCGAAGCTGCTCTCCTGGTACTGCACGCAGTACTCCCACGTGCGGTAGCTGCCTGTCAGCTTATCTTCAATATTGACCTGGTATTCGCCCAGCAGGGTTTTCACGATTTGCGGCACCGTCTGTCCCTGGAAAATACGCAGGTTGCGGTCGCGCTTCATCGGCCAGAGATCCGACTCTACGGTAAGTTGGTAAACGGCATAACGCGTACCGCTCAGCTCGACGGCGCTTACGGCGACGCGGGTGATTTTACCGTTAAGGTAGCGGCTGCCGGACAAGCCCTGGGTTGGCAGGGTGACGGTGACCGGTTTACCGAGCAGTTGGCTGCGATCCATGCGCGCGTCAGTCCCGAGCAATTGCAGGGTAAAGGAGAATGCTTCGGACAGGGCTTCACGACCAGAAATTTTCCAGAAGAGCAGCCCCTCGGCAGGTAACTGAACAGTGATGCGATTGCTCATAAAGCGGATCCTGACATAAAACGCACCACTCCAGGCGCGTTCATCGGTTTAACGTGGCGGGCTTGATAGAAAGCTACCGCACCCTTTCTGAAAGCGAAAAGGCCTCTATTGTCTGATTTTTCGGCGAAATAAGTGCCAGGAATTATCCTAATCCATAGCAAACCTACCAAAAAAAGCGTCTGTTTTTAGCGAGTTAATAAACACCCCGCAAAAATAAAGACGCTTAAATCAATGGCCTTCAGCGTAATTTGCTTTAAGTGAAAAGGATTGTGTAAGTGCGCAGCCGCAGAGTCAAATGCTGACATTGCGGTTTCGCGAGGGCTCTCGCAATTTATTGCCTGAAAGATGAACGTTGCTGGCGGTAAACCGTGCGCGATCGAAAAACGCTTATGCCTCTTGCTCCGCCAGTGCCTGTGCGCAGGCCCAGGCGCTGGACCATGCCCACTGGAAGTTGTAGCCCCCCAGCCAGCCGGTCACATCCATCACTTCGCCAATAAAATAGAGCCCCGGCACGTTTCGCGCTTCCATCGTGCGCGACGAGAGTTCATGGGTATCCACGCCGCCGAGCGTTACCTCTGCGGTGCGGTAACCTTCGGTGCCATTGGGCTGGACGCGCCACGCGGTCAGGGTCTCGACCAGCTTCTCCTGGTCACGGCTATTGAGCTGTTTTAGCGTCACATCAGGGATCTGCCCGAGCTGCTGCAAACACTCCACCAGCCGTTTTGGCAACTGCATGCCGAGGGTGTTTTTCAGGCTCTGATTGGGGTGCGCATCACGCTGCTGATTCAGAAACTCTGCCAGATCGCACTCCGGCACTAAGTTAATGGTGACGAACTCGCCCGGCAGCCAGTAGCTGGAGATTTGTAGCACCGCAGGCCCCGACAGGCCGCGATGGGTAAAGAGCAAGTTTTCGCGAAATACCGTGCCGTTTTCAGCGGTGATAACAGACGGCACAGAGACGCCGGAGAGGGTCTGCACCTGCTCAAGCAAAGGTTTGTGCAGCGTAAAGGGCACCAGACCGGCGCGGGTCGGCAGCACCTTCAGGCCAAACTGCTCGGCGATTTTGTAGCCGAAAGGCGAAGCGCCCAGCCCCGGCATCGACAGCCCGCCGGAGGCGATCACCAGTTTCGCCGCCTGCACCGTGCCGCCGTTCAGCTGTAAGATGTAGCCGTTATCATCACGCTCGACGGAGAGGATTTCCGTGCGCAGGCGCTGGGTGACATTGCCCTTCTCGCACTCTGCCACCAGCAGATCGACAATCTGCTGCGCCGAGTCGTCGCAAAAGAGCTGGCCAAGCGTCTTTTCATGCCAGGCGATGCCGTGTTTACCCACCAGATCGATAAAATCCCACTGGGTGTAGCGCGCGAGGGCAGATTTACAAAAATGGGGGTTCTGGCTTAAGTAAGCCGCCGGTTCGACATAAAGATTGGTGAAGTTGCAGCGCCCGCCGCCGGACATCAGGATCTTACGCCCCGGCTTTTTGCCGTTATCCAGCAGCAGCACGCGCTGGCCCGCTTGCCCCGCCAGCGCCGCACAAAACATCCCCGCCGCGCCAGCACCGACTATAATGGCATCAAAGCTTTCCACATCTTCACCCTCTCTCTTACCTGGTCGCGAATTGTAAAGAGTTCAGGCTGGTCACACCAGCGCGGCGTGGTGAGAAAAGAAACATACCATTGAAATTTATAAGATAATTTTAGAAATTCAGCGGAATGTAAGCGATGATGTCAAAAAAAGTCGATATTTCACTTTGCCCATACCGCCAATGTCCCTGATAATGCGCGGCGTTCGTGTCCCCAAAATGGCTTAACGACCTATGGTACATTTGTTTGCCGGCCTGGATCTCCACACCGGGCTACTCCTCGTGCTTGCACTGGTTTTTGTTCTGTTTTACGAGGCCATTAATGGCTTCCACGACACAGCGAATGCCGTTGCAACCGTGATTTATACACGCGCTATGCGTTCTCAGCTGGCGGTTGTGATGGCGGCAGTGTTTAACTTCTTCGGCGTTTTGCTGGGCGGGTTAAGCGTTGCGTATGCCATTGTGCATATGTTGCCAACCGATCTGTTGCTGAATGTTAGCTCCGCACACGGCCTGGCGATGGTCTTTTCCATGCTGCTGGCTGCCATTATCTGGAACCTCGGCACCTGGTATCTGGGCCTGCCTGCTTCCAGTTCTCACACCCTGATTGGCGCAATTATCGGTATTGGTTTAACCAATGCACTGATGACCGGCACCTCAGTGGTCGACGCGCTGAACATCCCGAAAGTGCTGAATATCTTTGGTTCGCTGATCGTTTCACCGATCGTCGGCCTGGTATTTGCCGGTGGATTGGTGTTCCTGCTGCGTCGCTACTGGAGCAGCACCAAGAAACGTGCGCGCATCCATATGACGCCTGCGGAACGTGAGAAGATCGACGGCAAGAAAAAGCCGCCTTTCTGGACGCGTATCGCACTGATCCTCTCTGCTATCGGCGTCAGCTTCTCTCATGGGGCAAACGACGGTCAGAAAGGTATCGGCCTGATTATGCTGGTGCTGATCGGCGTCGCGCCGGCGGGCTTCGTGGTCAATATGAACGCCTCCGGTTACGACATCACCCGTACGCGGGATGCCGTCAACAACGTGGAAACCTACTTCCAGCAACATCCGGTGCTGCTGCAAAAAGCGACCGGTGTCGATCCGCTGATCCCAACGCCGGAAGAAGTTGCCACCAAGCCTGGCGAGTTTCACTGCCATGCGGGCCGCGCTATCACTGCGCTGGACCGTGCGAAAGCGATGCTCACCGGGATTGAAAACTACGATCAGATCCCGCTGGAGCAGCGCGGACAGCTGCGCCGGATTATGCTCTGCCTCTCCGATATCACGGATAAAGTGGCGAAGCAGCCGGAGATCGGTGCCGACGATCAGCGTCTGCTGAAGAAACTGAAAGGCGATATGCTCAGCACCATCGAGTACGCGCCAATCTGGATCATCATGGCAGTCGCGCTGGCGCTGGGTCTGGGGACGATGATTGGCTGGCGTCGTGTTGCCACCACCATCGGCGAGAAGATCGGTAAGAAAGGCATGACCTACGCTCAGGGGATGTCCGCGCAGATGACCGCAGCGGTGTCGATTGGTCTGGCAAGCTATACCGGGATGCCGGTCTCAACCACCCACGTGCTCTCTTCGTCCGTAGCCGGTACGATGATTGTCGACGGCGGCGGTCTGCAGCGTAAAACCGTGACCAACATTCTGATGGCCTGGATCTTCACGCTGCCTGCGTCGATTATCCTCTCCGGCGGTCTGTACTGGATTGCGCTGAAGCTGATTTAACGTAAGCTTCAGAAACGAAAAAACGGGTCAGGAAACTGACCCGTTTTTTTATTGCCGGAATCGTGCTGATTGCCGGATGGCGGCTAACGCCTTATCCGGCCTACGCCGAAAGCTCAGCCCGGTCACCCGTAGGCCTGATAAGTGAAGCGCCATCAGGCAGTTGTTGAAACCGTGTTCATTGCCGGATGGCGGCTTGCGCCTTATCCGGCCTACGCTGAAAGCTCAGCCCGGTAACCCGTAGGCCTGATAAGCGCAGCGCCATCAGGCATTTGTTGAAACCGTGTGCATTGCCGGATGGCGGCTTGCGCCTTATCCGGCCTACGCGAAAGCTCAACCCTGTAACCCGTAGGCCTGATAAAGCGCAGCGCCATCAGGCAGTTGTTGAAACCGTGTGCATTGCCGGATGGCGGCTTGCGCCTTATCCGGCCTACGCCAAAAGCTCAGCCCGGTCACCCGTAGGCCTGATAAGCGAAGCGCCATCAGGCAGTTGTTGAAACCGTGTGCATTGCCGGATGGCGGCTGACGCCTTATCCGGCCTACGCGAAAGCCCGGCCCGGTAACCCGTAGGCCTGATAAGCGCAGCGCCATCAGGCAGTTGCCGGAACAGTGCACATTGCCGGAGGGCGGCTCGCGCCTTATCCGGCCTACGCCGAAAGCTCAGCCCGGTCCCCGTAGGATTGATAAGCGCAGCGCCATCAGGCATTTATCAAAACAGCGCTCAGTGCCAAATCATCAGCCCAATCAGGCTCAGCACCACCAGCCCGCATAACGAACTGGTCAAAATAAACAGGTGGCGCACCCGCTCGCAGCGGCGGATAAACTCATCGTCATGGTGATCGCGGTAACGTTGGGCATAGATGTACCACACCAGCCGCATCTGCTTGCTCGGCTGACCGTGGGCGGTAAAAAACCCGCCGCCATCGACATATTGATACAACAAGGGATCGCATCCGCGAAGTACCACCAACAGGGCGCGCAGCGATGAGTAATAACGCGCCATGTTCACCACACACACCACACACAAAGCCCAAAATAGCGCAACAGTGCTGATCACCATATCCCCTCCCCGGCGAGAGCCCACAGAGTTTCACTCCAGCGCTCACGCTCCTGAAAACCCCACTAAGGTAGACAACAAAGAGTGTAACCAAGGCTCCGGACGGACCACAACGAAGGCGATGTTCCGTAGTTGACCTCGCGCAAAGAAACAGGACAACTTCGGGACACCGTCTCTCTCTTCCGTACGGTTTCTTAATAGTGTAGGAGATAGCGCTCTTTTTTTGCCACAAGCGAACGCAGATCCCTGCATCTCGCTGTAAATATTACGTAAGTGAATCGTGATCCAGGTTGATTGACGGTGCTGTTAGAGCGTTATAAGGTAGGAATCATTTTGAATGCGACCTGAAAAGTCGGGCGCTACGCTCACGTACAACGCAGGATGCGAGCGCAGCGCAACCCCATCAGGGTTTCACCCGGATGGCCATCGACAACTTATGGAAGGAGTAACATTATGGCTTACAAACACATCCTTATCGCCGTCGATCTCTCCCCTGAAAGCAAGCTGCTGGTTGATAAAGCCGTCTCTATGGCGCGCCCTTACAACGCAAAGATTTCACTGATTCATGTCGATGTGAACTACTCCGATCTCTACACCGGCCTTATCGACGTTAACCTCGGCGATATGCAAAAGCGCATCTCCGACGAAACGCACCATGCACTGACGGAGCTCTCCACCAACGCAGGCTATCCGATTACCGAAACCCTGAGCGGCAGCGGCGATCTGGGCCAGGTGCTGGTCGATGCGATCAAAAAATATGATATGGATTTGGTGGTGTGCGGCCATCATCAAGACTTCTGGAGCAAACTGATGTCCTCTGCGCGCCAGCTGATTAACACCGTTCATGTGGATATGCTGATTGTCCCGCTACGCGATGAAGAGGACGAATAATCGTTCGTTGACCTTTCGTCAGTAGCCTGAATACCGCCCGGTGCGCGCAACGCCACCGGGCTTTTTTATTCCCCGGAGCCGGGGTAGATATCGAACCGGTGGCTTTTGGTCACCACCGCAGATTGCGTAGCGACACCTGCCAGCGGTGGCGCATAGTCGGGCCGCTTTACCACCACGCGTTTAATCGCTAACTGACGCGCAGGCTCCAGTAAGCCATCGGCATCAAGATCCGGGCCAACCAGCGACTGAAAGACCCGCATCTCCTTTTTCACCAGTGCGCTCTTCTGCTTATGCGGAAACATCGGATCGAGATAAACCACCTGCGGGCGCGGCGTAATATCCGCCAGCCCGGAAAGGCTTGAGGCGTGAATAAGCGTTAACCGGTCGCGTAGCCACGGGCCGACTTCCGCATCTGCATAGCCGCGCTGCAGACCATCCTCCAGCAGAGCGGCAACCACCGGGTTGCGCTCCAGCATGCGCACCCGGCAGCCAACGGAGGCGAGCACAAAGGCGTCGCGCCCGAGCCCGGCAGTCGCATCCACTACTTCCGGCAGATAGCTGCCTTTAATGCCGACCGCTTTCGCCACCGCTTCGCCGCGACCGCCACCAAACTTGCGCCGGTGTGCCATCGCGCCTGCGACAAAATCGACAAAGATACCGCCGAGTTTCGGCTCATCGCGTTTGCGCAGCTCAAGGTGAGTCGGAGTGCGAACCAGCGCCATCAGGTTGTCGTCATCCGGCTCCAGCCCAAAGCGGGCGATAAGATCGGATAAGGCACCGTCTCCGGTGCCTGTTTCATCCACTAAGCAGATCTTCAAGTGTTAGCCTTCGATACCATAATGCTCAAGCATCGCATCAATCTGCGGCTCACGCCCGCGGAAGCGTTTGAACAGCTCCATTGGCTCTTCTGAACCGCCACGCGTCAGGATGTTATCGAGGAACGACTGCCCGGTTTCACGGTTGAAAATCCCCTCTTCCTCAAAGCGGGAGTAAGCATCGGCTGCCAGCACATCGGCCCACAGGTAGCTGTAGTAACCCGCTGCGTAACCGCCTGCGAAGATGTGGCTGAAGGCGTGCGGGAAACGGCCCCACGACGGCCCAGGCATCACCGCTACCTGGCGTTTGATCTCAGCCAGAGTTTCGAGGATTTTCGCCCCCTCTTGCGGGTTAAATTCCGCATGCAGACGGAAGTCGAACAGGCCGAACTCCAGCTGGCGCAGGATAAACATCGCCGCCTGGTAGTTTTTCGCCGCCAGCATTTTATCCAGCAACTCCTGCGGCAGCGGCTCGCCAGTCTCAAAGTGACCGGAGATAAACGCCAGCGCTTCCGGCTCCCAGCACCAGTTCTCCATAAACTGGCTCGGCAGCTCGACCGCATCCCACGGCACCCCGCTGATGCCCGCAACGCCTGCGGTTTCAACCCGCGTCAGCATATGGTGCAGGCCGTGACCAAACTCATGGAACAGAGTGATCACTTCATCATGGGTGAAGAGCGCCGGTTTGCCGCTCACCGGGCGGTTAAAGTTACAGGTGAGATAGGCGACCGGTTTTTGCAGCGTGCCGTCGGCGCGGCGCATCTGGCCGACGCAATCATCCATCCACGCCCCGCCGCGTTTGTGCTCGCGGGCATAGAGATCGAGGTAGAAGCTGCCGCGCAGCTCGTTGTTTTCGTCATACAGTTCGAAGAAGCGCACTTCCGGGTGCCAGACATCAACATCGGTACGCTCTTTGGCGGTAATGCCGTAAATGCGTTTTACCACTTCGAACAGGCCGTTAACGGCGCGGTTTTCCGGGAAGTAAGGGCGCAGTTGCTCATCGCTGATGCTGTAGAGGTGCTGCTTCTGTTTTTCGCTGTAGTAGGCGATATCCCACGGTTGCAGATCGTCGACGCCAAACTCCGCTTTCGCAAAAGCACGCAGCTGCGCCAGCTCTTTTTCGCCCTGCGGGCGCGCGCGTTTCGCCAGATCGGTTAAGAACTCCAGCACCTGCGCCGGGTTTTCTGCCATTTTGGTCGCCAGCGATTTATCCGCATAGCTCTCAAAGCCAAGCAGCTGCGCCAGTTCGTGACGCAGGGCAAGGATCTCTGCCATCACCGGGCTGTTATCCCATTTACCGGCGTTCGGCCCCTGCTCGGAGGCGCGGGTGCTGTACGCGCGGTACATCTCTTCGCGCAGCGCCTGGTTATCGCAGTAGGTCATCACCGGCAGGTAGCTCGGAATATCGAGGGTTAACAGATAGCCCTCTTGCTCTTTGGCTTCTGCCTGCGCTTTCGCCGCCGCTAAGGCGCTTTCCGGCATGCCGGAGAGTTCAGATTCGTCAGTAACCAGCTTGCTCCAGCCCATGGTGGCGTCGAGCACATTGTTGCTATAGAGGTTGCCCAGCTCAGAGAGGCGCGCGGCGATTTCGCCATAGCGTTTCTGCGTCTCTTTCGGCAGGCCAATACCCGACAGTTTGAAGTCACGCAGGGCGTTATCGACCGATTTTTTCTCGGCAACGCTCAGTTCAGCGTAGTGGTCGCCGTCGCGCAGATCGCGATAGGCGTTATAGAGCCCTTCATGCTGGCCGACCCAAGTGCTGTACTCAGAGAGCAGCGGCAGGGTCTGTTCGTAAGCTTCACGCAGTTCCGGGCTGTTTTTCACGGAATTCAGGTGGCTGACGGGAGAGAAGAGACGACCCAGGCGGTCATCGACTTCCGCCAGCGGCTGGCAAAGATTGGCCCAGGTATAGGGGCCACCCTGCGCGACAACGCTCTCAACCGCGTTTCGGCAGTCGTCCAGCGCTTTCGTTACCGCAGGGACAACGTGTTCAGGACGAATGTGGGAAAACGGCGGTAACTCGAAAGGCGTCAAAAGGGGGTTGGTCATATGCGCAGTCCTGTTGAAAAGGGTGTTTGATTAGCATGGGGCTAACTTCTGGAGATTTCAATGCCGGAGGGTGCGCTTAAGCCGGGTATCGCTGCAATAAGCGGAGGGTTGAGCGGTAATCCGCCGCGATCTGCGATAGACTGTGCGAAATCTCGTTTAATTTCTGGAATCTCCAACGCTATGCTCAGTTATCGCCACAGCTTCCACGCGGGCAACCACGCCGACGTCCTCAAACACACCGTTCAGAGCCTGATCATCGAAGCGCTGAAAGAAAAAGAGAAACCGTTTCTCTATCTCGACACCCACGCCGGCGCGGGGCGTTATCAGCTCTCCGGCGAGCATGCGGAGCGCACCGGTGAATATATGGAAGGGATTGCGCGCATCTGGCAGCAGGACGATCTGCCCGCCGAGCTGGAACCTTACATGAATGTGGTGCGTCACTTTAACCGTGGCGAGCAGCTGCGTTACTACCCAGGTTCACCGCTGATTGCGCGCCAGCTGCTGCGCGAGCAGGATAGCCTGATGCTGACCGAGCTGCACCCGAGCGACTTCCCGCTGCTGCGCCAGGAGTTCCAGAAAGACGAACGCACTCGCATAGCGCGCGCCGACGGCTATCAGCAATTAAAAGCCAAACTGCCGCCGGTCTCCCGTCGTGGTCTGATCCTGATTGACCCGCCGTATGAGATCAAAACCGACTATCAGGCAGTGGTAAGCGGTATCAGCGAAGGCCACAAACGTTTCGCCACCGGTGTTTACGCCCTGTGGTATCCGGTAGTGATGCGCCAGCAGATCAAACGCATGCTGCGCGATCTGGAAGCGACCGGCATTCGCAACATCCTGCAAATCGAGCTGGGCGTGCGCCCGGACAGCGACCAGCGCGGCATGACCGCCTCCGGCATGATCGTAATTAACCCGCCGTGGAAACTGGAAGCACAAATGAACAGCGTGCTGCCGTGGCTGCACAAAAAACTGGTCCCGGCCGGTACAGGCCATACGCTGATAAACCAGGTAGTACCCGAGTAATCGCAGCCATCGGTGGCACATTACGCCCGGCGCGTTACAATCGCGCCACGACTGTCGACTTCGTTCAGGATTAAGGAAACGACCATGAGCAAACATTATGACTACCTCGCCATCGGTGGCGGCAGCGGCGGTATCGCCTCGATCAACCGTGCCGCCATGTATGGTCAAAAATGCGCGCTGATCGAAGCTAAAGAGCTGGGCGGCACCTGCGTTAACGTCGGCTGCGTGCCGAAAAAGGTGATGTGGCATGCGGCGCAGATCGCCGAAGCGATCCATCTCTACGGCCCGGATTACGGTTTCGACACCACGGTGAATCACTTCGACTGGGGCAAACTGGTCGCCAGCCGCAGCGCTTACATTGACCGTATTCACACCTCTTATGACAACGTGCTGGGCAAAAATAACGTGGATGTGATCCGCGGCTTTGCGCGCTTTGTCGATGCTAAAACCGTGGAAGTGAACGGCGAGACGATCACCGCCGACCATATCCTGATCGCCACCGGCGGTCGTCCGAGCCACCCGTCGATTCCCGGCGCGGAATATGGCATTGATTCCGACGGCTTCTTCGCCCTGCCCGCGCTGCCAAAACGCGTTGCGGTGGTGGGCGCAGGCTATATCGCCGTTGAACTGGCGGGCGTAATCAACGGTCTCGGCGCTGAAACGCACCTCTTTGTGCGTAAACACGCGCCGCTGCGCAGCTTCGACCCGATGATCTCCGAGACGCTGGTGGAAGTGATGGCGGCAGAAGGCCCGAACCTGCACACCCACGCCGTGCCGACTGCGGTGGTGAAAAACGGCGACGGCAGCCTGACGATTACGCTGGAAGATGGCCGTTCGCAGACCGTCGACTGCCTGATCTGGGCGATTGGCCGCGAACCGGAAACCGATAACTTCAACCTTGCCGCCACCGGTGTGAAAACCAACGACAAGGGCTATATCGAAGTGGATAAGTTCCAGAACACCAGCGTTCCCGGCATCTACGCTGTGGGGGATAACACCGGCGCGGTTGAACTGACGCCGGTTGCCGTGGCGGCTGGTCGCCGCCTCTCCGAGCGCCTGTTTAACAACAAGCCGGACGAGCATCTGGACTACAGCAATATTCCGACCGTGGTCTTCAGCCACCCGCCAATCGGCACCGTCGGCTTAACCGAACCGCAGGCGCGCGAGCAGTATGGCGACGACCAGGTGAAGGTCTATAAATCCTCCTTTACCGCGATGTATACCGCCGTCACCTCTCACCGCCAGCCGTGCCGCATGAAGCTGGTCTGCGTTGGGCCAGAGGAGAAGATTGTCGGTATTCACGGCATTGGCTCCGGAATGGATGAGATGTTGCAGGGCTTCGCCGTGGCGCTGAAGATGGGCGCGACCAAGAAGGACTTCGACAACACTGTCGCCATCCACCCGACGGCGGCGGAAGAGTTCGTCACCATGCGTTAATGCTCCACGCAAACTGGCCCCCACGGCCAGTTTGTTTTTACACAAGGTCTCAATGATGGCAGCGCAATTTCCGGTGTTTGATGGTCATAACGATCTGCTGCTGCGGTTGTGGATGGAGCAGCCAAACACCTCTGTCGAACAGGTTTTCAGCGGCCTTAACGGCGGCCATCTCGATTTTCCCCGTATGCAGCGCGCCGGTTTTGCCGGCGGGCTGTTCGCCGTCTTTGTGCCTCCCGCGCGTTATATCGCAGAGATGCGCGGCATCACGCCCGATGCGGCGCAGGCGCTGCACGATCCGCTCCAGATCACCCACCAGCAGATCGATCTCTTCTACCGCATGGTCGACGCTTCAGAGGGCAGAATGCGCGTCTGCCACAGCGCGCAGGAGATTGCGCAGTGCCTGCAAGATGGCACTATCGCGCTGGTACTGCATATTGAAGGTGCCGACGCGCTCAACGCAGAGTTAGAGCCGCTTGATGCGCTGGTCGCTCGTGGCGTGCGCAGTATTGGGCCGTTCTGGAACCTGCCGAATGTGTTTGGCGAAGGGGTAAACGGCCGCTTTCCCGGTTCGCCGGATACCGGGCCAGGCCTGAGCAAGGCGGGCAAACGGCTTATCCACGCCTGCAACCAACGGCGAATTCTGATCGACCTCTCGCATATGAATGAACGGGCGTTCTGGGACACCGCTGCCCTCAGCACTGCGCCGTTAGTCGCCAGCCACTCCAATGCTCACGCCCTCTGTCCGCAGCCGCGCAACCTCACCGATGCTCAGCTGGAGGCGATTGCCGCCAGCGACGGGCTGGTGGGCGTTAACTTCGGTACCGCCTTCCTGCGCGAAGACGGCAAGCGCGACCCCCGCACCCCTTTACACAAAATTTTCCAACACATCGACTATCTGCTTACTAAACTTGGTGAGGATCGTGTAGCATTCGGCTCCGACTTTGACGGCATCGACCTGCCGGAAGAGTTGGGCGATGTCACGGGGCTACCGCGACTCATGGCCCTGCTGACATCGTCTGGCATCAGCCAGCCGCTGGCAGAGAAACTTGCCTGGCGCAACTGGCTACGAGTTCTGAATATGACCTGGGGTAACTGAATCACGCGGGTTACCTCCTCTCATCCCAAGGAGTTACGCTATGTGGACTAAACCAACGTTCGTGGATCTGCGCTTAGGTCTGGAAGTCACTCTCTATATTTCCAACCGCTAAACGCGCCCGCCCGCCTTGCTGCGGGCTTCCTCTTTTTGCTTACCGGTTTACACAGATGCTGATTACTGTTTTAGGTTCCGCAGCGGGCGGCGGCTTTCCCCAATGGAACTGCAACTGCCCGAACTGCGCGGGAGTGCGTAACGGCACAATGCAAACCTCAGCGCGCACGCAATCGTCGATTGCGATAAGCGATGACGGCAAAAACTGGGTGTTGTGCAACGCCTCGCCCGATATCAGCCAGCAATTACGCGCCACGCCTGCGCTGAACAGACCCGAAAAGCTGCGCGGTACCGCCATTGGCGCGATTATCCTGACCGACAGCCAGATTGATCACAGCGCGGGGCTACTAAGCCTGCGCGAAGGGTGCCCACATCAGGTGTGGTGCACGCCGGAAGTGCATGAAGATCTCAGCACCGGCTTTCCCGTCTTCCCGATGCTCAGCCACTGGAACGGCGGGCTGCAACATCACCCTGTTGAGCCGCTGACGCGCTTCCAGGTGGCGGTTTGCCCGCAGTTGCACTTTACCGCTATCCCGCTGCTGAGCAATGCGCCGCCCTACTCGCCTTACCGCGATCGCCCGCTACCCGGGCACAACGTGGCGCTGTTTATTGAAGACAGCAACAGCGGGCAGAGCCTGCTTTACGCGCCGGGTCTTGGCGAGCCAGATGAGACGATTATGCCGTGGTTGCAGCGCGCCGACTGCCTGCTGATCGACGGCACGCTGTGGCGTGATAACGAGCTGAGCGCCACCGGCGTGGGCGGCCACAGTGGCAAAGCGATGGGTCACCTGGCGTTAGCCGAAGAGCAGGGTCTCACATCCCTGCTCGCGACGCTGCCCGCCCGTCGCAAGATTTTAATTCATATTAACAATACCAACCCGATCCTGAATGAAGCCTCCCCGGAACGAAAAAGCCTTGAGCAACAGGGGATTGAAGTGAGCTGGGACGGGATGGTTATCGCGCTATAAGAGGTTTCATGAGTGAAGCAATATGCCTGACGCCCGAGGAGTTTGAGGCCGCATTACGAGCGAAGGGTCAGTACTATCATATTCATCACCCTTATCACATCGCGATGCATAACGGTGAAGCCACGCGGGAGCAGATCCAGGGCTGGGTCGCCAACCGCTTCTACTACCAGACCAGCATTCCGCTGAAAGACGCGGCGATCATGGCCAACTGCCCACATCCGGAAGTGCGCCGCCAGTGGGTGCAACGCATTCTCGATCACGATGGCGAGGGGGAAAGCGAAGGCGGTATCGAAGCGTGGCTGCGTCTTGGCGAAGCGGTGGGGTTAACCCGCGAAAGCCTGCTCTCGGAAGAGCGGGTGCTGCCGGGCGTGCGTTTTGCGGTGGATGCTTACGTTAACTTTGCCCGCCGCGCCTGCTGGCAGGAGGCGGCATGCAGTTCGCTGACCGAACTCTTCGCGCCGCAGATCCACCAGTCGCGCCTCGACAGCTGGCCGCAGCACTACACGTGGATTGAACCGCAGGGGTATGACTACTTCCGCAGCCGTCTCGGCCAGGCGCGACGCGATGTCGAGCACGGTTTATCGCTGGCGCTGGAGTGGTGCGACACCGCTGAGAAACAGCAGCGGATGCTCGACATCCTGCAATTTAAACTCGACATCCTCTGGAGCATGCTCGATGCGATGACCATGGCCTATAGCCTTCATCGCGCGCCCTATCACACCGTCACCGCAGACGCGGTGTGGCACACAAGGAGACTGGTGTAATGCACATTCAGGCACATCACATTCCCGCCTTCCGCCGGGGCTACCGTTTGCAGTGGGAAGCCGCGCAAGATTGCCATGTGATCCTCTACCCGGAAGGGATGGCGAAGCTTAACGACAGCGCAACGGCGATTCTCTCGGAAGTCGATGGTATTAAAAGCGTGGGCGAGATTATCGCTACGCTGGAGGCGCGTTTTCCCGACGCCGAAGAGCTCGCCGCTGACGTGCTCGATTTCCTGACGCAGGCCTATGCGCAGAAGTGGGTGATTTTCCGTGAGTGAGGCCGCCAAAAGCGTCAATCCGCCGCTCTGGCTGCTGGCGGAGCTGACCTATCGCTGCCCGCTACAGTGCCCCTACTGCTCCAACCCGCTCGACTTCTCGACCCAGGAGCAGGAGTTGACCACGGCGCAGTGGATTGAGGTATTTCGCCAGGCGCGGGCGATGGGCAGCGTGCAGCTTGGCTTTTCCGGC
Organism: Kosakonia sp. Marseille-Q7440; assembly: GCF_965119485.1. Classification (NCBI taxonomy): domain Bacteria; kingdom Pseudomonadati; phylum Pseudomonadota; class Gammaproteobacteria; order Enterobacterales; family Enterobacteriaceae; genus Kosakonia; species Kosakonia sp. Marseille-Q7440. The sequence goes on along the minus strand of NZ_CBCPLT010000002.1, from coordinate 399,922 downwards.
GGCGAACCGCTGCTGCGCAAAGATTTGCCGGAGCTGATTGCCGCCGCGCGCGGGATGGGGTTTTACACCAATCTGATCACCTCGGGCATTGGCCTGAGCGAGAAGAAGCTGCACACCTTTGCCGATGCCGGGCTGGATCATATCCAGATCAGCTTCCAGGCCAGCGATCCTGAACTGAATGCCGCGCTGGCGGGCAACGAAAAAGCCTTTCACCAGAAGCTGGCGATGGCGAAAGCGGTCAAAGCGCTCGGCTACCCGATGGTGCTGAACTTCGTCCTGCACCGGCACAATATCGACCAGATCGACCGGATTATCGCGCTGGCGTTACAGCTGGAAGCCGATGACGTTGAACTGGCGACCTGTCAGTTTTACGGCTGGGCACAGCTTAACCGTGAAGGGCTGCTGCCGAGCCGCGAGCAGATTGCCCGCGCCGAAGCGGTGGTCAGCGACTACCGGGCGAAGATGGCGGAAAGCGGCAATCTGACCAACTTACTGTTTGTCACCCCGGACTACTATGAAGAGCGCCCGAAGGGCTGCATGGGCGGCTGGGGAGCGATCTTCTTAAGCGTGACCCCGGAAGGCACCGCGCTACCGTGCCACAGCGCGCGCCAGTTGCCGGTGAAATTCCCCTCGGTGCTGGAACACTCGCTGGAGCACATCTGGTATGACTCCTTCGGCTTTAACCGCTATCGCGGCAACGACTGGATGCCGGAGCCGTGCCGCTCCTGCCCGGAGAAGGAGCAGGACTTTGGTGGCTGCCGCTGCCAGGCCTATATGCTGACCGGCGATGCGGCGAATGCCGACCCGGTATGCAGCAAATCGCCGCATCACGGCACCATTCTCGCGGCACGCGAAGAGGCCAACCATAGCCGCATCGGCGTGCATGAACTGCGTTTTCGCAACCGCGTTAACTCGCAACTGATCGTCAAAGGCTAACCATGCAGACCCGACAGCTCCACCTCGACAATGGTTTGCACGTCACACTGGTGCATCAACCCGACGCGCGCCAGGCGGCAGCGCTGTGGTGCGTCGACGCCGGCAGCCTGCAAGAGCCGCAGGCCTGGCCGGGGCTGGCGCATCTGCTGGAGCATATGCTGTTTCGCGGCAGCCTCGGTTTTCCGCAGGCGCAGCGCTTAATCAGCTGGGTACCGTCGCAGGGCGGGCGGCTTAATGCCTCAACCCGCCTGGCGCAGACAGCCTACTTTTTTGAAGTGCCTGCTGACCTGCTGGAGCCGGGGCTGTTACGCCTTACCGATATGCTGGTGACACCGCAGCTTAATGAGAGCGAGATCCTCGCCGAAGCCTCGGTGATCGACGCAGAGTATCGCCTGTTGCAGCACGATGCGGAAAAACGCCGTGAAGCCGCCCTGCTAAAGATGCTGGATGGCGATGGTCAGCTGGCGCGTTTTCGCATCGGCAACCACGCAAGCTTTGGCGACGAAGCCGCCCCGCTTCAGCAGGCGTTGCAGGCTTTCCACCAGCAGCACTATCACGCCGGGAATCTGCGCCTCTTTTTACAGGGGCCGCAGACGCTGGAGAATCTCGAAGCGCTGGCGCGCTGTAGCGCCGCGCCGCCTCCCTCTGCCAGAGAGGCCGATGCGGTAATGCCGCTCACCCTCGAACGGGGAGATTGCGCGCTGCATCAGCCGCGCGAAACCATGCTGGTGCTGAGCTTTACCCCTCCTGCCGCCGCCAGCGGCGCGCTGCGTCTGCTGGAAACCCTGCTGCTGGACGAAACCGCGGGCGGGCTGATGGATATCTGGCGTCAGCGCAACCTGGTGACGGCCATCAACTTGCAGGCCGATTGCCTGAATGGCGAACCCCTCTGGCTGCGGTTCACCTTTACGCTGCGCGATGAGAGCGTCAGCGCCGCGCAGGTCGAGTCCCTCTTCTTCCGCTGGCTTGACGCCGTCAGCGCCCTGAGCGAGGCGCAGTGTCAGGCGCTTTGCCGCTTTACGCAACACGCTTTTATGCAGCTCGCGCCGCTTGAAGCGCTGCGCGCGCGCGCCATTGGCCTGCTACCGCCCGATCCCGACGGCTGGCCTGCCTTGCTGGCCGCCCTTACCCCGGCAAACGCCAGCCGGTTATGGGCCTCGCCTGAGGTGCGCGGAGAAACCGTTGAGAGCCAGGGCTTTACCCTGACGCTGGCTCCTTTCGTCCCGCAAGCGGCACCTGATGAGCCGGTCTCTTTTACCCCCTTCCCGACACCTGCGCCGCTGCATGCGCCTGCGCTCCCTTCAGCCTCTGCGCCGCTGGCGTGGCAACCGGCTGCGGGCGACGCTTCGCTGCGGCTGCGACCACAACCTGCCACGGCATTTAGTGATGAAACCGGCTGGTGGCTGGCATCGCGCCTGCGGCCGCTTAGTGCATGGGCCGCGCGGCAGGGCGGCGTGTTGACCGTGCAGCGTGAGCAAGGGATCTGGCAGCTTCACCTCTGCGGAGAGGCGCTGCTGATGCAGTCCCTGCTGGCGGAAATTAACCAGATTTTACACCGCGAGGATGCTAACGCCGGAGTCCAGGCGCGCCTTGCGCTGGCGCAGGAGACCGCCCGCGAGATGCAGGGCAGCGCCGTGCGCCGCTTACTGGCGCAGCTGCCGCGCGAACTGATAACTTCTGTCTCACAGCCAACTCAGCAGGTCTGGCAAGCCCATCTGACGGGCGGCGACGAGGCGCTGCATCAGGCGCTCTCCCGCCTGTTAAGCGCCTTTCTCTTTCCTGTTGAGACCGAAACCGATGCGCCGCCGCTTATCGCGGCCGGGAAACACTTCATGCTGGATACGCATGAGGAGGACAACGCGCTGCTGCTGTTCCTGCCAGTTGAAGAGGATATTGAAGAGATGCAGGCGCTTATCCAGCGCTATCAGCCGCTCTTCTTCCACCAGATGCGTGTCGAGCGCAGCCTCGGGTATGTGGCTCAGTGCCAGTGGTATTACTGCGCGGATCGCCAGGGTGTGCTGGTGGTGATGCAGTCGCCCACTCACTCCCCGGACGCGCTACGCGAAGAGGCGCAAGGGTTCTTTGTGCAGCAGGCCAGCGCAGCACCCGGCCAGCAAGCCGCGTGGCTGGCGCAGCAGATGCCGAATGCCTGGCGCGGTACGAGTGGGAAAGCCACGAGATAATCAGATAAAGAACAAAAGATGTTATGCCGCAATATTAAAGGGCAGGAAGTGGTTAGCTTCCTGCCCTTATTTACGTTTCCGTTAACTGTTCATTAACTGAAGCAGGTAACGGATCAGTTCCAGCAACGCTATTAACGCGCCAAGAACGATGATTGCTTTATCAATCACCCGTTTTCTCCAATTGATGGAGCCAGAACGCCACTGCTTACTCCTGAACTGCCTGTCACAGTGGTTTATCTTAATGTTAGTTAAAGACAGTCCCACTCCGGCCAGAGCACCAAATACGGCACCACCCGTATATTTGGTCAGGACTTAAAATACGTTAACAAGAGCCCCAGAGAGAGCTGTCATAAAACTAACGCACGGATTATAGCGATGCTTTTATTTCCACACGATAGCTAATGACTTAAGATTGCAGATAAAATTTGCCTGCCTTATACTGCACCTGTTAGTTAAAGACAGTCCCATTCCGGACAGAGCAACATTCGCTACCGGAAGATAAAAAAACCGACCTCACCAGTCGGTTTTTTTATGCCTTCGAAACGCAGAGTAAATGCATGTTTACTCTCTTTAATAACGCTTTCTCTTCAACCACATACAGCAACTATATCCGCACCGTTTTTAATTCATCGATCAGCCACTGCACGGCGGGCTGGTAGTCATAGAGGCGGTGCGAGAGCAGCAGTAAATCGTACGACGGCGCGCCTTCCGGCAGCGTCATGATGCGCAGCGGCAACATCTTTGCCAGCTCCTGGGCAATACGAAACGGAACGCACATTAAATACCCCGATGCCACGGCGACACGGCCGCCAACGGCGTAGCTTTGCACTACCGTCGCCAGCGGGCGGTAGAGGTGCTGCGATAAGAGCCAGTTGTCGATATGGTCCGCGCCGGAGCTGACGGCGGGCAGGTGGATTTGCGCCTCGCTGACCAGATGGCGCATCGTCAGCTGCTCCGGCAGATCGCTGCGCTCAAGCGAGGCGATGGCGACAAAGTGATCGGAGATAAGCCGGTGCTTATTAAAGTAGTGCGGAATGTGCTGCACATTTTCGACGCCGATAAACGCATCTAGTTGCCCGTTCTCTACACGTTCGACCTTGATCGTCTCCGAAAGAATATCCACCGAGAGCCGCACATTCGGCGCGATGGTTTTAAAGCGCGCGGTGAGCACCGGCATAAACATAAATTCGAAGTAGTCGACCGCACCGATATAGAAGGTATGCGCATCACGCGCCGGATCGAAGTGGCTTGGCCCGCGCGTGGCGGTATCGAGTTTGCTCAGCGCGCTCTCAATCACCGGGATCATCCGCGCCGCATAGGGCGTCGGCTCCATGCCGCTATGGGTGCGAATAAACATCTCATCTTTCAGCTGTTCGCGCAGGCGGTTCAGCGCGTGGCTAAAGGCCGACTGGGACAAATTCGCCTTCTGCGCCGCGCGGGTGACGTTTTTCTCTTTCGCCAGAATCGGGATAAGGCGCAGCAAATTCAGATCGACCACAATTATGCATCCTGTTCATGTTTTCATGATAACAATACATTTTATTCATAACGCAGATCGTTGCTATAGTTTGCGCCACAATAAGTGCTGAAATTTTGCACTAACCGAACCGAGACCTACGGGAGATGTTTATGAGAAATGTAACTGTCGCCGCCACCCAAATGGCATGCACCTGGGATCTGGAGAAAAACGTACAGAACGCCGAGCGTCTGGTACGTGAAGCTCACCGCCAGGGCGCGCAGGTGATCCTGATTCAGGAGCTGTTCGCCGCGCCTTACTTCTGCATCGATCAGAGCCCGGAGCACTATGCGCTGGCGCAGGAAGTGGACAACAGCCCGCTGATTAAACATTTCTCTGCCCTGGCAAAAGAGCTGGAAGTGGTGCTGCCGCTGAGCCTGTTCGAGAAGAGCAACAACGCCTACTACAACTCGCTGGTGATGATTGATGCCGACGGCAGCGTGCTCGACACCTACCGTAAAACGCACATCCCGAACGGCCCGGCGTACCAGGAAAAACAGTTCTTCATCCCGGGTGATACCGGCTTCAAAGTGTGGAACACCCGCTATGCGAAAATCGGCGTCGGCATCTGCTGGGATCAGTGGTTCCCGGAAACGGCTCGCTGCCTGGCCCTGCAGGGCGCGGAACTGATTTTCTACCCGACCGCTATCGGTTCAGAACCGGCTTACCCGGATATCGACAGCCAGCCGCACTGGACCCGCGTCCAGCAGGGCCACGCTGCCGCAAACGTTGTACCGGTGATCGCCTCTAACCGTATCGGTACTGAAGCCAGCAAATATATTGAAGGCCTGGAAATGACCTTCTACGGCTCCTCTTTTATTGCCGATCAGACCGGTGAGCTGGTTGAGCAGGCAAACAAAACCAGCGAAGCCGTGCTGGTTCACACGTTCGATCTCGATGCGATTGCCGCACAGCGCGCCTCCTGGGGCCTGTTCCGCGACCGTCGTCCGAACATGTACACCGCGCTGGCAACCTCTGATGGCAGCGTGAGGAGCAAGTAATGTCGCAGCTGACCATGCCGGTAAAAGACGGATTCAGCATGCCCGCCGAGTGGGCGCCACATCAGGCCGTGTGGATGATTTGGCCCTACCGTACGGATAACTGGCGTGCCGACGCCGCGCCCGCGCAGCAGGCTTTCTCTGCGGTGGCAAAAGCGATCTCCCGTACTACGCCGGTCATTATGGGCGTGCCGGCAGCGGAAATGGCGAAAGCGCGGGCAGTAATGCCCGCCGACGTCACGCTGGTGGAGATGGAGAGCGACGACGCCTGGATGCGCGATACCGGCCCGACGGTCGTGACTAACGCTGCGGGCGAAAAACGCGGTATTAGCTGGACATTTAACGCATGGGGCGGCCTTAACGGCGGTCTCTACGCCAGCTGGGATCGCGATCAGTTAGTGGCTGAGCAGGTAGCAAACTACCATCAGATGCCGTGCTACCACACGGACCTGGTGCTGGAAGGCGGCTCGATTCACGTTGATGGCGAAGGCACCCTGCTGACCACCGCAGAGTGTCTGCTCAACGCCAACCGCAACCCGAACCTGAGCAAAGCGCAGATCGAACAGCAGCTGCGTGACTACCTTGGCGTAACGCAGATCATCTGGCTGCCGGACGGCGTGTTTAACGATGAGACCGACGGTCATATCGATAACATGTGTTGCTTTGTGCGCCCGGGCGAAGTTGCCCTGCACTGGACCGATGATGAAAACGATCCGCAGTACGCCCGCTCCATGGCGGCGCTTGAAGTGCTGCAAAGCGTGGAAGATGCGCAGGGTCGTCGCCTGAAAGTGTGGAAAGTGCCCTCTCCGCAGCCGCTTTACGCCAGCGCGGAAGAGACGTGCGATGTTGAGAAAGGCACGGCGATTGAGCGTCACGAAGGCAACCGCCTGGCGGGCTCCTACGTCAACTATCTGGTCAGCAACCAGCAGATCATTTTCCCGCTGCTGGACCCGGCGACCGATGGCGCGGCGCAGGCGCTGTTTACTGAGATGTTTCCGGATTTCATTATCACCGGCGTGCCGGCTCGCGAGATCCTACTCGGCGGCGGTAACATCCACTGCATCACGCAGCAAATCCCCCGCTAATCCCCTTCCCGGCGGCCTGTGTCGCCGGGAGTTTTCACTCTTTCTCTCGCGCCGTATGGCGGGTATTCCAACATTGCTCTAACGTAATAAGAGCGTATTCTGATTTCTTTCCCCAGCGATAAAATGAACGACCCTGTTCTGCGGTGGTCAACTGCGTAATACCGGGTTAATTCACAAATCGTTGCAAAACGAATGCTCCGAAATTTACCGCTACTTAAAGCACAGGAATAAGTGACTTATTCGTGCTTTATCAGCCAGTTGTGGATTTTTAGCTGCTGTAAGGCCGATTTTAAAACGTGATCATCCGCACACTTTGATCACCAGAGATCGAAGCGAATGTCTAAGCTTTATAGATAGCCGGGCAACACCCGTAGTTTTTTACGACGACATCCGGAGGCCAACGTCACTATGTTCAACCAGAAACTACAAAGCGCAGAATTAATGGAATGGGTATTCGAAGACGAAACCTACGACACCGATCCGTGCGAGTTAAAACTGGATGAAATGATCGAGGCGGAACCGGAACCGGAGATGATTGAGGGGATGCCCGCATCTGATGCGCTCACGCCTGCCGATCGTTATCTGGAACTGTTTGAGCACGTGCAGTCCTCCCGCATCTTCGCCGACAGCAAAACCTTCCCTGACTGTGCGCCGAAGATGGATCCGCTCGATATCCTGATTCGTTATCGCAAAATTAAACGTAAACCGGAATTCAACTTACGCCAGTTCGTGAAGGCGCACTTCTGGATGCCGGAAAACTACGCCAAAGAGTATGTCTCCAACCCGGAAAACTCGCTGAAAGAGCATATCGACCAGCTGTGGCCGATCCTCACCCGTGAGCCGCGAGACCATATTCCGTGGTCTTCACTGCTGGCGCTGCCGCAATCCTATATTGTGCCCGGCGGGCGTTTCCGTGAGACCTACTACTGGGACTCCTACTTCACCATGCTGGGGCTAGCAGAGAGCGGGCGCGACGACCTGCTGCGCTGTATGGCCGATAACTTCGCGTGGATGATTGAGCGTTACGGGCATATCCCTAACGGCAACCGCACCTACTACTTAAGCCGTTCCCAGCCGCCAGTGTTTGCGCTGATGGTTGAACTGTTTGAGGAGGATGGCGTGCGCGGCGCGCGGCGCTACCTCGACCATCTGCTGATGGAGTATGACTTCTGGATGGATGGCGCGGAGTCGCTGGTGCTGAACCAGGCTTACCGCCATGTGGTGCGTATGCCGGACGGCTCGCTGCTTAACCGTTACTGGGATGACCGCGATACGCCGCGTGATGAGTCCTGGATTGAAGACGTCGAGACGGCGCGTCACTCCGGCCGTCCGCCAAATGAGGTGTATCGCGATCTGCGCGCTGGCGCGGCCTCCGGCTGGGATTACTCCTCCCGCTGGCTGCGTGATGCGCACCGTCTGGCGAGCATCCGCACCACGCAGTTCATCCCGATCGATCTGAACGCCTTTATGTTTAAGCTCGAGAGCGCCATTGCCAATATCTCCGGGCTGAAAGGCGACCGCGAGCGTGAAGCGCTGTTCCGCCAGAAAGCGAGCGACCGCCGTGCGGCCATTAACCGCTATCTGTGGGATGACGAAAGCGGCTGCTTCCGCGATTACGACTGGCGTCGTGAAGAGATGGCACTCTTCTCTGCTGCGAGCATTGTGCCGCTCTATGTCGGCATGGCCACTCACGAACAGGCTGAACGGCTGGCGGAGGCGGTTACCAACCGTCTGCTGACGCCGGGCGGCATTCTGACAACGGAGTATGAAACCGCTGAGCAGTGGGATAAACCCAATGGCTGGGCGCCGTTGCAGTGGATGGCGATCCAGGGCTTTAAGCTCTACGGTAACGATGAGCTGGGCGACCAGATTGCCCGCAGCTGGCTTAAGACGGTGAATGTTTTCTATCAGCAGCACCATAAGCTGATTGAGAAGTACCACATCGCCAGCAGCACGCCGCGTGAAGGTGGCGGTGGTGAGTATCCGTTGCAGGATGGTTTCGGCTGGACCAACGGCGTGGTACGCCGGTTGATTGGCCTCTACGGCGAGCCAAAAGTGGACGAGCCGGAAGAAAAACCGCAAGAGTGATAACCCTGCACATTCCGTGGGCCGCTATCCGGCATTCAACGCCTGATGGCGGCTTACGCCTTATCAGGCCTACAAAACATCTCCCTGCGAACCTGTAGGCCGGATAAGCACCAGCGCCATCCGGCAAACCATGCCTGATGGCGGCTTACGCCTTATCAGGCCTACAAAATCTCACCCTGCGAACCTGTAGGCCGGATAAGCGCCAGCGCCATCCGGCAAACCCTGCCTGATGGCGGCTACGCCTTATCAGGCCTACAAACCTCTCCCTGCGAACCTGTAGGCCGGATAAGCGCCAGCGCCATCCGGCAAACCCTGCCTGATGGCGGCTACGCCTTATCAGGCCTACAAACCTCTCCCTGCGAACCTGTAGGCCGGATAAGCACCAGCGCCATCCGGCAAACCACGCCTGATGGCGGCTTACGCCTTATCAGGCCTACAAAATCTCTCCCTGCGAACCTGTAGGCCGGATAAGCACCAGCGCCATCCGGCAAATCATGCCTGATGGCGGCTTACGCCTTATCAGGCCTACGGGACTTGAGCATTACTCAATCAATGGCGTTATAAATGGCGGTGTGCGTCTCTGCCCATTTACGGTTCTCATCGTTCGGACTGGCGTCATAACGCAGCTGCGCCTGCTCCATCTCATAACGCTGGCGATCGACCACCGGTTTGGTGGTGCAAAACGCCTGCAGGTAATTTTTGGTGATGGAGGTTAGCGGCTTATTATTCGCCACCATCTCATGGGTCAGGGTGGTAATAAAACGTCGGCACGGGCGCTTCTCATCCATCTGCAAACGGTAGCGCAGCAGCAGATCGAGGACGTCGTTATAGTCCGAAATCACCGCATGCTCGGTCCAGGAGAGTTTCCAGTTCATGCCGGTACGCAAAAAGAGCGACACCACGCGAGTATCGTTGCGGTCGATAGCCGAGCGGAAGTTGTTCTCATCCCGCGGTAGACCCATTGAGCTGAGCTCCTCTTTCGCCGACGGTTTCTGACGCTCTTCGGCAATGGGTACCGTAATATTGGTCTGACGCGCTACCGGCGCGGAGACGCCGCCCATAAAGAGCCAGAAGGCACCAATCACAATCACCAAAGCCACAACGCCCACTGCGCCCCACAGCACGCCAGAGACCATCTGTTCGCGCTCTTCGCGGCTGCGCACCTGGCGGGTCGCCGGTTTATCAATACTGTCGCGAATCGGCTGTGTATCGCCGCCCGCGGCGCGATCCTTTTTGCGCGCCTGCTCCCAGTAGGCATCCAGCTCACCTGCCGCCTCTTTCAGTAACGCAGCGGGGTTAATTTTGCCGCGCCCCTCATCAAAGGCGCGTTGTACTGGCCCGGCGATCTGCGGATAGTAGCCCTCGAGCATCGCTAACTGGTTAGAACTCAGCGCATTGCCGGCGATGACGCTGGTGCGGATCTCCCGCACATCATCTAACAGAGTTTGCAGGGTTTTACGCGGTTCGACAAACAGGCTCAGACCGGACGCATCGTTAAACAGGCTGGCGTAGCGCTGACCGTACTCTTTTTTATCCACCAGCAGCAACGCCAGCTCGCTAAACAGCATGCCGCTTAACACATCGTTGCGGTCGCCGAGGCGCAGCCAGCGGCGCACACGATCGGCACCAAACTGGGTTTTCAGGTGATTGCGCAGACGCTCCGCATCGGGCCACGCCTGCATCACCAGCCCTTTCATCATCATCTCCATCGCGCGCAGGTGTTGCAGCCCGCTCTGCTGCTGGAGCGGATCGTTAGGGCCGAGCGCGGTGCTGTAGGTCAGCAGCTTCTGCTTTTTACGCAGGTTCTCCAGCGCGGCGATAAAGCGCAGCGCGGCGATAAGCTGGTTTTCCGTAACGCTCTGCCCGTTCTCATAGCGCGGCACCAGTTGTTGCAGGTGACGAAGCTGCAACGTGAACTGCGTTAACTCCGCATCGTTAAGTTTGAGTCTTTTCGCCACCGCTCCCCAGCCACCCAAACTGAGGCGCGCAACATCAAGCTGTTCCAGAAACCAGCGCGGATCTTTTCCTTCATCAAAATGCACATTTAACAGCAGCAAAATTTCGACAGAAGCCTGGCGAATAATAGCGATGCATTTTTCAAACTGTTCACCTGTATTAACAGGGGCAGGAGTTGTCATTATTTTCCCTTAAGCACAACTTAAGACATATTGCGCTGACCCGGTCAGCGGGTAATTTTTTCTTTAGTTATTAGTCGCTAAAAGATAGCTCAGCGGCGGCTAATTATCAGTGATACCTGTTTCAGAATAATAAAAACAGCCCCAAATATTCACGATATTTATTTTTTTACACGCGGTCGTTTTTTTATAAGACCAGGAAAACAGATAAATCGCCTGTACAGTTGCCCGCTCTCTGCCAGGCTTAAAGTCGTGTACTGGTAACAATCAGGAGAAGTTATGAAAAAAATCGTGCTTTCCGCCTGCTTAGCAGCTCTCTTTTCGATGTCAGCATTTGCAGATGAGGCACCCGGCCTGAAAGCGGATAAAGCCCCGCCGCCGCCACATAAAATGGATGACGGTTACCGGGGCATTGAAGATGCGCGCAGCATGACCGTTAAACAGGCGAAGAGCCTGCATGACGGTGCTTCAGTTTCGATGCGCGGCAATCTGTTGAAGAAAGAGGGGAACGATCTCTATCAGTTCCGCGATAAAACGGACCATATTCAGGTGCAAATCCCGATGGCAGTGTTTGAAGGTAAGTCCTTCTCTCCGGATGATTTAGTCGGGATCAGCGGCTCGCTGGATAAAAAACAGAAGCCCGCACGCGTTAAAGTCACGCACTTCCAGGTGGAGTAAGTGGCCGCCCGGTAGCCTTCACGCTACCGGGCGTTATGTGCATTACAGGAACATCCCGCCTGAGACCTCCACCCGCTGCGCCGTCATCCATGCCAGCTTATCGCTGAGCAGGGCAGCAATCGCATCGCCAATATCATCCGGCTGCCCCACCCGCCCGAGCGCCGTCTGCGAAGCGATATAGTGGTGAACCTGCTCGTTGTCCCGCACCACACCGCCGCTAAAATCAGTGGCAATCGCGCCTGGTGCGATGATATTTACCGCAATACCGCGCTCGCCCAGCTCTTTTGCCTGATAGCGGGTCAGCACCTCCATTGCCCCTTTCACTGCCGCATAGCTGGCGCGTCCCGGCTGGCAAAAGCGCGTTAGCCCGGTAGAGACATTCAGAATGCGCCCGCCGTTTTTGATCAGCGGTAGCAGTTTCTGCGTCAGGAAAAAGGGGCCTTTAAAGTGGATGTTGACCATCTCGTCAAACTGCTCTTCGCGCGTCTCGGCAAAAGCGGCCTGAATGCCGGTTCCGGCATTGTTCACTAAATAATCAACGCTATCGCGCTGCCATACTGTTTGCAGCCGCTCCTGTACCTGCGAGACAAACTCATCAAATTGGCTGATATCGCCGACATTCAATGCTAATGCTGTCGCCTTACCGCCTTTTTGCTCAATCTCTTCCACGACTTTTTGCGCTTCAGACTGGTTGGTGTTGTAGGTCAGGATGATGCCGATTCCGTTTGCCGCCAGCTTCAATACTGCGTTTTTACCCAGACCGCGGCTGCCACCCGTTACGATTGCGATGGGTTGTGTCATATAAAGCTCCTCTTTGTTGATAACCTGCACGACAAAAAGCTTATTGGCTGCACGGAAAACAATAAAGGTGCTAAATTACGCTTTACTGTTTCATAAATAACAACAATAGTGCACAGTGATGGATAAAATTTACGCAATGCAGCTTTTTGTCCGCGTCGCGGAGCTTTCCAGCTTCTCTAACGCGGCGGAGTCGATGGGGTTACCGAAAGGGAGCGTGTCGCGCCAGATTCAGGCGCTGGAAACGGAGCTCGGCACGCAGTTATTGCACCGCACCACGCGCCGCGTGCAGCTGACGCAGGATGGCATGGTCTATTACGAGCGGGCGAAAGATTTGTTGGCGAATATTGAGGAGCTGGACGGGATGTTCCTGCACGATCCCTCAAGTATCAGCGGGCGTTTGCGGGTGGATATGCCGGTCGCGGTGGCAAAAAATTTAGTGATCCCGCGGCTGCCCGATTTTTTACAGCACTACCCCGGCATTGAGCTCGAGCTAAGCAGCAGCGATCGGCTGGTGGATGTGATCCGCGAAGGGTTTGATTGCGTGGTGCGCGTCGGCACGCTGAAGGATTCCGGTCTGATTGCCCGCCAGCTTGGCAGGCTGTCAATGATCAACTGCGCCAGTCCCGATTATCTGGCGCGTTTTGGCTACCCGGAGTCGCTGGAGGATCTCGCCTTCCACGCGCTGGTGCACTACACCGTTAACCTCGGTGCGCGGCCGCAGGGCTTTGAAGTGTGGCTGGATAAGCAGACGCGCTGGGTGAAAACCGGCGGTATTCTCACCGTCAATAGCACCGAAACCTATCACGCTGCCTGCGTGGCAGGGCTGGGCATTATTCAGGTACCGCGCGTCGGCGTGCGCGAGGCGTTACGCAACGGAAAGCTGGTGGAGATCTTGCCGCAATATCGCGCCGAACCGATGCCGGTTTCGCTGATCTATCCGCACCGGCGCAACCTGTCGCGACGCGTACATCTGTTTATGGAGTGGCTCTCAACCGTGCTGAAGGATTATGTCGACCAGTAGCGACTATAATTCTGCATACCACACATTCAGGAGAAGGAAATAAAACCTGATGAAAACGGAAGATGTCGAAAAACGTCCCACGCAAGACCTTGAGTATGAGCCTGTCAGGAAGATGGCAGAAACACCGGAAAAGCCGGAAAAAGAGACCTCTGATAAAGATAGCGGTGCAATTGCCGCCGTGACCGATACGGCAAAAAAGATCCAGCGTAAACCGTTGGTGGCGCATCTTATCCGCGCCGCAGAGCGCTTTAACGATCGGATGGGCAACCAGTTTGGTGCAGCGATCACCTACTTCTCCTTTCTGTCGATGATCCCCATCATGATGGTCTCGTTTGCTACCGCCGGGTTTATCCTCGCCTCGCATCCGACGCTGTTGCAGGACATCTTTAATAAGATCCTGCAAAGCGTCAGCGATCCGACCATGGCCTCGACGCTGAAAAACACGCTCAATATCGCCGTGGAGCAGCGTACGACCGTCGGGATTGTCGGCTTTGCTATCGCGCTCTACTCCGGCGTGAACTGGATGGGCAACCTGCGGGAAGCGATTCGCGCCCAGTCGCGCGATGTCTGGGAGCGTAACGCGCAGGATGAAGAGAAGATTTGGGTAAAGTACTTCCGCGACTTTATCTCGCTGATTGGCCTGCTGGTGGCGCTGGTCATCACCCTCTCCATCACCTCGGTGGCCGGGGCGGCGCAGGAGTTGATCATCTCCACGCTGCACCTTGATTACATCGACTGGCTGAAGCCAGCCTGGGGGCTGATTGGCCTGATGATTTCGGTGCTCGCCAACTACCTGCTCTTCTTCTGGATCTTCTGGCGACTGCCGCGCCATCGTCCGCGTAAGCGCGCGCTGATCCGCGGTACGTTTATCGCCGCGATTGGCTTTGAAGTGATCAAAATCGTTATGACCTGGACATTGCCGTCGCTGGTGAAATCCCCCTCCGGCGCGGCATTTGGCTCGGTACTGGGTCTGATGGCGTTCTTCTACTTCTTCGCCCGCCTGACGCTTTTCTGCGCGGCGTGGATTGCCACCGCGCAGTATAAAGATGACCCACTGATGCCGGAAGGTCGCCGTCGTCGCACCGTTAAATAAGCTATCGGGCTGATAGATAGAATGAAAATATCAGCCCGATCCATAATTCCAGCATGAAAATCCAGACCGTAACTTTTATTTAACCGAAAACCAGTTTTATCCACTAACTTCTAAAATGTGTGAAGCATTTCATAGATGTGAAATCACAGGTCTGAAAATTATTCGCTTTTTGCCGCTTTTTTGCCCGCCCGCCGGGTTTGTTACAGATTGAAATAACGCTTTTGCTGTGGCTAATATGCTCGTTCGTTCGCCTAAAAATAAGAAAACATTATGCAAGCTACAGCTACAACCTTTGACAACGAGCAGGAAAATCCCCCGGTAAACTCGCGCAAAAAAGTCGTCGTCGCCTCGCTGATTGGCACCGCCATTGAGTTCTTCGATTTCTATATTTACGCCACCGCCGCGGTTATCGTTTTCCCGCATATCTTCTTTCCCCAGGGCGACACCACCGCAGCCACGCTGCAATCACTGGCAACCTTCGCTATCGCCTTTATTGCCCGCCCTATCGGCTCCGCCGTTTTCGGCCACTTCGGCGATCGCGTCGGGCGCAAAGTCACCCTCGTCGCTTCGCTGCTGACCATGGGTATCTCTACCGTCGCCATCGGCCTGCTGCCGGGTTATGAAACCATTGGCGTGCTGGCACCGCTGCTGCTGGCGCTGGCCCGTTTTGGCCAGGGCTTAGGTCTGGGCGGTGAGTGGGGCGGCGCAGCGCTGCTGGCGACCGAGAACGCGCCGCCGCGTAAACGCGCGCTGTATGGCTCGTTCCCGCAGCTGGGCGCGCCTATCGGCTTCTTCTTTGCCAACGGTACCTTCCTGCTGCTCTCCTGGCTGCTGACCGATGAGCAGTTTATGCAGTGGGGCTGGCGCGTGCCGTTTATCTTCTCCGCCGTGCTGGTGCTGATTGGTCTCTATGTTCGCGTCTCGCTGCATGAAACCCCGGTCTTCGCCAAAGTCGCAGCCGCGAAGAAGCAGGTCAAGATCCCGCTCGGCACGCTGCTGACAAAACATGTGCGCGTGACGGTGCTGGGCACCTTTATCATGCTGGCGACCTATACGCTGTTCTATATCATGACCGTTTATTCGATGACCTTCAGCACCTCGCCGCAGGGCTTAGGTATGCCGCGCAATGAAGTGTTGTGGATGCTGATGATGGCGGTAATTGGTTTTGGCGTGATGGTGCCGATTGCCGGTCTGCTGGCGGATGCGTATGGGCGTCGTAAGAGCATGATTGTCATCACCACGCTTATCATTCTCTTCGCGCTGTTCGTCTTCCCGCCGCTGCTGGGTTCCGGTAGCCCGGCGCTGGTGATGACCTATCTGCTGATTGGCCTGAGCCTGATGGGATTGACCTTTGGTCCGATGGGCGCGCTGCTGCCGGAGCTGTTCCCGACGGAAGTGCGCTATACCGGTGCCTCGTTCTCCTATAACGTCTCGTCGATCCTTGGTGCTTCGGTAGCGCCTTATATCGCCACCTGGTTGCAGGCGAACTACGGCCTGATGTACGTCGGCTTCTACCTGGCGGCAATGGCGGGGTTAACCCTTATCGCCCTGCTGCTGACCCACGAAACTAAGCATCAATCCCTCTGATGACTCCCCCTCTCTGTCACCAGAGAGGGGTTTTCCTTTTAGCGTTTCATCTGTGACAGAATCGCCTGGCACTGGTTCTCTTCGCCTTCCGACGGGGAGATAAGCGCCAGCAGCGCGGCGGCTGGCGTCACCAGCGTTGCCAGCGCCGCCGCCACTGCGCCACGGGCAATCAGCGGGCCCGGTTTCACACCGGCCTGCGGGTTTTTAAAGCTGCCGCGCACATAGAGCGGTGAACGCAGCGTCACGATGCGCACCCCTTTGCTCTCCGGGTTGATGGTCAGGTCGAGCTGTTCTGAAGCCATGCTGGCGGTGCCGGTAATGTTAATCAGCGCGTTTTCCGTATCGAAGGCGAAGATCTGCGGGCGGGCAACGCCGTTAACCAGATCGAGGTTAGCCGCCGCGCAGTTGACGCGCACTTCATCATCGCCAAACAGTTGGCCGACCACATAGTTGCCGACGTTAAGGCCGACGATCTCCATCAGGTTGCGGCTTATCAGCCCGTCGTTCATCAGCAGCTTCAGGTTGCCGTTGCTGGTGCCGAGCAGGGCCGCTACCGAGTTGCCGACGCCGCGGAATTCCGCATCGCCATTCATCTCGCCGAGGGTTTTCTGCATCAGTTCAACATCGGGCATCAGCTGTTTTAGCTTCAGCTTACGCGCCTGAATAGTGGCGCTGCCCTGCATCGGCTTCTTATCTCCTTCGAGATGAATGTTCGAGGAGATAATGCCGCCCGCAAGGCCAAACTTCAGCGGTTGCAGACGCAGGTCGGCGTTTTTCAGCAGGATATGGGTGGTGAGATCGCTAATCGGCAGCGAAGAGCCGTGCTCAATGCGGCGGCCTTTAAAGCGCACGTCGGCATCCATCACGTTCCACTTATCGGTTTCAAAGCGGTCGTAAGGCAGCACTTTGTCGGCAGGTTGCACCGGTTTCTCGCCCTTTTTCTGCTCCGATTTCTTCGACTGCTCGGCCCCTTTACCAGAATCGACGCCAATCAGCGGCCCAAGATCCGCCAGACGCAGCTGGCGCGACTCGACATCGCCTTCCAGTTTCGGGCGCGGTTTGCCATTGGTATAGGTCAGGGTGCCGTGAATATCACTCTCGCCGATATGGCCGTTGAAGTTGCGATAGTCGTAGACCGCGCCCTTCTCATCGTTGAGTTTCGCCACCAGACGGCCATCCGTCTCAAACGGTGGCGTATCGGGCAGCAGCACGCCGGTCAGCTCATAGAGATCGCCCAGCGAATCACCGCCAAACTTCAGCTTCAGATCGACGCCGCCCATATTCATCGGATCTTTCACCGTGCCGACAAACGCCACGCGGGTGTTACCGGAGCGGAAATCCGCCTGCACCGGGAACGGCGTCGTTTCGCTGCGTAGCGACAGCATGCCGCCAATCTTCCCCTCGCCGCTCAGCGGCTGGCCGTTGTAGCGCCCTTTCGCCTTCAGGCCGAAGACATAATCGCCCGCTTTGTTGCTGTCATCCTTTTTACCGGTCACTTCGCTGAACGGCAGCGGTTTACCCAGCGGATCGACCTGAATGGTCATGTCGGCGCGGCTCACTGCGTCATCAATGACGATTCGCCCTTTATCAAACAGGATGTTATCGAGACGGAATGACCAGGAGGAGGGTTTAGCGTTGGCATCAGCGTTCTCATCCGCCGCCAGAGTAAAGGTCCAGTTGTTGAGCTTTTCCGAGCGGCGAATCAGCCGCGCATCGGGCTGTTGCAGCTTGATCCACGGCAGGTAAACGGTTTTGGTAAACAGCGCTAACGGCGAAATCGTCGCGTCTACGCGCGGCAGATGCACCATGGTGATCTCATCGATCCCCGGCGGGTTGCCGAGAATAATATCTTCGGCGTGAATATGCGGCCACGGGATCCAGCTGCGCCAGCCCGCTTCCTCTTTTTGCCGCGCCCAGTTAACGCCGAGATCCCCGCGGATCGCAAAGGGGCGATTCAGCTCAGTGGAGACTTTTTCATTGATGGTGGGTTTAAGCCGGTTCCAGTCAAATGTCGCAATGATGACGATGGCCACCACAATCACCAACAGCAGCGTCGACACCACCGCAGTCAGTATTTTGCTCGTTCTTGTCATTGTTATGCCTTTTCCTTTAAAGCCTTACCTCTCATAAAGATAGTAGACCTGGCAGAAAGGGCAGCGGTTAAAGATCGAGTATTACGTTCTCAAGATTGGCCAGCGGAACCGGACGCGAGAGGAAATAGCCCTGCGCGGCAAAGGCGGGTGAGTTTTGCACATCGCGCCACTCCTCCAGCGTTTCGACACCTTCGACGATCACGCCCTGGCAGTAGTGGTTCATCAGTTGCAGCAGCAGGGTGAAGAGATTCTGCCCTTCCGGCGTTTTGCGCAGCATCATAAAGAGCTCGCGCGCGACTTTGATGTAGTCATAACGCACTTCGCTCAGCGCGGAGAAGTTGGCCATGCCGGTGCCAAAGTCATCCAGCCACAGCGGGCCAATTTCACAGATGGAAGCAAACGACGAATCCTGCGGTAAGCGGATATGCTCCACCAGTTCGAAGCGGATCCACGGCAGCGAATCGACCAGCGCCATGATGTCACCATACTGCCGCATCGCCAGCAGCGTTGGGCCATCGACATTTACCGACGCCAGCACGCCGTGCTGCGCAAAGAAATCCCGCTGTTTCGCCAGTAGCGCAAGCTGTTCATGCACTACATCAATACGCTGGCGCACCGGCACTTCTGAGAAGTAGCGATCGGGCGCGATACGTTTTTCCGGCTGCGAGGGGTGGGTTACAACGGTCAGTACTTCAATCGCCATCAGACGACCATCGGTTTTATAGATGGGCTGGTAAGTGTACGCGCGCTCGCACTGCAGCCAGTAGCGGTGCTCGTGCAAGCTTTCGACATTCATGTGGGGAATGTCTGGCGGCGTGTTGACCTGCTGTAACGTCATTTCTGCTGTCCTGTCGATGGGGATGACCTGGAAGAACTCGTCAAAAGGTTATCGGCGGGTGCGCTGAGAACTTTACCTCGGGTTGCCCGGCAAAAGGGAAA
This sequence comes from Kosakonia sp. Marseille-Q7440, assembly GCF_965119485.1. NCBI lineage: Bacteria > Pseudomonadati > Pseudomonadota > Gammaproteobacteria > Enterobacterales > Enterobacteriaceae > Kosakonia > Kosakonia sp. Marseille-Q7440. Next base: position 380,769 of record NZ_CBCPLT010000002.1, on the reverse strand, counting down.
AAGCGTAGCGTGCTAATTGCAGGTAATACGTCTTAGCTCAAAAAAATAGTGGAACGTTGTTTTAATATAGTTGACCACAAAACAGCCCCATCGCACACTAGCGATAATTTATCTGATTCAGGTTACGACTATGTCCAGGAAAATTGCCGTCATCGGCGAATGCATGATTGAGCTGTCACAAAAAGGCGCAGAAGTTAACCGTGGCTTTGGTGGCGACACGCTGAACACCTCTGTTTATATCGCCCGTCAGGTCAATCCGTCTGCGCTGGCGGTGCATTACGTTACCGCGCTCGGTACCGACAACTTCAGCCAGCAGATGCTCGACGCCTGGCAGCAGGAAGCGGTTGATACCAGCCTGACGCAGCGTATGGAGAACCGTCTGCCGGGTCTCTACTACATCGAAACCGACAGCAGCGGCGAGCGCACCTTCTACTACTGGCGTAACGAAGCGGCGGCGAAATTCTGGCTGGAGAGCGAGCAGTCGGCGGAAATTTGCGAAAAACTGGCGACCTTCGACTACCTCTACCTGAGCGGCATTAGCCTGGCGATTTTAAGCCCCGGCAGCCGGGCGAAGCTCCTGTCACTGCTGAAAGAGTGCCGCGCCAACGGCGGCAAAGTGATTTTCGATAACAACTACCGCCCGCGCCTGTGGGCGAGCAAAGAGGAGACCCGCGAGGTCTATCAACAAATGCTCGCCTGCACCGATATCGCCTTCCTGACGCTGGATGATGAAGATCTGCTCTGGGGCGAGCAGCCGGTGGAAACGGTAATTGAGCGCACCCAGCAAGCGGGCGTTAGCGAAGTGGTAATCAAGCGCGGCGCGGACTCCTGCCTGGTAGCAATTGCCGACGAAGCGGTGATTGAGATCCCGGCGGTGAAGCTGCCGAAAGAGAAGGTGATCGATACGACGGCAGCAGGCGACTCTTTCAGCGCCGGTTACCTTGCCGTGCGCCTGACCGGCGGCGATGCTTCTGAAGCGGCGAAACGCGGACACCTTACCGCCAGCACCGTTATCCAGTATCGCGGCGCGATTATCCCGCGCGAGGCGATGCCGGAGTAACAGTAAAAAGCCCTCGCTAAACAACGAGGGCTTTTTTTTACTTACTGCTGCGGCGGGATATCCGACACGTCCGGGCGCACATCCTCGCTGGCGGCGGCAGGTGTGGTGGTCTGCGGTTTCATCACCTCTTCCCACGTTGCCTGCAGATCCTGCATGTTATGCTCCGGCTCGCCTTTCGGCTGCATTAATACCAGCGTCATCTCCTGCGACAGCTGCTGATGCAGATCCTGGTTCAGCATCTGCGGCGTCAGGTTGTCGAGAAAACGCTGGCGCAGTTTCTGGTACTGCTCCGGCGCGATATCCACCACCTGATTTTGCAGGGAGCGCATCCGCTGGCTGATAAGAATATCGGTATCGGCGCGCGCATAAGTGGCGAACAGCTTTTGCAGTTCGAGGGACTTCTGCGCAATCAGCGCCTTCAGCTCCTCTTCCGGCAACCCTTTTTCCCGCACTTTCGCCAGTTCACGCGCAATCACGCCGGTGTTGGCGTTCAGCTTGTCGTTTGGCGAATCGACGTTAATGGCGCACTGCGCGCGCTGGAACAGTACGCGGCAGTCGAAGCCGAGGCTCAGGTCTTTGGCATTGTTCTTGTTGAGGCTCTGCTGAACGTGCCAGAAGAGCGCTTCACGGGCTAAATCTGCGCGCCAGTAGCGCTCCAGCTCCGCCGATTCGCGGATCGGCTGCCAGGCCGACTCCCACATGATCGACAGGCGATCCTGGGTGACCGCCTCGCTCACCAGGCTCACCGGCTGATGCGGCAGTGGCGAAAGCGTCGCGACCGGGGTCGGCGTATGGCGCTTGCCTTTCAGCTCGCCAAAGGTTTTGGTGATCTGCTCGGCGACTGCGCGGCTGTCGACGTTGCCGACCACAATCAGCGTCATCGCATCCGGCGTGTACCATTTTTCGTAGAAATCTTTCAGCTGCGCGGCATCAACCGGCGCTTTCACCTCGGCCGCCGGATCGTGGCTCAGCAGCGGCGACCCTTTCAGGCGGTAGCGCCACCAGCTCTCTTTGGTGTCGGCAGGCCAGGTCGCGACCATATCATTGCTGCTCAGCGCGTAGTTGAGCGTCTCCGGGGTAATGGTGAGTTTCCCGGCGGCATCGGCCAGGTAGACCATCGCCTCTTTCAGCAGATCGCTGCGGTTATTCGGCAGGCTGAGGTTATAGAGCGTGTATTCGTAGGAGACCAGCGCCGGCGGCAGCGGGCGTTTCGGGTCAATACCCTGTTGCCAGAGAGATCGCACCTGCGCCGGTTCGAGGCGGCCGCTATGGGTTAAGGCAACGCGGGGAATAACGTGGCTGAAACCGCTCTGCTGCGCATTTTCGGTGAGCGAGCCGGTATCAATCGAGAGTCGGATTTCAATACGATCGCTGGGGCGCTGCGGAGTGGAGAGAACCTGCCACTGGAAACCATTCGCCAGCTTGCCTTGTTGCCATGCCGGATCGGGCTGGAGCGCCTCTGCCTGCACATAACCGGCCGCTGCCAACATCAGCAACCCGCCTGTTAACAATCGAATTTTTGTGCCCTGCATGAGAACCCCTAATCAACATTCCTGGTTAAAAAGTATGCCGCCCATAGGTCAATGGACAGACATAAAACACTCCGCTTTTAGACCGCAGGAAACGCAAAACGTCACAGCGCGAAGTGAAGAATCCCGAAAATTCAGCGTGAATTGTGACGGAAGCAAGAGGGTAATTATGCTTAGCTGCCCGTAGTCAGACAAGGACTACGGGCGTAAGTCTTGAAATTATGAAGAGATTTCTGACGTTTTTGCGGCGCTGGTTCGATTATTAAGCGTATCGTTAAGCTGTTTTTCATCCAGCTCTTTAACCCATTTCGCCACCACAATAGTCGCTACACCGTTACCGACCAGGTTGGTCAGCGCACGCGCTTCGGACATAAAGCGGTCGATACCGAGGATCAGCGCCAGGCCCGCAACCGGCAGGTGGCCAACCGCAGAGAGCGTCGCCGCCAGCACGATAAAGCCGCTACCCGTAACCCCGGCCGCCCCTTTGGAGGAGAGCAGCAGGACCACCAGCAGAGTGATCTGATGGAAAATATCCATATGGCTGTTGGTCGCCTGGGCGATAAACACCGCCGCCATCGTCAGGTAGATAGAGGTGCCATCCAGGTTAAACGAATAACCGGTCGGGATCACCAGACCCACCACCGATTTGCGGCAGCCCAGGCGCTCCATCTTCTCCAGCATGCGCGGCAGCGCCGATTCGGAAGAGGAGGTTCCCAGCACAATCAGCAACTCTTCGCGGATATAGCGGATGAATTTGAAGATGTTGAAGCCGGTAACGCGGGCAATAGTCCCAAGCACAATCACCACAAACAGAATACAGGTCGCGTAGAAGCAGATGATCAGCTGACCCAGCTGCACCAGCGACCCGACGCCATATTTGCCGATGGTAAAGGCCATCGCCCCGAACGCACCGATGGGCGCGAGGCGCATGATCATGTTGATGATGCCGAAAATCACCTGCGAGAAGCTTTCGATGACGTTAAAAATCAGCTGGCCTTTGTGGCCCAGGCGATGCAGAGCAAAACCAAACAGCACGGCGAAGAGCAGCACTTGCAGAATGTTACCGCTGGCGAAAGCGCCAATCACGCTCGCCGGGATGACATCCATAATAAACGCCACAATTCCCTGCGACTGCGCCTGTTCAGCGTAGACCGCCACCGCCTTCGCATCGAGGGTGGAGGGATCGACGTTCATCCCCGCGCCGGGTTGCACAACGTTGACGATAATCAGGCCGATGATCAGCGCCAGCGTACTGACAATTTCAAAGTAGAGCAGTGCCACCGCGCCGGTACGCCCGACTGCTTTCATGCTCTCCATACCGGCAATACCGGTAACAACGGTACAGAAGATAACCGGCGCAATGATCATCTTGATGAGCTTCACGAAGCCATCACCAAGGGGTTTCATCTGTGCGCCGAGTTCAGGGTAGTAATGGCCAAGCAAAATACCGATAGCGATCGCTGTCAGGACCTGAAAGTAGAGACTTTTAAACAGGGAGGTTTTCATAAGGTGTCCTTGAGATTAACCTCAGGCTTTATAGGGTTTTCGGTTAGCCTGCGGATTAAAAATAACACCCGTCCTGAATGACAGAAATGTGCTTACGGCGTTTCTGAAACAAGAATGTTAAAAACTTTGAGCTGACTCGCACAATCTCGTAACAAAGTAACTATTTTAATCAACGCCCGCAGCGGCCAGATAGCGCTTCTCAAAGGCATCTGGCGATATCACCTCATCCGCAGCGGAAAAAAGCTGGCGTTCGCAGATATCAAGACGCAATCGCTGGGGTGGAAGATCGTAATGGCGCAGCCGCTCATCAACGCCTGCAACATCTGCCTGCTGCAACAGCGCCCCGGCAGGAAGTGCAACCGCCAGCGGCAGCGTAATGCCTCGCGACTGCCAGTCGGCCAGCAGGTGACACGCCTCTTCCAGCATCCAGTCGCACACTTTGCCCGTCAGCCCGCAGGCCTCGATTTGCGCGAACAGCGCCGCGCCTGCGACCTCGTTATCATCGGGCTTACGTAAACGCAGCAGCGCGCGGGCGCCGACCACCTCGCCATCCGGCTGTGCGCGCAGCGGTTGCAGCCAGAGCGCAAAACGCTGCTGCTCAAGAGCAGAGAGAATGTCAGCTTCCTGCGACAGCCAGTTATGAGCCGCTTCGCGCTGCTGCGCATCGAAGAAGTGGATCTGGTTTTTACCATTTCGCTGGGCGGCGGCAAGGGCGGAAGTGGCCTGCTGCATAAGCGCCTGAGCAGAGTGCGTGCTGCCCGTCATCGCCACTCCAAGGTTAGCGTGCGGGCGCAGCTGAATCCCCTTCAGCGGTACCCGCTCGTTGATAACAGTGAGCACTTGCTTACTTAATTTCATCGCCTGCCAGGGCTGCTGAACAGCAGGCGCGAAGAGGGCGAAATCACTGATATTAAGCTGCGCCAGCATCATTCCTGGCGACAGCACTGATTTGAGCTTCTCCACCAGCGTCAGCAGCAGCACTTCACGCTGATCTTCATGCAGCACCCCGGCGGTGTCGCGCAGGGTGTCGCTGGAGATAACCAGCAGCGCCGCGCGCGCATCGGCGGTGACGGCCTGCTCAAGCAGCGCCAGCAGGACAGCTTTATTCGGCAGATCGGAGACCGGGAAGCGCACCGACTGCGCATGGCTCTCCTCCTGCTGATGCTGTAGCTGCTGCTGGTTGCGGTTATAGCTGCGCACAATACGGCCAATTTCATCATCCTTATGATGGCGCGGCAGCGGCAGCTGGTGGCCGGGGAGCGCCTGCGGCGGGATCTCATCCAGTTCGCGGGCGATTTTACGCAGCGGGTGCATCACCAGCCGGTTAATACACCAGGTGAGCGCCACGGTCAGCATTAACGTCAGCAGTAAGTAAGCCGTTACTAACGTCGACAGGGTACTGATCACAAACTTATAAACGCGGTAAGAGTCTGCCTGTAGCACAAGGTAGGCCAGCGGCTGCGGGTTGACCGGGCGCTCCAGCGAGTAGATCGGCAGTGAAATCTGGATCGGCAACTCAAACATGCGGGTGATGGTCACCGGCACCGGGCGCTCGGGGATAAAGCGCATGCGCAGCGCCTGGAACTGGTTGGGCAGCATCACGTCGGCGCGGCTTACCACCCCGGCGGGTTTAATCTGTTTGATGATCGCTTCGGCTTCAGGAATATCCGCCTTTAAAATTGCCGCCGAGAGGGGTTCGCGCACCGAGCGGGCGATGCTTTCCAGTTGCGTAGCCGTGTTATAGCGATTCTGCTGCAGGAAATGGAACAGCAAAATAACGCAAAAAATAAGCACAAAGAACATGGAGACAACAGCAACCATGGCCATTTGTTTGATGGTTAAAGAACGGCTAACACGCAAAATCACTCTCCAGAGAAACAATCGGCGCAGAGGATGGGTCAGGATGACTCTGCCGCCAGAGTATACTCTATCGCAGGGCGATTAAGATAAGGGGCTACGCAGATTCTCATTGGCCCGCGAGTGGCGCAAAAAGAGGTAATAACACGTTGAATCTTAGGCGGTTAACCGCCGCGCAATGCAGCCAATGCGCGGCAATCCTCCGCCAGGAATAGTCTATTTTTACCAGTCGGCCTGCGGTACCAGCGGTTGTAGCGGCATATCCATGTCGCCCTGCCAGCCCGCGCCGGAGTAGCGCACATAAATCATCCCGTGGCTCGGGGTGTAATCTTTCGCCTGCTGAATATCAATGCCCGCGCCGACAAACCAGTTATTTGTCACCCGCCGTTCGACCAGCGCCCGCGCCGTATAGCCGAAGCCGTTACTGTGGCTTCCATTCTCAGGGATATCACGTGCGCGATTGCGGAATTCTGACGGAATGAGATCTAAACGCGGATAGCGCGGCATGGTTTTGTTACGCGAATGAGACCACGACGCGGAACCGCCCAGCTCCCACGACCAGTTCTCCGTGCGTTGACGCCATAACACCGGCACCGCGAACGAGAGGTACTCCTGCGGGCTGTAGTAACCGCCCTGGCCCAGCGTGTAGTTGCTCAGGTCTTTGTCGTAGTGCCAGATCATGTTGTTCAGGCCGACGGTAACGCGCCGATTATTCTCGTTAATCAGCTTGTAGTAGTAGCCGGTCATCCAGCGCACGCGCCAGTTATCGTCAACATTTTTCCCTTGCAACGTATCCGCGCCGAGACTTGCCCAGACGCCGTTCGCTTCACCCTTATCGTAACTGAGGCTCAGCGTAGCGCCGTTGGCGCGCACCCCGCCCCAGGTTTTTCCGGTGTTGGGATCTTTCTGTCCGCCAAAGGCCAGCAGCGAACTGGAGATAGCGCGACGGTGCAGATCAACGGTGTAACCGAGCGGCCCGGCATCTCCGCTGTAGCTCACGCCGCCGACCACATCAACAACGTTAAAGCCCATCGGCGTGGTGCCGATATCCATCCCCCAGCGTTCGTTACGCCAGCCTGCGCCAATGCTGACGCCGCGATCGGACTGATGGCGGTTACCGCTTACACAATCAATGTCTCCGCAGGTACCAAAGTTCGGGTCATAGGAACCATCGGCGTTCTGACTGAAGGTGCCGACATCCATATTCACCATGTCGGCACGCAGCAACAGCCGCCCGTCTGCCAGCGGCGTATCCGCCTGCAACATGGTGGTGTGGCCTTTCAAATCGGAATAACCGCCGGTGCCGCTGGAGCCGGAGTACTCATGTTGCAGCGTGACGTTGAGATCCTGCTGGCGATAGAGATCCGCCGCATCGCTGCGCACGCCGCGCTTCAGCCAGTCATCGCGCTCATCGTTGCGCGTCAGGCGCGTAAAGGCGTCGTTATCGGCAGGGCGCTGCGGCGTGATGCCTGCGGCGACCATCGCCTCTTTATAGTGCTCCAGCGCCTGCTGTGGCGCGCCATTCTGCGCCTCAAACCGTGCGGCATCGCGCAGCACCAGCGCGCTCTCCATCGACGGCGGCTGTGCTTTGGCCTGCGGCACAATCGTGCTGAAAATGCGTTTTGCGCTGGCGCTGTCACCAAGCTGGTTCTCTACCAGCGCCAGCCGCCGCTGGGTGTTGATCGAGGGCGGCTCGCCGGTGGCTGAGGCGGCAGGCAGTTTTGCCAGCTGCGCTCGCGCCGCCAGCGGATTGCCGCTGAAAGCATAGAGTTCAGCCAGCCCAAGCAGCGCCTCTTCATTAGCCGGTTCGCGCTTGAGCACGCGCTGATAGTAATCCTGCGCCTCGGTGGCATCACCGCGCTGCTGCGCCCAGTCGGCAAGGGTTAAATCGAGCCGCGTGCTCTCCGGTTGCTGGGTTAATAGAGCGATAGCCTCATCTTCATGGCCACTGTCGCGCAGACGGTTCGCCCGATCCAGCAGTTGGTTGCTTTGCAGCCGGTCGGCCAGCTCCTGAATATTGCTGTTCCACTGCGCCTTCGGCAGCGTGTTGAGGTGGTTCAGCGCCGCCTGCGCCCGATCGGTGCCGGAGAGATAGAGCCCGTAGGCGTAAACCTGCTCCGCATCGCCCGCTTTCTGCGTCGCCAGTTGGCGCATCAGGCTGTCCGCTTCGCTCGCCTGCCCGGCCTGGCGCAGATCGCTCGCCAGCCGGTAGGTGATCCAGACGCTGCCCGGATCGAGCGCGAGCCGCTGGCGTTGCAGCGCGGCGGCCTGCGCCCACTCGCCTTTGCTCTCCAGCGCCTCGGCCTGCTGCGCTAAGCGATCATTGGTCAGGCCGCGTTCAATATCGTCGATGCTGCGCCGCTGGCTGGCGTTGAGGGAGTGGATAAAGCTTTCGGCTTTTTCCGCCGACTCGGCGCGGTAAATATTGGCCAGCCCGCGCACGGCATTAGTGTTTTCGCTGTCCATGCGCAGCGCCTGGCGGTAGAAGGTTTCCGCCGCGGCGTTATCTTTGCGCGCCGCCGCCGCGTCACCGAGGCCGAGCACCGCGTAGCTGTCGCTGTTATCCGTCGCCCTTGCCTGCTGGTAGTAGCGTTCGGCCTGCGCCGGATTATTGGCTTTTAACGCCGCATCGCCCTGCTGGATCAGCAGCCAGTAGCGGTTAGTTTGCAGCAGGCTCTCCCACTTGCTGCGGCTCCCACTGTTCGGGTCCATAGCGATCGCTTTTTCAAACTGCGCCACCGCGCGGGCGCGATCGCCGCTTTGTGAATAAGCCTGGCCCAGCGCGCCGACGGCTTCACTGTCGGCGTTGTTGGCATTAACCGCCTGTTGCAGCTCACCAATCGCTTTCGCCCCCTGCCCGGCATCGACTGCCGCAAGGCCGGTGGCACGGGCACGAAACGCCGGGTCAGCCAGCTGTTTTTGCTGCGCCGACAGCAGGGAACGGGCGTTATCGACCGTGTCGCCTGCGGAGAAGATAGTCAGAAAATGTTGTAATGCTTTAACGCTGGCATCGCTGACCGGCATGCGCTGGATCTGCTGATACCAGAGCCCGGCTGCGGTGTCGCGCCCGGCGTTCGATTTCGCCATCTCCTCCAGCAGCGCGTAGCCCTCGGCATCGCGCCCGTCGGCAAATAGCATCTGCGCCAGCCCGCCCTGCAACTGCGCATTCCCGGGGTTACGGCTGTTCAGCGCCTGCAACCGGCTTACCGCCTCGTTGTGGCGCGCCGGCACTTTTGCCACCAGCAGCCAGTACTCAGCGGCAATATCGCCCTCCGGCGGGTTGCCTTTAAACAGCGCGTCATAGGCGGCAATCGCCTCCTGCGTGTGGCCGGTAGTGGCCTGTAAACGTGCCTGTTGCAGCGCCTGGCGACCTTCAGCCGAGGAGAGCGCCATGGTGGTAACCGACGCTTTATAGGCGCTGGAGTCCGGTGCCAGCTGTTTTAAGCGGTCGAGCTGTTTCTGCGCACCGGCACTGTCGCCCTGGCGCAGCAGATAGCGCATACGCGCCGCCACCACTTCAGGGTTATCGGGGTCGATCAGTTCAAGGCGGTAGAGCGACTGGCGCACCAGATCTTCGCGGCGGGCGCTTTCACCCAGACGCACCTGCGACAGCAACTGCTGCTGCGCGCTGGTTGGCTCGGCCGCCCCGGCGGCAGGTGCCAGCGAGAGGCCGATTGAAACACAAAGAAAAGTTACGGCGAACTTGTGCATTCCGGGCCCCAGTCAGGTTGTAACTCACCGCGAGAGGTGAAGCGAAAACGGTGTTGATCCCAGCCCTGGCCGAACAGCGTCAGCACCGCGCTGAAGTAGGCATCGTCGCCGGGATAGTGGTCAGCAACGCGCTGGCGCTGCACGGCCTGCGCGTCACGATCCTGCAAGAAGGGAAGCATCGAGGCGGAAAAACCGACCGGGCCATCGCCGCGGATCTGCCCGCTGGCGACATCCACCTTCTCCGGCACCACGCCATTTTTTATCGTCGCGGTCGCCATCGGCTTCAGTTTGTTGAGCAGGCGCGCTTTCTGCGGATCGGCATCATTCATCATCCCGACCCACAGATAGACGCGGATGGCATCGTAGCTGCTGACCAGCGTTTTACCTGGCTGTAGCTGCCACCCTTTACCCTTCTCGTAACGCACCCAGTCCGGCGAGAAGCCTTTGGGCGCGGTCTCCAGCAGCAGGCGCAGGTTGGTTTCACGCAGCGTCGACCACGGCGCGCCAAAGCGGGTGAAGTAGCTCGCCAGCTGCGGCGGGAGATAGCTCGGATTGAAGCGCCACGTTGTCGGTTCAGCGAAGCTGACCTTACCCGGCAGCAGCATGGAACCGAGCCCCGGCACCGTCACCACTTCCTCTTTCGCAATCCGTGTCAGCAGGGATTTACCCAACTGGCTGTAGCGATCCTCTTTCCACAGCCTGCCCGCCTCCAGCAGCGACCAGGCGATCCAGATATCGGCGTCAGAGGCGGAGTTGGTGTCGAGCACCTCCCAGCCGTTATCGGCCTTCTTGCCCCACAGCCAGGCGGGAAGCTGCTTGTTCAGCGAGCCTGCGGCAAGGTTATCTTCGGTCCAGCGCAGCACTTTATCGAACATGGCGCGATCGTTAGCCGCCAGCGCGAAGAAGAGCGCATAACTCTGCCCTTCCGAGGTGGTGATTTTGCGCGAATCGCTCGGGTCGATAACTCGCCCGCCGTCGCTGATATAGGCCTGTTTAAAGTGGTCCCAGGCCGGCCAGCTACAGGCGGCGCGAACGTTCATCGCCGCCATCACCAGCATCGCCATCACCACCCAGCGTACGCTTTTCATTACTGTTTACTCATGATCCGAAGGGTCAAGACGGCGGCGGCTGATGATACGCAGCAGACGCCACAGCACCCACGCCATCAACACCACGCAAACCGCAGCCAGCACCGCCAGCAGCACCGGATGGTTCGCCAGCGCATACCAGATGCGCTCAAACCACGGCAGATGGCCGACATAGTAAATATCGCCAACGCGCAGGCCATTCACGCCCGATTCACGGATCACCGTCACCGAGCCGTAGATTGCCGCGCGCTTGCCGCTGTCATTAATCGCGCCGTTCAGCAGCTCGTAACCGCGCGGGCTATCGGCAAGCAGCGCCACCACGCTACGCTGGTCGTTGTAGGGTGACTGGAAGCCGATAATCGCCGCCATCGGCCCATCGGAGGTCACGCCGGTTTGCGCATCGGCCTGGCGGTCAGCGGCATCCGGTACAATCGACGGGAACGCCGTCTGGCGCAGCGGGGTTTTCACCCAGCTCTGCGCGGCATTCACCAGCAGATCGATATGCTTATCATCTTTCAGCTCAGCAGGAATGGCACCGATAATCATGATATCGGCGTCTTTATCCTTGATCTGGTTGCCATCGCTGGTTAATTGCACGTTAATTGCCGGGAAACCGGTCTGCGCGCCTACCGTGCCCAGAGAGTCAAGCAGGGTGGAGACCTGTGCCGGGGTCGGCTGCGGCGGCGTCACGACGATGGTTTGCGACAGATCCGCCATGCGGCTGAACGGGAAACCGGCGTTGGCAAAGGCACGCAGATCCGGCATCGCGAGGAAGTGGTAATACTTCGAGAAGTCGATGGTGGAGTCATCGCCAATCACCACGCGGTTCGGCACCTGCTGGAAAGTGACGCAGTTATCAATGGTGCCGCCCGGCATCGGGTTCATATACTGGAAATCGAAGCGCAGCTGGTTCACCGCGCCGAGTTTCAGCGCCGGAATGGAGACATCCGTTTTGCTGTCGAGCAGCCCTTGCAGCACCGGCAGACGCAGCAGCAGGTTGTTGCTCTCCTGGGTGCCGGTCAGGTTGAAGTATTGCAGGAACTGGTTATTCAGACTGATATCCATCCGCGAGCCATCTTTGGTCGGCGGCGCGGTATAGCGATAGTTGAGGTTCATGTCGATGCCGGTGCTGCGCAGCAGATAGAGATCCGGTGGCAGGTTCAGCGACAGGTTGATGGACGACGGCTGGAGGCCGGTCGCCTGCAGCTGCTCTTCGTAGCTTTTCAGCTCACCAAAGGTCACCGCGCGGTCGGTACGCACCCAGTTTGGCGCATCGTAAGGCTGGCGGGCCAGCAGCGGTTTCACCTCATCCACCGTCACGCTCTCACCGCGGAACAGCACATTGCCCTGGGCAATGCCTTTCGCCGCCTGCAGCAGATCCTTATCGTCACGCCCGCTGATCACCAGCAGCTTCAGATAAGGGTTGTTCGGGTGGTTAACCATTGAGATGGTCGGCCCCTTCGCCGGCGGCAGATCTTCAAGGAAATCAGGACGCTTATCGTTGGTGGCAAAGATAATGGCGTTGCTCTCCGGCAGCGCGTTATAGGAGACAGGGAAGGTCTGCCCGCGCCAGCCGGTGCGTGAACCGAACCACGAAGCGACAATCGCCGCCGCCTGCTGCTGCGCGATATCCGGCGCGCTGGCAAAGACTACCGGCAAGGTCAGCGGGCGGTTATCGCGCGGGTCGTAGAACGGGATCGGGAAGTGGGAGAGATCGTTTTTCACCGACAGCTTCTGGTAGGTGAGATCGAGCGAACTGCTGCGCCCGATATCGAGCCACAGCGTTGAGCTGGCCGGGTTTTCACACACGTCGCGGTAGTGGCCGACAAACTCCAGCCGCACGCGGTTAAAGTCGGTGATAAACAGCGGGTTGATCGGCATCTGCGCCTGGGTTTTCTTACCCAGTTGCTCTTTGGTCACCGGCAGCACGCCCATCAACTCATCGTTGAGATAGACCTTCAGCTGCGACTGCACCGGTAACAGCGACGGCGACGGCGTGTACTCAAGGTTGAGCACCGCACTGGAGACCACTTCATCGCTGCGCGTACCGAACTCAATCCCGCCATTCGGGTTGATACCGCGCAGCACCATGCTGCCCGGCGGCGGCGCGATCTCGGCGAAGGTGAGTTTCACATCGCGTGACGGCGCATTGGCGGCCACCACGGGCGCATTCGCCCCCTGCACGCCCGGCATCACCTGGCCAATGACGGTCTGGCCTTCGGTCGGCATGGTTGGCGTAACGCTCTCGGTCTCTCCCGGCGCAGGCGTGACCACCGGTTGAGTCGCTGGCGCGACGGCTGGCACGCTTGGCGCGGGTTGCGCGGGTTGCGCAGGCGCTGCGTGGGTCATCATCGGGGCCAGCGTGCTCATCCCCACTGCCACTGCACACATCCAGGATAATTTTCTTTTCATCGCGTATTCATCATTGTTAAGCCAATCACGTCATCGGTTGCTGCACGGCCACATTCCGTTCCGGGCGGCGCGGAATAAATGACACCACCCAGGACACCAGCGCGGTGAGCGAGCGGAAAATCACTTTGACGGACGATGGAGCAAATTCCGCGAGATGGCGGTAGCCGCGGAAACCCAGTTTTAAAATATCCAGCAGGCTCTCCAGAGGTTTATCCTCCGGGAAGCTGTCCTGCCACAGCGCCCATGTATCGGCGCGGGCGAAGGTACACTGCACAAAATCGATATGCTGTTTGGTGGTCAGCGGCAGCAGTTGCAGACCCACTTCATTGCCGTTGACGCGTGCTACGGTCGCCGGGAAGGCGTACTCCTGCTGGCCGCGTTTGAGCAGCAGGCTCACCTTCTGCCCTTCCAGCACCTGCGCCTGGCCGTTGATCTTGATGCCCAGCCCGCCGTCAGAGAAGTCCTGTACGGTACAGGAGAAGAGGTGCCCATCTTCACGGGCAATGGCCGCTGGCATGGTCATTTCCACGCGGTGCGCGCGGCGCACCTGTTTGCTCTCCACCGACACCGCCACCGCGCCGCCGAGGATCACCATGTTATAGAACACCCACGCGATACTGACGAAGACGGTGAGGATCTCGTTTTCCGGGCCGTAGAAGTAGCGCCAGATACCGACCGCCACGCCGAGCAGGTTGAGCAGCACGAGGAAGATATAGGGCCGCGAGATCACCCAGTCGACATACTCCTCTTCGACCAGCCCGCCTTTAGCAGTAACGTTGAACTTCCCTTTGTGCGGGTTAATCAGCGCCACCAACGTTGGCGGTGCGATATACCACGCCAGCACGGTTTCGTAGATCTCGCTCCAGAAGGAGTGGCGGAACTTGCCCTGAATTTTCGAGTTGGTCAGGCTGGCGTGCACCATATGCGGCATTACGAAGAGCGCGATCATGATCGCCGGGGCATAGATGATGTAGGCATGCAGCAGCAGAAACGCCAGCGGCGCGGTCAGGAAGATAAGCCGCGGAATGCCCGACAAGAAGTGGAACATGGCGTTGACGTAGCAGAGCCGCTGGGCGAACTTCAGCCCTTTGCCCATCAGCGGGTTATCGAGGCGGAAAATCTGCACCATGCCGCGCGCCCAGCGGATACGCTGGCCGATATGCGCCGAGAGGCTCTCTGTTGCCAGCCCCGCCGCCTGCGGAATACGCATATACGCGGAGGTATTGCCGAGGCGGTGCAGGCGCAGCGAGGTGTGCGCATCTTCCGTTACCGTCTCAACCGCAATGCCGCCAATCTGGTCCAGCGGCCCACGGCGGATCACCGCACAGGAGCCGCAGAAGAAGGTGGCATCCCACATGTCATTGCCATCCTGCACCAGGCCGTAAAAGAGGGTGCCTTCGTTTGGCGTTTTACGAAAACGCCCGAGGTTACGTTCAAACGGATCCGGTGAGAAGAAGTGGTGCGGCGTCTGCATCATCGCCAGCTTCTTCTCTTTCAGGAACCAGCCCATGGTCATCTGCAGGAAGGAGCGCGTTGGCACGTGGTCGCAGTCGAAAATCGACACAAACTCCCCTTTCGCATACTTCAGGGCGTTGTTGATGTTGCCCGCTTTTGCATGCTCATGGGTGGTGCGGGCGATGTACTCAACGCCGACCTGTTTGGCGAACTGGCGAAACTCTTCGCGCCCACCATCATCCAGAATCCAGACCTTGAGCTTATCTTTCGGCCAGTCGATACCCAGCGAGGCGTAAATGGTGTTTTTCACCACGTTAAGATCTTCGTTGTAGGTCGGGACAAAAATATCGACCGACGGCCAGAGCGACATATCTTTCGGCAGCGGCACCGGCTGGCGGTTAAGGGGCCAGATCACCTGGAAGTAGCCGAGCACCAGCACAATCCACGCGTAGGTTTCAGCAAACAGCAGCACCAGGCCGCACACCAGGCTGACCGGGTCGTCCCAGTTGAGGGTCGAAGTATAGCGCCACCAGATGTAGCGGCAGGAGACCGTCAGGGAGAGCACCACCAGCATCAGCACCGAGAAGCGCCCCGGAATGCGTCGCACCAGTAGCGCCACGCCCCACAGCAGAATCAAAAAGACGAATTGCGACAGCGGGTTAAAGGGCTGAGTAATACAAACAATGGCGAGCAGGAACGAGAAGACCACCACAGTGCCAAGAATAATGCGCCGCACTTTCGGGTTGATGTGCCCCAGCTCTTTTTTATTGTCGAGATGCCCCGTGCGCTGCGTCATGCGCTCCGGCAGCGTTTCAAGGAAATGGTGCCAGCGCCCGCGCAGCAGGCGCAGACGGGCAAAGTGCTGGCGACGCGGCGATCTTGGCGCACCCAGCGGCAGCGTCACCATCAACCACAGGGTCTGGATCAGGTAGCGTGCCGGGTCGAGCGGGCGCGGACGGTCGGGATCGATATGCGGGAACCAGTGGTTCTGCTGCGCGCGCAGCTGCTGCCAGCGCGGGTGCTCCAGCGGGATAAACATCCAGGCGAGGATCGCCCAGAAACAGCCCAATGCGGCGCTAAAACGCGGTGCGCCATGGTCGCGATAATGCTGATAGCGCGCGTTCAGCCGCGCGCCCACTGGCGGAATAAGCAGCCAGGTGGCAAGGCGAATCATGCCTCACTCCCCTGTGCAGCAGGCGCGAAATGGAGCAGACACCAGTTGGCCAGCGTCAGGATCTCCTCGGCCGCCAGCGCATCGCTGCGGTACTCACCGAGCGGCTGCTTCGAAGCCAGGCACTCTGCCATCGCCTCATCGCGGTGGATCACCATCGGCATCATGCGCGGCTGGCTTTGCAGCCACACCTGCCAGAGATCGTCCTGCAACTGGCTGCCAATGCGCAGATCGTTAATTAACAGATGCGCGCCGGTGGGCAGCGGCTGCTGGTGCAGACGCACGTGGCAATTGGTATCGGGTTTGATAATGGTGAAGAGATTGTCGCAGAGATCGATAAAGTGCCGCGCCAGCGGGGATACGCCGTGCGGCAGGTCAATCAGCACCCATTGATAGTGCTGCTGCGTTTTTAATTCTTTCAGGGCGGAAGTCAGCTGTGCGGCCACGGCGTCAAGCTGCGCGGCATTCTCCCACTCGTTGGCTGCCAGGCGGCCAAACGGCAGCAGATCGAGCTGCGTGGTGTAGCGCATACCGGCATCGCGCCACTCGTTGCCGTCAAGCAGCGACCGCGCCCAGCCGGTTGGATCCTCATACTCGACATTAAATGAGAGGCGCAAAAGGTTATCCGGGCAGGCATCAATTACCAGCACCGACTCACCTAAGAGTTGCAGTGACCAGGCCAGAGCCGCGGTGATCGAGGTCGTCCCCACGCCACCACGGATCCCCTGTAGTCCCAAGATGGTCATCCACGGGTCCTTTATTGTTGACGGGCTAATTCAGCCAGCAGCGGCCAGCGTTTAATCGCGGCGGCCAGTTGTTCGCGCTGGGAAATATCGGCATAGTCGATTTCAGGCAGGGAAAATACCCGGCTAAGCACCAAAAAATCGTTCTGGAATGTGTAACCCAGAGTCGGGTCAGATTGCGTAACGGGTTCATTTTTTTTCATGTTGGCCCGATCCCAGTTGCATATAAAATGATGTAAGAAGACACAAGGCATCGTGCCCAAGAAAGTGCGTTTACATGCTAAATCTGATGTTCTTTAATTTCAATGTTAGGTTTATTTCTCGGCTTTCGCTAGTAAACTGAGTTACAGATAAATTCGCTGCAAGAGGGACACCGTGAACCCCATATTTTCTATCGGCATCCAATCATTATGGGACGAATTGCGTCACATGCCTGTGGGCGGGGTCTGGTGGCTAAATACCGACCGCGAGCAGGACGCCCTGAGCCTGCTCAACCAAACCCTTGCTGCGCAGGATAAAGCGGCGAAAGTCGCGGTAGCGGGCATGGGTCACGACCTGCGAAATGTCATTAAATTAGATAAAAATCACGGTCCGGAGAAAGTCGAGCTCTTTTCCATGCCAAAAGAGGAAAATAGTCTATACTTTTTCACCCGCGATTTACTCAGCTCTATTGACCCGGACAAATATTTAGTGTTCCTGCTCTGTGCTAATAATGCATGGCAGAATATTCCTGCGCCTAAATTACGCAAATGGTTAGAAAAAACTCAAGCCTGGGCGAAATATAATAATTGCACCCTGATGGTAATTAACCCCGGCAGCAACAATGACAAGCAATCCTCGATTCTGATGAGTGAATATCGCTCGCTTTTTGGTCTGGCGAGCCTGCGCTATCAGAATGGTATCCCGCTATATGATGTAGCGTGGTGGTGTAATGAAAAAGGGATCAGCGCCCGTCAGCAATTACTGCTCACCGAAGTTGAAGGTCAATGGCAATTAGCCAAACAGGAAGAGGCTTCCGTTCAGCCGCGCAGCGATGAAAAAAGGGTTTTAAGTAATGTCGCCGTGCTGGAGGGCGCGCCGCCGCTCTCTGAACACTGGAACCTGTTCGCCACCAACGAGGCGCTATTTGAAGAGGCGCGCGCCAGCCAGGCGGCGACGCTGATTTTCGTCCTCGCGCAAAATAGCCAAATCGACGGCCTTGCGCGCCAGATCCACACCCTGCGCCGTCAGCGCGGCAACAACCTCAAAATTATCGTGCGTGAAACCATCGCCAGCCTGCGTGCCACCGATGAGCGCCTGCTGCTCGGCTGCGGTGCGAATATGGTGATCCCGTGGAACGCCCCGCTGTCGCGCTGCTTAACGCTGATTGAGAGCGTGCAGGGGCAGCAGTTTACGCGGCTGGTGCCGGAAGATATCTCCACCTTGCTGTCGATGACGCAGCCGCTGAAGCTGCGCGGCTTCCAGCCGTGGGAAGTGTTTTGCGATGCGGTGAGCAATATGGTCAACAACACGCTGCTGCCGCCGGATGGCAAAGGGGTGCTGGTCGCGCTGCGCCCGGTGCCGGGCATTCGCGTTGAGCAGGCGCTGACGCTCTGCCGGCCAAACCGCGTCGGCGATATTGTCAGCATGAGCGACAACCGGCTGGTGCTCTTCTTATCCTTCTGCCGGGTTAACGATCTCGATACCGCGCTGAACCACATCTTCCCGCTACCGACGGGCGATATCTTCTCAAACCGCATGGTGTGGTTCGAAGATAACCAGATTGCCGCCGAAGTGGTGCAGATGCGCGCCCTGCCGCCGGAGCGCGCCTCGAAGCCGCTGCCCGCCACCCGTCAGGAGAAGAAGTTGATTAATGCCGAACACGATGGCACCAGCTGGCGTCGTATTCCCCAACCGCACCGGTTATTAAGCGATGTGACGGAGCCCTCCTCATGATGTCAATCAGCGATATTATTCAGCTTATCGTGCTTTGCGCGCTGATCTTCTTTCCGCTGGGCTACCTTGCGCGCCACTGGCAGCGCCCGTTACGTACCGCGCTCCGTTTAACTTTTACTAAACCCCGCTATGTAAAACCGATTGGCGTTTTACGCAGGGATCCGCACGCCAAGGCAGACCGTAAACATGACAAATAATACGATCCCCTCTTCTGCGCCGTCGCCGCTGTGGCAATACTGGCGCGGCCTTTCCGGCTGGAACTTCTACTTCCTGGTGAAGTTTGGCCTGCTGTGGGCAGGCTATCTTAACTTCCACCCGATGTTGAACCTGGTATTTATGGCGTTTCTGCTGGTGCCGCTGCCGCGCCTGAGCCTGCATCGCCTGCGCCACTGGGTGGCGATCCCGCTTGGTTTTGCCCTTTTCTGGCACGACACCTGGCTGCCTGGGCTTGAAAGTATGATGAGCCAGGGCACGCAGGTGGCGGGCTTTAGCGCTGATTATCTGCTCGATCTGGTGACGCGCTTTATCAACTGGCAGATGATTGGCGCGGTGTTTGTGCTGCTGGTGGCGTGGCTCTTTTTGTCGCAGTGGATACGCGTCACGGTGTTCGTGGTGGCGATCATGATCTGGCTGAACGTGCTGACCTTAACCGGCCCGGCCTTTAATCTCTGGCCCGGCGGCCAGCCGACTACCACGGTTACCACTACCGGCGGTTCGCAGGCAGCAACGGTTGCCGCTGCGGGCAATACGCCGGTAGTCGGCGATATTCCGGCGCAAACGGCACCGCCAACCTCGGAAAACCTCAACGCGTGGCTCGCCAGCTTCTACGCGGCGGAAGAGAAGCGTCAAACCACCTTCCCGACGCAGCTTCCTGCCGATGCGCAGCCGTTCGATCTGCTGTTTATTAATATCTGCTCCCTGTCGTGGGCCGATATTGAAGCCGCCGGTCTGGCGTCGCACCCGCTCTGGTCGCACTTCGATATTGAGTTTAAAAACTTTAACTCGGCGACCGCCTACAGCGGCCCGGCAGCGATTCGCCTGCTGCGCGCTAGCTGCGGTCAGCCGTCGCATAAGAATCTCTATCAGCAGGCGAATAACCAGTGCTATCTCTTTGATAATCTGTCGAAACTCGGCTTTACCCAACAGCTGATGATGGATCATAACGGCGAGTTCGGCGGCTTCCTGAAAGAGGTGCGCGACAATGGCGGCATGCAGGCGCCGCTGATGAACCAGGCGGGGCTGCCGCCGACGCTGCTCTCCTTTGACGGCTCGCCGATTTTTGACGATACCGCGGTGCTTAACCGCTGGATGGAGTCAGACAGCTTCAAACAGGGCAAACCGACCGCTACCTTCTATAACCTGCTGCCGCTGCACGATGGCAACCACTATCCGGGCGATCGCAAAACGGCGGATTACAAACTGCGCGCGCAGAAGCTGTTTGATGAGCTGGATGCCTTCTTCACGCAGCTTGATAAGTCCGGGCGCAAAGTGATGGTAGTGCTGGTGCCGGAGCACGGCGCGGCGTTGCAGGGGGATAAGATGCAGGTTTCCGGCCTGCGCGATATTCCAAGCCCGTCGATTACCAACGTGCCGACGGCGATTAAGTTCTTCGGCATGAAAGCGCCGCACCAGGGCGCGCCGCTGGTGATTAACCAGCCGAGCAGCTTCCTGGCGGTGTCGGAGATTGTCACCCGCGTGCTGGATGGCAAAATCTTCACCCAGGATAGCGTCGACTGGGATAAGTTGATTGGCAACCTGCCGCAAACCGCGCCGGTATCGGAGAACGCCAATGCGGTGGTGATCCAGTACCAGAACAAGCCGTATGTGCGGCTCAACGGCGGCGACTGGGTGCCCTATCCGCAGTAACGCTCTTGCCTGATGGCGCTGCGCTTATCAGGCCTACGAAAACCGCTCCGGTGGTATTTGCAGGCCCGGTAAGCCATCAGCCATCAACACCGCACTTTCCGTAGGCCGGGTAAGGCATAGCCACCACCCGGCATCAGGCACCACCCACCCAGACCGCACGTTACGTAGGCCGGGTAAGGCAAAGCCGCCACCCGGCATCAGGCACCGCCCATCCAGATCGCACATTACGTAGGCCGGGTAAGGCAAAGCCGCCACCCGGCATCAGGCACCACCCATCCATACCGCACTCTCCGTAGGCCGGGTAAGGCGTAGCCGCCACCCGGCATCAGGCACCACCCAACCAGACCGCACATTACGTAGGCCGGGTAAGGCAAAGCCGCCACCCGGCATCGGGCACCACCCACCCAGACCGCACATTACGTAGGCCGGGTAAGGCGTAGCCGCCACCCGGCATCAGGCACCACCCATCCAGACCGCACATTACGTAGGCCGGGTAAGGCGTAGCCGCCACCCGGCATCGGGCACCGCCCATCCACACCGCACACTCCGTAGGCCGGGTAAGGCAAAGCCGCCACCCGGCATCAGACCGCACCTGTTAACGCTGCTGTGCCAGCCAGACCAGCATCTTCAGGCTGGCGGAATAATAATCATCCTGGGCGGTGATCTGCGGCTCCCCCGTCGGTTCGCCAACGGTTAAATCCCGCACCGCCAATAACCCCTCATTCATGTTGTAAGGCGCATTCTCGTTGTTGGTCACATTGACCCACGCCGGTGTTTTGCTGCGCTCAAACCCCTGCCACCAGCTGCGCCACGGCGTCAACAACTCGCTCTGCGGATTGTGCCAGGCGATGTAGAGCGGCACGCGAATGGCATCGTAACTCATACGTGGCGGCCACTCCGTTGCCGGGCTAAAGGTACCGTCCGCCGAGAGCGACACCCAGTCGGTCGGCAGGCGCGGTTTACCGAAGGCCATCTTGCCCACCATTTTTTGCCCGTCATCAATCAGCTGCTGCCAGATCACCCGGTGGCTGCGGTTGGCGAAATCCTGCCACGCCGGGAAGATAAAGTAGGAGGGGTTCAGCGTCACGCGGCTGTTGAGATTAAAGCCTTTCGCCCCCGGCAACATTACGTGATAGCCAGCAAAGGTGGTCACAGTATGTTTCAGCACCGCCTGGGTAATGGCGTCCGACGCGGCGGTATACGCGGGCAGATTCCAGCGCTCACCCGCCTTCAGCAACGCCCAGGCGATAAGGATATCGCCGTCGGTGGCATCGTTTTTATCGGCAATCGGATCGGCCTCCACCGGGTTATAGCGCCAGTAAAAGAGGCCGTTTTCCTTGTTTTGCAGCGTGGTATGCGTCCAGTGCCACATGCTGTCGAACGCCGCTTTATCGTTATTGCCGACCGCCATCAGCATGGCGAAACCCTGCCCTTCGGTGTGGGAGACGTTGTTATTGCCGGTATCGACAATCCGCCCGTCGGGCATTAAAAAGCGCGCTTTGTAGCTCTCCCAGGCGGTCGCGGCCTGCGACACGGTGGAAAAGAGCAGGCTGGTTAATATCACCATCGCGGCAAACAGGGGTTTAAACATAGCGAGTCTCACTCTGGGTTGGCGTAGCGAAAGAGAACATCCGAGACAGAATAGAGCGCTTCCCGGCTAAACACGAGGCGCGCATCGCCGCCCTGATCCTGCATCCAGCGGCCATAAAGCCCTTCAAGCACGGCGCAAAAGGCGTGACACCAGCGCGTCTGTTGCGCCTCATCGCGGGCGACGGGCAGCGCGCGGTGGCGAAAGGTCATGCCGCTGTCGCTGGCCTCAATATCAATTACGCCCCAGTTGAAGGCGGCAAGCCTTGTGTTGATCGCCGCTTCCAGCTCGCCGACGGTAGTTGATGCCATAAGCGGCATCTGCACGGCCAGCGTCTCGCCCATCTGGCGCAAAAACGGCAGGCTCTGCGCTTCGCCGACGTTTCTCGCCATGCCATCGACCATCACGCTAAGCAGATCAAACCAGCCCGGCGGCGTCTGCTGTTGCTGATGCCAGGCCAGTTCAGGGGACAGGTTGGTGGTCATTATTTCTCTCCCAACATATACCGCAGCCAGAGGCCTGCGGTGCTTTCGTTATAACTGCCGAAGGTGTCGTACCCGACGTTGCCGCCCACCGACATATTTTTGTTCACGTTGTAATCCAGCCCGGCGCGGAAGTTGTAGCCGATGCCGTTTTGCGACGAGCCACGATACTGCGCCTCTTTGATAAAGCCGAGCGCCGCCAGTTGCTCCAGCATCCCCTGCGCCTGCGGAGAAGTCGGGAAGTAGTCGCTCTTATCCTGGGTGTAGGATTGATACCCCACCGCCCCGCCGAGGCGCACTCTCCAGTTATCGATCTTCTGCGTGAAGTCGACCGGCAGCGAGACGCTGACGTAGTTCTGCGGGCTGAAGTAACCGCCCTGGCCGAAGGTGAAGTAGCTGAGGTTTTTCGCGTAATCCATCCAGCTAATACTCAGCCCGGTTTGTAGCTGGCGGAAATCATCATGCCACGGGCGTAGATAGACCCCGGCGTTCGCGTTGAGGCTGCGGTTGCTGGCGACGTTTTCGCCGAGATAGCTGTAGCCACCGCCGCCAACATAGAACCCGGCATCGCCATCATCGTAGCTCAGTTGCGCGCTACCGCCGTTTTTGGTCACCCGTCCCCAGCGCTCGCCGGAGAACTTATCCTGCAAGCCAACGTAGGAGAGCAGGCTGTCGGTCACCGCGCGGCGTTCGCCGGTAAGGATCAGCGTCAGGTAGTTGGTCAGCTTCGGCGACCATTTTACGCCGCCCACCAGTGTGCTGAGATCTTCCCCCAGCGGCGTGGTGCCGATATCGAACTTATAGCCCTCGCCGCTCAGCGCCATATTCAGCTCGACGCCGCTGCCGTTCTGCGCATCGGTCGAGGTGCGGATCGGATCGTTATAATTTTTCTTGTAGGTCGACTCGCTCAGGCTCTGTAAACGGCTTGAGCCGAGCAGCGTGCTGAGGTTGTCGAAACCCTCTGCGGTAAAGGGCGATAGTTTCCCGGCGTCGGCGTAGCGGGCCAGATCGGCGAACTTATCGCTGCCGTCGGTGGCGGTTGAACCGTTGGCCGTTTTGATGGAAGTCGCCAGATTGGTCGCCGCATCCGCCAGCGGGTTACTGCCGTAGCGCCGCCAGGCATCGCCCGATGCGCTGCCGGAACTGAGGGAAACCGGCGTGGCGG
Organism: Kosakonia sp. Marseille-Q7440; assembly: GCF_965119485.1. NCBI lineage: Bacteria > Pseudomonadati > Pseudomonadota > Gammaproteobacteria > Enterobacterales > Enterobacteriaceae > Kosakonia > Kosakonia sp. Marseille-Q7440. The sequence continues at coordinate 357,201 of NZ_CBCPLT010000002.1, read as the reverse complement.
TCAACTCAAAGCGCGACTCGCCAAACGGCGAGCTGGACCAGGTAAGCGGCGCTTTCGCCTCCGTAAGCTTGCTGGTGCCCGTCTCGCCATCGCGCCCGCGGATCGCCACCCCGCCCTGCAACCACATGCCGGTTTTCTCGTTCATCTGCTGCATCATCTCGTCCACCTGGCGCAGGGTGCGGCTTTGCGTCGTCTCGATCGGCAGATCGGTTCGTGCGGTACCTGGCAGCTGGCTCCCCGGCTCGCGCGCCGTCTGCGCCACCTGCCACGGCATAGCTTGCCCGTAAGGCGACGGCGTTTTACTGGTAGTGGTGAAGGGGTTATCCGCCAGCAGTACACCGCCGAGGGTTGGCGTGCCGGTGCCGTTGCTCTCCTCCAGCCCGACCAGCTTGCCGCGCGCGCTGCGTAAATAGGTCATCGCCTGCTGGTGGTTGCCTTTCGCCTCCTCCAGCCGCGCCAGTAACAGCAAACGGTCCGGCGTATTGTCGCTGCGCAGGCCGCTGGCGAGGGTTTGCGCTTTCTCGACGTTGTTCTCTGCAAGCGCGACATCAATCGCGCCGACGCGCGCCGCCTGATCGTCGCTGTCGCGGGTCATCAGGTAGTCATAGAGCACGCCCGCCTCTTTGTTCATCTTGCCGGACTGATACAAGCGCCCCATGGCGAACATCAAATCGGTGTTCTGCGGGTCGTTTTGCAATGCGCGGATCAGCGTGTCGTACGCCGCAGCGTAGTTCCCCTGCTCGCGCAGCCTGTCGGCCTCGTTGATGACATAGCCGTTGCGTACCCCGGCAAGCTGCGCTGGCGTGCTGCGCGCCTGCATCTCGGGGCTTTCAACAAATGTCTGCGCTTCGGCGTTCAGTCCCGCCTGGTTGAGCACGGCAATCTGATCGGCATAATCCCCGGCGTTGCCCTGCACGCCCTGGCGCATATTGCCGCGCACCAGCGCCACCGCAGAAGTAAGATCGCCGCTGCGCGCCAGCATGCGCGCCAGTTTTCCGGCATCGACGGGGCTTACGGGCGAGGTTTGCGCCAGCGCTTTCAGGGTGTTGGCGGCAGCGGTCATATTGCCCTGCGCCAGATAACGCTCGGCGGTGACCATCTGTAAGTTGTAGTTAGCCCGCTGCGCCAGCTCGCGCATCTGCGCCGTCTGGCTGGCAGGCGAAATGCGCCCCAGCAATGCGCTGGCCTGCTGCCAGCCGCCCTGCTCACTGGCAAACAGCGCGGCGGCATAGAGGGCACTGGCCCCTGCCCCCTGACGCTGCGCGGGCAGCATCACATTCGCCGCCTCGTTCGCCTGCCCGGCCTGCACCAGCAGACGCGCCAGATCGAGACGCAGCCAGCCATCATCCGGTAAGCGCGCCACGCCCTGGCGCAGCACGGCAATCGCCTGCTCACGCTTGCCGCTTGCCGCCAGCTGTTGCGCTTCGCGGCGCAGCGGATCGCCAGGCGTGCCGCTCACCGTGCGCGGTTGCAGCTTTGCCTGTAGCGCGGCGGGCAAGGTGCGCAGAATAGTTTGCGCCTCGGCGGTTTTGTTCTGCTCACGTAACACGTAGTAGAGATTTTCCCGCGCCGGAGCGTTTTGCGGCTCGCTATTCAGCACGCCGCGCAGCGCCTGCTCCGCCTGCGGGTAATCTTTGTTCTGGCGCAGGACATCGGCACGAAACAGCTTCGCCGCCGTGCCGCGATCGCCGTTCTGCTCTGCCAGCGGCGCGGAGATCGCCAGCGCCTGGCTGAGGTTCCCCTCTTTCAGCGCCTGCTGCGCCTGCGCCAGCTGCCCATAAAAGGCGGCATCTTCCGCCTGTGCCCGGCGCTCGTCAGACGCGTCGCCGCCCTGGCTTGCCGCCCGGCTCAGATACTGCGCCGCCGCCTGGTAATCACCGTTGCGCTGGGCGATATAACCCATGCCCGCCAGCGCGTCGGCATCCTGCGGGTTGGTTTGCAGCACCTGGGCAAACTGGCGCTTTGCCGCGCTGCTGTCGCCGCTGTTCAGCGCCTCAAAGCCTGCGCCCTTCGCCCGGCCGCCGATGCTTTTGCGATACCAGGCCTGCATTTCACTGTCGTCCGAGTGGCGCTGCAACCAGGTGTCGTAGAAGCGTTCATCACCCGCCTGCGGCGCGAGCCACAACAGCGCCTGGCGCAGCCCCTCGTCGGCCTCTTTGCTGCCGCCCGCCATCGGCTCCAGTGCCAGCATCCCTTCGCGGCGCGTCGCCTCTTGCCAGGTGAGCAGTTTGCCGAGCGCAATGCGCGCGGCGTTATCCTGCGGATGCTGCTCAACCAGCGCACGCAACTGCGCCAGCGCCTGTGGGTAGAGGCTTTTGTCGCTCGCCATGGTGAGGTAATACTCCGGCGCCAGGCTCTGCGGCGGCGTATCGCCGTTAAACAGGCCGTGCCAGGTCTCCAGCGCCGCCGGAATATTGCCGCTGCGCGCCTGCTGCCGCGCGAGGGTTAGCTGCCCCTGCGGCACCTGCGCCAGCGCGTTGGCGTTATCGAGTGCTTGCAGGCTGCCATCGGCCGGGGCGGTTTGTACCAGCCGCGCGCGCCACTGCGCAGCGCTTTTCAGATCGCCATTTTGCTGCGCCCACAGCGCCAGTAGGTAGAGCGCCTGGGTGTTGTTGGTATCGACCATCAACACCTTTTGCAGCGACGCCGTCGCCAGATCGTCATGGGATTTTTCATGCCAGTAGTTGGCCTGATCAAACAGCGCTTTTAACGCCGCCGGGTTAGACGCGGCCTGCGCCTGGCCGAGCGCTGCGAAGCTGAGCGCGCCGGAGAGGCAAAATAACGCGGTGATCTTTTTCATTTCTGCTTCTCCGGGTTGAGTCGTTTACGCTCGCGCTGTTTCAGGGTGCGGTAGAGCAGCCCGCCCACCAGCGCGCCCAGCAGCAGGCCGAGCAGCGCCAATAGCGCCGAGTGCTGGTTGGCATACCAGATAATCATCATCTGCGGCGGCATCTCGCCGCTCGGGAACTGCTCGCCGACGCGGAAACTGCGCACGCCGTTCTCATCGGTGATGATCGCCGCATCGCCGCGAATCCCGGCGTTGATCGTCGCCGAGGAGAGATCGTCATGCAGCTGCGCCAGCTGGGCGTCACTGCTGCCGAGCGCCAGCACGACCAGCCGTTTGCTGCTCCACGGCGAACGGAAGCTGACAAAACCGCGCCACGCTTCGTTGGAGGAGAAGTAGCGATCCGCCTCCAGCCCGTCGGCGGCCCAGTCGCCCATCATCCAGCGCTGCGCCTTCTGCCACGCGCTGGGTTTACGCACGCCGAGCGTGCTGTCATGGGCGGTGAAAGGTGAGTCCGCGAGCAGCGCGCGGTTAAATGCATGCTGATCCATGCCGCTTATCGCCAGCACATCGCGGTTTTCCAGCACTTCACGCGCCTTGTCGCCGGAGGGCATGCCGAGCAGCACGCGGTTGTGGGTTAGTGCCGTGCCGGTGGCGTTACCGGCGCGCGCCGCCATATCAAGCAGTGTCGCGAGTTGCGTTTCGCTCGGCGCGGGCGGCAGCATCAGCACCGTTTCGGCGTAGTCCGCCAGCCGGGTAAAGGGGAATGACGCGCCGACAAAGTAGGAGAGATTGGGCAGCAGCGCGAAGTGGCGTGTATGGCTGAGATCGATCCACGAATGCTCGTCGATGCGGCTCTTGATGTTGTTGTTCAGCAAGGTGCTGCACGGCGCATCCGCCTTCGGCACGATATTGAAGTAGAGGGAGAGTTGGTTGTCGCCATAGATCATGTAAGGCTCAAGCGGCATATCAAACTGCTCCTGGCGGGCATCGCCACCGAGCTTGTGCCACAGCTTCTCCAGCGCGCCCTGTTTGTTCACCGGCAGGTTGTGCAGGAAGGTGTTGTTAAGCGTCATGCTCAGCCACGAGCGCTCTTCATCGATCCAGTTTTCGGTCGGGAAGCGGTAACCGATATGCAGCGGAATGGTCTCGCCGTCCCACAAAAAGAGATCCGGCGCGGCGCGAAACGCGACCTGTAACGACGGGTGCCAGATGCCGGTGGCGGTCAAACTTTGATCCTTGCGGATCAGTTCCGAGAGCATTACCGGACGATCGGTGGCGATCCAGCGCGGCGCATCATAGGGTTGGCTCAGCGGCAGCGTCTGCGCGGCGACTTCTGTGGCAGCCGTCTGCGCATTGAACTCGCCGCGCGTCAGCCGCCAGGCCGCCGCCCGCAGCGCTTCATCATCTTTGCCCACCACCAGCAGCAGCTTATAGACCGGGTTAGCCGGGTTATCGATGATCTTCAGCAGCGGCTGTTGGCTCTGCGGCAGCATCAGGCCGCCGATCTGCTCACCCGGGTGACCAATCAGAATGCCGTTCTTCTCCGGCAGCCGGTCGTGGTAAGCGGCAAAGGCGACGCCGCGATAATCGGCCTGAATGCCTAACCATGAGGCAATCAGCGCCCCGGCGCTAAGCGCGTCAGGGCTCAGTTTCGCCGAAAAAGCGATGGCGATGGCGGCAGGCGTCATCTGCATGCTGTCGAAAAAGGGGCGCGGGAAATGGCTGAGATCGGCACCAATATCGAGCTGCTGCCCCTCCAGCTCAAAGCGCGAGTCCGGCAGAATGGTCACATACCTTTTGGTGTCGGCATCGCGCTGGCACTGCGCGGCGTCACCGCCGTTAATTTTAAAGCTGAGGTTATTGCTGGAAACCATCAGCGCCGCCGGGACATCGAGCTGGTAGCGGGCGGTATCGCCTTCGACGGCGCTCAGCGGCACGGTGCCGAGCGGTTGCCCGTTCAGCATCAGTTGCAGCGTGGCGTTCGCCGCCGCCAGCGCCGGGGAGATTTTCAGGTTCAGCGCCAGCCGCGCGTTAGTGACTACCTGATCGATCGGCAGCGTGAAATCGACGCCGCCCTGGAACTGACCGCCGCTGAGCGTCAGGCCCTGCGGTTGGCCCATCTGCGCCAGCGACACGCTCTCAACGCGTGAGGGGGCAAAAGCGGAGACCGCGGGCAGTAGCGCGTCAACGGCCGTCGGTTCGCTGTGCAGCGGTGCGGTAACCAGCGCGCTCGCCAGCAGGGTAAGTAAGGTGAGACGTTTCATACCCGGCTCTCCTCCTGCACTTTTTCGGCGCGCAGGCGGCGGTTTTCGCGCCGCGAACGCCAGGTGAGCCAGAAGAGGTCAAAAACGCAGCGCACAATGGTCAACATCGAGCGGAACGGGTTGTCCTGCGGTTTCGGCGGGTGGATCCACGCATCGGCACGCGCCAGCACCACGCGCACCAGTTCGCGGCGGCGCGCCAGCGGAATATCATTAAACTTCAAGCGGATGGCGTTCTCATCGCTGGCGACGGTCTGCACCGGCAGGGCAATAGCTCCGGAGTGCAGCAGCAGTTCGATCTCCTCGATCTCATCGTTCAGGTGACGATCGTCCGGGGCGACAATGCGGCAACCGCCCATCGACAGATCCGCCGTCTGGCTGCGGGAGACAATGCCGCTGGCGTAGTGGATCAGCACCGGGATTTCGACCTCAATGCGGATGGTTTTACGGGTTTGCCGCGTTTCGCGCGCCACCGCAATCGCCGCCAGCAGGAAGATGAGGCTGTATAACCCCCAGCCGACGTTGAGGGCAATCACGCGCGGATCGACGCCGAAGTAGTCGTGGGCGCAGGCGCGGACAATCCCGGCGATCACCCCTGCGCCGAGCAGCAGAGCGATAATCAGGTGCGGGCGCACCACGCTGAAGTCGAAGTAGCCGACATTAAGCAGACCGCCTTTGTCGGTGACGTTGAATTTGCCGCGTTTCGGAAAGAGCATGGTGACCGCCGTCGGCAGCACAATGTGGAAGGCGAGCACGAGGTCGTAAATCTCGCCCCAGAAGCTGTAGCGAAAGCGCCCATTGAGTCGCGAGTTCACATACACCGCCAGAAACAGGTGCGGCAGCGCGTAGGCGAAAATCAGGCTCGCCGAAGAGTGAATGATGTTGAGGTTAAAGAGTAAGTAGGCCAGCGGCGCGGTTAAGAAGGCGATGCGCGGCAGGGCAAACTGGTAATAGAGCATCGCACTCAGGTAGCAGAGCCGCTGTTGCAGCGTCAGCCCGCGCCCGAGCAGCGGGTTGTCGAGACGGAAGATCTGCGTCATACCGCGCGCCCAGCGGGTACGCTGGATCACATGCAGCACCAGCCGCTCCGTCGCCAGCCCTGCTGCCAGCGGGATATCAATAAACGCCGAGCCCCAGCCAAGACGCTGCAACTTGAGCGCGGTGTGGGCATCTTCGGTCACGGTTTCGACCGCAAAGCCGCCAATCTGATCGAGCGCGCTGCGGCGAATCACGGCGCAGGAGCCGCAGAAGAAGGTGGCGTTCCAGTTGTCATTCCCCTGCTGGATCGGGCCGTAGAAGAGCGCCCCTTCGTTGGGAATATTGCGCCCGACCGAAAGATTACGCTCGAACGGATCCGGCGAGTAGAAGTAGTGCGGCGTCTGCACCAGCGCCAGTTTCGGATCTTGCAGAAAACCGCCGACAGTGGCCTGTAAAAAGATGCGCGTCGCCACGTGGTCGCAATCAAACACACAAATTAACTCGCCGTGGGTCAGCTTCATCGCATGGTTGAGGTTGCCCGCTTTCGCATGGGCATTGTCATTGCGCGTGATGTAGCCGACGCCGACATCGGCGGCAAATACCGCGAACTCGCTGCGTTTACCATCATCGAGCAGGTAGATCTTCAGTTTATCGCGCGGGTAGTCGAGGCACTGCGCCGCCAGCACCGTGTCGCGCACCACCTCCAGCGGCTCGTTATAGGAGGGGATATAGACATCGACAGTCGGCCACAGGCTGGTGTCATCCGGCAGCGGCACAATGTCGCGCTTCAGCGGCCAGGCGGTTTGCAGGTAGCTGAGCAGCAGCATCACCCAGACATAGACTTCAGCCAGAAACAGCCCCATGCCGAGCAGCGTTTCAATTTCTGAGTTGAAGTGCAGCGTCTGGGTCAGGCGAAAGTACATGTAGCGGGTGGAGAGCAGCACCGACATCGCCACCATCACCAGCGAGACGCTGCGCTTTTTACTGATAGTGCCCGCAATAAACAGCGCGCCGATGCTGATGAGACCAAAAATGTACTGCTTCTGGCTGTCCATCGGCGTGATGATCACCAACAGGGCGAGCGGCAGCATAACCAGCGCCAGCAGGAGAGAGAGGATTTTTTTCATAGTTGTCCTGACGCTTAAAGCCCCGACATGCGCGGCGAGCTGTGCAGCGTGCCGTCGCCGATGTTAACGCCCAGCATGCCAGCGGCGCGTTTGGCGATAAGCTCAATATCAAATGCCGCAGCCGAAGCCGGGCTGAAGTCGAACACCGACTGCTGTGAGGCGTTGGCTTCCACCACGCTTTCGTCGCGGTGCAGCACGCCGAGCAACTGGTTGCCGAGGCGCTGCTCCATAAATGCGGTGACATCACGGCTGATCTGGCGGCGATTATCGCTCTGGTTGAGCACCACAAAGTGGCCCGCTCTCTGGTTCAGCACGTCTCCGGTGAGGCGGTGGTTTTCAATCTGCGGCAGCAGTGAGAGCGAGGCGCTATCTGCCAGCAACGGAATAAGATGTAAATCGGCCTGCCGCGACAGGGCGGTTAACGCCGCCGAGGGGCCTGTCGGGAAGTCGGCGACAATAATCAGCCCCGGGTAGTTAAGCAGCGTGTTCAGCCCACGGGTGAGGAAGTGCTCATCATGGGTGAGGCGCTCCTCAAAGTCGCGGCGCTGTGCGTCGGTGGCATCGCCATAGGGCAGGACAAAAATATTGCCGCCGGCGGTGAGGACAAACTGGCTCCAGTCGGAGGCATCCGCAGCGCGGGCGACATAGCCGCGTGTGTCGGAGAGCGGCACGCCGAAGTGCAGGCGCAGGCTGTTTTGTACGTCGAAATCGAGCGCCAGCACTTTGCTGCCGTTGCGGGCCAGCGCATAGGCAAGGTTCGCCGCGAGGGTCGTTTTCCCTGTCCCGCCTTTCGGCGAGCAGATACAAATCAGCGGCATGCGGCAATCCTTTCTAACAACGGTTGTAGAGGCTGGTTTTTCTGGCTGCGCGGTTTAGTCTGCGCGGGCTTCGCGGCAAACAGTTGGTCGTATTGAATGCTGGCGTCACGCGGCGACGGCGTGGCTGAACGCTGCGCGGGAGGGCGCTCGGGTTGGCTGGCATTCGGGACTGGCGGGGCGCTTATTTGCGCCTCAGAGACGAAGAGTTCGCTATCAACAGGTTGTGGAACAGAAGAGGCGACATGCCCGCCCAGCGCCAGCCCGGCATTTTCATCGGCGGGCGCGAGCTGGTTGAGGATCGCCCAGCTACCCTGCTCGGCGGCGAGGGATTGGGTAGAGAGATCTTTGAAGGCGTGATGCTGTTTGCCGCTCTTCTCCCTGAATCTCTGCAAATCATCATAATGCTTCATGGTTGAATCCGTGATTTACGCAATAAACGAGTACTCCCCACCAGCAGGAGAGGCTCTTCTGCCACGCGTAGGGTGATGAATGTTTTTATTGGCGGTGCTTTTTATGAGGGTACAGGTGAATGAAACGGCGATGACCTGCGGCCTGCGGTTGCGCTAGTAATTTTAGTGGCACTAATTCGCGCTTTAACTGGCACTAAATATATAAACAATGCTGCTGTTTGCATCTTTTTTTTTAGGTACGAAGAGAGGTGACAGCGTTAATCGCTGCCAATAAACAGACGGGCGATATTTATACTAATACCAAAGTTAAATCAGATTATTTAAACAGCGAACCGGGGCGAGAAAAGAGCATAAACAGAATAATGCAGCACGAAGAGCCTCTGAAACCGCGTAGGCCTGATAAGCGAAGCGCCATCAGGCATTTTCTCCGCGGCACCAATTGCCGGATGGCGGCTGCGCCTTATCCGGCCTACGCAATCCGAGCTACTGAAACCGTGTAGGCCGGATAAGCGTTAGCGCCATCCGGCATTATTTCCGCGGCATCGATTGCCGGATGGCGGCTGCGCCTTATCCGGCCTACAAAAACGCGCTTTCAGCGACACTGGTGCGGCTTTATATCTGCGATATGACAGCGAGGGGGTTGTGTCCCCGCTGAAATCGGCGAACCGAAGCGGGATTGACAAGGGGAGCGCGGCTGTATGAACCGGGCACATAGGTAACACTTTAAACCGGGCACATGGGTAACAGGTTATAACGGTACGGTAAACAGCTGACGGAGGTTTACCGTGCCCTGGACTGAGACTGTTACCATGCAACGTTTGCAGTTTGTTGCGGCCTGCCTTGAAGGCAACCTCACGGTTGCCGAAGTGTGCCGCCGCTTTAATATCAGCCGTAAGACCGGCTACAAGTGGCTGGCCCGTTTTTCACCCGATGATGCCACCTCCCTCAGTGACCGTTCCCGGGCCCGCCATCACCAGAACGCAACGTCTGAACCCATGGTGAAGCTGCTGCTGGATACGAAGCAACAGCATCCCCTCTGGGGGCCTGAGAAGATAAGGCAGCGCCTTCTTAACCTGAACATCACCGGCGTTCCTGCCGCCAGTACCATTGGTGAGCTGTTCCGCAGTCATGGTCTGGTTAAAAAACGTAAGCCCCTCACCTTTAAGCCCACGAAGCGGCATGAGCTGCACGCTGCCGTGCGGCCAAACGATGTCTGGAGTGCCGATTTCAAGGGGCAGTTCACCCATGCCGGCGGCCGCTGGTGCCATCCCTTCACGCTGACCGATAACTGCAGCAGGATTGTGCTGGCCTGCGATGCCACCTATACGCCTGATGGCCGGTTTGTTATCCCCTGCCTTGAGCGGGTGTTCCGGGAATGCGGGATGCCGCAGGTGCTGCGTACGGACAACGGTCCTCCCTTTGCCGGGGCCGGTCTGTGGGGGCTGAGCCAGATGTCCGTATGGCTGATTAAATGTGGTGTCCTGCCGGAACGTATCCGGCCGGGTAAACCCACCGAAAACGGAAGACATGAGCGGATGCACCGCACCCTGAAGGATGCGCTGAAGCGACATGCGAAGTTCACTTCTCTTGAGGAGCAGCAGATCTGGATGGATGCATGGCGTCATGAATTTAATGAGATACGCCCCCACAGGGCGCTGGGCGGAAAAACACCCCGTTCGGTCTGGTATCCGTCAGAGCGCATCTTTACCGGCCCGCTGAAGGCAATGCCCGTACCGGATGATGCCCGGACACTGCGTGTCTCATTAAAAGGCGATTTATGCTTTAACAGCACACGGATATTTTTATCAGAAGCGCTGAGAGGAGAATGGGTATGGATGAAGCAGGTCGGGGAAGAGCTGGACGAAATAGGTTTTGGTGAACTGATACTGGCCCGGTACGACAGACGGAATCATCGTATAATCCGGGCCGACTGAAGCAAAAAGTGTCACCCATGTGACCGGTCAGATCTGTAACCCATGTGACCGGTTCATACACGGCGCTCCCCTTGTCCCGTTCACCGCACAGATGATTTATGAGGATCCCGTCCCGTGGTGAACGGAACCATTCCACCCATCCGGCATTAGCGCCGCGAAACATGCCGGATGGCGCGTAAAACGCTTATCCGGCCTACGAATCAACCTACACCTGCGGAATCTCGCGATTCTCATCCTTATCCACCGCAAAACAGGCCACCAGCTGACCGTTGTAATCCTTCAACTGCGGCTGTAATTGCGTGCAGGGGCCGAAGCGACGGCTACAACGGGCATTAAAGGCACAGCCCGGCGGCGGGTTGAGCGGGCTCGGCAGCTCGCCGGTAAGCTTAATGCGCTCGCGGCGATCGTCCGGGTTAAGCCGCGGCGTCGCGGAGAGCAGCGCCTGGGTGTAAGGATGGCGCGGGTTGGCAAAGATCTGCTCTTTGCTGCCCTTCTCCACGCAGCGGCCGAGATACATCACCATCACCTCATCGGCAATGTGCTCCACCACCGACAGATCGTGCGAGATAAAGACGTAGGAGAGCCCTAAATCCTGCTGCAGATCCATCATCAGGTTCAGCACCTGCGCACGCACGGAGACGTCGAGCGCCGAAACCGGTTCATCGGCAATCACCACGTCCGGGTCGAGCATCAGGCCACGGGCGATAGCAATACGCTGACGCTGACCGCCGGAGAACATATGCGGGTAGCGATCGTAGTGCTCGGTTTTCAGCCCCACTTTCGCCATCATCGCCAGCGCTTTCTCGCGGCGCGCCTCTCTGCTGAGGGAGCTGTTAATCAACAGCGGCTCTTCGAGGATCTGCCCCACTTTTTTACGCGGGTTCAGCGAGCCATAGGGGTTCTGAAAGACGATCTGGATTTTCTGCCGACGCAGCTTCTGCGCCTGCGGATCGTGCTTGAGCAGATCCTGGCCCTGGTAGTAGAGCTCGCCGCCGGTCGGCGTTTCAATCATCGTCAGCAGGCGGCCAAGCGTTGATTTGCCGCAGCCGGACTCGCCGACCACCGCCAGGGTTTTGCCGCGCTCCAGCGAAAACGAGACGCCGTCCAGCGCTTTGACCAGGCGCTCCGGGGCAAAAAAGCCCTTCTTCACCGGGTAGTGTTTTTTCAGGTCGATCGCCTGCAACAGCGGCTGCTGCGAAGTGGCCTCATGCGTACTCATAATTCGGCCTCCCGGCATCATCGAGTGGGTAGTGACATTTGGACTGGCGGCCGCCGTCGACGGTGTTCAGATCCGGCTCATCGACGCGGCATTTGTCCGTCGCATAGGGGCAGCGCGGGTTAAGCAGACAGCCGCTCGGGCGGTCATATTTCCCCGGCACCACGCCCGGCAGCGACGCCAGACGCGCTTTGTCCTGGGCAAACTCCGGCAGCGCGCGCAGCAGCGCCTGGGTGTACGGGTGACGCGGCGCGCGGAAGATATCCCGCGATTCGCCCGCTTCCACCACCTGGCCTGCATACATGACGATGATTTTGTGCGCCGCTTCCGCCACCAGCGCCAGATCGTGCGTAATCAGGATCAGCGCCATGTTCTTTTGCTGCTGCAACTCCAGCAGCAGTTCGATGATCTGCGCCTGAATGGTAACGTCCAACGCAGTGGTCGGTTCATCGGCAATCAGCAACTTCGGCTGGCAGGCAATCGCCATTGCGATCATCACGCGCTGGCTCATACCGCCCGAAAGCTGGTGCGGGTAAACATCCAGCCGCGAAGCCGGGTCGGGAATGCCGACCTGGTTCAGCAGGTCGATCGCCCGCTGGCGGCGGGTTTTCTTATTGCCGCCCTGATGCACTTTGATCGCTTCCATAATCTGGAAACCGACGGTGTAGCAGGGGTTGAGGCTGGTCATCGGATCCTGGAAAATCATCGCCACTTCCGAGCCGACCAGGCTGCGGCGCTCTTTTTCGGAAATCCGTTTTAAATCCTGACCGTTAAACTCCAGCTTCTCTGCCATTACGCGGCCGGGGAAATCAATCAGCCCCATGATCGCCAGCGAGCTGACCGATTTACCGGAGCCGGACTCGCCAACGATGCCGATCACTTCGCCCTGGTTTACGCTGTAGCTAATGCGGTCTACGGCGCGGAACTCGGCACCAACGTCGCCGAAGTGCACCGATAATTTATCTACATTTAATAACGCCATCTCGAACCTCTTACTGCTTCAGTTTGGGGTCGAGCGCATCACGCAGTCCGTCACCCATCAGGTTAAATGCCAGCACCGTCAGCAGGATCGCCAGACCCGGGAAGGTCACGACCCACCAGGCACTCTGTGCGAACTGCAACACGTCGGAGAGCATGGTGCCCCATTCCGGTGTTGGCGGCTGCGCACCCATGCCGAGGAAGCCAAGGGCGGCCATATCGAGAATGGCGTTAGAGAAGCCGAGCGATGCCTGAACGATCAGCGGCGCAAGGCAGTTCGGGAAGATATTGACGAACATTTGACGCATCGCGCCTGCACCCGCCACGCGGGAAGCGGTCACATAGTCGCGGTTCACCTCCACCAGCACGGCGGCGCGCGTCAGACGCACATAGTGCGGCAGGGCGACAAAGGTTAATGCCAGCGAGGCGTTGACAATCGACGGGCCGAAGATCGCCACCAGCACCAGCGCCAGCAGCAGGCTCGGCAGTGCCAGCATGATATCGACGACGCGCATGATGATATTGTCGATAAGCCCGCCAAAGTAGCCCGCCACCAGGCCGAGGATAATCCCGGCGACCAGCGACAGCGCCACCACCAGGCAGCCAACCAGCAGCGAGAGGCGCGCGCCAAACATCAGGCGCGACAGCGTATCGCGGCCCACATCATCGGTGCCGAGGATATGCGTCCAGGTGCCGCCATCCTGCCAGACCGGCGGTGCCAGCAGCGCATCGCGGAACTGATCCGCCGGGTTATGCGGCGCGATGAAGTTGGCGAAGATGGCGATAATCAACATCACCACCACATAGGCCAGGCCGACAACCGCGCCTTTATTGCGTTTGAAGTAGTGCCAGAACTCCTGCAACGGCGTCATGGGCACCGGCGCAGAGACAACTTTATTTTCAGTAACTTGTGACATGATGGCCCCTTACTTCTTATGCCGAATACGCGGGTTCACCACGCCGTACAGCAGGTCGACCAGCAGGTTGACGAGGATAATCATCGTCGCGACCAGCAGTACCCCGCCCTGCACCACCGGATAATCGCGGCGCTGCAGTGCATCAATCAGCCAGCGGCCAAGCCCCGGCCAGGAGAAGATGGTTTCGGTCAGGATCGCGCCCGCCAGCATGGTGCCGACCTGCAGACCGATAACCGTTACCACCGGCAGCATCGCGTTGCGCAGCGCGTGGACGATAATCACCCGCATGCGGGTCAGCCCTTTGGCGCGCGCGGTGCGGATATAGTCTTCGCCCAGCACTTCCAGCATCGAGGAGCGCGTCATACGCACGATCACCGCCAGCGGAATAGTGCCGAGCACCACGGCCGGCAGGATCATGTGCGCGACGGCATCAATAAAGTTGCCCTCTTCGCCCCAGATGGCGGTGTCGATCAGCATAAAGCCGGTTAGCGGATTGGTGTCATCAAGGAACACCATATCGCTGACGCGCCCGGAGACCGGCGTCAGGTTTAGCTGCACCGAGACCAGCATAATCAGCATCATGCCCCACCAGAAGATCGGCATGGAGTAGCCGGTCAGCGCGATGCTCACGGCAGTGTGATCGAAGATGGAGCCGCGTTTGACCGCAGCGAGTACGCCCACCGGAATGCCGACGGCAACGGCGAAGATCATCGCGCAGACGCCCAGCTCCAGCGTGGCTTTAAAGCGCGGCACGAATTCGTCCCACACCGGAAGACGGCTCTTCAATGAGAGACCTAAATCGCCATGCAATACGCCCCACACATAGTGGACATACTGTTCCCACAGCGGCTTGTCGAGACCGAGCTCGGCCAGCAACTGAGCGTGACGCTCAGGGGAGATACCACGCTCACCCGCCATGATCATCACCGGATCGCCGGGGATCATATGAACAAAGGCAAAGGTGAGAAGGGTGATACCGATAAACGTCGGGATAACTAACCCCAGACGTCGGAGGATGAACTGCAACATAACCCGGATTCTCAGTAGTGACGCGACGCCTGGCGACGGCACGTCTGTATTGCTCACAAATGTATTTCCACTCTCATCACAAGAGGGAACAGACCTCTCCCCCTCTCCCAGCGAAGAGGGGGAGATCAGGCATTTTACTTATTATTCGACAGAGACGTTTTCAAAGTGGTGTTTGCCTAATGGATCAACCACATAGCCTTTCACTTCTTTACGCACTGGCTCATAGACGGTGGAGTGCGCGACGATCAGCGCCGGAGCCTGGTCATGCATCACTACCTGCGCTTGTTTGTAGAGCTCAATACGCTTGTTGTGATCGTCAGTGGCGCGCGCCGGCTGAATCAGATCTTCAAACGGCTTGTAGCACCAGCGCGAGTAGTTGGAGCCATCTTTCGCCGCTGCGCAGCTGAACAGGGTGGCGAAGAAGTTATCCGGATCCCCATTGTCGCCGGTCCAGCCCATCATAACGGCCTGGTGCTCGCCCGCTTTCGCACGCTTGAGGTATTCGCCCCACTCGTAGGTGACGATTTTGGCCTGTACGCCCACTTTCGCCCAGTCAGACTGAATCATCTCAGCCATACGGCGCGCGTTCGGGTTGTACGGACGCTGTACCGGCATCGCCCACAGCTCAACGGTGAAGCCCTTCTCATGACCGGCTTCTTTCAGCAGCTGCTTCGCCTTCTCCGGATCGTAGGTGTAGTCTTTAACGTCGTCGTTATAGCCCCACATGGTCGGCGGAATCAGGTTTTTCGCCGCCACGCCCGCGCCCTGGTAGACCGCTTTGATGATCGCTTCTTTGTTTACCGCGTAGGTCAGCGCCTGGCGCACTTTCACATCATCAAACGGTTTTTTCTCGGTGTTGAAGGACATGTAACCGACGTTCAGGCCAGCCTGCTCCATCAGGTTAATGTTTTTGTCCTGCTTCATGCGCGCGATGTCAGCCGGGTTCGGGTACGGCATCACCTGACATTCGTTTTTCTGCAATTTGGCATAACGCACGGAAGCATCCGGCGTGATGGAGAAGACCAGGCGATCGATCTTCGGCTTGGTGCCCCAGAAGCCTTCAAACGCTTTGTAGAGAATGCGCGAGTCTTTCTGGTATTGCAGCAGCTGGAACGGACCGGTACCGATTGGGTTGAGGTCAACTTTGTCCGGCGTGCCGGCTTTCAGCATGTTGTCCGCATACTCTTTGGAGAGGATGGAGGCGAAGTCCATCGCCAGGTCAGCGAGGAACGGCGATTCCGGGCGCGTCAGCACGAACTGCACGGTGTGGTCGTCGACTTTTTTCACTTCGCTAATCAGATCCGGCAGACCCATGCCTTCGAAGTATTCGTAGCTGCCGCCAGAGATTTTATGGTACGGGTTCTGGGCGTTTTTCTGGCGATCGAAAGAGAACACCACGTCATCGGCGTTGAATTCACGCGTCGGTTTGAACTCTTTGTTGTCCTGCCACTTAACGCCTTTACGCAGGTGGAAGGTGTAGGTTTTGCCGTCTTCGCTGATGTCCCACTTCTCCGCCAGACCCGGAATCACTTCCGTGGTGCCGGTTTTGAACTCAACCAGACGGTTATAAATTGGCACAGAGCTGGCATCGTAAGTGGTACCAGAGGTGAAAAGCTGTGGGTTAAAGCCTTCGGGCGAACCTTCAGAACAATAAACCAGGGTTTTAGCCTGCACGCTTGCCGCGACGGTCATGGCCACCAGGCTAAGACCGAGCTTCAGCATCCCTGACTTCTTCAAGGAAATACTCATTGATTCTGCTCCAATGTGATATGTGTTGTTACCCATGCAGTGGGTATGTCCGACAGGCCTTTTTTAGTTTTTTACCCGGTCTGGTCGGTTGTGCCCGCAGGCGTTATGAGAGATGGGGATTCCTTTCACAAGGTTGACTGAGTTGCAGTACAGATTCTCCATGAAATGCCCCTCATGCCCTACAATCTGTCAACAGAATGTCAAAACGTCAATACAGGTAACCGGGATTTACAACGACGGTGAGAATCGGCAAACAAAGTTAAAAAAAAGTTCAAGCCACCATATTCAGCAGGGAAATTTATGCTAAGGGCGCGGAGGCAGAATATTCCCCTTATAAAGCGCCCTTACCCAGTGATTAACATTCATGCAGATTATGAAAAATTTCTATCACAATGATGATTATCTGAGCGGTATATCCCGCGAACGTTAAAACGCACAGCGCAAAATGCTGACTTTATCCATAAGCAACGCGAAAAAAGATCGTTAGATATATAAATAAATACGATGGAATATCGCAAAAAATAGCCGTCAGGCAGCGGGAAGCAGGGATAAGTAGAGTTTCGGCGGGTTTTGGTTTTTGCCAGAGGCATTGGCTGCGGAATCGTCGGTTTGCCGGATGGCGCGTGAACGCTTATCCGGCCTACGGGTGCGCTGGATTCGGAATCATGGGTTTTGCCGGATGGCGCATAAATGCTTATCCGGCCTACGGAATTGAGGGTTTTGCTGGATCGCGTAGGCCTGATAAGGCGAAGCCGCCATCAGGCAATTGTGCTGACGCAGAAAGCAAAAAACCCAACCGTAAGGTTGGGTTTTTCTGAATTTGGTCGGTGCCAGAGGATGACTCGCCACTGCGTGGCTCGCCCTGCGGGCCGTTGCTGCGCAACGTTCTCTCGCTGCGCTCGAGTCGAACCTCCACCCCCGGAGGTTCTCATCCTCTTTACTTCAGATGCAAAAAACCCCGCCGAGGCGGGGTTTTCAAATTTGGTCGGTGATAGAGGATTCGAACCTCCGACCCCTTCGTCCCGAACGAAGTGCGCTACCAGGCTGCGCCAATCACCGAATGCGGGGCGCATCTTACTGCCGCCGACATGCCCCGTCAATCCTTTAATCGAAAAAAGCTAACTGACTGGCGAGAAAGCCATCAGCGCGTTACTTCGCGGCCTGCGCCGGCAAACGGCACCAGTTATTGTTCTCGTTAATCCCACCATCCGGCGAGGTATAACCGAGGCAACCCATAATGGTGTCGTACAGCTCAACGTGGCGGCGCGGCGTTTTATAGGCCGCCTGCTGCTTAAGCTGCGCCAGCATCTGCGCCTTCTGCGGGTCTTCAAGGTACTTATCAGACATCCACACCATCATCGGCACGCGGAACTGCTCCGGCGGTGCCATATGGCGCGGCGTGCCGTGCAGGTGCTCCTGCTCATTAATCGACTCGCCGTGATCCGCTGCGTAAAACACTATCGCTTTGCGGTCGCGCATCTTATCGATCACGCTGTCGATAAAGTGATCGACATAGGTCACCGAGTTATCAAAGGAGTTAATCATCTCCTCTTTACTGCACTTGCGATCGACCCCCATACACTCCGGTTTCCACTGCGCAAAGCTGCGCGGGTAACGCTGGGTATAGTTAAAGTGCGACCCTTTGGTGTGAAGAATAATCATATGCTTACCGTTGGCGTTATCCGCCAGCGAGCGGTCCATCTCATCGACCAGCAGCATATCATCAACGTGCTTACCGCGGTTGCGCGGCTCGGCGCCAATCTGCTCGCGATAGGCGATATTGTCCGCCATGGTGTTGCTGTAGAACCACATTTCGCTCTGCATGGCGTAGAGATCGCTGGAGAAGCCAAGCTGCTTGAGCACCGCGAAAATATTCTGCTCTTTCAGGGTACGCTGCGGGTTGGTCTCCGCACCGCCTTCGCGCACAAACATACAGCGCAACGAGAGCTTCGTCGCGGTATCGCACGAGTAACCGCGGAAGGCGACGAGATTCTTCTCCTGCGCCAGCTTCGGCGTCGTGTTGCGTTCATAGCCGAGCATGCCCATATGGTCCCAGCGCGTGGTCTCGCCGATGATAAACACCACCCAGGTATCATCAATATTCTTCGGCGCGACGTAGGTAAACTTCGTCGCCGGGTTCATCAACGAGCTATTGTCTGAAGACTCATCAACCCGCGCCCAGGCATAGAGCCCCAGCGCAGAGAGCCAGTTGGAGGGCAGGTAGGAGTTAGCAACCACGCCGCCGTAGCTTGGCAGATCAACGCCTGAGGCGCGTTCGGTCTGCTTCTGCTGCACATCCATCAGGCGAATCGGCCCCCACACCAGCAGTCCGGCTAACACCACCAGCCCTGCGCTGCGGATGCGCGCGCCAGGCTGACGTAGCTGGCGCAGCAGGGTGTCGCGGCAGCGGTTGTGCCAGATAAAGAGCAGTGGAAGCGCGCTTACTGCCACGATCCAGACGAACAGCTGCCAGCCCACCACCTCTTTGGAGAGGTCAATATCCGTGGTCATCACCGAGGCGATAATGCCGTAGCCAATCACCACGTTGAGAAAAGTCATGTAGTAGCTGGCGGCGGCCGAGAAGACCACAATCAGCGAAGTCAGAATACGCCAGACGCGTCGGCCGAACAGCGACAGGACGCGCAGCAAGAAGAAGGTGACCAGCACGGTCGCGATCAGCTCCACGGCAGCGGAGAGCCCTTTCAGTGGGGTGAATGCGTGCGCGTAACCATCGAACCGACGGTAAAACACAGCGCTATTCATAAACAGGCCGATATACAACGCAAGCAGGAAGCTCAACTTCTGCTGGGTTATCGTTTTGATATAGTTCATGCAAGCAGCTCAAAAAAGAGGAAAAAGCTCCTGAAAGCGAGAGTCATTCACGCGTCAGGCTAAACAATTGCGAAGGAAGTTAATACGTGAAACTTCTGAAGCGCGCTAAGTAGACCATAGCGGCAGAGAAAAGTGTCAATGAGAGATAAAATTCGGCCATATATTTACAAAAAATAGATGGCCGATGACAAAAAATGTTAACCGCGATGGGTTATCAGGAGGTAATTACATTGAGTTTTACATCAATGTTACCGCGAGTGGCATTGGAGTAAGGGCAGACAATATGCGCCTTTTGCACCAGCTCTTCCGCTTCTTTGTGATCCATGCCCGGCAGGTGGATATCCAGCTGCGCTTCGATACCAAAACCGGTCGGCAACGGCCCAATGCCTACCTGACCTTCAATGTAAGCATCCTGCGGCACTTTCTTCTTCTCGGTCGACGCCACGTGTTTTAGCGCACCAAGGAAACAGGCCGAGTAGCCCGCTGCGAAAAGCTGTTCCGGGTTGGTCACTTCGCCGCCAGGGCCGCCCATCTCTTTCGGTACGCCCAGCTTGACATCCAGCACACCATCAGAGGAGGTTGCACGACCATCGCGTCCCCCGGTTGCTTTCGCTTTAGCACGGTAAACCACTTTCTCTAAAGACATTTGTGACTCCTTCTGTTGGATGAACCTGATTAATAAGGATAGTCGCTTTGCGGAAAGTGTGCGGCGCAGAGAGAGAAAAGCCTCGCGAAAGCGAGGCCAGGCATTAAAGATTTACGTAGTGGTAGCGGCAAGAAACGATAATCAGCGAGTCATCTTTTATGTAGTAAACGAGACGATGCTCTTTGGTGATGCGGCGCGACCAGAGCGGTTTATGGTGCTTAAGCGCTTCCGGCTTTCCGAGCCCCTGAAAAGGGTGCTCAAGCGCATCCCTGACGAGGGTATCAATCTTCTGCTTTACCTTAGGGTCGTTCTGCTTCCAGAAATCTATATCAGCTTGCGCTTCCGGCGTTATCCTGGGCGTCATTCAAATTTATATTCCTGTAGGTCGCCGCTTTCCGCCTGTTGGATGCTGCGCTCAATATGCGCGGCGTTGACCGGATTACTGAACAGATGAAGCGTCTCTTGCATAGAGGCAAACTCCTCGGCATCGATAACCACCACGCTTTTAGCCCCTTTGCGGGTGACAAGGATCGGTGCCAGCTCGTCATTTGCCTGCTGCATCAGCGAGGCCAGGTTCTGGCGGGCGTCGGTGTAGTTAACATGTTGCATATTCATCTCCCAGGTTCTGTTACGCGAGACACTATAGCTCACGTACAAGTACCTGTACATATAGAACCCCACCCTTTACGCACCGGATGGCAGGGCGAAATCATAGCGGGCCGTGAAAGTTAGCATTGCGATCGCCCGCAACAATCGTTGATGGCGTGAGAAATTCAGAAAATAACAAGGCCGCGACGATTGTCGCGGCCTGCAAAGGTGTAGCCAGTTCGTTATTACGCGTGCGCTTGCTGGTAGACCTCGCGCTGCGGCTGGCGGATGGTGGTGGAGAGAGCCAGCGACAGGATCAGCAGGGCGAAGATGACACAAAAGGTGACATAAAAGCCGCCGAACAGTGAGGCGATAATTGAGCCACAGATGCTGCCGATACCGAAACCGAGATAAATCACGCCGTAGTTTTTCGCCAGGTTGTTGAGACCGAAGAACTCACTCACCAGCGACGGGAAGACGGTGATGGTGCCGCCAAAGTTGAAAGCAACGCAGGCGATGGCGGCAAAGAAGCTCATGGCGTTCAGCGGTGCGAAGAGCAGTGCGGCCATGCCGACTAATGAAATCACCTGACCAATGGTAATCACGCGGATACGAGCAATCTTGTCAGAGAGGATACCCAGCACCAGGCGGCCGCTGAGGTTGGCAATCGCAATCACCGTTACCGCATTGGCAGCAGTGGCAATATCCAGATGCACCATCCCCTGCGCGATATCTTTCGCCACGCCAATCACATATAGACCGCTCATGCAGGCAGTCAGGAACATTACCGCCAGCATCCAGTACTGCGGTTTACGCATCGACTCTGCGAGAGTGAAGTCATTTTCCACCACGCCGTTAACGGTGGAGACTTTCTGCAGCGGCGCATCGGTCATCAGCATTGCGCCAAAGACAATCATCAGCAGCGTAATCGCGCCCCAGATCATAAAGGTGCTTTCCAGGCCGACGGTCGCCAGCAGATGGCTGTCGATAAATTTAAAACCGAGGCTGCCAAGGCCGTAAGAACCGATAGAGAAGGCGGAGATCAGCCCTTTGCGCTCCGGGAACCACTTCACGCAGTTAGAGAGGGTTAACAGGTAGCCCGCGCCATCTGCCAGGCCAACCAGCACGCCAGCGCTGAGCCACAGCATCATCAAATTGGTCGCATGCGCGGTGAGGAAGAAGCCAAGCCCGAGCAGCAGGCCGGAGGCGATGGTGACGCGCTTCACGCCAAAACGCTCCTGCAATTTACCGGCTACCGAGGAGGAGAGCGCGAGGCCAAGGCTCAGCAGGCCAAAGGAGAAGGCGACCTGGCTTACCGGCTCGCCCAGTTTTTCCGCCAGCGAACTATTGAACAAACTCCAGGTATAAACCGACCCTAACGCAAACTGCGTGATGATGGTACCGACCAGCGTCAGCCAGCGAGTGTGTTGAGCAAAGGAACTATTCATGGCAGTTGTCCCGCAGAAGAATAAAAAGGAATTCACTGCCGACAACCATAACGAAGCGCATTTCATGCCTGGGTAAAAAAGGCATGAAATGCAGCGAGAGAGGAATGAAATGCCGCTGAGCGGGAATGAATGACCGCGCGAAATATCACTGCGGCGAATACTAAGTGTGAGTTAGTACATACTATCAATACAAAACGCGCCGCTATTGTTTCCAGAGTGTAAAAAGATTGTTTTAATCGAGCTAAAAACGGGCGCTAACCCCCATGCTGTAGAGGTAGTTTTGCCCCCAGGTCTCGTTTTCCGATTGCGACATCGATGCGTAGGCGGCGAGGTGCGGGTTGAGCAGCATATCGGCCCCCAGCGTCACATCCATCCAGTTACCATACTGGTTGGCGGCGGTAAGGCGATAAAGGCCCGACTGGCTCTTCCAGACGTTTTCGCCAAACTGCTGGTTAACGCTGATTTGCGCCCACGGACGCAGATCGCCAAAGCGGCTATCAACGCGCCAGCCCAGCGAACTGACGCTGGCGTGCCACAGCGGATCGCTGTACTGCACGTTGGTCGCGCTGTCGCCGAATTCGTTATACATTGAGGTCGTTGAGCCATCGTAATGCCACACCGCCACCGGGCCGGTGGTGACTTGACTTGAGAGCGGAATATTCCAGCCAAGGCTCATGGTGCTAATCGTATCGAGCGGCGACGTATCGGGGAGATTAATGGCCAGCCCCGGCGAGTTTTGCGTCGAACGAATGCGCTCTTCAAGAATATCGTTATAACGGGGTTGCCGTTCGCTATCCCAGCGATAGCGTCCATCGGTGTCATCAGCACCGACATACTCTTGCTGCCACGCCGCCGCCGTCTGGGAAAAAAGCAGACAGGCAGGCAGCAGCGACATCATCAGGCCACTGCGGGTTGTTTTCATTATTTTACGACTCCAGAGAAGAGCCGAACTCGGCGTAATTGTTATCGTTGTTAGAACGGGCAAAAGCCCTGTAATAAATATTGTCTTTCTGAAGTTTACGTCAAGGCAGGACGACGTTTATTTTTCCTTCACAAACGGAGTACGGATATGCAGCGTTGTGGTTGGGTTACGCAGGACCCGCTCTATCTCGATTATCACGATAATGAGTGGGGCGTGCCGCAAATAGAGGGCAAAAAGCTGTTCGAGATGATCTGCCTCGAAGGGCAGCAGGCGGGCCTGTCGTGGATTACGGTGTTGAAAAAGCGGGAGAATTACCGTCACGCCTTCCACAATTTTGACCCGCAGCGCGTCGCTGCCATGACGGCGCAGGATGTCGATAATCTACTGCAAAATGCCGGGATTATTCGCCACCGCGGCAAGATTGAAGCGATTATTGGCAATGCCCGCGCCTACCTGGCGATGGAAGAAAACGGCGAGTCATTTTCAGATTTTATCTGGGGGTTCGTCGATAACCAGCCGCAAGTCGCGCACGCCGCACTGCTCGCCGAGATCCCCGCCTCAACGCCCGTTTCCGATGCCTTATCGAAAGCGCTAAAAAAACGCGGCTTCAAATTTGTTGGTTCAACTATCTGTTATGCCTTTATGCAGGCCTGCGGCCTGGTTAATGACCACGTCGTCGGCTGCATCTGTTACCCGGGAGGAACGCATGATTCGCGCATGGAACAGTGAAGATTTAACCCCGCTGCTGGCGCTGTGGCTGGAGAGCACCACCCTCGCCCACCCCTTTATTCAGGCCAGCTACTGGCAGGAGAGCGAAGCGCTGGTGCGCGACGCCTATCTTCCGTCGGCGAAAACTTGGGTGGTTGAGCAGGAGGGCGAATTGCAGGGGTTTGTCAGCGTGATGGATGAGCAGTTTATCGGTGCGCTGTTTGTGCGCCCGCAGGCATTTGGCCAGGGGTTCGGGAAAGCGCTGATTAACCATGTTAAACAGCACTTTCCCCGCTTAAGCCTTGAGGTTTACCAGCAGAATGAGCGGGCGGTGAACTTCTACCATGCGCAGGGCTTTACCATTACCGAGCACGCATGGCAGGAGGAGACCGGTCATCCGACGTGGATCATGAGCTGGCAGGCGGATCAAACGCCGTCAGCGTAAGCGCCGGGCCGCGATACTTCTCAACCCACGCCAGCGCCGTATTTCCCGCGCAGCCATTGCCCAGCCGCGAGCTGGGCAGATCTTTGGTCAGCACGTTCACCGCGCCGTTTTTACACAGCCCGTCCGCCGTTGGTTCAAGATCCGGCCATGCCCCTTCATGAATACAGATCACGCCAGGCTTAATGCCGCTGCTCACCACCGCGCCCGCCAGCACCTGCCCGCGCTGGTTCCACACCCGCACCACATCGCCCGGCGCAATCCCGCGCGCCTGCGCATCGAGCGGATGCAGCGTAATTGGCTCGCGCCCGGCAACCGCATACTCCTCGCGCAGACGGGTAAAGTTGAGCTGGCTGTGCAGGCGGTGCGCCGGATGCGCAGAGAGCACCTGCAGCTGCTCCGGTTCGGCATTGCCGTGCCACTCATCCGGCTCCAGCCATGTCGGATGCGGCGGACAGTCAGCGTAACCAAAGCTGTTGATGCGCTCAGAGTAGATTTCGATTTTACCGCTCGGCGTTTTCAGCGGGTGCCCCTGCGGATCGCGACGAAAATCGGCGTAACGCACAAAGCGCGCATTATGCTCGCTCTGCGGCATCTCAATCAGCTGGTTTGCCTGCCAGAACTCAGCAAACGGCGGCAGCGTCACCTGCTGGCTCGCCCCGCGCTCGCCGGCGATGGTGTAGAAGGTCTCCAGCCATTGCAGATCGCTCTTCCCTTCGGTAAAGCGTTCGCGCCCGCCCGCTTCCCAGCGCTCGCTTAAGTCAGCGAACACCTCAAAGTCATCGCGCGCCTCAAACTGCGGCGGCACCACGCGCTGCATCGGCACCAGGTGCTGGTTGCTGTAATCGCCGGTCATCGTCAGGTCGTTACGCTCAAAGGAGGTAGTCGCTGGCAGCACGATATCGGCGTGTTTCGCCGCAGCCGTCCAGAAACACTCGGAGATGACCACCAGTTCCGGCTTCTGCCAGGCGCGGATCAGGCGGTTGGTATCCTGATGATGGGTAAAGTTGGCGCCGCCCGCCCACCATACAAAGCGGATATCCGGGAAGTGCCCGTTGATGCCGTTGTGCTGGTAAGGTGCGCCGGGGTTTTCCAGCGCTTCAACGATGCGCGCGACGGGGAATTTATGTACTGCGTCGGTACCGCCTTTGACCAGCCCCTGCATTGAAGCGAGCACCGCCGCGCGGCGTGTCGGGTTACCGCCGTTGGCAAAGTGATAAGAGAGGCCAAACCCGCCGCCCGGCGTGCCGATCTGCCCAAGCATCGCCGCCAGCGTCACCAGCATCCAGTGTTTTTGCTCGCCAAACTGCTGGCGCTGCATCCCCCAGCCTGCCATCAACATGGTGGTGTTTTTATGGAAAACTTCCGCCAGTTCGCGGATTTTAGCCGCTTCAATGCCGCAGATACCTGCCGCCCACTCCGCCGTTTTCGCCACGCCATCGCTTTCGCCGGTGAGGTAGGCGGCAAAAATCTCGTAGCCCACGGTGCAGCGCGACAGAAAATCATTATCCTGCCAGCCGTTCTCCACCAGCGTATGGGCGATGCCGAGCATCAGCGCCACGTCGGTGCCCATATGCGGCGCGATCCACTCAGCGCGGTCGCCGAGGAAATCGACGGTCTCCGATCGCATCGGATCGATACAGATCACCCGCTTGCCGCTGTTGCGCAGCGCGTCAAAGTAAGGAATGCCCTGCTCATCTGAGGCGTTCCAGGCGATCTTCAGGGTGTTTAGCGGGTTGGCGCTCCACAGCACCACTACGTCGCTGTGCTCAAGGATCAGCGGCCAGCTGGTCTGCTGCTGGTAAACTTCGTTGCCGCCAACCACGTGCGGCATAATCGCCTGCGCAGCGCCGGTGGAGTAATCCCCGAGATGGCCGGTATAGCCGCCCGCGAGGCTCATGTAGCGCTGTAACAGCGTGGCGGCTTTGTGCAGCACGCCGTTGGAGCGCCAGCCGTAGGAACCCGCAAAGATTGACGACGGGCCATAGCTTTCACGAATACGTTTGTGCTGCTGATGGATCAGATCCAGCGCCTGATCCCAGCTGACGCGCACAAACTCATCCTGCCCGCGCACGCCCTGCGGGCTGTCGGGCGAGGCAAGAAAGCCTTTGCGCACCATCGGGTAGCGCACGCGCGTTTCGCTGTGCACCTGCTCCTGCACCACGCTTTGCAGCGAGTTGGGGAAAGGCGTCGGCAGCGCGCCGCGCGAGGCGAGCACCCTTTCACCGTCGGTGTCGACCAGCATCGGGCCCCAGTGGGCCGCCGTAAGAACTGTTTTGATAGCAGAGTTTGCCAAAGCGCGCTCCTGAATAGCTTGCAGGTGGTGTCGGATGTGTTGTTTGCGCTCTATCATCCACGGCGAAGCGCGTTTGGCAAAGAATTAAACGTCATTACCGCCGCGCGGCGGGTGATAAGCGCAGGTTAGTGCTTGATTGCCCGCGATTTCGCGCTAAGGTGTGGGCAACCAGTTACGGCGAGGGAAGCAACAATGGCGAAAACGACGCGCCCAACCATCAGCGATGTGGCGAAAGCGGCCAACACCGGCAAAACCAGTATTTCACGCTATCTCAACGGTGAAAAACATCTGCTTTCCGATGCCCTGCTGGCGCGCATTGAGCAGGCCATCGCCACACTCGATTACCGCCCAAGCCTGATGGCACGCGGTCTTAAGCGCGGGCGCACCCGGCTTATCGGGCTGATTATCGCCGATATCACCAATCCCTACTCCGTGCATGTGCTGAGCGGCATCGAAGCCGCCTGCCGCGAAAAGGGGTTTACGCCGCTGGTGTGTAACACTAATAACGAAGTCGATCAGGAGCTGCACTACCTTGACCTGCTGCGCAGCTACCAGGTGGAGGGGATCGTGGTGAACGCCGTTGGCATGCGCGAAGAGGGGCTGAACCGCCTGCAACAATCCTCCCTGCCGATGGTGCTGATTGACCGCAAAATTCCTGATTTCGCCTGCGATGTGGTCGGGCTGGATAACACCCAGGCCGCCACCACCGCCACCGAGCACTTGATCGAACAGGGTTTTGAAGCCCTGCTCTTTCTCAGCGAGCCGCTCGGCACCGTCAACACCCGCCGCGAACGCCTGCACGCCTTTCACTCCACCCTTGCCCGCTACCCCGGCGTGGTGGCGGAAGATGCGGAAGTGGTGCTGCACGAAGCGGCGCAGCTGGATAACACGCTGCGCCAGTTCCACGCCCGCCATCGCGGCATGCGCAAAGCGGTGATCTCCGCCAACGGCGCGTTGACCCTGCAAGTGGCGCGCTCGCTAAAGCGTATTGGCCTGAACTGGGGCAGCGATATCGGCCTGCTCGGCTTTGATGAACTGGAGTGGGCAGAGCTGGCGGGCGTGGGCATTACCACCCTCAAACAGCCCACCTGGCAGATCGGTTTTGCCGCCGTCGAGCAGGTGGTGCGACGCATTGAGGGCCACAGCGATACGGTTCACGAGCGGGTTTTCTCCGGCGAACTGATCGTGCGCGGCTCCACGTCGCGTTAATTTTCCCCTTCGTGATGCCGATCATAAATTCGACACAGTGAACTTTTCTTTGGAACCGGTTCCATCTAGCGTTAATGGAAGCTAATCACCCTGCCGTTATCGGGGAACCGGAAGATGGAAAGAAAAATTATTGTTGTTACCGCCGCCTATGGTCATGACCAGGTGGCGGCGCTGGGGGGCCAGGTCGGCACACTGCCGATCATCGCCAATGCGGGTGCCGACGGCGTGGAGATCCGCCGCGAACTGCTGAACGACGAGGAGTTATCGCATCTGCCGTCGCTGGCCTTCGCGATTGATATGCACAACCTGCTGGTCTGTTACTCTGCGCCGGAGCCGCTCTGCCTGGCCGATGGCACATTAAACCCGCGCCTGCCCGCCCTGCTGGAAGAGGCCCGCACGCTAAAAGCGCTGTGGCTGAAAGTCTCGCTGGGTCATTTCAAAGATAACGCCGTGCTGGAGACCCTGCGCGGCTGGCTGGCGGCAAGCGATGTGCCGCTGGTGGTGGAAAATGATCAAACCGAGTGCGGCAAGCTCGCACCGATGCTGCGCTTTAAAGCCGCCTGCCACACCGCGCAACTCCCTGTCACGCTCACTTTTGATACCGGCAACTGGCTGTGGGTCGGCGATGAGCCGGAAGAGGCCGCGCGCCAGCTCGCGCCCGCCGTCAGTTATGTGCACGTTAAAGCCGTTGAGCGCGCAGGCGATAAACACCGCGCAATACCTCCCAATGGCGAAAACCCGCGCTGGCTGGCGCTGCTCGACGCACTGCCTGGCGATGTACCGCGCGGCATCGAGTTTCCGCTTGAAGGCGACGATTTGACCTCCGTCACCCGCCACTATGTCTCTCTGCTGCGTAAGGAGTTCAGCCATGCATAACGCGCTGGATGTCATCACCCTTGGCGAAGCGATGGCGATGTTTGTCGCCACCGAAACCGGCGATCTCGCCGAGGCCGGACACTTTATCAAACGTGCGGCCGGTGCCGAGTTAAATGTCGCTACCGGCCTTGCGCGGCTGGGGTTGAAAGTGAGCTGGGTCAGCCGCGTCGGCGATGACAGCTTTGGCCGCTTTATCCTCAACACGCTGCGCAAAGAGGGGATTGATACCTCCGGCGTGACGCTGGATACCCGCTACCCGACCGGCTTTCAGCTGAAATCGAAATGCGACGATGGAACCGATCCCATTGTGGAGTATTTCCGTAAAGGTTCCGCTGCCAGCCACCTTTCGCCGGAGGATTTTAATGCCGCGCTGTTCAGCGATGCGCGCCATCTGCACATGAGCGGCGTGGCGGCGGCGATCTCCCCCACCTCTTACGCCCTGCTGGAGCACGCGGCGAAGGCGATGAAATCGCAGGGCAAAACCCTGTCGTTTGATCCCAACCTGCGCCCGGTGCTGTGGAAAAGTGAAGCGGAGATGGTCGAGAAGCTCAACGCGCTCGCCTTCCAGGCGGACTGGGTGCTGCCGGGGCTGAAAGAGGGCATCATTCTCACCGGTCAGCAGACGCCGGAAGGGATTGCTGATTTCTATCTGCAACGCGGCGTGAAGGCGGTAATTATCAAAACCGGCCCTGACGGCGCGTGGTTTAAAACCGCCGACGGCGAACAGGGTGCGGTTGCGCCGGTTATTGTCGAGAACGTTGTCGATACCGTTGGTGCGGGCGATGGTTTTGCCGTCGGGGTGATCAGCGCCCTGCTGGAAGGAAAAACGCTGCACGATGCGGTGCGCCGGGGCAATGCCATCGGCGCGCGGGCGATTCAGGTGCCCGGCGACAGCGAAGGATTGCCAACCCGCGCGGAGCTGGGCGCGCTGTAAGCGCCCGTTTCGCCGATACTCAAACCGCCTGTACCCTACATGACAGGTGGAAAATAACCTCAACCATAGAGGCAACCTTATGAGCAACGCCACCAACTCAGCCAAACGCTGGCTCTATATCATGCCGATTGTGTTTATCACCTACAGTCTGGCCTACCTCGATCGCGCGAACTTCAGCTTCGCCTCTGCGGCCGGGATTAACGAAGATCTCGGCATCACCAAAGGCGTCTCTTCGCTGCTGGGCGCGCTCTTCTTCCTCGGCTACTTCTTCTTCCAGATCCCCGGCGCGGTCTACGCCGAACGGCGCAGCGTGCGCAAGCTGATCTTTATCTGCCTGATTTTGTGGGGTGCCTGCGCATCGCTGACCGGCGTGGTGAGCAATATCCCAATGCTGGCCGCCATCCGCTTTATCCTCGGCGTGGTGGAAGCGGCGGTGATGCCAGCGATGCTGATTTACATCAGTAACTGGTTTACCAAATCGGAACGCTCGCGGGCGAACACCTTTTTAATCCTCGGTAACCCGGTCACGGTGCTGTGGATGTCGGTGGTCTCCGGCTATCTGATCCAGTCTTTCGGCTGGCGCGAGATGTTTATCATTGAAGGCGTACCGGCGGTGATCTGGGCCTTCTGCTGGTGGGTGCTGGTAAAAGATAAACCGACCGAAGCGAAGTGGCTGAGCGAAGATGAGAAGCGCGCGCTGCAAACGCAGCTTGATAAAGAGCAGCAGGGCATTAAAGCGGTTCGTAACTACAGCGAAGCCTTCCGCTCGCGCAATGTGGTGCTGCTCTGCCTGCAATATTTCGCCTGGAGCATCGGCGTGTATGGCTTTGTGCTGTGGCTACCGTCAATTATTCGCAGCGGTGGCGACAACCTTGGCATGGTGGAAGTGGGCTGGCTCTCTTCCGTACCTTACCTGGCAGCAACCATTGCGATGATCCTCGCTTCCTGGGCCTCCGATAAGCTGCAAAACCGCAAACTCTTTGTCTGGCCGCTGCTGCTGATTGGCGCGTTCGCCTTTATCGGCTCGTGGGCAGTGGGCGCGAACCACTTCTGGATCTCCTACACCCTGCTGGTGATTGCCGGGGCGGCGATGTACGCGCCTTATGGCCCCTTCTTCGCGATTATCCCGGAGATGCTGCCGCGTAATGTGGCGGGCGGCGCAATGGCGCTAATCAACAGCATGGGCGCGCTCGGCTCGTTCTGCGGCTCGTGGTTTGTCGGCTACCTCAACGGCGCGACCGGCAGCCCGTCCGCTTCGTACATATTTATGGGGGTGGCGCTTTTCGCCTCTGTATGGCTTACTTTAATTGTTAAGCCTGCTAACAATAAGCAGATTCCGGCAGGCGCACCGTCACAAGGGAGAACCGCATGAAGCCATCTATCATCCTGTACAAAGCCTTGCCCGATGATCTGCTCGCACGACTGGAGACGCACTTTACCGTGACCCAGGTTGCTAACCTGAAACCAGAAACGGTGCAGCAACACGCCGAAGCGTTTGCCAACGCGCAGGGGCTGTTAGGCTCCAGCCAGACGGTGGACAGCGCGCTGCTGGAGAAGATGCCGCAACTGCGTGCTACCTCGACCATCTCGGTAGGCTATGACAACTTTGATGTGGATGCGCTGAACGCGCGCAAGATTGCCCTGATGCACACCCCAACCGTGCTGACCGAAACCGTGGCTGACACCATTATGGCGCTGGTGCTGAGCAGCGCCCGCCGGGTGGTGGATGTGGCTGAGCGCGTTAAAGCGGGCGAATGGACAAAGAGCATCGGGCCGGACTGGTTCGGCATTGATGTACACCATAAAACGATGGGCATTGTCGGTATGGGGCGCATTGGCCTGGCGCTGGCGCAGCGCGCGCACTGTGGCTTCGGGATGCCGATCCTTTACCACGCCCGCCGCCAGCACGCCGAAGCGGAAGAGCGCTTTCAGGCGCGCCATTGCGATCTGGAAACGGTATTGCAGGAGTCCGATTTTGTCTGTGTCGTACTGCCGCTCACTGAAGAGACGCAGCATCTGATCGGCAAAGCGCAGTTCGCGATGATGAAAAAATCCGCCATCTTTATTAATGCCGGGCGCGGTCCGGTAGTGGATGAAGCGGCGCTGATTGAGGCGCTGCAAAACGGCGAAATCCACGCCGCCGGGCTGGATGTGTTTGAGCAGGAGCCGCTGCCAGCGGACTCACCGCTGCTGTCGCTGCCCAACGTTGTGGCACTGCCGCATATCGGTTCTGCAACCCATGAGACGCGCTACAACATGGCGGCCTGCGCGGTCGATAACCTGATTGATGCGCTCAATGGCAAGGTGGAGCAGAACTGCGTTAACCCGCAGGTCGTTCGCTAAGATCAATTGAGCAATAAAAAAGAGGCGATCGTATCGCCTCTTTTTTTATACCTGCATCCGCTTACTGCTACGGTAAATCGACAGCCTCTTGCCCCTCGGGATCGACAATGTTTTCAACGGCAGTTTTTGGAGGGTTAAGACTGTATTTGAGCACTACAGACGCGCCCTTCTTAATGAGCTTCACTTGCGATACCGGTATCACGCCCGCGGCTTTCAGTACCGTTTTTTCCCCGCTGATAATGCATTCCAGCGTGAACAGGTAGAAGTAGTCAAAATTATGCATGACGCTCAGCTGCTTCCACTCAACAACGGAGGCAGCGGTCACTTCACCTTGCCATTTTCCTCTGCTGTTCCACTGCCTGATTAGCGTGTTCTCTTCTTTATTCACCTTTATTCCTTTAAGTGAAGAAAAGATGATTACTACAACCAATATCCATGGAACAAAATGTAAGTATTTGGTTATCTCCACTGATAAATAACCCCTACGTTGAAATCTAACCGCGTTCATGGGTAAAGGCGATGGGCTGGCTCAGCCATTTACGGCGACTTGTTTGCGAAGATTCACTGTGACAGATGAATGTAGAGGAAAAAGCGCTGACATAGCTTCCTCGTCTGCCTGAAGAGGAGCGGAACGGCCATTAACAGGCCGTTCCTTTCAGGCTCGGATGTAGCAGGTGTCGCGCCAGCCATTAGCAACCGCGCTTCACCGTAACCTTATTACTTATTTCATTCCTGAGACGGTTGCCGTCCAGGCCTGGGTAAATGCCTGATGCTGCGCCGCCAGCGGCCCAATCAGCGCGTTATACTGGCTGGCCTGCTCGGAGGTCGGGAACTGAATGCCGTTCGCCGTAAAGCTCACCTGCGTGCCCTGCTGCGCGATAAAGTCGCCAACCTGCACCAGTTGCTGGGTGAAGACCTGCGCCGCCGGGATCAGCGGTTGCAGCGCGTTAGCCGGGTTGGTCACCACTTTGGTGTAAACCTGGTCATAGACTGGTTTCAGATCGTCTGCCTGCTTGAGCGCGGCATGGGAGGCATCGGCCTGCATTTTTGCGTTCTGCAGCTGCTGGCTCAGCACGCCGAGCGAACCGTTGGCCTGGCGAAGCGGCTCGCGCTGCGTCATATAATCCTGCGGCACGCGGATGGCGTTAACGCTATCAACGACCGGGCGCAGACCGGAATCCATCGCCTGGTTCACCTGCTGGGAATAGCCATAGATAACCGCATAATCAGAGACAAACGGGCCGAACTGTTTTTTCTGATCCGCCGTCAGCGCCGGCAGACGTTCGCTGCTGCGCATTGCCGTATTCTGCAGGAAATCGATAAACGCTTTACGTTGATCGCCTTCTTTATCAAAACACCCACTCAGGCTTACCACCATTAATAGCGCCGCAAGAGACGCAAACCAGCGAGAGCAGGACTGTCCTGTCGCCATTTTATTACTCCTTTCACCCATAAAACCGCTTCTCGGCACACGCGTGCCCAACGGCCTACAAGGATAGTCCAGGTCAGCCTCGCAAGATACCCCTTCATTACACACAAAAGCGTGCGGATCCGTTTTGGCACGATATTTTCCGTGATCGCGGTCAGATTATTCTTAATCCAAATTTTTGCTGACGATTTACAAATTTATACCGAGCAAAATCGCTCTCTTATTAATCAATCAATTAAACAAAACTTAAGCGGCAGAAGGCGCATTTTCAGCACATCTACCCCGCTTACCACGTAAATAATCACTGGCGAAATCATACGCCAGGTTTTTTTCCGACTACTCTTATCAGGCTGTATCACGATATCCGCTGTGTGATTTTATGAGGAGTGCTCAATGGAGTACAAAGACCCGATGTTTGAACTGATGAGCAGTCTCGAACAGATCGTATTTAAGAAAGATGTTGCGCAGACGGGAACCCTGAGCAAGAAGCCGAATTCCTTTAGTGACTTTGAACAATTGCGACGTGGAACCGGTCTGAAGATTGACGACTTCGCTCGTGCGATGGGAGTGTCAGTCTCAATGGTGCATGAGTGGGAATCACAACGTATAACCCCCACCGCCACCGAGATGAAACTGATGCGCCTGATTCATTCGAATCCGATGCTCAGCAAGCAGCTTATTGACTAAGCTGCAACGGTCAGAGCCCCCGCCACGCCGGGGGTTTATGTTTTTCCCGCCTTAACGAGACTTCAACCGCAACTCCCTCGCCACTCTTGTCAGACGCGCTGTTCGACAGTAAAGCGCAAACAGCACAAACCCTTCGCCATTCAGCAACCGCCGACACCCGACTAATGCCGCCAATGCAATCAGCAACGGTATCGCCGCGCCGCCGCCCGTCAGCAGATTAATCACCAACTGCGCCACGGTGACCAGCAGTAAGCCGCTAAAGAGATACGCGAAACCGGCAAGCCCGGCGCTAAATCCGCGCGCCAGCATAAACATGCTGCTGAGGGTTGTCGCCAGCACGACCAGCGCAGGGGCAAAAAAGGCGAGCGCGTGTAGCGGCGGCGTCAACCCCGGCAAGAGTCGCAGCAGAGAAAGCAAATCGAGCGCAAACGCCACCAGCAGCAGCAGGATCACAAACGCCACCGGAAAGCCGTTCTGGCGCGGCTGCTCGACGGCGGTTTTGTCAAAATGGCGCTCCAGCTCGGGCGTGGAGCGCGACAGGACGCGTTCATCTTTGCGCATGATCAGCGGCTCGATTTCACGCCCGTGCTGCCATAAATCGTAGAACACCGATCCTGTCAGCCAGCTCAACAACGACATCAGATCACCGCCAGCGACTGAATGGTCCCGACTATATAGCGCCCGGTGCGCGGCACGTTGCCCGGGGCAGCAATTACGCCACTCACCCCGCTGCCGACCAGTGCCGCCGCGCTGGTCACCACCTGGCCCAACTGGCGGGTCAGCTCAACCTGTACCGGCTCGACCGGGAAGCGTTTCGGATAGAGACCGGCGCGGATGGCGGCCTTGATGCCTTTATTGCTGATACCGGGGTTCTGCGCGCGGATAATCAGCTCCGTCAGACGGGCGCGATCCTGGCGCGGATACTCTTTCAGCCACTGCGTCGCTTTCAGCGAAGAGACCGACTTCATCGCTTTCCAGGTCGCCAGCGCCTCTTTCAGCGCGCCGCCGGCGCTCGCCAGCGAGATAAGATCCAGCGAAGTTGAGGTGGCGACATACCACTCCTGCGAATCCAGCCAGGCGACGTTTTCACCGCCGTTCTCCACCAGATCGTACACGCGGTAGATACCGTTAAGGCACTGCAAACCGGTCGCCGCCGTGCCCGCATAGCCAATCGCCACCAGTACGGTGCTGCCGCCCGCGGTGAGCGGTGTGGCGACGGTACCGGCGGCCATCACGCCTGCGGTGATAAGCATCGCGCCGCAGGAGAGCACCGTCGAGGCGATCTCGGTGCCCATCGAAGTTGCAGAGACCGCTTCCGTCAGCGCTTTACCGTTGCTGGAGTTGGTCGGCTGGGCGGCGGCTTTGGTGACGATAACGTGAGTGACGATGCCGCTCTGCCCGTTGGGATGGCGTTTACTCGGACGCACCAGGTAACGCTCCGGGCCATCGGCATAGATGATGCCTGCGTCGGCAAATTCACGGGTACAATCCATTGCGGCGCCGAGGGCTTTAAAATCAAAATCACTCGCTCCTGCACCGGTCATACGGGCAAATTCATACCCCGGCAGATTTCTTTCGGGGTTCATTCCTGGCAGATTCATCATCGTTTCCTTGTGGCGGTGGCGTAGCAGAAGCTGTCCAGCCGGGGCTAAACAGCGTGAGCATATCTATCGCTTTCACTTATGTTACTTCTTATTAACAGCAGGCAACCGTATCGCGTTTATTTTCATCACTCAAGTTTAGAGCAGGATTGACTACGAGAATTGGTTGCCCGCTCACGCTTGCTGCCAGCGCCATCCGCTGGCGTACCACGTCAGGCTGTGCGTCAACCCAAGCCCGGCAAGAAACGCTTCATCATGCGAAACCACCAGCATCGCGCCGGGAAAATCCGCCAGTGCCGCCTCAATCGCACGGGTGGAGGCAAGATCGAGATGGTTGGTCGGCTCGTCGAGCAGTAACAGCTGCGTGGCATCACGCTGCCAGAGCACGCAGGCGAGCGCCGCCTTTAACCGCTCACCGCCGCTCAGGGCCGCCAGCGGCAACATCACTTTCTCCGCGCCCAGCTGTAGCTGCGCCAGACGGCTGCGCAGCACGCCCTCCTCCAGCAATGAGTCACCCCGCTGAAGGTGCTCCAGCACTGATAACGAGAGATCAAACCGGGAGAGATGCTGATCCAACCACGCGCAGGTGACCGAACGGTGGCATTCGCCTGCCAGCGGCGCTAACTCGCCGAGGATTGCCTTTAACAGCGTCGACTTGCCGCAGCCATTTGGCCCTCGAATGGCGACGCGCAGCGGGCCGTCGATGCGCAGGCTCAGGGGAGGAAGCGCGACGTGCGGCAGCACAACGTCGTCGAGCACCAGCACCTGTTTGCCCGGTGGCACCTGGCTGCCGGGCAGCGTAAACAGCACCGGCATCTCCTCCTCGACCCGCTCACGCGCCTCGGTGACCGCCGCGTTAAGCGCTTCGTTTTGCTGCTGATGCTGCTTGCGCCAGCTCGCCGGGCGCTCTTTGGCGAGGTTTTTATATTTCACCCGTTCAAAAGAGGCGATGTTGAGCGTATCGACGGTGCGCAGCGTCTTCGCCGAACGCCGCAGGCTGGCGTCGTGCTCCTTCTGCATCCGGCTGCGTGCGCGCCGACGCTCAACGGCGGCATGATCCAGCATCGCGCGGGCGGCCTGCTGCTGCGCTTCGCGCTGCTGTTCATAATCAGCGTAATTGCCGCCGTAGCTGCGAAGCCCACCCGGCGTGAGTTCGACAATGCGCGACATCTCGCCGAGCAGCTGCCGGTCGTGAGTGGCGATCAGGGCTCCGCCTTTATGCTGCCGGAGCAGGTCGCTAAACCATGCGCGCCCTTCCCCATCAAGGTGATTAGTCGGTTCGTCCAGTAACAGGTAATCCGCGCCGGTCATAAACGCGCCGCAGAGCAGCGCCCGAACGCGCTCGCCGCCGCTCAGTGCGGCAGCCGGTTTGTCCGGCGCGAACGGCGGCAAATTAGCGTGCTGAAAGGCGGCCTCGAGCCGCTCAGGCAGATCCCACTGACCGTCGAGTAACTCCAGATCGGCGGGCTGATAGTGTCCCTGCAACACGCGCTCCAGCGCAGCGAAGATCTCGCCATAGCCGAGCAGCTGCGCAAGGGTAGTCTGCGAAGAGAGGGTGTGTTGCTGCGCGACATACGCCCAGCGCACTGCGGATTCGATATGCCCGAACGCGGGCTGACTTTGCCCGGCAAGCAGGCGTAAAAGTTGGGTTTTGCCGACGCCGTTACGCCCGACCAGCCCGCACAGCGAGGCGTCGAGGGTTAAATTCAGCGGGCCGAAAAGGGTCTCGCCCGTCGCAAACTGACAGGTGACCTGATGCAAAATAAAGGCGGGTGACTGCGCACAATGAGCCATAAGCACTCCTGAATGAGATCGTTAACGGCCTTGCCAACGCGCGAGCGTTTAACAAGGTAGTGGATTCATCAGTCGTGTTTGTTCATTTTCCGGGTGCGCTCCAGTGAGACGAGAAGTTCGTCGCGGCACAGGATAGCCAGAGATCCAGGCCAGGTTCAAGGTCAAATTTTCATCTTTACGTCGCGGTGCGCAAAATTGAGGGCTAATTGTTTGCGCAATATTGCCGATGAATAAGGTGACTTAACTGAAAGTAGCAGGCCATGCGTGCAATCCAGGATCGCCATTTCAGAAAGGAGACGATAAAACCGCGCGTTACCCCAAACGCATAACGGTGGCATATCGTTCAGTAGTGCTCAGGGAGGAGATCCGGAAGTAAAGCATTGTTCTGGTTTCAGGCCCTGAATCCTAAAATGAGAATGAATGATGTCCAGATATATTCTGATTGTCGATGACAGCCGCCTGTCACGCATGATTTCCCGCCAGTATGTTCTTAACTTGCACAGCGACTGGAGCATTGATGAGGCCGGTACGGGTGAAGAGGCGATTGCCCATGCCGCGGCGAATACCCCCTATCTGATTCTGCTTGATGTGAACATGCCCGGCATTGGCGGCATTGAAGCGGCGTCACGCCTGCGTCAAACGCACCCGCAGACCCACATCGTGCTGCTTACCGCCAACGTGCAGAACTCCGTGCAGGCTGCCGCCGAAGAGATGGGCCTCGGTTTCCTGCCAAAACCGCTGAAAGAGCCGCAGCTGCACGCCATGCTGAAGAGCCTGGAGAGCCAGCCATGACCGAGTTGCCCGATATCAGCGAGATTGAAGCGGACAGCCTGATGGAGATCTTCAACATCGGCGTCGGCCACGCAGCGGCGGCGATGAGCAATATCGTCAACGAAGAGGTGCGCATGTCGGTGCCGACTATCCGCTTTACGCCGCGCTCGAAAGCGGCCGACGAGATGGGGGCTGGCGTATCGCTGTTCGGCATTAGCCAGCATTACGAAGGGGCCTATGCTACCGAAGCGATTCTGATGTTTCCGGAAGCCGCGAGTTTCGAAATCGTGCGCATGATGGTCGGCGATCTGATCCCGGCGCATGAACTGGGCGAGATGGAGCGCGAAGCGATGAGCGAGATTGGCAATATCGTGCTCAACGCCTGCGTCGGCACGCTGGCAAATATGTTCCAGAAAGAGCTACAAGGATCGCTGCCGGTGGTGCGGGTTGGCAGCAGCGAAGAGATTCTCAACCCGGAAAAAGATCAGAACGATCCGCTGGTGATGATGCTGCGCATTGATTTTGCGCTCGAGCGTCAGCAGATCCAGGGCTATCTCGCGTTTATCCTCGATATGTCCGCTCTGTGCGACTTACGCGAGCAGGTTCGGCTTTATATCAGCCGTTTAGAATCCGGTAGTGTTCCCAGCGGAATGCATTAATCATGAAAGATAAGTTGTTATTGGATGCGTTTTCAGCCCTCAGCCTCGGTGTCATCCTCGTGGATGCGCAGTACCGTATCGCGCTGTGGAATGCGTGGTTAGAGACGCATACCGGGCGGGCGGCCAGCGACACCGTTGGCGAAGACTTTTTTTCCGTCTTCCCGGACCTGACCTATCACCGCGTTGGCGATGCGATCCGTCAGGCCATTGGTCACAATTTATCTTCCCTGCTTTCACAATCGCTACACCGCTCGCCTTTTCCGCTCTATGCGGAACCGGCTCGGCCAACCGCCCGTCTGAGCCAGGCGGTGACCATTGTTCCACTCGGCGATGCCGAGCATTACTGCCTGATTCAGATTGTCGATGTCACTGCGGCAGTCCGCCGTGAGTCGCTGCTGCGCGATCAGGCCCATGAATTGTTGTCGCAATCCCTGTCGGATGGCCTGACGGGCGTCGGCAACCGCCGCTATTTCGATCTCTGCATTGAGCGCGAGTGGCGCGCCAGCAAGCGTAATAACAAACCGCTGTCGCTGCTGCTGATCGATGTGGACTACTTCAAGTCCTACAACGACAGCTATGGCCACCAGCACGGTGACGAGTGCCTGCAACAGATTGCGTCAGCGATGCGCGGCACGCTCTGCAACCCGAATGAGATCCTGTTTCGTTACGGCGGCGAAGAGTTTTGCGCCCTGCTGCCGGAAACGCGCTCGGCAGCGGCGGTGGAGCTGGCAGAAAAGCTGCGCACCAGCGTGCAGCACCTTGAGCTTCCCCACGCCAGTTCACCGGATGGCTGCGTCAGCGTCAGTATCGGCGTCGCCAGCCTGTGTCAGCAGAACCATACCGAATATGGGCAGTTGATCCAGAGCGCGGATAACGCCCTTTACGAGGCGAAACGCGCCGGGCGCAACACCGTGCGCGTCAGCACCGCCTTTCGTCGATTCACCCACGCGCCACGCCGCTGAGTTGGGTGGTGTTGCCGGATGGCAGTTCCGAACCGTCTGCTTTGCCGGATGGCGCTTCGCTTATCCGGCCTACATGGGCGCAGGGCGGCGGCACGAAACCGGCTGCTTTGCCGGATGGCGCTTTGCTTATCCGGCCTACATGGGCGCAGGGCGGCGGCACGAAACCGGCTGCTTTGCCGGATGGCGCTTCGCTTATCCGGCCTACGTGGGCGCAGGGCGGCGGCACCGAGCCGGCTGCTTTGCCGGATGGCGCTTCGCTTATCCGGCCTACATGGGTGGAGCGATGGCATGTAACCGTAGGCCGGATAAGGCGTAGCCGCCATCCGGCAACACGCTCCGGCAAAATCGGGGCATAAAAAAACCCGCCGTAGCGGGTTTTTTATCGTCTGAACGATTACTGCAACAGCGAGATATCCGCAACCTGCAGGAAGAGTTCACGCAGTTTCGCCAGCAGCGTCAGGCGGTTGATGCGCACCTCTTTATCGTCGGCGTTCACCATCACGTTCTCAAAGAACTCATCCACCGGCTCGCGCAGCTGCGCCAGCTCGATCAACGCTTCCTGATAGCGCCCTTCGGCAAAGAACGGCTGCAGGGTATCGCGCAGAACCACCACGTTGCCCGCCAGCTTAATCTCTGCGGCCTCTTTCAGCACCGCCGCCTGCACGTTCTCATTCAGCGTTTCGTCAGATTTCGCCAGGATGTTGGAGACGCGCTTGTTGGCTGCCGCCAGCGCCGCCGCTTCCTCCAGCGTACGGAAGTGGGAAACCGCCTTCATACGCGCGTCGAAATCTGCCGGTTTGGTCGGACGGCGCGCCAGCACCGCCTGGATGGTATCAACGCTGTAACCTTCGTCCTGATACCAGGCGCGGAAGCGGCCCAGCATAAAGTCGATCACATCGTCGACCACTTTGGCATTCGTCAGCTTATCACCGTAGAGACGCACCGCCTCTTCGGTCAGAGTTTGCAGATCCAGTGCCAGGTTCTTCTCGACGATAATACGCAGCACACCCAGCGCGGCACGGCGCAGCGCGAACGGGTCTTTATCGCCTTTCGGATGCTGGCCGATACCGAAGATCCCCGCGAGGGTATCCATCTTATCGGCAATCGCTACGGCGCAGGCCACCGGATTAGACGGCAGCTCATCACCGGCAAAGCGCGGCTGATACTGCTCGTTCAGCGCAACGGCAACGTCTTCCGCTTCGCCGTCGTGACGCGCATAGTGCATGCCCATCACGCCCTGGGTGTCGGTAAACTCGAACACCATGTTGGTCATCAGATCGCACTTGGAGAGCAGGCCCGCGCGCGTTGCGTGGTTCACATCTGCACCAATCTGGCCAGCAATCCAGCCCGCCAGCGCCTGGATACGATCGGTCTTGTCGCGCAGCGTACCGAGCTGCTGCTGGAACAGCACGGTTTGCAGACGCGGCAGGTGATCTTCCAGGCGTTTTTTACGGTCGGTATTGAAAAAGAACTCGGCATCCGCCAGACGCGGGCGCACCACTTTTTCATTACCGGAGATAATCTGTTGCGGATCTTTCGACTCGATATTGGCGACGAAGATGAAATTTGGCAGCAGTTTGCCGTCGTTGCCATATACCGGGAAGTACTTCTGGTCACCTTTCATGGTGTAGACCAGCGCTTCCGCCGGAACGGCGAGGAATTTCTCTTCGAACTTCGCGGTCAGCACCACCGGCCACTCAACCAGAGAAGTAACCTCTTCGAGCAGGCTGTCGCTCAGATCGGCGTTACCGCCAATCTTACGCGCCGCCTCTTCAGCGTCCGCTTTGATTTTGGCCTTACGCTCGGCGTAATCCGCCATCACTTTGCCGCGCTCCAGCAGGATCTGCGGATACTGATCGGCGTTGTCAATGGTGAACTCCGGCTCGCCCATAAAGCGGTGGCCGCGAATGACGCGATCGGACTGAATGCCAAGGATCGTTGCCGGAACCAGCTGGTCGCCCAGCAGCAGGGTAACGGTGTGAACCGGACGCACAAAGTGCACATCCGACGCGCCCCAGCGCATCAGTTTCGGGATCGGCAGTTTGCTAAGCGAGGTGGCGATCATGTTCGGCAGCAGCGCTTCGATGCTTTCGCCTTTCACATGGGCGCGATAGAGCAGCCATTCGCCTTTGTCGGTGGTCAGACGCTCGGCCTGATCGACGGTGATACCGCAGCCACGCGCCCAACCTTCAGCCGCTTTGCTCGGTTTGCCTTCCGCGTCGAACGCCTGGGCGATGGCCGGGCCGCGTTTTTCAACTTCGCGATCTGGCTGCGCGGCGGCAAGGTTGGCCACTTTCAGCGCCAGACGGCGCGGCGCGGCGAACCATTTAACGTCGCCGTGGGCAACGCCTGCCGCATCCAGCTCCGCGGTAAAGTTGGCAGCGAAGGACTCCGCCAGGCTGCGCAGGGCTTTTGGTGGCAGCTCTTCGGTGCCGATTTCCACCAGGAATGTTTTCTCTGACATGGCCGCCTCTTATTTATTTCTGTTGCACATCGGGAAGCCAAGGGCTTCACGGGAAGCGTAATAGGCTTCAGCGACTGCTTTGGTCAACGTACGGATGCGCAGAATGTAGCGCTGGCGTTCGGTGACGGAGATGGCTTTACGCGCATCAAGCAGGTTGAAGCTGTGGGCGGCTTTCAGAATGCGTTCGTAAGCCGGCAGCGGCAGCGGGTTTTCCAGCGCCAGCAGCTGCTGAGCCTCTTTCTCATACTGCTCAAAGCAGGTGAAGAGGAAGTCGACATCGGCGTATTCGAAGTTGTAAGTGGACTGCTCCACTTCGTTTTGATGGAACACGTCGCCGTAAGTGGTTTTACCCAGCGGGCCGTCGCTCCAGACCAGATCGTAGACGCTGTCTACGCCCTGAATGTACATCGCCAGACGTTCCAGACCGTAGGTGATCTCGCCGGTGATCGGCTTGCACTCAAGGCCGCCAACCTGCTGGAAGTAGGTGAACTGCGTCACTTCCATGCCGTTAAGCCACACTTCCCAACCAAGTCCCCAGGCACCCAGCGTCGGGTTCTCCCAGTTATCTTCCACGAAACGAATATCGTGAATGGTCGGGTCCATACCCAGCTCTTTCAGTGACCCGAGGTACAGTTCCTGAATGTTGTCCGGAGAGGGTTTAATCACCACCTGGAACTGGTAGTAGTGCTGTAAGCGGTTCGGGTTTTCGCCGTAGCGACCATCGGTCGGGCGACGGGAAGGCTGAACGTAGGCGGTTGCCATCGGCTCCGGGCCCAGCGCGCGCAGGCTGGTCATTGGGTGCGAAGTACCGGCACCCACTTCCATGTCCAGAGGTTGAACGATGGTGCAGCCCTGACGAGCCCAATAATCCTGTAAGGTCAGGATCAGACCCTGAAAGGTCCTGGTATCAAACTTTTGCATATTATTTCGTGCTGGATACGTGTGGATTTAAAGGAAGCGACCAGTATACCCGCTGACTGCAAGATATACAGTACGAAACGGGGTTGTTTACGGAAAATTGGGAAATAGCGGCGGCATTGGCGCGTATTATGGGGCTTAACGCATCGAAAGATGCAAAAACTGCCCTTCAGCGTCAAAAGTGCAGACAAACGCTTCATGACGCGGCGTAACGCCACGCATCTCGTAACTGCCCTGATACTGTTCGAAGCCGGTAACGTTCACTTTTTCCGCCCCGGTGTTGTAGCGGTGCGCAGCGTTTTCCCGGCAGAGTTGCTCCATATCGAGGGAGCGTGTCGGGCCAGGCCGCGCCGTTTGCGCCTTCTGCTCAGGCATTTTCTCGGGCGCACTGCAACTTGTCAGCAGCAACATCAGCATCGGCAGAGTAAACTTCATCATTTTCTTACGCATTTCCTTGCGGGCTGATAGGGTGAACGGCCAAAAACGCCATTGTGCAGCACTGCGCTTAGTGCACAACCACGCGTGGGGAAACTCAGAATTATCCAAAGAGATACGCAGGTAAATTACCAGTCTCAGGATATTTGTCGACAATAAGAAATTGAGGATGTGATGCCGTCAAAAATTCACTGGATAGATAATTTACGCGGAATAGCCTGTTTAATGGTGGTCATGATCCACACCACCACCTGGTACATTACCAATCCGGCCGCCGTTACCAGCTTCGACTGGAATGTTGCTAACCTGCTCAACTCCGCCTCGCGCGTCAGCGTTCCCCTCTTTTTTATGATTTCAGGCTACCTCTTTTATGGCGAACGCAGCGCCCAGCCGCGCCACTTTTTGCGTATCGGACTCTGCCTGCTGTTTTATAGCCTCATCGCCCTGCTCTACATCATGCTGTTTACTTCGATTAACAGCGATTTGTCGCTGAAGAACATCCTGCAAAAGCCGTTTTTTTATCACCTGTGGTTCTTCTTCGCCGTCATCGTTATCTACCTGCTCTCGCCCCTGATTCAGGTCAAAGCCCTGAGCGGCAAGATGCTGCTGGCGCTGATTGCGGTGATTGGCATCGTCGCCAACCCCAATCTGGTGACGCTGAAAAGCGATGGCGTGGAGTGGCTACCGATCAATCTCTATATCAACGGCGATACCTTTTACTATGTG
Organism: Kosakonia sp. Marseille-Q7440; assembly: GCF_965119485.1. Lineage (NCBI taxonomy): Bacteria > Pseudomonadati > Pseudomonadota > Gammaproteobacteria > Enterobacterales > Enterobacteriaceae > Kosakonia > Kosakonia sp. Marseille-Q7440. The sequence goes on along the minus strand of NZ_CBCPLT010000002.1, from coordinate 313,306 downwards.
CTCTACGCCATCCTCGGGCGCGCCATCGGTATGATGGAGACGCAAAAACGGGCGCTGAACTGGCTGAGCGCCGCGGTAGTTGTGTTGGCGGTGGTGGCGATTTCACGCGGTACGCTGCATGAGCTGAGATGGCGCGGCAACTTCGCCGATACCTGGTATCTCTACTGCGGCCCGATGGTCTTTCTCTGCGCCATCGCGCTGTTTACGCTGGTCAAAAACACCCTCAATAGCCGTACCCTGCCGGGGCTGGCGCTGATTTCCCGCCACTCGCTGGGCATTTACGGTTTCCACGCACTGATTATTCATGCGCTGCGCACGCGCGGCGTTGAGGTGCAAAGCTGGCCGCTGCTCGACATTCTGTGGGTCTTCAGCGCGGCGCTGGCGGCGAGCCTGGCGCTCTCGATGCTGGTGCAGCGCATCGACCGGCGGCGGTTTGTCAGCTAGCAATTCGCGCCCGCGCCCGATGCAGCTGGCGCGGGGAGGAGAAACCGGCGGCCAGCGCCGCCTGCTCCGCACCCTGGCCCTGTAACAGCGCCTGCTCGGCAATCACCAGCCGCAGCTGCTCCAGATAGTCGCGCACGCTGATCCCCAGATGCTGCTGAAAAAGACGGGTCAGATGCCGGGCGCTGACGTGTGCCTGCGCGGCAATCTCCGCCAGTTGCCAGGCTTTTTGCGGCTCGGCGGTCAGCGCATCCTGCGCGCGGTGCACCGCCGGATGGAGATGGTTGCGATAGCGTAGCCACGGTGAAAGCTGCGGATCGTCGCCGGAGCGGCGAAACCAGACCACCATTTCGCGCGCCACCGCCAGCGCACGCGCCGGCCCGCATAAGCGGTTGATAATGTGCAGGGCGAGATCGATGCCTGAGGTGATGCCCGCGCTGGTCCAGATGCCGCGATCCTCAATAAAAATCCGGTTCTCTTTAACCAGCGCCGCCGGTTCGAGCGCCTGCAAGCGGGCAATCACATTGTGATGCGTTGTGCACTGAACCCCGTTTAACAGCCCGGCTTTCGCCGCCAGCATCGCGCCGGAACAGACGCACATCAGCGTAATCGCCCGGCGGTGGAGCAGCGGTTGCAGGCGCATCAACCAGTTGCGCACCTGCGTTGCCTGCGGCGTATCAAATAACTGCGAAGAATCGCTGACGCCGGGCAGCACCAGCAGGCTCCCCTCCGGCAACGTCTCCGGCAGCGGCGCGATGTTGCCCATCGTTAAGCCAAGGGAGGTTGCCACCTCCGCTTGCGGGCCGATGTAGTGCAGGCGAAAGGTCTCCTGCGCCTGCGCAAAGGTCTCCGCCGGACCGGCCATATCGAGCGCCAGCACGCCGGGCAGCATCACAAACCAGACATCACACATTTATTGTTCCAGCGTCTCCTGGACGGTTTTAATGGCGGCAAATCGCCCGACGAGCACGGTTTCCGTACGGTGGCGCAGCGTGTGGCTATCCAGCGTCACGCCATTGTGCGTCATCGGGAAGGTGAGCGTCGCTTCGCTGACGAAGGTCACGCGATAGCCCAGATCCGATGCCACTCTGGCGGTCGTTTCACAGCACTGCTCCGTACGAATACCACAAATGATCAGATGATTGATATCGCGCTGACGCAGCCAGCGATCGAGACCGGTATCGGTAAAGGCGTTGTGGACATGCTTATGGAAGGTGACATCCGCCTGGTGCTGCAAAAAGGGCATCGGTTTCACGAAGCCGCTCTCCAGCGAGAAGGGGCCGCTGTCGGCGACGTGAAAGATATCCACCAGCGGAATGCCGCGCGCCTGGCAACCGGCAATCAGCGTCAGCATCGCCTGCTGGAAAGCGGGAAAGTCGTTATCCTGCCAGAAGTCACGGTGGAAAAAGGATTGCTGGGTGTCGATGTTAATCAGGGCGGTACGGGTCATTTCAGGACTCCTTGCTCAGTGGGGTTAACGCTATTCTGGCAAGGGTTTACGCTGCTGCTAAGACCAAAAAAGGACAACATCAGGGTGATTACGGCCCACCGTTGCAAGTGGGCCGGAAAGGTTATGACATCAGCGGTAACAGCTGCTGATAGATGCGGCGGAAGGTGTCGCGCTTCGCGGCATAGTGCGCATGACGCTGCGCGTCCGGCTGATGCTGCTGCTCAACCGGAAGCTGTGGCAGCAGCGTTGCCAGCGGTACGCCGGGATTAACGGCGATTTGTGCCAGCCGCGCCGCACCCAGCGCCGGGCCAACATCCCCGCCGGTGCGGTAATCGAGCTGCAAGCCGCTGATATCGGCCAGCATCTGCCGCCACCAGTCGCTGCGCGCGCCGCCGCCGATAAGGGTAATGCTTTGCGGCGTCACACCGCAGGCGTGCACCACATCCATCCCGTCTGCCAGCGCATACCCCACCCCTTCCAGCACCGCACGCGCCAGCTCTGCCGGGCCATGCTGATGGGTCAGACCAAAGAAGACGCCTTTTGCCTGTGGGTTGTTGTGCGGCGTGCGCTCCCCGGAGAGATAGGGCAGAAACCAGATATCGCCCGCGTTCTCATCCGCCCGCTGCGCGGCGCTAATCAGTGCCTGCACCGATTCCATGCCGGTCAGTTTCGCCGCCCAGTCCAGACAGGAAGCGGCACTCAGCATCACCGACATCAGGTGCCAGCGCCCCGGCAGCGCATGGCAGAAGCTGTGTACCGCGCTTTCCGGCTTGCTGAGAAACCCTTCGCTGACGGCAAAGTAGACGCCGGATGTGCCGAGCGAGAGCATCGCCTGCCCCGCGTCCGCCATGCCGACACCGACCGCGCCAGCGGCGTTGTCACCGCCGCCTGCAACAACCGGCACCACTGGCATCGCCCAGCGCCGGGCAACTTCCGGCAGCAGTTCGCCGGTGATCTCGCTGCCTTCAAAAAGCGCTGGCATATGGCTGCGCGACAGCGAGCAGGCGGCGAGCATCTCGTCGCTCCAGTCGCGCTTCGCCACATCGAGCCACATGGTGCCTGCGGCATCGGACATATCGCTGGCAAAGACGCCGGACATCTTCAGCCGCAGGTAATCTTTCGGCAGCAGCACCTTCGCCACCTTTGCGAAGATCTCTGGTTCATGCCGCTGCACCCACAACAGCTTCGGCGCGGTAAAGCCCGGCATCATCAGGTTACCGGTGATCGCACGGGCATTAGCGACCCGCGCCTCCAGCAGCCCGCACTCCTCACCACAGCGACCATCGTTCCAGAGGATCGCCGGGCGCAGAACGCGGTTTTCACTATCGAGCAGCGTCGCGCCGTGCATCTGCCCGGCAAGGCCGATGGCCTTCACCTGCTGCAACGAATGCGCCGCGCCGAGCGCCTGGATGGCGCGATCCGTCGCCTGCCACCAGCTTTCGGGATCCTGCTCCGACCATAGCGGGTGTGGGCGAGAGACGCTGAGTTTCTCCGTATGGGAGGCCAGCACCTCGCCCTGCTCACCGAGCAGAATCGCCTTCACGCCCGAGGTACCGAGATCGATCCCAATATACATAGTGACTACTCCTTGTTGAGTGTGCCGCGCAGAAGCCGGTTACTTATCGAAGAGATACGCGTTGACCAGGTTCTCCAGTTGCTCCTGGTGACCGCTCTGGTGACGCGGCGCCAGGTTCTGCTCTTCAGCGTACTTCGCAAGTTCCGCAAGGCTAAGCTGCCCCTGCAAAATTTGCTGGCCCAGCTCACCATTCCAGCCCGCGTAGCGTTTGGCGACGCGTTTATCCAGCTCGCCCTCTTCGACCATGCGGGCAGCGATTTTCAGCGCCAGCGCCATAGTGTCCATCGCGCCGATATGGCCGTAGAAAAGATCGTATTTATCGGTGCTCTGGCGACGCACTTTGGCGTCAAAGTTGAGGCCGCCGGTGGTGAAGCCGCCCGCTTTGATGATTTCATACATCACCAGCGCATTCTCTTCGACGCTGTTCGGGAACTGGTCGGTATCCCAGCCGAGCTGCGGATCGCCGCGGTTGGCATCGACGGAGCCAAACAGCCCCAGCGCAATGGCGGTGGCGATTTCATGATGGAAAGAGTGGCCCGCGAGGGTGGCGTGGTTGGCTTCGATATTGAGCTTGATCTCCTTCTCCAGCCCGAACTGTTTCAGGAAGCCATAGACCGTCGCGGCGTCGTAATCGTACTGGTGCTTGGTCGGCTCCTGCGGTTTTGGCTCAATCAGCAGCGTGCCGCGGAAACCGATTTTGTGTTTATGCTCAACCACCATGTTCATAAAGCGGCCAATCTGCTCGCGCTCCTGGCGCAGGTCGGTGTTGAGCAGGGTTTCGTACCCTTCGCGTCCGCCCCACAGCACGTAGTTTTCGCCGCCGAGTTTATGGGTGGCGTTCATCGCGCTCACCACCTGGGTTGCCGCCCAGCTGAAGACTTCCGGATCCGGGTTAGTGGCCGCGCCCGCGCCGTAACGTGGGTTGGTAAAGCAGTTTGCCGTGCCCCACAGCAGTTTGACGCCGCTCTGCTGCTGTTTTTCCCCCAGCACATCAACCATTTCGGCAAAGTTGCTCAGGTACTCTTTCAGCGAGGCGCCTTCCGGGGAGACATCGACATCATGGAAGCAGTAGTAGGGCACATTGAGCTTATGGAAGAATTCGAAGGCGACATCGGCTTTGCGTTTTGCCAGCGCCATCGCCTCGCCCGGCTGCTGCCACGGGCGATCGAAGGAGCCGACGCCAAACATATCCGCGCCGTTCCAGCAGAAGGTGTGCCAGTAGCAGGCGGCGAAACGCAGGTGATCTTCCATGCGTTTCCCGAGCACCAGCTCATCCGGGTTGTAGTGACGAAACGCGAGCGGATTCGTACTCTTTGAACCTTCAAAACGAACCCGATCCAGCTGGTCAAAATAAGCGTGCATAATGAGCTCCATTGGCGAGTGAACATATCTGAGTTAATACTGGATTCTCTCTGCGCCTTGCTCAATTACGTTATTTCACACTGCCATTGAGAGAATACGCAAACGTGCGCTGGCTCGCAAAATAACCGCAAAAGTTGCTGCGAGGTGCTTTCCTGTTTTTTATGCAACGCCAGTTTTATTTTTTTTAAAATAAGATCGGGGTCATAAATCAGCAAATAAACCAAAAAACGTAACCCGCCTATTAAAATCTGTAATTGCCACTATTCCATTCTGCGTTAAGAATTTGCTCGTTCTAAGCAGTGCACGTTTCTTTTATCTCGCACACCACCCTACGAAAGGTATTCCTATTATGAAGATAAAGAATCTCTGCCTTACACTCTGCGCCACCCTGCTGCTTGCCAGCACGTTCAGCCATGCCAAAACGATAAAAATCGGCATGGCGATTGACGATCTCCGTCTTGAACGCTGGCAAAAAGATCGCGACATTTTTGTTAAGAAAGCCGAATCTCTCGGTGCCGATGTCTTTGTCCAGTCGGCGAACGGTAATGAAGAGACCCAGATGTCGCAAATCGAAAATATGATCAACCGCGGCGTCGACGTGCTGGTTATTATTCCCTACAACGGTCAGGTATTAAGTAACGTTGTGAAAGAAGCCAAACAGGAAGGAATTAAAGTTCTGGCCTATGACCGCATGATTAATAATGCGGATATCGATTTCTATATCTCCTTCGACAATGAAAAAGTCGGGGAATTACAGGCGCAAAGCCTGGTCAATAAGGTGCCGCAGGGTAATTATTTCTTAATGGGCGGCTCGCCGGTGGATAATAACGCCAAGCTGTTCCGCGCCGGGCAGATGAAGGTGTTAAAGCCCTATATCGACAGCGGGAAAATTAAAATTGTCGGCGATCAGTGGGTCGATGGCTGGCTGCCGGAAAACGCGCTGAAAATAATGGAGAACGCGCTGACCGCCAACAACAATAAAATCGATGCCGTGGTTGCCTCGAATGACGCAACCGCTGGCGGCGCTATTCAGGCATTGAGCGCGCAAGGGCTGGCGGGCAAAGTTGCCATCTCCGGCCAGGATGCGGATCTCGCCGGGGTCAAACGCCTGATGAACGGCAGCCAGACGATGACCGTCTATAAACCTATCACCCAGCTTGCCAACACCGCGGCGGAGATCGCCGTCGAGCTTGGCAACGGTAAGCAGCCGAAGGCCGATGCCTCACTCAATAATGGCCTGAAAGATGTGCCTGCCCGCCTGCTGACGCCGATTGAAGTCACCAAAGAGAATATTGACGCTACGGTGATCAAAGACGGCTTCCACCAGAAGAATCAGCTCTGAAAACGACGGCGCGCCTGAGTTCAGAATCAGGCGCGCCGCCGCCCTCACTTCAGGCGCTGTCTGATAAGCGATCGACGTGGAGCAGCCATGCCTTACTTACTCGAAATGAAGAACATCACCAAAGCCTTCGGCGTCGTGAAGGCGATTGATAACGTCAGCCTGCAACTTAACGCGGGCGAAGTGCTCTCCCTGTGCGGCGAAAACGGTTCGGGTAAATCGACCCTGATGAAAGTGCTGTGCGGCATCTATCCGACCGGCAGCTATGAAGGCGAAATCTACTTTGCAGGGGAGCTTCTGCAAGCAAACCATATCCGCGATACCGAGCGTAAAGGGATCGCCATCATTCACCAGGAGCTGGCGCTGGTGAAGCATCTCACGGTGCTGGAGAACATCTTCCTTGGCGCGGAGATCACCCGCCACGGCGTGATGGATTACGACCAGATGACCCTGCGCTGCGAGAAGCTGCTCAAACAGGTGAGCCTCGCCATCTCGCCCGATACCCGCGTCGGTGACTTAGGCCTGGGCCAGCAGCAGCTGGTGGAGATCGCTAAGGCGCTGAACAAGCAGGTACGGTTGCTGATTTTAGATGAGCCGACCGCCTCGCTGACCGAGCAGGAGACGGCGGTACTGCTCGATATCATCCGCGACCTGCGCAACCACGATATCGCCTGCGTTTACATCTCCCATAAGCTTAATGAAGTGAAAGCCATCTCCGACGTCATCTGCGTTATCCGCGACGGGAAGCATATCGGCACCCGCGATGCGGCAGGGATGAGTGAAGATGACATCATCACCATGATGGTCGGCCGCGAGCTGACGGCGCTCTACCCCAATGAACCGCACACCCACGGCGAGGAGATCCTGCGCGTCGAGCACCTCACCGCCTGGCATCCGGTTAACCGCCATATCAAACGCGTCAATGACGTCTCCTTTAGCCTCAAGCGCGGCGAGATCCTCGGCATTGCCGGGCTGGTCGGCGCCGGGCGCACCGAAGCCGTGCAGTGCCTGTTTGGTGTCTGGCCGGGGCGCTGGGAGGGAAAAATTTTTCTGGATGGCAAGGAGGTTGAGATCCGCAACTGCCAGCAGGCGATTGGTCACGGCATCGCCATGGTACCGGAGGATCGCAAGCGCGACGGCATTGTGCCGGTGATGGCGGTGGGCAAAAACATCACGCTGGCGGCGCTAAACCAGTTTACCGGCAGCCTGAGTAGCCTCGATGACGCCGCCGAGCAGGCGTGCATTTTGCAGTCCATCCAGCGGCTGAAAGTAAAAACCTCGTCGCCGGAGCTGGCGATTGGCCGGCTGAGCGGCGGCAACCAGCAGAAAGCGATTCTCGCCCGCTGCCTGCTGCTCAACCCGCGCATTTTGATCCTTGATGAGCCGACGCGCGGCATCGATATCGGCGCGAAATATGAAATCTACAAACTGATTAACCAACTGGTGCAGCAGGGGATCGCGGTGATTGTGATCTCCTCCGAGCTGCCCGAAGTGCTGGGCCTGAGCGACCGCGTGCTGGTGATGCACGAAGGGAAGCTGAAAGCCGATCTTATCAACCGTCATTTGACCCAGGAGCAGGTTATGGAAGCGGCGCTGAGGAGCGAACATCATGTCGAAAAGCAACCCGTCTGAAAGTCAGTTATCCACCGCGTCGCCGGGCCCCTTCTCCGGGCTGAAATCACTCAACCTGCAGGTGTTTGTGATGCTTGCGGCCATCGTTGTGATCATGCTCTTTTTCACCGGCATGACCGACGGTGCCTACCTGAGCGCGCGTAATATCTCTAACCTGCTGCGCCAGACCGCCATCACCGGCATCCTCGCGGTGGGGATGGTGTTTGTCATTATCTCGGCCGAGATTGACCTCTCGGTAGGCTCGATGATGGGTCTGCTGGGCGGTGCGGCGGCTATTTTTGACGTCTGGCTCGGCTGGCCGCTGCCCCTCACCGTGGTGGTGACGCTGCTGCTTGGCCTGCTGCTCGGCGCGTGGAACGGCTGGTGGGTTGCCTATCGCAAAGTGCCGTCGTTTATCGTCACCCTTGCCGGGATGCTGGCGTTTCGCGGCGTGTTAATCGGCATTACCAACGGCACCACCGTTTCCCCCACCAGTGCGGCGATGTCGCAAATCGGCCAGAGCTATCTGCCGGACGGCGTGGGCTTCGGCGTTGGCGCGCTCGGGCTGGTCGCCTTTGTGCTCTGGCAGTGGCGCGGGCGCATGCGCCGCCAGTCGCTCGGCTTAGCCACCTCCTCTTCCGGCCATGCGGTTGGCCGTCAGGCGCTGATCGCGGTGATTGTGCTCGGTGCCATCTGGCTGCTGAATGATTATCGCGGCGTGCCGACGCCGGTGCTGCTGCTGGTCTTTCTGCTGCTGGCCGGGCTGTTTATGGCGACGCGCACCGCTTTTGGCCGCCGCATTTACGCCATCGGCGGCAACCTTGAAGCGGCGCGGCTCTCCGGTATTAACGTTGAGCGCACCAAGCTGGCAGTCTTTGCGATTAATGGCCTGATGGTGGCGATTGCCGGGCTTATCCTCAGCTCGCGTCTCGGTGCCGGTTCGCCGTCGGCCGGGAACATTGCCGAGCTGGATGCGATTGCCGCCTGCGTGATTGGCGGCACCAGCCTGGCGGGCGGCATCGGCAGCGTGGCGGGCGCGGTAATGGGCGCTTTCATTATGGCCTCGCTGGATAACGGCATGAGCATGATGGATGTCCCCACCTTCTGGCAGTACATCGTCAAAGGAGCCATTTTACTGCTGGCGGTGTGGATGGACTCCGCCACCAAACGTCGCGCCTGAGCCGGGCGAACCGAGGCGCGATCACACTGCCGGATTATTTTTGTCCGGCAGTGTGTTGAATATGGTAATCAGAACTGATGAATAGTCAGGAAGCGAACCACTATGTTTGAAAAGCGCAATCGCATCACGCTGTTATTTAACGCGAATAAAGCCTACGACCGTCAGGTGGTTGAAGGCGTTGGGGAGTATCTTCAGGCGTCGCAATCGGAGTGGGATATCTTTATCGAGGAGGATTTCCGCGCCCGTATTGAGAACATTAAGGAGTGGCTCGGCGACGGCGTGATCGCCGACTACGATGACCGGGAGATTGAGCGGCTATTGGCGGATGTCGATGTACCGATTGTCGGCGTCGGCGGCTCTTACCACACGCCGGAGCACTACCCGCCGGTGCACTATATCGCCACCGACAACCACGCGCTGGTCGAGAGCGCGTTTCTGCACCTGAAAGAGAAAGGGGTGCATCGCTTCGCCTTTTACGGCCTGCCCGCCTCGAGCGGCAAGCGCTGGGCCGCCGAGCGGGAATATGCCTTCTGCCAGTTGGTGGCGCAGGAGAAGTATCGCGGTGTGGTCTACCAGGGGCTGACCACCGCGCCGGAAAACTGGCAGCATGCGCAAAATCGCCTTGCCGACTGGCTGCAAACGCTGCCGCCGCAAACGGGGATTATCGCCGTCACCGACGCGCGGGCGCGCCACGTTTTGCAGGTCTGCGACCATCTGCATATCCCGGTGCCGGAAAAGCTGTGCGTGATCGGCATTGATAACGAAGAGCTGACCCGCTACCTCTCCCGCGTCGCGCTCTCCTCGGTGGCGCAGGGCACGCGGCAGATGGGTTACCAGGCCGCAAAGCTGCTGCACCGGCTGCTGGATAACGAAGCGATGCCGTTGCAGCGTCTGCTGGTGCCGCCGATGCGGGTGGTTGCCCGCCGTTCAACGGATTACCGCTCGCTGAACGATCCGGCGGTGATTCAGGCGATGCACTACATCCGCAACCACGCCTGCAAAGGCATTAAGGTCGATCAGGTGCTGGATGCGGTCGGTATTTCGCGCTCCAATCTGGAGAAGCGCTTCAAGGAGGAGGTGGGCGAAACCATTCACGCAGTGATCCACGCCGAGAAGCTGGAGAAAGCGCGCAGCCTGCTGATCTCCACCTCGCTCTCTATCAATGAGATTTCGCAGATGTGCGGCTACCCGTCATTGCAGTACTTCTACTCGGTATTCCGCAAGGCCTACGACAGCACGCCGAAGGATTATCGCGATCGCTACAGCGAAATCCTGATCTAGGCGCAAAGAAAAACGCCTTCCGGGTGGAAGGCGTTTCAGCAAGCGGGGTTACATGTGGGCGGCAATTAACTGCTGATTGTCCTGATACATGGCAAACAGATAGTTGTTATAACTCGCGCCGCGGGTGGAGTAGCCCTTCAGCTTGTGGATCATCGCCGTCGCCGTCACTTCCTGGTCCGCTTTACGCAGCTGCGCACGGGATTTACGGAATGAAGCATAGGCCGCGTGCGTATTCAGGTTGGTGACGTAAGCGTCTACCGACTCCTGCACCGAGCCAAACTGCGAGTAGCCTTTCACTCTGCCCGAGCCGCTTTTACAGGCGCCTTTCGCGCACTTCATGCCGAACAGGTTGTTGTTGCTGCGCGCCAGCTTAGAGGTGCCCCAGCCGCTCTCTGCTGCGGCCATAGTGGCAACCATGCTGTCCGGAATAATGTCAACGCGCTCCAGCAGCGTGTTCCACGGAATACGGCGCGTATTCCCGGACCAGCTTACCTTGTAGCGTTTGGCAATATCCTTCATACGCGTGCGCTCAGAGGGCGACCACTGGCTGTCGTACTGTTTTCTGAGCAGCCAGTTACGCTCCGCGGTGATCGCAGCGTTTTTGCTGGTGATGTAAGGCATTACGGTCCGGAGAAACGCTCTCTTTCGTGGTGTCCCGGAAGGGTATTTTCGCAAATCAGGAAGTGAACGGCTTTTTACACTATTGCGAGAATACTCTTTCTTACTGCTTGCCTGTTTTTTTACGCTTGCCTTAGTGACGTGGGCTTTGTGACTCGCTGTTTCTGTGTGCGTTTTTGCCAGCACTCCACCTGAAAACATCAAGGTGAAAAACATGAGTATCGTCGCCCCACTTCGTCGCATGGGTATCGATATCATTAGGTCTCCTGGTCGGATATAAGCATTCCAACGCCTTCTTTTATGCACGATTTTGCGGGCTGAATCGCAAATCATACCAAAATTAACCTTATCGGGCACGTACAGAAATAATCCAATTCTGAAACTATGTCACCAGTAAACTGCATATAAAACGCACAAGTTCTTAAAATTGCGGCGATTATCGCAATATTGAAAACCGCACGTTTTACGTATTTTCTCAACCTTAGCTCTCCTCCCTGGCGAACCGGCGATGGGGAGGAGTTACCCGGGCCAGCAGACGGGCACACTAGGGAAAATCGCTATCACGGGGCTTATTGATGAAACACGCTGCCTTACTTCTGCTGTTACTGCCCGGCGTCGCCTGCGCCAACTGGACGGCGGCCGGTTTTCCCGCATTAACCGACGACGGCACCGGCGTCTGGCGCAGCCAGGCAACGCTGAAAAAGGGTGAGATGCCCGTTACCGTACAGCAAGGCGACGCGTGCTGGCAGCCTGCCGGTGCCATCAAGCTCAATCAGATGCTGTCACTGGTGCCGTGCAGCGCCAGCGCGCCGCAGTGGCGCATCTTCCGCGACGGCGACTATCAGCTCCAGCTTGATACCCGCTCCGGCACGCCGACGCTGTTAATCAGCGTGAAAGCCCCGGCAGAGAAGCAAGCGGTGGTGGCGCGCCAGTGCCCGGTGCGCAGCGATAAACCGCTGACCATTCCGGTGGGCGACACCTTCCCGGAAGGCAGCGAAGTGCGGGATTTCTACAGCCAGCAAACCGCAACGGTGCGCGAGGGCAAAATCACGCTGCTGCCAGCGAAAGAGAGCAACGGCCTGCTGCTGCTTGAGCCAGCGCAGACGCGCGGCGCGGCACCGTTTCAGTGGCATAACGCCACGGTCTACTTCGTGCTGACCGACCGCTATGTCAACGGCGATCCCGCCAATGACAACAGCTACGGGCGGCACAAAGATGGCATGCAGGAGATTGGCACCTTTCACGGCGGTGACCTGAAGGGGCTGACCAGCAAGCTCGACTATTTGCAAAAACTTGGCGTAAACGCGCTGTGGATCAGCTCGCCGCTGGAGCAGATCCACGGCTGGGTTGGCGGCGGCACCAAAGGGGATTTCCCCCACTACGCCTACCACGGTTACTACACGCTCGACTGGACGCGCCTCGACGCCAATATGGGCGATGAAAACGATCTGCGCACGCTGGTTGATGAAGCGCACCGCCGCGGCATCCGCGTGCTGTTTGATGTGGTGATGAACCACGCCGGTTACGCAACGCTTGCGGATATGCAGACCTACCAGTTCGGCGCGCTCTACCTGAAAGAGGAGGAGCGTAAAAAAATCCTCGGCGAGCACTGGACCGACTGGAAACCCGCCGCCGGGCAAACCTGGCACAGCTTCAATGATTACATCAACTTCAGCGATAAAACCGCCTGGCAAAACTGGTGGGGCAAAAAGTGGATCCGCACCGATATTGGCGATTACGACAACCCCGGTTTCGACGATTTGACGATGTCGCTGGCCTTCCTGCCGGATCTGAAAACCGAATCGAAAGAGGCTTCCGGGCTGCCGCTCTTTTATCGCCATAAACCGGATACCGCCGCGCGCGAGATTGCCGGTTACACGCCACGCGACTATTTGACCCACTGGCTGAGCCAGTGGGTGCGCGACTACGGCATTGATGGTTTCCGCGTTGATACCGCCAAGCACGTTGAGCTGGAGGCCTGGCAGCAGTTGAAAACCCAGGCAACGGCGGCGCTGGCGGAGTGGAAACAGGCCAACCCGCAGAAAAAAATCGACGATGCGCCCTTCTGGATGACCGGCGAGTCCTGGGGGCACGGCGTGATGCAGAGCGCTTACTATCAGCACGGTTTCGATGCGATGATCAACTTTGATTACCAGCAGCAGGCCGCAGATGCAGCCAGTTGCCTGGCGAATATGGACAGCGTCTGGCAAGAGATGGCGGAGAAGCTGCAAAGCTTTAATGTGCTGAGCTACCTCTCCTCACACGATACCCGCCTGTTCCGCGAAGGCGGTGCGCAGTCGGCAGAGCTGTTGCTGCTTGCCCCTGGTGCGGTGCAGATCTTCTACGGCGACGAATCCGATCGTCCATTCGGCCCGACGGGTTCGGATCCGCTACAGGGCACACGATCGCAGATGAACTGGCAGGATCTTGACGGTAAAGCCGCCGCCAGCCTGCGCCACTGGCAGACGCTTGGCCAGTTCCGCGCCCGCCATCCGGCACTCGGCAGCGGCAAGCAAACATCGCTTACATTGTCGCAGGGTTACGGCTTTGTGCGCACCCAGGGCGAGGATAAAGTGATGGTCGTCTGGGCCGGACGTACACAGCAGAATTAATACCAGAATATTGTGCTGATAAAGCAATCTTGTTAAGAGCAAACGTCGATAAACTGCGACGAAGGGAGATTTGCACCTCGCGGGTGAGAGCGTTATGGTTAGCCACTTTCACCCGCAGCCCGACAGAGCAGTAGCGATGACATTTTCACTTTTCGGCGACAAATTTACCCGACATTCAGGCATTACGCGTCTGATGGAGGATCTTAACGACGGTTTACGCACCCCAGGCGCTATCATGCTCGGCGGTGGCAACCCGGCAAAAATCCCGGCGATGACCGACTACTTCCAGCAGCTACTTTCACAGATGCTGGAGAGCGGCAGCGCCACGGATGCCCTGTGTAATTACGATGGTCCGCAGGGTAAAACCGAGCTTCTGACGGCGCTGGCCGCGATGCTGCGTGAAGAGTTAGGTTGGGATATTGAACCGCAGAACATTGCACTGACAAACGGCAGCCAGAGCGCGTTTTTCTACTTGTTTAACCTCTTTGCCGGCCGCCGCGCCGACGGCAGCACGCGCAAAGTGCTCTTCCCGCTGGCACCCGAGTATATCGGCTACGCCGACGCCGGGCTGGAAGAGGATCTCTTCGTCTCCACGCGACCCAATATCGAACTGCTGCCGGAAGGGCAGTTTAAGTACCACGTCGATTTCGAGCACCTGCATATTGGTGAAGAAACGGGGATGATCTGCGTCTCGCGCCCCACCAACCCGACCGGCAACGTCATCACCGATGAGGAGCTGATGAAGCTGGACGTGCTGGCCAATCAGCACAATATCCCGCTGGTGATTGATAACGCCTACGGCGTCCCCTTCCCCGGCATTATCTTCAGCGAAGCGCGCCCGCTGTGGAACCCGAATATCATTCTCTGCATGAGCCTGTCGAAGCTGGGCCTGCCGGGCAGCCGCTGCGGCATTATTATCGCCAATGACAAAGTGATCTCTGCCATTCGCAATATGAACGGCATTATCAGCCTCTCACCGGGCGGCATTGGCCCGGCGATGATGTGCGAGATGATTAAGCGCAAAGACCTGCTGCGCCTCTCTAACGAGGTGATTAAGCCGTTTTACTACCAGCGCGTGCAGGAGACCATCGCCACGCTGCGCCGTTATCTGCCGCCGGAGCGCTGCCTGATCCACAAACCGGAAGGGGCGATTTTCCTCTGGCTGTGGTTTAAAGATCTGCCGATCAGCACCGAGCTTTTGTACCAGCGCCTGAAAAAACGCGGCGTGTTGATGGTGCCGGGAGACTACTTCTTCCCCGGCCTCGATAAGCCGTGGCCGCACACCCATCAATGCATGCGCATGAACTATGTGCCGGAGCCAGAGCTTATCGAAGCGGGCGTTAAAATCCTCGCCGAAGAGGTGGAGCGCGCCTGGCAGTAGCACAGCGCCTAACAGAGGGTTACGCGGGCAGGCTTTTTAGCCGCGCTTCGCGTAAGCGCGCCGGATCGACACAACTCAGCGCGCTCGTCGGGCAGGCCTCAACGCAGGCTGGCCCGCCGTCGCGGTGCTGACAGAGATCGCACTTCAGCGCCTGTAACGGCGCTGAAGTCACCTCCATTGCGCCAAACGGGCAGGCGATCATGCAGCTTTTGCAGCCAATACAGCGCGCCTGCTCCACCAGCACTGCGCCCTGCGCGCGGTAAATGGCACCAACCGGGCAGGCTCTGGCACAGGGCGCCTCTTCACAGTGATGGCAGGTAACTGCCGTGGAAAAGTCGCCGGTTTTGACCACGCGAATGCGTGAAGAGAAACGGGCGGGATTAAGGCCCGAACAATCCTGATTTTGCTGGTGCGACACCGCGCAGGCCACTTCGCAGGTGCGGCAGCCGATGCATTTTGCCGCATCGGCGATGATAAATCGGTTCACGCGTCCTCCCGCCTGAGGCTGAAAAGAGCGAGAGTGCCAGAAAAAACTGCCTGCGTGCTTTGATCGCACCCGGCAGATCGGCACATTTATCCCCGGGCGAAGTGCCTTACCCCTTCTCGTTAATAAAGAGCGCCTTGTCGCGCAGAATATGGTCGTTGCCACGGCGGCGGGTAAAACCAATGCGATCGAAGTATTCGAGGATCTGAATCGCCAGCTTGCGCCCGACATTAAGCCGGTCGCGAAAATCCGCCGCGCTGGTGGAGCCGCGCCCCTGATCGAGATCGCGGATCATGCTGGCGAAGGTGACAATGCGATCGTTGCGGTAGTAGCGGTCTTTGACGATGGCGGTGATCAGCCCCTGCTGCGCCGCCTGGCGCAATACGCCGCGCATCACCTGCTCATCAACCCCCGTTTCACGCGCTAAATCACGCACCCACCAGGGTTCATCGCCGAAGAGCGGTGCGGCTTTCTGCCACAGCTGCGCCTGCTCATCGTTAAAGCCCGCTTTATGCTCCGGCAGATGCAGCCAGCCGTGATGGCTCTGGATATCGCCGCTCTCGCGCATACGCTCAATCAGCGTTAAGACCAGCGCTTCATCCTCCATCGGCAGCGCCATGCGGCGCAAACGCTCGCGGCCAGGGCCGGGTTCGTCATGGTGCTGTTGATGGTAGGTTGCCAGCGTCTCCAGCAGCTTGCGCTGCCAGCGGGCGGCTATCGGCGCATCGAGCAGGTTATTACCGGCCCGAATAAAACAGGGATTTTCCAGCAGCAGATTCAGGCCGCTGGCGCTGAGCTGGCGCGCCCAGCCGAAGGCGGTGAGATCCACCGCGCCGCGCGACAGGTGCGCGCTGAGCGCCTGCGCATCATCTTCAGCACGCGCAAGGGCGGCGATCCACGCCAGGTAATCCGCTTTGCGCTTGCCGCGCCGCGGCGAGTTCAGCGTTACCACGCGAGCGCCCGCAAGCGTAGTGCGCGCGGAGATATCGCGCAGCACCAGCCGGTCGTTATCTGCCAGCCATAGCGGCGTATCCAGCACCAGCTCGGCTAGGCCATCCTCCAGCAGCGACACGCGCCCGGTGACATGGCTGGCGGCGTGATGGATATGCAGCGGCTGCCACTGGGTGAGCGGCGTATGGCTATGGAGGGCAACAATCACCCGCTCCGTTGGCGCAGGCGGCTGTTGCGACAGCAGCCAGTCGCCGCGGCTGAGCGCCTCTTTTTCCGCATCACCGGCAATGTTCAGCGCAATGCGCTGCCCGGCGTGAGCATGTTCAACGGGTTGATTCTGCGCATGCAGACCGCGCACGCGCATCGGCTTATTAACGCCGGTGAGCCACAGCGTATCGCCGATACGGACATCGCCGGAGAGCGCCGTGCCGGTGACTACCAGCCCTGCCCCCTTCACCGTAAAGGCGCGATCCAGCGCCAGCCGGAAGCGCTGATGCTCCGGGTGCGCCCGCTCCGGCAGCTGCAACAGGTGCGCGCGCAGTTCATCAATGCCGCGCATTTCGGCGGCAGCGGTGACAAACAGCGTCGCCTGCGGGTAGCCAAACTCCCGTAAGGTCTTCTCCACCTCTTCGCGCACCTCGTTGATACGCGCTTCGTCGACGCGATCGGCTTTAGTGAGCGCGACGGTCAGCGCCGGGTTGCCGGTCAGTTGCAAAATCGCCAGATGTTCACGGGTCTGCGCCATCACGCCATCGTCGCAGGCCACCACCAGCAGGGCGTGATCGATACCGCCGACGCCCGCCAGCATATTACTGAGGAATTTTTCATGCCCCGGCACATCTATAAAGCCCGGCACGCGGCCATCCGGCTGTGGCCAGTAGGCGTAGCCGAGATCGATGGTCATGCCGCGCCGCTTCTCTTCCGGCAAGCGGTCGGCGTTGACGCCGGTAATGGCCTCGATCAGGGTGGTTTTGCCGTGGTCAACATGCCCGGCAGTGGCAATAATCATTTCAGCAATATCTCCAGCAAGCGGGATTCATCATCAAGACAGCGGCAGTCGAGCCACAGACGGCCCTCATAGATACGGCCAATCACCGGCTGCGGCAGCGCGCGCCACTCGCTTGCCAGCGCTTCCAGCCGACGGCCGCTGCCGTCATGCGGGGTAAAGGTTAGCGCCGCGCCCGGCAGCCGCTCGACGGGCAGCGATCCGCTGCCAATTTGCGACAGACAGGGCTCGACGCGCAGCGCAAACTCGCTGTAGCGGGCGGTAAGCGCGTCGCATAAGCGCTGGGCCTGGTCACGGATTTCCGCCTGTGGGCGGGTGAGATAGCGCAACGTCGGCAGATTTTGCGTCAGTTTTTCCGGGTGCAGATAGAGGCGCAACGTCGCTTCCAGCGCCGCGAGGGTCATTTTATCCGCCCGCAGCGCGCGTTTTAGCGGGTGGTGCTGAAGCTGTTCAATCAACGCTTTTTTACCAACGATAATCCCCGCCTGCGGCCCACCGAGTAGCTTATCGCCGGAGAAGCTCACCAGGCTGACGCCCGCAGCGATAAGCGCCTGCGGCATCGGCTCTTTTGGTAAACCGTAGAGGCTTAAATCGACCAGCGAGCCGCTGCCGAGATCGACAATCACCGGCAGGTCGGCTTCCTGCGCCAGTTCCACCAGCTCGGCTTCCTCCACCGCTTTGGTAAAGCCTGCAATGTGGTAGTTACTGATGTGGACTTTCATCAACGACGCGGTATTGGCATTGATCGCCTGGCGGTAATCTTTGGCGTGGGTGCGGTTGGTGGTGCCCACTTCATGCAAAATGCAGCCCGCCTGGCGCATCACATCAGGAATGCGAAACGCGCCGCCAATCTCCACCAGCTCGCCGCGCGATACCACCACTTCACCACCGGATGACGTTGCCGCCAGCATCAGCAGCACCGCCGCGGCATTGTTGTTGACGATGCAGGCATCTTCCGCGCCGGTTAACTGGCAGAGCAGCGCCGCAATGGCGCGATCGCGATGACCGCGCCCGGCACCGTCGAGATCGTACTCCAGCGTTACCGCCGAGCCCATCGCCGTCGTCACCGCATCAATGGCCGCCTGCGACTGCACCGCGCGCCCGAGGTTGGTATGCAGCACCGTGCCGCTGAGGTTAAACACCGAACGCAACGCGCCACTGTTTTCCTGCTCCAGGTGCTGTAACGCGGCCTGCGCCCAGTTTTCACACCAGGCAGGCAAGCGCCGGGCGTCACGGATCTCTGCGCGCGCTTCATCCTGCAAATGACGCAGGGTTTGCGTGACGCGGCTGTGGCCATACGTGGTTAACAGCGATGCGAACGCCTCATCACGTAACAGGCGATCGGTCGAAGGAATCTGGCTGTAAAGAGTTGTCATGAAAAGGCCCGGCTGTGGAGTTACCCCTCCCGTCAGGGGTGTTGACGTGAGGGGGATTGTACAGCGATTTTCTCAGGCGGGCATAACACGGATCACGCCTTGGGCGGTTCCGTGCGGGCAAAGCTTTCACGCTGGAAGAGATTTTCCACCAGCTTCACCAGCAACGGGCGATTGACGTTCCAGCCCGGCGAGACGCGGCGGAAGTTGAGGTAGCTGATGGCGCAGGCAATCGCGATGGTTGCAAGATTAAGCGTATCGACACCGAGTTCGCCCTCTTGCAGGCACTTCTCCAGCGCATCCAGACCGCGAGAGACTTTTTCCCGCTGGCGCAGCAGTTCCGCCTGCGACTGCTGCTCTACGGGGCGGGCTAATTCACGCACCGAGACCAGCGCAGCGTCCATAATGCCGTCGGCCAGCGCTTCCAGCTGGCGGATTTTCAGCGCCGCCTTAGCATCGTCCGGCAGCATCGGCGGCTCTGCATCCAGCAGGTCAATGTATTGCGCAATGATCGGCGAGTCGTACCACACTTCTCCCTCATCGGTGACCAGCGCCGGTACTTTGCCGAGCGGATTGTAGTGACCGACGCCGCTGTCGGCGCTGTAGGGCTGCTCATTGATAAATTCAAAGGTGATGCCTTTTTCCAGCAGTATGACGGAGATTTTGCGTACAAACGGGCTGGTATAGCTGCCGATCAGTTTCATTGCCGTGTCCTTTTGAAATTTGCCGCAGGGATAAAAAAGAGTGTACGTCACGTGCGGGGGTTGTACAGCGAACCTCTTTACATCGCCCGGCATTAATAAAATAGTCCTTTTAACCCGTGCTGGAATGTCAGGCCGCGAAAACCAGGAACCTCTTACTGAAAAAAAGAGCCTCTCTTAAAGCATAAAAGGCGCGCGTTGCGTTCATCACCGTGTCAATTTCTTATGCCAGCATCATTACCACCTGGATGATGAAAGGGAGTTACATCTTTGGGCTGGTGAAAAGACGCACTTTGCGGTCGATCACGTTCGGAATTTTCCGAGGAAAATATCTTGTGATTGATGTCACAAATTACTAACAAACCTTCGGCAAATAAATGTGACATAACTCACATTTAATGCCCGATGCCGCACAAATTCTGCGCACTGTTCTTTTTTTACACTCATTTTTTGTGACGAAAATCACTGTTAATGGTGGATAACCCCTCTCTTCATCGTGATCGAGATCACATAAAAGTGTGTCATCTGGACAGGTTAACGATTCGGTGCCAGATTCCGCATCACAGACAATTCAGGTCCGGCTACCTCTGCCGCCACATTAACAATAAACCTCGGGCTTCCGGCCTGTGCGCTAGCAAACATAAGAAGGGGTGTTCTATGTCATCCGATATCAAGATCAAGGTGCAAAGCTTTGGTCGTTTCCTGAGCAATATGGTGATGCCGAATATCGGCGCCTTTATCGCGTGGGGGATTATCACCGCCCTGTTTATTCCGACAGGATGGTTACCTAACGAGACGCTGGCGAAACTCGTCGGCCCTATGATTACCTACCTGCTGCCACTGCTGATCGGCTTTACCGGCGGTCGCCTGGTAGGCGGCGATCGCGGCGGCGTGGTCGGTGCTATCACCACCATGGGCGTGATCGTAGGCGCGGATATGCCGATGTTCCTCGGCGCGATGATTGCAGGCCCGCTGGGCGGCTACTGCATCAAGAAATTTGACGCGGCCGTCGACGGTAAGATCAAGTCCGGTTTCGAAATGCTGGTGAACAACTTCTCCGCTGGCATCATCGGGATGATCCTCGCCATTCTGGCGTTCCTGGCGATTGGCCCGGCGGTGGAAGTGCTCTCGAAAGCGCTCGCCGCAGGCGTGAACTTTATGGTGGTTCACGACATGCTGCCGCTGGCCTCTATCTTCGTTGAGCCGGCGAAAATCCTCTTCCTTAACAACGCCATCAACCACGGCATCTTCTCGCCGCTGGGTATTCAGCAGTCCCATGAGATCGGCAAGTCCATCTTCTTCCTGATTGAAGCGAACCCGGGCCCGGGTATGGGTATCCTGCTGGCGTATATGTTTTTCGGTCGCGGCAGCGCGAAGCAGTCTGCGGGCGGCGCGGCGATTATTCACTTCCTCGGCGGGATCCATGAGATTTACTTCCCGTACGTGCTGATGAACCCGCGTCTGCTGATTGCGGTGATCCTCGGCGGTATGACCGGCGTCTTTACCCTGAGCGTGCTGAACGGCGGCCTGGTCTCTCCGGCTTCTCCTGGCTCTATCCTCGCGGTACTGGCGATGACGCCAAAAGGTGCCTACTTCGCTAACCTCGCGGCGATTTTCGCAGCCATGATTGTCTCCTTCGTTATCGCGGCAATCCTGCTGAAAACCAGCAAAGTGAAAGAGGAAGAGGACGATATCGAAGCGGCAACCCGCCGTATGCAGGATATGAAAGCTGAGTCCAAAGGCGCTACTACTGCGCAGGGGACAAAAGATGTCACTAACGATCTGAGCCACGTGCGCAAAATCATCGTCGCATGTGATGCCGGAATGGGCTCCAGCGCCATGGGCGCAGGTGTGCTGCGTAAGAAAGTGCAGGATGCGGGCCTGACCAACATCTCTGTTACCAACAGTGCGATTAACAGCCTGCCGTCTGATGTCGATCTGGTGATTACGCACCGCGACCTGACCGAGCGCGCCATGCGCCAGGCACCGCAAGCGCAGCATATCTCGCTGACCAACTTCCTCGACAGCGGCCTGTACACCGGCCTGACCGAGCGTCTGGCGGCCGCCCAACGCCACACGACTAACGAAGCGAAGGTTAACAGCAGCCTGCAGGACAGCTTTGATACCTCCAACACCCATCTGTTTAAGCTGGGCGCGGAGAATATCTTCCTCGGCTGTAGCGCCACGCAGAAAGAAGAGGCGATCCGCTTTGCCGGTGAGCAGCTGGTCAAAGGCGGCTATGTGCAGCCTGAATATATTGACGCGATGCTGGAACGTGAAAAAATGACGCCAACCTATCTGGGCCAGTCTATTGCAGTTCCGCACGGCACGGTGGAAGCGAAAGATCGCGTCCTGAAAACCGGCGTGGTCTTCTGCCAGTATCCGCAGGGCGTGCGCTTCGGTGAAGAAGAGGATGAGATTGCGCATCTGGTGATCGGTATTGCCGCACGTAATAACGAACACATTCAGGTGATTACCAGCCTGACCACTGCGCTGGATGATGAGACGATTGTCGAACGTCTCACGCACACCACAAGCGTTGAGGAAGTGCTGGCATTGCTGAACCAGTAATCCGCTCCACGTTCTCTCCTCTTCGGAGGAGAGGGCTTGGGTGAGGAGAAGCCGCTGACGTTCCTCACCCCAGCCCTCTCGGGTAAAAACATTGATTAAGGGTCATTCTATGAAAGCATTACATTTTGGCGCAGGTAATATCGGACGTGGCTTTATCGGCAAGCTGTTGGCCGACGCGGGGATTGAACTGACGTTCGCCGATGTTAATCAGGTGGTTCTGGACGCCCTCAACGCCCGTCATAGCTATCAGGTTCACGTAGTCGGTGAACAAGAGCAGGTGGATACCGTCTCTGGCGTCAATGCGGTGAGCAGCATCGGCGATGAAGTTGTCGACCTGATTGCGCAGGTCGATTTAGTCACCACCGCCGTTGGCCCGGTCGTGCTGGAGCGCATCGCCCCGGCGGTTGCCAAAGGGCTGGTAAAACGTAAGGCGCAGGGCATCGATACGCCGCTGAATATTATCGCCTGTGAAAATATGGTGCGCGGCACCAGCCAGCTGAAAGGGCACGTTTTCGCCCAGCTGGCAGAAGAGGATAAAGCCTGGGTTGAGGCGCATGTCGGCTTCGTCGATTCTGCCGTTGACCGCATTGTTCCCCCTTCCGCGTCTGCCAACAACGATCCGCTGGAAGTGACCGTGGAGACCTTCAGCGAGTGGATTGTCGACAAAACCCAGTTTAAGGGCGCGCTGCCGACCATTCCGGGGATGGAGCTGACCGACAATTTGATGGCCTTTGTTGAGCGCAAGCTCTTCACGCTGAATACCGGGCATGCTATAACCGCCTACCTTGGAAAACAGACCGGTCATCAAACTATTCGCGACGCGATCCTTGATGAGAAAATTCGTGCCGTAGTGAAAGGCGCGATGGAAGAGAGCGGCGCGGTGCTGATCAAGCGTTATGGCTTCGATGCGGATAAGCACGCGGCCTATATTCAGAAAATCCTGGGTCGTTTTGAGAACCCCTATCTGAAAGACGATGTCGAGCGCGTAGGGCGTCAACCGCTGCGTAAACTGAGCGCGGGCGACCGTCTGATTAAACCGCTGCTCGGCACGCTGGAGTACAACCTGCCGCACGCCAACCTGGTGCAAGGGATCGCCGCCGCGATGCACTATCGCAGCGAAGAGGATCCGCAGGCGCAAGAGCTGGCTCAGCTTATTGCTGAGAAAGGCCCGCAGGCGGCACTGGCGCAGGTTTCCGGCCTCGACGCCGACAGCCCGGTGGTACACGAAGCCGTTAACGCTTATCAAACCCAGGCATGATGCCGATATTGGCGCGGGAGAACCCGCGCCAGCTAACGAAGTTGTCAGATATGCAGGCAATAATGGAACACACCCAGGCTTTCGAAAACCGTGTACTCGAGCGTCTGAATGCGGGAAAAACCGTGCGCAGTTTTTTGATTGCCGCCGTTGAGTTACTCAATGAAGCGATCAATATCCTCGTGCTACAGGTGTTTCGCAAAGATGACTACGCGGTGAAATATGCCGTCGAGCCGCTGCTGGACGGCGACGGTCCGCTGGGCAATTTGTCTGTGCGTTTGAAGCTGATTTACGGCCTCGGGGTTATCTCGCGGGCCGAGTATGAAGATGCCGAGCTGCTGATGGCGCTGCGCGAAGAGCTGAATCATGATGGCACAGAGTACGCCTTCACCGATGATGAGATCCTCGGGCCGTTTGGCGAGCTGCACTGCGTCGCCGCCCTGCCGCCGCAGCCCGCCTTTGATACCAGCGATGCAGATTTTTTCGCCATGCAAAAACAGCGTTATCAGCAGGTGGTGCGCTCCACCATGGTGCTTTCGCTCACCGAGCTGATCTCACGGATCAGCTTAAAAAAAGCATTCCAGAAGTAATCCCCTCCTGAAGTGTTGTATCCTTGCACTTTGTTCCTGAAGAAAATGCCTATCATGAAAGAAGTCGAAAAAAACGAAATTAAACGTCTGAGCGACCGTCTCGACGCGATCCGCCACCAGCAGGCGGAGCTCTCTCTGGTTGACGCGGCTGAGAAGTACGCCGAACTGGAAAAAGAGAAGACCACGCTGGAGACCGAAATCGCCCGTCTGCGCGACCAGTACAGCCAGAAGCTGAGTAAAGAGGCGCAGAAGCTGACGCAAATGCGCTACAGCCGCCCGATTACCAAGAAAGAGCAGGCCGATCTCGGCAAGCTGAAAAAAAGCGTGCGCGGGATTGTCGTGGTTCACCCGATGACGGCGCTGGGCCGTGAAATGGGTCTCGACGCAATGACCGGCTTCGCCAACACCGAGTTCTGACAGCTTCTCTCCGCCCCGCCTCCCTTGAGCGCGCGGGCGGCCTTAATTGGCCCTACCAATTCCCTCTGCTTTTTCTCCGCGCTTCACAGTTCCACTAAATGCCTTCACAGCCTGATTGCCACGCCGCAACATTTGGATAACCATTCGTTATCACAAACCCTACACAACCGCATTGGCAGGACCACTTTTACAAAACCTGTGAGACAGAGCTAAGCAGAGACTTATCGCTCGCGGTTTTGCCGTGGTTCTCAGGAGACCTGCATGACGCTCTGGCAACAGAACTATGACCCGGCTGGCAATCTCTGGCTTTCCAGCCTCATCGCATCGCTTCCGATCCTGTTCTTCTTTTTCGCGCTGATAAAGCTGAAGCTCAAAGGCTATGTTGCGGCAAGCTGGACCGTCGCCATCGCCCTTGCCGTTGCGCTGCTGTTCTACAAAATGCCGGTGGATCGCGCGCTGGCATCGGTGGTGTACGGCTTTTTCTACGGTCTGTGGCCCATTGCGTGGATCATTATCGCCGCCGTCTTTGTCTATAAGATCTCCGTCAAAACCGGTCAGTTCGACATTATTCGCTCGTCGATTCTCTCCATTACGCCAGACCAGCGTTTGCAGATGCTGATTGTCGGCTTCTCGTTTGGCGCGTTTCTGGAAGGGGCCGCCGGGTTTGGCGCGCCGGTGGCGATTACCGCCGCCCTGCTGGTGGGTCTGGGCTTTAACCCGCTCTATGCCGCCGGGCTGTGCCTGATTGTCAACACCGCGCCGGTAGCCTTCGGTGCGATGGGCATTCCGATTCTGGTTGCCGGCCAGGTGACCGGGCTGGACAGCTTCGAAATCGGCCAGATGGTGGGCCGCCAGCTCCCCTTCCTGACCATTATTGTGCTCTTCTGGATCATGGCGATTATGGATGGCTGGCGCGGGGTGAAAGAGACCTGGCCTGCGGTGATGGTTGCCGGTGGGTCGTTCGCCATTGCGCAGTATCTCAGCTCTAACTTTATCGGCCCGGAACTGCCGGACATCATCTCCTCGCTGGTGTCGCTGGTCTGCCTGACGCTGTTCCTCAAGCGCTGGAAGCCGGTGCGCATTTTCCGTTTTGGCGATATGGGCGCATCGCAGGTCGATCTCGATCTCTCCCGCACGAAATATAGCGCCGGGCAGATCCTGCGCGCCTGGTCGCCATTCCTGTTCCTGACGGCGACCGTGACGCTGTGGAGCGTTCCACCCTTCAAAGCGCTCTTTGCGCCGGGCGGCGCGCTCTACGACTGGGTGTTTAATATCTCCGTGCCGCACCTCGATAAGCTGGTGGCGCGCATGCCGCCGGTGGTGAACGCCGCCACGCCGTATGCGGCGGTCTATAAGTTCGACTGGTTCTCTGCCACCGGCACCGCCATTCTCTTTGCGGCAATCCTCTCGATTGTGTGGCTGAAGATGAAACCGAAGGATGCCATCACCACCTTTGCCGGTACGCTGAAAGAGCTGGCGCTGCCCATCTACTCTATCGGTATGGTGCTGGCTTTCGCCTTTATCTCCAACTACTCCGGCCTGTCGTCGACGCTGGCATTAGCACTGGCGCACACCGGCAGCGCATTTACCTTTTTCTCGCCGTTCCTCGGCTGGCTGGGGGTCTTTTTAACCGGCTCCGACACCTCATCAAACGCGCTGTTTGCCGCGCTGCAAGCCACGGCTGCGCAGCAGATTGGCGTCTCGGATGTGCTGATGGTGGCGGCTAACACCACCGGCGGCGTGACCGGCAAGATGATCTCGCCGCAATCCATCGCTATCGCCTGTGCGGCGGTGGGGCTGGTGGGCAAAGAGTCCGATCTCTTCCGCTTTACCGTCAAACACAGCCTGATATTCACCTGTATGGTCGGCGTGATCACCACCTTGCAGGCTTATGTGCTGACCTGGATGATCCCATGAACCTATTACCCAAACGCCTGGCTGACGAGGTCGCCGACCGCGTACGGGCGTTAATTGCAGAACAACAGCTGGAAGCGGGCATGAAGTTGCCCGCCGAGCGCCAGCTTGCCGTGCAGCTTGGCGTTTCACGCAACTCCTTACGCGAAGCGCTGGCAATGCTGGTCAGCGAAGGCGTGCTGCTGAGCCGCCGCGGGGGTGGAACCTTTGTACGCTGGCAGCATGAGGCCTGGTCGGAGCAGAACATCGTCCAGCCGCTGAAAACGCTGCTCAATGACGACCCCGATTACAGCTTTGATATTCTCGAAGCCCGCCACGCTATTGAGGCCAGCACCGCCTGGCATGCGGCGATGCGCGCCACCGAAGCGGATAAAGAGAAAATCGTGCTCTGCTTTGAGGCGTCGCAATCCGATGATCCGGATCTCGCCTCGCAGGCGGATGTGCGTTTCCATCTGGCGATCGCCGAAGCCTCGCACAATGTGGTGCTGCTGCAAACCATGCGCGGTTTCTTCGACCTACTGCAATCCTCGGTCAAGCAGAGCCGCCAGCGGATGTACCTTGTTCCGCCGGTTTTCGCCCGGCTTACGGAGCAACACCGCACGGTAATGAATGCCATTCTTGCGGGCGATGCCGAGGGAGCGCGTCAGGCGATGATGGCGCACCTCGCTTTCGTCCACACCACGATTCGCCAGTTTGACGAAGACCGGGCCCGCCAGGCGCGCATTACCCGCCTGCCCGACGAGCAACCGATTCATTTAAGGGAGAAAAAAGCATGATTATTTCCGCAGCCAGCGACTATCGCGCCGCGGCAAAACGCATTCTGCCGCCGTTCCTGTTTCACTATATTGACGGTGGCGCTTACGCCGAATATACCCTGCGTCGCAACGTCGAGGATCTCTCGCAGGTCGCGCTCCGCCAGCGGGTACTGAAGAATATGTCCGACCTGAGCCTTGAGACCACGCTGTTCAAGGAACAGCTCTCAATGCCAGTGGCGCTGGCACCCGTCGGGCTGTGCGGTATGTATGCCCGTCGCGGCGAAGTGCAGGCTGCCGGGGCGGCAGATGCCAAAGGCATCCCCTTTACCCTGTCGACCGTCTCCGTCTGCCCGATTGAAGAGGTTGCGCCAACCATTAAGCGCCCGATGTGGTTCCAGCTCTACGTACTGCGCGATCGCGGCTTTATGCGTAATGCGCTGGAGCGGGCAAAGGCAGCGGGCTGTTCCACGCTGGTCTTTACCGTCGATATGCCAACGCCCGGTGCACGTTATCGCGATGCGCACTCCGGGATGAGCGGGCCAAACGCCGCACTGCGCCGCTACTGGCAGTCGGTGATGCATCCGCAGTGGGCGTGGGATGTGGGCGTCAATGGTCGTCCTCACGATCTGGGCAATATCTCTGCCTATCTTGGTAAACCTACCGGGCTGGAGGATTATATTGGCTGGCTGGCGAACAACTTTGATCCTTCCATCTCCTGGAAAGACCTGGAGTGGATCCGTGAATTTTGGGATGGCCCGATGGTGATCAAAGGGATCCTCGACCCGGAAGATGCCCGCGACGCGGTGCGTTTTGGCGCGGATGGGATTGTCGTCTCTAACCACGGCGGTCGCCAGCTTGATGGCGTACTCTCTTCAGCGCGCGCGCTGCCAGCCATTGCCGATGCGGTGAAGGGCGATATTGCCATTCTTGCGGATAGCGGGATTCGTAACGGCCTTGATGTGGTGCGGATGATTGCGCTCGGCGCAGACACCGTGCTGCTTGGCCGCGCCTATCTCTATGCGCTGGCGACACATGGCCGACAAGGTGTGGCTAACCTGCTGGATCTGATTGAAAAAGAGATGCGCGTGGCGATGACGCTGACCGGCGCGAAATCGATTCGCGAAATCAGCAAAGAGTCGCTGGTGCAGGCGCAGAGCGAGATCCCGGCGGCGCTGGCACCGCTGTCGCACGGCGATGCGGCGTAGTAAAAAATGCTCTCCCCGCCCTGGGGAGAGTGCTATCCTGCCCCCGCTATTAAGGGGGCTGCATGCTGAACATTGTCTTATTTGAACCTGAGATCCCGCCTAATACCGGGAATATTATCCGCCTGTGCGCGAACACCGGCTTTCGTCTGCATATCATTGAGCCGATGGGCTTTACCTGGGACGACAAGCGCCTGCGCCGCGCAGGGCTGGATTACCACGAATTTACCGCCGTGCAGCGCCACGCCGATTACGACGCCTTTCTGGCCGCCGCTCAGCCTCAGCGCCTGTTTGCGCTGACCACCAAAGGGACGCCCGCGCACAGCGCCGTGTCGTTTGCCGATGGGGATTATTTAATGTTTGGCCCGGAAACCCGCGGCCTGCCCGCCACCATTCTTGACGCGCTGCCGCCGGAGCAGAAGATCCGTATTCCGATGATGCCGGACAGCCGCAGCATGAACCTTTCCAATGCGGTGTCGGTAGTGGTGTATGAAGCCTGGCGCCAGCTCGGGTATCCCGGCGCGGTGTTGCGCAGCTGATGTGAGGTTTGGGAGTAGATTGCCGGATGGCGGCTACGCCTTATCCGGCCTACGGGTAGCGGGTACGGGTAGCGAGCATCAACCTACCGCACTTCTGGCGTTATTGGCGAAGGCAGGCTGGAGACGGACAGCGCGGAAAAACCGGAGCGTACACGTAGTACGTGAGGATTTTGAGCACTGCCCGGGTTCAGGCTGGCGAGTAAAATAGCCAGAAATTAGATACCGTCGCCGTATTCAAACCCGTGATTGGCTCCATTGAAATGCTGATCCATATCCATCGCCGGTTTATCGCTCTCTGGCTTGCCGACAATGCGCGCCGGAACGCCTGCGGCGGTGGTGTGCGGCGGTACGGGCTGCAATACCACGGAGCCGGCACCGATTTTCGCGCCGCGTCCCACTTCGATATTGCCGAGGATCTTCGCCCCTGCGCCAATCATCACTCCTTCACGGATCTTCGGATGGCGATCGCCGCTGGTTTTGCCGGTCCCGCCGAGGGTGACCGACTGCAGAATCGACACATCATCTTCGATAACCGCCGTTTCCCCCACCACAATGCCGGTGGCATGGTCGAGCATGATGCCGCGCCCGATGGTAGCAGCCGGGTGAATGTCGACCTGGAAGCTCACCGAGACCTGGTTTTGCAGGAAAATAGCCAGCGCCTGGCGGCCCTGCGTCCATAGCCAGTGACCAATACGGTGCGCTTGTAGGGCGTGGAATCCTTTCAGGTAGAGCAGCGGCGTTGAGTATTTATCCACCGCCGGGTCGCGGGTGCGCACGGCCTGAATATCACAGGCGGCAGAAGCGATCATCTCCGGGTCTGCGGCGTAGGCCTCTTCAACCACTTCGCGAATGGCGATGGCGGGCATGATGGGCGACGCCAGCTTGTTCGCCAGCATATAGCTCAGGGCACTGCCGAGGTTTTCATGCTTGAGTAAGGTTGCGTGATAAAAACTGGCCAGCATCGGTTCACAGTCCGCCAGCGCGCGCGCTTCGGCTTTGATATTTTTCCAGACCAGATCCAGTTCTTCACACGGCATTGCTTACTCCAGACGAAATAAAAGCAAGGCCGGACTCAGCCAGCCTTGACGTGATAGTGATGAGAATCCCTGCGATTAGCCGCTTATTGCTCATCCTTGCGGGCGCGGCCCAACAGCGTTAATGCTGCCTCGCGCGCATTTTTTCCGCAATACAATACCTGATAAATTTCCTCGGTTATTGGCATTTCGACGCCAAACCGGTGCGCCAGCGCGCGCACTTCTTTGGTATTGCGATAGCCCTCAACCACCTGGCCTATCTTCTCCTGCGCGCCTTCGACATCCATGCCCTGCCCGAGCATCATGCCAAAACGGCGGTTACGCGACTGATTGTCGGTACAGGTCAGCACCAAATCGCCCAGCCCCGCCATGCCCATAAAGGTAGCAGGATCGGCACC
Source organism: Kosakonia sp. Marseille-Q7440 (assembly GCF_965119485.1). Taxonomy (NCBI): domain Bacteria; kingdom Pseudomonadati; phylum Pseudomonadota; class Gammaproteobacteria; order Enterobacterales; family Enterobacteriaceae; genus Kosakonia; species Kosakonia sp. Marseille-Q7440. Next base: position 283,265 of record NZ_CBCPLT010000002.1, on the reverse strand, counting down.
CAGCGCTGCGCCAAGTCGCGACATCTCCGTCAGACCGCGCGTGATAAGCGCCGTGCGCGCATTCGCGCCAAAGCCGATGCCATCGGACATGCCTGCGCCAATCGCAATCACGTTCTTCACCGCGCCGCCAAGCTGCACGCCAATGAAGTCCGGGTTGCTGTAGACGCGCAGGCTTTTGCCGCAGTGCAGCAGCTGCTGAAGATCGTCGGCAAACTGCGGGTCGGTGGAGGCTAAAGAGATTGCCGTGGGCATTCCCGCCGCCAGCTCTTTGGCGAACGTCGGACCTGAGATCACCGCCAGCGGAATAGAGGAGCCTAAGACTTCACGCGCCACGTCCTGTAACAGACGCCCGGTTTCTGCCTCCAGCCCTTTTGTCGCCCAGACAATGCGCGCATCGCTGCGCATCAGCGGTTTGATCTGCGCCAGCACCTCGCCAAAGACGTGGCTTGGCACCACGACCAGAATGTCGCGGCTGGCGGCCAGCGCGCGGGCAAGGTCGCTCTCAAGCTCAAGGGTGTCGGGGAAAGGCACATCGGGCAGGAACGCCACGTTGCAACGGTCACGTTGCAGCGTCGCGATATGTTTCGGGTCATGGCCCCACAGCACAACCTGGTGGCCATTTCTTGCCAGCGTGATGGCAAGAGCGGTGCCGTAAGAGCCGGCACCGATCACAGTCATTGCAGCATTAAGTGCGTTCATCAGGCATCCTGATGTTGTTCGGCACCTTCGCCAGTCTGCTGTTGCAGGTAGTTCATGAACAGCGCATCAAAGTTGACCGGTGCAAGGTTCAGTTGCGGGAATGTACCGCGGGAAACCAGGCTGGTGATGCATTCACGGGCATACGGGAACAGGATGTTCGGGCAGTATGCGCCCAGGCAGTGCGCCATCTGGGTGCCTTCGATACCGTCGATAGAGAAGATGCCGCCCTGCTGTACTTCGCACAGGAAGCCGGTCTCTTCGCCCAGCGAGGCGGTTACGGTTACGCGCAGAACCACTTCATACACGCCGTCCGCCAGCTGCGTTGACGCGGTGTCGAGGTCCAGTTTGACTTCCGGCTGCCACTCTTTCTGAAAGATGTGCGGCGCATTCGGCGCTTCGAAAGAGATATCTTTCGTGTAGATACGCTGAATCTGGAAAGTCATTTCGGTGTTGTTTAGCTCAGACATGAATAAGTAACCCTTAAGTGTTGTAGTGCTTAGAAAGCATTAACCTAACAGCGGATCCAATCCGCCACGCGCATCCAGCGCAAATAAATCGTCGCAGCCGCCGATATGCTGTGCATCAATAAAGATCTGCGGAACCGTGGTACGGCCACTACGTTGAATCATCTCTTCACGTTTTACCATGTCGCCGTCGATCGGCAGCTCGGCAAAATCAACGCCTTTGCTGCTCAGCAGCGCTTTTGCGCGGTGGCAAAACGGGCAGGTTGCTTTGGTGTAGATCTCAATATTGGCCATATCTCTTCTCCTGGTTTTACCCCGTGAGCCGAAGCCCACCGGATAACTTATTTACCGCGAACTAACGGCAGATTTTCGCCGACCCAGCCGGAGACACCGTCTTTGAGCACAAAGACTTTCTCGAAACCGGCTTTTACCAGCTCGTTTGCCGGGGTCTGCGCCTGCAGGCCGGTACCGTCTACAACAATAATCGGCGTGCTTTTACGTTTTTCAAGCTCACCTACATTATTGGCTTTGATCTCGCCTGGCAGCAAATTCACCGCACCGGCGATATGACCTTTACGGAAATCATCGCGCTGACGTAAGTCCACAACCACCGCATCTTCTTTGTTGATGAGGCGCGTGGCTTCGCCACGGGAAATCACTTTCACTTTCGACGCGACGCCTTTGAAGGTCGTGTATAACACCGCGGCGAACAACGCAAGCCAGCCGATACAGAGTATCGGGTTGCGTCCAATAAATTGCATAATTTCTTGCATCTGGGGTAACAGCTCCCGACTAAGTGATTAAAAACCAGCAAGGAGTATACCTGCGCAGTTGGGCAAATACAGCCAGCGAGCGCGATGGATTGCATTTTCTGCGGCGTGTTACGAAAAAAATAAACAAAGCGATGTAAAACACCCCCTCAGGTGACCCCTTTCTTTGATCTTCTGCGGCTATTTGATCGATTCAGCTGTAGTAAAATTACGCAAATTTTTATCTTCAGAGCATGAGGTTGTCGCAATGTCGGTTTCAAAAAAACCTATGGTACTGGTGATTCTCGATGGCTACGGCTATCGCGAAGATCAGCAAGATAACGCCATTTTCAACGCTAAAACCCCGGTGATGGATAGCCTGTGGGCTAACCGTCCGCACACGTTGATTGACGCTTCCGGCCTGGAAGTCGGTCTGCCGGATCGCCAGATGGGCAACTCCGAGGTGGGCCACGTCAACCTCGGTGCCGGGCGTATTGTCTACCAGGACTTAACCCGCCTGGACGTTGAAATTAAAGAGCGCACCTTCTTTACTAACCCGGTACTGCGCGGCGCGGTGGATAACGCGGTTAGCGCCGGCAAAGCGGTGCATATTATGGGCCTGCTCTCCGCGGGCGGCGTGCACAGCCATGAAGATCACATTATGGCGATGGTCGAACTGGCCGCCGAACGCGGCGCAGAGAAAATCTACCTGCACGCCTTCCTTGATGGCCGCGATACGCCGCCGCGCAGCGCTGAATCCTCGCTGAAAAAATTTGAAGAGAAATTCGCCGCCCTCGGTAAAGGCCGCGTGGCGTCCATTATTGGTCGTTACTTCGCCATGGATCGCGACAACCGCTGGGATCGCGTCGAACAGGCGTACGACCTGATGACCCAGGCCAAAGGCGAGTTCACCTTCGACAGCGCCGTTGCCGGGCTGCAAGCCGCTTACGCCCGCGACGAAAACGATGAGTTTGTAAAAGCGACGGTCATTCGCACCGCCGGCCAACCCGATGCGGCAATGGAAGATGGCGACGCGCTGATTTTCATGAACTTCCGCGCCGACCGCGCCCGCGAAATCACCCGTGCCTTTGTTAACGCCGATTTTGACGGCTTCCCGCGTAAGAAAGTCGTGAAGCTCGATTTTGTGATGCTGACCGAATACGCCGCCGACATCAAAACTGCCGTGGCCTACCCGCCGACCTCTCTTGCCAACACCCTTGGTGAGTGGATGGCGAAGAAAAATCGCACCCAGCTGCGTATCTCCGAAACGGAGAAGTATGCCCATGTCACCTTCTTCTTTAACGGTGGCGTTGAAGAGCCGTTCCCGGGCGAAGACCGCATCCTGATTAACTCCCCGAAAGTTGCCACTTACGATCTGCAACCGGAGATGAGCTCCGCCGAACTGACGGAAAAACTGGTCGCCGCCATTACCAGCGGCAAATATGACACCATCATCTGTAACTACCCGAATGGCGATATGGTTGGTCATACCGGTGTGTTTGATGCAGCTGTCGCCGCCGTGGAAGCGCTGGATAACTGCATTGCGCAGGTCACCCGCGCCGTTGAGTCCGTTGGCGGGCAGTTGCTGATTACCGCCGACCACGGCAACGCCGAGCAGATGCGCGATCCGTCAACCGGCCAGGCACATACCGCGCACACCAATCTGCCGGTTCCGCTGATTTATGTGGGTGAGAAAACGGTGAAAGCACTCTCCGGCGGCAAACTTTCCGACATCGCGCCGACCATGCTGTCGCTGATGGGCGAGGAAATCCCGCAAGAGATGACTGGTAAGCCGCTGTTCATCGTGGAATAATCGCTCCCCATGAGGGGAAAGGCGATTTTTTCAATTACATGGGTCGGGCTCCGACCTCTGCTCTGCGCCAGCGCACTCAGCGCTGGCGTTTTGCTGTGCGCCGTTCCCGCCCACGCGGATGACCGCGATCAGCTCAAATCCATCCAGGCCGATATCGCCGCCAAAGAGCGCGCGGTTCGCCAACAGCAGCAGCAGCGCGCAGGCCTGCTTGCGCAGCTGAAGGCGCAGGAGGAGGCCATCTCCGCCGCTGCCCGCCAGCTGCACGAAACCGAAAGCACACTCTCTGAACTCAATAAACAGATTGATGAGATGAACGCCTCCATCGCCAAACTGGAGCGTCAGCGCGCGTCGCAGGAGCGCAATCTTGCCGCGCAGCTCGATGCCGCGTTTCGCCAGGGCGAGCACAGCGGTATCCAGCTGCTGTTGAGCGGTGAAGAGAGCCAGCGCGGCCAGCGTTTGCAGGCTTACTTCGGTTATCTCAACCAGGCGCGCCGGGAGACCATCGCACAGCTCAAACAGACGCGTGAAGAGGTCACCTCGCAAAAGGCCGAACTGGAAGAGAAGCAGAGCCAGCAGCAAACCCTGCTTTATGAGCAGAAAGCGCAGCAGGCGAAGCTGGAGCAGGCGCGAAACGAACGTAAAAAGACCCTTGCCGGGCTTGAATCCTCGATTCAGGAAGGTCAGCAGCAGCTTAGCGAGATGCGCGCTAACGAATCACGTCTGCGCGATCGCCTTGCCCGCGCCGAAGCAGCAGCGAAAGCCCGCGCCGAGCGCGAAGCCCGTGAAGCGCAGGCGGTACGTGAGCGGCAGAACGAGGCCAGCCGCAAAGGCACTACCTATAAGCCAACCGAGAGCGAACGCTCACTGATGTCCCGCACCGGCGGCTTAGGCTCGCCGGCAGGCCGCGCGATATGGCCGGTTCGCGGTCCGTTACTTCATCGTTATGGCGAACAGTTGCAGGGTGAGCTACGGTGGAAAGGGATTGTTATCGGTGCGTCTGAAGGCAGCGAAGTCAAAGCCATCGCCGACGGGCGCGTGATCCTCGCCGACTGGCTACAGGGCTATGGCCTGGTGGTTGTCGTAGAGCACGGCAAAGGTGATATGAGCCTTTATGGTTATAACCAAAGCGCCCTCGTTAGCGTCGGTGCGCAGGTGCGCGCAGGCCAGCCGATAGCTCTCGTCGGGAGCAGTGGTGGTCAGGGCCGGCCCTCACTCTATTTTGAAATTCGCCGTCAGGGCCAGGCGGTCAATCCACAGCCGTGGTTGGGAAGATAGGTTTGCTTCAACTTCGCCGCATCGTGATTACTCTGGCCAGCGTGCTGGCGCTCTCCTCGCCGGTGTTTGCCGGCAAACTGGCCATCGTTATCGACGATTTTGGCTACCGTCCCCAGACAGAAAACCAGGTGCTGGCCATGCCGCAGGCGGTCTCCGTCGCGGTGCTGCCCAATGCCACGCACGCCCGCGACATGGCGACAAAAGCGCACAATAGCGGTCACGAAGTGCTGATCCATCTGCCGATGGCACCGCTCAGCAAACAGCCGCTGGAAAAAGATACCCTGCGCCCGGAGATGGGCAGCGCAGAGATTGAGCGCATCATCAGTGACGCCGTGAATAAGGTGCCCTATGCCGTCGGGTTGAATAACCATATGGGCAGCGCCATGACCTCCAGCCTGTTTGGCATGCAGAAAGTGATGCAGGCGCTGGAGCGCTATAACCTCTACTTCCTCGACAGCATGACCATTGGCAATAGCCAGTCGATGCGCGCAGCCTCCGGCACCGGGGTAAAAGTGATTAAGCGCAAAGTGTTCCTTGACGATACGCAGAATGAGGGCGATATTCGCCGTCAGTTCGATCGTGCCGTCGCGCTGGCGCGCCGTAACGGCTCGGCTATCGCTATTGGACACCCACATCCTGCGACCGTACGCGTATTGCAGCAGGCGCTGGCAAACTTACCCTCTGACATTACGCTGGTGCGACCGAGCGACCTGCTTCATGAGCCGCAGGTCGACAACTCAACGCCAGCCAAACCTGATGCGCAGCCGCAGCCGCCACGTAATCCGTTCCGCGTTGCGAAGGTGTGTAAAGCGAAGCAGAAGCCAGAGCCGGTGAATGCCAGCCGCTTCTTTAGCGTGGTGGGAGAGAGCATCAGCGAAAGTACGCTGGTACAGTACTTCCAGCACCAGTGGCAGGGCTGGGGCCGGAAGTAAGCAGCGTTAGTAGATTTTCACCGCTTTACGGGCAAGGCGATGGTGAGATGTCGTCTTGTCCCGCCATTTATACAGACGAAGTGACCACAGCAGCGCCTGATAAGCGAGTTTAGGGCTGCGCACATTACTCACCATGCGTTTAAACATTCCTGATGCATATATTTCAGCAATCATGCGTTTGCGGATTATTTCATCCGGCTCTTTTCGCACGGCGTGGCACACGCGGAGTGCTTCATAAGTAATTTGTTGATGGAATTCGGGATATATCGTAATGCGGTCAGCGTAATCGCGATTCAATTTCTCCAGCAGGCGCGTAATTTTCATGTAATGACGCTGATAGGCGAGATTTTTTAATCCCTGGCGCTTTAAGCGGCTGACCGAACAGCCATGGAGAAAATATTTATATAACGATTGTTCGGTATAACGCACGCGTTTGGCGTTATACATAAATTCGGTGCTCCAGATAATATCCTGATGATGCAGCCCGGGAATAAATTCAATACGATTTTGCTTAATCACATCGTGGCGATAAACGCCCATCCAGACCACGTGCGTCCAGCGGCGGCTTGCCAGCGCCATTCTTAACCAGTCCGGCCCGCTAAGCACGCCGGTGGAGCGGATACGATCCAGCGGAATGGATTGCCAGGTACTGCCGTTCTGCCGATCGCACCAGTCCGAGTTACACTGCGCGACGTCCAGATCGTCCTCCAGCGCCATTTTCATCAATGTTTCATACATTTGCGGATAGACAATATCATCGGCATCGACAAACGCGACGTATTCACCTGTGGCATACGTTAAGCCACGATTACGCGCCACCGAGGCACCGGCATTACACTGGTGAATAAGCTGGATATGCGGGTACTTCTTTGCATAACGCTCTGCTATTTCAGCAGAATTATCGGTCGAACCATCATTGACGATGATGATTTCAAGCGCCGTCCAGGTTTGCGCTAACAGGGATTCCATGCAAGGTACAAAGTCATCGCCCGCATTGTAGAGGGGGATAATAACGCTAAGCTTACCAGGGCTATTCATCATTAATTACCTGATTCATTGTCATTACAGTGACTATTTTTAAATTGTTTTAATTAAGAAAAAATTAAGGTCTGGCAGATTGATTAGGTAAATTCTCAGACACAGCGGTTACGATTAAGTTTCATCGTCAATGCGAACTAAGATTATTCAGAGTAGCCTGGGGAGTTAAAGGGCGTAATAAGAGTATTGCGGAATTGCGAAGAATTTATGACACTGACAAAAGTTTACATTTAATAAATGTGTTTTGAGATTTATCGCAGAAAAAAGGGCCATTATCTGGCCCTTACTCTTTTAATCCCAACTCAACACGACTTTGCCAGACTGACCCGAACGCATCGCGTCAAATCCCTGCTGGAATTCATCGATCCCGAAGCGGTGGGTAATGATCGGTGAGAGGTCGAGACCGGACTGGATCAGCGCGGCCATTTTGTACCAGGTTTCGAACATCTCACGGCCATAAATCCCTTTGATAAACAGCCCTTTGAAGATGACTTTGTTCCAGTCGATCGACATCTCTGAAGGCGGAATACCGAGCATGGCAATGCGTCCGCCGTGGTTCATGGTATCGAGCATGGTACGGAATGCCGCAGGCGCGCCGGACATCTCCAGCCCCACGTCGAACCCTTCCGTCATCCCCAGTTCCGCCATCACCTCAGTGAGATTCTCTTTAGCGACGTTTACCGCGCGCGTGACGCCCATTCTGCGTGCCAGCTCAAGGCGATATTCGTTCACATCGGTGATCACCACATGGCGCGCGCCAACGTGTTTGGCGACCGCGGCCGCCATGATGCCGATGGGGCCTGCGCCAGAGACCAGCACATCTTCGCCCACCAGATCGAAGGAGAGCGCCGTATGGACTGCGTTACCAAACGGGTCGAAAATCGACGCCAGCTCGTCGGGGATATTGTCCGGTATTTTGAAGGCGTTAAAGGCCGGGATCACCAGATACTCTGCAAAACAGCCCGGGCGATTGACGCCGACGCCGACGGTATTACGGCATAAATGGGTGCGACCGGCGCGGCAGTTACGGCAGTGGCCGCAGGTGATATGCCCTTCGCCGGAGACGCGATCGCCGATCTTAAAGCCTTTCACTTCCTGGCCGATGCCAACCACTTCACCCACGTACTCATGACCGACCACCATCGGTACCGGAATGGTTTTTTGCGACCACTCATCCCAGTTGTAGATGTGCACATCGGTGCCGCAAATCGCGGTTTTGCGGATCTTAATCAGCAGATCGTTGTGCCCAACTTCCGGTTCTGGCACATCGGTCATCCAGATGCCTTCTTGCGCTTTCAGTTTGGATAACGCTTTCATTTCACGTCCTCAGATCACACCCAGTTGTTTACCAATGCGGGTAAAGGCTGCTACCGCGCGTTCAATTTGTTCAGGCGTATGGGCCGCCGACATCTGTGTACGAATACGCGCCTGGCCTTTCGGCACCACCGGGAAGAAGAAGCCCGTGACGTAAATGCCCTCTTTTTGCAGCTCGCGGGCAAAGTTTTGCGCCACCACGGCATCGCCCAGCATCACCGGAATAATGGCGTGATCGGCACCCGCCAGCGTAAAGCCCGCGGCGCTCATCTGTTCGCGGAACAGGCGGGCGTTGGCCCACAGGCGATCGCGCAGTTCGCCGCCGGACTCCAGCATCTCCAGTACTTTGATCGAGGCGCTGACAATGGCTGGCGCCAGCGAGTTGGAGAAGAGATAAGGGCGCGAACGCTGACGCAGCCACTCCACCACCTCTTTACGCGCAGCGGTATAACCGCCTGATGCGCCGCCGAGCGCTTTGCCAAGCGTTCCGGTAATGATGTCGACCCGGCCCATCACGTCGCAATATTCGTGGGTTCCGCGGCCGTTGGCACCGACAAAACCGACTGCGTGCGAGTCATCGACCATCACCAGCGCATCATATTTATCTGCCAGGTCGCAGACCCCTTGCAGGTTGGCGATCACGCCATCCATTGAGAAGACGCCATCTGTGGCGATCAGCACGTGGCGGGCCCCCGCTGCACGCGCTTCTTGCAGACGGGCTTCCAGCTCCTGCATGTCATTGTTGGCGTAACGGTAGCGCTTCGCTTTACACAGACGCACGCCGTCAATGATCGACGCGTGGTTGAGGGCATCAGAAATAATGGCATCTTCCGCGCCGAGCAGCGTCTCAAACAGCCCGCCGTTCGCATCGAAGCAGGAGGAGTAAAGAATGGAGTCTTCCATGCCGAGGAAGTCGGCCAGCTTCTTCTCCAGTACTTTGTGGCTATCCTGCGTGCCGCAGATAAAGCGCACCGAGGCCATGCCGAAACCGTGGCTATCCATACCGGCTTTTGCGGCGGCAATCAGCTCCGGGTGGTTGGCGAGACCAAGGTAGTTGTTGGCGCAGAAGTTGATGACGTGGCTACCATTCGCCACGGTGATGTCAGCCTGCTGCGCTGACGTGATAATGCGTTCCTCTTTGAACAACCCTTCCGCACGTGCGGTTTGCAGATCGTTCGTTAACTGTTGATAAAAATCCCCACGCATCGCAATTCTCCAGACTGGGCAAATTTCGGCACATATTACCCAAAGCTATACGTTGATACGAGATGACGCTTCACTGCTTATCCGTTTTGCAGCATAAATCACGCATAGCCCTCCCCTTTCCCGGGGAATGGCTGAAGGGGCAGCAATGTGATGGTATGATAAAGTTATTCGTGTCTGAGATTGTCTCAACGCTTCATTTTGCAAAGGTACAGTTATGATCATCGTCACTGGCGGCGCGGGTTTTATCGGCAGCAATATCGTTAAAGCCCTGAATGACAAAGGCATCACCGATATCCTGGTGGTGGACAACCTGAAAGACGGCACTAAGTTTGTCAATCTGGTCGACTTGCATATCGCCGACTATATGGATAAAGAGGATTTTCTGATCCAGATTATGTCTGGCGAAGAGTTCGGCGAGATTGAAGCGGTGTTCCATGAAGGTGCGTGCTCCTCTACCACCGAGTGGGATGGCAAGTACATGATGGAGAACAACTATCAGTACTCCAAAGAGCTGCTGCACTACTGCCTGGAGCGCGAAATCCCCTTCCTGTACGCCTCATCCGCAGCCACTTACGGCGGCCGCACCTCTGACTTTATTGAATCGCGCGAATATGAAAAGCCGCTTAACGTCTACGGCTACTCGAAAATGCTGTTCGACGAGTATGTGCGCAGCATTCTGCCGGAAGCGAACTCACCGATTGTCGGCTTCCGCTATTTCAACGTCTACGGCCCGCGCGAAGGGCACAAAGGCAGCATGGCGAGCGTCGCTTTCCATCTCAATACGCAGTTGAACAACGGCGAGAGCCCGAAACTGTTCGAAGGCAGCGACAACTTTAAACGCGATTTCGTCTACGTTGGCGATGTGGCGGCGGTCAATCTCTGGTTCTGGGAAAACGGTGTCTCCGGCATCTTTAACCTCGGCACCGGCCGCGCGGAGTCCTTCCAGGCCGTAGCGGATGCCACGCTCGCTTTCCATAAAAAAGGCAGCATTGAGTACATCCCGTTCCCGGACAAGCTGAAAGGCCGCTATCAGGCGTTTACGCAGGCCGATCTCACCAACCTGCGCGCGGCGGGCTACGACAAGCCGTTTAAAACCGTGGCTGAAGGCGTGAGCGAATATATGGCCTGGCTGAACCGCGACGCGTAAGTATGAAAATTCTGGTCATTGGACCCTCCTGGGTGGGCGACATGATGATGTCGCAAAGTCTGTACCGCACGCTGAAGGCGCGCTTTCCCCAGGCGATAATCGATGTGATGGCACCCGCGTGGTGCCGTCCGCTTTTATCGCGTATGCCGGAAGTTAACGAGGCGATCCCGATGCCGCTCGGCCACGGCGCGCTGGAGATTGGCGCGCGCCGTAAGCTGGGGCACAGCCTGCGCGAACGACGTTACGATCGCGCCTATGTGCTGCCGAACTCCTTTAAATCTGCGCTGGTGCCCTTCTTTGCTGGCATTCCGCACCGTACCGGCTGGCGCGGTGAAATGCGCTATGGCGTGCTTAACGATGCGCGGGTGCTGGACAAACAAGCATGGCCGCTGATGGTCGAGCGCTATGTTGCGCTGGCCTATGACAAAGGCGTAATGGGCTCGGCGAAAGATCTGCCGCAGCCGCTGCTGTGGCCGCAGTTGCAGGTCAATGAGAGTGAGAAGCTACAGGTTTGCGCCACCTTCGACCTCGCGGCTGAACGCCCGATGATCGGTTTTTGCCCCGGCGCCGAGTTTGGCCCGGCAAAGCGCTGGCCGCACTATCACTACGCTGAGCTGGCGAAGCAGCTTATTGATGAAGGCTATCAGGTGCTGCTGTTCGGTTCAGCAAAAGATCACGACGCGGGTAATCAGATTCTGACCGCGCTGAGCATTGAGCAACAGGCGTGGTGCCGCAACCTGGCGGGAGAGACGCAGCTGGAGCAGGCCGTGGTGCTGATTGCCGCCTGTAAAGCGGTGGTGAGCAATGATTCAGGTTTGATGCACGTTGCCGCCGCGCTCGATCGCCCGCTGGTTGCGCTCTATGGCCCCAGCAGCCCCGATTTCACGCCGCCGCTCTCACACAAGGCGCGCGTGATCCGCTTAATCACCGGCTACCACAAGGTACGCAAAGGCGATGCCGCCGAAGGGTATCACCAGAGCCTGATCGATATTACGCCGCAGCGCGTGCTGGATGAGTTGAATGGTTTGTTGCTGGCAGCAGAAGGATAAGCGATGCGGGTCTTGATTGTGAAAACCTCGTCAATGGGCGATGTGCTGCACACGCTGCCTGCGCTGACCGATGCCGCGCAGGCCATACCGGGCATCCGTTTTGATTGGGTAGTGGAAGAGGGATTTGCCCAGATTCCTTCATGGCACCCAGCGGTCGACCGGGTTATCCCGGTGGCGATCCGCCGCTGGCGCAAAGCGTGGTTTTCCGCGCCTGTTACGGCAGAGCGCCAGGCGTTTCGCAATGCGGTGAAGGAGAGGCAGTATGACGCCATCATTGATGCACAGGGGCTGGTGAAGAGCGCCGCGCTGGTCACCCGGCTGGCGCATGGCGTGAAACATGGGATGGACTGGCACTCCGCGCGCGAGCCGCTGGCGAGCCTGTTCTATAATCGCCGTCACGCCATTGCGAAACAGCAACACGCGGTTGAACGGACGCGCGAGCTCTTTGCGAAGAGTCTGGGCTACGCCAAACCACAGACGCAGGGCGACTACGCCATTGCGCAGCATTTTACTTCCAGCGCTGCACCAGCCTCCTCCTATGCCGTCTTTTTACATGCCACCACGCGCGATGATAAACACTGGCCGGAAAGCCACTGGCGCACATTGATTGGCCTGCTTAACGGCAGCGGCTTGCAGATAAAGCTCCCCTGGGGAGCCGCGCATGAAGAGGCGCGTGCGAAGCGGTTAGCGGAAGGGTTTGATTACGTTGAAGTGTTGCCGAAGATGACTCTTGAGAAGGTCGCGCAAACACTTGCTGGCGCGAAGTTCGTGGTATCGGTGGATACGGGCCTCAGTCATTTGACGGCGGCACTGGATCGACCAAATATCACGTTATATGGCCCAACCGATCCCGGGCTTATTGGCGGGTATGGAAAAAACCAGCATATATGCCGCGCAACTGATGGCGACTTAGCCCATCTCAGCGCAGATAACGTTTTTAATGAGATAGCCTGTTTAGCATAAAGGAAAGTGAATGCCAGTCTCGATGAATGCGCAAACCTGGAAGGGGCGAAGTGAGAAAGCCGCCTTTATTATGGAGTATGGTACGTTTATCATTAGCGCCGCTACGCTGGTCGTCGCGATGATAAATAATAACTTGAGCATGAAGCTGTTTAATATCTGCGGGATCCTTGCAATATTAACGCTAATAATTAAAGGAAGGTCGTCAAATATAAACTGGAAGATTTTCGCATTGCCCGCTTCCATTCTGTTTATTGGCATCATCGATCTTATCTGGTACAAGCTTTTTAAAGTTAGTAACTCGCCCTTTCAGGCGACGTACCATAACTACATCAATACTGTGCGGGTCTTTATTTTTGGTTTCTTTATCGTATTGCTGGCCGCCACGACAAAAATTAAGTACAAGAGCAGCGTGCTCCTTTATCTTCTCTACTCAGTCTCTTTTATTATTCTGGGCTACGCGCTGTTTCAGAAATTCTCTATCGGCATGGACAGGATTGATTTTGGTATCGGCACGTCAACGGGTGCCGCTTACTCCATCATGCTGGTTGGGTTGATCAGCGCGGTATCCATCCTGTATACATCCAGAAGACATCCGCTTTTATTTGTGCTGAACACGGTGATGGTCTTTGCTGCTCTGGTGATGACACAGACCCGCTCATCTATCTTGATTTTCCCAATCATCTGCTGTGTCACCATCGCTACTTATTACCTTAAGAATACGAAAAAACTTCTTCTGGGAATGTGTGGTTTCTTAGCATTGATGATTGTTCTTGGAGTCGTGTTTAGCCATTCAATCTCCAGTCGGTACGATGCCGCCGTTAACGATATAAACTTATATCAGCAAGGGGATGGTAACTCCTCCCTCGGTGCACGGTTTGCAATGTACAGGTCCGGTATGACGCTCTTTAAAGAAGCGCCATTGAAATGGCGTTCGGCTGAGGAACGCTCGCAGGAAGTTGAAAATCTAATCGTCAAAGATAAGACGTTAAGCTCTGCGATGGTATATATCAATGTTCATCTGCATAACGAAATTGTCGAGAATGCCTCACTCAAGGGTATTGTTGGCGTAATTTCCGTTCTCTGTTTTTATGCCGCGCTGATCTTTTCCGCCTGGTACTACCGTGCGCTGGGGCTATTTGCTTTCAGCCTTGCAATCATTGGCACCGGGCTAAGCGACGTGCTTATTTGGGCGAGAAGCGTGCCGATTATCATTATCTGCGGCCTGACGCTGCTTTTACTCTTCAATAAGATTCGCAGTACGCAATAGCATGATGAATTAATGGCCACCGCGTGTGGCCATTTTATTGCGTTGCGTTCATCCTGCCGGACATCAGGCTTTCCAGCCCGTGAACTAACGTGCGCTCATCGATATCAGAAACGAAATGCGTGGGAGAGATAATTTGTTGCGCGCACTCATTATTTGGCGCCCAAATCAGCGGCGACGGATACTCGACGGTGCGTGCCTGAGGATAGAGCGCCAGCATTGGCCGGTTAAAGGCTGAAGCGATATGCACCAGTGCGGTATCGACGGAGACAACATATTTGCTGAGCTTCGTTAAGGCTACGGTATAGATAAAATCAGGATAGGGCAGCGTTTCAATATTGCTTACAGGGATGGTCGATAAGTCATCCGGATGGCCAGTATAGATAATTCTCAGGCCAGGATGATGCTGTGCAAACCAACTGTGGATAAGCATCATCTGTTCAGATGAAAGGCGGCAAATCTTCTTGGCGCCCAGTGGATTGATAACAACAACATCAGACGATCCCACCAACGCACTCACCGCATCCTCGACCTCGGCTGGAATAGCGATATCGTAACGATAATCATCGTCTGCATCGCTGCCGAAAAGCTGTCGCACAATGACGTTTGTGCGCGAAGACATATGCTCATTTAACTGCTCGTCATGAGGGTTATAGCGCGAATAGTAGCGCTTGTACCATTTATCAAATCCCAGCACGTACGAATCCCGAAAACCGGAGAGCAGGAGCGCATGACCAAAGCAGGGAAACGTTTCGAAGGGATCCAGAACAACATCGAACTGCCGCTCTCGTAACTGGCGTCGGAGTTTAAGCGTTTCCGTCAGGCTGTTTGATTTTTTTATAAACAGCTGTTCAATATGCGGGTGCGCTTTGAGGAAAGCGTGCCCCGTGCCGCAAGAGAGTATCGATAATGTGATACCTTTTCTGGCCAGTATTCTGTAAAGCGCGCTGAGAACAATCAGGTCGCCAATCTTACTGTTGTCATGAATTAACAAGCAGCTTTTTATGCTTTTGCCATCAATATCAGCTCCCCTTCTGTGTTTAAACAACACAGAGAGGAAGTTGATTTTAATTTTATTGATTAAATGCTTTTTCTTCTTGTGGAAAGTTCCAAGGCGCATTTTTCTTACCAAAAAGGTGTCTGTCACTAGTTAGCAAAGGTATTTGCTTTGCGTTCGAAATCAATTTTTTCATGCAACTCGCGACTGTTTTTATAATGATTATTTTTAAGTTCATCGGGTTGAATGAAAGGAATGATGTCGTAACTAATTGCAGTATCATCCGAAAGATTAAAGATATTAATATCGGGAATGTTAGCCCGCATAAAGATAAAGAAAGGTAAGATCTTGGGCAGATCTTTACTTAATTCAGATGGCATCGGATTATTGCTTTCATCATAAAAGCGGCGGCAGGTATTCGTCAGGTCGAGGCCTGAGCAAATAATGGCACTGTACTGCAACGAATACGCAATTTGAATCGCGGTGTAAGCCACCGTATGGCATGAGCAGTAGCCCAAAGCGATATCTTTACTGAAGCCGACCAGACGCCCTTTCTTTGACCATGGGATATTGATGAGTAAATTTTTATGCAGGCGGCTTTTCATCAGAAACTTTACCTTTTTAACCGCCCCACCTTTTTCCCGTTTGTAGAAGGCACGCAGGACCAGGCAATTTTCGCGCAGATAACGTTTATCCTCTTCCGATGCCGCCTCGTACACATCTGCGTTAACGATGGTAAAACGGCTGCTGCGGCTGAAGTGATAAAAATCATCGCGTCGCTGCAGCAAAAAGCGGGCGTCCGTTAAAACGTAAATCAACGGAGTAATATCGTTCTCGATTAAATATGCGGCTGACCCGTTGACCGCGATCACATCACGAGTTCGAAGAATCGACAGAGGTGTCTTCTTTGACGTAGGCCCAGACAGAAAGATAACAATGTCATCTGAAGACTTGTGTCTTTTCAACCGTTCAACACATGCATGTGTAATATATTTAATATTTTTCATAATAAACCTGTTGGGATTAATACATATTACTGTTTCAGACTAACAATATGCTTATCTTTAATAATGTGGGCCAAACTTGAAAAATTTTTATACTTTTTCAGCGAACCGGTTTGCCTTTAACCCTACGAATAAAGTTACGTATCTTTTTCTTATAAACAAACTGGTAGTAGCCAAGATCCTTCACGCTATTAACAATACCGTAATGTCGCTCCAGGTCGATACGGTCTTTGGCTTTTCGTATCCGGGATGGCGATTTACCTGACAAATCGATGATGCGAACCTCACCGCCTTGAATGATAAAATTGCCTTTATGCGGATCGCCTGAAACCATACCATTTTTATGCAACTCATCTATCGATAATTTTATTTTTTGTTTCAGTTGATCATCAATAGAGGTAAAGTCTGCTAACTCAATACCATCAATATATTCAATTAACATAATATAGGAGTGGGCAAAGCGAAATGTCTTTTTAGCCGCCAGCAGGTAAAAATCATTGATTGCACCTGCGCCATTTTTCCTGATGCGTTCAGTCTGATGAAACAAGGCTTCATAGTAATCGCCCTTGAAAATAGACTTGAGAAAACGCTCTGTTTTTTTCTGCTTAGGTGCGAAGACTTTTAAAATGTACTTACCATATTCCGTATTGATTAACACAACTTTTGTGTCATCAATACTACGAAAAACTTTTATCACATCGAGATTATAATCCATGAAATCTTTAAAGATTTTCAGGTATTTTTCACCCCCTGTTTTGGTGAAAACAACATAATCCCCAACTTGATATTTGTCACTCATAAATTAAACCAGCTATTATTTTATTTTGAATGTAAAGAATATTTTCTCAGAAGATATAAGAAACCTGCTTTGATACCTGCCATATATTTATGTTGCACCAGAAGATGTTTGTATCTCTTCTTAAACTCAATAAATGTTCTTGCGTCACGCGGCGGTTGATCTTTCCATGGTGACGCAGCTAACGCTGTTTGATAGTAAATGGTGGACGGATACGTCGCCCATTTATGCCAGGGTTTTGTTGCACCTGTATAGTGTATTAATACTGTTTCATCCGAAATAATATTCTTGAAATTCTGGTGAGTGCGATCTTTTAACTCACTCTTAATGGTGTAAATTGTATTAAATTTTCCCGGCAAAAAATGGACTTTATCTTTTAGTAATACATTAAGCACATCCTGATCCGGATACTTAAATTGTATGCCACAGTTATTTTTATCTAGCAGAATGGAGAATGCACGGTTAGTGAGATCGTTTTTTACCCACTCTTTAAGATTCGCAAACACCACGCCAGAGTTGAAATAATTATTACGGATTTCAGGGTCTTTTAATCTTTCGATGGCTTTACTTTGCATCGAATCAACATCCCTGACCACCGCGGCGGCAACGTTTTCAAGATTACACCCGGCCAGCTCGTCAAGCTTACCCTTACAAAAGACGTCGGCGTCGAGATAGAGCAACTTATCGAAGCTATTGCTGAAGTATTCAAAGGCGAACAACCTGAAATACATGGCGCGTGACCATATTTTGGTGCTCGGAAGATCGCTCAGGCATTCAGCATTAATCAAGTATAAGCTGATTTTGATTGCATACTTCTCAGCCAGGACCGCTATTCGCTTCAGGAAACAGTCATCATACTCATCTGAAATGATGTGATAATTAATGCTGATGCTGTTATTGATTACAATCGACGTTATTGATACGCCAACCCAATCAAGATAGTTGCGATCAATTCCATAGGCGATGTTTAGAGCGTTGGTTGTTTTCTCTTTGCTATGATCAAAAACTTCGAATTCAGAAATTTTAATACCTGGAAATGAGTCCACTGCATCACCTATGTATTTTTTTAGTTTGCGATTTTCTTTTGAAAATAGAACAAATAACTAATCAACCCTTTAACGAACTTCTTCTGATGCAGCATATGCTTGGCACAATATCGATACTGATTTGCATTGGTTGGCTTCAGTAAGCGATCATTTTTCCACGGTGACTCTCTTTTAGCCCGCAGAAAGCCCTGTGAAACAGGATAGTCCGACCAATCGTGCCACGGTTTCGTTGGCCCAATATAATGAATAAATACCGTATTTTCGTTTACCGGATTTAATACACCGGTTTTCAATTCATAATTAATGCTGTACTGAGTATTAAATTTTTTATCAATAAACTTCGCTTTATCCACCAGCAGCATATTCAATACATCTTGATCGAGATGCGTAATTTTGCTGGCGACAATCGGATCGCGTAACATTTCAATTGCATTCCGAGAGATATCATTCGCCGTCCAGCACGGAATATTAATCAGCAAAAAGCCCGCATTAAAATAACCGTTAACTAATCCTGGCGAGTCCAGGCTTACCGCCCGCTTTTGCCACCAGGTGATATCACCTTCAGCAACAACCGCGGCGATCTCATGATCCTTGAACTCAAGATCAATCAGCTCCTGGACGCTACCCTGACAGGCGATATCCGCATCAAGATAGAGCACACGGTCGGCTTTTTCCGTAAAGTAGTCAGCAATAATGAAGCGGAAATAGGTCGCATAGGTCCAGTTTTTGGTGCTGGGAAGCGATTTTAATTTATCGCAGTTCACCAGGTAAACCGTAATTCTTGACTGGTACTGCTCTGCGAGTGAAGAGAACTTTTTGTTATCCTCTTCGGTTATATAATCTGTAAAGACATGGAAGGATAAACGCTTATCTTTATTATTTAAAAGAATTGACGCTATCGAGATCCCACATCCATAAAGAAAGTTTTTATCGATGCCGTAGGCGATATTAAACGTACTAATGCCAGCATCAGATAAATAGTTATAATCCTTTATCGAAAGAATCACTTCTTTCTCATCAAAATAAGTTTGGCTCATTTAATGCTCGTTGTCAGTGCAGCGAGGACAGAGCGAATCGCCTCTCGCATATTTCGATTATATGTTTCGCTGTAAAACCCGTTGATTGACTGCTTAATCGTATCCGGCTGGAACGAAGTACGACGATCAACGACCTGCTGTAGCAATGTCACAAACTCAGCCATTTCGCCCGGCGGGTAGAGGTAACCATTCTCGCCCTGGCGAATAATATCTTCCGGGCCGGCCACACAGTTTGCACTGATACAGGGGATGCCCCACGCCATCGCCTCCAGCAGCACCATGCCGAAGCCTTCAAAAGATGAGGTCAGCAGCAATGCGGAGACTTTTTTGATTTTATCCCTGACCACGTCCCAGGGCTGAGCCTGCCAGCCGTGCCAGGTGATGTTGCGGTCGATATTGAGCTTGCGCGCATAGGCCTTGCACTTTTCAAAATCCGAGCCATCGCCAATCGCATGCAGATGCCAGTCGCCCTTGACCTGCGCGAGGCCATCAAGCAGATCTTTAACCCGTTTCTGCCCTTCAAACTTCATCCTGCCGACATATAAGAAGGTCGTGGTCTCATCCGCATTCGGGGCGGGGATCGTATCAGCCTGCGGTTCGACCGGGTTATAGATGACGTGGATTACCTCCGGCACAATATCCCGCGCCTCCATCTGCCTTTTGATGCCGCTGCTTATCGCGAGGTGGTAATCAGCCCAGGCTACACAGTCGCCGTGCTTTTTATGATCCAGCGAGAAATGCGGCCAGGACAAAACAGTAAAACGATGTTTGCATTTCCGCTTGGCTCTGTTTGCCAGAAAGCAGGAAGGTGTATCAATACAGATAACGAGGTCGGGCTTATGCTCATCTACCCAGCGCTTGAAATTACGGATATGTATCGCGCGCCTGAGGAAGCTGAGTTTACTGTTCGAGAAGGAGTAAGCGGCGTTAATCCCTGCCAGCCATCCTTTATCCATTTTGTCGTTACGGCAAAAAAAGAACATCTCACACTGTGCAAAGGCGTCTTGCTGAAACGAATGAATGACAGCTTTGATGACCGTTTCCATGCCACCAAAGCCCGATACGGCTTCACCAACAAATGCAATTTTCATTGAGTGACCACTTCTCATTTTAGAGAGACTTACGTTCCGTTCTTTCGCGGATCTTTTCAGCCCGGGCCTGCGCTTGCGCTAATAATCCCGCTTCTTGCTGAACAATCTTTCGCGGCGACGCGGCAAAGTAAACCGCAAGAAAACGCCAGATATCCCGCTGGGTAAGACCAATATTGAGTGAAGAGAAGTAGAGCCCAATCAGATCCTTATCGCGCCAGCGCGTCGGCACATGCGCGCGCATTTGCGCACGATGAAGATCGATCACCGAGATTTTCAGATGCTGCTCATCGCCGTCAAACGGCAGATGAAGCAGAAAATGGCAGATATAGCAGTCGCGATGGTTTACGCCAGCCTGATGCATCTTGCGCACCATGGTTGCGACGCGCCGAATAATCATCCGTTTGACGCGCGGTTCCGGCGGCGTCTTCAGCCAGTCGGCGCAATAATCTTCCAGACTAATGGTTGGCGTTAGATCTTCAGTGATAATAAAGGAGGTTTTATTGATAGGGTTGGCACCCTTTTCGCCAAACCCAACGCCGTGCATGGTATCAACACCCGCGTCATGCAGACGATGAATGGCTTTCCACTCGCGATCGGCACCCAGCACCGGCAGGCGCAGCGAAAGCAGGTTTTTCACTACCTCTTTAAACGCCGTGCCCTGATGCCATTTCAGGAAATAGCTTTTACCGGCCAGTTCAAAACGCAGGGTGCGGCGGGTTTCGAGCTGGCGAAACACCTCTCCCTGTAATTTTTCAACTTCAGTAAACGCATCTTTACCCCGCCAGAGTGTCGCCAGCGGCTCTTTCAATTCAACCATTCACTTCACCCGTAATGATGTCCGCCGCTCTCTCCGGCAGGCTATAAAGATCTTCTGTGTCCGCGAAGTGGCGCGCCCGCGCAGCCCACGCTTCGCGCAAGGCTGGCTCTTGCAGCGCATGCTGTAGCGCCTCGTTTAACGTGGCCTGAGACCATGGTTCGTCAATCACCACGCCGCACTGCGCGCGGGAAATATAGTGCGCATATCCACAAACGGCGCTGACGATCACCGGTAGGCCAGCTGTTATCGCTTCGAGCAGCACAATGCCCGCCGCTTCCTGATAAGCCGGATGCATCAGCAGATCGGCACCCGCCATCAGTTCAGCTACATCGCTGCGCCCTGAAAAGAAGTGCACATTCTCTTTGATGCCTGCCTTCGCCGCCTGGGCGGCAAAGCGTCCGGGCTTGTCCTGACCGACCACAAACAGCGTCGTTTTCTTTCTTAATGCTTCTGGCAGCGCGGCAACAGCGGCAAGCGTTCGATCAACGCCTTTCCTGCTGAAATCGGATCCGACCTGTAACAGCCAGAACTGATCGTCCGCGATGCCATTTTTTTCACGGAAGATCTGGCGGGCATTGGCGATCTGCTGGCTGTATTTACGATCCGGATAGATCCCCGGCGGCAGAATGTGAAACCTGTCGCTTTCTGTATGGTAGTGCCGTTGAAAATCACCGATCTGCTTGTCCGTCAGCATCAGCAGCTGCGTCGCTTTCCCTTGTTCAAAGGTCGCTTTCTCAAACGCGGCATAGTGGCGATAGCGAGCCGTCAGGCGGTAGAAAAAGCCCTTCTCCTGGGCCACTTTTTCGGCGTAACAAACATCGGCCGCATAATAGACATCAAGGCCCGGCATTTTATTAAAGCCGACCACGCGATCGGCGGGATGCTGCGCCAGATGCGCCACTACCCAGGCGTGATATTCAGCGTTGCGACCGTGGTTGGTGCGCGAGGTGACCGGGACGCGGATCAGCTCAAACCCGGCTGGCACATCGCCTTCCCAGGACTGGACATAGACTCTGACGTGATGCCCGCGCCCGGCAACGGTTTGCGCAATACGCATAAAGTCGCGCTGCAGGCCGCCGAAGGGAAAATATTTGTATAAACAGAAAGCGACAATCATCAGGAGACGCCTTCTAAAGAGGGCAACATTTTCTCCGTTGCCGCGATGACATCTTCTGCCGGAATGACGGAGAGATATTTCTTGTTTCTGTCCAACTGGCTGCGCGCAGGCATCGGCTGATAATTGCCGGCCCAGAACTGAATGATGTTGTCGCTCCACGGGCGCCAGAAAACGTGGTCGGTTGCGCCAAAGAGACAGATAATCGGCGTTTTCACCGCGGCGGCGATATGACCTGGCGCGGAATCCACGCCGATAAACAGTGCAGCGTGGGCAATTAAAGCGCCAAGTTCAGGAAAACGTGTTTTACCCGCCAGAGAGGTAACGGGCCTGCGCGCGCATCCGCGGGCAATCTCCTCAACGCAGGCGAGATCGTCCGCGCCAGGGCCGGAGGTCAGCACAACGTCATAGCCCCGGGCTTGCAGGGCATCAATCACCTGCGAGAATTTTTCATTGTCCCAGCATTTAAACAGCTGTCGGGCAGTCGGCTGCACTACAACATAGTGTTCACCAACGCCTGCTTTATTCAGCGCGCTGCGCATATGCTCCCAATGTTCGGGCGCGTAGCTCATGGTGGTTTCACGACAGAAGTCAGTGATGCCCAGCGGAGCAAGGGTCGATAAGTTACGCTCTACCGCGTGCTCACCGGCAAACGGTGCGAGATGGGTAAAGCTCTTTTTCCAGAAAGCGGACTGACGATGGGCGTAATCCTGTGAAATTTTCACTTTTGCTGGCAGACAACGTACCAGCGGCGCCACGATATGCTGATCCGTCAGGTTGACGATGAGATCGTAATTATTCTTGCGTAATTGGCTCACAAGAGAGAAGAAATTCTGTATCTTTTCCTTTGATGACGCCCCTTTATTGCTCATGCCATAAAGAGCATGAATCTCCGGGTTTTCGGATAGGATTGGCATTGTGTCTTTGTAAAGCAGCATATCAATGCGCGCATCAGGATAGTTGCGTTTTAACGTACTGACGACCGGTGTGGTCAGCAGCATGTCTCCATGAAAACGCATTTTAATAACCAGAATTCGGTGAAATGGCTTTTCCACAATCGGCTCTTCTTGATGTGATGTCCGTGAAAAATTACAGGCACGCTACCGCCCCAGGCTCGACAGCTACCTGAACACTGATATTGCGCACTTATAGATCTTTTATTGTACCACTTCTTTATCACCAATCCGACTCGAAGCACTTTTCAACAAAGCCCTTATAAAGACCATAAAAATCAATATGATAAAAACACAACAATGCTGCATGGTGATAATGGGTACGTTCTGAAACATTCAATAAATTATATAAAAATGAAAAAAAATTCATAAGATTGATACTAATGACGTGATAAGAGGTGAATTTGACCGATTTCAGCAAAAGTAATAGCAATGGCGGTACTAAATACATAAAATCCCCAGCACATTCCTAAGCCTGCAACATACTATGCTCCAATTGCTCTACACCACACTGCTGTACATCATTCAGCCGCTGATTTGGGTGCGGTTGTGGGTGCGTGGTGCAAAAGCTCCGGCTTACCGCAAACGCTGGGGCGAGCGCTATGGCTTCTACAATAAGCCATTGAAAGCAGGCGGCATCATGCTGCACTCCGTCTCGGTCGGCGAAACTCTGGCGGCGATTCCGCTGGTGCGCGCCTTACGTCACCGCTATCCCGATTTGCCGATTACCGTTACCACCATGACGCCAACTGGCTCTGAACGCGTTATGTCCGCATTCGGCGGCGACGTTCAGCATGTCTATCTGCCTTACGATCTGCCCGGCGCGCTAAACCGTTTCCTTGATAAGGTCGACCCCAAGCTTGTGTTGATTATGGAAACCGAGCTGTGGCCCAACCTGATTAGCGCGCTGCATAAACGAAACATTCCGTTGGTGATTGCCAACGCCCGCCTCTCGGCGCGCTCCGCCGCTGGCTATGCGAAGCTGGGTAAATTTATTCAGAAGTTGCTGCGCAAAATTACGCTGATTGCCGCGCAAAACAGCGAAGATGGCGACCGTTTTATCGCACTTGGCGCCAAACGCAATCAGCTTACCGTAACCGGTAGCCTGAAGTTTGATATCTCTGTCACACCGCAGCTTGCCTCCCGCGCTGTCGCGCTGCGTCGTCAGTGGGCACCTCATCGCCCGGTGTGGATTGCTACCAGCACCCACGAAGGCGAAGAGAGCATCATGCTGCTCGCGCATCAGGCCTTGCTAAAACAGTTTCCTGATTTACTCTTGATTCTGGTTCCACGTCATCCTGAACGCTTCCCTGACGCCGTGAATATGGTGCGGGAGGCGGGTTTGAGTTTCATCACGCGCTCTTCCGGCGAGATCCCCTCTGCCAGCACGCAGGTGGTGGTTGGCGACACGATGGGCGAGTTGATGCTGCTTTACGGCATTGCCGATTTGGCCTTTGTCGGCGGGTCGCTGGTAGAGAGAGGCGGGCATAACCCTCTTGAAGCCGCCGCGCATGCGATCCCGGTATTGATGGGGCCGCATACGTTCAACTTCAAAGATATCTGCGCGCGGTTGACGCAGGCTGATGGGTTGATCACCGTAAACGACGTGGATGCGCTCATCAAAGAGATCACCTCTTTGTTGACCGATGAAGATTACCGGAATTTTTACGGTCGCCACGCAGTGGAAGTGCTCTACCAGAACCAGGGCGCTCTGCAGCTTCTGTTGCAACTGCTGGAACCCTATCTGCCACCTAAAGCGCAATAAGGTCGATTATGCAAAAGCGGGCAATCTACCCTGGTACGTTTGATCCCATCACTAACGGGCATATCGATATTGTGACCCGTGCCGCCGCGATGTTTGATGAGCTGATACTGGCGATTGCCGCCAGCCCAAGTAAGAAGCCGATGTTTAGCCTTGATGAGCGCGTTGCGCTGGCACAAGAAGCAACGGCGCATCTGCAAAACGTCAAGGTAGTCGGTTTTAGCGATCTGATGGCCAACTTCGCACGTGACCAGCAGGCCACGATCTTGATCCGCGGTCTGCGCGCGGTGGCGGATTTTGAGTATGAGATGCAGCTGGCGCATATGAACCGGCATCTGATGCCGGATCTGGAAAGCGTCTATTTAATGCCGTCGAAAGAGTGGTCGTTTATCTCCTCTTCGCTGGTCAAAGAGGTGGCGCGCCATCAGGGCGACGTCGCGCATTTCCTGCCGCAGCCGGTTCACCAGGCGCTGCTTGATAAGCTGAAATAAGCTTCGATGCCGGATAGCTTATCCGGCTTTACTCCACACCTATTTCTGACACTGACGGCAGTAGAACGTCGAGCGCTGCGCATGTTTTGCCGCCACGATTGGCGCACCGCAGATGCGGCACGGCTGCCCTTCTCGCCCGTAAACCTGCAACTCCTGCGCGAAATAACCCGGTTTGCCGTCGCTTTGCAGAAAGTCTTTCAGCGTCGTTCCACCCTGCTCAATGGAGCGTAACAGCACCGCTTTGATCACGCGTACCAGCAGTTCATACTCTTGCTGCGAGAGAGATGAAGCGAGCCGATCCGGATGGATCCCGGCAGCAAACAGCGATTCGCTGGCATAAATATTCCCGACGCCCACCACCAGCTTGTTATCCATCAGCCAGGGTTTGATCGCCGTTTTCTTTTTCGCGCACTTCTCCCGCAGATAGTCGGCATTAAAGGCGTCGCTCAGCGGCTCCGGGCCGAGATGCGCCAGCACGTTATGCCCTTCCAGCTCTTTGGTCCACAGCCAGGCACCGAAACGACGCGGATCGGTGTAACGCAGCACTTTGCCGTTGCTCATCACCAGATCGACATGGTCATGTTTTTGTGCGGGAAGCTCATGGGGAAGAATGCGCAGACTGCCGGACATACCGAGGTGAATGATGATCCAGCCATCCGGCAGTTCGAGCAGCAGGTATTTAGCGCGTCGCTGCACGCTGAGCACCGGCTTGTCGCTCAGGCTGTGGATCTCATCGGAAACAGGCCAGCGTAAGCGGCCGTTACGCACCACCGCATGCAGGATGGTCTCACCGACCAGGTGCGGCTCAATGCCTCTGCGGCTGGTTTCAACTTCAGGTAATTCAGGCATCTCGTCTCCGGCTTTTTGCGGGCTATCAGAAATGCAAAAACCCCGACAGTGCGGGGTTTTTGTTCAAGAAAACTAAAATTATTTAATTTTAGCTTCTTTGTACAGCACGTGCTGACGGACAACTGGATCGAACTTTTTCAGTTCCAGTTTTTCCGGCTTAGTACGTTTGTTCTTCGTGGTGGTGTAGAAGTGACCAGTACCAGCGGAAGAAACCAGCTTGATTTTCTCACGAATACCTTTAGCCATGATTTATATCCTTTAAGTACTTAGTACTTTTCGCCACGGGCACGCAGTTCAGACAGAACTGTATCGATGCCTTTCTTATCAATTACACGCATACCTTTAGCAGATACACGCAGGGTGACAAAACGCTTTTCGCTCTCAACCCAAAAACGGTGAGAGTGCAGGTTCGGCAGGAAACGGCGTTTAGTCGCGTTCAGTGCGTGGGAACGGTTATTACCGGTCACCGGACGCTTGCCAGTAACTTGGCAGACTCGGGACATGTCTATTCTCCAAAAATCAAATTAGCTCGAGCTTCGTATGGGGTATTGGCGCCTCGTCAGGCTTTACAGCCCGGTCATCGCAGTTCTATGTGAACTCTCGATTGCCAGGCCCAAATGCCAAACCCGAGATTCTCAAAGGTGGCGTAGTATACGCTGACTCGGCGGTGTGCTCAAGTCCCGAACAGACAAAGATCCCGATGGATCGCGCAAAGTGGTCTAAATCCAACCGCGTTCTGCAAAAGAAACGCACTCGCCGCGACCAATGACCAAATGATCAAGAACGCGAATGTCCATGAGTTGGCAGCATTTTATCACTCGTTCGGTGATGGCCTTATCTGCTCTGCTGGGCTCAGCATTACCCGAGGGGTGATTATGCGCGAGGATCACGCCGACCGCATTGAATTTTATCGCTTCGCGCAAAATTTCTCGCGGATGCACCTCAACGTGGTTAATCGTGCCGGAAAATAGCCGGGCGTGTTTGATGATGCGATTGCGGTTATCAAGCAGGATGACCATAAAGACCTCCCGCTCTTCGTTCGCCAGCTGGCTCTGCAAAAACTCCCGCACCATCTCCGGGCTGAGCAGAGAACTCTCCTCGGCAATACGCGCGTTGTAGGAGCGTCTCGCCAGTTCACCGATGCCCCTGAGCTGCGCATATTTGGCGACGCCAATTCCCGAGATAAACCGGAACTCATCATAGTCAGCACAGAGCAAAGAGTGGAGCGAGCTAAAGTGGTTTAACATCTCGCGCGCAACGGTAAGTACGCTTTTCCCGCACGCGCCGGTGCGTAAAAACAGCGCCAGTAACTCAACGTCCGTAAGGGACTCAACGCCCAACTGCATCATCTTTTCACGCGGCTTTTGAGGAATTAACACAATCGCCATATCCACACCTCCCTGTCAGGAACTCATGCTGCCACATCCTGGAATGCTCATCGAATGGCACTTTTCAACATTGCGTAACGCCTCGCAAAGTGGTTTACGGGCATAGGCACGACGACATCAGGATTGTGATAAAATCCCCAGCCTCTGGCGAATCCAACAGGAAAGAATCATGACAACTCTGGCGGGTAAAAAAATTGTCCTCGGCGTAAGCGGCGGTATCGCGGCCTATAAAGCGCCTGAGCTGGTGCGCCGCTTGCGCGATCGCGGCGCGGAAGTCCGCGTGGCGCTGACCGAGGCCGCCAAAGCCTTTATCACACCGCTAAGTCTGCAAGCCGTTTCCGGTTACCCGGTCTCTGACAGCCTGCTCGACCCCGCTGCGGAAGCGGCAATGGGGCATATCGAGTTGGGTAAATGGGCCGATCTGGTGATTCTGGCACCCGCCACCGCTGATTTAATCGCCCGTGTCGCAGCGGGCATGGCAAACGATCTGGTCTCAACCATCTGCCTGGCCACCCCGTCACCGGTTGCGGTTGTTCCGGCGATGAATCAGCAGATGTACCGCAACGCCGCCACCCAACACAATTTGCAGGTGCTGGCTTCGCGCGGTCTGCTGTTGTGGGGGCCAGATAGCGGCAGCCAGGCGTGCGGTGATGTCGGCCCGGGCCGTATGCTCGATCCGCTGACCATCGTTGATATGGCCGCGGCTCACTTCTCGCCAGTCAAGGATTTGCAACATCTGAACATTATGATTACCGCCGGTCCGACCCGCGAACCGCTGGACCCGGTGCGCTACATCACCAATCTCAGCTCCGGCAAAATGGGCTTCGCCATTGCTGAAGCGGCCGCAAAGCGCGGCGCAAACGTGACGCTGGTTTCAGGCCCGGTGTCGCTGCCTACGCCCGCCTTTGTTCAGCGCGTGGATGTGACCACCGCTCTTGAGATGGAGGCGGCGGTACAGCAGCGCGCCCAGCAGCAGCATATTTTTATTGGCTGCGCGGCGGTCGCGGATTATCGCGCCAGCGAGATCGCCCCTGAGAAAATTAAAAAGCAAGGCGATGAAATCACAATAAAAATGGTGAAAAACCCCGATATCGTCGCCGGCGTTGCGGCACTCACCAGCCATCGACCTTATGTTGTTGGGTTTGCCGCGGAAACGAATAATGTGGAAGAATACGCCCGGCAGAAACGCGCCCGCAAAAACCTCGACCTGATTTGCGCCAACGATGTTTCGCAATCTAATCAAGGCTTTAATAGCGACAACAACGCATTACATCTGTTCTGGCAAGATGGCGATAAGCGCTTGCCGCTGGAGCGCAAAGCGCTGCTGGGACACCTATTACTGGACGAGATTGTTACCCGTTATGATGAAAAAAATCGACGTTAAGATTCTGGACCCGCGCGTGGGTGAGCAGTTCCCGCTGCCGACCTATGCCACCTCCGGCTCCGCCGGTCTTGACCTGCGCGCCTGTCTGGATGACGCCGTAGAGCTGGCACCAGGCGACACCACGCTGCTGCCAACCGGTCTGGCGATTCACATTGCCGACCCAACACTTGCAGCCGTGATTCTGCCGCGCTCGGGCCTGGGTCATAAACATGGCGTGGTACTCGGCAACCTGGTGGGGCTGATTGATTCCGATTACCAGGGGCAACTGATGGTCTCCGTCTGGAACCGCGGGAAAGAGAGCTTCACCATTGTGCCTGGCGAGCGTATCGCGCAGATGGTCTTTGTACCGGTGGTGCAGGCTGAATTTAACCTGGTGGAAGAGTTCGATGCCACCGTGCGTGGCGAAGGCGGCTTTGGCCACTCCGGGCGTCAATAATCCGCGCTATTTAACGCATTACACAACACTATAACGCGATAAGATGACCGCAAATGCCAGGCATTTGCGGCCGTTGTGTGGTTGCTCGCCTGACAAGTGATTATTTTCTGGGGTTTTTTAGAACATGGCAGAAAAACAGACTGCGAAAAAGAATCGCCGTGAGGAAATACTTCAATCTCTGGCGTTAATGCTGGAATCCAGCGATGGAAGCCAACGTATTACCACGGCGAAACTGGCGGCATCGGTCGGCGTCTCTGAAGCCGCGCTGTATCGTCACTTTCCCAGCAAAACGCGCATGTTCGATAGCCTGATTGAGTTTATCGAAGATAGCCTGATTACCCGCATCAACCTGATCTTAAAAGATGAAAAAGACACGACTGCGCGTTTGCGTCTGATTGTCTTACTGATTTTGGGCTTCGGCGAACGTAATCCCGGCTTGACCCGCATCATGACTGGTCATGCGCTGATGTTTGAGCAGGATCGCCTGCAAGGGCGCATTAACCAGCTGTTTGAGCGTATCGAAGCGCAGCTGCGCCAGGTACTGCGCGAACGCAAAATGCGTGAAGGCGAAGGGTATACGACCGACGAAACGCTGCTGGCAAGCCAGTTGCTGGCCTTCTGTGAAGGGATGCTGTCGCGCTATGTGCGCAGCGAGTTCAAATATAGCCCAACCGAAGATTTTGACGCGCGCTGGCCGCTGTTACTTCTGCAATTACAGTAATCACCTTATGCAGCCTCTGTGGCTGCATTCGCATTTCCCGCCATTCTGTGTAAAAGCCCAACGTAATTCGTAAAAATGCCAGATGTGGCACCCTTCCCGATTCTCTACGCTCCTTCAGGCACCTGGTTATTCCTGAAACAAATTACCGCTTCGATACCCTACAAAAGCAAGAAGGAGAGACCGGATGGCAACATCTCGTCGGGAACTGTTAAAGCTGAGCGGTATCGCTACCGCTTCCCTGTTACTCAGTCAAAAAAGTTTTGCTGCCTGGACGCCTGCGCAGCGCTACCCGGATCCGCGCGTGGTCGCGCTTGATGACGCTTTTCGCGGGTATATGGTCTCCAGCGCGAAAGTGGAGCAGATCGCCACCGGCTGTCGCTGGGCGGAAGGGCCAGTATGGTTTGGTGATATGCGCATGCTGCTCTGGAGCGACATTCCCAATAATGCGGTGATGCGCTGGGATGAGCAGACCGGCGAGACCGCTGTTTTTCGCAAACCGGCGAATAACGCCAACGGTCATGCCCGCGATCGCCAGGGGAGGCTAATCAGCTGTGAGCACGATACGCGGCGCATTACGCGCACAGAGTACGATGGCTCCATCACGGTGCTGGCGGATAGCTTCGACGGTAAGCCGCTCAACTCGCCGAACGATATCGCGGTCAAATCAGATGGTTCAATCTGGTTTACCGACCCGCCATTTGGCATTACCGGTTTTTATGAAGGGCATAAAGCCGAGCCGCAGCTGCCACAGAATGTTTATCGTCTCGATCCGCAGACCCGAAAGCTGGAAGTGGTGTTGGGCGATGTGCACGGGCCTAATGGCATCTGCTTTTCGCCGGACGAAAAAATCCTCTATGTAGTGGAGAGCCGCGCTACGCCTAATCGTTTAATACTGGCGTGGGACATTGTCGACGGGCAGTTACAAAACAAGCGGGTGCATATTGATTGTGGCAACGGCACCGCGGACGGTATCGCCTGTGATGTTGACGGCAATTTATGGTGCGGCTGGGGGATGGGCAGCGACGAGCTGGATGGTGTCCGGGTATTTAACCCGCAGGGCAAAGCGATTGGTATGATTCATCTGCCCGAGCGCTGCGCCAATCTCTGCTTCGGCGGTGAGCAGCGAAACCGGCTTTTTATGGCAGCCAGCACCTCGATTTACGCCCTGTACGTCAACACGCAGGGCGCGCAGCTTCTGTAAGGCGAAACCCGGCAGGCCTGCTGCCGGGTAGCTACTCAGACGCCGTACTCTTCGCGATACGCACGCACGGAGGCGACCAGATCGGCTAACTCCGGTTTCTCTTCCAGATAATCCACCAGGTCATTCAGCGTAATGATGGAAATCACCTTGCAGCCATAATCACGCTCAACTTCCTGAATCGCAGAGATCTCGGCACGGCCACGCTCCTGACGGTCGAGCGAGATCAGCACGCCGGCGAGCGTCGCGCCGTTAGCCTGAATAATCTCCATCGACTCGCGGATCGCCGTCCCGGCAGTGATCACATCATCCACCAGCATCACACGGCCCTGCAGCACGCTGCCGACCAGGTTACCGCCTTCGCCATGATCTTTGGCTTCCTTACGGTTAAAGCAGTAAGGCACATCGCGCTCGTGATGCTCTGACAGCGCCACCGCAGTGGTGGTCGCAATCGGGATACCTTTATAGGCCGGGCCGAACAGCAGATCGAAATCAATCCCGGAATCCATTAACGCTTCAGCGTAAAAACGGCCTAACAGCGCCAGATCGCGCCCGGTATTAAACAGCCCGGCATTAAAGAAATAGGGGCTTTTGCGCCCGGATTTCAGCGTGAACTCGCCGAACTTCAGTACCTGTTTGTTAAGCGCAAATTCAATAAACTGACGCTGGTACGCTTTCATGGATCCGCTCCTCTTCCTGTTTTGATGATTTAAAAATTTAGCAAAGTGCGTTGCGCAGACAGCAGGCTTGAAGGCCGGATGTTGCGCAAAAAAAAGGGCGACTCATCGTCGCCCTCAAAATCAATTTTCTAATGCCGCTTTTTGCGCCGCGACAATGGACTCAATGCCCCCTCGGGCTAGCGCCAGCATTGCGAGCAGTTCCTCGTGGGTGAAGGGCTCGCCCTCTGCGGTGCCCTGCACTTCGATCATGCGGCCATCTTCGGTCATCACGACGTTCATGTCGGTCTCAGCCGCTGAGTCTTCAACATACTCCAGATCGCATACCGCTTCGCCATTGACGATACCCACAGAGACGGCCGCGACCATGCCTTTCATCGGGTTGGCCTTCAGCTTGCCTGCGGCAACGAGTTTGTTCAGCGCATCGGCCAGCGCCACGCACGCACCGGTGATCGACGCGGTACGGGTACCACCATCGGCCTGCAGAACATCGCAATCGAGGGTGATAGTAAATTCGCCAAGCGCTTTCAGATCGACCGCCGCGCGCAGTGCACGCGCGATCAGGCGCTGGATCTCCATAGTGCGTCCGCCCTGCTTGCCCTTCGCCGCTTCACGGGCGTTACGGGTGTGGGTCGAACGCGGCAACATGCCATATTCGGCAGTGATCCAGCCCTGGCCCTGGCCTTTAAGGAAGCGTGGAACACCTTCGTCGATGGAGGCGGTGCAGAGCACTTTGGTGTCGCCAAATTCCACCAGCACGGAACCTTCTGCGTGTTTTGTGTAGTTACGGGTCAGGGTGACGGGGCGCACTTGAGTGGCGCTTCGGCCTGCTGGACGCATGATGATTTCTCCGGCTGTTACGAATGTGGCTGCGCATTATACTGGCTAACCCTGGTTATTCCTATCCTGATAAGGCCACCAAAGCTATAATCCCCCGCATCTCTCCTTCAAAACGGGAACGACTATGATCCGCAGTATGACCGCCTACGCCCGGCGTGAAATCAAGGGTGCATGGGGCTCCGCCTCCTGGGAACTGCGCTCGGTTAACCAGCGTTATCTGGAAACTTACTTCCGCCTGCCGGAACAATTCCGCAGCCTTGAACCGGTCGTCCGCGAGCGTCTGCGTACCCGTCTGACCCGCGGTAAAGTGGAATGCACCTTACGCTTTGAGCCGGACGCCAGCGCGCAGGGCGAACTGATTCTGAATGAAAAACTGGCTAAGCAGCTGGTCACCGCCGCTAACTGGGTAAAAATGCAGAGCGACGAAGGTGAAATTAATCCGGTCGATATTCTGCGCTGGCCTGGCGTGATGGCGGCTCAGGAGCAGGATCTCGATGCGATTACCGCTGAAATCCTCGCCACGCTGGATGGCGCGCTGGACGACTTTATCGTCGCCCGTGAAACCGAAGGCCAGGCGCTGAAAGCGCTGATCGAGCAGCGTCTGCAAGGCGTCAGCACCGAAGTCAATAACGTGCGCGCCCATATGCCGCAAATCCTGCAATGGCAGCGTGAGCGCCTGGTCAGCAAGCTGGAAGAGGCGCAGGTGCAGCTCGAAAACAACCGCCTCGAGCAAGAGCTGGTGATGATGGCGCAGCGAATCGACGTTGCCGAAGAGCTGGACAGGCTCGAAGCGCATGTGAAAGAGACCTACAACATCCTGAAGAAGAAGGAAGCTGTGGGTCGCCGCCTCGACTTTATGATGCAGGAGTTCAACCGCGAGTCGAACACGCTGGCCTCTAAATCAATCAATGCGGAAGTGACCAACTCGGCTATTGAATTGAAAGTGCTTATCGAGCAGATGCGCGAGCAGATCCAGAATATCGAGTAAATTCTTTCAAAGTCCACCAAAATCCATAAGCCCATATTATATGGGCTTTTTTATGCAAACCATAGTCTATTAAAGACCACTTAGATACATTAAAAACCACCAATAAGTGGGGAGTAAAACGGGGAGCGCTTTTGCTTTACTAGTCTCATCTGGCAGTTTATAACCATATACCCCCCACGACGATTTTTAATCAGGATAGGTATATGGCCTCACTCACTGTCAGGACGGTTCAGGCTCTCATCAAAGCAGGAGAACCGGGGAAGTTTGGAGATGGGCGAGGCTTGTACCTGAAAGTCCCACAAAAAGGTGAGGCGTATTGGATGCTTCGATACACAATCGGCTCTAAGAGACGAGAACTCACACTTGGCAAGGTATCTCATCTATCTCTGTCTGAGGTACGTAGCCTCGCTGAGGATACTCGAAGAAAAGTTGCCACCGGAGATGATCCTATTGCTGAACGGAAACTTAACCGACCTAAGCAAATCACAACGGTAGATGGATTGTTTGAAGACTGGCACAAAGACCTGGTTAGGCGGTTGAAGCATCCACAAATCCCAGAAAGGGTATACAAGAAGGATATTGCCCCTACTATTGGTCAACTTTCTTTGGTGAAGATAACCCCCATTGATGTTCGAGCCATTCTCCAAAAAATTACAGATAGCGGAAGGCCAACCATTTCAAATGATGCCCTGCTCTACATGAAACAACTCTTCGACCATGCAATCAAGCTTGGATTATTGTTAAACAATCCAGCTTCTGCGTTTAAGGTCAATGATGCAGGTGGAATCGAAAAAAGCAGAGAAAGAGCATTGAGTCTGGATGAGATTACTCATGTTTTTAAAGTGTTCAGGGAACACTCTGACAGCTTCTCTCGTGATAACTACCTTGCATGTGCCCTGCTACTACTCCTTGCTGTTCGCAAAAGTGAACTAACGGAAGCACCTTGGTCAGAATTCAATTTAAACGAGAAAAAATGGTGCCTGCCCAAAGAAAGAAGTAAGTCTGGTGTTGGCATAGTCATCCCACTTCCCCCGCTCGCTATCAAGATTCTGGAAGAGCTAAAGGTCAGAGCATGGGATTCGCCTTATGTCTTCCCAAACCGCCGCGTGAGCAAATCTCAGCACATGGGTAAAGACACTCTAAACAGAGCAATTGCCAAGTTGTTTGGAGCTGAACCAGGCAAGAAGAAGCAACCACCTAATGTCATGGGACACATTGATTACTTCACTGTCCATGACCTGAGAAGAACCAGTAGAAGCCTACTTGCCTCACTGTCCGTTCTTCCGCATGTGGCAGAACGGTGTCTGAACCACAAACTCAAAGGTGTTGAAGGGATCTATGACAGGTATGACTATTTTGATGAAAGAAAAGAAGCCTTAGAAAGAGTTGCAGAGAAAATAAGTTTCATTATTGAGAGTCAGGTTTAATCAACTTTGTTCCTGAGCGATTGCCTACCTTAACAGGCACAGCGACATAAAGCACATTTGAAGGAACGTCCTGTCTGACTTTTTGAAAAAAAATGTTAAGAAAAGTCCTAATTGCGCCACAGAGCGATAGTTGTATAGTGGTTGCACATTTGACTGTAAGGGATTTATTTCGAATGAACGCAATCGACAGTAGGCTGATAATCTTCTCAACCCAAAAAAAATTCAATGACAGAAATGCCGATGATATGCAAAGCGGCGACATTGATGTTGAAACATTAAAAAAGCATTACCATCTGGGGCAAGTCTCAACTTTTATCGACTGGACAACTTTTGGTCCCTCCTATAAACACCCCTATCTGAATTCAATACCGCCAGCAAGCAAAGAAAAAGCCATTGCAATGCTATATGATGAGTTAAGATCGCAGTCGTATGTATTTT
Organism: Kosakonia sp. Marseille-Q7440; assembly: GCF_965119485.1. Taxonomy (NCBI): domain Bacteria; kingdom Pseudomonadati; phylum Pseudomonadota; class Gammaproteobacteria; order Enterobacterales; family Enterobacteriaceae; genus Kosakonia; species Kosakonia sp. Marseille-Q7440. The sequence continues at coordinate 247,898 of NZ_CBCPLT010000002.1, read as the reverse complement.
CTTTCCAGGGACCATACCAGGGTTTGATCAAGGATCTTTTCAATCATATGCAACGAAATAATGGAAGAGATTATCAAAATCCAGCAATGAATAATGCATACAGAAACTTAATCCTGGCTGATAATTCCCCGAACAGCACCAGCGCGATAATTAAAAGAGCTATAGAACAGTTTGATTTTAGCAAATCAAAACTAACAAAAGAAAACTTCACTAATGATTTATATAAAAGTCATTTACCCAAATATACAAGATGGAAAGACTGGGTTAATGGTATGGGTATTACCGTTCATGACGTGAACAGTACAGAGATTTCAATTGAGAGTCTCGTGCTTGAAGGAAATAAATATACTGCGGTTATCAAATACAGAGCACAGGACCATTTTGGATTAGACAGAGAAGATATACTGAAACCTAAATTTAATTCAATTTCCTTTTTTAGGATATGGTTTGTACTTCAGCGTGCAAAGCATTTGGCTCAAAAACCATTTTTCACTAATTTTGAAGCCACAATAACACTGACAGGAGAAGCCAATGTTAAAATATAAAAGGACTGTAGCAACTGTAATTGTTTTAATCATTGCATACTGCATATGGATTGCTGTCAGACCAGCGAAAATAGTCAGAGTCGATAATGGTGCTGTTTTTGTAGAACACTTGCCAATGACAACAGAAGGAAAACTAAAATGGTGGTTGAAAAACAAAGAATTATTGCAGGAAAAATATCACATCATTAATAAACCGTATAACTTTACGGTTACCATCATGAGCTTTGATGGTTATGAAGAATTACCTAAAGGAACAATGGACGGTTCTATCGATGATTATACCTGCTTTGATGATACTGATCAAAAGCATGAAAAATGCGTGTATAACAATATAGCAATAATTATTAGAGGCAACCTTGATGGAAAACAATTTATAAATATTGATGGCAAAACATATATCCAGAAAGATGATGGGAAAATTGAAAAAGAATGATTAACGCTCTAACAAATTATAATTTTAATAAAATCATCAGTTATGACAGAAAAAGAAGTTTATCTAACAAAAAACAAAAGTATTCGTAAGACTATACATTCATTTTGCAGCATTCGAGGTAACCAATTAGTTATGTGTAGTTCTCAGTTTACTTTATGAAATGAAGGAACTACATAAATTCCATCAAGCAAAGTAGTTACGAAACCTAAAGAATGAACAGTGGACGTGGGGAACAGATGTTTCAGCATAAAAGTACCTCTTAGCCATATGCATGAATAAACAGCTAATAAGGCCATAACCCGTATGGGTTTCGGAGGTGCGTTTGTAGCGCACGGTATGCGCTCAATAGCAAGGACAGCAGCAGGGGAATTTGGCAAGTTCAGAATTGAAGTTCTTGAAGCAGCACTTGCTCACTCAAAGAAGGAATAATTAATTGCTGCATACAATCCTGCGGAGTATCTCGCAGACCGAGTGGTTCTCACATAGTGGAGGAGTGGCTATATGCAAACTCAAAGGTTAAAAGCTTATGCTGGCTAAATAATTAACAAAGCAAAAAAAAAATAAGTTAAGTGCTATATCAACCAGTAGCAATAATACCAAAATTATTGCTACAAAAGGGCACTTAAAGCTGTGGAGTGATCTGATATGGATAACCTTTTTGTGTCTTATGACCGCTTTCAGATATCAAATATAAATGTTTTTTTGCACGAGACCCTATGACATATAAGAGCCTGCGAGCCACATAATTCTGATGTGCCGAGCTACAATCTATAATGTCATTCCAATTTGGTATTTTCCCATTTAATAACCCTGTGCAAATAATGACATCGTACTCATCTCCTTTTGTCGAATGACAAGTCGTAATTTTAATTCCGCTTTTAAAATTGAAAAAAGAATGAAGATCATTTGCCCTATAGTTCATACTATATTTAGCCATTCTTTTTTTAGTGGCATCTATCAAGCAGATCATTTCCTTGTAAACATAGCTTTGATTATTAATATCCAACCCTATTGAATTACAGAACATACTTATAAGATTATTTATCCAAATGTCTATTTCACAATTATAATCCATTGCAAATTCTATTTTATTTATTTCTTTTATAATTTTCTTTGGAGACAAGAATTTTGTATACGACTCTAAATCATTTAACTCTTTGAGTAAATCTCGCAAAAGTTTCTGCCTAACAAGATAATTAGATGGATTCTTTTTAAGTAAAGCAAGCTTTACAAGCTTGAGCCACAAGTTTTCATTATTTTTAGGTATGGGAGAAACCATGACACCATCGATATCTAGATCAGAATTTAGCGATATAATTTCATTGGATAGTTTTATTACATCAAACCAACTTGGGCATAGAACAGCAATTTCACCAGGAGAAATACCTTGTTCCAAGTGAGTTCGTATTATTCCCGAAACATAATCAGACAACTGTGTGATATCAACACTATTTTCCTTGAGTATCACAGAAGGAAATGTTTTAAGTTCTGATAATGAGTTTATATAATAGGCATCATCTTTATACTTGCTATAAAAATCTATGATCGATTGACTACTACGAAAACAACCGGTTAATCTCATTTCTTCCAGTACTTCAAGGTTGAAGTAATCGATTAACTCTTTTCTATTTTTAACAACCGCTCCCAATCCAGTATATATTGCTTGTTCTTTATCACCAATAAAGGTAACTAAGGAATTTCTTTTACTTACTATTAATCTTAGAATTTCATATTGAATATGAGAGGTATCTTGATATTCATCGACTAAAATATATCGCATAATTAAAGATAGTCTTTCACATAGCACATCATTATTCAATAATAATTTGCACGTTAAATTCAAAATCAAATCAAAATCGATTAATCGGTTATCATACAAATAGGAGTGATAGGCTTTTACCACTGAATATTCAGCAGTATTTCGAGAATATACCGGAGTTAAATTAAAGTCTAAAAGCGTATCTATTTTATCGTAAGGAGATAAGTTATGACGTTCTCTCAGATCATTTAATATGAATTCTTTTTCATATTCATCAATTACATTAAAACCTTTGCAGAGCCTTGGAATTCTATCAATGTTAGGCTTTATAATCCAATTTAAACAAAAACTATGTATTGTTCCAATCCACAGTGAATCGCTATTTATACCATATGAAATAATTCTTTCGAGAATAGTATCCGCTGCAACATTAGTATATGTCAATGCCACAATTTTTTTCTTACCTATATCAAACAATTCCTTATTTTCAAGGATAAAACAAAGTTTTGAAACTAATGTTTTTGTTTTACCTGAACCTGGACAAGCTGTAAGTAATAGATTACCATCAAATTTTACAGCATCTAGTTGTTCAGAAGTCAAATTTCTATATGGCATAATTACAACTCCCAAAATCTAGAAAAGCTATCATCGAAATGTTTGCTATACTCTTGCATCTTTTTATCAAAATCTGATTCAGAATTAATCTTGTTGCATACACCATTCCAGCAAGTTCCCATTAAAGACATATTATAGGCAAGCATTTTATTAAGCACAGCATTCAGTTCTCTATCTTTAAGGGCAAAATGGATCGCTTTTAATATATAGTCTGGAACACGATTCTCATTATGGAGATACTCTACCATTTCAGTAGCTAACCACCCTTTACCTATTTTATTGGCGAAAAAACGAGCAGTTCTAAATCTTACTCTTAAATCATCGGACTTAATACCTGCAACAACTCGCTCAATATCACCTGATCTTTTATATGTAGTACTAATGACACTGTTGAAAAGATCGGAATTTTCATCATACCGAACAAGCTCTGTTTCAAACGTATTCTCTGCATAAAAAACGGAGACAAATTCATTGCCTTCTACATACTCTGCCAACTCTCGTTCTCTGCGTAAACCATCAATCTCAGCGTTTTTCAAAGACTCAACGAAATCATCATCAAATAGTTCATCCGGTTCTTTCACATATGCCAAATCTTTATCAGTTAAAATTGCGCAATAGCGTTTTAATCTATTACTATGAAAAAGATTTGAAATATGCTTAAATACTGTTCCATCCAATTTTATTAAGCTAATACCTAATTCATCTAAGCTAATACCTAAAGTAACCTTTATAAGCTCTGGGATGATTATTAATTCAGCATCACCCTCTACGAGAATTACACTTTTAGCAAACAACACATCACTACGGATTGCATCAAGATATCTTTCTATTGACGAAATTTCCTTTGGCTGTAGTCCGTTGGAAGGCTGATAGATGTCTGTATATCCTCGTTGCCTAGCCAAAATATTCATCGACGATATTTTAGAAACAGAGCTTATTTGGGTTGAATGAGTGGAAACGAAGACTTGAGTATTTTGAAAATTAAAATTGTCAAATAAAGTTTTCTGAATATGATTATGTATATGAGCCTCTGGTTCTTCAATCAATAGAAAATGAGTTATATGCTCTTCAGCATCTCTAATTTCTTCATACTCATATAACTTTAAAGCCAAATATATTAAATTTGCTCCGCCAAGACTTAAATCATCAATTCTTCCTGAACCGTCATAATCTAAAGAATCCTCGACTACTAATCCAAGTGATTGGATTAACTCAGTAAAATCCTCGGGCAGTTGTGATGAAACCAATATTTTTGGGGAATATGTTGAGCCAACCGTATTAAGTAAAGATGTTGATATTTTATTACTTAGCCGAGCAATTTCAGGGATTGCTGAAATTTGTTCGTTAATGTTCTTAACATTCTCTGAAATATCTTTTCTATCATCAATTTGTTTGCTTTTTAAGGTGAGCAATTTATACAGTGGATTGGTTTTATAATACTTTAAATCAGCTACCACGTTGCGAAGAGCCTTGACATAAGTACAAGCAACTTCACTACCTAAGGCGAAGTATGGCGGTTTTTTTACACCAATGACTGTAGCATCATCTTCATTGGGATTTGAAAAAATGTAATTTTCAAAATCCCCAACTAATTGCTTATAAACTTCGTCATTATTAAAATCAACTTTTGTTCTAACAAAAGCGACTGCCTCGTAAGTCTCTTTGGATATTATACAAGTTGATTTCAACTCTGTAAAAGCCTCCAATCTAGCATCTAAATCTTTGTTATCTACAGTTAACTCGTATAGCTTTTGCCTTATATGAAATCTTGGGCGATATATAAATGTATAATTTCCTTCTTTTAATGCCTCTTCGTTACCATTATTTATGGTATAATTCGCTATAACCTGTTCTTCTTCAGATTTACTTAAATCATCAAAATACATTGTGATAATAATCCAGTGCCCGAAGGGGTCATTTAAGCCACGATAAAAATCTTCATCTAATAGAACTCTTGAATTCATTGGAAGTGAGTCATCGAGAATCAGCCGCATAGCATTAAACAAATTTGTTTTACCTGAAGCATTCTCACCGATAATTGTATTCACTGAGTCTTTAACAAAGCAGAAACTCGAGCTTCGAAAGTTTTTATAATTTCTAATAGCTAATTTATTGATATACATAGTAATCGATTGAACTCTTAGCATAGTTTTATTACACATTAGATTACTCCATAGCCACAAGAAGCACAAAGCTATCGAGTACAAAAGTTTAGGTAAGTCAAGTAAAAGCAAGGTAATTTACGTGTAATACTAGAAGAAAAGATATAATACCATATGTAAACTAAATTATGAAAACTAATGCAATGATTAAAATGCCATTAAATCAACATCTTACATTCAATAAAAATTAATATTGACGATGAAGCATAACTGTTGGATATTTAGTGAACAAAAAATTTCAGACACATCCTAACAATGATCTTGATACTTACTGACAGTAACGATGTTCATGCAGACATAGTTTCGATGAAACTCGGTGATAACTATTTCCGTTTGAATTTAGATATAGAAGCCCTCAAAGATACAAAAGTTAGCTTTGATGGCTCTGAATGGACTATCTCCCAGAACGGAAAAACGATAAAAAATTCATCCGTAAAATGTGTTTGGCCAAGGCGGGTATCTGTTCAAGTCAATTCTGAACAACAGCAAGATCAAAGTAATGGTTTTAGATTATGGCGATCTGAATGGAATAAAACCCTTTTTGGTCTATATAATGCATTATCAGAAAGTTGCTGGTTTAATCATGTAAGAGATGCAACTCTCGCTGATAACAAGTATTTTCAACACAAAATAGCTAATGAAGTTGGACTAAACAATCCAATATTTATAACTTCTAACTCCAAAGAAGACCTCGAAAATTTCTTAACTACTTACCCTGATTCGGTTGTTAAATTCATGTCGCAAGATATGTATGTCTCTGAATCAGGTGAGTTATTAGGTCTATATGTAAACAAAATAACTTTAGAACAATTAGAAAGTTTTTCAAACGATTCAGAAAATCCAATTACGCTTCAAAAATATGTTAATAAAAAATTTGAAGTTAGATACACAGTAATTGGAGATGAACATTTTGCTTGTGCCATAGACTCTCAGCATTCAAACAAGGCAAAAGTAGACTGGCGCAGATACGATATACCTAATACACCGCACTGGAAAATTGATGCACCCACTTCGGTGAAGGAAAAAATTAATTCCTTAATGTCTAAGTTAAATCTTCGATATGGGGCTTTAGATTTCATCGTTGATGAAAATAATGACTGGTGGTTCTTAGAGGTGAATTCTGCTGGTCAATGGTTGTGGATCGAAGATTTATCCGGCATGGATATTTCCGGGTCCATTGCAAATTGGTTAACTTCAAATAGCAGGTGAACTATGAATGTATTTGGTTTAAATTTTCTTGAAAGAATGGAATCGGAACAAAAAGTTGATGTTTCAAACTGGGCATGGAAACCTGAGAATAGTGAAGCTCAACGAATCTATGGTTCAGGTATGTCAACGAAATCTCGTGAATCTACTTATGCTGCTGAAAAAGATAGCAGAGAGGATTCAGATCGTCCTAACGAAGGGTTAGCAGCTTAAGTAATCCAGTGAACACACAAAGTGTTCACTGGATTTAAAAATAGATAGCATACATCGGTAATTATAAAATTATAGGATATATTACATGTCTGGATTCATCGACAACATATTGAAGTTCTCCACTGAAGTTTTTAAAAACCAATACACTAATAACTCTTTTTGGCTTGGTTTACTTCTAATCAATATAATTATTACTATAGCATTAACATTGAAATACTTCATGAAACCAAGTAAAGATAACAATGGCAATCCAAACACATCGAAGGCTGATTCATTAAAGCATCTTTATTACTCAATTTTCGGCATTGCTTGTTTAATTATTATAAATTATATCGTCTATACACCTCCCATGAAACAAGAGAACCAAAATACCATTTATCAAAGAATAGAGTAAGTTTTATTTCTTGGCGTCTAAACAATCAATGTGATTATTTTTATTACTAATAAAAATATATAGACTCGCAGAAGAAACAATAATCTATCTTGAGTGTATTTAAATTTTATATATTTATACATATTCATCTCCTTTTTATTTTAACTTTATCTTTTTTTAACCTTTAGTCAATATGGATTGAATTCTTTAATTAAGCAAGGGCTAACTCATCGAAGCGCTACGCTACTTCTTCGAGTTCCCCTTGTTTTTCCGCCCTTCGGTTGGAAAAAATTAAAAGCAAAATTAAGACACTGCATTGACATTATTCACATCTATCATATAAATAAATTAAGCATAAGGAATATGCTTAATTTATTTATATGAAAAGGAGTTCATATGGTCGAAAGTAATACTTTTAATAAGATAATTGTAAGTAAGCATTCCCGTAATGGAAGCGTTAACGAAGCGAAGCTCTCACACAACCAGCTTCGTTCTCATTGCGTCAGTGTCAGATTAAATGATGAAGAGCTAACGCTTCTCAATGAGAAACGTGGCCGTCATCGTAAAGGTGAATGGCTTCGCTTATCTTTACTCAATAAACTTCCTGCTGTCGTTCCAGCTATCAATATTGAGGCATGGAAATCGTTGAGCGAAATATCTCAGAAACTGAATAGGCTTATTGTTCATTTGGATAACAAAAGCCAGGGAAGCTCTCTGACGCAAACTGAACTCTTCGCCGTAAAGCGCCAGGTCTCAGCGCTTCGCTTGCATTTAATTACCGCTGACCTGTGGAGAGCTTCCCATGAAGGGGATGCAGAAGATAAAGCGAGGTAAGAACTTCGCTGGCGTAGTGTTTTATGCATTGAGGCCAGCTTCGCATCATAAAACTCCCCCATCAGTAATTGGTGGCAATATGGATGGAAGCAATACCGGAGAGTTGATTGCAGAATTCAATGCGACTAAAGCGCTTCGCCCAGATGTTGTTAAACCCGTCTGGCACAATTCGCTTCGCTTGCCGAAAAATGAAGCGCTGACAGATGCTCAGTGGTCAGAGATTGCTGATGATTATATGTCCCGAATGGGCTTCTCTGAAACGCACCTCAGATGCTATGTCCTTCATGATGATGCGGCCGGCCAGCACATCCATATCATCGCCAGTCGCATCGAACTCAGTTCGGGGAAGCTCTACCTTGGAAAAAATGAAAATCTCATTAGCACCCGCATCATCCAGCAGCTTGAACTCGACTATTCACTGACAAGAACCAAAGGGCAGGAAGCATCTCCAGCAGCGCCCTCACCTAAACCGAAGCTCAAAAAATCCCGTAATGAACTGATGATGGAAAAGAGAACTGGTGAGCTATGCCCAAAAGCAATCATCCAAAACGCCCTTAATGAACTGCTTGGCAGCAGGCAATCTATTACCGGCTTCGTGCAACAGCTTCTTGCTCAAAGGATCAAAGCCATCCCAAATATTGCTTCAACAGGGAAAATGAACGGCTTCTCATTCGAATACAGCGGAATTTCTTTCAAGGCATCTCAGCTTGGCAAAAGCTACTCCTGGACAGCTTTACAGGACAAACTCGATTATCAGCCGGAACGCGATAATGCTTTCCTGTTTAAACTGAGAGCATCTGTCAGTGAAGCGCCTTGTGTGTTCATGACTCCAGATGCTCCTGAAATCACAACAGCAGCCGTTAACAGCCCCATAGAAGCGCTTATCCATGATAATCATAACCGTGCTGGTCAGGACAAATACACTAACGTTTCTGTAAAGCAGCTTCACTTAGAAGCAGGTGCTGGTGCTCAAGAAGCGTTTGCAACCAAAGCAGTAAAAGAAGCCTCCAAGCGAAGCTATATGGTTTCAACGTTCAGATGGTTAGAGACCATCCCCTATATCAATACCATTATTACCATCTTCAAAAACCTCAAAGTCCCAACCCTCAAACGCCCAAGAAAACATAAAACTATCACTGGTGTGAAGACGATAGAGATAACACATCTCTCCCAAAAAAATCGTCCCGAATCAGTATCTCTACCCAGAAGAGCGTCGCTTTCAATGTAAGGCTGGCAAGCCTTTTTAGAGAAGTACAGGTCAATAAATCGATCGTTTATACCGATCGATACTCTAGTGTTGATAGTTACTAACTATCATTAATCTTTGATCGATCGGTACAAGTGATTTGCCTTTCCTGTAAACCCAGTCAAAATGTGATTTCACACCAAATAATATAACAAACTGATTTAGCTAGACTTTTCACACATTCAACTAACGCGCAGGTTTTGAAATGGCAGATACCATCTCATCTGTAGTCCCTGATTTCTTCATACATCGAATATGAATTTCACATCTAACACAAAGGAACTTGTATGAGTATCTCCACCACGAAACGCCGCAATGAAGAAGTCAACGTTGGTCATTCTGATCGTCGGAAAGCAGAGATTACGGCCCCCAGGTTTGATCTGTTTGGTGAAACTTACACTTTTGTTAAGACTTTCTCGGCCACTGTCATCAACTCCGATCCAAGCGATGGTCAGATCTGGGTAAAAACCAACGCTGGGGATGAGAAGCAGATTTCTGACTATGGTATCCCGTTCAGAAGTTCACACACTATCCATAAATACGAACTTCGCCAGTATAGTGAGGATGGTTCGTATGATGCATATAAAGATGCGCTTATCGTTAATGAGAAAACGGGTGAACACGAGGTAAACTTAAAAAGGAAAACTATTGTTATCCCCGCTTTTCTGACAATGCTGTTTCATAATGCTTCGACGACATCTTTCTTCAGAGCAATGCCTGTTCCGAAGTGGTTTTATATTCTCTTCACTTTGCTCTGTATGGCTTCTTTCATTGCATTTTGTTCATTGCTCGTAGGATTCAAAGACGGATATGTGTGGGATGAGCACAAGTATATGTGGTTTACATATTTCCTCTCAAGGATCGGAAGTTTCGTTTGTATTAAATGGATCAAAAGAAGAAGCGAGAGGTTTAATCATGAACTCAGAAATATTATCGATTTAGTAAAAAGCTAAAAATTACAAGCAACAAAGAGTTAGCCCGTAGATTCCTACTACGGGCTTTTAAAATAATCACAATCCATATTTCCTTTTCTTCTCTTTGATGGATAACCCTCTTTTTAGGGTAGAAGCCTCATATTTCCTTTTCTCGTTAACATAGACTTTCTCTGTTCGGCTACCATTACTGACTATAAAGTTAATCAATGAAGAACATACATGCTTCATACGCTCTTTGTTGATCAAATTATCATCCAGTTTATTTATATGACTATAATATGAGAGTAGCAGAAAGGTTAAAACAACCTCCCTGTTTGAAAACGTTAGCTTTTCTATTTCAGGCTGGTATTTAATGTAAAACCCGGCACAAAACAGGTATGATTGCTCTATAATTTCCTTTTCTTCAAAGCCTGATTCCGTAAGTTTATCAACGAATCGATCAAGCAGAAGAAGATACCTTTCCATGAGATTAATACTTATTTTTTTCATAATATGCATCCTTGCAATTTATTTTTGTCTCCCTGACAATTAAAGAAATATCATAATAATTAATCATGTCAATAGTTAAAACCTATCAAATTATATTTAAATATCTTTTACAGGTAAGGGTCTATTAAGCTCTTCAACTGTTATTTGCTTCAAATGAGAATTATAAAGCCATATCTTGAACTGCTCTAAATATCTATTATTTAATGCTATCAAAGCTTCGTTTTCAGTTTCGAGTCTTTTTATTCTCTGACAAGCGATTTCTAAATTAGCAGGCTTAATAGAACATGTTTCTTTAATACTAAGCTTGAGAATCTTCTTTTTTGAATTAAAACAATCTGAAACCTTGATATGACTACTTAAAGATTGTCTTGAAGGTCTCTTACCAATGATCTTTACTAACTTGTCGCATAAAGCATCCCAGGTTAGCTTCTCATCTTTATTCCAGTTATTTATAACATTAGTTATTCTTTTTTCATCATAACCAGTAATATGTTTAGCCATTTATTCTCCTTTTATAATTTTAGTTTGAAACTCATACCATTTTTCAGCATTGACATTCCCATCTTTTTTATCATAATACGTTTTTTCAATAATTTTATTATGAATTACCAATAGTCGGTCATCATCCTTTCCAGAGTCTTGTATTGGATAATAACCACATGGATCAAAAGCATATGAGTGCTTGCAGTAACCATGCTTAGTAACGAGCACAGCTCCATCATTCAATGAATCGAAATCAGTTATGTCCATGATAGCTATTTCTTTTTTCCTATGGCTATTACTTGCCTCGATTGTCGTTTTTTCTCTTATGAGCTTAGTCATTTGTAAGTGTGATCGGTGATCATAGGAAACATTTTGTGAGACCAACTTTCTTCCAGACCATCGAGCGATGCTAAACTCATCCATGCCATTAATTTGAGAAAAAGTATTCAACAGATGCCTTAATTGATGGGTTCTAATAGAATAGGGAATACCATCCTCGTTGATATAGCCGTGTCTTTTGAAAAGATTTGTTGTGCCTTTAATACTTGCAAAAGCATTAATATCCATTCTAAAAAAATCAGACGTGGGTCTGAAAAAAGATGTAAAATCTTTTCTTGTCTTCTGACACAGTTGCCTGTCAAATAAAAGACATAAAGCATTTGAATATTTAATTCTTTTTTCTTCATCATACCAAGGAAAATTCTGAGGCTTTGTGGTAACGAGTGCATATTTGGATGACTCAGTGCCTTGGCCTTCCATTGTTCTTGAGGCAAACCTTGCATGGTTGGACAGTTTTTTTAATCGGGCTATAGCCTTTTGAGCTATAGGGACCATTACTGTAGGAATCCATTTGATATCCCCAGCATAACCCTTTGCTGAAAAAAATCTTAAACCATATCGTTCAATGCCTTTGTCATCTTTTTCAGTAATCTCACAATCCGCTGGAAGACTTAAAATTTCTGAAATTCTTCCTGGAGCACACATGAGTAGTGCAAGAACAGAAGTAGTGAAAATGTCCCTCGTAGACAATTGGCTTTCATCTTTTGAGAAAATCTCAGCAATAGCTATTACGGATTTTATGTCTGGTAGTTTTGAGTGTCCTTCGAGTGAAGGCTCATAACCTTTCCAGCTCTGAGTTATTTTATGCCTTAACGGATTTACCCAGAAAAAGTATGATGAGGCTGTCATTCTGTTTCCAGTTAAGAATGAACATAGTTTCTCAAGTTCTTTACCAATTCCAACTGCTTGTTTTTTTGAATATTTGGCAGATGCTAACCTTGCACATTCATCAAATATGATATTATTACACTTGATAATATTAGCTTCTCCGTATGATTTCAATAAAACAAACTCAATGATTTTCAACATTGACAAAGTATTCTGGTTTGACTTTGACTTGTTAAATGAGTGAATATGAAACATATAAGCTTTAGCGAAATCAATGAAACTACCATCTAATCTATCTTTGCTATTTCGATTATTGTTCATGTCAAATTTATTGAATCTATAATATCTCTTCCATATATTGCTTTCCCATGAAATCGCTAACTTCGAGTTGAAAATATTACTCTTACAAAATTCAATAAATCCATCAACATTTGAACTCGGGTTATTAGTATTGTCTGGCTCGAATAAGATGATATTGGTCATTGGGAACTCCAAGCTCTAAAGTTTTTACAAGTGAAACATTCAATTTGGTCGTTTTTACCATTAAAAAACCCGAAAGAATCTAAAACATATTCAGTAAAGAGCTTCTTGTTTTTTGACTGTTCTTCTCCAAGAAATATCTTTGATAGCGGTTCAAAAAATGAATTAAGCATCTTGTCTATATTATGAACATTGTCTGGACTATTTTTTATGTATATTCCTGATGAGTTTATAGATTTATGGTCTAATGCTTTAGCGATCACTTCAACTGATGCTCCTTCCTTTGCTAAACGAGTTCCCAGGCTATATCTAAATCGTCTTGCATTAATACGTATAGGGTCTTTATTACTTGATGACCCAAGATTGAATTTAGTATTCAAATTATTTAGTTTGTTTGAGATAAAAGAAATATTCATATGTAAAAAATCAGTTGTCATGATGGTATCTAAACTTTCATCAGAATGAATCAATAAAGTTTTTTTAGTGTTCATGAATATGGGTAATTCATTTTTTATATGGTCCATACTCTGACTAACGCTATCTTCAATATGTTTTTGATTCATATTAACCAAGGTTGTTAGTTTCTCATAAAGGTAGTCATCGATACTTACCAAGCTAAACTCACTTCTAAAGTTCTTCCTTTGTTTTACTTTCGGTATTTTTAGAAAGCAATTTTCTCCCGTTCTGATGAGATCTTTCGCTTTTAACGAAGTTAACTGTAATGGCCTCCTTCCCGTTGTTGCTAATAGAATAATGTAGCAATAAATAAAAAGAGGGATTTTATCTTCATTCAAAAAGTTGCTGATACTTTCAAGTATGATTTTCATCTCTTCTTCCGTTAGTGGTCCACTATTCGGATCTCTTCGTTTAACGGCCTCCCCTGTCAAATTAGGTTTAATGCTTATTTTTTCCAGCATTCTTAGAGCTGAGTTATCAACTCCTTCATAACCGAGTTTTTTCCATTTACTAAGAAAGTTCTTTATTGAATTTAGCTTATAGTTTTTCTCAGGGCCTAAGCTAACATGAAATTGATAAACCGCTGTGGAATTAATCATTTCAAGATCCATCAATCTTAGCCATTGGCTAAAGATGTGGTTTATATTCTTTATGTAACTTGAACTATATTCAGACGAAAAATATGCCAAGGTATTAAGATAGCCAACACGCATCGACTCTGGCATTTTATCGGCAACCTTATATGGGTAAACACAATTATTTATATCTAATTGCCATTTAATATCAGAAATCCTGAAGCTATACCCTTTCATCATTGCAAAAACTACATTCTCTTTTTTTAAAGTGCTTGTTTTCATTTCATTCCCCTTTAGTTATTTTTCTCAAAGAGTCATAAACTCTTCCAATAACTTCCTTTTCTTTTATTGATATGTGTTTGAAGTTATAATTTTCTGACATCTTTGAGTCTTTTGACCACCCCATGAGATAGCACCTCAAACCTGATTTTCGGCTGATATCTAAATTCGAATCATCAATTTCACTTGAATAGAAATAGTTCCAGGAATGTCTCAATTTATGACCTGATAAATTCTTTAATTCCGGGCTTGATTTTTTAATGGTCGAAATTATCTTTTCATATGCTGAAACAGATAAAGGTTCTCCAACTGTTTTACATGAACTGTGTGTAACAAACAGGAAGTCATGATTCTTCTTTTTGGTGTATTTATTTCTATAGTTATTTATGTAATCCAAAATCTCCAATGCTAACTCATCCGACAATGGAATTTCCCTTTCACCAGTTTTGACTAAAGGTTGATTCAGCCTTCGATCTTCAATGCAATCATGTCTTCTGAAAATACTTAGTGTGTAATCCCTAGGATTTAAATCATTAACTTTTAGATTTAATAGCTCTCCTGCTCTTAAACCACAATTCAATAGTAAGGTAAAAATGAGTCTGTTTCTCACTTGAACATCCTTCTGGAAAGGATTTTGGCTTCCTTCAATTTCTAATAACTCAAACAGTTTTTTTATCTCTTCTTTGCTCAGTGATTTATCTTTTCTGTCATTCATGCTAAGAGATTTATTTCGCGGGAGATGTGCTTTAATACTTTCTATGAAACTCTCGACTTCATGCTTAGCATGAATTCCATTAATAGAATGAATCAACCCGCATAGCCAGTTAAGATAGTTCGAAAAAACATAAATCCTATAACCGAAAGTTCTTCTTGCAATCTGATACCCTTTTATTAATCTTACATTTGTAATCTTTTGCTTATCAAATCTCTGCCTTGCATAACGTATCAGGTCATCCACTTCTGCTACACTTAGGAACTCCTTAATTTCAATCCTATCAATGATATTTATTTTCCTGCTTTTGAGGAAATTGCTTAGTATTAGTAAGTTTGTTGCAACTATCTCCATCGTTGATGCGGTCGCACTTCTATTCCTGACATTGGTTGTAAGATAGAGATTTTGATAATAAACAGGCAACTGTGTTTCTTTATCGAGAACCAAACATCCTCGTTCGCCATTGCTCATCACAAATTTTTTTATTTGATATGACATTATAACTACCCTCCGAAAACTTTACATTTAGTAATCACTACGGCTTATCTTTATTTTATCAATTTAAATTTTGCAAATTTTTTTGTTATATATGACTTTATTTATAATGAATTTAAATATTTAAAAAAATTTCTTTCACGTGAAAGAAACAGGTACGGCTAGTTATCAGTATCCATACCCGATATTAAGAAACCACCTTTAAATACCTATGGCATAAGCCCTGCCTGAAAAAACGTAAAGAATTACGTTAAATATAGGTTTTGTTAAGATACAAACTTTACAAATTCGAGAATTAATATACATAAATAAGAAGGCTATGATATTATTTCAGGCGACATGCTTTCTTGAATTTTCGATAGTTAATTGAATCCACTCTTCCACTTCACTTTCAATGAAAGCAACGGCACGAGCACCGATTTTAACGGGGGAAGGAAAACGATTTTGGTTGATGAGGTGATAGATCCAGGCTTTACCGTATCCAGTGCGATGCAGAACCTCTGGTAAACGAATAAGGCGTGTAGTGTGCTGATTCATTGTCATTTCCTTTTATGTCGTTTTGATGGAAACGACTATACGAATGAATCAGCGGGAAAGAGACCGAAGGTGGGAACGCCAGAGCTAATGGAGATTGGCATTAGTCAGAATCAGAGATTCTCATCACGTCTGAAACTCTGATGTTTTTGAGATGGCTGTTTTTGTTGATGAACAGATGAAACTGTCGGATGAACGGTATACTCGCGGCCTTCAGAGCAAGGGGTCTGTCTGTATCTCGGATTTGGTGATTAAGACGTGTTTGTTCCTCATTGTCGTCGTCCGTATATAGAAGCCGGGAAAGGCGGTCTTCGGATACACGAACTTGGTGCAGATTTGACCATACTAAGATATCAATGAGGGGTATCAGTCTGTAGTTGATGATTTTCTTAATCGTGCCATACCCGAAGCGGATAGCCTCCGTTGTATCTGCCTCGATACCTCTGACCTTACGCCACTGAGGTAGTGCAGCCTTCAGGGATTCAGCAATTTCTTCATCTGTTCCATTAGTCAGGTCGATTTCGACCATAACGGTATCCCTGAAAAGGCGTGGTAGAGCTTCTGATACAGGTCTATCGAGGAATTCACGGTTAACCGAATACTCATCGCCGCCTTCCCAAAAGAACAACGAATTTTGTAAACCTACTATGCTGAGTTGAGCCAGTCTTTCGGTTGTCGTCAAAAAGAAGTGCGGTGGCTGGTAGAGGGTGTCTTCCCTGGTCAGGTAGCCCAGATGCTGCTCTGTAATTAGGAAAGGGTTCCCACTGAAAATCCGGTTAATGTAGAGTCTGACCGCTTCTGCCTCAAACTCTTCATGGTATGGCTTGAAGAACAGCGTCCTTGCAAGCAGCTCATGGTATAACTGTAGAAGGGTGAGATCTTCGAACTTACGATATGTGTCGATATCTAACCATTTCTTGATTTCTTTGGTATGTTCAATTGTCCAGTTTTTCATGATTCCCCTTTGAATGCACAAGGTAAAATTATCATGTCACCTATACTACTAAGAACTCTCCATGTTAAGGAATTATATGAATATTTTCATAAGTTCATTGATATCCGGTTTCGAGGATAAAAGAGATGCTGTTAAGAAAGCCATTATTGTTTTGGGACACAAACCTGTAATGGCTGAAGATTTTGGAGCAAGATCCGACTCCCCTCAAGTTACCTACCTCAAAGGTGTACGCGAATCAGATGCTGTAATTCTAATTTTGGGTTCACGGTATGGAGCAAAACAACAATAAGGATTATTTGCAACTCATGAAGAAATACTGGAAGCCCGTACAACTAAGCCATTGAAAAATTTAATATCTTGATGACAAAATAAAATCTAACAAGTAATTTCTCATTGCTGACACCATTCATCCGGTGCCATTTATTATGGTTAAGTATGAGAACTAATAACTGAAATAATGCAAGCCTTGGTTGTTATTGAATCCATATTCACAAAATCAATACATATTACTAGAAATGTACTATCATTCAGCATGTTACTAATTCGAGGATGAATGCTTATCAAACCACATAAATTTAGCCATAATTCTTATCTGCAATAATCTTAAACAACAGCATTTTCCTTGGCATGTAGCGTGATTGTAAAGTTAAAAACCTTACTAAAGGTCTGATTTAATTTTGTCAAAACTATTAATTTCAGATATTTTTACTAATACATTTAAAAAGTCAGGCTTATTTTTATGTAACCAGCGAAATACAATTTGATTTTCTAATAAGTTTTTAATGTGAGAAATAATTATCGCTAATTTCAAACTATTCGAGCCATAATTCTCTTTTAGTATATCTGAGTCTAAATGAACATGTGCCATTTCCTTTTCAAGCCTCTCAATTTTTTTTCTTTGCCCTGCCTTACTTTCAGATTTTTTGTTTTTACTTTCAAGTAATGTTTCTTTTGGTGAACTTTGAAGAAGTGAATTTGAGAAGTTTGTTGAATAGTTATCTAACTTAATCATTATATTTGCGCATTCAAGTTGTCGTAAAGGAACCATTTTCTTTAATGCCATAAAAGTTGCTTTAGGAACATCTTTATCATTCAAAATCTCAACCACTTTGGGGCTAATGCCATTCAGAATGGATATTCTGCCCTTCAAAGATTCAATTGAAATGTTAAGTGAAGAACTAAGCAGTTCCATAGGAACTCCAGCTTTGATCGCATCTTTCAACATTTTTTGGATTTGGATAATTGTTACCTGATTGACCTTTTTATTAGGAGTGTAAGTATCGTAAACAGTAGATGCCAGACATTCTACCTTAGTTTCACCAAGACTTTTCAATGCTTCAACTCTCAAATGACCATCAAGTATTTTAACTTCACCCTTTGTGGAGTCGATGTAAATCAAGATAGGCTCTATAAGTCCTATTGCCTTTAAAGTGCATTTT
Organism: Kosakonia sp. Marseille-Q7440; assembly: GCF_965119485.1. Lineage (NCBI taxonomy): Bacteria > Pseudomonadati > Pseudomonadota > Gammaproteobacteria > Enterobacterales > Enterobacteriaceae > Kosakonia > Kosakonia sp. Marseille-Q7440. The sequence goes on along the minus strand of NZ_CBCPLT010000002.1, from coordinate 229,513 downwards.
ATTTGCAAAAACTTTTCACTTCTTTCATAGTTCAGGGGCATTTTTTTAGTCGGCAATAGATCCGATATGTTTAAGGTAACAGTTTCTTGGCTAAAACAGCACTTTATCATATCAATGTTCCTTCGTAGAGTTTTTGACAACTATGTTTACTATGTCATTTAAATTTTCTTTTTGAATTATATTTTTGAACTCTTCTTCCTTAAGCAGATCAGAAAATATTTCATTCACCCACAATAAATTTGTTTCTAAATAGTTTGCTTTATTGATTAGTGATCGATGTTCTTTTATGTTTTCTTCAAATATTTTTTTTAATTCATCAGGGGTTAATTTCTTTTTGTTTTTATCTTTTTTATATGATGTGTTTATTACCCCCTTTAATCCTTCATTCCTTAAGTCTAATATCTCTCTGATTTTCCCAACATCTTTATGCTTTATTTTCCCCTCATCAAAAGCCTTGATAAAAACTTCCTGTCCGTCTTTATAATCTACTCTTGCGATTTCTACAGCAAGCGATATGGGGATTTTTCCGCTTTCAACGGCTGAAAGTAGTTTGTTTTCTCCTTTATCGATGAGCATAGTTAAGCTGGTAATCCAATTTACTGACAGGCCAGTGCTTACCGATATTTCCTTATTGGTTAACCCCTGTTCTTTCATTTCTTTAATTCTGAGATACTGCTGCCCCGCTCTTGGTAAAACCCGGGCCATATTTTCGGCAAGGCTCATAATATGAGCAGTATTTTCATCGACATCTAACACGAATGCAGGTATAAACTCCTCCTTCAAATTTGAAATTGACTCAAGTCTTCCTTGCCCACAAATTAAAGCATAATCGAATTTACTGTCTTTTATCTTTCTAACAGTTACAGGCTTCCTTATTCCACTTGAATCAATACTCTCAGTGATCTCAGCATGCTTGAACTTGTTACGGGACCTCGGCAGAACAACTTTAATTGATGAGGCTTTTATCATTTGAATTTTGCCTTCGTTCATTTAAGATGCCTCCATTAACGATGGTGTTAACATATCTAAGAATGCATCAAGATTGTCAAATCGATACAACTCGAATAACATGTCGTTGTCCTCCTTTATTTTCAGCTCATCTTCAAATTTCTCCAATGACGGCAAGATGTAATAATCAACTGGCTCACTATTTAAAGTATTCATTCTTACGACTATATTGAGGTCTGTATTTAGACTCCGATCCAACCTAACGATCCATTGATATTTTTCATTTCCTCTTTTTCTACATCTTGAAAGTACTATTGAAAAAGTGAGTGCTTTATTTATTGATACCAATTTTTTATCAGTGATGTATATATTTTTACTTGTTAGTTTTTCCTCTATCTCTTTGAGAAGTATGTTATGCTTATTTCTTAAACTTTCGTTTATTGCCAAAAAACTGTAATCTATTTCTGGTGTATAACCTATTAGTTTATATGCATTGATTAGACCACCAAATCGATTGGCTACAACACTACTAGATGGCCCAGAACTATCCTGATCAATAATGAAGCCAGATATCTTCCCGTTTTCTTCTAACTTTTTCTTGAGGAATGTTAAAATTTCATCATCAGTCAAATGCCTTGATTTTGAATTTATTATTTCTTGAGCTAATCTGAATTTTTCAAGAGAAATGATGGGCTTAAATAAACATTTATTCTCTACCCATTGGCTTTCAGGATTCTTCGTTCTTTTGCTTTGTAATCTTGATGACGTTCGATTATAAAGATATTTACCAGTATACCTAATATTGATTAATATGGCATGTATGCGACTTCTGTTCCAATAACTACCATCACTGTATCTAAACCCCTCTCTATTAAGATTTACCGCAATAAGATATTCACTTAAACCTTTAAAAATAAATGTATCAAATATCCTTTTTACCAGTTGTATTTCTTCTTTTTTCCCTGGAGAGAGGACAACCCGATCAGTTGTTAAACTTTTTCTTTCCCCTGCATTAAGAGGCATTTTAAATTGATTATTATTGTCAACAAGGCTCCGTTTTAATCCATACCCTGGTACACCACCTTGATAATATCCTCGATTTACAAGATTAATATGTCCGGCCAATACTTTTTGTGATAAATTTTTACTGTATGATCCTGCGGAGTACATAAGCATTAGTAAAAAGAACGGACTTTCCATTAAATTTTCGGGTATATCTTCAGCACAAAATATTACTTTAACTCCATGCTTCTCAACGAGATATTTATAGTAGATACCCTCTAATGGATCTTCAAATCGACCAAATCTACTTACATCATATACAAGCACTGCATCTATACTAATTTCTTTAAATAAAATGTCATTTATTAGTTTATTAAAGTCGTGCCTACCAGAAGCCGTTACTCCACTCTTACCAGCATCATCATAAGTGTGAAGAATTTCATAGTTATGTTCATGAGCATATTGCCTAATGAAATGAGCCTGATTGTCTAACGAAAACTCTTGATTCAGGGTGGACATCCTCAGATATTGTGCCGCCCTTCTAATCCCTTGTTTTTCATTAATATTATTATTCATTGGTGAGCCTTAGGGGACCATTTAACCTTCTAATTGATTAAAAATTGATCAATTTTAGAACTTATGCAACCTTTTCTTGACGAAAGCGGCTTCAATCTCACAGGTCTACACCATAATCAAAGTAGGCTCATGTGAACCCCGCCAGGGTTGCAGACAGGTGTTAAGTGGGAAGGTAGGGCTGCTACGCGTATACGATGACATACCCATACTTAAAAAGGCTCTCGTGCATGGGCTAAGTGTCGCTACCTTCGTGCAACCTACCAATGACCGATGCGTGAAAGCGGGGTTTTAGAAAGGGCAGAATTTACGGAAATTGTTCGGGGGGTAATGTGGGGAGTATTTTATTATTAAGCATATAAATCATAATTATAGTATTGTTTTTATTAAAAAATTAATACTATTCGATATTCAGATTCAGAATATCGAATAAACCTCTCGTCTCATTAAAAGGTCCGCAAGGGCCTTTTTTTGTATTCATTCACCCACATATTATTTATCGATTACTGCTTTATTATTCTGGCGCACATTACAGATACCCCTGATTAAATAAATTTAAAATCAATAAGATAAATAACAAAACCTGTCACATCAGGCATTAACCTATCTAATCCGAAACGCCTCTCCTTAGAAAATCTCAATCGCCCCTGTCCGGCTTAATCATTACCCTGCCTGCACTGAATTTAAGGGGACGGCATGCTGTTACACATTCTCTATCTGATCGGCATCACTGCCGAAGCCATGACCGGCGCGCTGGCGGCAGGGCGACGTCGTATGGACACCTTTGGCGTCATTATTATTGCCACTGCGACCGCGCTCGGTGGCGGTTCGGTGCGCGATATCCTGCTTGGTCACTACCCGCTTGGCTGGGTGAAGCACCCGGAGTATGTGATCATTGTTGCTGTCGCAGCGGTACTGACCACAATATTTGCCCCGGTGATGCCCCATCTTCGCCGCCTGTTTCTGGTGCTGGACGCACTCGGCCTGGTGGTATTTTCCATTATCGGGGCGCAAATCGCGCTCGATATGGGCGAAGGCCCCATCATCGCCGTCATTGCGGCCGTCATCACCGGCGTTTTTGGCGGCGTGCTGCGCGATATGTTCTGTAAACGCATTCCTCTCGTCTTCCAGAAAGAGCTCTATGCCGGGATCGCGTTTGCTGCCGCCGTGTTCTATATCGCGCTAAGCCATGTCGTCACCAACCATGACATCGTGGTGATTACCACCCTGCTGTTTGGCTTTACCAGCCGCCTGCTGGCGATTCGCTGGAAGCTGGGCCTGCCGGTGTTTCACTACAAGCATAATGCTCACTGAAAGGCTTTTACGCCCTGCTTCGCCAGCCAGGCCGTGAGCTGCTCAACCGCCGGCTCGCGGATAAAAGCGACAACCTGACGCGCTTTCTGTGCGCCGATGGCGGGTAGTTGTTGCCAGGCCAGTTCATCCCGGCTTCGCATCTGCCGCCATGAAGTATCGCCCGCGGCATTGATCGCCGATTGTGGCAGCGGCGTACCGAGTGCGTGAAGCCAGCGGCTTAAAGGTCTCTCCCGCGTTAAGGAAAAACGGTGCCAGAGTTGCAGCCCGCGCGCGGGCGACATACCGGGTGTGGCCTGCAACTGCTCTTTTGTCAGTGCCAGCCAGGAGAAAAGATGCTCAAAATGGTGAGCCTGATGCAGAGTCCACCAGCCGCTCTCGCTCAATCCGGCTATCTCCAGCGCCTTATCGGAACTGAGCCAGGAGAGGCGGGCAATAAACTGTTGCTGGCAATCCGGCGTGGCATAAAAGCAACTCAGCGGCGTAAAGCGAGCCTCCGGCGGCGTAGGCAGCTTTCGAACAAGGTTGCGCCAGACCACGCGCTCCACGCGAGGAATCCCCTGCCCGGCAAGGGTGACGGCTATATGATCGCCCGGTGCGATATCTAACGCCTGCCAGCGCTGGATGGACCCAATATTCACGCGCTGCACGCGCTTATCATCCAGTTTTACCGGCTCCAGCAGCGCGACCACGGAAATTTTCCCGGTCCGCCCGATGGCAAACTGAATATCCTGTACCGCTGCCACCTCTTCTACCGGCTCATACTTCCAGGCTACCACCCAGTCACTTTGACCGGGTAACCACTCTTTGCCCGCAGGCTCCGCACTGGTGCGCACCACCACGCCATCCGTGACGAAAGGCAGCGGCGAAGTGAACCAGTGCTGGCGCAGACGCTCCACGTCCTGCACGTTGTTGACCGGCGCGCTGTAGTAATGCGCCTCTTCAAAGCCCGCCTTTTTCAGTGCCACCAGCCGCTGCGCTAAGGTGGCAGGGCCATCGGGCCAGGCCCAGACAAAGAAACCAAGCTCATTAAGCAATTCCGGGTTATCGTGCCGCATCATCGCGCCGGCGACTTTTGCTCTGGCATTAAGACCTCCGGCCTGTTTTTGGATATGTCCCTTGCGGCGTAAATAGAGCTCACCCTGCAAGACGCTATTCGCCAGCGCACCGGTAACGGTTTTCGGGATCGCAGGAATGGCCTGCGCCTTTGCTGTCCACTCCTCGCCCGCAAGGCCATTACCCCGACTGATCGCCTGTGCCAGCCTGCCGTTGCGATAGACCAGCGTGACGGCAACGCCATCCACTTTTGGCTGTACCCAAAGCTCCTGCTTTCCCCTCATCCACTGCTGCAGCGCCCATTTATCCGCCAGCTTGCGCACCCCGGTATGGGCAACCGGATGAGCAAGATTGCCGCCCAGCAAAGCAGGCGCAAGGTCTGTGGACGTTATGTTGAAACAGCTCTGCCAGTTCGCCAGGCGCGCGCTCATCCGATCGTAAACATCATCGCTCACCTCGCTTGCGCCTCTGGACCAGTAATCGTCGTTCCATCTGCTGAGCTGCTGTTTCAGGCGCGTTACCTCCTCCTGCGCCCGTGAGGGCGACCAGACCGGGCAAGCCGCGAAGCTGAACGCACTCCATAGCAGTAGAAAAATGGTGATCCCAACTCTTCTCCACATCATCCCTTCTCCCTTGTGATTGCGGAGTGGTTATAGCGCTGCGGTTGAGCGCTTTCGAGTGGCAAAAAAGCAGGATGCGAGCGGGCTTCCGGGAAACTTACATGGCGATGAAAACGTGCATAAAAATCAGGAAAGCAGTACGCAAAATCGAATCATTGATGGGAAAACGGGTGACAAAAGCTACGTCACGTAGCGGCGATGTGTATAATAGGCACGTATGTAAGTTCCTATCGCATTCACATACAAAAGACTCTCATGGCTCAAGGCACGCTCTATATTGTTTCCGCCCCTAGCGGCGCGGGTAAATCAAGCCTCATCCAGGCTTTGCTGAAAACCCAACCGTTATACGACACGCAAGTTTCTGTTTCGCACACCACGCGCGCACCGCGCCCGGGTGAAGTGCACGGTGAACACTATTTCTTCGTTAATCACGATGAGTTCAAAGCGATGATTAGTGAGGATGCGTTTCTTGAGCATGCCGAAGTGTTCGGCAACTATTACGGCACCTCGCGCGCGACGATTGAGCAAGTTCTCTCAACGGGCGTCGATGTGTTTCTTGATATCGACTGGCAGGGCGCGCAGCAAATTCGTACCCGCATGCCGCAGGCGCGCAGCATCTTTATTCTGCCGCCGTCGAAGCTGGAGCTGGATCGCCGCCTGCGTGGCCGCGGCCAGGATAGCGAAGAGGTGATCGCGAAACGTATGGCCCAGGCGGTTGCCGAAATGAGCCATTACGCCGAGTATGATTACCTGATTGTGAATGATGATTTCGATACCGCCCTGGGCGATCTGAAAACCATTATTCGCGCTGAACGTCTGCGCATGGGCCGCCAAAAGCAGCGACATGACGCTTTAATCAGCAAACTATTGGCAGACTGAGCCTGGTTTCAGTATCATGCCCAGTCATTTCTTCACCTGTGGAGCATTTTAAGTATGGCACGCGTAACTGTTCAGGACGCTGTAGAGAAAGTAGGTAACCGTTTTGACCTGGTGCTGGTCGCCGCGCGTCGCGCTCGTCAGATGCAGGTTGGCGGTAAAGATCCGTTAGTACCGGAAGAAAACGATAAAACCACCGTTATCGCGCTGCGCGAAATCGAAGAAGGTCTGATTAACAACCAGATCCTTGATGTACGTGAGCGCCAGGAACAGCAAGAGCAGGAAGCCGCAGAACTGCAGGCCGTCACCGCCATTGCTGAAGGTCGTCGTTAATTAACCTGCAGGTCACCCTTGTATCTGTTTGAAAGCCTGAATCAGCTGATTCAAAACTATCTGCCTGAAGACCAGATCAAACGTCTCAGGCAGGCGTATCTCGTTGCACGTGACGCTCACGAGGGTCAGACACGTTCAAGCGGTGAACCTTATATCACGCACCCGGTAGCGGTGGCCTGTATTCTGGCCGAGATGAAACTCGACTATGAAACGCTGATGGCCGCGCTGCTGCATGACGTGATTGAAGATACCCCCGCCACCTACCAGGATATGGAGCAGCTCTTTGGCAAAAGCGTTGCCGAGCTGGTGGAGGGTGTCTCCAAGCTGGATAAGCTCAAATTCCAGGATAAAAAAGAGGCGCAGGCGGAAAACTTTCGCAAGATGATTATGGCGATGGTGCAGGATATCCGCGTCATCCTTATCAAGCTTGCCGACCGCACCCACAACATGCGCACACTGGGCTCTCTTCGCCCGGACAAGCGTCGCCGCATCGCCCGTGAAACCCTCGAAATCTACAGTCCGCTGGCGCACCGTTTAGGTATCCATCACATCAAAACCGAGCTGGAAGAGCTGGGCTTTGAGGCGCTCTACCCGAACCGCTACCGCGTGATTAAAGAAGTGGTAAAAGCCGCGCGCGGCAACCGCAAAGAGATGATTCAAAAAATCCTCTCGGAAATCGAAGGGCGTTTACAGGAAGCGGGTATTCCCTGCCGCGTCAGTGGTCGGGAGAAGCACCTTTACTCCATCTACTGCAAGATGGTGCTGAAAGAGCAGCGTTTTCACTCGATCATGGATATTTACGCCTTCCGCGTTATTGTTCACGATCTCGATACCTGCTATCGCGTACTCGGTCAGATGCATAGTCTCTACAAGCCGCGTCCCGGCCGCGTAAAAGACTACATCGCCATCCCCAAGGCGAACGGCTATCAATCCCTCCATACCTCAATGATTGGCCCGCACGGCGTACCGGTCGAGGTGCAGATCCGTACTGAAGATATGGATCAAATGGCAGAGATGGGGGTTGCCGCGCACTGGGCTTATAAAGAGCACGGTGAAAGCAGCACCACTGCGCAAATCCGCGCCCAGCGCTGGATGCAGAGCCTGCTGGAGCTGCAACAGAGCGCCGGTAGCTCGTTCGAATTTATCGAAAGCGTTAAATCTGATCTCTTCCCCGATGAGATTTATGTTTTCACCCCCGAAGGCCGCATTGTCGAACTGCCTGCTGGCGCCACGCCGGTAGATTTCGCCTATGCGGTGCATACGGATATCGGTCACGCCTGCGTTGGCGCGCGCGTCGATCGTCAGCCTTACCCGCTGTCACAGTCGCTCTCCAGCGGCCAGACGGTAGAGATTATCACCGCGCCGGGCGCCCGCCCTAATGCCGCCTGGCTGAACTTTGTCGTCAGCTCGAAAGCGCGCGCGAAGATCCGCCAGATGCTGAAAAACCTCAAGCGCGACGACTCCGTAAGCCTCGGACGTCGACTGCTGAATCACGCGCTGGGCGGAAGCCGCAAGCTGGCGGAAATTCCGCAGGAGCATATTCAGCGCGAGCTGGAGCGTATGCGGCTGGCATCGCTTGACGATCTGCTGGCGGAAATCGGCCTTGGCAACGCGATGAGCGTTGTGGTGGCGAAGAATCTGCAGCAAGGGGAAGCCACGCCGGGCACCGCAGCACCGACTGGCGCAAATACCGCGCACCTGCCGATCAAAGGCGCAGACGGCGTGCTGATCACCTTCGCCAAATGCTGCCGTCCGATCCCGGGTGACCCGATTGTCGCCCACGTCAGCCCCGGTAAAGGGCTGGTTATCCACCATGAGTCCTGTCGTAATATTCGTGGCTACCAGAAAGAGCCAGAGAAGTTTATGGCCGTGGAGTGGGATAAAGAGACAGCGCAGGAGTTTATCACCGAGATCAAGGTGGATATGTTTAACCACCAGGGCGCGCTGGCGAACCTGACGGCGGCCATTAACACCGCCACTTCCAATATTCAGAGCCTGAATACGGAAGAGAAAGATGGCCGCGTTTATAGCGCGTTCATCCGCCTGACGGCACGCGATCGCGTTCATCTGGCGAATATCATGCGTAAAATCCGCGTGATGCCGGATGTGATTAAAGTCACCCGTAACCGAAACTGATTGTATGAATGCTCAGCGTTATGCGCGAATCCGCGAGATGCTCGCCAGGCGTCAGCCGGATCTGACGGTCTGCATGGAGCAGGTCCACAAACCTCATAACGTCTCTGCCATTATCCGTACTGCGGATGCCGTCGGCGTGCATGAAGTGCACGCTGTCTGGCCGGGGAACCGCATGCGAACCATGGCCTCTTCCGCCGCGGGCAGCAACAGCTGGGTGGATGTTAAAACTCACCGTACCATTGAAGACGCCGTCGGCGTGCTCAAGCAGCGCGGCATGCAGATCCTGGCTACCCATCTGTCAGACAAAGCCGTCGACTTCCGTGAGATCGACTATACCCGTCCGACCTGTATTTTGATGGGTCAGGAGAAAACCGGGATCACCCAGCAAGCGCTGGATCTCGCGGATCGGGATATCATCATTCCGATGACGGGCATGGTGCAGTCGCTCAATGTCTCCGTTGCCTCGGCGCTCATTCTCTACGAAGCGCAGCGCCAGCGGCAAAACGCCGGTATGTATAAGCGTGAAAACAGCATGCTGCCGGACGCCGAGCAGCAACGCCTGCTGTTCGAAGGCGGCTACCCTGTGCTCGCGCGGGTCGCGAAACAAAAAGGCCTGCCTTACCCTCATGTGAATAATGAGGGGCAGATTGAAGCCGACCCGACGTGGTGGGCTACCATGCAGGCTTCGAGGTAACCGATGAAAGGGAAGCTGCTCGATGCGGTGCCACTGAGTTCATTGACCGGCGTTGGCGCGGCGCAGAGCAGCAAGCTGGCGAAAATTGGCCTGCACACCGTTCAGGATCTGCTGTTACACCTTCCCCTGCGTTACGAAGATCGAACCCAACTCTACCCCATCGCCGACCTGCTGCCGGGCATTTACGCCACGGTGGAGGGCGAAGTGCTGAACTGTAACGTCACTTTCGGCGGTCGCCGGATGATGACCTGCCAGATAAGCGACGGCTCCGGCATGCTGACCATGCGCTTTTTCAACTTCAACGCGGCGATGAAAAACAGCCTTGCGGTTGGCCGCCGCGTGCTGGCTTATGGCGAAGCGAAACGTGGAAAGTATGGCGCGGAGATGATCCACCCGGAGTATAAGGTGCAGGGCGATCTCAGCACTCCGGAGCTTCAGGAGACGCTGACGCCGGTCTACCCAACGACCGAAGGCGTTAAGCAGGCCACGCTGCGCAAATTAACCGATCAAGCGCTGGAGCTGCTGGCAACCTGCGCCATCAGCGAACTGCTGCCGCCCGAGCTGGCGCAGGGTTTGATGAGCCTGCCGGAGGCGCTGCATACGCTGCATCGCCCGCCGCCTTCGCTGCAATTAAGCGAACTGGAGAGCGGGCAGCACCCCGCTCAGCGCCGACTAATTCTCGAAGAGCTATTGGCTCATAACCTGAGCATGCTGGCGCTGCGCGCCGGTGCGCAGCGTTACCATGCGCAGTCGCTCGCCGCTAACGATACGTTAAAAGAGCAACTGCTCGCCTCCCTGCCCTTTAAACCAACCGGCGCACAGGCGCGGGTGGTGGCGGAAATTGAACGCGACATGGCGCTGGATATGCCGATGATGCGTCTGGTCCAGGGCGACGTTGGCTCCGGTAAAACGCTGGTGGCCGCACTCGCGGCGCTACGCGCTATCGCCAATGGCAAGCAGGTGGCGATGATGGCGCCCACCGAATTGCTGGCAGAGCAGCACGCCAATAACTTCCGCGCGTGGTTTGCGCCGCTCGGTATCGAAGTTGGCTGGCTGGCGGGCAAGCAGAAAGGCAAAGCCCGCCTGGCGCAGCAAGAGGCGATTGCCAGCGGGCAGGTGCAGATGATCGTCGGCACCCACGCTATTTTCCAGGAGCAGGTGCAGTTTAACGGCCTGGCACTGGTGATCATTGATGAGCAGCACCGCTTTGGCGTCCACCAGCGGCTGGCACTGTGGGAAAAGGGGCAGCAGCAGGGTTTTCATCCCCATCAGTTGATTATGACCGCCACGCCAATCCCGCGAACGCTGGCAATGACGGCCTATGCCGATCTCGATACCTCGGTGATTGATGAACTGCCGCCGGGCCGTACGCCGGTGACCACGGTCGCCATTCCCGATACGCGTCGCAGCGAGATTATCGATCGCGTCCGCAGCGCCTGCACCGGCGAAGGTCGCCAGGCCTACTGGGTCTGCACGCTGATTGAAGAGTCGGATCTGCTGGAAGCCCAGGCCGCGGAAGCGACATGGGAAGAGTTAAAGCTGGCTCTGCCGGAGCTGAACGTTGGGCTGGTGCATGGCCGCATGAAGCCGACCGAGAAACAGGCGGTGATGCAGGCCTTTAAACAGGGCGAGCTGCATCTGCTGGTCGCCACCACAGTCATTGAGGTTGGCGTGGATGTACCGAACTCCAGCCTGATGATTATTGAGAACCCCGAACGCCTTGGTCTTGCGCAACTCCACCAGCTACGCGGGCGCGTCGGACGTGGCGCGGTGGCCTCACACTGTGTGCTGCTCTACAAATCCCCGCTGTCGAAAACCGCGCAAAAGCGCCTGCAGGTGCTGCGCGACAGCAACGACGGCTTTGTGATTGCGCAAAAAGATCTCGAGATCCGCGGCCCGGGTGAACTGCTGGGCACCCGCCAGACTGGCAATGCCGAATTCAAAGTTGCCGATCTGCTGCGCGACCAGGCAATGATCCCCGAAGTGCAGCGCGTTGCGCGCCATATTCACGAGCGTTACCCGCAGCTGGCAGAAGCGCTGATTGACCGCTGGATGCCAGAAACCGAACGCTACTCCAACGCCTGATTTTTAGAACCTGATGGTGTGAGATCAACCTCCCTTAGAAAAGTATGCCTCCAGCCGAAGCAACCGTTTGCTTTTACCATTCAGTCCGATAAAATCAGCGCTTTTCCATCAGGGGATAGCTTGAGATGTCCGTAAACACCATCGAGTCGGAAAATGCGCAACCGGTTGCGCAGACTCAACCCAGCGAATTGATCTACCGCCTTGAAGATCGTCCCCCGCTGCCGCAAACGCTGTTTGCTGCGCTGCAACACCTGCTGGCAATGTTCGTTGGCGTAATCACGCCCGCGCTGCTGATCTGCCAGGCGCTGGGTTTACCGGCTCAGGACACTCAACATATTCTCAGCATGTCGCTCTTCGCTTCCGGCGTCGCGTCGCTGATTCAGATTAAAGCCTGGGGCCCGGTCGGCTCCGGGCTGCTCTCAATCCAGGGCACCAGCTTTAACTTCGTGGCACCGCTGATTATGGGCGGCACGGCGCTGAAAACCGGCGGTGCCGATGTGCCGACGATGATGGCGGCGCTGTTTGGCACCTTGATGCTGGCAAGCTGCACCGAGATGGTTATCTCGCGTATTCTGCCGCTGGCGCGCCGCATTATCACCCCGCTGGTTTCCGGCGTGGTGGTGATGATTATCGGCCTGTCACTGATTCAGGTTGGGCTGACCTCCGTCGGTGGCGGCTTCGCGGCAATGGGCAACCATACCTTTGGCGCGCCGAAAAACCTGCTGCTGGCAGGCGTGGTGCTCGGACTGATTATCCTGCTTAACCGCCAGCGCAACCCCTATCTGCGCATTGCCTCACTGGTAATCGCGATGGCGGTCGGCTATGTGCTGGCGATGTTTATGGGCATGTTGCCGGAGTACAACGCGCCGGAGAGTACCTTTATGGTGCCGACGCCGCTCTATTACGGCCTGAGCATTGACTGGAGCCTGCTGCTGCCGCTGATGCTGGTCTTTATGATCACCTCCCTGGAGACCATCGGCGATATCACTGCCACTTCCGATGTCTCTGAACAGCCTGTTACCGGTCCGCTCTACATGAAGCGGCTGAAGGGTGGCGTGCTGGCAAATGGCCTTAACTCCTTTGTCTCTGCGGTGTTCAATACCTTTCCCAACTCCTGCTTTGGCCAGAATAACGGCGTGATCCAGCTGACCGGCGTCGCCAGCCGTTATATCGGCTTCTTTATCGCGGTGATGCTGATGGTGCTCGGCCTCTTCCCGGCGGTAAGCGCGTTTGTGCAGCAGTTACCGGAGCCGGTACTCGGCGGCGCCACGCTGGTGATGTTCGGCACTATTGCCGCCTCCGGCGTGCGCATCGTCTCCCGCGAACCGCTCAACCGCCGCGCGATCCTGATTATCGCGCTGTCGCTGGCGGTAGGTTTAGGCGTGTCGCAGCAGCCGCAGATCCTGCAATTTGCGCCGGACTGGCTGAAAAACCTGCTCTCCTCCGGCATCGCAGCAGGCGGGATCACCGCTATCGTCCTGAACCTGATTTTCCCACCGGAAAAAGAGTAAATTACCTCGCGCGGCAACAGAGCATCCTCTGCTGCCGCCGCAATTTCCTTTCATCATTCCTCCCTTGAGCATCGCGCACAATTCGTGCATAACTCCCTTACGGTCACGTGAGGGAGGAAGATGATGAAATTTCTTGGGAAGCTGCTGTTAGCGGTCGTTATTATCCTGTTTGTGCTGCTGCTGGCGGCCTACTTCCTGCTGCAAACCCGCTGGGGCGCGACGCAAGCGAGCCAGTGGATCAGCGACAACAGCGATTATCACCTCACCTTTGATGCCATTGACCACCGCTTCTCTTCCCCTTCTCATCTGGTATTAAAAGGCGTCAGCTTCGGCCGCAAAGGCCAGCCAGCAACGCTGGTGGCGAAAATGGTCGATATCGGCCTCAGCAGCCGGCAACTCACTGACCCGCTGCATGCCGACACCATTCTGCTACAGGACGGTACGCTTAACCTCTCCCCAACCGCCGCGCCGATGCCTTTCCAGGCCGATCGCCTGCAACTGCGCAACATGGCTTTTAACAGCCCGGCAACTGGCTGGGAGTTAAGCGCGCAGCGCGTTACCGGCGGTATCTCACCCTGGCAGCCAGCCGCAGGTAATGTGATCGGCAGTAAAGCACAGTTGCAGATGAGCGCCGGTTCGCTGACGTTAAATGGCGTTCCCGCCAGTAACGTGCTGATTCAGGGCAGTATTGATAAAGATGTGGTGACTTTAACCACTATCGGTGCCGATATGGCGCGCGGCTCGCTCACGGGTGATGCAAAGCGCAGCGCCGACGGCAGCTGGGTGGTGAATAATCTGCGTCTTAACGATATTCGTCTGCAAAGCGATAAGTCGCTGCAGGATTTCTTTGCCCCGCTCACCACCCTGCCTTCGCTGAAAATCGGCCGTGTGGAAGTGACCGACGCCACCTTGCAGGGGCCTGAGTGGGCAGTGACCGACCTCGATCTTAGCCTGCGCAACCTGACCTTCAAGAAGGGCGACTGGGAGAGCGAAGAGGGCAAACTGTCGATGAATGCCAGCGAGTTTATCTACGGTTCGCTGCACTTCTTCGACCCGATTCTGAATGCCAGCTTCTCCCCGCAGGGCATCGCGCTGCAGCAATTCACCTCCCGCTGGGAAAACGGCATGGTGCGCACCTCCGGTAACTGGTACCGCACAGGCAAGGCGCTAGTGCTGGATGATGCGGCGTTTGCTGGGCTGGAGTACACGCTGCCGGCGAACTGGAAACAGCTGTGGATGGACGATCTGCCCCCATGGCTGAACAGCCTGGTGCTGAAAAAATTCAGCGCCAGCCGCAACCTGGTGATTGATATCGATCCGACATTCCCGTGGCAGCTCACCGCGCTGGATGGGTATGGCAACAATTTGCAGCTGGTGCGCGAACGGAAATGGGGTGTCTGGAGTGGGAATGCGAAGCTGAACGCTGCCGCAGGCACCTTTAACCGCGTCGATGTCCGCCGTCCGTCGCTGGCGCTCAACGCCAATAGCAACACGGTCAATATCACCGAGCTTAGCGCCTTTACCGGTCAGGGGCTGCTGGAAGCAAGAGCGGTGGTTGCGCAAACGCCGGATCGCAGCGTCAATGTCAGCCTCAACGGGCGCGGCGTGCCGGTCAATGTATTGCAGGCGTGGGGCTGGCCCGCATTGCCGATTGATGGCGAAGGTAATTTACAGTTAACCGCCAGCGGCCAGGTGCGCGCCGAGGCACCGTTAAAACCCTCCGTCAACGGCGAGTTACAGGCGGTGAACGCGCAAAAACAGCAGATTAAACAGAGCATGCACAGCGGCACGGTGAGCAGCGCGGGTGCCGTTGCGCCAGCCGCCGCGCCGCAGGCAACGCCGTAAACCCGTGCCGGATGGCGCTGCGCTTATCCGGCCTACGTTTGACTTTCCCTTTGTAGGCCCGGTAAGCGTTAGCATCACCGGGCAGCTCCTGCACCATTGCCGGATGGCGCTGCGCTTATCCGGCCTACGTTTGAACTTCCCTTTGTAGGCCCGGTAAGCGGTAGCGCCACCGGGCAGTTCCTGCACCATTGCCGGATGGCGCTGCGCTTATCCGGCCTACGTTTCTACGTTTGACCTTCGCTTTTTGCAGGCCCGGTAAGCGGTAGCGCCACCGGGCAATCTGCGTTTAGAGGGTGATATAAACTTCGGTGCCCTGCGGGGTAATGACCAGACCGGTTTCACTCTTGCTCGCCGTCGCCCCCTGCAGATGGGTTATCTGCATAATATTGCGCAGGCATAGCGTCCAGTTTTTGCCTTCGCCATCAGCCCGCACGGTAATCACAGCGCCTTCACGTTTGGCTGATAAACGGAAAACGCTCTCGCCGCCGCTATCCGGCACCTCACACACAGCTTCGCGCTCATCGTCGAGTTGAAAGAGCTGGAACGCAGTACCCTGGTGCCAGGCGTAATCGGGTCGCCGATCGTTATCGCCCAGCGCCAGCAGCGTATTGTCGCGAACGTAGACCGGCAGGCTCATAAAGCCATGCTGCTGTTTGTGCCAACGGCTGCCGCCGAGGAGGTCGTTATGCCACAGGTGCGTCCAGCGCCCTTCCGGCAGGTAAAACTGCACCTCACCCGCTTCGCTGAACACCGGTGCGACCAGTAGGGCGTCGCCGAGCATATACTGGCGGTCAAGGTAATCGCAGGCCGGATCGTCCGGGAAAGCCAGCATCATTGCGCGCATCATCGGTACACCCGATTCGTTTGCAGCTACCGCCTGCCGGTAGAGATAGGGCATCAGGCGGCATTTCAGCTGCGTAAAAAAGCGCACCACATCGCAGGACTCGTCATCGTAAGCCCACGGCACCCGATAGGATTTGCTGCCATGCAGGCGGCTGTGGCTGGAGAGTAAGCCGAACGCACACCAGCGCTTATAGACATGCGCAGGCGCGGTATTCTCGAAGCCACCGATATCATGGCTCCAGAAACCAAAGCCGGAAAGACCAATGGATAACCCGCCGCGCAGGCTTTCCGCCATCGATTCATAGGTGGCATAACAGTCGCCGCCCCAGTGCACCGGAAACTGTTGCGCGCCGACGGAGGCCGAGCGGGCAAACAGCACCGCCTCTTGCTCACCCACCTTATCTTTCAGCACGTTCCACACCAGCTCGTTGTAAATATAGGCGTAGTGGTTATGCATTTTTTGCGGGCAGGCACCGTTGTGCCACACCACATCCGTTGGGATGCGCTCGCCGAAATCGGTTTTAAAACAGTCGACACCCATTGCCACCAGCGCGTTGAGCTTATCGGCATACCACTGGCAGGCTTGCGGATTGGTAAAGTCATAAATCGCCAGCCCCGGCTGCCATTTATCCCACTGCCATATCGTGCCGTCAGCCCGTTTCAGCAGATAGCCTTTCTCTTTCAGTTCGCGGAACAGCGGGGATTTTTGTCCAATGTAGGGATTTATCCAGACGCAGATTTTTAGCCCACGCTCCTTCAGGCGTTTGATCATCCCTGCCGGATCCGGGAAGGTCACCGGGTCCCACTCAAAATCGCACCACTGGAAGGCCTTCATCCAGAAGCAGTCGAAGTGAAAAACATGCAGCGGCAGCTGGCGCTCAGCCATGCCGTCGATAAAGCTATTTACGGTCGCTTCGTCGTAGTTGGTGGTAAAAGAGGTGGTGAGCCACAGGCCGAACGACCATGCCGGTGGCAGCGCCGGGCGGCCGGTGAAGCGGGTGTAGCGGTTTAGCACCGCTTGCGGTGTTGGGCCGTCAATGACGAAGTACTCAAGCGACTCCCCCTCAACGCTGAACTGCACTTTGGAGACTTTCTCCGAACCGATTTCAAACTCCACCGCCTGCGGATGATTGACCAGCACGCCGTAGCCCCGGTTGGTGAGATAGAAGGGAATGTTTTTATAGGCTTGTTCGGTGCTGGTCCCGCCATCGCGGTTCCAGGTTTCCACAGATTGCCCGTTCCGCACCAGCGCCGTGAAGCGCTCGCCCAGGCCATAAACCGTTTCACCGACGCCCAGATCCAGCCGTTCGAAAACGTAATTGCGCCCGCTGTTACCATCCTGCACGTAGCCGCTGTTTTTAAGCTGGCTGCCAGTGATGCGCTCGCCGTTGCGCAGAAAATCAATGGCCCACGCTTCGCCTTTCGTCACCCGAACGGCCAGCGCGCCGCTGCGTAGCTCGGCATACGTCTGTGTGTTATCTATCGCGACCGCCACATCTTGCGCAATGTTGAGCGGGAAATGCGGACCTTTCTCTGTGCCGCCCTCAAAGTGCGCGATACGCACCCCGATAATGCCCTCCTGCGGCGAGAAGAAGCGCAGCGTAAAGAGCGGCGTATCCAGTTGCCAGGTGCGCTCGCGCACGTCGCGCGGGGCGGCATACACCACCATCTCACTCCCCTGCTGGTCAACATCAAATACCTGAATTGGGTTGATTAATGTCAGACCGGGCTGGATAAGCCAGTTGCCATCACTGATCTTCATACGTTGCTCCTTACAGTAACTCTTCCCGGGGTGAGATATTGCCGAACCGCTTCTGGCTACGGTGTTCGCCGCGCGCCAGCTGCGCCGCAATCGACTTCAGCAGGGGGGTTTTCAGGGTGTAGTAGCGTCTGGCGATAAGGGCGCTGAGCAGATAGCAGGCAGCCGGCACCAGTGTGAATAGCGAGACGATGATGGTGAGCGTCATACTGTTTTGCAGCGGTGCGGCGGCTTCATAGCCACTGCCCGCCAGCGCCCAGCCAATCAGTGCGCCGCCAAGGGCGAGGCCGAGTTTCAGCACAAACAGCGTGCCCGCAAAGCTGATGCCGGTCAGACGCTTGCCGTTGCACCATTCGCCGTAATCGACAGTATCAGACATCATCACCCACTGGATCGGGGTGACCAGCTGGTGCAGCACGCCGATAACAAAGATAAAGGCGAACATGGTGAAGCTGGCCTGAATGGGGATAAAGAACATGGCGATGCTGAGCAGGGTGAGCGCGGCGTTGGTCCACCAGAAGATGGTGACTTTGCACTTCCAGTCGGTGAGCGGTTTCGCCAGCGCGCTGCCAATCAGGTTGCCGACGCAGTAGGTTGTGAGGAAAGCAGTAAAGATGGCGGCATCGCCCATGATCCACGTGACGTAATACATCATCGCGCCGCCGCGCACGCACACCGCAAGAATGTTCAGGATGGTCAGCATCCCCACAATGCGCCACTGATCGTTTTGCCAGATATCGCGCAGATCTTCGCGCATGGAGGTGGTCGCTGGTGGTGCCTGGATGCGCTCTTTGGTGGTGAAAAAGCAGAATGCCAGCATCATAAATGCGATTACCGAGAGCACGGCGATCCCACCCTGAAAACCGACGACCTTATCCTCTGCGCCAATCAGTGTTACCAGCGGCATCATCAGTACCGTGGAGAGCATGCCGCCTGCGGTAGCCAGTACGAAGCGCCAGGATTGCAGAGAGATGCGCTGTTGCGGATCGTTGGTGATGACCCCGCCCAGCGCGCAGTAAGGAATATTCACGACGGTATAAAGCAGGGTGAGTAACGTATAGGTGACGGCGGCATAGAGCATCTTGCCGTTAAGGCTGAGATCCGGCGTGCTGTAAGCGAGCACGCAGACGATACCGAAAGGGAGCGCGCCAAAGATAATCCATGGCCGGAATTTGCCCCAGCGGCTGCGCGTACGGTCGGCGAGCAGCCCCATGCAAGGGTCGGAAACAGCGTCCAGCGCACGCGCCAGCAGGAACATGGTGCCGACAAACCCGGCGGGAATGCCGAAGATATCGGTATAGAAGAACATCATGTAGAGCATGACGTTATCAAAGATGATGTGGCTGGCGGCATCGCCCATCCCGTAGCCAATCTTTTCTTTTACAGAAATAGCCTGACTGTCCATTTTTGTTTCCTTAACGCAGCAAAACCATGCCGATTGCGGTGTTAAGGGTTTTAATCGATCGCTTTACGGGCGGAAATTGCGATTTCTGGTTATTAAATTACGTTTATTCTTTTCTGTGATCGCGATTCCTTAACGTATGAAAAAAGCTAAGCAATGGAAAAGATAGAGATTTATCTTAAACGATCGTAGAAAGGGAAAGCAGAATGTGAAAAATTACGGTGAGGGATGTGGTAAATCACTGAAAGTAGGTATAATGCGCCCCGCCTCCATGTAGCAATGCAGGCGCGGAAGATCGTCATCTCCGGTGAGGTGGCTGGACTTCAAATCCAGTTGGGGCCGCCAGCGGTCCCGGGCAGGTTCGACTCCTGTGATCTTCCGCCAAAATTAAGCCTCTAGTTGGCACATCGCTAAATATCACTTCTTATTTACACCATGCTTTTTGCAGCCTGAGCGCGTATTAAATTAATTCAGCGTCACGCTTGTTTTATTTTTCTTAGGCATCGTTCGCTAATCTTTCCAGTTCTTTTCTTCCTAAAGATTTAAGCCAATTACCTAAACTCATCCCCGCATTTTTTGCAGCTGCGTCAAATTGTTGTTTTAGTTCCGGTGTAATACGCATTTGAAAGGTGGGAGCTTTGCCGCATTTTGATTGATTGGTATCACGTTTGGCTGTTGTCATGTACGTACCTGGAGCATAATCCTTAACCAACAGGTACGTACCTTCAAGGAAAGACGACCTGATTCTTAAACGCTCTCATCAGGTAATGCCATACCTGACAAGAGCTAACCATCACAACTATCAAGGAGTTGATAATGGCTGATTCGCATTCTACCCCAGCGATCCCGACTACCGGAACCGAGCGCAGCGTAATTGTGCGTTACCGCCCAAATGGTGGCGATAAAAGCATCCCCAGCATTACTCTTTCAGGCGCGTGGCTTCGCGATGCCGGGTTTGATACAGGACAGCATTTAACGGTTAAAGCAATGAATGGTTGTATCGTGCTGGTGAAATACAGTGAAAGAGAGGAGTTTTTATTAGCCGAAGCGAAAAAGAGCAGCAGTGAGCTGAAGGAAATTAAGAGCATGATAAAAACGGCCTGCAAAGACTCCTGACCGGTTTAATATCCCTTCAAGGTGTATTAACAAGTAGCGGTTGCACTAATGAAATGCAGTGTACCTCTCTGGCATACTGCATCAACCACTCTCACTTCATATGCGTAGCGCGGAGACGACATGACTGATAAACACCTACCCCCATCCCCCGCGGGCGAGTTCATTATGTTCGCCAGCGGAGACGGGAAAGTGCGTATTGAATGCCGCTTTGAAAGCGATACGCTGTGGCTTCCGCAGGCTGCAATTGCTTCACTTTATCAAGTGACGCCGCAAGCTATTACTCAACATATTAAAGCTATTTATGAAGAGAACGAGCTTGAACAAAATGTAACCTGTAAGTCTTACTTACAGGTTCGACAAGAAGGAACACGGCAAGTAAGTCGTAATACGCTTCACTACAGCTTGCCTATCATTATTGCCGTGGGCTACCGCGTCCGCTCTGTCCGCGGCACACAATTCCGCCAGTGGGCAACGCAAACCCTGCAAGAGTACCTGGTCAAAGGTTTTGTAATGGATGATATCCGGCTCAAGAATCCGCCTGTCGGTTCATCCGCTTTGCCTGACTATTTCGATGAGATGCTTGAACGCATCCGCGATATTCGCGCCAGCGAGCGTCGGGTCTATTTGCGGGTTCGAGAGATCTTTGCGCTGGCTGCTGATTATCAGCCGACGCTAAAAGAGACCACACAATTTTTCCAGACCATCCAGAACAAGCTCCATTTTGCCTGTACAGGCCATACCGCGGCTGAGCTTATCTATCAGCGAGCAGACGCCAATAAACCTAATATGGGTTTAACCAGCTATAAAGGCGATGAGGTGCGTAAATGTGATGTCACAGTCGCCAAAAATTTCCTCAGCCAACATGAGGTTGGAGAGCTCAACCGTATAGTAAATATGTGGCTAGATTTTGCAGAAGATCAGGCCCGTCGTCGTAAGCAAATATTCCTGAGAGACTGGCAAGATAAGCTAGATCAATTTTTGCAATTTAACGATCGGGAGGTTTTACATGACGCAGGCAAAATCACTAAAAAAATAGCTGATGACAAAGCACTAGCTGAATATTCTCGCTTCACCGAGCAGCAACGCCGCTTAAAAGAGACGGAGGGCGAAAAAGACATTGTCGATCTGATCCGCTGGGAAAAGCATAATAACGCTTCATCCTGAACGCGTTATTTTTAAAAGAGATAGAGGTAAATCCTCTCAGCTAGCTTAATGCATCTCCTTTTAGAATGAAGAGAGGAAAAATGAAAAAGTTAAATAAAAAGATAAATTCCTGAATTGCTTTCCCTTAATTTTATTCTCTTAAATAAAAAATATCGTTTTCACGTGAGTGAACAAAAAAACCTCAATAATTATTCACCCCATTAACAGAATACACCCGATAATTTATTTTCGGATGTTTCGTCACCCTCGCATTTATTAATCATGATATCTTTTTGCGCCATACCACCTCCTGAAATTAATAAGACGCATTAATAAAGCATTTATATCAATCCAACCAACCGAGGGAAAATAATGAATGTAAGGGATGCTACCTTTTCTGATATCGAGCTGATATGCGACCTGCTGGCCGAGGCATTTTATGACGATGTGCTTATTGAATCAGCCTTTCCGGCACCGGAAAGACGACGAGAGGCATTGCGCAGCTTTTTCAGGATCTATGCCGAAGTCGCGCTACGCAAAGGCGGCGTTATTATTGATGAAAATAATGTCGGCGCACTAATGTATTTTCATTATGACTCAGAAAATATTACCGATGAGATCCTGTTCAAGCAATTACGAGATGAATATAGTGCCGATTACGCCACTATGGCCTATTTAATGCACAAGCTGAGCGCTTATCATCCAACAACTCCCCACTTCTATATTTTCGTGCTCGCTATTCCTGGCCAGGATCGCGGCATGGACGTTATCAACGCGTTGATGTACCGGTTAATCCATTTACAGGATCAAGCAGGCGTTCCTTGCTATGCCGAATGTACGGCTGCGCGTGTGCAGCGTCTTGCCGGGCGTCTTGGCTTCAAACCCGCAGATTTCAAACTCTGCGTCGACGGTTTCCCTGAGCTCTACCCTATTTTAAGAGAACCGCAAAAAGCGCTCATTTAATACCACTCCACGCGCAAAGGATTGTGATGAATACTATTAATAAAGATCCAAACAGACGAGCAAAGAAATATCAGGAAGTAGCCAGCTCGTTGTTTCCTTCAGCCTTTTCTGATAACCATGATGCTCTTACTGAAAACATGACGCGTATTTCAGAGCATATAAACCGATTGCGTCCGCAGAATAATGGCCCGGCGTGGTTAGGTAATAGCGGTAAGCTTGACGTTGATTATAAAAGTGTCAGGGTTGCCGAAATGGCCGATAATTTACGCCAGTGCGAGGATGTTATTAACGAGACGGCAGCACTTTTTCACGGTATGCCGAACTGGGGCCATCCCTTAGCGATGTGCAATACCATCCCGCAGGGAAATACGGCTTCAGTTATTGCAGGCATGATCGCGCAGGTCTTCTCCCCTAATATTGTGTCGGGGGAGTACTCCTGGAACGTTCAACGCGCGGAACTGGAAAGCGCCGGGATGGTAGCAAACCTGATTGGCTGGGATGCGCAACGTGCTGGCGGTCTTTATACCTACGGCGGCTCCGGCTGCTGGACCTATCATCTCAAATATGCCCTGTCGCGCGTGCTGCCTGGCTCCAGACGCGAAGGCGTTCGCACTAATGCGAAAGTCCTCTGTTCCCAGCAGGCGCACTTCACCATGCTCAACAGCACCGACTGGACCGGTCTAGGAACGGATAACATTATCTGCATCAAAACCGATCCAAAGACTAACGCCATGGATCTAAAAGATCTGGAAGCGGTGCTTATTGCGCTGTGGATGCAAAATATCCCGGTTGCGTCAGTGGTCTGTACGATGGGGACAACCGACGCTAACGCCTTCGATCCGGTGGCGGACGTGCGCCGCTTACTGGATCGCTATCGCAACGCCGCGCCATATGGCAAGGCGCTGCTCTACTGCGATGCGGTGACCAGCTGGTCATGGCTGGCCTTCCAGAAATATGACTTTGCCACTAACCCGCTGCAGTTCACCGAAGCGCTACTGCCGATGATGAAGAGCAACGCTCGTGAACTTGAGAAGATGAAATACGCGGACGCTATTGGCATTGATTTCCATAAAGCGGGCTTTTCGCCTTACACCAGCAGCTTCTTTGCATATCGCGATGCTGGTGAGTTTGAAGCGCTGTTGCAGCGCCCTGGCTCGGCTTATTTGCAGTCCCGCACGGATTACAACCCTTACCACTACACGCTTGAAGTCTCGCGCGCGGCAACCGGCGCAGTCGCGGGCTGGGCGACGATGAAATACTTTGGCTATGAGGGCTTCCAGGCATGTCTGGGCTCGATCCTGGAAAATCATCTGGTGATGCGTAATCTGCTGCAAGCAGAGCAATCTACGGTATGCGTCAATCCGCAGGATAATGGCATGGTCACCCTGCTGCGCATCTATCCGCAGGGAGTGAATGCCCAGCAGCAGTATCAACGTGAACTGACCGACCCCGCGTATAAACCGCAGCTGTCGGCACATAATCAGTTAACGCTAGCGATTGGCAATAAACTCTATGAATGGTTCCGCGCAGGTAAGCAGATCAACGGGATGCATACGCCCTATATGAGCTTTACCACCGGTTTCTGCGTCACCGAGTACAACCGCGATGCGGCCGATCCGGAGGCCAAAGTGTTCGCCCTGAAAATCTACATTATGAATATGCACCTGACGCCGGAGCTGATGAAGCACGTGCTGGATTGCATTATGGCGGCACGGGACGAGGTCGTTGGGCAGGAATTCCAGTAATAAAAGATCTCTTTATTTTGTCGCCAGTAGTAATGCAGGGTGTAAATAATGTTTGATTTACACCCTTTTTATCTAAAAAGAGTCTCAGGTTTGCAGTCCACAGAGAGAGCGCTTACATTCCAATAATCTGATTTGCTCTTCAATTTATTGATTGCGGGAAGCGTATGTCATCCAGCCTATTTATTCATATTACGGCGACACAAAAGGATTGCCGTTAATGACCACGTTAACGCCCATATGGCGTAACTGGTTGCAGCTTATTACGCTCTCATTATTGTTGGTGGTGGTAATGGAGTGGCTCCATCTTCCCGCCGCCCTGCTGCTTGGCCCGATGTTCGCGGGCATTTTTCTCGCCATCAACGGCCGCCCGGTCACCATTAATAAACAGGGGTTTAGCGCCGCGCAGGCGGTGGTTGGCGCGATGATTGCGCACGCCATTCCGCCGTCGGTATTTGGTCGTATCGCCGCCGACTGGCCGCTGTTTGTGGTCTGTATTTTCTCCGTAATTTTCGCCAGCGCCATTCTCGGCTGGATAATGGCGAAATTGCAGGTTTTTCCCGGCTCGACCGCCATCTGGGGTTCATCGCCCGGCGCGGCAGCGGCGATGACAATCATGGCAGAGAGTTTTGGCGCCGATGTGCGCCTGGTGGCCTTTATGCAGTATCTGCGGGTGATGGTGGTGGCGCTGGTCGCGGTGCTGGTCACCCGCCTCGGCATGGGGGCAGAGAGCGCCGAGCATGCGGTGGCAACCTTTACGCTGTTCGCCCCGCTGCGCGCGTGGCCATTTATCGCAACGTTAATGCTGATTGCCATTGGTTTTCTAATTGCCCGACGCGTGAAAATGCCCTCCGGGCCGTTACTGATTACGCTCGCGCTGGGGATTATCGTCGAGGATAGCGGCCTAATGACGCTTGAGTTGCCGCCGTGGCTGCTGGCGCTCTCTTACGCGCTTATCGGCTGGAGTATTGGCCTGCGCTTTACGCGCGAGATTGTGCGCTACGCCGCCCGCGCCCTGCCCCGCGTGCTGCTGTCGGTATTGACGCTGGTGACGATCTGCTGCGGTTTCGCCTTCCTGCTGGTGAAATTTGCCGGCATCGATCCGCTTACCGCCTACCTCGCCACCAGCCCCGGCGGGGCCGATACGGTGGCAATTATCGCCTCATCCAGCCATGTTGATATCGCCTTTGTGATGGCGATGCAGACCGGGCGCTTTATTGTGGTGCTGATTACCGGCCCGGCGATCTCAAGGTTTGTGGCGAAGCGGCTGGGAAAATAATTCGCTAGTGTGTTGTCCAGTCCTGCAATCTTAAGCCCGGGATACGCATAAATTCATGGGTGTTGTTAGTTTACGCATCTGCACATGATGCCCATTGGAAGCCTGGCGGAGGATTTCTGGCTTATTTTATAAGTCGAAAATTCAGAAGTTTGTATCAAGCATGATTTGAGCATCAAAACGCTTCTCTGTCCTGTTCGCCCGGCTGTTCCCGTGAAGGCATAAAATCTGATGATGCTCTTTCACCGTCAAACCAGCTGTCCAACGCCGGCATGATGATGCGCGAATTATCTACGGAAATGATATCGACCTGTTTCACGTCCCCTGGCAGCGTCACCGCTTTGGGCGCGTGCATGGTCAGACGACGATTACTTTTGAAGACCGCTGTTTTTACCATTTACTGTTCCAGTGCTGAAATTTAATGCTTCGACAGTACGTACCAGCTATGGGGTTTACAAAGCTATTTTTGCCGGATAAGGCGCAGCCGCCATCCGGCATCCCTCTCACACGGTTAATCGCAGTTGCTCAATAACCTGGGCAACCTCGCGTCGTGCGTTGCCTTGCAGCGTCTGTAAAGGCGCGGGTAAACACGGTGCTTTCACCACGCCGAGCAGCTCTGCGGCAGTGGCGATAACGCGCAGGCTGCCGCCGTAACGCTTAAACAGATCCCATAGCGGCTGGAGCGCGGCGGTATGCTGGCGCGCCTGTACGATATCGCCCGCCATCGCCGCGCGGGAAATTGCCAGTGCCGCCTGCGGGAAGAGCCCGCCGAACACCGAATACCAGACGCTGCACCCGGCATTCAGCGCTTCAACCGCCGTGCCGTCGCCGCTGATGCCGAGGCGGATCTCCGCCGGGATTTGCGCGCGCAGCGCACTCACCCGCTCCGGGGCAAGCTCCGCGGCAAGAGGCGGGATTTTGATCGAGCCAATATTAGGCAACTGGGCGATACGGGCAAATAGCTCGTCGCTGAAGTTAAAGTGCGTGGCGTTAGGGTTGTTATAGATACAGAGCGGCACCGACAGTTCGCGGGTGACGGTGGCAAACAGATCGAAGACTTCATCTTCCGTTAACGGATGATAGGAGACCGGGGCCAACAGCACGGCGCTGACGCCCGCTTTCTGCGCATCCTCCGCCAGCCAGAGCACATCGCGCGTACGCAGCGCGCCAATCCCGGCGATCACCGGCACTGCGCCGGAATACTCCGTTGCCAGACGCAGGACGCTCGCGCGTTCACTGCGGCTAAAGTAGGGATAACATCCCGTAGAGCCGAGCGCGCCGATGGAGTCGACGCCAGCAGCGCGCAGTTTTTCAATAATGGTGATATAGGCCGCCTCATCCAGGCGGTCATCGAGAAGCGGCGTCAGCGCAAAGGCGCTTAATCCTGTGAAGTCCATTCTTGTTCCCTCATTACGCAAACCCAATCAGGCTTTTTTCAGTGTGGCAACCCGGCATCATACGACCTAACCCGGCGATCAGTTCGTCGCCTGCCTCACATAATGCATCGAGCGGCATCGCCGGCAGACTCTCAAGGATAAACCACATCTGGCTGTCTGCCGCACTCAGCCGGGTACGCACACCCTGACGCCAGTTCCAGCGTCGGCAGGTTACGCCCTGCGCATCGCGCCAGATAACCTCCCCTGGCTCCGGTGATTCCAGCGCTGGTTCGCCCTCTTTCAGGGTATCGAACGGCTCGCTGCCGTCGGCCAGCGTCAGGCAGGGCGCGCCGACATACGCGGCGATATTTTCGCCACCGACCGGCACAGCGTAGCGCAAACTGATGGCGTTATAGAGATCGACTACCGGGTCAATGGCGGGTAGTACACCGTCTCGCAATACGCGTTTTCGTAAAGCCTGGGCGGAACAGGGCGTGCGTTTGGGTTTCGCGCCAAACTGTTTAAACACTTCATCCCAGGCCGCCAGGTGCGCATCCGCCCACGCAGGCTCGCCCGCCGTGACCAGTGCACAAGCATGCCTTAACGCCTCTTCGCCCACCTGCGGGTGGATCAGCGGCGCGGCCTGCAACGAGATGCTGATAGCGCGAAAGCCGGGCGCCAGCGCGGCAAGACGCCCATCGATTGACGGCTGAACGGAAAGCATTGGATAATCCTTTTTAGTGACCATTTTATTGCACAGTATCGACCGATGACCAAAAAAGTCAATAAATCGACCGACTCCGGCGCGGATATCCAGCGCGTCAGTGAAGCGGTTGCTACGCGAATCAAAGCGTTTCGTAAGCAGCAAAAACTCTCGCTGGATGAGCTCTCCCGCCGGGCGGGCGTCAGTAAAGGTATGTTGGTCGAGATTGAAAAATGTCTCGCCAACCCGAGCATCGCGCTGCTGTGCAAAATTGCAGCGGCGATGGGCGTCTCGGTGGCCGACATTGTTGATGTCGCCAGTAAACCGCTGGCGCACCTGATTGCCAAAGAGGATATTCCGCTGCTCTGGCGCGGCGAGAAAGGCGGCAGCGCGCGCCTGCTGGCGGGCACCAGCGGCCCGGATATGCTTGAGCTGTGGCGCTGGGAGATCTTTCCCGGTGAGCGTTTTACTTCACCTGGCCATCCGGTCGGCACCGTCGAGCTGCTGAACGTTGAGCGCGGTACGCTGACGTTAGAGGTCGCGCAAACGTCGCTGGTTATTGCCGAAGGGTGCTCTGCCGTGGCGCAAACCGATGTGCCGCACCACTACGCCAACGATGGCGACCTCCCCGTGGTCTTTACCATGACGGTCAGTGAACGCCACGCCTGAGCCCGCGTTAACGCCATGATGATTTAATGGCGTTATGCTTTGTGTCGCCCTGCTTAAGTTAACGCGCCGCGCTGTCGGCACCCTCTTCGTGACTTAATCAGGATCTTATGCAAACCAAGCTACACGGGCCGCTGTTTCTCGCGATCCTCAGCGCGCTGATGGCCTTCACCTCCCTGTCGACAGATATCTATCTGCCCGCGATGCCGCTAATGGCGCGCGAGCTGCAGGGCGATGTCGAACTGACCATCACTGGCTTTTTGATGGGCTTCGCGCTGGCGCAGCTGGTGTGGGGGCCGGTGAGCGATGCGATTGGTCGCCGCAAGCCGCTGTTTATCGGTATGGTGCTGTTTATCATCGGCTCGGCGGGGTGTGCGTTATCGACGGAGATCCATCAGATGGTGTTCTGGCGCGTGTTTCAGGCATTTGGTGCCTGTACCGGGCCGATGCTGGCGCGGGCGATGATCCGCGACCTCTTTGTGCGCACCCGCGCGGCGCAGATGCTCTCTACCCTGACCATTATTATGGCGATCGCCCCGATTATCGGGCCGCTGGCGGGTGGGCAGATTATCAAGTTCACCACCTGGCATGCGGCTTTCTGGATCCTGGTGGTGATTGGCGGGCTGATGTTTATCTCCCTCTTCGCGCTGCCGGAACCCCTGCCCGCCGAGAAGCGCATTCATGCATCGCTGGCGGGCGTATTTCGCAACTACATCACGCTGCTGCGCAACCGCGCGTTTATGCGTTACACACTGTGCGTCACCTTTTTCTATGTCTCCGCGTACGCTTTCGTCACCGGCTCGCCGTTCGTTTATATCGGCTATTACGACGTCGCGCCGCAGCATTTTGGTTGGCTGTTTGCGCTCAATATTGTTGGTCTGATGGGGATGAGTGCCGTTAACCGACGGCTGGTGCAGCGCCATCCGCTCGATAAGCTGCTGAAGATTGCCGTCACGCTGGCCGCCCTCGCGGGCATAGTGCTGGCGCTGCTGGTGAAACTGCAATTTGGCGGCCTGGTTGCCGTGCTGATTACGGTGTTTGTCTTCTTTTCGATGAACGGCATTATCGCCGCCGCCTCGACCGCCGCTGCGCTGGATACCGTCCCGGCCTTTGCCGGCTCGGCCTCGGCACTGATCGGCTCCCTGCAATATGGCAGCGGCATTATCTCTTCCCTGCTGCTGGCGGGATTTCGCGACGGCACGCCGTGGACAATGGCGTGGATCATGGCACTGTTCGCCGTCGCCAGCGCCGCAATGGCATGGCGGGTCGGCTCCCAGCAATGAAGGGCGATGCCGGATGGCGGCTTGCGCCTTATCCGGCCTACGGGGTTGTGGGCCGGATAAGCATCACGGTATGGCGGGTTTAAAGCCGGATTTTATTAATCTGATCGATACGCAACGTATTCATATTGAGAACGCAACCTAACATAGCTTCACCAAATGCATGGGTGCCCATCGCTTGCGTACTCACCAGTTCGCAGTAATTGTTTCTGTACTGAAGCCACTCTTTCTGATTCTGCTTATAGGTTGCCAGCATGCGATCTTTCTGCTCCTGAGAGCCTCGCCACCAGCGCGTGTAGTCAAAAGAGGCGATCTCTTTCAGCTTCGCTTCATAAGCCTTATTCAGCGCAGCCTCAGAGGTATCGTTTACATCCGCCAGGCACTCATCATTGTTTTCGCCATATTGTTCGATGCAGTGGGAAATGCTTTTTTGCGCGGAATAAGCGTGATGGCTAAACAGAAGGAGCAGGGAAACCAGGGCGTAAGCTTTCATAATCTTTATTTCAGCCGACAGTGAAGGTGGCGCGATTATAAAACCTTATTTTATGAAGTGCAGAAGTTCGTAGGCCCGGTAAGCAGCGCGCCACCGGGCATTTGTGGTTTACGCGCCGGCTTTATTTAGTGCGGCGATCTCGTCGGTGGAGAGGTTCAGCGCCACCGCGGTAGCGAAGCTCTCGACGTGTGCGGTTTTGGTTGCGCTGGCAATCGGCGCAGTCACTCCCGGTTGGTTAATAAGCCAGGCGAGCGCTACTTCGGCGGGTTTCACATTATGATTCGCCGCCACCTTGTCGAGCGCGTCGAGAATGGCGAAGCCGCGTGGATTCAGGTATTTGGCGATGCCCTGCCCGCGCTGGCTCTGGCTAAGATCGCTTTCGCTGCGATATTTTCCTGACAGGAAACCGGAAGCGAGGCTGTAGTAGGTCACCACGCCAATATTTTCCCGTACCGTTAAATCCTGCAACGTGCCTTCGAAGCTCTCACGATCGTAGAGGTTATATTCCGGTTGCAGTACCTGGTAGCGCGGCAGCCCTTTCTCGTCCGCTACTTTCAGCGATTCTGCCAGCTGTTGGGCGTCGAGGTTGGACGCGCCAATCGCGCGGATTTTCCCCGCTTTCAGCAGCTTTTCATAAGCGCCTAACGTTTCATCGTAGGGCGTTTCGCTATCCGGCCAGTGGGAGAAGTAGAGGTCGATATAGTCCGTTTGCAGGCGACGGAGTGAGTCATCAACCGCCTGCTCAATCCAGCGTTCCGAAAGCCCTTTTTTGCCGGGCTCGCCCATATCGGCGCCCACTTTAGTAAACAGGGTGATCTTGTCGCGATGACCAGGGTGCGCCGCCAGCCACTTACCAATGATGGTTTCCGATTCGCCACCCTTGTTGCCCGGCGCCCATGCAGAGTAAACGTCTGCGGTATCGATCGCCGTAAAGCCCTTTTCCAGTAACGCGTCCAGCAAACTGAAGCTCTGCTGCTCATCGACGGTCCAGCCGAATACGTTGCCGCCAAAAACTAATGCCGGGATCTGTAACCCCGTGGTGCCTAATGAACGTAATGCCATCGCCACTTCCTCCTGTGAAGGTCAAACTTTAAGCCTGGCGCGTAATGGCGATCGCTTTTGGTTATCCGTGCGGTTTTTCCGCTGCCAGGCTGCGCAGCTGTGCGGTAATGGGTCTTAACGCTTCCCGCAAAACCGCATGCAGGTGGCGAATCGCCGGGGAGAACTGTTTGCGGTGCGGGCAGATAAGGTTAAGCGGCGCGGCCTCGCCGGGATGCTGCGGCAGCAACATCTCCAGCCGCCCGGCCAGTACATCGGCGCTAACATCGATCCACGATTTATAGACAATCCCCATCCCTTCCACCGCCCAGCGGCGGGCGACATCCGCGTCGTCGCATAACATGCGGCTTTTGACGATCAGCTGCCGACGCAGGCCATTTTCCGGAAAGCTCCATTTGTCATACACCTGGTTGTTCATGGTGAAGAGCAGACAGTGATGGTTAACCACCTCATCGAGGGTTTGCGGCCTGCCGTGCTGCGCCAGATAAGCGGGCGAGGCGGCAAGCACCCGGCGGTTATCTTCGGCAATCGGCAGCGCCACATAGCTGCTGTTATCCAGCACGCCGTAGCGGATAGCGACATCCACCGGATCGCGAAACACATCGCTAAGCTGATCGGAAAGGGAGAGGCGCAGAGAGACCTTCGGATACTGGGCACAAAAACGGGTGATGATCGGCAGCAGCACGTTACGCCCCAGATCGGATGGCACCGCCATGCGCAGCTCGCCCTGCGGTTCGTTATCGCCGCTGTGCAGGCTCTCTGATCCGGCGCGCACCACCTCCAGCATCTCCTGGGCGAAGGGGAGGTACTTTTCGCCTTCGGCAGTTAAGCGCAGGCTGCGGGTCGAGCGCACGAACAGGCGCTTATCGAGATCGCGCTCCAGGCGGTGCACCGCTGCGCTGACCTGGCCGGGAAGCAGTCCGGCTTCGCGCGCGGCGTTAGAAAAACTGCCCAGCAGCGCCGAGCGAACAAACAGCGTGACATCTTCCAGCCGAATCATCATCTCTCCGAACGGCAAATAACAAGCGCTTCTGTTGTGCCAGAAAAGCGGGCGCAGGCAAACCGTATTTTCACTTTGCGAGTGAAAGTGTTGCCGTTTTTCACCAATTTATCTTCGCTGGCGTTGCGTTTATCCTCGGCGACTCTACGGGACGGTGCGCCCCGCATTATTTGAATGTTCGCCAGGAGAGAAAAATGACCCTTGATGAAGCCGTGATTTCCCGCCATACCGTTAAAGCCTTCGACCCCGCTCAGCGCGTGCCGCAGGAGAAGATCGACACCCTGCTCAACGTGCTGCACAACAGCCCCTCTTCCGTTAACTCGCAGCCGTGGCACTTTGTTGTCGCTTCAAGCGAGGAGGGACGCGCGGCGATGGCG
Source organism: Kosakonia sp. Marseille-Q7440 (assembly GCF_965119485.1). Taxonomy (NCBI): domain Bacteria; kingdom Pseudomonadati; phylum Pseudomonadota; class Gammaproteobacteria; order Enterobacterales; family Enterobacteriaceae; genus Kosakonia; species Kosakonia sp. Marseille-Q7440. The sequence goes on along the minus strand of NZ_CBCPLT010000002.1, from coordinate 197,325 downwards.
AAATCCGCCACCAGCAACTTCATCTATAACAAACCGAAAATTGCCGATGCCTCGCACGTGATTGCGCTCTGCATGCGCAGCGATCTCGATGAAGCCCACCTGCAAAAGGTGCTTGCGCAGGAAGAGAAGGATGGCCGTTTTGTGGCTGACGGCGCGAAAGCGGGTCAGGATAAGGGTCGCCGCTCCTATGTCGATCTGCACCGCTATGAGCAGCGCGATCTGCCGCAGTGGATGGAGAAACAGGTCTATCTGGCGCTGGGCGGCCTGCTGCTGAGCGCAGCGATGCTCGGCATCGACGCCACGCCGATGGAGGGATTTGACGCGCGTGAACTCGACCTGGCGCTGGGCCTGCGCGAGAAAGGGCTGACCAGCGTCGTGCTGGTATCGCTCGGCGTGCGCAGCGAGCAGGATTTTAATGCCGCGCTGCCTAAATCCCGCCTGCCGCGCGACGAGATCTTCACCTTTATCTAAAAATGGAAGCCCGGTTCACCGGGCTTCTTATTTGTTGCATTCTCTTGCAGGCCAACCCGTCCATCACCCGCATTTCCCTACTTTCCCGCTTTGACCAGGACATTGCGTGCGGTAGCTTTTTACCCTATTTGCATAATTTAGCTTTTAGGTTAAAAATATGGAGAAAGGGACTCCCCATGTCCGCTTACATATCGTCAAGCGGATGGTGCTTGAGGGAAAGGTCAGAACCACGGCCAGCGCTGTCGCGGGAGCGATTGAATTAGGCTTTAATCCACCGCCATTTGACGAGATGTGCGCGGTGATTCTGGCGCTCACTTCAGAAGATTTTTTTAAAAGCATGACGGCATATGCCGATCATACGGTGTGGCACGATGTTTACCGACCAGTCTGGAAGAGGCAGAAACTCTATCTGAAGTTAATCGTCTCTGATGATGTACTGATCGTGTCGTTTAAGGAGAGATAAATGAAATGCCCTGTTTGCGGCGCTGCGGGACTCAAACATGACACCCGCAACATTGAATACCGTTACAAAGGGAAAGTGACTACGCTCACTGCGATTGCAGGCGATTACTGCGACGCATGTGGAGAGATCATTTTCGACCGTCTGAACGGTGAACATTACTCAAAACAGGTTGCAGCTTTTGTCCGCAAAGTTAACGCCGAAGAAGTTGATCCTCAGTTTATTGCCACCATCCGAAAGCGGTTTAATCTCGATCAGCGCCAGGCGGCAGAGATGTTTGGCGGCGGCGCAAATGCCTTTAGCCGGTACGAAACCGGGCGTGTTGCCCCGCCAAGACCTTTAGTTTTGCTCTTTAAGGCGCTGGACAAGCATCCAGAACTTTTCGAGGAACTAAAACATGCCTGAAAGCCCGGTTCACCGGGCTTTTTGCAGATCTGCCCGGCGAACCGGGCATGGCGTGGTTAGATCGTCGCTTTTGCGGCGTTGAGCCCCGGAACGAGGATCACTTTGCGGCAATCTTCCGCATGCTTATCGAAGATCTCATAGCCGCGGGCGGCCTCTTCAAGCGGCATATGGTGCGTGACAATCTCTTCTGGTTTGAGATGGCCGGACTCAATCAGCGGCAGCAGGTCTGGCAAGAACGAGTGCACGTGGGTCTGCCCCATTTTGAAGGTCAGCCCTTTATCGAAGGCGTCGCCAAACATAAAGGCGTGGATAAACCCGGCGTAGACGCCCGGCACGCTGACAATCCCGCCGCGCCGCACGGCGGCAATCGCCTGACGCAGCACTTTGCCGCTGCTGCCCTCGATTTTCAGGGTGCTGAGCACCGTTTCGGTGGTGCTGCCTTTGGCTTCGAAGCCCACAGCATCAATCACCGCATCAACGCCGCGATGACCGGGCGTGTTTTCGATAATCCACGCCGCCGGATCGTCATTCTTATCAAAGTTGATAGGAATAACGCCGTAGCGGTCGCGGGCGAAAGCAAGCCGGTAGTCGCTGTCATCGATCATGAAAATCTGTTCAGCCCCTTCCAGACGCGCGCACGCCGCCGACAGCAGCCCGACCGGGCCTGCGCCGTAAATCGCCACGCTTGAGCCCTGTTTAATTTCGGCGTTTTTCACCGCTTGCCAGGCCGTTGGCAGAATATCGGAGAGGAACAGCACCTTCTCGTCAGAGAGCGTATCCGGCACTTTAAACGGCCCGGTATTGGCCTTCGGCACGCGGACATACTCCGCCTGGCCGCCGGGAATACCGCCATAGAGATCGCTGTAGCCAAACAGCGCCGCCGGCGGAGTAATGCCTTTTCGGTTTAGCGCCGCACCTTTGCCTTCGTTCGTTTCCGAACAGGCGGAGTATTGATGGAGCTTACAGAAAAAACATTCGCCGCAGGCGATAACAAACGGGATCACCACCCGGTCGCCCTTGCTGACCGCATGCACACCAGCCCCGGTCTCGACCACTTCGCCCATAAACTCATGGCCGAAGATGTCACCGTGATGCGTACCGGGGATTTTGCCGTGATAAAGGTGCAGATCCGAGCCGCAAATCGCCGTGGCGGTCACGCGAAGGATAATATCATCCGCCGCCTGGATAATCGGATCGGGATGGTTATCGACGCTGACTTTATGTGACCCGTGATAAGTAAGTGCTCTCATGTACCGTGTTCCCCATGATTTCAGACAGGACTGATAAGCATAGAACAGCCTGGGGAAGCACGGCGAAGCGGCACTACATCTTATCCACCCAGTGGCAGGCAACATGATGCCCGGAAGCCACTTCACGCAGCGCAGGCGCTTGTTCACGACAGATCTCCGTGGCGTGCGGGCAGCGCGACGAAAAGCGGCAGCCCGGCGGTGGGCGCGAAGGATCCGGGATCTCGCCCTGCACCCCCGCCACCGGTTCGCGCAGCGGATCGAGGGTCGGCACGGCGGCCAGCAGCGCGCGGGTATAGGGGTGCAGCGGCTGGTTGAAGAGCGTGTCGCGGCTGGCGGTCTCCACCAGTTGCCCGAGATACATCACCGCCACGTCATCGCACAGATGTTCGACAACGCCGAGATCGTGGGAGATAAAGAGAAAGGTAACGCCGAAGTCGTCGCGAAGATCGGCGAACAGGTTGATAATCTGCGCCTGAATAGAGACATCCAGCGCCGAAATCGGCTCGTCGGCAATAATAAAGTCGGGGTTGAGGATAAGCGCCCGTGCAATGCCAATTCGCTGGCGCTGGCCGCCGGAAAACTCATGGGGAAAGCGGTTGTAGTGCTGCGGCGCCAGCCCGCAAATCTTCATCACCGCAATCACCTTGTCATACAGCTCCGCGCGGGTGCAGAGCTTATGCTCCAGCATCGCTTCACCAATCGCGTCGCCGATGCGGATGCGCGGGTTGAGCGAGCTGTAGGGATCCTGAAACACCAGCTGGATTTTCGGTCGCAGGGCGCGCAGCGCCTTCGCCGGAAGATCGCCCAGCTCCTGGCCGCGATACTTCACGCTGCCCGCAGTTTTGTCGTACAGCCCGAGTAGCGTACGTCCGACGGTAGTTTTGCCGCTGCCGGATTCGCCGACCAGGCCAAAAATGGTACTAGGGCGAATGTTAAAACTGACGCCATCGACCGCGCGCACCTGCCCGGTTTGCTGACCAAACAGCCCGTCGCGCAGCGGGAAGTACTTTTTCAGGTCGTTAACTTCAATCACATACTCTGCGCTCATACCTGCGGCTCCGTTAACGCACTGTGAATACAGGCCGCCTGCCGGGTCTCGTCGCCCACCAGCGGCGGAATGCCGCGCCGACAGGCGTCGGTCGCGCGCTCGCAGCGATCGTAAAAAGCGCACCACGGCGGCAGTTCAGCCAGATCCGGCACCTGGCCGGGGATCGAGTAGAGCCGACGCCGCCGCTCGCCCGGCACCGGACGCGAGGCGATCAGCCCTTTGGTATAGGGGTGTAGCGGATGACGTAATACATCCGCGGTTGGACCCTGCTCAACAATCCGTCCGGCGTACATCACCACCACATGCTCCGCCATCTGCGCGATCACACCCAGATCGTGAGTGATCAACATCAGCGCCATATGGTGCGCCTGCGCCTGATCGCGCAGCAGCCGCAGGATCTGCGCTTGCACGGTGACATCCAGCGCGGTAGTTGGCTCATCGGCGATTAACAGCTTCGGCTGGCAGCTCAGGGCCATGGCAATCATGATGCGTTGCAGCATGCCGCCGGAGAGCTGATGCGGGTAGCTGCTCATCAGGCTCTCTGCCCGCGCCAGCCCCACTTCAGCAATTAATTGCGTTGCGCGCTGCCAGGCCGCTTTCGGCGACAGGCCGCGATGGCGGATCAGCGGCTCGCACAGCTGCTCACCGATGGTCAGCACCGGGTTGAGGGCGGTCATCGGCTCCTGGAAAATCATCGCCAGCTGGTTGCCGCGCAGATCGGCCATTTTCGACGGCTTCAGGCGCAGCAGATCCTCGCCCTGAAAGCGGATCTCCCCGCCATCGATGCGCGCTGCCTGCGGTGGCAGCAAACCCATCAGCGACATCGCCGTGACGCTTTTTCCGCAGCCGGATTCACCGACCACGCCGATAGTCTGCCCGGCCTGAATGGCAAAGGAGACCTCCTGCACGGCGCGCACGCGCCCCTGTTCTGCGGCGAAAGAGACGGAAAGTTGGTTGAATGTGACCAGCGGCTCGCTCATTTCAGGCTCCGTTTCATCTTCGGATCGAGCGCATCGCGCAGGCCATCGCCCAGCACGTTAATGGCAATCACGGTAATAAAAATGGCGATGCCTGGCGGCATCCACAGCCACGGACGGCGTTGAAAATCGATCAGGCTGTTAGCGGCATCCATCATATTGCCCCACGACGGCGTTGGCGGTACCACGCCCATGCCAAGGTAACTGAGCGCCGACTCCATCAGAATGGCATTGGCCACCGCCATCGTCGCCATCACCACCAGAATCGGTACCGTGTTGGGCAACAGATGACCAAACAGACGACGCCGCGAGGACAAACCCAGCACCTGGGTGGCCAGCATAAAATCGCGCTCGCGCAGGGAGAGGATCTGCCCGCGCACCAGCCGCGCCAGCTTCGGCCACTCCAGCAGGCTGAGCATCACCACCACCATGTAGATACGCGATTCGGCAGGGAAATCGAGCTCCGACAGCATCGCGCCAGCGACAATCAGCAGCGGCAGGCTTGGGATGGTCATCACCAGATCCGCCAGCCGCATAATCACTTTATCGGTCCAGCCACCCGCATAGCCCGACAGCGCGCCAAGCAGATAGCCGAGCGCCACCGAGAGCAGCATGGTCAGCAGGCCAATAATCAGCGAAATACGTCCGGCCAGCAGCAGACGCGTGTAGACATCGCGCCCGAGGAAATCGGTGCCGAGCCAGTGCGCAGCACCAGGTGGTTTGTTGATCATCAGTGCATCGGTAGCGTCGTTTTTCCACGGCGACCAGATGGGCCCGACGACGCACCAGATTGCCATGACGATCAGCGCCAGCAGGCAGAGCATCGCCAGCCGGTTGTGGCGCAGCGCGCGCCACGCCTGGCGCCACGGGGAAGGCGTGGCCTGAGCCAGCGCCGGGATCTCTGCTTTGCGCAGACGGCGGTTAGTTGAGAAGAGTGAACCCAGCATCATCACCTCACCCGGATACGCGGGTCAGCCCACGCGTAGAGCACATCGGCAATCAGGTTGCCGACAATGGTTAATACCGCCAGGAAAAGGGTGAACCCCATCAGCACGGGGTAATCCCGCGCGGCCAGCGAATCGATATGAATATGCCCGGCACCCGGCCAGTTAAACACCTTTTCGGTGATGATCGCCCCGGAAAAGAGCCCCGGCAGCTCAAACCCGAGCAGGGTGATAATCGGCAGCAGCGCATTGCGCAGCGCGTGTTTGAAGATCACCGTGCGCTCGCGCAGCCCTTTGGCGCGGGCGGTGCGGATAAAGTCCATCTTCACCACATCGAGCATGCTGGCGCGGAAGTAGCGCGTCAGGCTGCCCGCCTGCAACATCACCAGCGCCAGCACCGGCAGCGCCAGATGCGCGGCAACCTGCATCACCCACGCCCAGCCGCTGTCATCGCTGCCGGTATTGGTCATGCCGCCCACCGGCAGCCAGTGCAGATCGACGGCGAACCATTTAATCAGCAGCAGGCAGAGGAAGAAGGTCGGAAAGGACATGGCGGCGAAGACCACCACGCTTACCACGTGGTCAAACAGCGAATTGGGTTTCAGCGCTGAAGCAATGCCGACCGCGAGGCCAATCCCCCAGTAGAAGACCAGCGCGACGCTTGCCAGCAGGAAGGAGTTCCAGATGTACTGGTTCAGCAGTTGGCTGACCGGGATCTGGTATTGCAGCGAGAAGCCGAGATCGCCGCGCAGCAGCTGGCCGAGCCAATGCAGATAGCGGGTAAAAAGGGGCTGATCGAGGCCGTAAATCGCTTTCAGTTCAGCGGCGCGGGCGGCGGTCAGGGTGATATTGCCGTCGATAAAGTCGCCCGGTGTTTTGGCGAACAGCATAAAGATGATCAGTGAAGCCAGCAGCAGCATCGGCACGGTTTGCAGCAGCCGCCTGAGGATAAAGTTTCCCATAGCGCTCTCATGCCCGCCGCCGGGCTTTTCCGGCGGCGGTGAAGGTCTTACTTAACGATTTTGACATCCGGCAGGCTGCCGGTCAGGCCGTTATAGATGTCCGGTTTGAAGCCGGTTACGCGGGCGCTGCTCGCTGACAAAATCTGGCGGTAGCCGAGGAGAATCACCGGCGGATCGTCGGCCAGCACTTTATAGAGCTGGTGGTAGATCGGCTTGCGTTTCTCGACATCCAGCTCGGCGTTGCCTTCGTTAATCAGCTTATCGACCTGCGGATTGTTATAGCCCGACTCTTTCGATTCCGTGCTGTAGTAATCCCAGACGCCATCATGAGGATCGTTCAGCGTGCTGGTACTAAACGAGGCCAGGTCATAGTTGCCCGCTTTGCGCTGGGACATCAGGGCGTTAAAGTCCACCACCTGCGGCTTCAGCAACACGCCAATCTGCTGCCAGTTCTCTTTGGCGATAGGGATCAGCGCATCGTTGAGCACTTTTTTGCTCACCAGCAGCGTCAGTTCAAGGCGTTTGCCATCTTTTACACGGATGCCGTCCGGGCCCGGTTTCCAGCCTGCTTCATCAAGCAGCTTTTTCGCCTGTGCCGGATCGTACTTATAGGGGTTTACGCCATCGGCGTTGTAGGCCCAGGAGATGGGCGCGATCGGTTCAATCGCCACTTTGCCGTAGCCCTGATAGACCACATCAATAAGTTTCTGGCGATCGAGACCGTAAATCAGCGCCTGGCGCACTTTCGCATCCTGCAACGCCGGGCGATGCACGTTGAACTCCACTTTGCTGTAGTCGCTGGAGCCGTAGAGATTGATATTGGCGAAGCCCAGCATTTTCAGTTGCTCAATATCATCCGGGCGCGAGGTAAAGGCGTCGTAATCGGTCTCGCCAGTCTGGAACAGCTGGAAGTTGGTCGACGGGTTGGTGACGCGATAGATAAAGCGCGGCGTCGGCGGTGTACCGCGGTAGAAATGGGTATTGGCGTGGAAACGGATCTCCTGGCCAGGAATGTATTTGTCATAGACATACGGCCCGTTGCCGAGCGGCTTGCCGTGCAGCGTGCGTAAATAGTCGAGATTGCCGCGCTGATACCCTTTACCGTAATAGGCTTTCGACAGCACCGGCCCGCCGATTTTTGCCAGCGTCGTCGCGCCCGGCTGGGTGGTGGTCACTTGCAGCGTGTGAGCATCAATCACTTTCAGGCCGCTGACGCTCTCCGCTTTACCGGCTTTGTACTCTGCGCCGCCGGCGATATTCGCCAGCGTGATATCGGTATCGCCATCATATTTTGGGTCATAAAGCACGGTTAAGGTGAAGGCCACATCTTCTGCGGTGAGCGGTGAACCGTCGCTAAAGGTCAAATTGGGGCGCAGCTTGATGGTGTAGACCTTATTGTCCGGGCTGATGGTCCAGCTCTCTGCCAGACCCGGCACCAGCTTGCCGTGGCTGTCCCAGTCGATCAGGCGCGAGAAGATGACGTTAGTGACGTTCTCATCCCAACCGTTAACAAAAAAGTAGGGGTTAAAAATGCCCTGTGGCTCAGAGATGCCAGCAACAACGGTATCTTTGCGTAATTTCGCCGCCGCCGGGATCTGGCTGGCGTCCGTTGCAGGTGTGATGCCCTCCTTTAAGGGTTCATCGGCGAAAGAGGCGGTGGAAAACGCCACCATGCCGCTGAGCAACGCAATTTTCAGCGCAAGGGTGAAGTGCGTGGGCTTTGTTGTTAAGCGATTCAGTAACCTGGCCAAAATTGCTCCCTCATCAAGTCGTTGCATGAAATTTACAAATCATGACGAAAGATAAGAGTCGCTCATCAACCTGTCTAACAACGAAAACGTATGGCTTATAGCAAACCGGCCTTAGCAATCTTATGGCTAACCTGGTGATTTTTTTAGCTAAGGATTTACCTGGTTATCCTCTAATAAAGAAAAACAGACTAAAACGCATGTGTGGGTGCCCGGCCGACCGGTGGGAGAGTGTGACAATGGCTTAGCAAGCTGGTTAGTCAGCCAGGCAAAATAAAAATACCCGCTTGAGATTATTTATTAAACAGCGCATTATTATTTTCAGACAAAAAGAAAAAACAGAAGAATATTCTTAACGAAAGCCCAATTCCTGCTAATTATCTACAGAGAGATTATTATCACTAAAAGCTTTTTACGTTGAGATAATAAATTCCTGGTTTTACTTATCGCTTTATTACTGCCTGAATCACGCTATTCCAGGAGCAAATACACAATTTTATGTGACGCAGATCACATAAAAATCTCTATTTGCCGCCAGCCCTTTTTTTGCCGATTTGAAAAAAGCAGCAACAAAAAATATCTTACTTAATAGACCAGGAGGTTGCTTTAACCATTTAACAATGAGGGTTAAATAAATGGCATCACAACAGTGCCGCATGGGGAATAGTAATAAAAGCAATCACACTTCAGGAATATTAATTACTCTTTATCACGCCCGCCGCGACATCATTTGCTCTGGTATAGTGGGTTTTATGTTGGCGATACTGAGTACATTTTATTACCCTCAACAATGGCTCACATCACTCACCATCAGTTCGGCAGAAAAATTTACCCTTTATCCACTGATGGCCTGCATACAAAACTTTTATGGTGCTGAAGTGGTGATTGAGGCTGACGATTTTTTTAATGATTACCTTATTTACTTAAAAAAAGTTATCGCTCGCGGCGAGTGGCAGGATATCTATCTTGATGATTCCAGTCCTAATCAGATTAGAATATCCCTACTCTCGTGGTTTGCCGGCGCGCAGAATACGTCAATTCAGCTGGTGCTGCAGCAAGCCAACAATGAGCAGCAGAGTATGATTAACGAAATCAGCAAATGTTATTTAGAAGATATTAACCACACGTTTTACCGTATAGAAAAGGAGTCTTATCAAATTTCGCCCGTGCGTATGCGCTACAGCATCAGGATGTTTTTTGCTACTGCCATGGGGATAATCATCATCAGCCTATTTGTTGTGCTCAGAGAAAAATGGCGGCAGCTTGCGAGAGCCTTTTACTGTCAAAGAAACGAGGACCTTATGGAACGGAATAACCACGAGCAAGATAGGTTCAAAGAAAATTGCACTGAAGAAAAATACTGGCAAGACGAAGAGGGCACTAAGAAAAAGAAGGTCGCGGATGGAACCGTTGCGGCAATAACCATCTATTTAATCATGCTGGTCGTTAGCTTGATTTGGCTCGGTCTGGAGATTTACACCGGGCTTTAAAAAGGAAATACCTCTCATATTTGCAGGTATAAATAAAGGGAGTTTTTGTATGTCTGCTGAGATCATCGTCTTTAGCTATTCCTGGCCTGCGCTCCTGGCCATCACCGCTTTTTTTGAAAAAAACAGTTATATCGTTATAAAAATATACCAGGATGAGCAAAAGCTGTTAGAGGTCCTGCATAAAAACACCGCACTCCCTTTAATCATTGATGCCTCACCGCATCGCAAAGTAGTACTTATCGCGGCGGTTGCCTCAACTTCACGCCTGCGCGCGGTTTTTTTTACGGCGCGGAAAATTCATCTCAATGATAAAGTCGTTGCTGAATTTTATTTTGAAGAGAAGCGCTGCATAACGCATTCAAAACTGATTACCATGACGCGCGCGGATATAGAGACAGCGATGCGTGTCGATCGCTCACCGGTCTGCCTCTCCCCGGGTATTATGCGACCCAGAATGATGAATCTGCTCTATGACAGGCAGACGTTATATAAAGAGATTCAGGACAAAATCTATCACCGACTCTATTTGCTGGGCGCAACGCCCAATGAGATTAACACCCTGCGACTGCTTATCGCTGGTTTCTCGATACAGAAAATAGCGGAATTAAAGAACCTACAGATTAAAACCATTTACGCTTACAAATCGCAACTGGCGCAAAAAATAGAACACACCATGTCTTCACGCGAGTTAATTCGTGTATTAAGCGTCGAGGATAAAAACCAGGATAACGAGTGCCTTAATCATATGTACAAGACGCGTTGTAATAATGAAAGAGCGCTGTGCGAAACCTGTCCGCTTTACCATTTCTGCTATGACTCAGAGTCTGATAAATGTAATTTACCCTGCCACGAAGGGTGTAAAAAAGGTAACGATGAGACCCCTCCGTGAGCGGGTTATTTTGTCTGATAGTGAAATCCATCGCTTTATGACGCGCGAACATCTCGCTATATTTCAATAATATTTTTTGCGCTTCCAGAACGCATTCGCCTGGGCATTATGGGTTATTCCCGGCCTTCATTTTCACGCTGAAGGTAGTGCCCAGACGAATGCTTTTTACTTTCTGCTCGTCTGCCTGTTTCAGGTTTTCTCATCAGCATGGTTTTTAATCAGGCTGACTGCCACCACCTCTATCTCGCGCAACGTCATATATTTCAACCGATCCCCATCAAGCTCCAGCCGGACTGTGCGAAATACGCGGCCATCCGTCAGGGAGACTAGCGGACAATAGAGGCGGCTGGCGAGGTTAGTAATGCCAGCGACTTTCCAGAGGCTCTCTCTCTTTTCCACGGCTCTTCTCCTTGGCTCTGCGGCGGCCTGCCAAAAAAAAGCCGGTCCACAGACCGGCAAATCTAACAAGTCGTACAAGTCAGACCATCAACGCAGGGGTATATGAAAAAACGCACTCTCAGTTCAATAACAGGCTGCCATTTGCATGGTGTGGCAGCAGGGTGAGAACCATTCGATATCGCCGGAATAACCTCGGTTTTCTGGCTTAAACGGCACGCTGTAGCTGGTCAGTTGTGAACGGTTATCGCTAAGCCCCATAAAGCAGGTGCAACAGGATGCACACAGATCACACGAGAGGGGGCATTCTGCCAGGTTGCGGAAATAGCCCCGTTGCCGCAGCCCATCAGGATCGATGTTTTTTTGCTTTTCGCCGGCGATGCGGACGAACTGTCTGGCCGCCGTGTTGCGACCAGAGGGAAGAAAGGTAGTAAATGAATCCGCTGACACCTGTACGATTGCAGCGGATATTGGCTTCTGAATATGTGAATCCGCAGGCATGGCGACCATCATAATAATAAAAGCGAACAGGATTTTTATCCCTGGTTCACATATATTCGAGTGCCGCATAGCTACCTTCCTTATTAAAAGAATGGATTTTACAGGTACGACTCGATACCGATTAAGCTCCCTTAAAATCGATGTATGATAGGTTTGTTTATTTTCTATTACATTTCAATAGCGAAGGGAGAGTTTGGGAAAGGTTAACCGCCGAAAAGAGTATTCTTATCTGATATAAAATAAAAAGCCTCCTTTCGAAGGCCTGGTTATTTAGCGTTTTCTTACGTCCGGAATAATTAAATCCCCGCGCACGCGATATGTTCCTAATACGCTCTGCGTTTTTTCATTGAGCCACGACACAATACGCGCTGCCATCGCATCCATTGAATATTCAATTGCCGGAATAGTCGGAATACCCGGCAGATGCAGCGAGCCGGCGAGGCTGAAGACCATAATATCTTCCGGCACCGATTTATTAAACGCCTGCAGTTGCGGGATCACGCGCTGCGCTTCCTGCTCATCGGCGACCAGCAACGCATTGAAATTAAGCGTGGTGGCGTTGTTCAGCAGCACCTGCAACGCCACGGATGATGAGGTGTCGTCCATAAAGACCAGGTTGCGGTTAAAAGGCAGGAAATTGTTTTCCAGCGCCAGTTTATAACCGTGCAGCACCTGTTCGGCGGCGGCATTATGCGGGTGAATAAGCGCGATCTGGCGGCGGCCCTGGCTTGTCAGATAGTTGCAGGCAGTTTCGGCGGCAAAGGCGCGATCGAACTGAATGCTGTTGAGCGTGGTATCGGCAGACTCGACGCAATCCACAAGAATCACATTCTCGTCGTCAATGGATAACGGAAAACGGGCGCCAATGATCAGTACATCGTCACACAGCCCGCAGGTGAGCTCATCGAGCGCGCTCATCACCTCCGTTTTGGTGTTAGCAAAGCGCAGCAGCAGATGCTTCTGGCTCTGGCTGAGATGCTTCTCCAGTGCGTAGAGGTAACCGGTGGTCTGGTTAACATTCTCCTGCGCGCAAATCACTCCGATGCAGCCTGTCGACTGGCTGAGCAGCGACTGGGCGATAACATTGGGCCGATAGTTCAGCTCGTCGACCGCTTTCAGTACCGCGAGACGGCTGGCTTCCTTAACGCCGCGCGAACCGCTCAACACCCGTGAGACTGTGGCTTTCGACACCCCAGCTAAACGTGATACATCGTTGATTGTAGACATCTTTCTCCCCTGGCAGGCGCAATGTGCGCCCGCAAAAAACAGACACTGCAATGGCTAATCTATAACCACCGCGAGTATAGCCGTTTCTTTTTTTCATGGAAACCGATTTTCCATTTGCGCCGTTTTTCTTGTTCAAACAGCGCAATTTCGTGACCGAAATCCAATAACTCAGCCTTATTATTTACAGATATTGACAGCTATCACACTTCTACGGCGAATTCATGGAAACCGGTTTCCATATGATATCCAATCGTCTCCGCAATAACTTTTTACACTTCGAGGACGGTTAACGATGTTCAGGATCATGTTGTGTTGCTCAGCCGGTATGTCCACCAGTCTGCTGGTCAGAAAAATGGAAGAGGCGGCGAAAGCCCGCGATATTCCGGTTGAGATCGACGCGTACGGCGTAGCTGAGTTTGATCTGCAGTTTCCGCGCTACCAGGTCGTGCTTCTCGGTCCACAAGTTAAATACATGTTAAAAACACTGGCAGAAAAGGCCGCCGCCCAGGGCATTCCGGTACAACCCATCAACCCGATGGATTACGGCATGCAACGTGGCGACGAGGTACTGGACTATGCTCTGTCGCTGATTGAAGCGGCACATTAAAAGGTGTTCTTATGAGTTCCCTCTACCAATCCATGATTACGGTGATTGAGCAAAGCATCACGCCGCTGGCCGGTCGTCTCGGTCAGCAAAAGTACGTTATCGCCATCCGCGACGGCTTTACCGCCGCGCTGCCGTTTATGATCATCGGCTCGTTTATGCTGGTGTTTATCTTCCCGCCCTTTTCAGCGGATACCACCGTCGGCTTCGCCCGCGCGTGGCTTGATTTCTCGACTGAATACCGCGAACAGCTGATGTTGCCATTTAACCTCAGCATGGGGGTGATGACCTTTTTCATCTCTGTCGGCATTGGTGCCAGTCTCGGTCGCCAGTTTAATCTCGACCCGGTAATGACCGGCCTGCTGGCGTTTATGGCCTTTCTGCTGGTCGCCGCACCTTACAAAGATGGCACCATCTCGACGCAGTATCTTTCGGGCCAGGGCATCTTTACTGCGCTGATTACCTCTATCTATTCGTCGCGCGTTTATGCCTGGCTGAAGCAGCACAAGATCACCATTCGTCTGCCGAAAGAGGTGCCGACCGGCGTGGCCCGCTCGTTTGAGATCCTCATTCCGGTGCTGGTGATTATTGGCACGCTGCACCCGCTTAACCTCTTTATCGAAGCGCAAACCGGCATGATTATGCCGCAGGCGATTATGCACCTGCTGGAGCCGCTGGTTTCTGCCTCTGACTCGCTGCCCGCGGTTCTGCTCTCTGTGCTGCTGTGCCAGATTTTCTGGTTTGCCGGCATCCACGGTTCGCTGATTGTCACCGGCATCATGAACCCGTTCTGGATGGCCAACCTCTCCGCGAACCAGGCCGCGCTGGCAGCGGGCGCAGCGTTACCGCACGTCTATCTGCAAGGCTTCTGGGATCACTACCTGCTGATTGGCGGTGTTGGTTCTACGCTGCCGCTGGCCTTCCTGCTGCTGCGCAGCCGCGTCACCCATCTGCGTACCATCGGCAAAATGGGCGTGGTGCCGAGCTTCTTTAACATCAACGAACCGATCCTCTTCGGCGCACCGATCATCATGAACCCGATGCTGTTTGTGCCTTTTGTCTGCGTGCCGCTGATTAACGCCGTGCTCGCCTGGACCGCCACCAAAATGGGGCTGCTGGCACAGGTCGTTTCCCTGACGCCGTGGACAACGCCTGCGCCAATCGGTGCCTCCTGGGCCGCAAACTGGGCCTTTAGCCCGCTGGTGATGTGTTTGATCTGTATGGTGATGTCCGCCCTGATGTATCTGCCTTTCCTGCGTGCTTACGAGCATTCGCTGATGAAAGCAGAAGAGGAAAAAGCCGCGCAGAGCAGCGCCCCGATGGCGGAAACCGTCAGCAGTAATTAAAAGGAGCCGGTAATGAAATATGAATTTCCCGCAAACTTCTGGTGGGGCAGCGCCTGCTCTGCGCTGCAAACCGAAGGGGAAAGCGAACAGGGCGGTAAAAGCGCCACCACGTGGGATGCCTGGTTTGCCCGTCAGCCGTGGCGTTTTCATCAGCAGGTGGGGCCGCAGCAGACGTCGACCTTCTACCGCCACTGGCGGCAGGATATCGCCCTGCTCAAACAGCTTAAGCACAACAGCTTTCGCACCTCACTGAGCTGGGCGCGTCTTATCCCGGACGGTACCGGCGAGGTGAATCCGCAGGCGGTAGCGTTTTATAACAGTGTGATTGACGAACTGCTGGCGCAGGGCATTACGCCGTTTATTACCCTGTTCCACTTCGATATGCCGATGGTGATGCAGGAGAAGGGCGGCTGGGAGAGCCGGGAAGTGGTCGACGCCTTCAGCCGTTATGCGCAGATCTGCTTTGAGCTGTTCGGCGATCGCGTGCATCACTGGTTCACCTTCAACGAGCCGATTGTGCCGGTGGAAGGCGGTTATCTTTACGATTTCCACTACCCGAATGTGGTCGATTTTAAACGCGCGGCCACGGTGGCTTACAACACGGTTCTGGCTCACGCCAGCGCGGTGCGCGCCTTTCGCGCCGGGCATCATCCCGGTGAGATTGGCATTGTGCTCAACCTGACACCCTCTTATCCGCGTTCGCAGCACCCGGCGGATGTGAAAGCGGCGCACTACGCTGACTTACTGTTTAACCGCAGTTTTCTCGACCCGGTACTGCGTGGCGAGTATCCCGCTGACCTGGTGGCGCTGCTGAAAGAGCACAATCAGCTGCCCGCCTGCCAGCCAGACGATATTGCGCTGATCGCAGAAGGGAAGATCGATTTGCTCGGCATCAACTATTACCAGCCGCGGCGGGTAAAGTGCCGGGAGAGCGCGGTCAATCCCGATTCACCGTTTATGCCGGAGTGGCTGTTTGATTATTACGATATGCCGGGCCGTAAAATGAACCCTTATCGCGGGTGGGAAATTTATGAACCGGGTATTTACGATATTCTCACCAACCTGCGCATGAATTACGGTAACCCACGCTGTTTTATTTCTGAAAACGGTATGGGTGTCGAGAATGAACAGCGGTTTATTGAAGATGGCCAAATAAACGATAGCTACCGAATTAATTTCGTTCGCGATCACCTTATCTGGCTGCATAAAGGGATTAGCGAAGGCAGCAACTGTCTTGGCTACCATATGTGGACCTTTATTGATAACTGGTCGTGGTGTAATGCCTATAAAAACCGCTACGGTTTCGTGCAATTAGATCTCGACACCCAACAACGCACCGTTAAAAAAAGTGGAGAGTGGTTTGCCGCCACCGCTGAAAATAATGGTTTTACTACTCAGGATTGAAAATTATGGTCGCACTTGAAGAGGCGGTAATGGAGATTATCGTCAACGCCGGGCAGTCGCGCAGCCTCTGCTTTGAAGCCCTGCGCTCCGCGCGCGAAGGCAACATCGATGAAGCAAAACTGCTGTTGAAAGAGGCCGATGGCTATGCGCGCCAGGCGCACCAGATGCAAACCAAATTAATCGAACAGGATGCCGGCGAAGGCCGCCAGCTGATGACCTTAATTATGGTGCATGCGCAGGACCATTTAATGACGTCGTTATTAGCTCGCGAATTATCTGAGGAGATCGTTCAGCTTTATCAGCGTAACTGAATGGAGAATTGATTACGGTAAATCTTAATACGTCTGTACCCAACTTAATAAAATAAAGCAGTCTGTTTTGATGATGGCAATATTCCACTCTGTAACGGAGCGGAAGGTTATTGTCTGAGAACAACTTACTATATTGAGATAACCATGAAGATAAATAAAAAACTTCCAGTGGCGCTGGCGGTTGCGGCTACACTTTGCTCTGGTTCCGCCCTCGCCCAGGAGTTTACGCAAGAGCAAATTGACGCCATTGTCGCAAAAGCGGTGGATAAAGCGCTGGCGGAACGCCAGGCGAAAATGGACGCCGCAATGAATAAAAAAGCCGATGTGGTGGTTGAGCCGCAAAGCGCAGCGCAAACGCCCGATTTGGCGATCCCTTACGGCGTGAAATTTACCGGCTATGCCCGCTATGGCGCGCATTATCAGTCCGGCGATCAGAAATATGTCGGCGTTGACGGCTCTTACAACGGCGCGTCGGCGATTGGTCGTCTTGGCAACGAAGGCAACGGCGGCGAATTTCAGCTCTCGAAAGCGTTCAAAGGCGATAATGGCGCGATCTGGGACGTCAACGTGATGTTCGATCACTGGGGCGATGAAGTTAACCTGAAAAAAGCCTACGCTGGCGTGACTAATCTGCTGGCCTCCAACCCTAACGCCTACTTCTGGGCGGGGCGTGATTTCCACCAACGTCCGCAGCAGGGGATCAACGACTACTTCTGGATGAACCACGACGGTCAGGGCGCGGGGGTGAAAAACTTCGACATTGGCGGCGTGCAGTTTGACGTTGCGGCCGTTGGCTCCATCGAATCCTGTAGCCCGGAAGTACTGGAGGATGAATCCAACCCGTCGCGCATCACCTGTACCGGCAGCTCTAACGTTGGCGATAAAGGCAACTATGCGGTCACCTCGAAAGTGCACGGCATGAAAGTTGGCCCGCTCGATCTGGAGATTTACGCCAACTACGGCTTTGACTCGAAAGCGGTGGATCGCGACGAGCGCCTGCACGCCTGGCAGGGCGGCGCGGTGCTGAGCCATACCTACGACAGCGGCATCAACAAGCTGATCGCCCGCTACTCCGATAACTCGGACAACAGCGTCTTTAACAAAACCGACGATCTGAAGGCCATCTACACCAGCTTCGAAGGGACTTATAAATTCACCCAGCAAACCCAGGTGGATTACCTGCTCGCCTTCCATGATTACGACAACAGCCGCATAAAAACGGATAACCGCCGCAACTATGGCGCGATTGTTCGCCCGATGCACTGGTGGAACGATGTGCACTCGACCTGGCTGGAGCTGGGCTACCAGCGCGTGGATTATGATGATGGCGGCGACAACCACGGCTGGAAAGCCACGCTGTCGCAGAACATCTCTATCGCGATGGGGCCGGAGTTCCGCCCGATGCTGCGCTTCTACGTAACCGGCGGCGAAGTGGATAACAAACGCACCGCACGCGTTAACGGCACCAACGATACCTCCCTCGACTCGCTCAATATCGGCGCGATGTGGGAAGCCTGGTGGTAAGGTAACAGCCCGGAGGCGGTTTCCCTCAGGCCGCCTCCGGTTCCTGCCCGGCCCTGTGTTATGCTTCTTAACCTGTTAATAAGTTATCAACGGGTTAGCGATGAGTTCGACGAAAAAAGGGATGCTCTGCGTGCTCGCAGCGGCAGTGTTGTGGGGCAGTTCCGGGGTATGCGCGCAGTTTATTATGGAGAAGAGCGCCATCTCTGCGCAGTGGTTGACCATGACGCGCCTGCTTTTTACCGGCGTGATCCTGCTTACGCTGTCGTTTGTTCACGGCGACAAGATTTTTACCATTCTGAAAAACCGGAAAGATGCGCTGAGCCTGCTCTTCTTCTCGCTGTTTGGCGCGATGGTGGTGCAGTTGAGCTTCCTGGTGACCATCGAGAAATCCAACGCCGCCACCGCCACGGTGCTGCAATTCCTCTCGCCGACGATTATCGTCGCGTGGTTTGCGCTGGTACGCAAAGCGCGCCCGACGCTGCTGGTCTCAGCGGCGATCATGACCTCGTTAATCGGCACCTTCCTGCTGGTGACGCACGGTAATCTCACCTCGCTCTCCATCTCCTCCGGCGCGCTGGTGTGGGGGATTATTTCCGCCTTTTCCGCCGCGTTTTACACCACATACCCTTCGGCGCTGATTGCCCGTTACGGCACGCTGCCGATTGTCGGCTGGAGTATGTTGCTGGCGGGGTTAATGCTGACGCCGTTCTATGCCGGGCAGGGGAGTGATTTTGTCATCGACGGCGCGCTGTTGATGGCCTTTTTCTACCTGGTAGTGATTGGTACGGCGGTGACTTTTAGCCTCTATTTGAAGGGCGCGCAGATGATTGGCGGCTCGAAAGCGAGCATTTTAAGCTGCGCCGAACCGCTCAGTAGCGCCCTGCTTTCGGTGGCCTTGCTCGGCGTGGTCTTCACATTGCCGGACTGGCTCGGCACGCTGTTGATTGTCTCGTCGGTGTTGCTTATCGCGCTGGATTCGCGCCGCAAGGTGCGCGCCGCATAACGAACGCCGGTGCATTGCCCGATGGCGGCTGCGCCTTATCGGGCCTACGCGAATTGTAGGCCGGGTAAGCGCAGCGCCACCCGGCATAAAGCCCGATGGCGGCTGCGCCTTATCGGGCCTACGTGAATTGTAGGCCGGGTAAGTAAAGCGCCTCCCGGCACATTGCCCGATGGCGGCTGCGCCTTATCGGGCCTGCGCGAATTGTAGGCCGGGTAAGCGAAGCGCCACCCGGCACATTGCCCGATGGCGGCTACGCCTTATCGGGCCTACGCAAATTGTAGGCCGGGTAAGCAGAGCGCCACCCGGCATAAAGCACGATGGCGGCTGCGCCTTATCGGGCCTACGCGAGTTGTAGGCCGGGTAAGCGAAGCGCCACCCGGCACATTGCCCGATGGCGGCTACGCCTTATCGGGCCTACGCAAATTGTAGGCCGGGTAAGCAGAGCGCCACCCGGCATAATGCCCGATGGCGGCTACGCCTTATCGGGCCTACGCGAATTGTAGGCCGGGTAAGCGAAGCGCCACCCGGCATTTTGAGATTCAGGCTCTGACCTTCACTTTTGCCGCCACCAGCAGCGCGGTGAGCAGCATCAGGCCGCCGGAGAGCATCAACGGCGAGAGCAGGCCGTAATGATCGAGGGCGAAGCCGCCAATCGCCGCGCCGCAGGTATTCGCCAATTGAATAACCGCCACCTGGATCGAACCGGCTTTCTCTGCCTGATCGGCCAGAGTGCGGGTGATCCACGTTGACCAGCCCACCGGAATCAGGGCGAAGCCCAGCCCCCAGACAATGGCGATCCCCGCCGCCACCACTTTATCGCTGCCCCACAAAATCAGCACCAGCGCGCTTATCGCCAGCGTCAGCGGCGCAAGGGCCAGCGTCATTTTCACTGAGCGCTTCATCACCACTGACGAGAACGAGGTGCCGACGAAACTGGCGATACCAAAACTGAGCAGCACCAGCGTCAGCCCATCGACGCTGAAACCGGCGAGGGTCGTATAGACCGGGCGAATGTAGGTAAAGAAGGAGAACTGGCCGGCGAAGACCATGAAAATCGCCAGCATTCCCGCCGCAACGCCGGGGCGTTTCAGCAGGCCAAACATATTCTGGTGCTGCTCGGTCTGCCCAGGCAGCGACGGCAGCGCCATCCACACCCAGATAATGCAGGCCACGCCCATCAGCGCTGCGCCGTTAAAGACGTTACGCCAGCCGATAATCCCACCAAGAAAACTGCCCAGCGGCGCGGCAATCACCAGCGCAATCGACACCGCGCCAAAGATGACCGACAGCGCTTTCGGCACCGTGCGCATCGGCACTAAACGCATGGTCAGCGAGGCGGACATCGCCCAGAAACCGCCGAGCGCCAGCCCGAGGCAGGCGCGCCCGACTAACAGCAGGGTAAAACTGGTGGCAAACGAGACCAGCAGGCAGGAGAGGGTAAGCAGCAGCGCAAAGGCGAACACCACATAGCGGCGGTCAGTTGTACGGATGATGCTGGTAATAAACAGGCTGGCGAACATCGCCACAAAAGCCGTCACGGTGACGGTTTGCCCGGCAAGCCCTTCGGAAACGCCCAGATCCAGCGCCATCGGCGTCAGCAGGCTGACCGGCAGAAACTCAACGGTGATCAAGCATGCTACACAGAAGGCCACGGCGAAAACGGCGGACCAGTTCGGCCGCGTGACCGGATCGGCTGAAGATTGCGCCATACTTTGCTCACTCATTGATTACCTGCTTAATTGTTAAACGTGAAAGTCGCGCAGTGTAACATTCATAAAGTGTGACGCAATTAACAATTCGGCAACTCTTCAGCGTCGCCCTCAGTGCAGCCAGTAGACGCCCTCTTGCGGCGCGAAGAGCGCGTTGTAGCGCATCTGGAAATTGCTCAGTTCGGCTTTATCCGGATCGATTTCACGCAGAAAGCCAAGCGCCAGGCGTAATTGCGCGTCGGTGATCGGTGCCGCAAGCCGTGCTTTCTGCATCAGGCGGTGCCAGTAGTGAAAATTTTGCTCGCCGCTATCCACAATCGCCACCTGCCAGATCAGCAGCAACTGTGCCGCGTTTTGCAGGTGCGCTTCATCGGGACGCGCTAAATAGCGCAGAAATTCATTGCCCGCGGTTTTGCCCATCTGATCAATCATCGACTCCACCGGCACGGGTTGAATATTAAGCCGGTCGGTAAGACGGCGGATCGCACGGCGGGAATCGGAGGTTAATACCCGAAAACCAATCACAAAGACCACCACCAGCGTGGCCAACATCAACCAGATCATACGTTCTCCCGCAGCGAAAAGAGGCTCATCATACGGGCAAATCGGCGTCGACTAACAGCGCTAAGTGCGCTCAAACACCTAAATCAGGGGTTTGTTCCTGCCAGCTTTTTTCGGGACAATGGGCAACATTTTTCTCACATCTCCCTTATGAGGCACCATGATTTCACTGGATGAGATTTTTTCCGTCCGCCAGCAGCTGCGCGATTTGATGCACGCCGGGGAGTTTGAAGCCCTTACCCGTTACTATGCGGCTGCCGAGTCCCGCTGGCAGCAGGATCGCGATGATGCGTTTTTTCCCATCATCAGCCAGTACACCTTTCTCTTTACCTCGCAGTTGTATAGCGAAGAGAAGATCGTCGAACTGCTGACCGCCTGGCATCAGCAGCAGCCGCAGGCCCATTATCCCTGTGCGATGCTGGCCCAGCGCTGGCTTAACATCGCTGGCGAAGCGCGCGGCGGCCACTACGCTGACCGGGTGACGGCCACCCAGTGGAGCCGCGCCCGCATCAGTAGCGATCTGCTCTTTTACTGGGCGGCGAAGGCGATCTCCCTGAATAACCAGACGCCTTTTCTCTATTACCTACTGCTGACGGCGAGCGGGCACTTTAACCAACCCGCGTGGTTCGAGGAGCCGCATCAGCCGATAGCGCTCGACCTGAGCGCCTATTCAGACGCGGCGCTGGCCTTTGCCCGCGAAAAAGGCGGTTTACCGCTCTCCAGTGAGCCGATTTACACCGGTCTGCCCGTGGCCGACGAGCAGGAAGCGGAGATGCCGCCGCTTTACTGGCTCAACCGCGCGCTGGAGTGCGACCCGCAAAGCATGCCGGTGCGCGAGCAGTTTATCTATTACCTCTATCCGCGCTGGTACGGCGATGATGAACATGTCGCCATCGACAACTTTTTAGCCAGCAACTACTGCACCGTGCTGCCGGAGCTTAAGCGCAACAAACTCTACAGCGTGAAGTGGCTGGATAAGCTCGGCAACCCCGAGTACTGGCCCGATAAGCACAGCGGCAAAGCGATCGGCGCGTTCGATGAGGAGTTCCAGCAGATGCTGGCCCTGCCGATGGAGCCGGAAGATAAGGCGGCGCTGCACCTCACCTGCCTGGATACCTACGTCCATTTCCTGCTGGACGACGATTACACCTTCTACGCCCATAGCCCGCTCTTCGCGCGGCGCATTTATGAGAGCATTGAGTTTATGCTCAACCACGGCTCAGTCCGGCTGCTGTTTGCCCAGGAAGGGGCATTGCTCTTCTGGCTGCTGTCGGTGCTGTGCCATAAAGAGTACGCGCTGCAAGATGAGAAGGGGCTGTTCCCGCGCTATATCGCGCTGACCGGTGCGCGCTGCGAAAACGACACCGAACTGCTGCTGAGCGCCTATCTGCGTTTGCAGACGCTGGAGGGTGTGCATCTTCCTGGTCCGGCAGAGCCGTGGCTTGCGCGCCTGAAGCAGACGGACGATCGCATCGGGCCGGACAAGCTGAACGTGCTGCTCAACCGTCTCTGCTTCTTCCAGCAGAAAGCGCAGGCGCAGGGCTTTTTAACACTGCTCGCCGAACATGACGTGATCCCCGCCCTGCTGCTGTTAAGCGATATTCACAGTGGCCTGGCACCGGTTGCGGCGACCAATTTGCTGATTACGCCATCCGCAGAGTCGGCGGCCGTAGCGCTTGATCGCGCCTGCCAGAACCGCTCGCCGGAAGCACTGTTCCGCAAAAGCCGCATTATGGAAGCGCAGCACGGAAGAGAGGCCCAGCCAGAGCGCCTGAAGCTGTTAGAGGAGGCGACCCGCCGCGGACACGCGCTGGCGCATTATGATTATGCCTGTGCGCTCTTCTGGTCGCGCGATGTGGAGCATCAGCGGCTGGCGGTGGAAAAAGTGTGTGCGGAGGTGCTGCTTGAGTCGCGCGTTGAAGAGGAGAAGCTGGCCTATATCGCCTATCTCTACGCGTTTGGCGTGCTCAATCAACGCGGCGGTATGCGTAAAAATGTCTGGCTGTTTATCCGCTGGATCAACTACGCCATCGAGCTTTGGCCGGACGAGCACTACCAAAAAATGCAGCAGTTCTTCGAATCGCGCTACGTCAACTTTTTAGTGGTTCGCTTCCTGGCGAAGCGGGATAGAAAACGCGCGCCCGAGTGGCAGGTGGAATTACTGGACAAGCTTGGCATACTGGAGGATGAGTAATGTCTTATATCGGTTACATTCTGTTCGTCGTGGTACTTGTGGTCGTCGGCGTGAGAACCAATAAGAAGTCGCGCTACTACCTCAGCACCCCGCTGCCGCGCAAAAAGTAGGGCACAGGCGCGCCGCCTTTACGGGCGGCGTGCCAATTTAGCGCTTACTCGAAAAAGAGCCCCAATTTGTTGAACACGCCGGGATCGCTCTGGTGACGGATGATCTGCACCACATCTTCCAGCTTGTCGATTTGGCTTATCATTTGCTCCAGCCGCTGATCGTTGGCGACCTGAAGCCAGATGCGGCTCTGCTCGCCGTTTTGTAGCGGCAGGCAGAGAATGCCCTCCACGTTGAATGCCCGGCGGGCAAATAGCCCGCAGACGTGGGTCATTACGCCCGGATGGTTACGCACGGTGAGTTCAAGAATGACGTTATCATTGCTCTGCATGGCTTATTCCCCCACCATTTCTGTATTCGCCGCGCCCGGCGGCACCATCGGATAGACTTTCTGTTGTGGATCGATACGCACATGCACCAGCGCAGGCCCTGGGCGGTCAATAATCTCCTGCAACGCGGCCTGCGGATCGGCGGCGGCGTTTAAATCGCAGGTATGCAGGCCAAACCCGGCGGCAATCTGCACAAAGTTAACCATGCCCGGATAGGTCGCGGCAAAGACGCCGGATTTGTAGAACAGACTCTGCTGCTGATGCACCAGCCCCAGCGCCTCGTTATTCATCAGGATGATTTTGACATCGAGATTGTTTTCCGCCGCCGTCGCCATCTCCTGAATATTCATCATCAGGCTGCCGTCGCCGGAGAAGCAGATCACCTTCCGCTCCGGGTTCGCCAGCGCCGCGCCGATCGCCGTCGGCAGGCCAAAGCCCATGGTGCCGAGGCCGCCGGAGGTGAGCCACTGGCGCGGGCGATTGAACGGATAGGCCTGCGCCGTCCACATCTGATGCTGCCCGACGTCGGTGGTGATAATCGCCTCATCATCAACGCAGGCGGCCACCGCGTTAATCAGCCCGTAGTGGCTTAAGGGATCGCTGTTCTGCGCAATGGAGGAAGGGAACTCCGCTTGCAGCTGCTCGACGGTGTTGCGCCAGGCGTGGCGCGCGCTCGCCTCAATCTGCGGGATCAATACATCCAATACTTCGCCGACATCGCCCTGGATCGCGACATGTGCCTGCTTCACTTTCCCCAGCTCAGCGCGGTCGATATCAACATGAATGATTTTGGCATTCGGACAGAACTGCTCGGTCTTGCCAATCGCCCGGTCATCAAAACGCGCGCCCAGCACAATCAGCAGATCCGCCTCTTGCAGAATGAAGTTGGTGCTGCGCGCGCCGTGCATGCCGAGCATGCCGAGGGAGAGCGGGTGGTGTTTCGGCAGCATACCGAGCGCCATCAGCGTCATGGTAGTCGGCAGGCTGGCTTTCTCCGCCAGCAGGCGAATTTGCTGCGGCGCATTGATCACCCCGCCGCCCAGGTAGAGCACCGGGCGCTGCGCGGCGTTGATCATCTCCGCTGCGGCACGAACGTCATGCGCATTCCACGCCGGAGCCGGGGCTTTAACGCCCGGTTCCGGAAGCTCGCTTAAGGTGATCTCCGCAGTCTGCACATCTTTAGGAATATCTATCCACACCGGGCCTGGACGGCCGGACTGCGCAATGCGAAACGCATCGCTGATCACCTGCGGCAGTTCGGCAATGTCGCGGACCAGATAGTTGTGTTTAGTGATGGGGATAGAGATGCCGTAAGTGTCCACTTCCTGAAACGCATCGGTGCCGATCATTGAGGCGGGCACCTGGCCGGTAATGCAGACCAGCGGGATGGAGTCGAGGCGCGCGTCGGCAATGGCGGTAACCAGGTTCGTCGCACCCGGCCCGCTACAGGCGAGACAGACCGCCGGTTTACCCTGCGTGCGCGCCATTCCCTGAGCGATAAAACCGGCGCCCTGTTCGTGGCGGGCCAGCACGTGGCGAATCTGCGTACTCTGGCTCAGGGCATCGTACAGCGGCAGCACGGTGCCGCCCGGAATGCCGGTAACGGTGGTGATGCCCTGTCGTTCCAGTAAATGAACAATCAGCTGCGCGCCGGTGTAGCGCGTGGATTGAGGAGTGCTTTCCGAACTTGCCATGCTCCAGTCCTTCTTATTCTGGGCCGACTTTCCGGGAGGGATAAAACAAGAAACCCCGCCCGGTTTGCGCCGGCGGGGTTTTGGAATCGTGTGTTGTTCCGGACCCTACGGCGCATTGCCGACGACCACCACCACACGCACGACGACCACCGCGGCGTTGTGCGCGGTTTTTAGTAGGTTCATCGGTTTAGTGGCAGCGTTCATGGGGGACCTGTTGTTGTGTGAACAATTTTTATGTCATTAACGAGATTTATACAAACACAGGAATCATTCGCCGACAACTGCTTTTTACGCACCGGCAGCAAAGTGGGCCATTGATCACATTTCTTATTGCCGAAATGAAAACAAAAAACCCCGCCGGAGCGAGGTTTTTTTTGCAGCTTTTTGCGGCTGGTGACCGCAAGCACACTGCGTTACGTCAACAGCGGAACTATACGCTATATCATCTGGCTGTGCAATTTTTACACATAATCATCCGCATTAAGTATGGTTCAATGGCGTAAAAAAAACCAATAATTACTGTATATAAATACAGTACTCGCATATACTGATGTTGCGCATCTGTGTGGGGGCCGCAACTACGGCGCGCTAAGTCCTGGCTGAAACGGGTGGTGCCGTCAGCGCCTTAACCCCTTGAGAGCACACTGCGTTACGCCAACAACACGGCTGATAACAGGCAGCGGAAAGGTAAGTCAGCCGGTGCTCCTTTACCTGAGGAGATGCGTATGGGCCAGACGGAGATGGTTATCCTGATCCTGAAACTCATTGTTGCCTTGTTGCAACTACTTGAAGCAGTCCTGAAGTTTGTTCGTTAACTCAGGTTCAAGTCGCACCAAAGGGGGGCGGGCAACCGCCCCTCTTTCACATTCGCGTTCTGGCGCGCCTTGCGCCGGTCATGTTACATTTTGGTGACATTTCCCGTGCGCAGGTCGCCATGACGCTTTCGGTTTTCTGCATTCTGCTCTTCGCCGCGCTGCTCCACGCCAGCTGGAACGCCATCGTCAAAGCGGGCAGCGACAAGCTTTACGCCGCCATTGCCGTGAGCGGATTTGCCGCGCTAATTGCGCTGATATTGCTCCCTTTCTCTCCCCAGCCTGCGCTTGCCAGCGCGCCCTACCTCGCCCTCTCCTGCGCCCTGCAGGTGGTTTATACCGTGCTGGTCGCTAAAACCTATCAGGTCTCAGAGATGAGCCAGACCTACCCGCTGATGCGCGGCACCGCGCCGCTGCTGGTGGCGTTAGTCAGCGTGCTGTTTCTCGGTGATGCGCTAAGCGCGCTGGCGTGGGGCGGGATTGCGGTGATCTGCCTGTCGATTCTCGGCATGGCCTTTAACGGGCGCAGCCAGTCGCGCACCGGGATCTGGCTGGCGCTGCTCAACGCCTGTTTTATCGCCAGCTATACGCTGGTCGACGGGACAGGTGTTCGCCTCTCCGGCACGGCGCTCGGTTACACCCTCTGGACCTTCTTCCTCAACGGTTTCTGCCTGCTGCTGTGGGCGATGGTGGCGCGCCGCCACGCGGTTTCCCGTTATCTGGTGGCGAACTGGAAATCGGGCCTGCCGGGCGGCATCGGTACGCTCGGCTCCTACGGCCTGGCGCTATGGGCGATGACGCAAGCGCCGCTGGCGGTGGTGGCTGCGCTGCGTGAAACCTCGATACTCTTTGGCGCGCTGTTAGCCTGCTTTGTGCTCAAAGAGCGCGTGGCGGGCGTGCGCGTTGTTGCCGCCTGCGGTATTGCCGCCGGGGCGATCCTGCTGCGCCTCTCGTAGATCATTCTGGCAACAAAAGTTGCCGATAATTGTTTAGAAATCCTGCCTGGCACCCTTTGCCAATTACTGAGCCCCCTGGTGGCTCATCCCGCGCCTTGTGGTAGATTCCTCCGCAACCTGGGCTGCATTGCAGCCATATATTCTATAATTCTTCACTTTTGAAAAGTAATCATCGATATGAAAAGGCAGAGAAACGTCAATTTGTTATTGATGCTGGTGCTTCTGGTCGCAGTCGGCCAGATGGCACAAACCATCTATATTCCGGCGATGGCCGATATGGCGCATGATCTGGCGGTGAGTAAAGGGGCGGTGCAGAGCGTAATGGCGGCCTACTTGCTGACCTATGGCATCTCGCAACTCTTTTACGGTCCGCTGGCCGACAGAGTGGGACGCCGTCCGGTGATCCTCGCGGGCATGTCCATTTTTATGCTGGCGACGCTTATCGCTATCACCACCAACAGCTTACTGGTGCTGATCCTCGCCAGCGCCTTACAGGGCGTCGGCACCGGCGTCGGCGGCGTAATGGCGCGCACCCTGCCGCGCGATCTCTATGCGGGCAGCGAACTTCGTCATGCCAATAGTTTGTTAAATATGGGTATTCTGGTCAGCCCGCTGCTGGCACCGCTGATTGGCGGCGTGCTCAATACGCTGGTGAACTGGCGCGCCTGCTTCATCTTCTTGCTGGTGCTGTGTGTGATTGTCACCTACAGCATGGCGCGCTGGATGCCGGAAACGCGCCCGCTGGATGCGCCGCGCTCGCGGCTGATCACCAGCTATAAAACCCTGCTCGGTAACGGCGCGTTTAGCTGTTATCTGCTGATGCTGATTGGCGGCCTGGCGGGCATTGCGGTGTTTGAGGCCTGCTCCGGCGTGCTGATGGGCGGCGTGCTGGGGCTGAACAGTATGATGGTGAGCGTGCTGTTTATCCTGCCTATTCCGGCGGCGTTTTTCGGCGCGTGGTTTGCCGGACGGCAGAATAAGCGATTCACTACGCTGATGTGGCAGGCGTCGTTAAGCTGCCTGCTGGCCGGCATCCTGATGTGGATCCCCGGTATCCTTGGCGTGATGACTATCTGGACCTTAGTGGTGCCCGCCGCGCTCTTCTTCTTCGGTGCCGGGATGCTCTTCCCGCTGGCGACCAGCGGCGCAATGGAGCCATTCCCCTTCTTAGCCGGTACGGCGGGCGCGCTGATTGGCGGCCTGCAAAATATGGGCTCCGGCGGGCTGGCGTGGCTCTCTGCGCAGTTGCCGCAAAACAGCCAGTTTAGCCTTGGGATGCTGATGACGCTGGCCGGGCTGCTGATTGTGTTGTGCTGGTTGCCGCTGGCGTCGCGCCCTGGCCACCACGAACAGGCGGTTTAACCTCATGATGGCCCGGCTTCTGGTCGGGCTTTTCGCAGGTTGGCGTAATCATCTCTTTTAGCAGCGGCGCGGGCGCGGGCCGCCATGCGCCCTCTTCCCCATCATAAAACTGCGTATCGGCATTGATCGCATACGGGATTTTCGCCCGATTCAGCTCGCAGGCCATAAAGCGGGCGAAGGCCATCTGCGAGGCGGTCGGCGCGTTTTTCATTGACTCTCCCACCGCCCAGCCACCGACCCAACTGGCGTGACCGGTTTTTTGCTGCCAGCGCAGCGCCGCAGCGATGCGGGCGCGGATCGCCGCTTTTTCTGCCGCCGTACCGGAGGTCCACGGATATTTGCCGCTAGTTTTCAGTGGCCCCCACGGAAAGATATGCCACTCCGCCAGCAGGTAGTTCTGGCTGTGCGCAGGCAGCCGCAGCGAGGCGAGATCCTCAGGCGCGGCGCGCAATCGCGGGGCGATGAAGATCATACGCTGGGCATCAATCTGATGCAGAGTGCGCACCACATTGTCATAAGTACGGTTTAACGCGGGCAGATCGCGGTTCAGTTTGTCGGCGGGTTCATAAATCACATCAAAACCGAGGGTCGGATGATCGCTGCCAAAAAATTGCCCGACCGTCGTCCACCAGGCCACCAGCTGCGCTTCGGTTTTTGCGTTGGGATCGGCTTTAAAACCATCGGCCTGATAAGCGATGATCGGCGTCACGCCATAGGCTTCACAGGCTTCGACCAGCTTGCGCAGGTGGATCAGCCGCGCTTCGGTCATATTATCCGCCACGCGAATACGAACATGGCGAATACCGGCGTTGTAAAAATCACGCACCACTAATGGGTCAAATTCGCGAATGCCGCGCTCGGTGCGCGCCCAGTCAACGTCCATGCCAACGCCCAACTGCTGCGCGTAACGCGCCGCCGTTAGCGGAGTATCGGCGGCATACACAGCGGTTGCCGCCAGCAACATAACAACAGCAATCAGTGGCTTTAGCACGGTTGACCTTGCGAAAATCGGGGGTGATTACATGTATTTAGCATGCTTTTGCTCAGCGCGCGTAGCGGCAAAGCGTAATAAATTTTTCCCGCACTCAGAGCAGAAGCCATAACTGCCGAATATGGGTAACGGCGAACAGCAGGGCGAGGGAGAAGACGCCAAGGGCGATAAGCAGTTTGTCTCGCACGCTGCCGGGCAACGCGAAGTCACCGGCGTTCACATCCATTCGCTGCCGCAGATGGGTATAACGCCAGAGAATGCCCGCCACCAGCGCCAGCAGCGCAAGGGAGATCCAGAACGGCGTGCCCGACTGCTGCCAGTTATGCTTTACCGCCAGCGCCATCAGCGCGCCGTAACCGAACAGCGTGCGCAGCCAGGCGAGCGAGGTGCGCTCCGGCTGCAAACCGGGATCGACGGCACGGCGCGCTCTGCGGCTATCCGGCATAGAACACCAGCACCATCACCACTGCGGCGACCGCCGCCAGCGCCACACTGATAAGCAGCAGCGTGCGGGTGTAGGGCAGATCCTCTTTTAAGCGCATCGCTTTCTCATTACGCAACCAGCGCAGATAGCCATACAGCGCCAGCGCTCCGGCGAAGAGGCAGAGCAGCAGCGCCAGCGTTTCACGGATCAGCGGCGTGGCAAACTGCGGTGCCAGCTGATCGAGGCCGACGCCCGCGGCGAGAAAGCCCAGCGCGGTGCGGATCCAGGCCAGAAAGGTACGCTCATTGGCCAGCGAAAAGCGGTAATCGGGCGCTTCGCCGACGCGGGAGATTTTCATCAACACTCCTTATAAAGCAGGCCATTCCCCAGGCTAAAACGCCTGGCCCAGCCCCCAAAATAGCACCGCCAGGAGTTGAGGGGTAATAATGCGCAAAAACATCACCAGCGGATAGACCGTCGCATAGGAGAGCGCCGCCGCGCCGCTGGTGGCATGCAGGTTATTGGCGAAGGCCAGCGCCGGCGGATCGGTCATCGACCCGGCCAGCATACCGCAGAGGGTTAAGTAGTTCATGTTGCCGAGCATCCGCGCCAGCACGCCGACGGTCAGCAGCGGAATGGCGGTAATAAAGATGCCGTAACACATCCACGTCACGCCTTCGCCGTGAGTTAGCGTGGCAAAGAAATCACCGCCGGACTTCAAGCCAACAACCGCCAGAAACAGCACAATGCCGAGCTCACGCAGCGCCAGGTTGGCGCTCGGCGGCATAAACCAGTAGAGCTTGCCGATGGTGCCGATGCGCCCGAGGATCAGCGCCATAATCAGCGGCCCGCCCGCCAGACCAAGCTTTAAGGCCACCGGAAAGCCGGGAATAAACAGCGGCACCGAGCCGAGCAGCACGCCGAGACCGATACCGATAAACACCGGCAGCATCTGCACCTGCTGTAATTTCTGCTGCGCGTTGCCCACTTCGCTGGCTACGGCCTCAATCGCCGCCGGTCGGCCAACCAGATTGAGGATATCGCCAAACTGCAGGCTGGCGTCAGAGCTGGCCACCAGCTCCACCCCGGCGCGATTGAGGCGCGAAATCACCACGTCATAACGCTCTTTCATTTGCAGGTCGCGGATCTTTTTCCCCAGCACTTTTTCATTGGTCACCAC
This sequence comes from Kosakonia sp. Marseille-Q7440, assembly GCF_965119485.1. Lineage (NCBI taxonomy): Bacteria > Pseudomonadati > Pseudomonadota > Gammaproteobacteria > Enterobacterales > Enterobacteriaceae > Kosakonia > Kosakonia sp. Marseille-Q7440. Next base: position 166,045 of record NZ_CBCPLT010000002.1, on the reverse strand, counting down.
CACCCGCTCAACGCGCAAATCGGTGCCGCGCGTCGAGAGGGAGGTCTCAACCTCTTTGCCAATCACCACCTGCGCGTTATGCAGATCGCGCGGCAGGCCGACCAGGTGCAGCAGATCGCCCGCCTGAATTACCGTGGTGGGCGAGGGCACCATCAGCAGCTCGTCCCGTTTCAGCCGTGAACAGATGATTTTGTCGCTGTTGAGCAGCGGCACATCCTGAATCGCCATATTGTTGAGGTTGCTGTTTTCCACCCGAACATTAATGGTGCGAATATGCGAGACACCGCTATTCAGCGTGGCGTCATGCTTGCGGGCCTCCTCATCCACATTGACGCGAAACAGCACCCGCAGCAGCCACATGCTCAGCAGAATGCCGCAGATACCGAACGGGTAGGCCATCGCATAGCTGGTGCCCATTACATCCAGCTGTTCGGCGGGCAGGCCCAAATCGCGCAGGATCTGCTGCCCGGCGCCAAGGGCGGGCGTGTTGGTTACCGCGCCGGAGAAGATACCGAGCACCACCGGCAGCGGAATGGCGAAGAGTTTATGCAGGATCGCCGTGACCAGGCCGCCCAGCAGCACAATCAATATGGCGAAGAGGTTGAGGCGCAGCCCCGAGACGCGCAGCGAGGCAAAGAACCCCGGCCCGACCTGGATGCCAATGGTATAGACGAAGAGGATCAGGCCGAACTCCTGCACGAACAGCAGCATCGGCCCGCTTAAGGTCATCCCCAGCCGATCGGCGATGTGGCCGACAATAATCCCGCCAAACAGCACGCCGCCAATGCCAAAGCCGATGCCGCGTATTTTGATGTTGCCGATCCACAGCCCAACCACTGCCACCAGCGCCAGCATGCTGACCATTAATGCTATCTCACTCATGATCCAATCCTTTTCCATGATGATTAGGCTAATTCTCGCAGAGAAGAGGGTCGTTTTATGGGCGATGGCGCACAAAGTGCAGGGCTTTTCGCGCCCTCTAATGTGGCGAACCGCGCACCATATAATGTGATGCTGCTCTCAATTAACGCATAGCTGAGGCGTTTACCCGCAGGCAAAACCCTGCGCCTGCTAACTCTCTCCTGAGGATTCGTGCGCTGGCAGGTTATGGCATGGTTAATGCACAACTCCACTTTTGTTAACAACAGGGGTGGCAGAATGACAAATACAACCTTAACCAGCGTAGTGGTAGCAAGCCCGTCGAAGAAATGGGTGCAACTGGCGCTGGGCTTACTGTGCATGATCTCCATCTCCAGCCCGCAATATGTCTGGGCGCTGCTGGCAAAGCCGTTTATGGCCAAGCTGGGCGTTCCGCTGGCGGAGATCCAGCTCACCTTCTCACTGCTGATTATTCTGCAAACCTTCTTTTCCCCCTTTCAGGGCAAGCTGATTGATAAGTTTGGCCCGCGCCGGTTGATTGCCATTGGTACCGTGCTGAGCGGTGCAAGCTGGATGCTGACGGCGAACATCAGCAGCCTGACGGGGCTCTATCTCTGTTACGGCGTGATTGGCGGCCTTGGCACCGGCATTGTCTATATCGGCGTGGTTGGGTTGATGGTGCGCTGGTTCCCCGAAAAACGTGGGTTTGCCACAGGGATGGTGGCGGCAGGCTACGGCATGGGTGCGATCCTCACCACGTTTCCAGTGACGCAATCGCTGGCCGCCAAAGGGCTGGAGAGCACGCTGTGGCAGTTCGGCCTGCTGATGGCCGCTATCGGTTTTATTGCCAGCCAGGGATTGCGCGCGCCGCAGCATGCCAGCGCGCAGCCGGTGAGCAGCCAGTTGAAGATGAGCGAGAAGAGCTTCGCGCCAAAAGAGATGCTGCGCAAGCCGCTCTTTTGGCTGATGTTTGTCATGATGACTATGATGTCCACCTCCGGGCTGATGGTCACTTCGCAGATGGCAATTTTCGCCGACGATTTCGGTATTACCGCCGTCACGGTGCTCGGCATGGCGGCGCTGCCGCTGGCGATGACCATTGACCGGTTTATGAATGGTTTAACGCGCCCGGTGTGCGGCTATATTTCGGATCGCATTGGGCGCGAAAACATGATGTTTGTCGCCTTCGGTCTGGAAGGGTGCGCGATGGCGCTGTGGCTGCTGTGAAAAGACGATCCGCTGCTGTTTGTGTTGCTCTCCGGGGTGGTCTTTTTCGGCTGGGGCGAAATCTTCTCGCTCTTTCCAGCCACCCTCACTGACACCTTCGGTACGCAGCATGCCACCTCAAATTATGGCTGGCTCTATATCTCGCAGGGCATAGGCTCGATCTTCGGCGGCCCGCTGGCGGCGCTGCTCTATCAACAGACCGGCAGCTGGAACTTGGTGTTTGGCTGCGCAATCACGCTGGATATTCTCTGCGCGCTGCTCGCCCTCTTTGTGCTGAAGCCCTGGCGCCAGCGCTTTTTGCAGAGCGTGCATGCCTGAATAAAAAGGCTCCGCATGCGGAGCCTTATGTGCCGGGTGACCGCGATGCCTTAGATGGCATCTTGCCGTAGGCCTGATAAGCGAAGCGCCATCAGGCAGTAGGTTTGTCAGAGGTTACTGGCCGCTAAATCATAGGATTGATGTAACTGACGGATGCGCCCGATATCGGAATCGTTGGAGCAGAGCTCAAGAGTGTTGCAGTGCGCGCTACTGAAATGAAAAACGTCAAACTTTCGTTTCTCCAGGTTACGCGCTGCGGCACCGGGTTGCGCCGCCTGCCAGCTATCGAAACGGAACAGATTGGCCGACAGCTCAGAGATATCACGCGTAATATCCAGCTCGGGAAAACCATTCAGAGTGGCCTGAAGTTCATCAAATTCCGCTGTATTTAACCAGCTAACGCCGCGCAATACTTCATAGCGAATCAACGGCGTAATAAACAGCGCCACTTCATCGTCAGCCAGTAATTCAGCCAGCATCGCTATTGCGGAGGCTTTCATCTGTGCGGAGGTTCTGCCGCTTTTATCAAATGCCGCAATCAGAAGGTTGGTATCCAGCAAAATTTTCCGTGTCATTACTCTTTCTCCTGCTGGTTGAGCAAGCGTAATAAGTTCGCTTTCGCATCCTGCTGCTCGTCGGCGCTGCTGTTCTCAAGCTTCATCTGGTTTAGATCAACGCTGAATACATCTTTCAGGATATCGGCCAGCGCGGCTTTGTTCGGCGCGGCGATTTTTTTCGTCTTCACAACGCCATCACCGTCGCGATAGAGGTTATACGCTTCACCCTCTTTAAGCTGCGCGAGAACAACAGAGGAGTGCGTGGTGATGTAAAACGTCGTATTGGGAAACAGCTTCTTGAGCAACGGCACGATATTCGCCTGCCAGGATAGGTGCAGGTGGCTCTCTATCTCATCGATAAAGACAACGCCCTTCACCTTCTGAATATTGCTTTCATTGGTGAAATAGCCGTAACCGGAAACAATCGCCTGAATCAGTTTAAGGATGGAGGTAAAACCGGAGCTGAGCTGGCTGATTTCTCTCACCTGCCCGTCAACTTTCAGGCTCACCCGATCGTCGCCGCTAATTTCCAGGAAGTGCGGGTCGATGCGTTGATCGATTTCATGCAGCAGGCCCAGCACCGTCGAAATCTCAACTTCGCGGTTGTCTTCACTCTTCTGCCAGCGGTTCGAAGAGCGCGCAATAGAAATAAACCACTCCTGAATACTGGCTGACATATTCATGGAGCCGAAATCCGCTTCCATCTGCCTGGTCAGCGTCTGGAAGTAATACTTTCTGCGGTTCTCAAGGTTGCCCAGCGAAGTATTCGTGACGCTCGTTTGAGTCTCTATTTTTCCGCGCGCCTGGGCACCAAGAAATACAACCGGGGACGTATTCGCGGTCAAAGAGGGGAAATAACCGCGGGCAATTTGCCATAGGGGAGAATCATTATTTTCCCGCTGAACCTTATAAGGTTCCGGGCGATTGGTGGCGACGGATTTGAACTTGAAGAAAACCTGATCGGTAGAATCGAGGGATTTTTTCACCAGCTCATTATTAAAAAACATAAACTGGAACAGCGCTTCCAGCATTTTGGTTTTACCGACGCCGTTGGGGCCGATAAAGGTATAAATCCGCTGGTTAGGCTCAAGCCTTAGCTGCGCGCGCCCAACGCCGATAAGTCCTTCAATCTCAAGCTTTTCGCCAAGCATAGCCGTCTCCTGAATGCCGCAATGGCTCCAGTGTATACCAGCCTGCAAAAGAAACAAAAAAGCCCTGCTCAGAAAGCAGGGCTTAGCGATTTTATGCGCGGTTTTAGCTGTTCAACACCGGGCGCGAGCTGATGGCAATGCGCTGCGGTTCGGCGCTTTCGGGCACATTACGCAGCAGATCGATATGCAGCAGGCCGTTCACGAATGTTGCGCCGGAAACTTCCATAAAATCGGCCAGCGTAAAGCTCAGGGTAAAGGGCTGGATCACCAGACCCTGATGGAGCCATTTCGGTTCGTTGGCCGGTTTTTCCGGCGTGCCTTTAATGGTCAGCCGACCATTTTCCAGTTGAATATCCAGCTCTTGCTGGCGGAAACCGGCCAGCGCAAGGGTAATGCGGTAGTGGTTGTCGTCGCTCTTTTCGATGTTGTAGGGCGGGAACGCCTGCTGATCGACATTGGTGGTTTGCAGAGCGTTTGCCAGTTTGTCGAAGCCAATCCACTGACGCAGAAGCGGGGATAAATCGTAGTTACGCATTGTGTTTCTCCTTCAAAGAAGCGAGTGAATACCTGCGAGCTTTCGGCTCACATATGCCCCCTGTCGGCGAGCATTTCGGGAGTGGGCCGCGCGAGCGACCCGACGTAATTAGTTAATTTCGATACGGCGCGGTTTTTTCTCTTCCGGGATGACGCGCTCCAGTTCGATATAGAGCAGGCCGTTCACCAGGTTGGCGCCTTTGATTTGAATATTTTCTGCCAGCTGGAATTTACGCTCGAAGTTACGCTCGGCGATGCCCTGGTAGAGATAGGAGCGCTCTTTCTGTTCAGCGGCGTGGGAGCCTTTCACCACCAGCAGGTTGTCCTGGGCGGTAATATCCAGTTCACTTTCAGCGAAACCAGCCACGGCGATAGCAATGCGGTAGTGGTTTTCATCCACTAATTCAACGTTGTACGGAGGGTAACCGTTATTGCTCTGGTTCGGGTTGTTTTCCAGCAGGTTAAACAGGCGGTCAAAACCGATAGCTGAACGATAAAGCGGGGAGAGATCAAAATTACGCATAGTTAAAGCTCCTGAAATCAGCGAGTGTGTAAGACCTTCCATAATGGACCGATCTTCATGCCATATAGCCCAACACCCTTGCGGCGTGTTCTGCGGCTACAGTGATAAAATGTGGCTGTCGCGAATTTTTTCAAGGGCAAATTTTTGACTTTTTTTGCACTTTCTCTGTCAGGGCATAGACTGGGGGGACCGCACAAAGGGTTAAAGTGCGAATGCCGCCACAGAGCGGAGCGCGAATGCTGTTGTTTTCGCAGGCGTAGGGCTATAAACGCCGTGACAGCATTCAGACAATAAACAACGATGATTAATCGATGATGAAAACGCGTTTGATAGTTTCTGCACTGGTTTGCGGAGTGATGGTCTCGGGCTGTTCCAGCGTGATGTCGCATACGGGCGGCAAAGAGGGGCTTTATCCCGGCACAAAAGCGAGTTCGTCGATGATTTCCGATGACGATACCGGCATCGGCATGAAATCGCTGGTGGCGCTGGATATGCCCTTTACCGCCCTTCTCGACACGCTGTTGATTCCCTGGGATCTCTTTCGCAGAGATAACTCGGTGAAATCGAGAGTCGAAAAGAGCGAACGGGAAAACGAGGCGATTAACTCCCTTATCCCGCCCGCGCCGATGCCGGTGCACTGATTTAGTAACCGGTCTGCGTCATCCAGAGCTGGCGGAAACCGTTGACCTCTTCCATCCAGGCTATCTGCTTACCGTCCGGTGAGAAGACCACCGCATCCCCGGAAGGCGGGTTGGCGTGATCGGCCGTCAAAAAGGTTATCTCTCCGCTTAGCGCGTCGCACAGCGCAATGCGGTTATCCAGCACAAACCCCAGCGCCTCGCCAGAAGGGTGCCAGTTAAACGCCGACTGGATCCCCGTCTCGCTGTGGGTTAACTGCCGCGGCTCGCCGCCATTCGGGCTGATTAACCAGAGCTGCACAACGCCGTTGTGGTCACGCATCAAAAAGGCAATCTCGCTCGCCTGCGGGTTGCTGCGCACCCAGTGGCGCGGCGTCGTAACCAGCCCCGGATAAGGCCGGTGATGGGTGAAGGTGAGGCGCTGCTGCTGCACGCCTTTTGGCGGCGCGGGCAGCGTCTGATCTGTGCCAGCAAGTGGCGCATCGCCCGCAGTTTTCCAGCCCTGCTCATCAGCAGGAAGATCGACAATAAACAGCTCCGGCACTTTTTCGCCGCTGGCGGAGAGCGTATCGCCAATAAACGCCAGCCGCTGATTGCCAACCCACCCCTCTTCATACGCACGGTTGATCTCATCGCTACCGGGCGCAGGCGTCGGCGTCGTGCGGCTCACCAGCACGCACCAGTGGCTGCCGCCATATTCACGCGGATGGGTGCAGGGCGGCGTTACCGGGCCAAACGGCACCGCGACGCCAACGTTGCGCAGATCCAGCGCCGGGTCGCGCTCATGCATTACGTGATCGTTATAGGTAAAGCTAATGTTCTGCCCGTTCGGGCTAAAGACATGCACGTGCGAGCCGCCGCGCAGCGCGCCGGGCGTGTAGGGCGAGGTGATATCCAGCGCATCAAGATTGGTTGTGCGGCCCTGCCCGGTTATTACGCCGCGCCGATGGTGGAAATCGTACTGCCACGCCTCATCCGGGTTTTCCGGGCCGTGAATAAACACATACTTCTGCGCTTCAGGATGAACGGTCACCACGCCAACATGCGCGCCATCTGTTGCGGTATAGATCACCTCAACGTCGCCGGAGTGAACGTTGACGCGTTCGATGGTTTTGCCGGTAAAGGAGGCGCCGGAGGGGCGCACATCGAACACCAGCCACTGGCTGTCCGCCGTCCAGGTGTTGATATTGGTCAGTTGATGATTGCGCGGGGCGAAGGTGAGCTGTTTCATGAAAATACCCTGAAGCCATAAACAGGCCTCAGGGTATAAGATTGCGCGGCGTTAGCCTACTCGCTTCACATCGCCAACCAGCAAAATGTAGGAGAGCGCGCCAATCAGCGCCACGGCGGAGATATAGACCAGCGCCGGGCCAAAGCCGTAATCCTGCGCCAGGTAGCCAATCACCAGCGGCACGGTAATGCCTCCCAGCCCGCCGACAAAGTTAAACACCCCACCGGTGAGACCAATCAGGCGCATCGGTGCCAGCGACGACACCAGCGACCAGGTGATCGAGGCAAAGCCGTTGCCGAAGAAGGCCAGCGCCATCAGCGTCATAATCCACACGGGATCGTTGGTGTAGTTCGCGCCCATGATGCAGGTGGAGATAAGCAGACCGCAGATAATCGGCGTTTTACGCGCGATGCCCAGCGAATAGCCCCTTTTCACCAGCGTATCGGCGACCCAGCCGGAGAGCAGCACGCCAAAGAAGGCGGCCAGGAACGGTACGGTGGTCATAAACCCGGCTTTCAGCGCGGTGATGCCCTTCTCCTGCGTCAGATAGTTCGGGAACCAGGTGAGAAAGAACCACAGCGTTGAGGTGACGGCGAACTGGCCGAGATAGACGCCAATCAGCTTGCGGTGGAACACCAGTTTCCACTCCGCTTTGGTCAGCGGCTGGCGCGCCTCTTTTTTCACCGGCGCATCGCCATCAATCAGGCCACCGCCCGCTTTGATGTACTCCAGCTCCGCCTGGCTGATGTTTTTGGTCAGGCGCGGCGGCTGGTAGACCTTAATCCAGATCAGCGACCAGATAATGCCGATGCCGCCGGTGACGATAAACACCCAGTGCCAGCTCAGCAGCTCCTGGATCCAGATCAGCAGCGGGGTGAGAAAAGCCAGCCCGACAAACTGCCCGGAGGTGTAAAAACCGACCGCCGAAGCGCGCTCCTGCTCCGGGAACCAGCTGGTCACCATGCGGTTGTTGGTCGGGAAAGCGGGTGCTTCAAAAATGCCGGTAATGGCGCGCAGGCCAATCAGCGACAGCAGGCCGCTGGCGAAACCCTGAAACAGCGTGGCAACCGACCAGCCAAAGATGGCGATGAAGTAGGTGAGACGCGAACCGACACGGTCAAGGAACCAGCCGCCGGGGATCTGACAGAGGGTATAGAGCCAGGCGAAGGCGGAAAAGACGTAGCCCATCTCCGCTTTGGTAATACCGAACTCCTCCTGAATATGGGCAGAGGCCACGGCCAGGTTGGCGCGGTCGACATAACAAATGACCACCGTGATAAAGATCATCAGCAGCGTCAAATAGCGGCGACGCCCTGTTTTTGCAGTCGTTACAGAAATATCCATAACTGTCTGTCTCCGGGTTTTGGGCATGGCGAAGCCGCTCACCATGCCCTGTTAAATACAGAGGGTGTTTTGTTTTTTTAATAAAAATATTTATTGCCCGGTGGCGCTGCGCTTACCGGGCCTACGCGTTATGTAGGCTGGATAAACGTTAGTGTCATCCGGCGCATTACCACTCGGCGACGGTGCCGTCCGCATGCCGCCATACCGGATTACGCCAGTCCGGCGCATTTTTGCTTAGCTCAATCACTTTCTCTTCGTCGATCTCTACGCCAAGGCCCGGTTTCATCAACGGCTTAAAGAAGCCGCCTTCCATGTTGAAGTCCTCTTTGTTCTTCACGAAGTCGAGCAGTTCGGCACCTTTGTTGTAGTGAATGCCCATGCTCTGCTCCTGGAACACCGCATTGTGCGAGACGAAGTCGACATGCAGACAGGCTGCGAGCGCCACCGGGCCGAGCGGGCAGTGTGGAGCCAGCGCCACGTCGTACGCTTCCGCCATACCGGCAATTTTGTAGCACTCGGTGATGCCGCCCGCGTGGGAGAGGTCCGGCTGCAAAATCGCAATGCCGCCCGCTTCCAGCACGCGCTTAAATTCGAAGCGCGAGAACATACGTTCACCGGCGGCAATCGGAATATGGGTTTGCGCGGCAAGCCGCGGGTAATACTCCGCCTGCTCGGCCAGCACCGGCTCTTCAATAAACAGCGGGCGATAGGGCTCCAGCTCTTTAATTAATACTTTCGCCATCGGCGCGCTGACGCGACCGTGGAAATCGAGGCCAAACTCAATCTCGTTACCAAACGCTTCGCGGATCTGCGCCACGGTATTGACCGCCGCATCGACTTTGCGCGAATCATCAATAATGCCTAACTCTTCGCAGCCGTTTAATTTAAAGGTGTCGAAGCCGATGGTGCGCAGGGTTTTGATGCCATCAATAACTTCTGCCGGACGGTCGCCGCCGACCCAGCTGTAGGCTTTGATTTTGTCGCGCACCAGGCCGCCCATCAGCTGCCACACCGGCGCGTTGAGCACTTTGCCTTTGATATCCCACAGCGCCTGGTCAATCCCGGCGATGGCACTCATCAGGATCGGGCCGCCACGATAGAAACCTGCGCGGTACATCACCTGCCACAAGTCGTTGATACGAGAAGGATCCTGGCCAATCAGGTAGTCGCCAAGCTCATGTACCGCCGCTTCAACGGTGCGCGCACGCCCTTCGATCACCGGCTCACCCCAGCCGACCACGCCTTCATCGGTTTCGATTTTTAAGAACATCCAGCGCGGCGGTAAGCGGTAAGTCGTCAGTTTGGTTATCTTCATTGCACAGCCTCTTGATACGCGTTAACAAATGCTTTCGCCTGCTCGATGGTGCGGCTTACCGGCTGACCGGCGCGATAGAGATCGCTGCCCAGCCCGGCGCCGACGCAGCCTGCCTGTAGCCACAGGTGCAGGTTTTCCGGCGTCACGCCGCCGACGGCAAACACCGGTACGTCCACGGGCAGAACCGCTTTCAGCGCTTTGATGTAATCGGGGCCAAAGGCGGAGGAGGGGAAAATTTTCAGCGCCTGCGCGCCAGCCTCCAGCGCGGTAAAGGCTTCGCTGGCAGTCGCGCAGCCTGGGCACACGGTCATGCCGTGGCTGACCGCGCGGCGGATCACCTCCGGCTGCGTATTCGGCGTCACAATCAGCTTACAGCCCATCTCCGCCAGCCGATCAACCTGTTCCGGTTTCAGCACCGTACCGCCGCCGATCAGCGCGCGATCGCCGAAGTTCGCTACGATATCGCCAATGCTGGTCTCCCAGTCGGGGGAGTTGAGCGGGATCTCGACGGCGTCGAAACCTGCGTCGAGTATGGCGGCGACGTGCTCGCGCGCCTCATCCGGGGTGATGCCACGTAAAATGGCGATCAGCGGAAGCTTAGTTTGCCACTGCATGGGCAATCCTCCTGATACCTGCCTGAAATGCCGTGTCGCCATCCAGCGTGTTTACCGCCCGCCCAGTGGCGCGAAACGCGCGCTGATAGCGGGCGGAGAGGGATGGGCTGGCGACCAGCGTGATTGCCTGCGAACCGGCGAAGCGGGCGTTCATGGTCGCCACTTCACCGCCGATTAACAGGCCCGAAAGGAATTCGCTCACCTGTTCGCGCGCAAGGGTGCCCAGCACATGGGCGGCACGAACTTCAAAAAGCTGCGGCAGGATCTCAGGGGACGCGAGGCCGCGCGTCAGGCCTGCGTCGAAGGCATCATCACTGGCGGTTTGCTCCGGCAACCCTGCGCCCACCAGCGAGTGGCGCAGCAGGAGATGATGCAGTTCACCGGTCATTACGGTGCGAAAATCACGGATTTGATGGTTATCAGCCTCGACCCATTTGCAGTGGGTGCCGGGCATCACATACAACGAGGCGGGGGCAAGCTCGCTGGCGCCGAGCAGTTGGGTCTCTTCGCCGCGCATCACGTTGTGATTGTCATCGCTGGAGACGCACAGGCCGGGGATGATCCAGGCACGCTCTTTTACCTGGGTCAGCTGCTCACCGATGCCGTCAAGCGAAGTCGGGCAGGGCAGATAGGGGGCGATTTTCCAGCCCGCATTGCTGCCGACCATGCCCGCCATTACCACCGGCGTGGTGTCGCTGCTCCAGCCCTCGGTTACTTCTGCTAACACCGCTTCGGGGGATCGGCCATTAAGTCGGGTTACACCCGCTTCAGACTGCCTGCTCTCCAGGCAAACGCCATCCTGAAAGTGCCAGGCGCGTAAGTTGGTGGATCCCCAGTCGATTGCGATGTAGCGAGCTGTCATGTAATTTCCTTCAACCTTCGTGTTGAGCTGGCGATCATGGTGAGCGCCGCCTGCTCTGCCGCTGTGCTGTCCTGATGCCGGATCGCATCGAACAGCGCCTTATGTTCCTGCAGGGTTTTCGGCATGTTTGCCTCATCCCCCATCCAGGTTCGTTCAAATACCGCCCGTTGCAGTGAGCTGATTGCCACACTCAACTGTTGCAGCACCGGGTTGTGCACCGATTGCAACACCGCTTCGTGGTAGCGGATATCGGCCTCGTTAAAGGCGTCCCGGTCCTGGTTATTGGCGATCATGTCATTGAGCGCCGACTCAATATTGGCCAGGTCACTGGAGGTGGCGCGTTCCGCCGCCCAGCGGGCGATGGCCGGTTCCACCAGGTTTCGCACTTCGCTCATCGCGCTGATTAAGCGCGGGTCGTAGTCGTGCTCCAGCACCCATTGCAGCACCTCGGTATCGAGGTAGTTCCACTGGTTACGCGGGGCGACAAACGCGCCGCGATAACGCTTCATTTCAATCAGCCGCTTTGCCATCAGCGCGCGGTAGACCTCGCGGATGATGTTGCGCGAAGTTTCAAACTCTTCGCACAGCTCAGCTTCGGCGGGTAACGCCGAGCCAGGGACATATTTGCCGCTGATAATCTGGCGGCCCAGCGAGACGATAATGCGGTCGGTTTTATTCATGGTCATAACGCGTCCTTAGCAACGGTTTCTCTACCACTACTTTATCGCCTCTGCCGCAATTTCCCTCAACATTGAAGTACAAATATGCTGACTTCCCCGCAAGAGATGGCGCAATCGTAGTACAATCACTTTGTGTTGCACTACAATTTGGATCACAAAAACGACAATTGGTAAGCAAATTGTTATCAGAATGGTGCGCGGGGCAAAAAAAACCCGCGCAGGGCGCGGGTCAGGGAGAGTGGGAAGGGATTAGTTGAGGGCAAACTTCTCGATCGCGTAAGCAACGCCATCTTCGAGGTTGGTTTTGGTAACGAAATCTGCCGCCTCTTTCACCGACGGAATGGCGTTCTCCATCGCCACGCCGACGCCGGCAAACTCAATCATGGCGATATCATTTTCCTGATCGCCAATCGCCATAATCTCTTCCGGTTTGATGTTTAACACATCAGCAAGGGCTTTAACGCCAGTACCTTTAGTGACGCTTTTATGCAGGATTTCCAGGAAGTAGGGCGCGCTTTTCAGAACCGTGTACTTCTCTTTCACCTCCTGCGGAATGCGGGCGATCGCCTGGTCGAGGATCGTCGGCTCATCAATCATCATCACTTTCAGGAACTGGGTCTGCGGATCCATCTTCTCCGCTTCACAGAAGACCAGCGGAATGGTGGCGACAAAAGATTCATGCACGGTATAGGGGCTGATATCGCGGTTTGCGGTATAGAGCGTGTTGCGATCCAGCGCGTGGAAGTGCGAGCCGACTTCGCGGGAGAGTTGTTCCAGATAGCGGTAATCGTCATAGCTCAGCGTGGTTTGCGCCACGGTACTGCCGTCACTGGCATTCTGCACCAGCGCGCCGTTATAGGTAATGCAGTAGTCACCTTCCCGCTCCATATGCAGCTCTTTCATATAGCTGTGTACGCCAGCGTAAGGGCGTCCGGTGGTCAGCACGACATTGATGCCGCGTTCGCGCGCGGCGGCAATCGCATTTTTTACCGCAGGAGAGATAGTGTGGTCGGGCAGCAGCAGCGTGCCGTCCATATCGATTGCAATGAGTTTGATAGCCATGAGATCCCCAGATGAGAAGTGTTTGACCTCATGCTAACGCGATTCCGCTCAAAAAACAGCAGCGCGCCGGGGAGAAAAGGGGGAGAGAAAGGGGGATACGGGATCCCCCTTTTAATGCAGGATTACCTTAGATATCGATATTCGCCGCTTTCAGGGCGTTCTCTTCGATAAAGGCGCGGCGCGGTTCAACGGCATCGCCCATTAAGGTCGTGAAGAGCTGATCGGCTGCAATCGCATCTTTTACGGTAACGCGCAGCATGCGGCGGCTTTCCGGATCCATGGTGGTTTCCCACAGCTGATCCGGGTTCATCTCGCCGAGGCCTTTATAACGCTGAATGGAGAGACCGCGACGGGACTCTTTCACCAGCCACTCCAGCGCCTGCTCGAAGCTGGTCACCGGCTGACGGCGTTCGCCACGTTCGATATAGGCATCTTCTTCAATCAGGCCGCGCAGCTTCTCGCCGAGCGTGCAGAGACGACGGTATTCGCCGCCGGTCACGAACTCGTGATCGAGCGGGTAATCGGTATCCACGCCGTGGGTACGCACGCGAATAATCGGCTCGAACTGGCTCAGCTCGCTGTTCACCCGGACATCATATTTCCAGGTACTGCCGTGAGCTTCGTTCTCATTCAGCACGGTAATCAGCTGAGAGACCCACTGCGTAACAGTACGCTCATCGGCAAGATCCGCTTCCGCCAGCGTCGGCTGATAGACCAGCTCTTTCAGCAACGCGCGCGGGAAGCGGCGCTCCATGCGGCCAATCATCTTCTGCGCAGCGTTGTACTCGGAGACCATTTTCTCCAGCGCTTCACCCTGCAGAGCAGGCGCGCCTTCGGTGGTATGCAGCGTTGCGCCATCGAGCGCGATGGAGATCTGATACTGATCCATCGCCTCGTCGTCTTTGATGTACTGCTCCTGCTTGCCTTTCTTCACTTTGTAGAGCGGCGGCTGCGCGATGTAGACGTGGCCACGCTCAACGATTTCCGGCATCTGACGGTAGAAGAAGGTCAACAGCAGCGTACGGATGTGCGAGCCATCGACGTCCGCATCGGTCATGATGATGATGCTGTGGTAGCGCAGTTTATCCGGGTTGTACTCGTCGCGACCAATGCCGCAGCCGAGCGCAGTGATAAGCGTTGCCACTTCCTGAGAAGAGAGCATCTTGTCGAAACGCGCTTTCTCGACGTTGAGGATTTTACCTTTCAACGGCAGGATCGCCTGGTTCTTACGGTTACGGCCCTGTTTGGCAGAACCGCCCGCCGAGTCCCCTTCCACTAAGTAGAGTTCGGACAGCGCCGGGTCACGCTCCTGGCAATCCGCCAGTTTGCCCGGCAGACCGGCCAGATCCAGCGCGCCTTTACGGCGGGTCATTTCACGCGCTTTACGCGCCGCTTCACGGGCACGCGCAGCATCAATGATTTTGCCGACGACGATCTTCGCATCACCCGGGTTTTCCAGCAGGTATTCGGCCAGCAGTTCGTTCATCTGCTGTTCCACCGCCGATTTCACCTCGGAGGAGACGAGTTTATCTTTGGTCTGCGAGGAGAATTTCGGGTCCGGCACTTTTACCGACACCACCGCAATCAGGCCTTCACGGGCATCATCGCCGGTGGCGCTGACTTTGGCTTTCTTGCTGTAACCCTCTTTATCCATATAGGCGTTCAGCGTACGGGTCATCGCCGCGCGGAAGCCTGCAAGGTGGGTACCGCCGTCGCGCTGCGGAATGTTGTTGGTAAAGCAGTAGATATTTTCCTGGAAACCATCGTTCCATTGCAGCGCAATTTCGACGCCGATACCGTCTTTTTCGGTGGAGAAGTAGAAGATATTCGGGTGGATCGGCGTTTTGTTTTTGTTGAGGTACTCAACAAACGCCCTGATACCGCCTTCGTAGTGGAAGTGGTCTTCTTTACCGTCGCGCTTGTCGCGCAGGCGAATCGACACGCCGGAGTTCAGGAAGGAGAGCTCACGCAGGCGTTTCGCCAGAATTTCATATTCAAATTCAATGACGTTGGTGAAGGTTTCGTAGCTCGGCCAGAAACGCACCATGGTACCGGTTTTTTCCGTTTCGCCCGTCACTTCCAGCGGAGCCTGCGGCACGCCGTGAGTATAGATCTGACGGTGAACTTTGTTATCGCGCTGGATAACCAGCTCCAGTTTCTGCGACAGGGCGTTTACCACTGAAACGCCAACGCCGTGCAGACCGCCGGAGACTTTATAGGAGTTATCGTCGAACTTACCGCCCGCATGCAGTACGGTCATGATCACTTCCGCGGCGGAAACACCCTCTTCCGGGTGAATACCGGTCGGAATACCACGGCCATCATCCTGTACGGAGACAGAGTTATCGCTGTGAATGGTGACGATAATGTCTTTACAGTACCCTGCGAGCGCTTCGTCGATAGCGTTATCTACTACCTCGAATACCATGTGGTGCAGACCGGTGCCGTCATCCGTATCGCCGATATACATACCCGGGCGCTTACGCACTGCATCCAGCCCTTTGAGGACTTTGATACTGGAGGAGTCATAAGAATTCGACATCAACGTTTCTCGCTCATTTCAACTTGGGTTAATCGGCTATTTTACCCTTTTCCACGGTGAACATCTTCGAATTTTTGTCCGACATGTCCATAACGTGTTCAGCGCTGATGGCGCTGACGAAAACCTGTGACTGGGTGGCTTTTAACCGGCTGGCTAACAGCCCGCGCTTTTCGTCATCAAGCTCCGAGGCAAAATCATCTATCAGGTATAAACAGCGTCGCCCGCTTTCACGCGTTAAGAACTCCCCCTGCGCCAGGCGCAGCGCGCACATCAGGAGTTTTAACTGCCCGCGCGAAAGGGTGTCTTCAACGGGCGCGCCATCCGCACGAATGCGGAAATCCGCTTTATGCGGGCCGTGCGCGGTGTAAGTGAGCATGCGGTCGCGCTCAAAACTGCGCGCCAGCACCTCTTCATAATCGGTCTCTTTCTCCCAGCCGCGCTGGAAAGAGAAGGTCAGGGAAAATTCCGGTAAGAACTGCCGGCAGGTGTCGGCCATATCTTCCGCGATAGCGGCGCTGTACTCCGCGCGCCAGCGGCTGATCTGCTCGGCGAGCGGCACAAGCTCTTTGTCCCACGGACGCAGCTGGCCGTAATGGCTCACCTGGCGTAAAGCGGCATTGCGCTGTTTTAACAGGCGCTTGAGATTGCTCCAGGCGGTAAAAAAGCCGCTTTCATTGTGGAAGCATCCCCAGTCGAGAAAGGCACGACGGTATTTCGGGCCGCCGTTAAGCAAGGTAAACCCTTCGGGGGTAATAAGCTGCATCGGCATCAGCAGCGCCAGCTCTGCCACTTTATGGCCGTCGGTGCCGTCGATACGCACTTTGCTGTCGCCGAGCTTATCTTTGGTCAGGCCAATGGCGATTTCGCGCGATTCGGCCTGCAAACGCCCGTGCAGGACAAACGCCTCCTGCTCATGGCGAATAACGCGACCAATTTGCAGGCTGCGAAACGCACGGCCATGCCCGAGGGTGTAGATCGCCTCCAGCACGCTGGTCTTCCCGCTGCCGTTAGCGCCCACCAGAAAGTTAAAGCCAGGGGAGAGCGCGAGATCCGCGCTTTCGATATTGCGGAAATCTTTTATCAGTAAGCGGGTTAGCGACATGATTCACTCATTACCAGGGCGTATCGTCGCAGTTAGCCTGACTTCGGCCAGCGCGCAGCAACCGCAGCGTACCGAAGTACGTGAAGAGTGCGGGCGCTGCCCGAAGCCAGAGTAACCAGAAAGATAGCCCGCTATTTTCTACAACCGCATTGGCATAACGACATAGGCTGCGCTCTGGCTCGCCGCGTCTTCAATCTGCACGCTGGAAACGGAATCGGTCAGCAGAATGCGCACGTTCTCGCACTTCAGCGCGTTCAGCACATCAAGCACGTAGCTGACGTTAAAGCCGATCTCCATTTCGCTACCGCCGTAGGTGACATCGAGAAACTCTTCCGCTTCTTCCTGCTCCGGGTTATTGGCGGTGATTTTGATCTGGTTCTCGCTGACGTAGAGACGCACACCGCGGAACTTCTCGTTAGAGAGGATCGCCGCGCGGGCAAAAGCCTGCTTCAGCGAATCGCAGCCCGCTTCCAGCGTTTTATCCGGGTTTTTCGGCAATACGCGGCGATAATCCGGGAAACGACCATCAACCAGCTTCGACGTGAAGATAAAGTCGCCGACGTGGGCGCGAATGTTGTTGCTGCCGATCTGCACGCGCAGCGGCGTATCGCCGCCGTCGAGCATACGCATCAGCTCAATCACCCCTTTACGCGGCACGATCACCGAATGGTTCGGCAATGTTTGCCCAATCGGCATCGAGCAGACGGCAAGACGGTGGCCGTCGGTAGCCACGGTACGCAGCTCTTCACCTTCGGTTTCAAACAGCATGCCGTTTAAGTAGTAACGGACGTCCTGGTGCGCCATCGAGAACTGCGTCGCTTCGATCAGGCGTTTCATGGTGGCCTGCGGCAGCGTGAACTCCACTTCGCTTTGCCAGTCATCCAGGTTAGGGAAATCCGCCGCGGGCAGGGTTGAGAGGGAGAAACGGCTGCGCCCGGAACGGATCAGCATGCGCTCACCCTCCAGCTGCATCGCAATTTCCGCCCCTTCCGGCAGGCCGCGACAGATGTCGAAGAATTTACGTGCCGGTACGGTTGTCGCGCCCTGTTCATGGGGCTGGACAAGCGCCACGCGGGCAACCATCTCCATTTCAAGATCGGTGCCGGTCAGCGAGAGCGCGCCGTCGGTAACCTGAAGCAGCAGATTACCGAGAATAGGCAACGTCGGGCGTCCGCCCAGCGGGCCGCTAACTTGTTGCAGCGGCTTTAATAAATGTTCACGTTCAACGGTAAATTTCATAGCGTCACGAAGAGAGAGTTCGGATTAAATTGGAAAAATCTTCTTTGATATCATGGCTTTCTTCACGCAACTGCTCAATCTTACGGCAGGCATGCAGTACGGTGGTGTGGTCACGGCCGCCAAAGGCATCGCCGATTTCCGGCAGGCTGTGGTTGGTCAGCTCTTTCGCCAGCGCCATCGCCATCTGGCGCGGGCGGGCAACGGAACGGGAGCGTCGCTTCGACAGCAGATCTGCCACCTTAATCTTGTAATACTCCGCCACCGTCTTCTGGATATTGTCGATGGTGACCAGCTTCTCCTGCAGCGCCAGCAGATCGCGCAGCGCTTCGCGCACGAAATCAATGGTGATGGCGCGCCCGGTAAAGTTGGCGTTGGCGATGACACGGTTCAGTGCCCCTTCCAGCTCACGCACGTTGGATCGCAGGCGCTTGGCAATAAAGAAGGCCACTTCGCCCGGCAGACGGATATCGTTCTCGTCGGCCTTTTTCATCAGGATCGCAACGCGGGTTTCCAGCTCCGGCGGTTCGATCGCCACGGTCAGCCCCCAGCCGAAGCGGGATTTGAGACGATCCTCAACGCCATTGATCTCTTTCGGATAACGATCCGAGGTGAGAATGATCTGCTGATTGCCTTCAAGCAGGGCGTTAAAGGTGTGGAAGAACTCTTCCTGGGATCGCTCTTTATTGGCGAAGAATTGAATATCATCGATCAGCAGGGCGTCAACGGAGCGGTAGTAGCGTTTAAACTCTTCGATCGCATTGTTTTGCAGGGCTTTTACCATGTCCTGGACAAAGCGCTCGGAGTGCATATACACCACTTTGGCATTCGGCTTACGCGCCACAATGCCGTTACCCACCGCGTGAAGCAGGTGCGTTTTACCGAGACCCGTGCCGCCATATAAAAAGAGCGGGTTGTAAGCGCCGCCGGGGTTATCGGCTACCTGGCGGGCTGCCGCGCGGGCCAGCTGGTTCGACTTACCTTCGACGAAGTTATCAAAGGTGTGTTTGACGTTGACGTTTGAGCGGTAGGTCGGTTCCGCCGGGGCGGGCACGTTGTCCCAGCCTGAACGGGCGACAGGCGCAGCGCGCGGAATCACGATCTGCGCCGCCTGAGCGGGCGCAGCCACGGTGGCGGGCTCTCTCAATGTCTGGTTAGCCGGACGAGCGCCCACTTCAAAACGCAGCTGTGGCGCGTCCGCCCCGCAAAACTCATTAAGCAGGCCGTTGATATTATTGAGGTATTTGTCTCTTACCCAATCAAGCACAAAACGGTTTGGCGCATACAAAGCCAGCGTGTTGTCACTCAGTTCCGCCTGCAACGGGCGGATCCACATACTAAATTCAGTGGCTGGTAACTCATCCTGCAATCGGGCAAGACACTGCTGCCAAAGCGAAAGTGACACGGCGGACTCCACTCGAACGTAAATCGATAAATAGTAAAGACAGAGACATTAATCTTTTTTGACACACATCGATAAGACCCAGCGGGGTGATGTGCGAACCGCTGTTTACGGTTTTTGCCCCAGAGCGATCGTGGATCGCGATCGGGACCGCGGATCATAGCGTAAACCGCCGAAGAGATCTTCTGTTTCTCACAGATTCTTCACGATTTATCCACAGGCCGATCCGGAACGCGCTAAGTGTAAACGATCCAGGCGCGGGTGCGGGAAGATTTAGGCCGCATATTGGAAAATTAAATGGTTTTCACCGAATAATCCCATAAACGATCTAAGGAAGATCCAGGCGGATCCTTGCGCTTTGCCATTTGCCCCGTATAATTCTGCCCCCGGCGCGTCTTACTCTTTTCAGGCGCCGGAAGCCGCTTAGTTTTTGCGCAGATCTGTGCAAAAATACGTGCGCTATAAGGAAAGAGAATTGACTCCGGAGTGTACAATTATTACAATCCGGCCTCTTTAATTACCCATGGCTTGCGCGCCGGTCGTTCGATATTCGTTCGGGCATACGCAAAAGTCAGTGAATTTATTCAAGTTTAGGTAGAAATCGCCATGAAACGCACTTTTCAACCGTCTGTACTGAAGCGCAACCGTTCTCACGGCTTCCGTGCTCGTATGGCTACTAAAAATGGTCGCCAGGTTCTGGCTCGTCGTCGCGCTAAAGGCCGCGCACGTCTGACCGTTTCCAAGTAATAAAAGCTAACCCCTGAGTGGTTAAGCTCGCTTTTCCCAGGGAGTTACGTTTGTTAACTCCCACTCATTTCACATTCGTCTTCCAGCAGCCACAACGGGCTGGCACGCCGCAAATCACCATCCTCGGCCGCCTGAATTCGCTGGGGCATCCCCGTATCGGTCTTACCGTCGCCAAAAAAAATGTCAAACGCGCACATGAACGCAATCGGATTAAACGTCTGACGCGTGAAAGTTTCCGTTTGCACCAACATGACCTGCCGGCCATGGATTTTGTGGTGGTGGCAAAGAAAGGGGTTGCCGACCTCGATAACCGTGCTCTCACGGAAGCGTTGGAAAAATTATGGCGCCGCCATTGTCGCCAGGCTCAAGGGTCCTGATAGCCCTTATACGGGTCTACCAACGCCTGATTAGTCCGCTACTCGGGCCGCACTGCCGTTTCACCCCTACCTGTTCTCACTATGGAATTGAGGCCTTGCGCAGGTTTGGGGTGTTAAAAGGCAGTTGGTTGACAGTGAAACGCGTATTAAAATGCCACCCTTTACATCCGGGTGGCGACGATCCCGTCCCGCCAGGACCTTCTAAAACCAGAGAACACTAACGATGGATTCGCAACGCAATCTTTTTATCATCGCTTTGTTGTTCGTGTCTTTCATGATCTGGCAAACGTGGGAGAAGGAACAAAATCCTCCTCCGGCGCAGCAGCAGACCACGCAGACTACGACCACCGCAGCGGGTAACGCAGCCGACCAGAGCGTTCCGGCCAGTGGCCAGGGGAAACTGATTACGGTTAAAACCGACGTGCTTGAGCTGACCATCAACACCCGTGGTGGTGATGTTGAGCAGGCACTGCTCCCGACGTACCCGAAAGAGCTGGGTGCCAACGAGCCGTTCCAGTTACTGGAAACCACGCCTGAGTTTGTCTACCAGGCGCAGAGCGGTCTGACCGGCCAGAACGGCCCGGACAACCCGGCTAACGGCCCACGTCCGCTGTATAACGTCGATAAAGATGCGTTTGTGCTGGCAGAAGGCCAGAACGAGCTGGCGATCCCGCTGACCTATACCGATGCGGCTGGCAACACCTTCACCAAAACCTTCACCCTGAAACGCGGTGAATATGCGGTGAACGTTGGCTACAGCGTGAAAAACGCCGGTGCGACGCCGCTGCAGGTGGCCACCTTTGGTCAGCTGAAGCAGACCATCAAACTCCCTTCTCACCGCGATACCGGCAGCAGCAACTTTGCACTGCACACCTTCCGCGGCGCGGCGTACTCCACGCCGGACACCAAGTATGAGAAGTACAAGTTTGACACCATCGCCGATGACGAAAACCTGAACGTCAGCTCGAAAGGCGGCTGGGTTGCGATGCTGCAACAATATTTCGCCACGGCGTGGATCCCACGTAACGACGGCGCGAATAACTTCTACACCGTGAATCTGGGTAACGGCGTTGCGGCAATCGGCTACAAATCTCAGCCTATTACCATCGCAGCAGGCCAGACTGGCTTACTGAACAGCACCCTGTGGGTCGGCCCGGAGATTCAGGACAAGATGGCCGCTGCGGCGCCGCACCTGGATCTGACCGTGGATTACGGCTGGTTGTGGTTCATCTCTCAGCCGCTGTTTAAGCTGCTGAAATGGATCCACAGCTTCCTCGGCAACTGGGGCTTCTCTATCATCGCGATCACCTTCATCGTGCGCGGCATCATGTACCCGCTGACCAAAGCGCAGTACACCTCGATGGCGAAAATGCGCATGCTGCAGCCGAAGATTCAGGCAATGCGTGAGCGTCTGGGCGATGATAAGCAGCGTATGAGCCAGGAAATGATGGCGATGTACAAAGCGGAGAAAGTGAACCCGCTGGGTGGCTGCTTCCCGCTGCTGATCCAGATGCCAATCTTCCTTGCGCTCTACTACATGCTGATGGGCTCCGTTGAGCTGCGCCATGCGCCGTTCGCGCTGTGGATCCACGATCTCTCTGCGCAAGACCCGTACTACATCCTGCCGATCCTGATGGGCGTAACGATGTTCTTCATTCAGAAGATGTCGCCGACCACCGTGACCGACCCGATGCAGCAGAAGATCATGACCTTTATGCCGGTCATCTTCACGGTGTTCTTCCTGTGGTTCCCGTCTGGTCTGGTGCTGTACTACATCGTCAGCAACCTGGTAACCATTCTGCAGCAGCAGCTGATTTACCGTGGTCTGGAGAAACGTGGTCTCCATAGCCGCGAGAAGAAAAGCTCTTAATACGCTTCATTCTTTAAGCTGCATGTGCGTTGGCTGCACTTGCTCACCCCAGTCGTTTACTGATGTAAACTTCTGGGGACTCACAAGCTTGCCGCCTTCCTGCAACGTAAATTATTTTGCGTATTACCTGTAAGATTCAGACAAGGCGGTCAACTGACCGCCTTTCTTATTTTGAGATTTTGGAAAATAAACCATGAGCCATAACGACACTATCGTCGCCCAGGCAACCCCACCGGGACGCGGTGGTGTGGGCATCCTGCGTATCTCCGGCCTGAAAGCGCGCGACGTCGCGCAGGCGGTGCTGGGCAAGCTGCCGAAACCGCGTTATGCCGACTATCTTGCGTTTCAGGATGCCGACGGTAGCGCGCTGGACCAGGGCATTGCGCTGTGGTTCCCCGGCCCCAACTCCTTTACCGGTGAAGATGTGCTGGAACTACAGGGCCACGGCGGCCCGGTGATCCTCGATCTGCTGTTAAAACGCATTCTGACCCTGCCTGGCCTGCGCATCGCCAAACCGGGTGAATTCTCTGAGCGCGCGTTTCTCAATGACAAGCTCGACCTGGCGCAGGCAGAAGCGATTGCCGACCTGATTGATGCCAGCTCCGAACAGGCCGCGCGCTCAGCGCTTAACTCCCTGCAAGGCGCGTTTTCTGCGCGTGTTAATCATCTGGTGGAAGCACTCACTCACCTGCGCATCTACGTCGAAGCGGCAATCGACTTCCCGGATGAGGAGATCGACTTTCTCTCTGACGGCAAAATCGAAGCGCAGCTTAATGATGTGATAAGCGATCTCGATGCGGTGCGCGCCGAAGCGCGCCAGGGCAGCCTGCTGCGTGAAGGGATGAAGGTGGTGATTGCCGGGCGCCCAAACGCCGGGAAGTCGAGCCTGCTTAACGCGCTGGCCGGTCGCGAAGCGGCAATTGTTACCGATATCGCCGGTACCACGCGCGATGTGCTGCGTGAACATATCCATATCGACGGTATGCCGCTGCATATTATCGATACCGCCGGGCTGCGCGAAGCCAGCGACGAAGTGGAGCGCATCGGGATTGAGCGCGCCTGGCAGGAGATTGAGCAGGCGGACCGCGTACTGTTTATGGTGGACGGCACTACCACCGATGCCGTCGATCCGGCGGATATCTGGCCTGATTTTATCGCCCGTTTACCGGCGAAACTGCCCATCACCGTGGTGCGTAATAAAGCAGACGTCACCGGCGAGCAGCCGGGTATCAGCGAAGTGAACAATCACTCACTTGTTCGTCTCTCTGCGCGCACCAACGAAGGGGTGGACGTACTGCGTCAGCATCTCAAGCAGAGCATGGGTTTCGACACCAGCATGGAGGGCGGCTTCCTTGCGCGTCGTCGTCACTTACAGGCGCTGGAAATGGCGGCTGAACATCTGCAACAGGGCAAAGCGCAACTGCTGGGTGCCTGGGCGGGCGAGCTGCTCGCAGAGGAGTTACGTCTGGCCCAGCAGAGCCTGAGCGAGATCACCGGCGAATTTACTTCTGATGACCTGCTGGGCAGGATTTTCTCAAGTTTCTGTATTGGTAAATAATCCCTCATCCCGCGGCTGGCGGGCGTTTTAACGCTCGTTAGCCGTCATTTCATCACTTTTTCTGAAAGTGCTCCCCATTGACGAAAGAAAGTGTAAATATCACCCCTTAGGACTTTTCAGATGGGACTTTTCGCATTAAAACCTATTCATCACAGGCGATAATGTCGATTATCGATTTGATTCACGCAGCCCATTATCACGGAGCGAAAAATGGCGACACACTTTGCAAGAGGGATCCTCTCAGAAGGTCATCTTGTTTCGACCCGGCTCCCTCAGGCGTGCCTTGAGGCCGCAGGGCAACTACCGGAACATCGCCGCTCCCGTTATATCGCTTCCCGGGCACTGCTCGCCGAGATGATGTTTATGCTTTATGGCATCAGCGAACTGCCGGAGATGGTGGTTGAGGAGAGCGGACGACCGCGCTTCGCCGACAGCAGCCTGCCGAGCTTTTCACTGGCCTACGCCGGGAATTTGGTTGGCGTTGCCATCGCTACCGAAGGCGAGTGCGGCCTTGATATGGAGCTACAGCGCGCGACGCGCAGCTTCCACAGCCCGCACGGGCACAAACACACCTTCAGCAACAATGAGCAGCTGTGGATAAACAACCAGAACGATGCCAGTGAAGCGCAAACGCAGCTGTTAACGCTGCGCCAGAGCGTGATGAAATTGATTCACCAGATGCAGGACGACCCGATGCAGCTCCAACTGCTGCCTGGCTCCGGGCGGCTTCGCGTCGCACAACATGCGCAGGTAGAATTGATGTGCGATGCCGAAGATGTGCTGATTTGGTCTGTTGCGGTCGCGCCAGCGATTGAAAGCCTGCGTATCTGGGAGTTTGATAGCCAGAAAGGGTGGCACTACCTGACGGATGTGCTGACCCGCGCCAACGATCCGGCTTCCCGCCTGATGCGTTTCACCAGCCTGCCCGCCGAAAAAGCGTTGATCTGAATAAGCGTGAGGGTAAAGCTTTCCCTCCCCCGAAGCGGGAGAGGGAGAAGGGATTAATGCGCGTCGATAAAGACGATTTTCAGCAGGAACAGCAGCGCCACGACAATGACGCACGGGCTAAGCTCGCGCAGACGGCCGGTACCGATTTTCATCACGCAGTAGGAGATAAAGCCAAGCGCGATCCCCTCGGTGATAGAGAAGCTAAACGGCATCATCACGGCAGTAATAAACGCCGGTACCGCTTCGGTGAGATCCTCCCACTTCACACGCGCCAGGCTTGAGGTCATCAGCACCCCGACGTAAATCAGCGCGCCCGCAGCCGCATAACCCGGCACCATTCCTGCCAGCGGCGAGAGGAAGATCACCAGCAGGAACAGCAAACCCACGACTACTGCCGTCAGGCCGGTACGCCCGCCAACGGAGACACCCGAAGAGGATTCAATGTAGGCGGTAACCGACGATGTGCCGAAGAAGGAGCCGGTCACAGAGGAGATACTGTCAACGTAGAGCGCCTGTTTCATGCGCGGGAATTTGCCCTTCTCATCCACCAGCCCGGCTTTGTCGGTCACGCCGATCAGCGTCCCGGAGGAGTCGAAGAGGTTCACCAGCATAAACGAGAAGATCACGCCCGCAAGACCGAGGTTAAAGGAGCCGGCGAGATCGACATTGCCCACCACCGACATCACGCTTGGCGGCGTAGAGACAATCCCGTGATACTGCACATCGCCCAGCAGCCAGCCTAAAAGCGTGGTCACGACGATAGAGACCAGCACCGCGGCGTGAATATTGCGCGACGCCAGAATAGCGATGATAAAGAAGCCAAGCACGCCCAGCAGCACGCTGTGCGACGTCAGATTACCGATGCTGACCAGCGTCTCTTTGTTGGCGACGATCACGCCCGCATTCTTCAGACCCATCATGCCGATAAACAGGCCGATCCCGCTGGTGATGCCAACGCGCAGGCTCATCGGGATATTGGCAATCATCCAGTAACGTACGCGGAAAATGGTCAGCAACAGCAGACCGACCGCACCCCAGAAGATCGCGCCCATGCCGACCTGCCAGGAGAGCCCCATTGCGCCCACCACCACAAAGGCGAAGAAGGCGTTCAATCCCATTGCCGGAGCCAACGCGACCGGCAGGTTAGCCACCAGACCCATCAGGATGCTGCCGAACGCGGCAATCAGACAGGTGGTGACAAAAACTGCGCTGGTATCCATTCCGGCGACGCCTAAAATTTGCGGGTTAACGAAAACGATGTAGACCATCGTTAAAAACGTCGTGAAGCCGGCGATCACTTCGGTGCGCGCCGTTGTGCCGTGGTCACGCAGTTTGAACACGCGGTCAAGCAACCCCGGGCGAGAGGCCTGGGAAGTCTGTTGTTGGCTCATTATCAATTTCCGGAATAGGAGGGAAAATTCGTCGCTATCCTATACCAAAATGAGGCAGTATTGACGGTTATCACGCACTTTTTTTCATTGAATTTGCTTATACGGCAACGATTGCGTCCCGCAATCTGCGTTAAGTAATCGTTAAACTTGTAATCACAGGAAATGGCATGTCCCACATTGAAGCGATCTTTTTCGACTGTGACGGCACCCTGGTCGATAGCGAAGTGATCTGTTCCCGCGCATACGTCCATATGTTTCAAACCGTTGGCATCACGCTGGACCTTGAAGAGGTCTTTAAGCGTTTCAAGGGCATGAAGCTGTATGAAATTATTGATGTTATCGGCGAGGAACATGGTAAAACGCTGGATAAAGCTACTCTTGAGCCGGTTTATCGCGCCGAAGTGGCGCGGCTGTTCGACAGCGAGCTGGAGGTGATTCCGGGTGCCAGTGCTCTGCTTGATGCCGTTAGCGTACCCATGTGCGTGGTCTCTAACGGGCCGGTGAGCAAAATGCAACACTCATTAGGTAAACTTGGGATGTTGCACCACTTTCCGGAAAAACTGTTTAGTGGCTATGACATCCAGCGCTGGAAGCCCGATCCAGCGTTAATGTACCATGCAGCAGAGGTACTCGATGTCTCGCCGGAAAAGTGCATTCTGGTGGATGATTCCGCCGCCGGAGCGCAATCTGGCATTGCGGCAGGGATGGAAGTGTTTTACTTCTGCGCCGATCCGCATAACGTACCTATCGATCACCCAAAAGTGACGACATTTACTGACTTAGCACAGCTGCCAGCATTGTGGCGTGCTCGCGGGTGGTCTGTTACGCGCTAACTTACCTACAAAACAGGATGTTTTTATGGACCAGAATAATCGCCCTCTCCCGGTATTCAAATACCATCCACAACCCCTGGAAACGGGCGTCTTCTCTGAAGGCAAAACCGTGACCTGCGCCTGTTGTTCACAGCCAACAGACGTCTACTACACCAACCCGTTCTTTACTGCTGAAGATGTCGATACGCTCTGCCCCTGGTGCATTGCGGATGGCTCAGCAGCAGAGAAATTCAACGGCACATTTCAGGATGATTGCAGCCTTGAAGGTGTAGAAGGGGAGTTTGACGATGAGGGCGAATTTACCGGTTTTAGCAGTTCGTGGCCGGAAGCTACCGTTGCTGAGTTGACGCAACGCACCCCAGGCTATTGCGGTTGGCAGCAGGAACACTGGCTGGCGCACTGCAATGATTTCTGCGCCTTTATCGGTTACGTCGGCTGGAAAGAGATAGCCGACAAGCTGGATCAGTTTGCCGATCTGGATGCCGATTGCCGGGCGTTTGGTATGGATATCAATAAACTACAGGAGTATCTGCGCGACGGCGGCGACTGTCAGGGCTACCTCTTCCGCTGCCTCCACTGTGGGAAGCTGCGTTTGTGGGCAGACTTCTCCTGACGACTTGCCCGAAATAAGGAATAAAAGATGTCGGATTTACTTGCGCGTTATCAGGGGTCTCTTCTCGGCCTCGCGGCCGGAGATGCGGTTGGCACAACGGTAGAGTTCAGTCCCAGAGAGAGCTTTACCCCGGTCACCGATATGGTCGGCGGCGGCCCGTTTCATTTAAAAGCCGGGCAGTGGACGGATGACACCTCAATGGCGCTCTGCCTCGCGCATAGCCTGATCGCCTGTAAAGGATTTGATGCGACCGATCAGATGAACCGCTATCTGAACTGGTGGAAGTGGGGCTATTTAAGCTCCACGGGCAGCTGTTTTGATATCGGGATGACCGTCTCATCCGCGCTGCGGCGCTTTACGCTCAACGGCGAACCCTTTGCCGGCTCGAGCGATCCGAACACGGCGGGCAACGGTTCATTGATGCGGCTTGCGCCGGTGGTGCTCTGGTACTATCCGGATGTGCCAAAGGCGCTGGAGTATGCCGAAGCGTCATCGCGAACGACGCACGCCGCGCCAGAAGCACTGGCCAGCTGCCGTCTGTTCGCGCAGATGCTCATCAATGCGCTGCAGGGCAAAAGTAAATCCGACACGCTGACAGATATTGCGCAGCTGCCGGAACAGGCTAATCTGCGCCAGATCGCCGAAGGGCATTACCGGCAGAAATCGCGTGCAGAGGTGTTCGGCACCGGTTACTGCGTGCAAAGCCTGGAGGCGGCGCTGTGGTGCTTCGCTCACGGGGAGAGTTTCGAAGAGACGATCCTGCTGGCGACCAACCTTGGCGACGATGCGGATACCACTGCGGCGATTGCCGGGCAGCTGGCTGGTGCCTGGTACGGCGTGGAGGGGATCCCGCATCGCTGGCGGGAGAAGCTGTGGCAATGCGATGAGATCGCAACGCTTGCCGGTCAGTTACTCACTAAGTCAGCGTGAAGCAAAACCCCCTCATCAAGAGGGGGTTTTTATTGCGCTTACTCTTTCGGATCTTTTCCGGCGAGCAGCTTGTCCAGCTCGTCGCCGCCAACGTGGCGGAAATCCTGGCCTTTAACGAAGTAGAAGATGTACTCGCAGATGTTCTGGCAGCGGTCGCCGATACGCTCGATAGAGCGGGCGCAGAAGAGGGCGGTCAACACGCTCGGAATGGTGCGGGAGTCCTCCATCATGTAGGTCATCAGCTGACGCACAATGCCTTCATACTCCTGATCCACCTTCTTATCTTCGCGATAGACTCGCACCGCTTCGTCAATGTCCATCCGCGCAAAGGCGTCGAGCACGTCGTGCAGCATCTGCACGGTGTGACGGCCTAACGACTCGAGGCTGACGAGCAGCGGCTGGTGCTGCTGGGAGAACTTCTCCAGCGCCGTGCGGCAGATTTTATCCGCCACGTCACCAATACGCTCCAGCTCGGCGATGGTTTTGATGATCGCCATCACCAGGCGTAAATCGCTCGCCGTCGGCTGACGCTTGGCGATAATGCGCACGCAGGCTTCATCGATGGCGACTTCCATCATATTGACCTGCTTATCCCCTTCAACAACGCGCTTTGCCAGCTCGCTGTCCTGGTTATGCATCGCGGTGATCGCATCCGAGAGCTGCTGCTCTACCATTCCACCCATCGTCATGACCTGAGTGCGAATACTTTCCAGCTCAGCGTTAAACTGCCCGGAAATATGTTTGTTAAGGTTCAGATTGTCCATGGTGCACTCCAAATGCCCGACAAATTTCACGTGGTAACGAGGTGGCTGCCACCTCTGTGGTTCGGCAATCAGCCGTAGCGCCCGGTAATGTAATCTTCCGTTTGCTTCTTCGCAGGCTTGGTGAACAGATCGTCTGTATTGCTGAACTCAATCAACTCACCGAGATACATAAACGCAGTGTGATCGGAACAACGCGCCGCCTGCTGCATGTTGTGCGTCACGATAACCACGGTGTAATCCTGCTTAAGCTCGGTGATCAGCTCTTCGATACGGCCGGTTGAGATCGGATCCAGCGCCGAGCAAGGCTCATCCAGCAGCAGCACTTCCGGGCGAATAGCAATGCCGCGCGCGATGCAGAGACGCTGCTGCTGGCCGCCGGAGAGAGAGTAGCCGCTCTGGTGCAATTTATCCTTGGTTTCATTCCACAATGCGGCCTTGGTCAAGGCCCACTGCACGCGCTCGTCCATATCGGGGCGCGAAAGCTTTTCAAACAGACGCACGCCAAAGGCGATGTTGTCGTAAATCGACATCGGGAACGGCGTCGGTTTCTGGAACACCATGCCCACTTTCGCGCGCAGCAGAGCGATATCCTGGGTATTGGTGAGAATGTTGTCGCCATCCAGCAGGATTTCGCCTTCGGCGCGCTGCTCAGGATAGAGCTCATACATTTTGTTAAAGGTGCGCAGCAGCGTGGATTTCCCGCAGCCAGACGGCCCGATAAACGCCGTCACCTGATTTTTGGCAATATCCAGGCTGATGTTTTTCAGTGCATGGAATTTGCCGTAATAGAAGTTCAAATCACGAACCTGAATCTTGCCCGGCGTAGTATCAACCATACTCATTTATCTCTTTCCTCAACTCGACGCCGCCTTCGCCGCGTCGCAAAAATTAACCGTGTCGATTCTTGGCGAAGACAACGCGCGCCAGAATGTTCAACAGCAGTACGCAGAGCGTGATAATCAGCACCCCGGCCCAGGCCAGCTGCTGCCATTCGGCAAACGGGCTCATGGCGAATTTGAAAATCGTCACCGGCAGGTTAGCAATAGGCTGCATCATGTCGGTGCTCCAGAACTGGTTAGAGAGCGCCGTAAAGAGCAGCGGTGCCGTTTCACCGGCGATACGCGCTATCGCCAGCAGTACGCCGGTCATGATGCCGGAGACAGAGGCTTTCAGCGTAATCGCGGAGATCATCTTCCACTTCGGCGTGCCCAGCGCGTAAGCCGCTTCACGCAGGCTATCCGGCACCAGTTTCAGCATGTTTTCCGTGGTACGAATGACAATCGGCACCTGCAGCAGCGCCAGCGCAATCACGCCTGCCCAGCCGGAGAAGTGCTGCATCTGCGCCACCACGATGGTGTAGACGAACAGGCCGACCACGATAGAGGGCGCGGAGAGCAAGATGTCGTTGATAAAACGGATAATCTCGGCGAGCCAGGATTTACGGCCATACTCTGCCAGGTAGATCCCCGCCATAATGCCCAGCGGTGTACCGATTACCGTCGCCCACAGGATCAGCAGGCCACTGCCCGCCAGGGCGTTCGCCAGACCACCGCCCGCGGTGTTTGGCGGCGGGGTCGATTCGGTAAACAGCGCCAGCGACATACCGTCGATACCGCGCGTCACGGTAGAGAAGAGGATCCACACTAGCCAGAAGAGGCCAAACACCATGGTCGCCATTGAGAGCGTCAGGGCGATGCGGTTTTTCAACCGGCGGCGCGCCTGCATTTTGCGACGGGATTCAGCCAGCTCTGCGGTGTGCTGCATTTCAAGCGTAGCCATCAGCGTGCCCCCTCGTTTTTCGCCAGGCGCAGGATCATAAATTTCGAGATCGCCAGCACGATAAAGGTGATGACAAACAGAATCAGCCCCAGCTCCATCAGCGCCGCAACGTGCAGGCCCGATTCCGCTTCGGCAAACTCATTCGCCAGCGCAGAGGTAATGCTGTTGCCCGGCATATAGAGCGAGGCGCTGTCGAGCTGGTAGGTGTTGCCGATGATAAAGGTCACCGCCATGGTTTCACCCAGCGCGCGGCCGAGACCGAGCATGACGCCGCCTATCACCCCGTTTTTGGTAAACGGCAGCACGATGCGCCAGATCACCTCCCAGGTGGTGCAGCCGATGCCGTAAGCCGACTCTTTCATCATCACCGGGGTCTGTTCAAAGACATCGCGCATCACCGCCGCAATGTAGGGGATGATCATAATCGCGAGGATCACCCCGGCGGCGAGAATACCAATGCCGAACGCCGGGCCGGAGAAGAGGGCGCCGACAAACGGAATGTTGGAGAGCACATTGCCGACCGGCTCCTGGAAGTAGGTCGCGAACAGCGGGGCGAAGATAAACAGCCCCCACATGCCGTAAACGATACTCGGGATCGCCGCCAGCAGTTCAATGGCGATACCCAGCGGGCGCTTCAGCCAGCCGGGCGAGAGTTCCGTCAGGAACAGCGCGATACCGAAGCTCACCGGCACGGCGATCAGCAGTGCGATAACAGAGGTCACGATGGTGCCGTAAATGGGCACCAGCGCGCCGTAAATTTCATTCGGCGCATCCCACTCTTTGGTCCACAGGAAGGAGAAACCAAATTTCTGGATGCTGGGCCAGGAGGAGAAAATCAGCGAAACGATGATGCCGCTCAGCAGCAATAGCACAATCAGCGCAGCCAGTCTTACCAGTGCGCTGAAGATCATGTCGCCTTTTTTACCCGGTGGGTTAAATGCCGGCTTGGTTGCAGCCATAAATTACTCTTCAGTTTGACGTCTTACGAAGTTGCCCGCAGGCGCTTGCGCTTACCGGGCCTACAGAGGATCTGTAAGGCGGATGGTGTAAGCGCCATCCGCCATGTTCTTCAAAAATTAGCGATTAGTAAACGGCTTTACCGCTGCTGTCTTTCACGTTGGTTTTCCATGCGGCGCGAACTTGTTCAACAACGCTGCTCGGCAGGGTTGCGTAATCGAGATCGTTAGCCTGTTTGCTGCCGTTTTTGTACGCCCAGTCAAAGAACTTCAGTACTTCAGCGCCCTGCTCAGGTTTCGCCTGCTCTTTGTGTACAAGGATGAAGGTGGTGGAGGTGATTGGCCACACGTCAGCACCTTTCTGGTTGGTCAGGTCCTGGGCGAAGGATTTGCTCCAGTCGATATCTTTTGCCGCGTTAGAGAAGCTCTCTTCGGTCGGGCTAACGGCTTTGCCATCGGCAGACATCAGTTTGGTGTAGGTCAGGTTGTTCTGCTTCGCGTAAGCGTACTCAACGTAACCGATTGAGCCCGGCAGACGCTGAACGAAAGCGGCGATGCCGTCGTTACCTTTACCGCCCAGACCGGTCGGCCAGTTAACGGTAGAGCCAGCACCGACTTTGGATTTCCACTCTTCGTTCACTTTCGCCAGGTAGCTGGTGAAGACGAATGAAGTACCGGAACCGTCAGCGCGGCGAACCACGGCGATGTTCTGTGAAGGCAGTTTCAGGCCCGGGTTGAGTTTGGCGATAGCCGCGTCGTCCCATTTTTTGATTTTGCCGAGGTAGATATCGCCCAGCGTTTTACCGTCGAGAACCAGCTCGCCAGATTTAACGCCCGGTACGTTGATAGCCAGCACAATGCCGCCGATCACAGTCGGGAACTGGAACAGGCCTTCCTGGGAGAGTTTTTCGTCAGACAGCGGTGCATCAGATGCGCCGAAATCAACGGTTTTGGCGGTGATCTGCTTCACGCCACCGGAGGAGCCGATGCCCTGATAGTTGACCTTATTGCCCGTCTCTTTTTGGTAGGTATCAGCCCACTTGGCATACACCGGCGCAGGGAAAGTTGCGCCCGCACCAGTCAGGCTAGCTGCGGCATTTACAGCAAAAGCGCTCAGAGAAAAGGTCGCGGCGACAACAGTTGCGACAGTGGTACGCATAACGTTCATAATGTCTCCTGCAGGAATCGTAAATCGTTGTTTGAGTTGCTACTCGGAGCAAAATAGGACACTTTGATGACAGTTATATGCAACGATTGTTACTGTTTGATGACAGCGGCGGCTTTTCGCAGCACCAATATTTATTAGCTATAAAAATCAAAATATTAAGGTTAGATAACACCTTAACAATTCGCTGATGTTTTATTTTTATGACAATCCAAATGTAGCTGAAAAGGCGAGGCTGCTCGCCCTGACCGAACAAATTTTACGCAAAACCCCCGCCTCTACCACGCGCTTTCCCACGCACTTCGCAATCATCCAATGCTGATTTTTTATCCTTCACCACTACTGAAAAGAGGTAGGAGACAAAGTCTGGTTTTCATATGTATATAGCGGGGTTGAACAGGCGTTGTTAACACCACTGAGTGGACACTAAGGATGAGTATGAACAGAACAATTGTTTTCGCGACAGGATTGCTAACGTTGTTACCCGCTACCTTCAGCCAGGCGGCAGATGAACCCGTATATTTCATGTCTAACCACTATTCGGGCGATACACTGATGACCTATGAACAGGGCTCGTCTGCCCAAGGAAAAACGTATATCTCACCGGCATCCGATCTCAGCGCAAGAACCCTTTCCGAGATCCAGCGCGATTACCCTAAGCAGCAGGGTAAAATTAAGGGCATGGAAAGTGACCTTGAAAAGATGAGCCGCGAAAGGGATGAGCTGAAAAGAAGCAATGACGATCTCAGCCGCAAAGTCGATGATATGCAGCGCAGCATCAGCACCCTTGAGAAACAGCTTGCTGACCTGAGCCAGAAAGTAAAATAAGGTCTAAAGAGGTTGCCGCCTGGCAGCCTCTTTTTCATCCCGCATTACCCCGGGTTCGCCGACGACTCCTGCTTATCAAAAATAAACAGAATATGCTGGTCATCCAGGTACTTAATATCGACCTTCTGCCCTTTCTGCATTTTCGGCGAGTTGAACGCAGCAATGGTCTCTTTCCCCTCGACCGAGCGCGTCACGCTCCCATCATGAATCGCCAGCCGGTAACGGATATTTTGAGTCCCGTTATCATTAGAGCTGATATAGCTCACCTCTTCGATGGTCGCCTGCAGGTCGCGCCCCTGAGTCTGGATGCGGTGATCGCGATTAAACAGGTAAACGATGTAGGCGATCATCCCTACGATAAAGAGGACAGAAAAAGCGATCGCAATCTTCATACTCAATCCCTTACATAAACATCGTTAAGCCATGAACCGACGCCATGACCTGGCCATACTGCATCATCGCTTTGCCAAATGCGACGCGCCCTTCGTGCGAGGCTAAATCAAATGCCGATTTATCGAACTTCAGGCTCGTTAAGCCCACCTTGCTTATCGCTGACAGGGTGAATGAAGAGCCTTCGGTAGCGACCTTGAGGGCGGTGAAATCAAAAGAGAAAAGCGATGCCGTCTCTTTATGATCTTTATATTCAAACGCATGCGGCGTCTTAATATGTACCTTCTCTGCGCTCTCAATGATGATCGTTTTCGGCGAATAGATTTTCGCCCCTTCGGCGACGGTCTGATCCCACCTACCGTTGATGGTGGCCGCGCTATTTCCCTCGATGGTCTGCGTCAGGTGTTGAGAAATCTGCTCTTGACGATCGCCGGTAATAGTCGAGGTGACGCCGCTATCAAAGGTATAGCTCACTAACGCAGTGACATGCTGTGAAGCCGCGCCTTCAATCTCCTCAACGCGTCCCCCTTTGATCGTCACCTTCTCCCCGCCGCTGGTGACGCTCTTCACGCGGCCATTGGTGACCGTCAGCTCTTCGCCATTATTCACCGTGCGCGTGTCCTTCTGCTCCACCAGCGTGGTGCGGGTAGCGTGGTATGTAAAATCCGCTTTTTTCGTCACCTCATCAGCAAGCTCACCCGACACCGTCAGGCTTCTGTTGCCGCCAATGGTGATCGCCTGGTTGTTCTCAACGGAGATATTCATATCCTTTTCGGCATGCATATCGACCCGCTCAACGCCGAGCTTATCTTCAAAGAGCAAATAGCTGGCGTTGTCACAGCTGCCAGTTTTCGAGCGCGTCATAAACCCCATTACCGTGGCGGCAGCGGGTAGCGCCCATGGAGGCATATTGGCATCGTTGTAGACGCGCCCGGTGACGATGGGCCGGTCGGGATCGCCATTAATAAAATCAATCACCACCTCATCGCCGACGCGCGGGATCTGCACGCCGCCGAATCCCTGGCCCGCCCACGCGCTGGAGACACGCACCCAGCAGGAGCTGGTTTCATCACTCTTGCCGAGCCGATCCCAGTGGAATTTCACCTTGATACGGCCATATTTATCGGTCCATATCGTCTCCCCGGCGGGGCCAACAACGCGGGCAGTCTGCGGACCATAGGTGCGAGGCCAGGCGGTTCGCTGCTCCGGCCGCCAGACCAGCGACGCAGGAATAACGCTGAAGTTTATCAACCGCGAGCTGGCACCCTCATCACCGCTGGCATAGCGGTTCTCTTCAATGTGCAGTACGGTTTTTGTCACCAGATAACGCCCGTTATCCTGCGCAAACGGCGCATGGGTTAACTGGAAGGTATGACCGGCCGCAATGCCGCTTGCGGTGGCGGTGGCGGAAATCTGTTGATGATCAACCTGCCAGCGCTCCTGTTTGATGCGGGCATAATATTCGCCGTCATTTTGCTCAACAAAGCGACCGGGCCATTCGTAAACATCGATCTGGCCGGGAGAGGGCGAGGCGGGATTCTGCCGCGCCTGGAACAGCCAGGCGTTGGGCTTACGAAAATCATAATCTTCGGTACTAAAAAGCCCTGGCGTGACGCGATCGTGCAGCGACCATTGGCTGATGCCTTCAAAATCAGCCACGCCGCCTGCGGCGGTTTGAATATAGGGGATCACCTCATAACCTGGCGCAGAGGGAAAAGCGGTACCGGCATCCGCCAGCACCAGCGTGTGGCTATCCGGCTGGTGGCGGAAATACCAGCTGATCCCCTCCAGCTCCATCAGCCGGCAGATGAAGTCCAGGCTGCTCTCCTGGTACTGCACGCAATATTCCCACACCCGGTAACTTTGCGTCAGCTGATCGTCTACTTTGACGCCCTGTTCGGACAACATCGTCTGCACAATCTGCGGGATGGTTTGCGCCTGAAAGATACGCATATCGCGCGCCAGCCGCATTGGCCAGAGGTCGGACTCAACGCTGAGCTGATAGGCGGCGTAACGCTCACCGGATAGCTCGACGGAAGAGACGGCAACGCTGGTCACCCTGCCATTGATATAACGCCTTACCGCGCCGCCTTGCGCAGGAATATCAATAGTGATGGGCTGCCCGAGGATCTGACTTCGGTCGATGCGGGCATCTTCGCCCAATAGCGTAAGTGCATATTCAAAAGGCTCAGAGAGCGATTCACTGCCGGACATTTTCCAGAAAAGCAGGTCAGGCGCGGCAGCCAGGTTAACCGTGATACGAATTTGAGACATAAAAAAATCCGGTATGCTTTTTTAAGGAGCATATCCGGACTTATTTACACTACGGTTAACGTCACCCTCCCGATGGGCAGATGACGTTAGTTTAGGATTATTCCACCGTTACCGATTTTGCCAGGTTGCGCGGCTGGTCAACGTCGGTGCCTTTAATCAGCGCAACGTGATAGGCCAGCAATTGCAGCGGCACGGTGTAGAAGATCGGTGCAATCGTCTCTTCTACGTGCGGCATATCAATGATGTGCATGTTGTCGCTGCTGGTGAAACCGGCATCCTGATCGGCGAAGACATACAGCACGCCACCGCGGGCGCGCACTTCTTCGATGTTGGATTTCAGTTTTTCCAGTAGTTCGTTGTTCGGTGCAACCACGATAACCGGCATATCGGCGTCAATCAGCGCCAGCGGGCCATGTTTCAGCTCGCCTGCGGCGTAGGCTTCGGCGTGAATATAGGAGATCTCTTTCAGCTTCAGCGCGCCTTCCAGCGCGATCGGGTACTGATCGCCGCGGCCGAGGAACAGCGCGTGATGCTTGTCAGAGAAATCCTCTGCCAGCGCTTCAATGCGTTTATCCTGCGACAGCATCTGCTCAATGCGGTTCGGCAACGCCTGCAAGCCGTGCACGATATCGTGCTCAATCGATGCATCCTGTCCTTTCAGGCGGCTCAGTTTCGCCACCAGCATCAGCAGCACCGTTAACTGGGTGGTGAAGGCTTTGGTTGAAGCAACACCGATTTCGGTACCGGCTTTGGTCATCATCGCCAGATCCGATTCACGCACTAGCGAAGAGCCCGGCACGTTACAGATTGCCAGTGACCCCAGGTAACCCAGATCTTTCGACAGACGCAGCGCTGCCAGCGTATCGGCCGTCTCACCGGACTGCGAAAGGGTGATCATCAGGCTGTTGCGACGCACGGCGGATTTGCGGTAGCGGAACTCTGAGGCAATCTCCACATCGCACGGCACGCCGGCCAGCGATTCAAACCAGTAGCGTGACACCATACCGGAGTTGTAAGAGGTACCGCAGGCGACGATCTGGATATGTTCGACTTTCGACAGCATCTCGTTCGCGTTCGGTCCCAGCTCGCTGAGATCGACTTCACCATGGCTGATGCGACCCGTCAGGGTATTTTTGATAGCGTTCGGCTGCTCGTAGATCTCTTTCTGCATATAGTGGCGATAGATACCTTTATCGCCCGCGTCGTACTGCAGACTGGATTCGATATCCGGGCGTTTGGTTTCCACACCTGATTTATCAAATATCGTCACGCTACGGCGGGTCACTTCCGCAATATCACCCTCTTCGAGGAAGATAAAACGACGGGTAACCGGCAGCAGAGCCAGCTGGTCAGAAGCGATAAAGTTTTCGCCCATGCCGAGACCGATAACCAGCGGGCTGCCGGAGCGCGCGGCCAGCAGAGTCTCAGGATTACGGGTATCCATAATCACCGTGCCGTAGGCACCGCGTAACTGCGGGATGGTGCGCAGTACCGCTTCACGCAGCGTACCGCCCTGTTCCAGCTCCCAGTGCACCAGGTGAGCAATCACTTCGGTGTCGGTTTCGGAGACAAACACATACCCGCGCGCTTTCAGCTCTTCGCGCAGCGGTTCATGGTTTTCGATAATGCCGTTATGCACGACAACGATATGTTCAGAAACGTGCGGATGCGCGTTTCCTTCCGACGGTTCGCCATGGGTCGCCCAGCGGGTGTGCGCGATACCGGTTCCGCCGTGCAGCGGATGATCTTCCGCCGCCTGCGACAGCATCTGCACTTTACCGAGGCGACGCAGACGGGTCATATGACCTTCGTTGTCGACGACTGCCAGACCGGCAGAGTCATAGCCACGGTATTCGAGGCGACGTAAGCCTTCGAGAAGAATTTCTGCAACATCACGCTGCGCGACTGCGCCTACAATTCCACACATAGTTTTTGATTCCGATTTTGGCATTATGCCTTTTGTTGTCGGTCAACCTGTTTACACGTCGCGATCGGGCCACCGTTGTGCGGTGCCGCGAATCATTCCGTGTACGTGTCCGTTTTGCGGACGCCCCGAGCCTTGTAGAGAGTGGGGTTATTGTTATAGGTACTGCCTGGCGGGCGGAGGATTATCTTCCTCTCATCCCTGAATCTATGCCGGATAGCGCTGAGCATATCCGGTCTTATTGCTTTACTTCTTTTTCACCGGGCGCTGCCAGCCCTGCTTGTGCACCTGCGGCACACGGCTTAATACCAGCTCGTTTTCGGCGATATCGCGGGTAACGGTGGTACCAGCGGCGATGGTCGCGCCTTTGGCGACCGTCACCGGAGCCACCAGCTGCGTATCGGAGCCGACAAACACATCGTCGCCGATGATGGTTTTGAACTTATTGGCACCGTCGTAGTTGCAGGTAATCACCCCTGCGCCGACGTTAACGTTGTCGCCAATCTCCGCGTCGCCGAGGTAGGTCAGATGACCCGCTTTCGAGCCTTTGCCGAGACGCGCTTTTTTCATCTCGACGAAGTTGCCGACGTGCGCGCCAGCCAGCAGCTCTGCGCCCGGACGTAAACGCGCGAACGGGCCGATGGTGCACTCCACGTCGAGGCAGGCATCTTCCACTACGCTGTAGGGGCTGATCTCGCAATCATCGCCAATCACGCAGTTCTTCAGGATCACGCCTGCGCCAATCTTCACGCGATTACCCAGCGTAACGTTGCCTTCGATAACAACGTTGGTGTCGATCTCAACATCGCGGCCATGGGAGAGCGTACCGCGTAGATCGAAACGCGCCGGATCGCGCAGCATCACGCCTGCCAGCAGCAGTTTTTCTGCCTGTTCAGCCTGGTACGCGCGCTCGAGACGCGAAAGTTGCAGGCGGTTATTCACCCCTTCCACTTCGCTTAAGCGCTGCGGATGAACGGCGGCAATTTCACGCCCTTCGTGATAAGCCAGGCTGATAATGTCTGTGATGTAGTATTCACCCTGCGCATTATTATTGGTCAGCTTAGCGAGCCAGCGCTTCAGATCCGCGCCGTTGGCGATCAGAATGCCGGTGTTGATCTCATTAATCTGCCGCTGGGCTTCAGTGGCATCTTTCTGCTCAACGATGCCGGTGACCACGCCGTTTTCACGGGTAATGCGGCCATAACCGGTCGGATCGTCGAGTTTAACGGTAAGCAGCCCGATGCCGCCCTGCGGTTTGGCTTCACGCAGGCGCTCGAGCGTCTCGACGGAGATCAGCGGCACATCGCCGTAGAGCATTAAAATATCTTCATCGTCAGCAAAGAAGGGCGCCGCCTGCTGCATGGCGTGACCGGTGCCGAGCTGTTCCGCTTGCAGCACCCAGTTAAGTTTGTCGTCTACGAGGCGCTGTTTAAGCAGTTCGCCACCGTGGCCGTATACGAGATGAACATGATCCGCACCCAATTTCGTAGCAGCATCAATAACATGCTGCACCATCGCTTTACCTGCAAGAGTATGCAGCACTTTGGGAAGATCGGAGTACATGCGTGTGCCTTTGCCAGCTGCAAGGATCACCACGCTCATTTTTGAGTTCAACATATTCGTCCTGACTATTATTTGGGAAAGAAGTTAACCTCTTTCATATTGAAAATACTACATATTTTGTAGCATGAAATGGAGTGCTGGTGAAACGCGCAACATTCCACGCCAGGCGCCCGGTTACGCGCTTTTTATCGGCAGAGTAAAGCAGTTTACCGCCAGAAAGTCGCTCCATTTTTCACTGCTGCTCATTTATACAATGAGTTAGCTGTTATTTTTCATCCTGAATAAAGATCGCACAAAACAAAACGACGTTTTATTAAGCAAAGAGTGTGAGCTATAAAAAAGAAACACCGTTTCATATTGATGATAATCAACGGCAATTATCCATCAGGAGAATAAAATGAATTATAAAATACCTCTGGCCCTCGCGATATGCAGTTCTCTTGTCTGCGCCCCAACCTTTGCTGAACCCACGGCAGAGTGGAAAGCTATAGCTTTCGGCCAGTCGACCGACCTCAATTTCTCCTCAAACGTGCTTGCCGAAAAGATTGGCGTCAATGATGTGACGATTGCGGGTAAAAAGCTGACAACCGAAGCAATCGCCGATCTATCGAAACCCATCACCCTTGAGAGCCGCGGCGGCAAAATTGCCAACGCCCATGATGGCCTCACCTTCTTCTATACAAAGCTGCCGGTCGATAAAAACTTTGTCCTGCAAGCGAATATCACCGTCGATCAGTTTGGCCCGGAAAATGGCGCAAAGCCTGCGGCACAAGAGGGCGCGGGCTTACTGGTGCGCGATGTGATCGGTTCCGCGCGCCAGCAGCCTTTGCAGGAGGGGTATGAAGAGTTTCCTGCCGCTTCCAATATGGTGATGAACGCCATTATGACGCAGGACAAAAAGGATAATTTCCGCGTCAAAATGCAGGCCATCAGCCGGGAAGGCATCACGCAGCCGTGGGGCAACGCCGGCGCGGCGATTGTCAAAACCAGCTATCGGGAAGAGGTCGATCTGCGTAAAACACCGGCTTTCCGGCTTAAGCTTGAGCGCACGGATAGCGGTTTTATCACTAGCTGGGCGCCCGCCGGGAGCGATAGCTGGGTCAGCCAGCAGATCCCACGCGCCGATCTCATTGCGGTACAGGACAAAGCATTTTATTACGTTGGTTTCTTCGCCTCGCGTAACGCGAAAATCACCGTTACCGATGCCTCGTTAACCACCACTGAAGCCCACACAGTTGCTTCTGCGCCCTGGCAGCCACCCGCGTTGCCGGTGGTGGTGCAAATCGCCTCTCCTGCGCAAAGCGGCAGTGAAAAATACCTGCTCCAGGCGCGGGCCAACTACGATGGCAGCTTCAGCGTGCGGGAGAATGAAGTGGTGATCGGTAATGAGAAACCGGTAAAAGCGGGCGAGATGTACACCCTGCCGACGCGGCTGAAGCAAAACACCACTTTTGCGCTCACCTTCATCCCAAAAGCGGAAGGTAAACCCGT
This sequence comes from Kosakonia sp. Marseille-Q7440, assembly GCF_965119485.1. Classification (NCBI taxonomy): domain Bacteria; kingdom Pseudomonadati; phylum Pseudomonadota; class Gammaproteobacteria; order Enterobacterales; family Enterobacteriaceae; genus Kosakonia; species Kosakonia sp. Marseille-Q7440. The sequence goes on along the minus strand of NZ_CBCPLT010000002.1, from coordinate 124,427 downwards.
GGTTCAACAGATCAAGGTTGAGAAAATCGACCCGGTAGCGCTGACGCTGCATGTTTCGCCGCAGGGTACGGCTGAGGGCGCCGGCACTGCCGCCGCACCGCTGGATATCGCTACGGCAATCCGCTTGCTGCCGCCGGGCGGTAAAATCGTGCTACAGGCTGGCGATTACCCCTATACCGAAATCCCGCTAACGGCGAGCGGTCTGCTCAAACAGCGCAAAACGCTGGAAGCGGAGGGTAAAGTGGTGATCCATGGCCTGCTGCTTGATGCCAGCTACTGGCGTATCAAAGGGATTGAGGTGACGGAGAAGAGCCTGCGCGTGCAGGGGAGCCATAACCTGATTGAAAAGGTGGTTGCCTGGCGTAATGACGATACAGGCATCCAGATCTCCTCCCCGGAGAAGATTGGCCGTGCGCTGTGGGCCAGCGATAACCGGGTAGTCGATTCAGAATCCTGGGGCAATGAAGATGCGGGCAAGATCAACGCCGACGGCTTTGCGGTAAAAATGCGCGTAGGGGAGGGGAACCGGCTGATCCGCTGCTACGCCCATGACAATATTGATGACGGCTTCGACCTGTTTAACAAGATTGAAGATGGTGCCAATGGGGTAGTGGTGATCGAGAATTCAATTGCCCGCAACAATACCAGCAACGGCTTTAAGCTCGGCGGGGAAGGGCAGCCGGTGGCGCATCAGATCCGTAACAGTAAAGCGGTGGGTAACCATCTGGATGGGTTTACCGATAACTTCAACCCAGGCAGGCTGGTGGTAGAGAACAATATTGCGGCTGATAACGAGCGCTTCAATTTTATCTTCCGGCCCAGCCCGTATGGCGACGCTTCAACGCAGGGGGTGTTTCGCGGCAACAAATCGGTGCGCAGCGCGCCGGGTCGCTATGACGATGCGGTGATCGGGAATATTGATAACACTAACTACTTTATCAGGCAGGGAAAGAGCGTGAACAGCGAAGGGAAGGAGCTGGAGAGCGCGGCGGTGGAGGCGGCGCTGAAGTGATAGCCCGATGGCGCTCGCTTCTCCAGGCGGAGTCAGCGCAGCGCCACACGGCATCACAGCAATCAGTGATTGAACGTGCCGAAAGAGACGTTCATGTTGCTGAACATAGCGATAATTTTGTTGATCAGTTTCATGATGGCTTCCTTTTTTGAATTTGGTTATGTGATGTACATCACAGAAAAGGAGTCTACGCCTCGTTGTTAAATCGATCAACATTTTCGTGACATTTATCACAAAATATTAAAACACCTTTTTAGTTTCATTTTTCCTGAAACGCAGCCATAAAAAAAGCCAGCCTGGAGACCAGACTGGCTTTTTAACGTTCAAGCCGGTGTTACATCGCTTTCTTCGTCAACTCGATAACACGCAGTTTCGCGATAGCTTTCGCCAGCTCTGCAGACGCCTGAGCGTAATCCACGTCACCGTGAGAGCCTTTAATGTGCTCTTCTGCTTTACGCTTCGCTTCCAGAGCTCGCGCTTCGTCGAGATCCTGGCCACGAATTGCTGTATCAGCCAGAACGGTCACGCTGCCAGGCTGCACTTCGAGAATGCCGCCGGACAGGTAGATAAACTCTTCATGACCGAACTGTTTAACGATGCGGATCATACCAGGCTTAATGGCGGTGAGCAGCGGTGCGTGACCCGGGAAAACACCCAGTTCACCTTCACTGCCCGTTACCTGGATTTTCTCGACCAGACCAGAGAACATCTGTTGCTCTGCGCTGACGACATCCAGGTGGTAAGTCATTGCCATATCACCCTCCGATTAAGGCGTTAAAGTTTTTTGGCTTTTTCCACGGCTTCGTCGATGGAACCGACCATGTAGAACGCCTGCTCCGGCAGGTGATCGTATTCGCCTTCCATGATGCCTTTAAAGCCACGGATGGTGTCTTTCAGGGAGACGTATTTACCCGGAGAACCGGTGAATACTTCCGCAACGAAGAACGGCTGGGAGAGGAAGCGCTGGATCTTACGAGCGCGAGCAACCACCAGTTTGTCTTCTTCAGACAGCTCATCCATACCGAGGATGGCGATGATGTCTTTCAGTTCCTGATAACGCTGCAGCAGAGACTGTACGCCACGCGCGGTGTCGTAGTGCTCCTGGCCAACGACCAGCGGATCCAGCTGACGGCTGGTGGAATCCAGCGGGTCAACGGCCGGGTAGATACCCAGAGAAGCGATCTGACGGCTCAGTACCACGGTTGCGTCAAGGTGCGCAAAGGTGGTTGCCGGAGACGGGTCAGTCAAGTCATCTGCCGGTACGTATACCGCCTGAACGGAGGTGATAGAACCGGTTTTGGTAGAGGTGATACGTTCCTGCAGAACACCCATCTCTTCCGCCAGCGTCGGCTGGTAACCTACCGCTGAAGGCATACGGCCCAGCAGTGCGGATACTTCAGTACCGGCGAGGGTATAACGGTAGATGTTGTCGACGAACAGCAGAACGTCACGACCTTCGTCACGGAACTTCTCAGCCATGGTCAGGCCGGTCAGTGCAACGCGCAGACGGTTTCCCGGCGGCTCGTTCATCTGGCCGTACACCAGGGATACTTTGTCCAGTACGTTGGAGTCGGTCATTTCGTGGTAGAAGTCGTTACCCTCACGAGTACGTTCACCCACGCCCGCAAACACAGAGTAACCGGAGTGCTCGATCGCGATGTTACGGATCAGCTCCATCATGTTTACGGTTTTACCTACGCCCGCACCACCGAACAGACCGACTTTACCGCCCTTGGCGAACGGACACATCAGGTCGATTACTTTGATGCCGGTTTCCAGCAGTTCCTGAGAGCTGGAGAGCTCTTCATAGGACGGCGCAGAACGGTGGATAGCCCAACGCTCTTCTTCACCGATGTCGCCTTTCATGTCGATCGGCTGACCGAGCACGTTCATGATACGACCCAGTGTTGCTTTACCTACCGGGACTTCGATCGGGTGCTGGAGGTCTGTTACTTGCAGACCACGACGCAGACCGTCGGAAGAACCCATGGCGATGGTACGTACGATACCGCCGCCGAGCTGCTGCTGAACTTCCAGCACCAGCGTCTCGTTACCATTCTGAACCTCAAGAGCATCGTACACGCGCGGTACGGCATCCTGAGGGAATTCGACGTCAACCACGGCGCCGATTACCTGGACAATTTTTCCAGTAGCCATCATGAATCCTCTACGAATTAACCTGGTTATACCGCGGATGCACCACCGACGATCTCGGTGAGTTCCTGAGTAATGCTGGCCTGACGAGCTTTGTTGTATACCAACTGCAGCTCTTTAATCAGGCTGCCGCCATTGTCGGTCGCGGCTTTCATCGCCACCATACGTGCGGCCTGCTCGCTGGCCAGGTTTTCAACAACACCCTGATAAACCTGAGATTCAACATAACGGCGCAGGAGCGTATCCAGCAGCGCTTTTGGATCGGGTTCATACAGGTAATCCCAGGATTTATGCTTCAACTCTTCATCTTCCGCAGCCGGTAAAGGCAGCAGCTGAGTGATGGTCGGAACCTGAGACATGGTGTTGATAAATTTATTGCTAACAATATAAAGCTTATCCAGACGACCTTCGTCGTAAGCCTGCAGCATGACTTTCACCGGGCCGATCAGTTCTGACAGGGACGGGTTATCACCCATACCGGTCACCTGAGCTACCACGTTGCCACCAACGGAATTGAAGAAAGAGACGCCTTTAGAGCCGATCATCGCGAGTTCGCTCTGAACGCCTTTATCGGACCATGCTTTCATATCCGCCAGCAGTTTTTTGAACAGGTTAATGTTCAAGCCACCGCACAGACCACGGTCGGTCGACACTACCAGGTAGCCCACGCGTTTTACATCGCGCTCTTCCAGGTAGGGGTGCTTATATTCCAGATTACCGTTCGCAAGGTGACCAATCACTTTGCGCATGGTATCTGCATAAGGACGGCTGGACGCCATGCGATCCTGCGATTTACGCATTTTGGAAGCGGCGACCATCTCCATCGCTTTAGTGATCTTTTGCGTGTTCTGGACGCTTGCGATCTTACTACGTATCTCTTTTGCGCCGGCCATGAGCTTCTCCTCAATGCCTTACGGCCTGCCCTAAGACAGGCCGCCAGACGTTACCAGGACTGGGTTGCTTTGAAGGAATCGAGGATGCCTTTCAGCTTGCCTTCGATTTCGTCGTTATAGCCACCGGACTGGTTGATCTCTTGCATCAGCGGAGCGTGTTCACGGTCAACGTACGCCAGCAGAGCGGCTTCGAAGCTACCGATTTTCGCCAGTTCCACATCTTCGAGGTAACCGCGTTCAGCCGCGAACAGCACCAGGCCCTGCTGTGCAACAGACATAGGGGCATACTGTTTCTGTTTCAGCAGCTCGGTCACTTTCTGACCGTGGCTCAGCTGTTTACGGGTTGCTTCGTCCAGATCGGATGCGAACTGAGAGAACGCCGCCAGCTCACGATACTGTGCCAGTGCGGTACGGATACCACCGGACAGTTTCTTGATGATCTTGGTCTGCGCTGCACCACCCACACGGGATACGGAGATACCCGGGTTAACCGCCGGACGAATACCGGAGTTAAACAGGTTGGTTTCCAGGAAGATCTGACCATCGGTAATGGAGATTACGTTGGTCGGAACGAACGCGGAAACGTCACCTGCCTGCGTTTCGATAATCGGCAGGGCAGTCAGGGAGCCGGTTTTACCTTTCACTTCACCTTTGGTGAAGTTCTCTACGTATTCCGCGTTTACGCGGGATGCGCGCTCCAGCAGACGGGAGTGGAGGTAAAATACGTCGCCCGGGAACGCTTCACGTCCTGGCGGACGACGGAGCAGCAGGGAGACCTGACGGTAAGCAACGGCCTGTTTAGACAGGTCATCGTATACGATCAGCGCATCTTCACCGCGGTCACGGAAGTATTCGCCCATAGCGCAACCGGCATACGGTGCCAGGTATTGCAGTGCAGCGGATTCAGAGGCAGTTGCCACAACAACGATGGTGTTGGACAGTGCGCCGTGCTCTTCCAGTTTACGAACCACGTTAGCAATGGTGGACGCTTTCTGGCCGATGGCCACGTACACACATTTGATGCCGGAGTCGCGCTGGTTGATGATGGCGTCGATAGCCATCGCCGTTTTACCGGTCTGACGGTCGCCGATGATCAGCTCACGCTGACCACGACCGATTGGGATCATGGCGTCGACGGATTTGTAACCGGTCTGAACCGGCTGGTCGACGGACTGACGATCGATAACGCCCGGTGCGATAACTTCGATTGGCGAGAAGCCATCGTTATCAACCGGACCTTTACCGTCGATTGGCGCACCCAGGGTGTTCACCACACGACCCAGCAGGCCACGGCCAACCGGAACTTCAAGAATACGGCCAGTACATTTGACCTTCATGCCTTCGGCGAGGTCAGCGTACGGACCCATCACAACTGCACCTACGGAGTCGCGCTCCAGGTTCAGTGCGATAGCGTAACGGTTACCCGGCAGAGAAATCATCTCGCCCTGCATACAGTCGGCCAGGCCGTGGATGCGGATAACACCGTCGCTTACAGAAACAATAGTACCTTCGTTGTGAGCTTCACTCACAACACTGAACTGAGCAATGCGCTGCTTGATCAGTTCGCTGATTTCGGTGGAATTCAGTTGCATGCTCCAGTCCCCTTAAGACTGCAAGACGTCTGCAAGGCGCTCAAGACGGCCGCGTACGCTGCCATCAATGACCATATCACCCGCTCGGATGATTACGCCTGCCATTACAGACTTATCGATATTGCAATTCAGCTTCACTTTACGTGACAGACGTTTTTCCATCGCTGTGCTGATTTTCGCAAGCTGTTCTTCACTCAGTGCGGAGGCGGAAGTCACTTCGACTTCGGCGATAGCCTCGCTGGCCGCGCGCAATTGAATGAACTGCTCAAGAACATCAGGGAGCACCTTAAGACGACCGTTTTCGGCCATCACACGAATCAGGTTTTGGCCTTTTTCGTCCAGTTGCTCACCACATACGGCGATAAACGAGTCGGCGAGCGTTTCCGGTGCAATCGCACCGGAGAGCAGCTCGGCCATTTGTTCGTTTTTCGTCACCTCAGCGGCGAACGCCAGCATATCCTGCCAGCGGTCAACGCTTTGGGTTTCGACGGCAAAGTCAAAAGCTGCTTTGGCGTAGGGGCGAGCTACCGTTACAAATTCAGACATCAGCCCCTCCTCCTTACAGTTCAGCGACCAGTTTATTCACGATGTCGCTGTTAGCAGCTTCATCCACGGAACGCTCGATGATCTTCTCGGCGCCAGCAACAGCCAGCAGAGCCACTTGTTTACGCAGCTCTTCGCGAGCGCGTTTACGTTCGGCGTCAATTTCCGCCTGCGCCTGCGCCACGATTTTGTTACGTTCCTGCTCGGCTTCAGCTTTCGCTTCGTCCAGGATCTGAGCACGGCGTTTGTTCGCCTGTTCAATGATAACCTGAGCTTCAGCTTTCGCTTTTTTCAGCTGGTCGGTCGCATTGGCCTGTGCAAGATCCAGGTCCTTTTTGGCCCGTTCTGCGGAAGCGAGACCGTCAGCAATCTCTTTCTGACGTTTTTCGATGGCAGCAATCAACGGCGGCCATACATACTTCATGCAGAACAGAACGAACAGGACAAACGCGATGGCCTGGCCGAGGATTGTTGCGTTTAGATTCACAGCACAATGCCTCTTATCTGGTTAACGTTCTAAACAATTGCTTGAAAAGCAACCCTTACTACGCGACAGCAAACATCACGTACAGACCCAGACCCACAGCGATCATCGGGATTGCATCCACCAGACCCATAACGATAAAGAACTGAGTACGCAGCAGAGGAATCAGATCCGGCTGACGCGCAGCGCCTTCCAGGAATTTACCCCCGAGGATGCCGATACCGATCGCAGCACCGATCGCCGCCAGACCCATCATCACAGCGGCAGCCAAGTACAGCAGATCCATATTCAGGTTTTCCATGACAGTCTCCAGTTTGTTTCAGTTAAAACGTAGTAGTGTTGTTAAAAATCAGTGCTCTTCAGACGCCATCGACAGATAGACGATCGTCAGAACCATGAAGATAAAGGCTTGCAGCGTAATGATCAGGATGTGGAAAATGGCCCATGGCACATTCAGAATCCACTGTGACCACCACGGCAGAAGACCCGCGATCAGAATGAAAATCAACTCACCCGCGTACATGTTGCCGAACAGTCGCAGACCGAGAGAAACCGGTTTGGACAGCAGGCTCACGCCCTCAAGGATAAGGTTTACCGGAATAAATACCGGATGGTTGAACGGCTGGAGAGTCAGCTCTTTAGCGAAACCGCCAATACCCTTCATTTTGATGCTGTAGAACAGAATCAGGATAAACACGCCCAGTGCCATCGAGAGCGTGATGTTAACGTCAGCAGACGGCACCACACGCAGCGCAGGCAGACCGAACACATGCTCACCGATATACGGCAGCAGGTCGATAGGCAGCAAATCCATCAGGTTCATCAGGAATACCCAGACGAAAATCGTCAGGGCCAGTGGCGCGATAAGCTTGCTTTTGCCGTGGTACATGTCTTTGACGCTACCATTAACAAAACCAATCACCAGCTCGATCGCCGTCTGGAATTTCCCTGGTACGCCGCTGGTCGCTTTCTTCGCTACGCTACGGAACATCACCAGGAACAACAGACCCAGGACCACCGAGAAAAACATGGAGTCGATATTGAGCGTCCAGAACGTGGCCGGGGGGTTATGCGGATCCACCAGCGAGAAGGTACGCAAGTCAATCTGAAGGTTATTCAGATGGTGACTGATGTACTCCTGCGGTGTTGAATTTTCTCCTGCAGACATGATGCCTCTTACCCTTTGTTGTTAATTACAGCAGGTGCCAGTATCTGAACCACTAGCACCGAAACCCACGTGACTATCAGCGGCAAAAACACCGCCTTCAAAACTGCCAGCGCCACCACCAGTAACACGAATGTCAGTAACACCTTGAGCGCCTCACCGAAGGCGAAGGTCCAGGCCACACGGCCTTTAGAAGGTGTATTCGCCTGATGACGCCAGGCAAAAATCATAAACAACATATTCGGCAATAAGACTGCCATACCTCCGCTCACGGCGGAAATGCCCCAGAAGGGGTCTTTGAGGCTAAACAGCAATCCACTTGCCATTACTGCCAGAAACTGAATAAGCAGAAGCCTGCGAGCAACGTTTCGGCTAAAGAGCGACACAGACATATTCTTTCTTAACTCCTGCTCCCTTTGAGGTATGTCGCGTGTCGTATAAAACGTTCTTTACGGCCCGGAGTCAAGCATCAAAAAGCGGTCAAATTATACGGTGCGGCCTCGTGATTTCAAACAATAAGTAGCGAAAAGGTGAATAAATGTTTAAATATTTTTCCCGAGGTCTATTTTTAAACTTTTGTACAAACGATGTACCCTCGAGCAAAAGTGCAAATAACGCGAAAAACCCGGCGATAAAGCGTGCACCAGGTCACAAATTAAACATATATGCAGCCATCGTTTTAAAAGCACGCAGATTTTAAAGCTTTTCATCTTTATGAAAACAAAGCCGATTTATCACAACTCTTTTTAAAACACTCACCTCTACAACAAAAACCTTTGTTTGACATTTTTAATAATTATTTTACAAGTCGACTTGGTTTTGGCTGCCGATTTTTAGCGGCCTGATATTTTCATTGTTGATTATTCTGATGCTGAATGAAAAAAAGCGACGTTAAATGTCAGATAAATCCTGGTTAAATTTAAGTTAAATGTAACCGGAAGTATCACTCTTTTTCGTCGCCTTTTTTAACATTCATGCAACAGCATCAATGCAACATTTTTTGATAAAAATTAAACTTTGTTTGCTTTAACGATAACCAAATGGCGTTCGCCTTCGAGGTGCGGAACCTTTAATTCGACAATCGATTCCACCGCTAAGCCCGCCGGTAACAGCGCAATCTCATCTTCCGGCAACTGCCCTTTCAGAGCATAAAAGCGTCCCGCGTCGCCCGGCAGGTGGTGGCACCAGCTCACCATATCGTTTAGCGAGGCAAAAGCGCGGCTAATTACACCATCAAAAGGCGGCTCGGCGGGGAAGTCCTCGACGCGGCTCTGCACCGGCTCGATATTGGTCAGCTTCAGTTCATGCTGCACCTGGCGCAGGAAGCGAACGCGCTTGCCGAGGCTGTCGAGCAGCGTGAAGTGGGATTCCGGACGCACGATGGAGAGCGGAATACCCGGCAGGCCAGGGCCGGTGCCGACATCAATAAAACGTGTTCCCTGCAGATGCGGCGCGACGACGATGCTGTCGAGGATATGGCGCACCAGCATCTCGTTCGGGTCGCGAACCGAGGTGAGGTTGTAGGCTTTGTTCCACTTGTGCAGCATTTCAACATACGCCACCAGCTGCTGTTGTTGCTGATCGGACAGCGAAATGCCGGCTTCGGCCAGCAGACGAGAGAGTTTATTGAGCACAACGAATACCTGTTGAGAGACGAAATGGCGGATAGCGCGATGCTTCCCCGCCTTTTAGCGTTATCAGGCCCGGCGTGCAGGCCTGAGTGATACGGTTATGCGCTGCGGCGCAGCATCCCTTGCTTCTTCAGCCACACCAGCAGAATCGAGATCGCCGCTGGCGTAATACCTGAGATCCGCGAGGCCTGGCCGATGGAAGAGGGCTTGTGATCGTTAAGCTTCGCGATCACCTCGTTCGACAGGCCATTTACCTGGCGGTAATCGAGGGTCGCCGGCAGGATCGTATTCTCATTGCGCTGCTGCTTTTCGATCTCATCCTGCTGACGGGCGATGTAGCCTTCGTACTTCACCTGGATTTCAACCTGTTCCGCAGCCTGCTTATCTTCTAAGCCCGGTGCGAACGGCGTCAGCTGCACCAGCTGCTCGTAGGTCATCTCCGGGCGACGCAGCAGATCTTCACCGCTGGCTTCGCGGGACAACGGCGCGGTCAGATGCGCGTTAACGATCGGCGCATGTTCAGATGCCGGAGACACCCACTGGGATTTCAGGCGCTGACGTTCGCGCTCAATGCTTTCCAGTTTCTCGTTGAAGCGCGCCCAGCGTTCGTCGTCCACCAGACCCAGCTCGCGACCGGCTTCGGTCAGACGCAGATCGGCGTTATCTTCGCGCAGCATCAGGCGATACTCCGCGCGGGAGGTAAACATGCGGTAGGGCTCTTTAGTGCCCAGCGTGCAGAGATCGTCTACCAGCACGCCCAGGTAAGCCTGATCGCGACGCGGTGCCCAGCCCTCTTTATCCGCCGAGTAGCGCCCGGCGTTCAGACCAGCCAGCAGCCCCTGCGCGGCAGCTTCTTCGTAACCGGTGGTGCCGTTGATCTGGCCAGCGAAGAAGAGGCCGTTGATATATTTACTCTCGAGCGTCGGTTTCAGATCGCGCGGGTCGAAGAAGTCATACTCAATGGCGTAGCCCGGACGAACAATCTTCGCGTTTTCCATCCCCTGCATCGAGCGGACGATTTGCATCTGCACATCAAACGGCAGGCTGGTAGAGATGCCGTTCGGGTAAATTTCGTTGGAGGTAAGTCCTTCCGGCTCAAGGAAGATCTGGTGCTGGTTGCGATCGGCAAAGCGCATCACTTTATCTTCGATCGACGGGCAGTAGCGCGGGCCGATCCCTTCGATCACGCCAGCATACATCGGGCTGCGATCGAGGTTATTGCGGATCACCTCATGGGTCTTTTCGTTGGTGTGCGTGATATAGCACGGCACCTGGCGCGGATGCTGCGCAGCATTGCCCATAAACGAGAAGACCGGCATCGGGTCGTCGCCGTGCTGCTGTGCCAGCACGCTGAAATCGATGGTGCGCGCATCAATTCGCGGCGGCGTACCGGTTTTCAGACGGCTGACGCGCAGCGGCAGTTCACGCAGACGGCGGGAGAGCGGGATCGACGGCGGATCGCCTGCGCGGCCACCGCTGTAGTTATCCAGCCCGATATGGATCTTGCCATCCAGGAAGGTGCCGACGGTCAGTACCACCGCTTTCGCGCGGAACTTCAGCCCCATCTGAGTAACGGCACCCACGACTTGATCGTTTTCGACGATCAGATCCTCAACCGCCTGCTGGAAGATCATCAGGTTCGGCTGGTTCTCCAGCGCAGTGCGTACAGCCTGGCGATAGAGCACGCGATCCGCCTGAGCACGGGTCGCCCGAACGGCAGGGCCTTTGCTTGCGTTTAGTATCCTAAACTGGATCCCGGCATGATCGATCGCTTTCGCCATCAGCCCGCCCAGTGCATCCACTTCTTTAACCAGGTGTCCTTTCCCAATACCGCCGATCGCCGGGTTGCAGCTCATCTGCCCCAGGGTGTCGATATTGTGTGTCAAAAGCAGAGTCTGCTGACCCATACGCGCTGCGGCCATTGCGGCCTCAGTGCCTGCATGACCCCCGCCAATGATGATGACGTCAAAAGGATCCGGATAAAACATGGTGGTATGCCTCGCCTGAGCGGTTAGAAAGTGAATTTGTGGCCGGGCCGTGGATTCTACTCAACTTTAGTCCAGTGAGAAAGACTCCGGATCCCGGCTATTAAAAAGAAGATCTTTATATATAGAGATCTGTTCTATTGTGATCTCTTATTAGGATCGCGATCTCTTGTGGATAAGCCGGATCATCGCTTTAAGATCAGTTCATTAGGAAGGATCATTAACTGTGAATGATCGGTGATCCTGCAACGTATAAGCTGGGATCAAAAGGGCTAGTTATACACAGGGCGGATCGGTGAGCAGAGTTATTCATTGGATAACTACCGGTTAATAAGCGCTTTTAAGCCTAGTTATCCACTGCTGATCGCACGATCTTTACACAATATTGAGCAATTTAATCCAGGATCCCAGCCACTCTTCGGCCGGATCCTCCGGAATATCGTGATCGAGGATGTTGATCTTCAGCGTTTCACCGATCTGTTTGGCGCCGTTTTTCTTCAGCCCGGCTTCCATTTTTTCGATCGCCTGACAGAAAGTGTCATATTCACGGCTGCCGATACCGATCGCACCAAAACGAATCTGCGACAGATCCGGGTTCAGCTCATTAAGCTCTTCATACATTGGCAGCAGGTTGTCCGGGATATCGCCCGCGCCGTGGGTGGAAGTGACCACCAGCCAGAGCCCCTGCTGCGGCAAATCCTCTAATAACGGTCCATGGAACGTAAAGGTGTTGAACCCTGCTTCCTCCAGCTTTTCAGCCAGATGTTCTGCCACGTATTCCGCACCGCCAAGGGTGCTGCCGCTAATAAGAGTAATGTCTGCCATGAACCCGCTCCGTTTTAGTCGCCCTGCGACGACAAAGTGGGGCTTATTGTACGCTGTGAATGAGCTGGGATCTACCTGTGGACAATGCGGGTATTGATCGTGGATGAAAACGCCCGGTTACGGGCGGATCGTGCGCATGATGGGGTTTTGCAACGAGATCAATGTCTCGGTGGACTGGATTTCATCAATGGTCTGGATCTTGTTGATAAGTACCTGTTGCAGCGCGTCGATCGAGCGGCACATCACTTTAATAAAGATGCTGTAGTGCCCGGTCGTGTAGTAGGCTTCGGTCACCTCTTCGAGGCTCTCCAGTTTTGCCAGTGCCGAGGGGTAATCTTTGGCGCTCTTCAAAATGATGCCGATAAAGCAGCAAACATCGTAACCGAGTTGCTTCGGGCTGACGTCGATGCGCGCGCCGGTGATAATACCCGCCTGCTTCATCTTCTCTACCCGCACATGAATGGTGCCCGGGCTGACGCCGAACTGTTTCGCCAGTTCAGCATACGCCGTACGGGCATTGGCCATTAAAGCCTCAAGGATGCCGCGATCCAGATTGTCGATCTGATAATTTTCCATACGTTTTTCTTATGTAGATTAATGATTCATTCTATTTTAGCCGGCTATTTTAGCGATTCAAAAGCCTGTTAGCCTTTTTAATTGTGGATTATTGAACTGACGCCTGTTTCTGTTGCTTAATTGCAAGCCTACGCAGACAGGAGTTAAAAAATGAAAACCGCCTACATCGCAAAACAGCGCCAGATTGCCTTCGTGAAATCCTTCTTCTCTCGTCAGCTTGAAGAGAAACTGGGCCTGATTGAAGTGCAGGCACCGATCCTCAGCCGGGTAGGGGATGGCACGCAGGATAACCTGTCGGGTTGCGAGAAAGCGGTACAGGTCAATGTGAAGACGCTGCCGGATGCCCGCTTTGAAGTGGTGCACTCGCTGGCAAAGTGGAAACGTCAGACGCTGGGACAGCACGATTTCAGCGCGGGAGAAGGGCTTTACACCCATATGAAAGCTCTGCGCCCCGATGAAGATCGCCTCTCGCCCGTTCACTCCGTGTATGTGGATCAGTGGGACTGGGAGCGCGTACTGGGTGATGGTCAGCGCCAGCTGGCGACCCTGAAATCGACCGTCGAGGCGATCTGGTCCGGGATCAAAGCGACCGAAGCCGCGGTTAGCGAAGAGTTTGGTCTGGCACCGTTCCTGCCAGAACAGATCCACTTCGTGCACAGCGAAACGCTGCTTAGCCGCTTCCCACACTTAGATGCGAAAGGGCGCGAAAAAGCGATTGCCAAAGAGCTGGGCGCTGTCTTTCTGATGGGGATTGGCGGCAAGCTTAGCGACGGCAAGCGTCACGATGTTCGCGCGCCGGATTATGATGACTGGAGCACGCCAGCCGAAGCCGGTTTCAGCGGCCTCAACGGCGATATCCTGGTGTGGAACCCGGTGCTGGAGGATGCGCTTGAGCTCTCATCGATGGGGATCCGCGTTGATGCCGAAGCGCTGAAGTGCCAGCTGAAACTGACCGGTGATGAAGAGAGGCTGCAACTTGACTGGCACCAGGCGCTGCTGCGCGGTGAGATGCCGCAAACCATCGGCGGCGGCATTGGTCAGTCGCGCCTCACCATGCTGCTGTTACAACTCTCGCACATCGGCCAGGTGCAGTGCGGCGTATGGCCCGCCGCCGTGCGCGACGAAATTGCCGGCCTGCTTTAACGCCGCCAGCGGCGCAGCAAGCGGCTGCGCATCCCGGTATCAAAGCGCCAGATATGGTCAAAGATGCGCATGATGCCGGGCTTACCGTGGGCTGACATCGCCACCGCGTGAAAGCGGTGTTGATGCAGCTGTTGCAGCTCCTTTACCTTACCGATCACCTCGTCTGGCAGCCGCTGGGCGATAAAGTCAGAGATCACCACCGCATCGGCGTCATACCACTCGCCGCCCTGCATCCGCTCGATCACCGCCCGAAAGCAGCTCGCCAGATCGGTGCCGCCGCGAAAGCGCTGGCTCAGAAAGCGGATCGCCTGCTCCAGACCGCTATCGCAGGTCAGTTCATAACGCACCACTTCGCTGGAGAAGAGCATAATAAAGCAGCGCCGTTTGTCGGCCAGCGCCACGCGCATCAACGCCAGGCAGAAGGCTTTCGCACACTGTTCGTTGAAGCCGCCCATGGAACCGGAGGTGTCGACGCAGACGATAAATGGCCCGCGCGGCTGCTCATCAAAATCCTGATGAATAACCGGACGCTCAGTGATCTTTTCGTGCCAGGCATCGCCGTGAAGCCGGTAGGTCAGCAGCTGCTTCTCCACCAGCCGCCGGTAAAACTCATACTCCAGCTCGGTAATGCCGAGAGTCGCCAGCTCAGGTGGTAGCAGGCGCAGAATATCATCGCTTTGATGCAGGCCATCGACCTGCTCCGGCACCGTCGACGGCTCGCGCACCAGGCTGCGGAAGGTCTCCATCGGGGCGTCTTTACGTGGCACCGAACGCGCCTCCCGCGAACGGCCCAACTGCTCTGCCAGCTGCTGGAGTTCGGGCTGCTCTTTGAGGAAATCACCATATTTGACGATCAGCTGGTAATCACCGCGTTTTAGCTGCCCGGCGCTCATATCCCATAACCTGCCGGCCGCGTTCTCATTTTCAATCAACACCGGTTCAAGCTGACCGCTAAGGGTCATGCGCGCCTGCACTTCACTCAGCAGTTGTTCGCGCTCCTCCTCCAGCAGTTGCTGGTTAAAGGCGGTGGTCTGCACCACCAGGCTCAGACGCCAGCGCTGAAGAAACAGGGTATGCAGGGCCGGGGTGAAGGCCGGGTTATCGCTGACCATCTGGCGAGCCTGCGCCGCGAAAGGGGATTGCACCTTATCGAGTAGCGCCAGGGTTTGCGGCAGCTGAACGGTAAACTGCGAGGTGGAGAGCAGCTGGCTCTGCTGAAAGGCGAGTACCTCTTCCGCCAGCGTTTTGGGTACTTCCGCCTCTTTAAGGTGCTTTTTTAGCGCTTCGCGCCAGCGCGGCAGATCTTCCGTAATGGCGTGCTTGAGCTTGGGAAACTTTTCAAAAAAGATCGCCAGCTGCGGCGAGGCCAGTAAGAGGATAATAAGATCCTCTATCAACGCCTCTTCGCTGATGGTCAGCATCACATTGAGCGTATCGAGTGGGATCATTGACGCGCCTGTTGGATCTGCGCTCTGACATCCTGCAGGCTGGCTTCAATGCGACCCAACCAGTCGCTGGAGATAAACAGACACTTCTGCTGTTCGCTAAAACGGGTGTGCTGCTGGTGCCAGGTGGTGTCCAGCGCCTCCAGCTGCTGCCTGATCTCATCCGGCACGTTCTCTGACGCCGTACCCGGCAGCGCCAGGCGCGAGCTCTGCAAACTGACATCGCGCACCAGCAGGTGCTGGCTGGCATCCACTTCCATATTAAGCGGCTGGGCAAAGCCAATGCCGTTAAGCTTGCCGCGGATCTCTCCCCCTTTCGTCAGCCACTGCTCCAGCGCACTGCGCTCAAGGGTAATGTGGATGACGTTAAGATCGTGCAGTTTCAGCGGTTGCTGTAGCAGAAGCGTCAGCACCGGCTCGGTCAGATCCGCAGGAAGTTCGTAATGGGGACGACGGCTGAACATGCCGCCCTGACGTTCCACTCTAAGTGCGGTTTTATCGCTTTGCTGCTGCTGAAGTTGCAGGTGTCGCTGGGCTATCGCACTCAGCTGCGTCACCATCGCCTGCTGCTGCCAGGCGTGCCCGGTCATCAAAACGTCAAGCTGCTGTTGCAGCAGGCGCAGGCTTTCCGCGTCGTGCCACAGGCAATCTTTCAGCAGAATCAGATCGATGGGGGCCACCGCGTCCCGGCCGCTGAACAAGGCGCTGGCCTGTAACAGGCGAATTGCTTTTTTCCAGCGCCGGTCGGAAACATACGGCGCGTTCGGCAGGGTATCCAGCTGTTGGCGCAGGGTGTAAATCAGCTCAAACACCGGTTCCGGCAGCGCCACCTGTGAAATGTCGTGCTGCCAGCGAATGTACTCTTCGTCGGTGATTTGCAGCTCCGCCGGTACCGGGTTTTCACTCTCACTCTGCTGGCTGATAAGCATTGAGCGGAAGTTGCTCTTCTCCTGCACTTTGTCGAGCCAGAGACGAATCAGCATGCGGTCATAGAGCGCTTCCAGGCTGCTGTCCGCTTCCGGTAGTTCGTTAGAGGCTGCTACCAGCAAGCGCATCGGAATGTGATCTTCGCTGGCACCGTTACGGAAACGGCGTTCGTTAATGGCGGTCAGCAGGGTGTTAAGGATCGCCGGGCCTGCTTTCCAGATTTCATCCAGAAAGACGATTTCCGCTTCCGGTAAATAGCCGCTTGTGAGACGCTCATAGCGCCCTTCATCTTTCAGCGCCTGAATGGAAAGTGGGCCGAAGACCTCTTCCGGCGTAGAGAAACGGGTCATTAAATATTCAAAGGCGCGGGCATTTTTGAAGGCGAATTTCAGGCGGCGGGCAATCAGGCTTTTGGCGATGCCCGGTGGACCCAGCAGAAATACGCTTTCGCCGCTCAGGGCGGCGAGCAAACAGAGCCTGATCGCATGGCTGCGCTCAAAAAGGCCTTTCTCCAGCGCGCTGCTGAGGCGGGAAATTCTTTCTGCTAATAGATGTAAGTGAGCCATAATGAATCTGCGTCCTTTCGCCGTGGTTTCCGGCTTGTCAGAGCGATTATAAACGTTCCTGAAAGTGCCTGTAATAGACTGAAGAACGGCTTTGTTTTCATTGAGCCAGATTAATGTGGTTGCATTTAGGGGTACGATTCCGTCGATAATCGTGCATACTGTGCGCTTTTTGTGGGCCAAGGGACTAAGCACACATAATTGCATTCAATCAAAAGATTAGTCTATGAGCACTGATAAGAAACAATCGTTACCCGCGGTCACACTCGCGGCAATTGGGGTTGTCTACGGTGATATTGGTACCAGCCCACTCTATACACTGCGTGAATGTTTGTCTGGCCAGTTCGGCTTCGGCGTTGAGCGCGATGCCGTCTTTGGCTTCCTGTCGCTGATTTTCTGGCTACTGGTTTTTGTCGTCTCGATTAAGTACCTCACCTTCGTGATGCGGGCGGATAACGCCGGTGAAGGTGGGATCCTGACGCTGATGTCGCTTGCCGGGCGTAATACCTCCGCCAGAATGACGTCGGTGCTGGTGATTATGGGCCTGATCGGCGGCAGCTTCTTCTATGGCGAAGTGGTGATTACGCCCGCCATCTCGGTGATGTCGGCCATCGAAGGTCTTGAGATTGTCGCTCCCTCCCTCGACACGTGGATTGTACCGCTCTCCATCGTGGTGTTGACGCTGCTGTTTGCGATTCAAAAACATGGCACCGGGCTGGTGGGCAAACTCTTTGCGCCGATTATGCTGGCGTGGTTTTTGATTCTGGCCGTGCTCGGCGTGCGCAGCATTATTGCCAACCCGGAAGTGCTGCAGGCGCTTAACCCGATGTGGGCGGTTAACTTCTTCTTGCAGTACAAAGCCATTTCGTTTGTCGCCCTCGGGGCCGTTGTGCTCTCAATTACCGGCGTGGAAGCGCTCTACGCCGATATGGGCCACTTTGGTAAGCTGCCGATCCGCGTGGCGTGGTTTAGCGTGGTGCTGCCATCGCTGGTGCTGAACTACTTTGGCCAGGGCGCGCTGCTGCTGAAAACCCCCGAAGCGATTAAAAACCCCTTCTTCCTGTTAGCCCCTGAATGGGCGCTGATCCCGATGCTGATTATCGCCACGCTGGCAACGGTGATTGCCTCGCAGGCGGTCATTTCCGGTGTCTTCTCCCTGACGCGCCAGGCGGTACGCCTCGGTTATCTGGCGCCGATGCGGATTATTCACACCTCGGAGATGGAGTCCGGGCAGATCTATATCCCGTTTATCAACTGGCTGCTCTACTTCGCAGTGGTGCTGGTGATTGTCAGCTTCGAGCACTCCAGCAACCTGGCGGCGGCGTATGGTATTGCGGTGACCGGTACCATGGTGCTGACCACCATGCTCTTCACCACCGTGGCGCGCAAAAACTGGCACTGGAATAAGATTCTGGTCGGCATGCTGCTGCTCTTCTTCCTCTGCATCGATGTGCCGCTCTTCTCGGCGAACCTCGATAAGATTGTCTCCGGCGGCTGGCTGCCATTGAGCCTCGGTCTGGTGATGTTCCTGGTGATGACCACCTGGAAGAGCGAGCGTTTCCGCCTGCTGCGCCGGATGCATGAGCACGGTAACTCGCTGGAGGCGATGATCGCCTCGCTGGAGAAATCGCCGCCGGTTCGCGTGCCGGGAACAGCGGTTTATATGTCCCGCGCGCTGAACGTCATTCCTTTTGCGATGATGCACAACCTGAAGCACAACAAGGTGCTGCATGAGCGTGTGATCCTGCTGACGTTACGCACGGAGGACGCGCCTTATGTGCATAACGTTCGCCGCGTGCAGATTGAGCAGCTTTCGCCCACTTTCTGGCGCGTAGTGGCAAGCTACGGCTGGCGCGAAACGCCGAACGTCGAAGAGGTGTTCCACCGCTGCGGGCTGGAAGGGCTGAGTTGCCGGATGATGGAAACCTCCTTCTTTATGTCCCACGAGTCGCTGATCCTCGGTAAACGTCCGTGGTATCTGCGCCTGCGCGGTAAGCTCTACCTGGTATTGCAACGCAACGCCCTGCGCGCGCCGGACCAGTTTGAGATCCCACCGAACCGGGTTATCGAACTCGGAACGCAGGTCGAAATCTGACACCTTTCAAACCCCTCCCTAAGAGGGGTTTTTGCTATCAATTGCCAGAAATTTCCCTTAAGAAAGCTGCGCCGTTTTTTTCGCCATCGCGATGAGCGAAACGTTTCGATTTCGATCACACTTCTTCAATCAGGCGATAGTTTTCAGAACAATCTTCGTACTACACTGCCGTCAGCGAAACGTTTCGCTCATGGAGCAAAAATATGAAAAAAGGTTGTGTTCTGAACGCTGATATTTCTTCTGTCATCTCTCGTCTTGGTCATACCGATACGCTGGTGGTGTGTGATGCCGGGTTGCCGGTGCCGCGCAGTACGCAACGCATTGATATGGCGTTAACCCAGGGCGTGCCTTCCTTTATGCAGGTGCTGGAAGTGGTGACCGCGGAAATGCAGGTTGAGGCCGCAATCATCGCGTCGGAGATCAAGCAGTTGAATCCGCAGCTCCACGAAACGTTGCTCACTCACCTTGAGCAGCTGCAGCAACACCAGGGGAATACCATCGAAGTGCGGTACGTTACGCACGAACAATTCAAAAAAGAGACCGCAGGTAGTCAGGCGGTTATTCGCAGCGGGGAGTGTTCCCCGTTTGCGAATATCATTCTCTGTGCCGGCGTCACCTTCTGAGGCGATCATGGACGCATTACTGCAACTTAAAGGCATTGATAAATCCTTTCCCGGCGTTAAAGCCCTCTCCGGCGCTGCGCTGAACGTCTATTCCGGCCGCGTGATGGCGCTGGTCGGTGAAAATGGCGCCGGAAAGTCGACAATGATGAAAGTGCTGACCGGCATCTACAGCCGTGACGCCGGTTCGCTGCTCTGGCTGGGTAAAGAGACCACCTTCAGCGGGCCAAAATCCTCTCAGGAAGCGGGCATCGGCATTATTCACCAGGAGCTGAACCTGATTCCTCAGCTCACCATTGCCGAGAACATCTTTCTTGGCCGCGAGTTTGTTAACCGCTTCGGCAAAATCGACTGGAAAAAGATGTTCGCCGAAGCCAACACGCTGCTGGCCAAACTCAATCTGCGTTTTAAAAGCGATCGCACGGTAGGCGAGCTATCTATTGGCGATCAGCAGATGGTCGAAATCGCCAAAGTGATGAGCTATGAGTCGCAGGTCATCATTATGGATGAGCCGACCGATGCGCTGACCGATACCGAAACCGAGTCGCTGTTTCGCGTGATCCGCGAGCTGAAAGCGCAGGGGCGCGGCATCGTCTATATCTCCCACCGTATGAAAGAGATCTTCGAGATTTGCGATGACGTCACCGTGTTTCGCGACGGGCAGTTTATTGCTGAGCGTGAAGTCGCGACGCTGACGGAAGATACGCTGATTGAGATGATGGTCGGCCGCAAACTGGAAGATCAATATCCGCGTCTGGACAAAGCGCCGGGCGAAGTACGGCTGCAGGTCGATAATCTCTGCGGGCCGGGGGTTGATAACGTCAGCTTTACGCTGCGCAAAGGCGAGATCCTCGGCGTTGCCGGGCTGATGGGCGCCGGGCGTACGGAGCTGATGAAAGTGCTGTATGGCGCACTGCCGCGCACCAGTGGCTATGTCACCCTCGACGGTCATGAAGTGATCACGAGGACGCCACAGGATGGGCTGGCGAACGGCATTGTTTATATCTCCGAAGACCGCAAGCGCGACGGGCTGGTGCTCGGCATGTCGGTAAAAGAGAACATGTCTTTGACCGCGCTACGCTACTTCAGCCGCACGGGCGGCAACCTTAAGCATAAAGAAGAGCAGCAGGCGGTAAGTGATTTTATTCGTCTCTTCAATGTTAAAACGCCGTCGATGGAGCAGCAGATCGGTCTGCTCTCCGGCGGTAATCAACAAAAAGTGGCGATTGCGCGCGGTCTGATGACCCGCCCGAAAGTGCTGATCCTCGATGAGCCCACGCGCGGCGTGGACGTGGGGGCGAAGAAAGAGATTTACCAACTTATTAACCAGTTCAAGGCCGATGGCCTGAGCATCATTCTTGTTTCGTCGGAAATGCCGGAAGTGTTGGGTATGAGCGATCGGATCATGGTGATGCATGAAGGGCATCTCGGCGGGGAATTCACGCGCGAGCAGGCCACTCAGGAAGTGTTGATGGCTGCCGCTGTGGGCAAGCTTAATCGTGTGAATCAGGAGTAAGAGAGATGACTACCCAGGCCGTTTCTGGTCGCCGCTATTTCAGCAAAGCGTGGCTGATGGAACAAAAATCGCTGATCGCCCTGCTGGTGTTGATCGCCATCGTTTCGACCATGAGTCCCAACTTTTTTACCGTCAATAACCTGTTGAATATTCTCCAGCAGACCTCTGTGAACGCCATTATGGCGGTGGGCATGACGCTGGTGATCCTGACCTCGGGAATCGATCTGTCCGTCGGTTCTCTGCTGGCGCTCACTGGTGCGGTCGCCGCTTCGCTGGTGGGTATGGAGGTGAATGCGCTGGTGGCGGTCGCCGGTGCGCTGGCGCTGGGCGCGGCGGTGGGTGCTGTTACCGGCACTATCGTCGCCAAAGGCCGTGTTCAGGCATTTATTGCCACGCTGGTGATGATGCTGCTGCTGCGCGGCGTGACGCTGGTTTACACCAACGGCAGCCCCGCCAACACTGGTTTTACCGCTAACGCCGATATTTTTGGCTGGTTTGGTATCGGTCGCCCGCTCGGCGTGCCGACCCCGGTGTGGATCATGGCCGTTGTCTTTATTGCCGCCTGGTATCTGTTGCATCACACCCGTCTGGGGCGCTACATCTATGCGCTGGGCGGTAACGAAGCGGCGACACGTCTCTCGGGTATCAGCGTCGATAAAGTCAAAATTATCGTCTACTCCCTGAGCGGCCTGCTGGCCTCGCTGGCGGGCATTATTGAAGTTGCGCGTCTCTCCTCAGCGCAGCCGACCGCGGGCGCGGGTTATGAACTGGATGCGATTGCCGCGGTAGTGCTGGGCGGTACCAGCCTTGCCGGCGGGAAAGGTCGTATTGTTGGGACATTGATCGGCGCATTGATTCTTGGCTTCCTCAATAATGGCCTGAATTTGTTGAGCGTTTCTTCCTATTACCAGATGATCGTTAAAGCAGTGGTGATTCTGCTGGCGGTGCTGGTAGACAACAAAAAGCAGTAATTCCCTACACAACAGGACTCATGAACATGAACATGAAAAAACTGGCCACTCTGGTTTCTGCTGTTGCCCTGAGCGCCACGGTAAGTGCGAACGCGATGGCGAAAGACTCTATTGCTCTGGTGATCTCGACCCTGAATAACCCCTTCTTCGTCTCGCTGAAGGATGGCGCACAGAAAGAGGCCGACAAACTGGGTTATGACCTGGTGGTGCTGGACTCGCAGAACAACCCGGCGAAAGAGCTGGCGAACGTCCAGGATTTAACCGTTCGCGGCACCAAGCTTCTGCTGATCAACCCGACCGATTCCGATGCGGTCGGTAACGCCATCAAAATGGCTAACCAGGCCAAAATCCCGGTCATTACCCTCGACCGCGTTGCCAGCAGCGGTGAAGTGGTAAGCCATATCGCCTCTGATAACGTGCTCGGGGGTAAAATTGCCGGTGATTACATCGCCAAGAAAGCGGGTGAAGGCGCGAAAGTGATCGAGTTGCAGGGCATTGCCGGGACCTCCGCCGCGCGCGAGCGTGGTGAAGGTTTCCAGCAGGCTGTTGCTGCGCACAAATTCAAAGTCCTCGCCAGCCAGCCGGCAGACTTCGACCGCACCAAAGGCCTGAACGTGATGCAGAACCTGCTGACCGCGCATCCGGATGTGCA
Source organism: Kosakonia sp. Marseille-Q7440 (assembly GCF_965119485.1). Lineage (NCBI taxonomy): Bacteria > Pseudomonadati > Pseudomonadota > Gammaproteobacteria > Enterobacterales > Enterobacteriaceae > Kosakonia > Kosakonia sp. Marseille-Q7440. Next base: position 101,635 of record NZ_CBCPLT010000002.1, on the reverse strand, counting down.
GGCGGTATTCGCCCAGAACGATGAGATGGCGCTCGGTGCGCTGCGCGCGCTGCAGACCGCGGGCAAAAGCGACGTGATGGTGGTCGGTTTTGACGGTACGCCGGATGGTGAAAAAGCGGTTAACGACGGCAAACTGGCTGCTACCGTTGCCCAGCTGCCTGAGCAGATTGGCGCGAAAGGCGTTGATACCGCAGACAAAGTGTTGAAAGGCGAAAAAGTTTACGCTAAAAATCCGGTTGACCTGAAGCTGGTCATCAAGCAGTAACAGAACGTTCAGGCTCGATGTACGTTCTGTCAGCCTGAGGGACAAGGTAATAAAAGAAAAGCATGGCACGCGCCACCGTTCGCGGTGGCGCACTTTATGGACACGCTCATCATGAAAACCGCAGGCAAACTCGTCGTTCTTGGCAGTATCAATGCCGATCACATTCTTAACCTTGAATCTTTCCCGACACCCGGCGAAACCGTAACCGGCAACCACTATCAGGTGGCGTTCGGCGGCAAAGGGGCCAATCAGGCGGTCGCGGCCGGACGCAGCGGCGCGGATATCGCCTTTATCGCCTGCACCGGCGATGACGATACCGGCGCGCGGGTGCGTAAGCAGCTCGCCAGCGACAACATTGATGTGGCACCTGTCAGCGTGGTTGCGGGCGAGTCGACCGGCGTGGCGCTGATTTTCGTTAACGGCGAAGGGGAGAATGTCATCGGTATTCATGCCGGCGCCAATGCGGCGCTCTCCACCGAACGCGTGGCTGAGCAGCAGACGTTAATTGCAGAGGCCTCGGCACTGTTAATGCAGCTGGAATCACCGGTTGAGAGCGTGCTGGCGGCAGCCCGTATTGCACAGCAAAACCATACTACGGTCGCGCTAAACCCCGCCCCCGCCCGGCAACTCTCCGATGAGCTGCTGGCGCTGGTGGACATCATTACCCCCAATGAAACCGAAGCAGAAAAACTCACCGGCATCGCGGTTTCCAGTGATGAAGATGCGGCGCGTGCCGCGCGGGTGCTGCATGAGAAAGGCATCCGTACGGTCATCATTACTCTCGGCAGCCGCGGTGTGTGGGCCAGCGTAAACGGTGAAGGCAAGCGGGTAGCTGGTTTCAAGGTGAAGGCCATTGATACCATCGCCGCGGGCGACACCTTTAACGGCGCGCTGATGACTGCGCTGCTGGAAGAGAAGCCGCTGGATGAGGCGATCCGCTTTGCCCATGCGGCGGCGGCTATCGCCGTGACGCGCAAAGGGGCGCAGCCTTCGGTTCCGTGGCGTAATGAGATTGATGATTTTCTCGCTCAGCAGGGGTGACGCGTGGCCACCATGAAGGATGTTGCCCGCCTGGCGGGCGTTTCTACCTCTACCGTCTCCCACGTTATTAATAACGATCGCTTTGTTAGTGAGGCGATTCGCGAGAAGGTAGACGCCGCGATCACGTCGCTGAACTATGCGCCTTCCGCGGTGGCGCGCAGCCTGAAGCTTAAACAGACGCGCACGATTGGGATGCTGATCACCGCCAGTACCAACCCTTTTTACTCTGAGCTGGTGCGTGGGGTGGAGCGCAGCTGCTTCGAGCGTGGCTACAGCTTGGTGTTATGCAATACCGAAGGCGACGAGCAGCGGATGAACCGCAATCTGGAAACGCTGATGCAAAAGCGCGTCGACGGGCTGCTTCTGCTCTGCACCGAAACGCATCAGCCTTCGCAAGTCATCATGAGCCGTTACCCCTCGATTCCTACCGTGATGATGGACTGGGCGCCGTTCGATGGCGACAGCGATCTGATTCAGGACAACTCGCTGCTGGGCGGCATGATGGCGACGGAGTATCTCATTCATAAAGGGATGACGCGTATCGCCTGTATTACCGGCCCGCTGGATAAAACGCCCTCCCGGCTGCGACTGGAGGGGTACCGCGAGGCGATGGCGCGCGCCGGGCTAACGATTCGCGACGGCGATGAGATCGAAAGTGATTTTGAGTTTGGCGGTGGCCTGACGGCGATGCAGCGTTTGCTGGCGATGGATGAGCGCCCTCAGGCGGTATTTATCGGCAATGATGCGATGGCAGTTGGCGCTTATCAGGCGCTCTACCAGGCGGGGCTGTCGATCCCGCAGGATATGGCGATTGTCGGTTACGACGATATTGAGCTGGCGCGCTATATGACGCCGCCGCTCACCACCATCCATCAGCCAAAGGATGAACTGGGTGAGCTGGCGATTGATGTGCTGATCCACCGTATTGCCGACCCGAGCCTGCAACAACAGCGTCTGCAACTGACACCGGTCCTAATGGAGCGCGGCTCAGCCTGATTTTTTGTGGCGCTCCTTGATCAGGTTGCGGCCATCTTTCGCTTTCAGCAGCATAAAGGTTAAAGCGGAGACCACCGTTACTGCGCCCATCGTGATAAAGGTGTAGTGGAACTGCTCAACGGTGTTGGTGCCATCAACCCCTTCATAAAAACGCAGCACCGCTGCGCTCACGGCGACACCGAGGCTTATCGACAGCTGCTGCGTTACCGCCAGCACGCTATTGCCGCTACTGGCGTTCTCATCCGTTAAGTCGGCAAGGGAGATGGTGTTCATGGCGGTAAACTGCGTCGACATCGCCATGCCTAATATGAACAGCGGTAGCACTAGCATCCAGATCGCCATCGCCTGGGTTTGCAGAGCGAACTGCGCAATCATCACGCCAATAAAGAGCGTGACGCCAACCAGCGTTTTGCGATAGCCAAACCAGCGCAGGATCTGCGTGACGGTCGATTTCGCCAGAATGGAGCCCAGAGCGGTCGGTGCCATCATGCAACCGGCAATCAGCGCCGGATAGCCAAAGCCAACCTGCAGCATCAGTGGCATTAAGAAAGGAACGCAGCCAGTGCCGAGGCGCGAAGCGATATTCCCGGCGATGCCGACAGAGAAGGTGCGGGTCTTAAACAGGTTGAGCGAGATAAGCGGCGTCGGGTGGCGGCGGGCATGGCGAATATAGAGTAGCAGCAGGGCGATGCCGCTGAAGATAATGCTGAGGGCAAGCCAGGTTTCGACCACTTTTTCGCCGAACAACTCCATCCCGCTGGAGAAGAGCACCAGGCTTAAGCCGAATAACAGGAAGCCCCACATATCGAAGCTGCGGCGCGGGGTGGTGAAGTTCGGCATATATTTACGCGCGTAGAGCAACCCGGCGACACCAATAGGAATATTAATCAGGAAGATCCAGTGCCAGCTTGCCCAGGTAACCAGTACGCCACCCATTACCGGGCCAAGAATCGGCCCGACCAGCCCCGGCATGGTGACAAAGTTAAGCACCGGCAGTAATTCACTGCGTGGATAAGCGCGCAGCAGGGCAAGGCGCGCGACCGGCATCATCATCGCGCCGCCAATCCCCTGAATTACGCGAAAGACAACCAGCATGGCCAGAGAGTTGGAGAGGGCGCAGGCCAGCGAGCCGAGGGTGAAGAGGCTGACGGCTAACATAAAGATGCGTCGCGTGCCGAAGCGGTCGGCCAGCCAGCCGCTGACCGGAATAAGCATCGCGACGGTCAGGGTGTAACTGATAATGGCGGACTGCATCGCCAGCGGCGAACGGTTAAGACTTTGCGCAATAGCGGGGAGGGCAGTGTTAAGGATGGTGGCGTCGAGCGCCTGCATAAAAAAGGCCATCGCGGCTATCCACGGCAGCCCGGCCATACTGCGCCCTTTCTTCTTTGTCATACTCATTCCTTTAATTAGGCGAATTCAACAATCTCTGGCACGCCTGAAACGCACTATCACCGTCGCTTTCCTGAATCGCATCGACGATAGCCTGGTGAAGATCCAGCTTAATCACTTCGTTTTCAGTAATAGAGGTGAAGTAAGTATGGTAAACCGAGTGGAAAAGTGTGGCGAAAGACATAAGGAAAGGATTACCGCTCATGGTGTAGATATGTTCATGCCACGCCATGTCCACCTCTATCCAGCGTTCACGGTTAAACGACTTTTTCAGGCACACCATCTCTTCCATTAATGTATTCAGATAAGCCTTTTGCCCGGCGCTTGCAAGTGTGGCGGCGAGAAGACAGGCCTGCGGCTCAAGACTGGCGCGCATAACAAGAAAGTGTTGGATCACTTCCTGGAAATTGTCTTCGCTCATCCACCATGAGAGCAGCTCGGTATCAAGGAAATTCCAGTTTCCCTTCGGCATCACGCGCGTGCCGATACGCGGGCGGGGTAAGACCATGCCCTTCGCGGTTAACGTCTTTATTGCCTCTCTCACTGCGGTACGGCTTACGCCAAACTTCTCGCCGAGCTCCATCTCGCCGGGCAAAATGGCTCCCGGCGCGTACTCTCCTCTCAGGATCTGCTGCGCCAGTTTCTCGGCTATGACCCAGGAGATGTTTTTCTGCGCGGCAAGTTGCTGTGCGTTTAAAGGCATTTCTCACTTCCTTCTTCTTTATTTCACTCGGTAGTATGCCATTCGATATCTATAAGTGGTGGTAAAAACAGCGATACCCGCTATTTATGCCGCTTTTAACCGCACTTTGTTGAAAAAAAATACGGTTGAAAAGTTTTTTGAAATTAAGGGTTGTCAGGGAGAATTAACTGCCTATAATGCGCCTCCACTGACACGGCACAACGGCAAACACACCGGCCTGTCAGGTGAAGAATTCTGAAAACAATCAGTTGACTTCACGGCGGGAAAGCGTAATATGCACACCCCGCGCCGCTGCGAAAAGCGAAGCGGCACTGCTCTTTAACAATTTATCAGACAATCTGTGTGGGCACTCAGGTGACATGGATTCTTAACGTCCTCGGACGATAAATGAATACCAAGTCTCACGGGTGAACACGTAATTCATTACGGTTTAATTCGATGAGCATCAAACTTTAAATTGAAGAGTTTGATCATGGCTCAGATTGAACGCTGGCGGCAGGCCTAACACATGCAAGTCGAACGGTAACAGGAAGCAGCTTGCTGCTTTGCTGACGAGTGGCGGACGGGTGAGTAATGTCTGGGAAACTGCCTGATGGAGGGGGATAACTACTGGAAACGGTAGCTAATACCGCATAATGTCGCAAGACCAAAGAGGGGGACCTTCGGGCCTCTTGCCATCAGATGTGCCCAGATGGGATTAGCTAGTAGGTGGGGTAACGGCTCACCTAGGCGACGATCCCTAGCTGGTCTGAGAGGATGACCAGCCACACTGGAACTGAGACACGGTCCAGACTCCTACGGGAGGCAGCAGTGGGGAATATTGCACAATGGGCGCAAGCCTGATGCAGCCATGCCGCGTGTATGAAGAAGGCCTTCGGGTTGTAAAGTACTTTCAGCGGGGAGGAAGGCGATGCGGTTAATAACCGCGTCGATTGACGTTACCCGCAGAAGAAGCACCGGCTAACTCCGTGCCAGCAGCCGCGGTAATACGGAGGGTGCAAGCGTTAATCGGAATTACTGGGCGTAAAGCGCACGCAGGCGGTCTGTCAAGTCGGATGTGAAATCCCCGGGCTCAACCTGGGAACTGCATCCGAAACTGGCAGGCTTGAGTCTCGTAGAGGGGGGTAGAATTCCAGGTGTAGCGGTGAAATGCGTAGAGATCTGGAGGAATACCGGTGGCGAAGGCGGCCCCCTGGACGAAGACTGACGCTCAGGTGCGAAAGCGTGGGGAGCAAACAGGATTAGATACCCTGGTAGTCCACGCCGTAAACGATGTCGACTTGGAGGTTGTGCCCTTGAGGCGTGGCTTCCGGAGCTAACGCGTTAAGTCGACCGCCTGGGGAGTACGGCCGCAAGGTTAAAACTCAAATGAATTGACGGGGGCCCGCACAAGCGGTGGAGCATGTGGTTTAATTCGATGCAACGCGAAGAACCTTACCTGGTCTTGACATCCACAGAACTTTCCAGAGATGGATTGGTGCCTTCGGGAACTGTGAGACAGGTGCTGCATGGCTGTCGTCAGCTCGTGTTGTGAAATGTTGGGTTAAGTCCCGCAACGAGCGCAACCCTTATCCTTTGTTGCCAGCGGTTAGGCCGGGAACTCAAAGGAGACTGCCAGTGATAAACTGGAGGAAGGTGGGGATGACGTCAAGTCATCATGGCCCTTACGACCAGGGCTACACACGTGCTACAATGGCGCATACAAAGAGAAGCAATCTCGCGAGAGCTAGCGGACCTCATAAAGTGCGTCGTAGTCCGGATTGGAGTCTGCAACTCGACTCCATGAAGTCGGAATCGCTAGTAATCGTGAATCAGAATGTCACGGTGAATACGTTCCCGGGCCTTGTACACACCGCCCGTCACACCATGGGAGTGGGTTGCAAAAGAAGTAGGTAGCTTAACCTTCGGGAGGGCGCTTACCACTTTGTGATTCATGACTGGGGTGAAGTCGTAACAAGGTAACCGTAGGGGAACCTGCGGTTGGATCACCTCCTTACCTTAAAGAACCTTTCCCTGCAGTGTCCACACAGATTGTCTGATGAAAAATAACGAGCAGTGAAAATCTCTGCAGGCTTGTAGCTCAGGTGGTTAGAGCGCACCCCTGATAAGGGTGAGGTCGGTGGTTCAAGTCCACTCAGGCCTACCAAATTTTCCCTGAATACAGCGTTGTGAAACGACTCGCATACTTCAGTATGCTTCGCCCTTTCACGCCTTGTCTCAGGAAAAATTACCGGTAACGGGATTTAACTACGATGGGGCTATAGCTCAGCTGGGAGAGCGCCTGCTTTGCACGCAGGAGGTCTGCGGTTCGATCCCGCATAGCTCCACCATCCTCACTGTTCGTCACTAAAAAACTTCAGAGTACACATTCTGTGTGTGCTGCGAAGTTTTGCTCTTTAAAAATCTGGATCAAGCTGAAAATTGAAACACTGAACAATGCGAATTGTTCTGTGAGTCTCTCAAATTTTCGCAACTGAGGGTGTTTTACGAAACATCTTCGGGTTGTGAGGTTAAGCGACTAAGCGTACACGGTGGATGCCCTGGCAGTCAGAGGCGATGAAGGACGTGCTAATCTGCGAAAAGCGCCGGTAAGGTGATATGAACCGTTACAGCCGGCGATGTCCGAATGGGGAAACCCAGTGCAATCCGTTGCACTATCACAGCATGAATACATAGTGCTGTGAGGCGAACCGGGGGAACTGAAACATCTAAGTACCCCGAGGAAAAGAAATCAACCGAGATTCCCCCAGTAGCGGCGAGCGAACGGGGAACAGCCCAGAGCCTGAATCAGCCTGAGTGTTAGTGGAAGCGTCTGGAAAGTCGCGCGATACAGGGTGACAGCCCCGTACACAAAAGCACACAGGTTGTGAGCTCGATGAGTAGGGCGGGACACGTGGTATCCTGTCTGAATATGGGGGGACCATCCTCCAAGGCTAAATACTCCTGACTGACCGATAGTGAACCAGTACCGTGAGGGAAAGGCGAAAAGAACCCCGGCGAGGGGAGTGAAACAGAACCTGAAACCGTGTACGTACAAGCAGTGGGAGCCTCTTTTATGGGGTGACTGCGTACCTTTTGTATAATGGGTCAGCGACTTATATTCTGTAGCAAGGTTAACCGTATAGGGGAGCCGCAGGGAAACCGAGTCTTAACTGGGCGTTAAGTTGCAGGGTATAGACCCGAAACCCGGTGATCTAGCCATGGGCAGGTTGAAGGTTGGGTAACACTAACTGGAGGACCGAACCGACTAATGTTGAAAAATTAGCGGATGACCTGTGGCTGGGGGTGAAAGGCCAATCAAACCGGGAGATAGCTGGTTCTCCCCGAAAGCTATTTAGGTAGCGCCTCGTGAATTCATCTCCGGGGGTAGAGCACTGTTTCGGCTAGGGGGCCATCCCGGCTTACCAACCCGATGCAAACTACGAATACCGGAGAATGTTATCACGGGAGACACACGGCGGGTGCTAACGTCCGTCGTGAAGAGGGAAACAACCCAGACCGCCAGCTAAGGTCCCAAAGTCATGGTTAAGTGGGAAACGATGTGGGAAGGCCCAGACAGCCAGGATGTTGGCTTAGAAGCAGCCATCATTTAAAGAAAGCGTAATAGCTCACTGGTCGAGTCGGCCTGCGCGGAAGATGTAACGGGGCTAAACCATGCACCGAAGCTGCGGCAGCGACACTATGTGTTGTTGGGTAGGGGAGCGTTCTGTAAGCCGTCGAAGGTGTGCTGTGAGGCATGCTGGAGGTATCAGAAGTGCGAATGCTGACATAAGTAACGATAAAGCGGGTGAAAAGCCCGCTCGCCGGAAGACCAAGGGTTCCTGTCCAACGTTAATCGGGGCAGGGTGAGTCGACCCCTAAGGCGAGGCCGAAAGGCGTAGTCGATGGGAAACAGGTTAATATTCCTGTACTTGGTGTTACTGCGAAGGGGGGACGGAGAAGGCTATGTCGGCCGGGCGACGGTTGTCCCGGTTTAAGCGTGTAGGTGTGTGTTCCAGGTAAATCCGGTTCACTTTAACACTGAGGCGTGATGACGAGGCACTACGGTGCTGAAGTGACAAATGCCCTGCTTCCAGGAAAAGCCTCTAAGCATCAGGTAACACGAAATCGTACCCCAAACCGACACAGGTGGTCAGGTAGAGAATACCAAGGCGCTTGAGAGAACTCGGGTGAAGGAACTAGGCAAAATGGTGCCGTAACTTCGGGAGAAGGCACGCTGGTGTGTAGGTGAAGTGACTTGCTCACGGAGCTGAAACCAGTCGAAGATACCAGCTGGCTGCAACTGTTTATTAAAAACACAGCACTGTGCAAACACGAAAGTGGACGTATACGGTGTGACGCCTGCCCGGTGCCGGAAGGTTAATTGATGGGGTCAACCGCAAGGTGAAGCTCTTGATCGAAGCCCCGGTAAACGGCGGCCGTAACTATAACGGTCCTAAGGTAGCGAAATTCCTTGTCGGGTAAGTTCCGACCTGCACGAATGGCGTAATGATGGCCAGGCTGTCTCCACCCGAGACTCAGTGAAATTGAACTCGCTGTGAAGATGCAGTGTACCCGCGGCAAGACGGAAAGACCCCGTGAACCTTTACTATAGCTTGACACTGAACATTGAGCCTTGATGTGTAGGATAGGTGGGAGGCTTTGAAGCGTGGACGCCAGTCTGCGTGGAGCCAACCTTGAAATACCACCCTTTAATGTTTGATGTTCTAACGTGGACCCGTGATCCGGGTTGCGGACAGTGTCTGGTGGGTAGTTTGACTGGGGCGGTCTCCTCCTAAAGCGTAACGGAGGAGCACGAAGGTCAGCTAATCCTGGTCGGACATCAGGAGGTTAGTGCAATGGCATAAGCTGGCTTGACTGCGAGCGTGACGGCGCGAGCAGGTGCGAAAGCAGGTCATAGTGATCCGGTGGTTCTGAATGGAAGGGCCATCGCTCAACGGATAAAAGGTACTCCGGGGATAACAGGCTGATACCGCCCAAGAGTTCATATCGACGGCGGTGTTTGGCACCTCGATGTCGGCTCATCACATCCTGGGGCTGAAGTAGGTCCCAAGGGTATGGCTGTTCGCCATTTAAAGTGGTACGCGAGCTGGGTTTAGAACGTCGTGAGACAGTTCGGTCCCTATCTGCCGTGGGCGCTGGAGAATTGAGGGGGGCTGCTCCTAGTACGAGAGGACCGGAGTGGACGCATCACTGGTGTTCGGGTTGTCATGCCAATGGCACTGCCCGGTAGCTAAATGCGGAAGAGATAAGTGCTGAAAGCATCTAAGCACGAAACTTGCCCCGAGATGAGTTCTCCCTGAGACTTTAAGTCTCCTGAAGGAACGTTGAAGACGACGACGTTGATAGGCCGGGTGTGTAAGCGCAGCGATGCGTTGAGCTAACCGGTACTAATGAACCGTGAGGCTTAACCTTACAACGCCGAAGATGTTTTGGCGGAAGAGAGATGATTTTCAGCTGATACCAGATTAAGCCGTCCGGCGAAAGCGGGATGGCAACAGAATTTGCCTGGCGGCACTAGCGCGGTGGTCCCACCTGACCCCATGCCGAACTCAGAAGTGAAACGCCGTAGCGCCGATGGTAGTGTGGGGTCTCCCCATGCGAGAGTAGGGAACTGCCAGGCATCAAATTAAGCAGTAAACCGGGGCAACAAACCGGTGGTTGTAGAAAAATTCGGTGGAGCGGTAGTTCAGTCGGTTAGAATACCTGCCTGTCACGCAGGGGGTCGCGGGTTCGAGTCCCGTCCGTTCCGCCACCCTAATTAGGGGCGTAGTTCAATTGGTAGAGCACCGGTCTCCAAAACCGGGTGTTGGGGGTTCGAGTCCCTCCGCCCCTGCCAGAAATAATCCTTAGCATCTGCTAAGGATTTTTTTTTGCTTTTTTTTAGGCAACTCTCCTCTTGCGCCAGTACCTTTCTAATACTTCAAAAGATCTGAAGAGCGTCCTTGCCCTCCAGAACGCCCTATTCGATAACGTTAACCTTCAAAAGATCCTTTATCTGACTCTGTTTATCACTGTTTTGCAGCCAGATCGCATATAACGGACGCGAGAGTGTCTCTGTATCGACAACACGATATAAGCTCTCTTTCGGCTCAGCCCAGGAAACGGGCAACCAGGTACAACCATTTAGTTTTGGTAATTGTTGATGCGCCACTTCTGCTGAACTGGTCGTTAGCGTCGGCACGTCATCACTGGCGATCAATCCCGACTCATGTTGCTGAAAGTCCGGCCCCCACTCCAGGCGTAAGTAGTTGAGATCGCTTTTTTTCTTTTCTGGTTCGGCGCTATAAAGAGCAAGTGTGAAATGGCCTAATAACTGGCTGCTGAACTCATCCATCTTTGGCGTCTCGGTCGTTATCAGTAGATCGAGTTGTCTCTCATGTAACTGTTTTACCAGAGATTGTCGTTGCGCAATGCGTGCTTCAAACTGAAGGTTATCTTGCAAATGGTAAAGCCGGGAGAGCCAGTCACTCAGCATACATTCCCAAAGCGATGCGCTGGCACCAATTGAAAACTGATGATGCCGCGACGTATGTGCTACCTCTTTACGGGCGGCTTGCCAGGTACTCATAAGCGTTTCTGCATAGGGCAGCAGCTTCTCGCCGGCCGCGGTCAGGCGGATATTATTACGATGGCGGGTGAAGAGATTAACCCCCAACTGGTTCTCCAGCTGGCGGATACGAAAGCTCACCGCGGACTGCGTGAGATAAAGTGCTTCCGCTGCGCGCCCGAAGTGACGAGTCCTGCTCACTTCGAGGAAAGTTTTTAACAATTCCGTATCCACTGTTTTCTCCGCAAAATTTTTTGTCGTAATGATTTAAATGTTTTGTTTTACACTCTGTCAAGCGTAACTAATACTCCGCGCCATAAATAGCTCGGCCAAAGAATTAGGAGCGTGCAGGATGGCGGAAAGCTTTACGACGACTAATCGTTTTTTCGACAATAAAAATTATCCTCGCGGGTTCTCCCGTCACGGTGATTTCACCATCAAAGAGGCGCAACTGCTTGAACGTCATGGTTATGCTTTTAACGAGCTGGAACTCGGCAAGCGTGAACCGGTGACTGAAGAAGAGAACCAGTTTGTTGCCGTTTGCCGTGGTGAGCGTGAACCCAACACGGAAGCTGAACGTGTATGGATCAAGTATATGGCACGCATCAAACGTCCGAAGCGTTTCCATACTCTCTCAGGTGGAAAACCGCAGATGGAAGGCGCGGAAGATTACACTGAATCCGAGGATTAAGAAGAAAGGGGCTCCGGCCCCTTTTTTTATGCCAACATATTTTGTAGATGAATGAGTAGCCTGTCGATTGCCCGGTAACTTAGCGCTTCCTGCAAATGTTCCCGACGAATGGTTTCCTGTTGTTCAAGATCCGCGATGGTTCTGGCTACCTTAAGCAACCGCTGCCAGGCGCGTACGGATAAACCCAGCCGCGTCAGCGTCTCTTCCAGCCATTTCCCATCTTCTTTCGTCAGCGCACAGAAGCGCCTGGTTTCGCTGCTCTCCAGTTGCGCGTTGAGCTTTTGCTGGCGCTGATGCTGTTGCGCCTGCGCTTCAACCACTCGCGCACGCACAGCGTCGCTGCCTTCACCCCCTTGTTGTGGTTCACTCATTAAACCGCGTGTGGGCAACGGTATCTCCAGCGAGAGATCGAAGCGGTCGAGAAAAGGGCCGGATAACTTTCCCAGATAACGTAACGTTTGCTCGGGCGAACAGCGATTATGTTTTCCCTGATAATGACCGGTCGGACTTGGATTCATAGCTGCGATCAATTGAAAGCGGGCGGGGAAAGTGACTTTTGCCCGCGTACGCGAAATATGGATCTGCCCGGATTCAATCGGTTCGCGCAATGCATCGAGAACACGGCGTTCAAATTCGGGGAGCTCATCAAGAAAAAGCACGCCGTTATGCGCCAGAGAGATCTCGCCAGGTGCTGGTATGGATCCTCCTCCAACCATGGCAGTTAATGAGGCGCTGTGATGCGGCGATCGAAACGGCCTGCGCTTCCAGTGGCGGGTCAAGCTTGCGCTATTGATTAAACTCATCACCGCCGCGCTCTCTAATGCTTCGGTATTAGAGAGCGGAGGAAGTAAGCCGCTCATTCTGCTGGCCAGCATCGTTTTTCCCGTCCCCGGCGGGCCAATCAAAAGCAAGTTATGCCCTCCGGCCGCTGTAATTTCCAGCGCACGCTTCCCTTGTTCCTGACCAATAATGTCCCGCAGATCCTCTCTGTGCTCATCTTCCAGCGCAGCCAGGGGGGTAGGGTTCAACAACGTCTGTTTACCTTCCAGAAACGCACACACCTCCAGAAGATGATTCGCCACCAGACACGCCTGCGTCTCAGCCAGGCTCGCTTCCGCTTCGTTCTCTTTCGCAATGACAATTCGCCTGTTAGCCTTCACGGCTTCCATAACGCACGAGATAGCGCCGGGAACGCCGCGTAACGCGCCCGTAAGCGCTAACTCACCGACGAATTCGTAATGGTCGAGTGACGCCGCGTTCACCTGCTCAGAGGCCGCCAGGAGCGCGATAGCGATAGGTAAGTCATATCGCCCACCCTCTTTAGGCAGATCTGCGGGTGCCAGGTTAATGGTGATCCGCTTTGCGGGGAAATCATAACCACTATTGATGACGGCACTGCGTACGCGATCGCGGGCCTCCTTAACCGTCGTTTCGGGCAGCCCGACAATGGTTAATCCTGGCAGCCCGTTGCTGATATGAACTTCGACGGTGACAAGCGGTGCGGCGACGCCTAACACCGCTCTTGTATAGATTACTGACAACGCCATAGACCCTCCTTGTCGATAGCATTATCTTGCTGCCTCCCGCTTTTTTCATCGAACAGATATCGTTATTACGCGTTTGTTTCCAGCATATCGCTGCAATTTCGTATATGTTTCGCCACGCTGGAAGGGAGTTCACAACTTGCCAGCCAGCCGATAAAGCGTGAAATATTTTCACCTCATATTTTTGCTATATAAAACAAACGCTTTTTAGTTAATCCCCTTAACTTTCAAATGAGGCGTCATAATTTTTTCTTGTGCCACATCGCAAATCTGTGTTACCTCTTTAGGCATTCCTTCGAACATGAAGCAAGAACGAACAACTATGACAGCCCTTCTACGAGTGATTAGCCTTATCGTGATTAGCGTGGTGGTGATTATTATCCCACCGTGCGGGGCTGCACTTGGACGAGGAAAGGCTTAGAAATCAAGCCTTAACGAACTAAGACCCCCGCACCGAAAGGTCCGGGGGTTTTTTTATCACCAAAAAACGCAAACCAGGAACAGAAATGAATATCAGCATAAAATTCTGTTTCTCACGATATTCGACGGGGATGTAGCTATGAATGGAGCACAATGGGTGGTACATGCGTTGCGAGCGCAGCAGGTCGATACGGTTTTCGGCTATCCTGGCGGTGCAATCATGCCGGTTTACGATGCGCTATATGACGGCGGCGTGGAACACCTATTGTGTCGGCATGAGCAGGGCGCAGCGATGGCGGCTATCGGGTATGCTCGCGCAACGGGTAAAACCGGCGTCTGCATTGCCACTTCCGGCCCGGGTGCGACGAACTTAATCACCGGTCTTGCGGATGCGTTGCTTGATTCCGTTCCGGTGGTGGCGATCACCGGGCAGGTTGCTGCTCCACTGATTGGCACCGACGCTTTTCAGGAAGTGGATGTGCTGGGCATGTCTCTCTCCTGTACCAAACACAGCTTCCTGGTTGACTCTCTTGATTCTCTGCCGCGCGTGATGGCGGAAGCGTTTCATATCGCCAACTCCGGCCGCCCCGGCCCGGTGTTAGTTGATATCCCGAAAGATATTCAGCTGGCCGTTGGTAACTGGGAGCCGGACTTCGTCACTGAGCAGGAGGAGGTCGCATTTCCTCAGGCGGAGGCTTCTCAGGCCGCGGCGATGCTCGCTCAGGCGAAAAAACCGATGCTCTACGTTGGCGGCGGTGTGGGGATGGCGCAAGCGGTTCCTGCCCTGCGCGCGTTCCTGGCAGAGACGAACATGCCGATTGCCTGCACGTTGAAAGGCTTAGGCGCGGTGGCACCAGCCTACCCCTATTACCTGGGTATGCTGGGCATGCACGGCACGAAAGCGGCTAACTTTGCCGTACAGGAGTGTGATTTGCTGATTGCCGTTGGCGCGCGTTTCGATGATCGTGTGACCGGCAAACTGAACACCTTCGCGCCTCATGCTCGCGTTATCCATATGGATATCGACCCGGCAGAGATGAGCAAGCTGCGCCAGGCGCATGTTGCCTTGCAGGGCGATTTAAATGCGCTGCTGCCTGCGCTGCAACAGCAGTTGGCAATCGATGAGTGGCGTCAACACTGTGCCGATCTGCGCCACGAACATGCCTGGCGCTACGATCACCCCGGCGAGGCAATCTATGCTCCGCTGCTGTTAAAGCAGCTTTCAGATCGCAAACCGGAAAACAGCGTCGTGACGACGGATGTTGGCCAGCATCAGATGTGGGCTGCCCAGCATCTGAGCTTTACCCGCCCGGAAAACTTCATCACCTCGAGTGGCTTAGGCACCATGGGCTTTGGCCTGCCCGCCGCCGTTGGCGCGCAGGTTGCGCGTCCGGAGGATACGGTAATCTGTATCTCCGGTGACGGCTCCTTCATGATGAATGTGCAGGAGCTGGGCACCGTAAAACGCAAGCAGTTACCGCTGAAGATCGTTTTACTCGATAACCAGCGATTAGGGATGGTTCGCCAATGGCAGCAGTTGTTCTTCAATGAGCGTTACAGTGAAACCACCCTGACCGATAACCCCGATTTCCTCATGCTGGCCAACGCCTTCGGCATCCCAGGCCAACACATTACCCGTAAAGACCAGGTTGAAGCGGCACTTGACGCAATGCTCTCAAGCGATGGGCCCTATCTGCTTCATGTCTCGATCGATGAGCTCGAGAATGTCTGGCCGCTGGTGCCGCCCGGTGCCAGTAACTCACAAATGCTGGAGAAATTATCATGATGCACCATGACGTCGCTGTTGAAGCTCGCTTTAATCCGGAAACCTTAGAACGCGTGCTGCGCGTAGTGCGCCACCGTGGCTTTCAGGTATGTGCAATGAACATGGAAACGGCCTGCGATGCGCGCAACATAAATATTGAATTGACCGTTGCCAGCCCGCGTCCTGTCGAATTACTGTTTAGCCAGTTGAGCAAACTTGTCGACGTTGCCAGGGTCGATATCCGGCAGCGCGCTACATCATCATCATCACAACAAATCCGCGCGTAAGCGCAAAAGGAAGCATAATGACGACGAAAAAAGCAGACTACATTTGGTCCAATGGCGAGATGGTACGTTGGGAAGACGCGAAAGTTCACGTAATGTCTCACGCATTGCACTACGGTACGTCTGTATTTGAAGGTATCCGCTGCTACGACTCGCACAAAGGGCCAGTTGTTTTCCGCCATCGTGAGCATATGCAACGTCTGCGCGACTCCGCCAAAATCTACCGCTTCCCGGTCTCCCAGAGCGTCGACGAGCTGATGGAAGCCTGCCGCGCGGTGATCCGTAAAAACAACCTGACCAGCGCCTATATCCGTCCGCTGGTGTTTGTCGGTGATGTCGGCATGGGCGTTAACCCGCCGGCAGACTATACCACCGATGTCATCATCGCCGCCTTCCCGTGGGGCGCCTATCTGGGCGCAGAAGCGTTGGATCAGGGCATTGATGCGATGGTTTCCTCCTGGAATCGCGTAGCACCGAACACTATTCCAACTGCTGCGAAAGCGGGCGGTAACTATCTCTCATCCCTGCTGGTCGGTAGCGAAGCGCGCCGCCATGGTTATCAGGAAGGTATCGCGCTGGACGTTCACGGTTATATCTCTGAAGGCGCGGGCGAAAACCTCTTCGAAGTGAAAGATGGCATCCTGTTTACGCCGCCGTTTACCTCCTCCGCGCTGCCGGGCATTACTCGCGACGCTATCATCAAGCTGGCAAAAGATCTCGGTATCGAAGTGCGCGAGCAGGTGCTGTCTCGTGAATCCCTCTACCTGGCCGACGAAGTCTTTATGTCCGGCACCGCGGCTGAAATCACGCCGGTGCGCAGCGTCGATGGTATTCAGGTTGGCGAAGGTCGCTGCGGCCCGGTCACCAAACGTATTCAGCAAGCATTCTTTGGCCTCTTCACCGGTGAAACGGAAGATAAGTGGGGCTGGTTGGATCAAGTTAATCCATAAATACCCGTCATACTTCAGGTTGTCGGTGTGTTGGCTGCACGCGTTCAGCCCAGTCACTTACTTATGTAAGCTCCTGGGGATTCGCTCGCTTGCTGCCTTCCTGCAACCAGAATGGTTTGGGGTAGAGCAAATAAATATGGGATGGCACGCACCATCCCATCGACAAGACAGACGGGAGTAAAGAGCATGCCTAAGTACCGTTCCGCCACCACCACACATGGGCGCAATATGGCGGGTGCCCGCGCGCTGTGGCGCGCTACCGGAATGACCGATGACGATTTCGGTAAGCCGATCATTGCCGTCGTAAACTCGTTTACCCAGTTCGTGCCAGGCCACGTGCATCTGCGCGATCTCGGTAAGCTGGTTGCGGAGCAGATCGAAGCTGCAGGCGGCGTGGCGAAAGAGTTTAATACCATCGCCGTGGATGACGGCATCGCCATGGGTCACGGCGGCATGCTTTACTCTCTGCCTTCGCGCGAACTGATCGCCGACTCCGTTGAATATATGGTGAATGCCCACTGCGCCGACGCGATGGTGTGCATCTCCAACTGCGACAAAATCACCCCGGGGATGTTGATGGCCTCTCTGCGCCTGAACGTTCCGGTTATTTTTGTCTCCGGCGGCCCGATGGAAGCCGGGAAAACCAAACTCTCCGACCAGATCATCAAACTCGATCTGGTGGACGCGATGATTCAGGGCGCGGACCCGAAAGTCTCTGACGATCAGAGCGAGCAGGTTGAGCGCTCCGCCTGCCCGACCTGCGGCTCCTGCTCAGGCATGTTTACCGCCAACTCGATGAACTGCCTGACCGAAGCGCTCGGCCTGTCACAGCCGGGTAACGGTTCGCTGCTGGCAACCCACGCCGATCGTAAAGAGCTCTTTATCAACGCCGGCAAACGCATTGTTGAGCTGACCAAACGCTACTACGAGCAGGACGATGAAACCGCGCTGCCGCGCGCGATCGCCAGCAAAGCAGCGTTTGAAAACGCCATGACGCTGGATATCGCCATGGGCGGCTCCACCAATACCGTGCTGCACCTGCTGGCAGCGGCGCAGGAAGCAGAAATTGATTTCACCATGAGTGATATCGACCGTCTCTCCCGCCATGTGCCGCAGCTGTGCAAAGTGGCACCGAGCACGCAGAAATACCACATGGAAGATGTTCACCGCGCGGGCGGGGTGCTGGGCATTTTGGGCGAGCTGGATCGCGCCGGGCTGCTCAATCGCGAGGTGAAAAACGTGCTCGGCCTGACGCTACCGCAGACGCTGGAAAAATATGATGTGATGCTGACCGAGGACGAGGCGGTGAAAACCATGTTCCGCGCGGGTCCGGCGGGCATTCGCACCACCCAGGCGTTCTCGCAGAATTGCCGCTGGGATACGCTGGATGACGATCGCGCCGAAGGGTGTATCCGCTCCCTTGAGCACGCTTACAGCCAGGAGGGCGGTCTGGCGGTGCTGTACGGCAACTTCGCGGAGAACGGCTGTATTGTTAAGACCGCGGGCGTTGATGACAGCAACCTGACCTTTACCGGCCCGGCAAAAGTGTATGAAAGCCAGGATGCGGCGGTTGAAGCGATCCTCGGCGGGAAAGTGGTGGCGGGCGATGTGGTGGTTATTCGTTATGAAGGGCCGAAAGGCGGGCCGGGCATGCAAGAGATGCTCTATCCGACCAGCTTCCTGAAATCAATGGGTCTCGGCAAAGCGTGCGCGCTGATCACCGACGGTCGTTTCTCTGGCGGCACCTCTGGCCTCTCTATTGGCCACGTTTCACCGGAAGCTGCCAGCGGCGGCAATATCGGTCTGATTGAAGATGGCGACATCATCGCAATTGATATCCCGAACCGTGGTATTCAGCTGCAGCTGAGTGACCGCGATCTGGCGGCCCGCCGCGAAGCGCAGGAAGCTCGTGGCGATAAAGCCTGGACCCCGGTTAACCGTGAGCGCCAGGTCTCCTTTGCGCTGCGCGCTTACGCTACTCTCGCTACCAGTGCGGATAAAGGCGCAGTACGCGACAAATCCAAACTGGGAGGTTAATGATGGCCGACGCCCAACCCCTCTCTGCCGCCCCCGAAGGGGCGGAGTATCTGCGCGCCGTGCTGCGCGCGCCGGTCTATGAAGTGGCACAGGTAACGCCGCTGCAGAAGATGGAGAAGATCTCTGCCCGGCTGGATAACGTTGTGCTGGTGAAGCGGGAAGATCGCCAGCCGGTGCACAGCTTTAAGCTGCGCGGGGCCTACGCGATGATCGCCGGCCTGAGCGCAGAACAGAAAGCCCACGGCGTGATCACCGCCTCGGCGGGCAATCACGCGCAGGGCGTGGCGCTGTCATCCACGCGGCTCGGCATCAAATCGCTGATCGTTATGCCGGTTGCGACGGCGGATATCAAAGTTGACGCAGTGCGCGCGTTTGGCGGCGAAGTGCTGCTTCATGGCGCAAACTTTGACGAAGCGAAGGCCAAAGCGATTGCCCTCTCTCAGCAGCAAGGTTACACCTTTGTGCCGCCGTTCGATCACCCGATGGTGATTGCCGGCCAGGGTACGCTGGCGCTGGAGCTGTTGCAGCAGGATGCGCATATCGATCGCATCTTTGTGCCGGTGGGCGGCGGTGGGCTGGCAGCGGGCGTCGCGGTGTTGATTAAACAGCTGATGCCGCAAATTAAAGTGATTGCTGTAGAAGCGGAAGATTCCGCCTGCCTGAAAGCGGCACTGGACGCCGGTTATCCCGTCGACCTGCCGCGCGTGGGTCTGTTTGCCGAAGGCGTGGCGGTCAAACGCATTGGTGATGAGACCTTCCGGCTCTGCCAGTCCTACCTTGATGACATCATCACCGTCGATAGCGATGCCATCTGCGCGGCAATGAAAGATCTGTTTGAAGATGTCCGCGCGGTGGCGGAGCCGTCAGGCGCGCTGGCGCTGGCGGGGATGAAAAAGTATATCGCCAAACATAACATTCGCGGCGAGCGGCTGGCGCATGTGCTCTCCGGTGCGAACGTCAACTTCCACGGCCTGCGCTATGTCTCTGAGCGCTGCGAGCTGGGCGAACAGCGCGAAGCATTGCTGGCGGTCACCATTCCGGAGGAGAAGGGCAGCTTCCTCAAATTCTGCCAGCTGCTGGGCGGGCGCTCAGTGACGGAATTTAACTACCGCTTCGCGGATGCGAAAGATGCCTGCATTTTTGTCGGCGTACGTCTGAGCCGCGGGCTGGAAGAGCGCAAAGAGATCCTCGCTCTGCTGCATGAAGGCGGCTACAGCGTGGTCGATCTCTCCGATGATGAGATGGCGAAGCTGCACGTGCGCTATATGGTGGGCGGTCGCCCGTCCAAGCCGTTGCAGGAGCGTCTTTACAGCTTCGAGTTCCCGGAGTCGCCAGGCGCACTGCTGAAATTCCTGCATACGCTGGGCACCCACTGGAATATCTCGCTGTTCCATTACCGCAGCCACGGCACCGATTACGGGCGCGTGCTGGCGGCGTTTGAGCTGGGCGAGCATGAGCCGGATTTCGAAACCCGGCTTAATGAACTGGGCTATGAGTGTCACGATGAGACCCATAACCCGGCGTTTCGCTTCTTCCTCGCCGGTTAATGGCCCGGCAGGATCTGCCAGAACGCGTTAATAAGCGGCTCATGCAGCCGCTTTTTTTGTGCGCAGACGCCAAGCTCGAAAGGCGTTTTTTCATCGCTACGCTCAAGGATCATCACGCGGTTGCGCACCGGTTCAGGGCTATTTTCCAGCACCACTTCCGGGATTAACGCCACGCCACAGCCCAGCGCAACCATGGAGACCATCGCTTCATGACCGCCGACGGTGGCATAAATCGACGGATTGCTGATTTTATGGCGGCGGAACCAGAGCTCAATACGGCGGCGCACCGGCCCCTGATCCGGCAGAATAAACGGCACCGTCGACCAGTCCGGATCGGGCTGCGAGACCTGGTTGCGTACCGGGCAGGGCAGCGCCGGGGCAATCAGCACGACCGTGAGATTCTCCAGCATCGAAAAGGCCACGGCACCTGGCAGTGTCTCCGGCTTGCCGGCAATCGCCAGATCCGCTTCGCCGGTCACCACTTTTTCCATCGCATCGGCGGCATCGCCGGTAGAGAGCTTAATTTCTACCGACGGGTGTTCCGCGCGAAAGCGATCGAGTATCGGTGGTAAATGGCTGTACGCCGCGGTCACAGAACAGAAGAGATGCAGTTCGCCGGAGAGCGACGGGCCTTGCTGATCGAGAGTGTGCCGCAGCTGTTGATACTGCAATAACGTCTGTTGGGCAAAAACCCGCAACTCTTCGCCCGCTTCGGTCAGCGTGACGGTGCGGTTATCACGCACAAAGAGCGGTTGGCCGAGATCCTCTTCCAGCCGCTGGATCTGGCGCGAAAGTGTTGAGGGGCTGACATGCATGGCACGCGCGCTGCGGCCAAAATGGCGGCTCTCGGCCAGGTGCAGAAACATTTTCAGATCGCGTAAATCCATGAGACCCGCTCCACAAAATTACATTGCAAAAATTGCAATGTCACATTGTTAATATATCAATTTAAGCAACGCATTTCCTGACATATAGTGGGTTCAACCTCGCGCAACAGCGAATCGAACAATAAGCACGACACAACATCTACGGAGTACACCATGGCTAACTACTTTAATACACTGAACCTGCGCCAGCAGCTGGCGCAGCTGGGCAAATGTCGCTTTATGACGCGTGAAGAATTTGCTGATGGCGCAAGCTACCTTCAGGGTAAAAAAGTGGTCATCGTCGGCTGTGGCGCACAGGGTCTCAACCAGGGGCTGAATATGCGTGACTCCGGTCTGGATATCGCTTACGCCCTGCGTGCGGAAGCGATCGCCGAGAAGCGCGCCTCCTGGCGTAAAGCGACTGAAAACGGTTTTAAAGTCGGCACTTACGAAGAGCTGATCCCGCAGGCGGATCTGGTGGTAAACCTGACGCCGGACAAACAGCACTCTGACGTTGTGCGTACGGTTCAGCCGCTGATGAAAGATGGCGCGGCGCTCGGTTACTCCCACGGTTTCAACATCGTCGAAGTGGGCGAGCAGATCCGTAAAGATATCACCGTAGTAATGGTGGCACCGAAGTGTCCGGGAACCGAAGTGCGTGAAGAGTATAAGCGTGGTTTTGGCGTGCCGACGCTGATCGCGGTTCACCCGGAAAACGATCCGAAAGGCGAAGGCATGGCAATTGCCAAAGCCTGGGCCGCAGCGACCGGCGGTCATCGCGCTGGCGTGCTGGAATCCTCCTTCGTTGCCGAAGTGAAATCTGACCTGATGGGCGAGCAGACTATCCTCTGCGGCATGCTGCAGGCGGGTTCGCTGCTCTGCTTTGACAAGCTGGTGGCTGAAGGTACCGATCCGGCCTATGCGGAAAAACTGATTCAGTTCGGCTGGGAGACCATCACCGAAGCGCTGAAGCAGGGCGGTATCACGCTGATGATGGACCGCCTCTCTAACCCGGCGAAACTGCGCGCTTACGCGCTCTCCGAGCAGCTGAAAGGCATTATGGCACCGCTGTTCCAGAAGCATATGGATGACATCATCTCCGGCGAATTCTCCTCCGGCATGATGGCTGACTGGGCGAACGACGATAAGAAACTGCTGACCTGGCGTGAAGAGACCGGTAAAACCGCCTTTGAAACCGCGCCGCAGTATGAAGGCAAAATCAGCGAGCAGGAGTACTTCGACAAAGGCGTGCTGATGATCGCGATGGTGAAAGCGGGCGTTGAGCTGGCATTCGAAACCATGGTCGCTTCCGGCATCATCGAAGAGTCGGCGTATTACGAGTCTCTGCACGAGCTGCCGCTGATCGCCAATACCATCGCGCGTAAGCGTCTGTACGAAATGAACGTGGTGATCTCCGATACCGCTGAGTACGGTAACTACCTCTTCTCATATGCCTGTGTGCCGCTGCTGAAGGAGTTTATGACCACGCTGCAGACCGGCGATCTGGGCAAAGCGATTGCTGAAGGTGCGGTTGATAACGCGCAGCTGCGCGATGTGAACGAAGCGATTCGCAGCCATGAGATTGAGAAAGTGGGTCACAAACTGCGTGGATATATGAAAGATATGAAGCGTATCGCCGTCGCAGGTTGATTTTCGCAGAACAGTAACAGAAGCCCGGTAAATGCTACCGGGCTTTTTTATTAGTTGCGGTACAGCACTTTGATGATGTGGTAACCGAACTGGGTGTGCAGCGGGCCGGTTGGCTCCAGCACCGGGCAGGAGAAGACCACTTTATCGAACGCCGGAACCATCTGGCCCTGGCGGAATTCACCTAAGTGACCGCCCTTTTTGCCTGACGGGCAGATAGAGTGCTTTTTCGCCAGCTTCTCGAAATCGCCGCCGTTTTTGATCTGCTCCAGCAGGTCCAGCGCCAGTTTCTCTTCTTTAACAAGGATATGCAGTGCTGCTGCAGTTTTTGCCATGATCGTGCCTTGAGTGAGGTTATTGAGGCTGGCTATACTACCACGCCTTTATACACTTCGGCCTTCAGCCTGCCTCTTTGTTGGCCCGTCGTCGCCTTGCCGAATCGGTATATTTTCCCTGACTTTCATTGAGTGATGTTTCTTTATGCGTTTAAACCCCGGACAACAACAAGCCGTCGAATTTGTCACCGGACCTTGCCTGGTGCTTGCAGGCGCGGGATCCGGTAAAACACGCGTGATCACCAATAAGATCGCCCACCTGATCCGCGGCTGCGGCTATCAGGCGAAGCATATTGCCGCCGTCACCTTTACCAACAAAGCGGCGCGCGAAATGAAAGAGCGCGTGGCGCAGACGTTGGGTCGCAAAGAGGCGCGTGGCTTGATGATCTCCACCTTCCATACGCTGGGCCTGACCATCATCAAGCGCGAATATGCTGCGCTTGGCATGAAAGCCAACTTCTCGCTGTTTGACGATACCGATCAGGTGGCGCTGCTCAAAGATCTTACCGAAGGGGTGATCGATGACGATAAGGTTGTGCTGCAACAGCTGATCTCGACGATCTCCAACTGGAAAAACGATCTGCTGACGCCACAGCAGGCTGCCGCGCAGGCAGCGGGCGAGCGGGATCGCATTTTCGCGCACTGCTATGGTCTGTACGACGCACATATGAAGGCGTGTAACGTTCTCGACTTTGACGATCTGATTTTGCTCCCGACGCTGCTGTTACAGCGCAATGAAGAGGTGCGCGAGCGCTGGCAGAACAAGATCCGCTACCTGCTGGTGGATGAGTATCAGGACACTAACACCAGCCAGTATGAGCTGGTAAAACTGCTGGTGGGCCAGCGCGCGCGCTTTACGGTGGTGGGGGATGACGATCAGTCGATCTACTCCTGGCGCGGCGCGCGACCGCAAAACCTTGTTCTGCTAAGCCAGGATTTCCCTGCGTTGCAGGTAGTGAAGCTGGAGCAGAACTACCGCTCTTCCGGGCGCATTCTGAAAGCGGCCAACATCCTTATTGCCAATAACCCGCACGTTTTTGAAAAGCGGCTCTTTTCGGAACTGGGCTACGGCACCGAGTTAAAAGTCCTCAGCGCCAACCATGAAGAGCATGAGGCCGAGCGCGTGACCGGCGAGCTGATCGCCCATCACTTCATCAATAAAACGCAATATAAGGATTATGCGATCCTCTATCGCGGCAACCACCAGTCGCGCGTGTTTGAAAAATTCCTGATGCAGAACCGTATTCCTTACAAAATTTCCGGCGGCACGTCGTTCTTCTCACGCCCGGAAATTAAGGATCTGCTCGCTTACCTGCGCGTGCTTACCAATAGCGATGATGACAGCGCTTTTCTGCGCATCGTTAATACGCCGAAGCGCGAGATTGGTTCCGCCACGCTGCAAAAGCTGGGCGAGTGGGCGATGGTGCGCAATAAGAGCCTGTTTGCCGCCAGCTTTGATGTCGGCCTTAACCAGACGCTAACCGGGCGCGGTTATGAAGCGTTAACGCGCTTCACCCAATGGCTCGGCGAGATCCAGCGCCTGGCAGAGCGTGAGCCGATCGCGGCGGTGCGCGATTTGATTCACGGCATTGATTACGAATCCTGGCTATTTGAAACCTCGCCCAGCCCGAAAGCCGCTGAAATGCGGATGAAAAACGTCAATACGCTGTTTGGCTGGATGACCGAAATGCTCGAAGGTAGCGAGCTGGATGAAGCGATGACGCTGGCCGAAGTGGTCACGCGCTTTACCCTGCGCGATATGATGGAGCGCGGCGAAAGCGATGATGAATCGGATCAGGTGCAGTTAATGACCCTGCACGCTTCCAAAGGCCTGGAATTCCCCTATGTCTTTTTAGTTGGCATGGAGGAGGGGCTGCTGCCGCACCAGAGCAGTATTGATGAGGACAACGTCGATGAAGAGCGACGTCTGGCTTATGTGGGCATTACCCGCGCGCAAAAAGAGCTGATATTTACCCTGTGCAAAGAGCGTCGCCAGTATGGCGAGCTGGTGCGCCCGGAGCCGAGCCGCTTCTTGCTCGAACTGCCGCAGGACGATCTTATTTGGGAGCAGGAGCGTAAAGTTATCAGCGCTGAAGAGCGGATGCATAAAGGCCAGGCCAACGTTGCCAATATTCGCGCCATGCTGGCAAAAGCGAAGGGCCAATAAAATAAGCGGAAGCTTCCAAAGTAATTATCGGGAAGCTTCTGTTTTTATTTCCTTAAATATTATTCAGAATTTTGTTTTCTATTAAAGCATATTTATTGCATGTCTAATTCTCTTCGCTATTAATCGTGACTCTCTTCGCACTCTTATTAAATGCAGAGATATATCTTGCATAATCTTTGACATTATCAAATGGCGCTTGTAGTTTAATTTATGTCACATCTTTGCTGTATATCAGTTATTTATATTTACTGTCTAAACATGTTTATAAGGATATAAATATGAGCGAAAATCTCGATCACTTTCTTCGGTCATTAATTGATAAGCTAACGGATTATGATACCGCAGAGCTTAATCACGATACCCCCATCGAAGCACTGGAGCTGATTAGCCTTGACTTTGTGACTATCAAAGTCGAAGCGAAAAAGGTGCTTGGCATTGATATCGATTTGAATGCATTAGCGCAGTCGCAGCCTGAAACATACGGCGATTTAATCGGCTATTTGCAAAAAAACGCTCTTCGGGGGGAATAGAATGGATGCTGGTGCAGATCACGGACAACGCGTTGTTATTACAGGCTATGGTGCCATTTGCTCATTAGGCGAGAATAGCGAGCAAATATGGCAAGCGATACGCGATAAAAAAACAGGCTATGAAATATGGGACGATCCGGGAAAAGGCGTCGGCGCTAAATTCTTCGGACGGGTTAATTCTCCCCTAAATCTCTCTCGCTTCTCGAGAAAAGTCCTTAAAAACGCCCCGCGTTTTGCCGAGCTCGGCCTGATTGCCGCGGATGAAGCCATCACCATGGCCTTTGGTAACGAGCAGGATATCTTTTCCCACTACGATCCGTGCGACTGCGGCGTCATCTTTGGTACCGGCTGGGCGGGGTTTGATTGCTCAACCATCAACTATTATGCCTATTCCGATCCCCACTCGCTGGCCGCATCGGCGCATAGCTGTTTTCACTCGATGCCGAGCATTGGCACCTCACTTATCACCGTCAACTGGAAGCTCAGGGGCTATCAAAATAGCCCGGTTGCCGCCTGTGCCACGGGCAATATCGCCATCGGCGATGCCTATGAAATTATTAAAAGTGGAAAAGCACGGATGATGATTGCCGGCGGCGGCGAGAGCCTGATGCAGCCTTTTACCGTCTGGTCTGTCGACATTCTTGGTGCCTTGTCGAAAGAGCAGCAAGATGTTGTTAAGGCCTGCTGTCCTTTCAGTCTCGACAGAAGCGGGTTCATCCTCTCCGAGGGTGCCGCGACCGTCTGTCTTGAGCGGCTGGAAGATGCGCTGGCGCGTAATGCGACTATTTATGGTGAAGTGGTGGGCTATGCGAATCACAGCGATGCTTACGTCAATCTCACGGCGCCTGCGCCGGATCTTATTGGCAGAGTAACCACCATCCAGCGGGCGATGGCGTATGCCGGGCTTGGGGTTGAGGACATTGACTATATCAATGCTCACGGTACTTCGACGCCGATGAATGATTACAACGAAACGCTGGTGCTAAAAGAGGTATTTGGCGAGCGCGCGCATGCTATTCCGGTTTCCAGCACCAAATCCTATACGGGGCATCTTATTGCCGCGGCTGGCGGGGCGGAAACGATCTTCTGCCTGAAAAGTATGGCCGACAGGATGATCCCGGCGACGATAAATCTTCAGCGCCCGGACCCGAAGTGCGATCTCAACTACGTCCCTAATAACCATCTTTTCGGTCAAAAATTAGATCATGTCATCAACGTGAATTACGGCTTTGGTGGGGCAAACAGCTGCCTGGTACTGAAGAGGTTCTCCGCATGATAAGACGCTATGGCGCGCAGGATATCGAGCGGTGGGCGCAATTTTCCGGCGATCGCAATCGTGTTCACTTTGATAGAGACTTTGCGATAAAAAATGGCCTGAAAGATATTATCGTGCAGGGCATGCTCCCTTTGCTTGATGCAAAGCTACTGCTGGCGGATAGCCTCGACCAAACCTCTGTGCTCAATTTTTATATTAAAAAGCCGGTGCCGATCGATACCGATGTTCAGATGAGCATAAAGTGTGAGTGCGGGAAGAGAAGTGTCGCGGTTAAAGTGGGTGATGATCCGAATAGCTCTATTACGGCGGCGGTTTTGCCGCAAAAGCCGCCGGATCGCCCCATATGCGCCTATCCTGCGGCAGTGAGCGAGCAAACTATCCAGACGCATCTTGAACAATTGCGACTCTGTTATCCACATATCACCCATCAATGGGTCATGTTTGATACCCTGCTGTTTTCAATTTCTTTTAATCAACGGAAAGATGACTATTTCAAAAAGCAGGCTGAGAAAATAGCTAAATTTCATTCTCTAGAGAATATTACGACATACCATGTAGCGAATAAGATATTTATCCACCAGCGGTTAATTACCGGAGGCGAATTAAGTTATTCCGATCTCAGGTATCTGATCGAAGATAAAGATATCTATATCGATCAGGACTCTGCTTACAACACCTTTACTATTCATGTACTGGAGAATGATGAGATTATTTTCCAGTCCTCTATCGATTGTTTAACCAGGGTCTACGATCGCACGCAGGAAAGTTAAAGGATTAACAAAATGGGTAATAAAAAATGGGTTTTAGTCACGGCAGGCAGCCGTGGCATCGGGGCTGCTATTGTCAAAGAGCTGGTGCGGCAAGATTATCACGTTGTTTTCACCTATAAAAATAATAGCGCGCTTGCGGCCGTGCTGATGCATTCACTCAACGTTGATCACGAGGTTTGCTGGTGCTACCCCTGTGATGTCTCGAGCGTTGAATCGGTGAAGGCGCTCAGCGAAATATTACGTAAAAATCATGGCACCCCCTACGCCATTATTAATAATGCCGGGATTACCAAAGATGCGCTCAGTTTTACCATGAGCCTCGATGACTGGCTGGATGTAATTAATACCAACCTCAACTCGCTCTTTTATCTCAATCACTGTTTGCTTAATGAGATGTTAATGCAGAGAGATGGCTGCATTATCAATATTAATTCGGTTGCTGGCTTACGCGGCAATATTGGCCAGGCGAACTATTCAGCATCAAAATCCGCGCAGTATGGCTTTACCAAAACGCTGGCCCGGGAAGTGGGGAATTTTAATATTCGCGTGAACTGTATCGCGCCGGGTCCGGTGAAGACCGACATGCTTTCGGCGCTCCCGGAAAAAGCCGTTTCGCAGCTTGTCAAAATGACCCCGCTCAGAAAGCTGGGTCAGCCCGAAGATGTGGCACTCATGGTTGCTTTTCTGCTCGGTAGGGGCGGGAAACATATTACCGGACAGACCTTTGTTATCGACGGCGGCTTGTCCATTTGATCAGGACGTTCAAATGAAGAGGAAAAGAGTATGGATCTTAAATTAAGAGCGGTACCGCAAGAAGTGTATGGCGTGATGGAGTTGAACGAGAATTTTAATTATCTGTGGAACCCCGACCCCGTCTCTTCGCTTATTGGTCTTGGCACATCCTATGTGCTGGAGTTTTTCGAATTCTACGGAGAGCGCATTGGTGATTACTACGATGAGTTTATTCCGGAGTCGCCGCAAAAGGATGAGCGCTTCGCCCTGTTTGTGACGCAGGAAAAAAGGCACGCGGCGGCACACCGGAAACTCAATAACTTTATTACCAAGAGCATCGCTCCGCCGGTCCGGGAGAAGTTCCATCCCCGCGTTTATGATTTTCTGTACGGTGCTTATAAAGAGATGGCCGAGCCGATTATCGGCGGCATCGAGCGTGATAAGGCCAACGGCAAAAAAGCCGATGGTGCATTTTTTAAAGAGGCGGTACGCAGCATCGCGATATTTGAAAGCCAGGTGTGCATGACCGGGCTCTCTTTCTTTGAAAACCTGTTTGAAAACGGCCGCTTTGAACTGGTGAGTAATCTCTCTGGCAACCTCGGCGTGCTCTATTTACTGGGCTATCACTACACCGAAGAGATGGAGCACTGCTGCGTTTCGATCGAAGCGTTCGAAACCATTTATCAGGAGAAAGTCTGGACCCGCGCCTTAGTCGATCAACATGTCCACAGCCGCAACCTGCTTGCCAGCCAGGTTCTGCTTTCGACCCTGCATGTCGCCAGAATGCTTAACCAGCAACTCACCGTTGAGCAGATCACTAACAGCGTGGCCTACCAGTATCGTGAGCAGATGGCGAAGAAATACATTGTCGAAGGATTCAATGCCCGAGAGCCGGAGATCCTGGCTCGCCGTAAATCACTGGTCGAACGCTGGGACAACGAGTGGGAACCGCGTTTGTTAGAGAAGATCGGGCAGCGTATTCGCGCAGGTGCCCGAGGATAACGTTCTACTCTCGCTGATGCCTGACGCGCGTTGGGGATCAGCGATAACATGCGGAAGAGTGATGATGACGCAGACCAGCCAGATGCAGCACTTTGTCAGCCATGACAATCAGCAAATACCTTACCAGCTCTTTCCGGCGCGCTCGCAAAATGGACCTGCGGCGGCCATCGTGCTGTTGTATCACAACGTGGATCTCAAAGAGAAAATAGCCGCGCTCGGGTTGCCGGAGTGTACCTTTTTCGCTGTCGATTTTGCGCCCGGCAAACTCGATGCAGAGACGACCGATGGCTCATCGGCGCTCTCGCTACAAAGTTATTATTTTCAGCAGTTTATTGAGCATATAACCGCGCAGCACGGGCTACGAACGCAGGATGTTGCCCTGGTTGCGCACCGGGAGTGCGCCGTGATTATTGCCGCCTGGATGGTCGATTATGCCCCGGACATCCGCTCCGTTACGCTCTTCTCACCGCGGTTTTTACTGCGAAAACGCGATCTCTTATTCGAACTACTTACAAAGCCAAAGGCATGGAACACGCTGCGCGATCTGCGCTATACCAGCCAACGTATTTTTCGCAGCCTCTTTGCCTGGCCGACGCCGACGCAGCTTGTGCTCACGCAAAGCGATCGCAGAGCCGCTGCGGGTACGCTGATGACCTTTTACGCTAATCTCGGTAGCAGCACAAAAACGGTGTTAATGATGCCGGATAGCGGCTTCGGCTGCCCAGGACAGCTATGGGATAAGAGCGTGCTGGCCCAGACACGCACCTTTTTGCGGCTGCATTTCTCTCAACATCACCCGGTGCCTTCGCTATTTGATTCCTGGCAGCAGGGCGCAACATGGGAGGAGTATGAGAGGCTACGTATGCCGGAAAAAGTTCTGTTACGGCGCGGCTACTGGAGGCTGGCGAATCTTGCGCTGCGCGCCATGGGGCACTTCTCATCAGGGATTCGGCTAGGGCTGGAAACCGGCTTCGACTCCGGCGCTTCGCTGGAGTATGTCTACCAAAATCAACCGACGGGTAGAGGCGCTGCGGGCAGAGCAGTTGATCGCTACTACCTCAATACGCTTGGCTGGCGCTGTACGCGACAACGCAAACAACATGTTGAAGCGCTGATCGCGATGGCAGCGTCGCTGCTTGCGCAGCAGGATCAGACGGTGCGCCTGTTGGATATCGCTGCCGGCAAGGGGCGCTATATTCTCGATGCGATCGAAAAAATAGAGCCTCCGGTAGAACATCTTCTGCTGCGCGATTTTGATGCTGCCAACGTGGAAGAGGGGAACCGTCTCCTGCTACAGCGAGAGTTAAATGAGCGCGCGCGCTTCGAGCAGGGTGACGCTTTTTCGTCTGCCGATCTCGCGACCTTGCCTGCCGATCGTACTTTGGCGGTGGTGTCAGGGCTCTATGAGCTCTTCAGCGACAACAACCTGGTGCTGGCATCGCTCAATGGCCTCGCTAATGCGGTGAAGAAAGGGGGATATCTGGTTTATACGACCAAGCTGTGGAACCCAAAACTGGCGCTGATGGCGCGCGTATTGCCCAGCCACCAAAAAGGAGCTTTCTGGTTACTGCGTCGGCGCACCCAGCGCGAGATCGATCAGATGGTGAAGCGTGCCGGTTTTGCCAAAGTGACTCAGCGGGTAGATGGCTGGGGATTGTTCAGCGTTACGCTGGCAAAAAAGGTGAGGTAGGGTAATCGATTTATCGCCGCGAAAGGGCTTCGCGGCAATAGATTCAAGCTCTTAGCGAATAATCAGCGCCCAGTGAACGTAGCTTTGCCACTGGCTCTCCTGATCGATCAGTTCTGCGCCCAGCGGATGGCTCGCCAGCCAGCCCTGCGGCAGCGCCAGCGTGAGTTGTTCACCCTGCGCGGTGACGGAGATTTCCGGCAGCAAATCATCACGACGACGGCTGGCGAAAATAATCGCCAGCCGCAGCAAGCGGCAGAGATGCTCCGCCACGCGCGGCGGAACAGCATTTTGCTGGTGCAAAGAGGAGAGATCGACCGCATTGGTCTGGTTAAGCAGCAGCGTGGCGAGCAGCTTTTTCTGCGCGGGGGTAAAGCCCGGCAAATCGAGGTTACGCACCAGCCAGGCGGCATGAAGCGGTGCCTGCTTAAACTCAATGCTTAAGCCGATTTCGTGCAGTTCGCAGGCGACATGCAGGATTTCAGTGCTGTAAGCGTCTAAATCCCAGCTTGTCGAAACACTTTGCGCGAATCGCTCCGCCAGCATTGAGACCCGTCTCGACTGATCGATATCCACCATAAACCGGCGCTGAATGTTGCGCAGGGTACGGCTGCGAATATCCTGATCGACCGCCAGATGAAGCATGCCGTAAACCAGTCCTTCGCGCAGCGCACCGCCGGCGAGAGTCATGCTCTCAATATTCATTTCAGTGAAAATGGCGATCAGAATGGCGAGGCCGCTGGGAAAGACCAGCGCGCGCTCAAGCGTCAGCCCTTCGATCTCCAGCTCTTCAAGCCGCCCGCACTGGATCGCGCGCTGCTTAAGCTGCTGGAGTTTGGCAAGGGTGATGCGCTCATCCATGCCCTGCGCCATCATAATCTCTTGCAGCGCCTGCACGGTGCCGGACGCGCCGACACACACTTTCCAGCCGTGGCGGCGAAGCTCATCCGCGACCGGACGCAGCACTTCACGCGCCGCCTGCTCTGCGGTGTCGAAATTCTCCTGCGCCAGATGACGATCGGTGAAATAGCGCTCAAGCCAGGTGACGCAGCCCATCGACAGGCTGAACAGCGAGGTAGTTTGCGCCCCGGTGCCGGTCACAAGTTCTGTGCTTGCGCCGCCAATATCGACCACCAGGCGCTGATCCGCGCCGCCGGTAGTGTGGGCAACGCCCTGGTAAATCAGACGGGCTTCTTCTTCGCCGCTGATCACCTGTACCGGACAGCCGAGGATCTCCTGCGCTTTGTCGAGAAACTCATGCGCATTAACGGCCAGACGCAGCGTGGCGGTCGCCACCACGCGGATCTGCTGTTGCGGGATATCTTGCAGACGTTCGGAAAAGAGGCGCAGACACTGCCAGCCGCGTTCCATCGCCTCCTGAGAGAGGCGATTGTCCTGGCTCAGGCCCGCCGCGAGGCGGACTTTGCGTTTAATACGCGACAGAGTCTGGATACTGCCAGCCACCTCGCGCACAACCAGCATATGAAAACTGTTGGAACCGAGATCAATAGCTGCGTAGAGCGAGGCGGAACCGAGCATAGTAATTAACCTGAACGACGACGATTACGCGGCGCGCCACCACCACTACGGCGCGGACCATTAGCCGGGCGAGAACGCGTTAAGCGCTTCGGCGGCGGCAGCTCGCTGAGCAGCGCATCCGGGTTATATTTGCTGACCGGGATAGAGTGACCAATGTAGGTCTCAATTGCCGGCAGGTTCAGCGCGTACTCTTCGCACGCAAGGCTGATCGAGTTACCGCTGGCACCCGCGCGACCGGTACGGCCGATACGGTGAACGTAATCTTCGCAATCATCCGGCAGATCGTAGTTAAAGACGTGCGTTACAGCCGGAATGTGCAGGCCACGCGCTGCGACGTCGGTCGCAACCAGGATATCGAGATCGCCACGGGTGAACTCATCCAGGATACGCAGGCGTTTCTTCTGCGCCACGTCGCCCGTCAGCAGGCCAACGCGATGACCATCGGCGGCCAGGCTGCCCCAGATCTGTTCACAGCGGTGTTTGGTATTGGCGAAAACAATGGCGCGATCCGGCCACTCTTCTTCAATCAGGGTCTGCAGCAGACGCATTTTCTCGTCGTTAGACGGGTAGAAAAGCTCTTCTTTAATGCGGTGGCCGGTTTTCTGTTCCGGTTCCACTTCAACATATTCTGCGTTGTTCATCTGCTCGAATGCCAGTTCACGCACGCGGTAGGAGAGCGTAGCGGAGAAGAGCATATTGAGGCGCTGATCGGTTGCCGGCATACGGCGGAACAGCCAGCGGATATCTTTAATAAAGCCCAGATCGTACATGCGATCGGCTTCGTCCAGCACCACGACCTGAATCGCGCCCAGGTTAATATGGTTCTGTTTGGTGTAATCGATCATACGACCCGTGGTGCCGATAAGAATATCGACGCCGCTTTCCAGCACTTTCAGCTGTTTGTCGTAGCCATCACCGCCATAAGCCAGACCCAGCTTCAGCCCTGTCGACTGTGCCAGCGGCTCTGCATCGGCGTGAATTTGCACCGCAAGTTCACGTGTCGGCGCCATGATAATCGCGCGCGGCTGGTTAACTTTACGGTCTTCGATTGCAGGGTGAGAGAGGAGATAATGAAACGTTGACGTTAAAAACGCCATCGTTTTACCGGTACCGGTTTGCGCCTGACCTGCAACATCACGACCCGCCAGCGTCAGCGGAAGGGCGAGAGCCTGAATAGGCGTGCAATTATGAAAGCCTTTAGTTTCAAGGGCTTCTATCACTTTTGGGTGCAGGGCGAAGTCGGAAAACTTCTGTTCTGTTAAATGTGTTTTGCTCATAGTGTGGTAGAATATCAGCTTACTATTGCTTTACGAAAGCGTATCCGGTGAAATAAAGTCAACCTTTAGTTGGCTATTGTGGCATCAACACGTTGCTGTTTTATGCTACACCAACATGCCAGGCTTATTCCTGTGGAGTTATATATGAGCGATAAAATTATTCACCTGACTGACGATAGTTTTGACA
This sequence comes from Kosakonia sp. Marseille-Q7440, assembly GCF_965119485.1. NCBI lineage: Bacteria > Pseudomonadati > Pseudomonadota > Gammaproteobacteria > Enterobacterales > Enterobacteriaceae > Kosakonia > Kosakonia sp. Marseille-Q7440. The sequence continues at coordinate 67,435 of NZ_CBCPLT010000002.1, read as the reverse complement.
CGGATGTACTCAAAGCGGACGGGCTCGTGCTCGTTGATTTCTGGGCAGAGTGGTGTGGACCGTGCAAAATGATCGCCCCGATTCTGGATGAGATCGCTAATGAGTACGAAGGCAAGTTGACCATTGCGAAACTGAACATCGACCAGAACCCAGGCACCGCGCCGAAGTATGGTATCCGTGGCATCCCGACCCTGCTGCTGTTCAAAAACGGCGAAGTGGCGGCGACCAAAGTGGGCGCACTGTCCAAAGGTCAGTTGAAAGAGTTCCTGGACGCTAACCTGGCGTAATTCCAGACTCGCATCGGTGCGGCCAGCTCTCCTAAATTGCCAGGATTGCTGGACGCCCGACCCCAGCCGTGCTAATTTAGTTTTGACTTCGTTCTAAACATATCTATAGTTGTTTGAACCTTGCATTACCCCAATACTTCCCGCTGAGCATCTCAGCCGCGTTGAGAAGTAGACAGATTCCGGGCTTGTCGCTCATTCCGTCTTATCGTTTCAGTTCTGCGTACTCTCCTGTGACCAGGCACCGATTAGACATGAGTTGATGGCCGCTAACAGGCATGGATGACCCTGCCATACCATTCACAACATTAAGTTCGAGTATCACCCCGAGTTTAAGAACCCACACCATTATGAATCTTACCGAATTAAAGAATACGCCGGTTTCTGAGCTTATCACTCTCGGCGAAAATATGGGGCTGGAAAACCTGGCCCGTATGCGCAAACAGGACATCATTTTCGCCATCCTGAAGCAGCACGCAAAGAGTGGCGAAGATATCTTCGGCGACGGTGTGCTGGAGATTCTGCAGGATGGATTTGGTTTCCTCCGCTCCGCAGACAGCTCCTACCTTGCCGGTCCCGACGACATCTACGTATCCCCCAGCCAAATCCGCCGTTTCAACCTCCGCACCGGTGACACCATTTCAGGTAAGATTCGCCCACCTAAAGAAGGTGAACGTTACTTTGCACTGCTGAAAGTTAACGAGGTGAACTACGATAAACCGGAAAATGCGCGCAATAAGATTCTGTTTGAGAACTTAACGCCGCTGCATGCGAACTCTCGTCTGCGTATGGAACGCGGTAACGGCTCTACTGAAGATTTAACTGCACGCGTTCTCGATCTGGCTTCGCCGATCGGTCGTGGTCAGCGTGGTCTGATTGTGGCACCGCCGAAAGCCGGTAAAACTATGCTGTTGCAGAACATCGCGCAGAGCATCGCTTACAACCATCCTGACTGCGTGCTGATGGTGCTGCTGATTGATGAACGTCCGGAAGAAGTGACGGAAATGCAGCGCCTGGTGAAAGGAGAAGTGGTTGCGTCAACCTTCGACGAACCGGCTTCCCGCCATGTGCAGGTTGCTGAGATGGTTATTGAAAAAGCGAAACGCCTGGTTGAGCATAAGAAAGATGTCATTATCCTTCTCGACTCCATCACCCGTCTGGCGCGTGCGTACAACACCGTTGTTCCGGCTTCCGGTAAAGTGTTGACCGGTGGTGTGGATGCGAACGCCCTGCACCGTCCGAAGCGCTTCTTCGGTGCTGCGCGTAACGTGGAAGAGGGCGGTAGCCTGACCATCATCGCCACTGCGCTTATCGATACCGGTTCGAAGATGGATGAAGTGATTTACGAAGAGTTTAAAGGCACCGGTAACATGGAGCTGCACCTCTCACGTAAAATCGCGGAAAAACGCGTCTTCCCGGCGATTGATTACAACCGCTCCGGTACCCGTAAAGAAGAGCTGCTCACCACGCAGGAAGAGCTGCAGAAAATGTGGATCCTGCGCAAAATCATTCACCCGATGGGTGAGATTGACGCGATGGAGTTCCTCATCAACAAGCTGGCCATGACGAAGACCAATGATGAGTTCTTCGACATGATGAAGCGCTCTTAATTTAAATAAACCCCCGAAGCGCCACGTTTTTACGTGGCGTTTTTCATTGGTGGGCTATACGCTATATGCACTGGACCAGGCATTATCCAGAGCTGGCGGGACCGGATAGGTTATTGATCTTCAAAATATCTGCTGGTTTAAAAGAAAAAAATAATATCAGCGTAAGGCTCGCTTTCTCCTTTTATGGGCCATAGCTCTGTCGTTATACTGTTAGGATAAACATTAGCTGAGAGCATGCATTGTGAATCTACTCACTGCTTTTACTGAATTATTCAGTATTTTTTTGTTTACTATGCTTTTCTTATTTGTTGCGCGCAAAGTAGCAAAACGGATCGGTCTGGTTGACAAGCCCAACTTCCGTAAGCGTCACCAGGGATTGATACCGCTGGTTGGTGGCATCTCGGTCTATGCGGGCATCTGCTTTACCTTTGGGATCACAAATTATTATATTCCTCACGCCGCTCTCTATCTTCTTTGCGCCGGCGCGCTGGTTTTAATTGGCGCGCTGGACGATCGCTTCGACATCAGCGTTAAATTCCGTGCTTCTGTTCAGGCCCTTGTCGCCGTCGTGATGATGGTGGTCGGTAAACTCTATCTCAGCAGCCTTGGCTACATCTTCGGCTCATGGGAGATGGTGCTCGGCCCGTTCGGTTACCTGCTTACGCTCTTTGCCGTGTGGGCCGCGATCAACGCCTTTAATATGGTCGACGGTATCGACGGCTTGCTTGGCGGGCTCTCCTGCGTATCGTTTGCCGCGATTGGCTTCATTCTGTGGTTCGATGGTCAATCAAGCCTCGCGCTGTGGTGTTTCGCCATGATTGCCGCCATCTTGCCCTACATTCTGCTTAACCTGGGCGCGCTTGGGCGTCGCTACAAAGTCTTTATGGGTGATGCCGGGAGTACGCTCATCGGCTTTACCGTGATTTGGATTTTACTGGAAACTACGCAGGGCAAAACTCACCCTATTAGCCCGGTGACGGCGCTGTGGATAATCGCCATTCCGCTGATGGATATGGTGGCGATTATGTACCGTCGCCTGCGCAAAGGCATGAGTCCTTTCTCTCCCGATCGCCAACATATTCACCATCTGATCATGCGCGCTGGCTTTACCTCTCGTCAGGCATTCGTTCTCATTACGCTTGCCGCTGCGCTGCTGGCAACGATTGGCGTGACTGCGGAATATCTTCATTTGGTCCCTGAATGGGTGATGTTGGCATTATTCTTGCTAGCATTCTTTCTGTATGGCTACTGTATTAAGCGCGCATGGAAAGTGGCGCGTTTTATCAAACGGATCAAACGCAGAATGCGCCGTAGCAGAGGTCAAAAATCAACACTAACCAAGTAAAATCGGGAAAGCGATGATTCAACAAGCGTCGGAAACACCTTCAGCTGTTACGGAAAATGAACTGGATATTCGGGGTTTGTTTCGTACTTTGTGGGCAGGAAAATTTTGGATTGCTGGCGTAGCGCTGCTCTTCTCTTTGCTGGCGCTGGTCTGGACCTTTTTTGCTCCCCAGGAGTGGGGAGCCACCGCTGTTACCGACCGCCCAACCGTCAACATGCTTGGCGGTTACTACTCTCAGCAGCAATTTCTGCGCAACCTGGATGTTAAAGCGAACCTTGCGCCAGTAGAGCAAGTTTCTGTCATGGATGAGGCGTATAAAGAGTTCATCATGCAGCTTGCTGCCTGGGACACGCGTCGTGATTTCTGGTCGCAAACCGACTATTACAAGCAGCGCCGTGTCGGCAACAGCAAAGCGGATGCCGCGATGCTTGACGACCTCATCAACAATATCCAGTACACGCCAGGTGATGCCGTGCGCAACCAGAATGACAACGTCAAGCTGATCGCCGAAACCGCGCCGGACGCGAACAATCTGCTGCGTCAATACATTGCTTTCGCCAGCCAGCGCGCCGCCAGCCATCTGAATGATGAACTGAAAGGTGCATGGGCTGCGCGTACTATTCAGATGAAAGCGCAGGTGAAACGTCAGGAAGAGGTGGCGAAAGCTATCTACAAACGGCGCGTCCACAATGTTGAGCAGGCGCTGAAAATCGCTGAGCAAAACAATATCTCGCGCAATGTGACCGATATTCCGACAGATGAACTGCCGGATTCTGAACTCTTTATGCTTGGTCGCCCGATGCTGCAGGCACGTCTGGAAAACCTGCAGGCGGTGGGGCCGCAATACGATCTGGACTATGATCAAAACCGGGCGATGCTGAATACTCTCAACGTCGGCCCGACGCTGGATCCGCGTTTTCAGACCTATCGATATCTGCGTACACCGGAAGAGCCGGTGAAACGCGACAGCCCGCGTCGTGCTTTCCTGATGATTATGTGGGGAATTGTCGGTGCGTTAACCGGAGCTGGGGTGGCGTTAGCACGTCGCCGTTCGAACTAAACGCCGTCTGAGATGGGGGCGCTATGCCTCCATCCTCTAATTAAAGAGAATCGTTGTGAAAGTACTGACCGTATTCGGCACGCGACCAGAAGCCATCAAAATGGCACCGCTGGTTCATGCGCTGGCAAAGGATCCTGACTTTGAGGCAAGAGTTTGCGTCACTGCACAGCATCGGGAGATGCTCGATCAGGTGCTGAACCTCTTTTCTATTGTCCCGGATTACGATCTAAATATTATGCGTCCCGGGCAGGGGCTGACCGAAATTACCTGCGGCATCTTGCAGGGATTAAAACCCATTCTTGAAGCATTTCGTCCGGATGTCGTGCTGGTTCACGGCGATACCACTACCACTATTGCTGCAAGCCTCGCCGCGTTTTATCAACGCATACCCGTGGGGCATGTGGAGGCGGGTCTGCGCACCGGCGATCTCTCCTCACCCTGGCCGGAAGAGGCTAACCGCACGCTGACAGGTCATCTGGCAATGTACCACTTCGCGCCGACGGAGAACTCCCGGCAAAATCTACGCCGGGAAAATGTCGCCGATGAGCGCATTTTCGTCACCGGTAATACGGTGATCGATGCGCTCTTCTGGGTACGCGATAGCGTGATGAACAACCCCGCGCAATATGAGGCGCTGGCAGCCCGTTATCCTTTCCTTGATGCAAAGAAAAAGCTGGTGCTGGTTACCGGCCATCGCCGGGAGAGCTTCGGCCAGGGCTTCGAGCAGATTTGTCACGCGCTGGCAGATATTGCTGCCCGGCATGACGATGTCCAGATTGTTTATCCCGTGCACCTCAATCCTAACGTCAGCGAACCGGTAAACCGCATTCTCGGGCCGGTTGAAAATGTCTTTTTGATTGAGCCGCAGGACTATTTACCCTTCATGTGGTTGATGAACCACGCCTGGCTGATCCTGACGGACTCCGGCGGTATTCAGGAGGAGGCGCCTTCACTGGGTAAACCGGTGCTAGTGATGCGTGACACGACCGAGCGGCCAGAGGCCGTCGATGCCGGAACCGTAAAACTGGTGGGTACCGATCGCCAGCGCATCGTCGATGAGGTCACGCTCCTGCTTAATGACAATGAAGCATGGCAGACCATGAGCCGCGCGCACAACCCTTACGGGGATGGGCAGGCTTGTGGCCGAATTTTGCACGCACTTAAACACAATCAGGTAACACTATGAGCTTTACAACCATTTCCGTGATTGGCCTCGGCTACATTGGCCTGCCTACCGCAGCGGCTTTTGCTTCCCGGCAGAAGCAGGTCGTGGGGGTGGATATCAACGCGCGTGCCGTGGAGACCATTAATCGTGGTGAGATCCACATCGTTGAGCCGGAACTGGATAGCGTAGTAAAAGCGGCGGTGGAGGGCGGTTACCTGCGCGCCAGCACCACGCCTGTTGCGGCAGACGCCTACCTGATTGCGGTGCCAACACCCTTTAAGGGCGATCACGAGCCGGATATGGCCTACGTTGAAGCGGCAGCTAAATCCATTGCGCCCGTGCTGCATAAAGGCGCGCTGGTGATCCTCGAATCGACCTCGCCGGTTGGCGCGACGGAGCAGATGGCAGAGTGGCTCGCCGAGGCGCGCCCGGATCTCACCTTCCCTCAGCAGGCTGGCGAGCAGGCGGACGTGAATATCGCCTACTGCCCGGAGCGCGTGCTGCCGGGCCAGGTAATGGTCGAACTGATTAAAAATGACCGCGTGATTGGCGGCATGACACCCAAGTGTTCCGCCCGCGCCAGCGAGCTTTATAAAATCTTCCTTGAAGGCGAGTGCGTAGTGACTAACGCCCGCACCGCTGAGATGTGCAAGCTGACGGAAAACAGCTTCCGCGACGTTAACATCGCTTTTGCCAATGAACTGTCGCTGATTTGCGCCGATCAGGGGATCAACGTCTGGGAGCTGATCCGCCTGGCGAACCGCCATCCGCGCGTCAATATCCTGCAACCCGGCCCGGGCGTTGGCGGTCACTGTATCGCGGTCGATCCGTGGTTTATCGTGGCGCAGAACCCCGATCAGGCAAGGCTTATCCGTACCGCGCGTGAAGTGAACGATCACAAACCGCACTGGGTGCTGAACCAGGTGAAAGCCACGGTCGCCGATTGCCTGACCGCGACTGGCAAGCGCGCCAGCGAGGTTAAAATTGCCTGCTTCGGGCTGGCGTTTAAACCGAACATTGACGATCTGCGTGAAAGCCCGGCAATGGAGATCGCGCACGACATCGCCCAGTGGCACAGCGGCCAAACGCTGGTCGTCGAACCGAATATCGACACGCTGCCGGAGAAAATGGCCGGGCAGAGCACGCTGGTTAATACCCAGGATGCGCTGGCGCAGGCCGATGTGCTGGTGATGCTGGTCGACCATAAGCAGTTTAAAACGGTTGATGCCGCCACCATTTCGCAGCTGTGGGTCGTTGATACCAAAGGCGTCTGGCGCTAAGGATTTAGCATGGCGGTGCATGGCACGATAGATGAGCTGGCATGGGAAAGCGCCTTTTTTGGCGTGCGCAGTGGGATTATTCGTCTGAATTCTTCCGCGCCCGCGCTCACTGGCGCAGATTTTGCACAGTGGGAACGCCTGCAGGTGAAATTGCCCGCCGCGCAAACCCATCAGCTTGATGCCCTGCAACAGCAGGGTTTTCAACTGGTCGAAGGTGAAATCGATCTGCTGCTGCCGGTTGCCGCACAGGGTATCGATCCCGTCGCCACTGTGGCAGATGAAAGCGATATTCCCGCGCTGCGCCAGATGGCGGAAGAGATGTTTGTCCAGAGCCGCTTTCGTACGCCCTGGTACGCGCCTGATGCGAGCGGTCGTTTCTATGCGCAGTGGATTGAAAATGCGGTAAAGGGGCTTTTCGACCACCAGTGTCTGATCTTCCACGCGCAGGACGATGCAATTAGCGGTTTTGTCTCCCTTCGCCAGCTTAATGAGCACGAGGCGCGTATTGGCCTGCTCGGCGGACGCGGTATGGGCGAAAAACTGATGCAGGCGGCGTGCCAGTGGGCGCGAGCGCGGCAGTTAACGCATGTGCGTGTGGCGACCCAGCTTGGGAATACTGCCGCACTTAAACGATATATTCAGAGCGGCGCGAATATAGAAAGCACCGCCTTATGGCTATACAGGTAACGCTATGATCCCTTTCAATGCACCACCGGTAGTAGGAACGGAAATTGACTACATGCAGTCGGCAATGGGCAGCGGGAAATTATGCGGCGACGGCGGTTTTACCCGCCGCTGCCAGCAGTGGATGGAGCAGCGTTTTCGCAGTGCCAAAGTCCTGCTGACGCCTTCATGCACCGCATCGCTGGAGATGGCCGCGCTGCTGCTGGATATCCAGCCTGGCGATGAAGTGATCATGCCGAGCTACACCTTCGTCTCCACCGCCAACGCCTTTGTGCTGCGCGGGGCGAAGATTGTCTTCGTTGATATCCGCCCGAATACGATGAACATCGATGAGACGCGGATTGAAGCGGCAATCACCGATAAGACGCGCGCGATTGTGCCGGTGCATTACGCGGGCGTCGCCTGCGAAATGGATACCATCATGGCGATCGCGCAAAAGCATAAGCTGTTTGTGGTGGAAGATGCCGCGCAGGGCGTGATGTCGACCTACAAAGGGCGGGCATTAGGCACCATCGGCCATATTGGCTGCTTTAGTTTCCACGAAACCAAAAACTACACCGCGGGCGGTGAAGGCGGCGCGACGCTGATTAACGATCGCGCGCTGGTTGAACGCGCCGAAGTGATTCGTGAAAAGGGCACCAACCGCAGCCAGTTTTTCCGCGGGCAGGTCGATAAGTACACCTGGCGCGATATCGGCTCCAGCTATTTGATGGCCGATTTGCAGGCTGCCTACCTGTGGGCGCAGCTGGAGTCGGCCGATCGCATTAACCAGCAGCGGCTGGCCTTGTGGCAAAACTACTATGATGCGCTCTCCCCGCTGGCAAAATCCGGGCGCATTGAGCTGCCCTCGATTCCGGCAGAGTGCAGCCACAACGCGCACATGTTTTACATTAAGCTGCGCGACGAAGCGGATCGCAGCAAACTGATCGCTTTCCTGAAGGAAGCGGAGATCCTGGCGGTGTTCCACTATATTCCGCTGCATGCCTCGCCGGCCGGTGAGAAGTTCGGCACGTTTCACGGCGAAGACCGCTATACCACGCAAGAGAGTGAGCGGTTGCTTCGCCTGCCGCTCTTCTACAACCTGGCGTCGGTCAATCAGCGGACGGTGATCAGCACGCTTCTGAGCTACTTCAGCTGATATGTCACTGGCAAAAGCATCGCTCTGGACTGCCGCAAGCACGCTGGTCAAAATCGGCGCGGGCCTGCTGGTGGTCAAGCTGCTGGCGATGGCGTTCGGGCCATCCGGCGTCGGACAGGCTGGTAACTTTCGCCAGCTAATTACCGTGCTTGGCGTGCTGGCGGGCGCGGGGATTTTTAATGGCGTCACTAAGTTTGTGGCGCAGTCTCATGACGATCCAGCGCGTCTGCGCGTGGTTGTTGGCACCTCATCGGCGATGGTGCTCGGTTTCTCAACCCTGCTGGCGCTGCTGTTCCTGCTCGCCGCTGCGCCCATCAGCCAGGGGCTGTTTGGTCATACCCACTATCAGGGTCTTGTGCGTTTAGTTGCGCTGGTGCAGATGGGCATCGCCTGGGCCAACCTGCTGCTTGCAGTGATGAAGGGGTTCCGCGATGCGGCAGGAAATGCGCTGTCGCTGATTATCGGTAGCCTCATTGGCGTGCTGGCCTGGTATCTCTGTTATCGCATCGGCGGCTATCAGGGTGCGCTGCTGGGGCTGGCGCTGGTACCCGCGCTGGTGGTGATCCCGGCGATGGCGATGTTGCTGAGACGTAAAGCGATACCGTTGCGTTTCTTTAGGCCGCAGTGGGATCGTGTTTTGGCCGGCCAACTGGGTAAATTTACCCTGATGGCACTCATCACCTCGTTTACGATGCCGCTGGCTTACGTGATGATGCGAAACCAGCTTGCTGCTCATTACAGCTGGGATGATGTGGGGATCTGGCAGGGTGTAAGCACCATCTCAGATGCTTACCTGCAGTTTATTACCGCCTCGTTTAGCGTCTATCTGTTACCGACATTGTCGCGGCTGGTGACGAAGCAGGAGATTTCGCGTGAAATCGGCAGGTCATTGCGCTTTGTTCTGCCTGCCGTTGCGGCGGTAAGCCTCGGCGTCTGGCTGCTGCGCGATTTGGCAATCTGGCTGCTCTTTTCCGAGAAGTTTATCGCCATGCGCGATCTCTTCGCCTGGCAGCTGGTCGGGGATGTATTGAAAGTGGGGGCTTACGTCTTTGGCTATTTAGTCATCGCGAAGGCTTCACTGCGATTCTATATACTGGCTGAGATAAGCCAGTTTGCGCTGCTGACGCTCTTTGCGCGCTGGCTTATCCCGGCGCACGGCGCGGCGGGCGCGGCGCAGGCCTACATGGCCACCTACATTATCTATTTCGCTGTTTGTTGCGGCGTTTTTTTGATTTGGCGTAAAAAGGCATGACTGCACTGATTCACATACTGGGATCGGATATCCCACACCATAACCAAACTGTGCTGCGCTTCTTTAATGACCATCTCGCGGCATCGGGAGAGTATGCCCGCGAGTTTATGGTTGTCGGGCGCGACGAGTCGCAGCGGGCGCTCTATCCTGCGCTGACGCTGCATTTTTATCCCGACAAAAAGACGCTGGCAAAGGCGGTAATTGCCCAGGCGAAAGCGCAACGTCAGCAACGCTTCTTTTTTCATGGTCAGTTTAATTTCGATCTCTGGCTGGCACTTCTGCAAGGGGCTATCAAGCGCGAGCAATTTTACTGGCACGCCTGGGGCGCCGATCTGTATGAGGTCTCCCGCAGCCTGAAATTCCGTCTCTTCTATCCGCTGCGGCGCTTAGCGCAGCGCCGCGTGGGCCGTATCTTCGCAACCCGTGGCGATCTGGCGTGGTTTGCCGAACGTAATCCTAAAGTGCCCGGTGAATTGCTCTACTTCCCAACGCGTATGGATCCGGCGCTGAACAATATGGCGGATGAGCGCCCGCAGACGGGCAAGCTGACGATTCTGGTCGGCAACTCCGGCGATGCCAGCAATGAGCATATTGCTGCTTTGCAGGCGATCCACCGTCAGTTTGGCGATACGGTCAGTATCATTGTGCCGATGGGCTACCCGGCGAATAACGAGGCTTATATCGCGTCGGTGCGCAGCGCCGGGCTGGCGCTCTTCAGCGCTGATAACCTGCGCATCCTCGATGAGAAAATGGATTTTGATGCCTATCTCGGGCTGCTCGCGCAGTGCGATCTGGGTTACTTCATTTTTGCCCGCCAGCAGGGGATTGGCACGATGTGTCTGCTGATCCAGGCGGGCGTACCTTGTGTGCTGAACCGTGAAAACCCCTTCTGGCGCGATATGGTGGCGGAAGGCATTCCCGTCCTCTTTACCGGCGATGCGCTGGATGAGGCGGTGATCCGCGAGGCCCGCCGCCAGCTGTTAGCGGTGGATAAAAACGCCATCGCCTTTTTCAGCCCGAATTACGAAACGCTGTGGCACAAAGCGCTCCTTAACGCTGCGGGGATCAACGGATGAGCCCACTCGAATTTTGCGGACTGTTTGTTATCTGGTTGCTGGCGACGCTGTTTATCGGCACGCTCACCTGGTTCGAATTTCGCCGCGTACGTTTTAACTTTAACGTCTTCTTCTCGCTGCTCTTTTTGCTGACCTTCTTCTTTGGTTTTCCGCTGACCAGCGTGCTGGTGTTTCGCTTCAACGTTGGCGTTGCGCCGCCCGATATCCTGATGCAGACGCTGCTGGCGGCGACCTGCTTCTATGGCATCTACTATGTGACCTATAAAACGCGGCTGCGCACCTCGTCGTCGCTGACGTCGCGTCGTCCGCTCTTTACCATTAACCGGGTAGAGGCGCATCTGACGTGGGTGATCCTGATGGTCATCGCGCTGGTGAGCGTCGGCATCTTCTTTATGCACAACGGGTTTCTACTCTTCCGTCTGCACTCCTATAGCCAGATTTTCTCCAGCGAAGTCTCTGGCGTAGCGCTGAAGCGCTTCTTCTATTTCTTTATCCCGGCGATGCTGGTGGTCTACTTCCTGCGGCAGAATGCCCAGACCTGGCTCTTCTTTTTGGTCAGCACCGTGGCGTTTGGCCTGCTGACCTACATGATTGTTGGCGGTACGCGCGCCAATATCATCATTGCCTTCGCCATCTTCCTGTTTATCGGCATTATTCGCGGCTGGATCTCGTTGTGGATGCTGGCGGCGGCGGGCGTGCTCGGCATTGTTGGCATGTTCTGGCTGGCGCTGAAACGCTACGGGCTGGATGTGCGCGGCGATGAAGCGTTTTACACCTTCCTCTACCTGACGCGCGATACCTTCTCGCCGTGGGAAAACCTCGCTCTGCTGCTGCAAAACTACGACAAGATTGAGTTCCAGGGGCTGGCGCCCATTGTGCGCGACTTCTACGTCTTTATCCCAACCTGGCTGTGGCCATCGCGCCCGGGTATTGTGCTCAACACTGCGAACTACTTTACCTGGGAAGTGCTGAATAACCACTCAGGGCTGGCGATTTCACCGACGCTGATTGGCTCATTAGTGGTGATGGGCGGTGCGTGGTTTATTCCGCTGGGTGCGGCAGCGGTGGGGCTGATCATCAAATGGTTCGACTGGGTGTATAACCTGGGCAACCGGGAAACAAACCGCTACAAGGCGGCGATCCTGCACAGCTTCTGCTTTGGGGCGATCTTCAACATGATTGTGCTGGCGCGTGAAGGGCTGGATGCATTCGCCTCTCGTGTGGTCTTTTTCCTCGCCGTGTTCGCTTTCTGCCTGCTGGCGGCGAAACTGTTGTACTGGCTATTCGATAGCGCCGGGTTGATACAGCGTCGCGGTACGCGCGCGGTCAAACCGCTCTCCCAGTTGTAAAAAGGATCAAACATGACGGACAAGACGGAGGCACCGCTGTATGACCTGCGCGGCCTGAAGTTGATTGGCTGGCGCGATATGCCCCACGCGCTGGATCATCTCTTCGCTGACGGGCGCGTGAAGCAGGGTACGCTGGTAGCGATCAATGCCGAAAAGATGCTGACGCTGGAAGATGATGCCGAGGTTCGCGCCCTGATTGAGGCGGCAGAGTTTAAATATGCTGATGGCATCAGCGTTGTGCGATCGATACGCAAAAAGTTTCCGCAGGCGCAGGTCTCCCGCGTGGCGGGTGCCGATTTGTGGGAAGCGTTAATGGCAAGGGCAGGGGAGACGGGTACGCCGGTGTTCCTCGTGGGCGGTAAGCCGGACGTGCTGGCGCAAACCGTGCAGAAACTGCGTGACCAGTGGCAGGTGAATGTTGTCGGTTGTCAGGACGGCTACTTCAAACCCGAGCAGCGCGAGACGCTGTTTGCGGCTATCCGCGACAGCGGTGCGAAGATCGTCACCGTGGCGATGGGCTCGCCACGGCAGGAGATTTTTATGCGTGACTGCCGCCTCGTTTACCCGGATGCGCTCTATATGGGCGTTGGCGGAACCTACGATGTCTTTACCGGACATGTTAAGCGTGCGCCTAAATTCTGGCAGAACCTCGGCCTTGAGTGGCTATACCGCCTGTTATCGCAGCCTTCACGGCTGAAGCGCCAGCTCCGTCTGCTGCGCTATTTACGCTGGCACTATAGCGGAAAACTCTGAACCCCTCCGGCGGCGCAATGCGCTGCCTTTTCTCCTCTGGCTGCTCTTTTATTGTGCGCCACCAGGATTTTTTATACACATCGTTTGCCATTTCCGTCGATTTAAGAAACCATTCGCTCTCTCATTGCAGCGCCGCGCTTATTTTGCGCCCTCCCTCTCGCGGGGCGGAGCAGCATGGCCTGTTAGGGGATGAGGGAAACTCATAACAATAACCCGCGACGCGGGCGAAGCATGAAGCAAATACAACAGAGGATTTATGGCCGAAAAACAACCCGAACTTCAGCGTGGGCTGGAGTCTCGTCACATTGAATTAATTGCCCTTGGCGGCACCATCGGCGTTGGCCTGTTTATGGGCGCCGCCAGCACCCTGAAGTGGGCTGGCCCGTCAGTTCTGCTGGCCTATATTATCGCCGGGCTTTTCGTCTTCTTTATTATGCGTTCGATGGGCGAAATGCTCTTCCTCGAGCCGGTCGCCGGATCGTTCGCGGTCTACGCTCATCGTTACATGAGCCCCTTCTTTGGTTATCTCACCGCCTGGTCCTACTGGTTTATGTGGATGGCGGTAGGGATTTCGGAAATCACCGCCATTGGCGTCTATGTCCAGTTCTGGTTCCCGGATCTCGCCCAGTGGATACCGGCACTGATTGCCGTTGGGCTGGTGGCGCTGGCGAACCTCGCGGCGGTGCGCCTGTATGGCGAGATTGAGTTCTGGTTTGCGATGATCAAAGTCACCACCATCATTGTGATGATCATCGTGGGGCTGGGTGTGATTTTCTTCGGCTTTGGCAATGGCGGTCACTCCATCGGCTTTAGCAATCTCACCGAGCACGGCGGCTTCTTCGCCGGCGGCTGGAAAGGGTTCCTCACCGCGCTCTGTATTGTTGTTGCCTCGTATCAGGGCGTTGAGCTGATTGGTATTACCGCGGGTGAAGCGAAAAACCCGCAGGTGACGCTGCGCAGTGCCGTAAGCAAGGTGCTGTGGCGCATCCTGATTTTCTATGTCGGCGCAATCTTCGTTATCGTCACCATCTTCCCGTGGAATGAAATTGGTACCAACGGTAGCCCGTTCGTACTGACCTTCGCGAAAATCGGTATTACCGCGGCGGCAGGCATCATTAACTTTGTTGTGCTGACGGCGGCGCTCTCCGGCTGTAACAGCGGGATGTACAGCTGTGGCCGCATGCTCTATGCGCTGGCGAAGAACCGCCAGTTACCGGCAGCGGTTGCCAAAGTCTCTAAAAACGGCGTGCCGGCGGTAGGCGTGACTATCTCGATTATCATTCTGCTGATCGGTTCGTGCCTGAACTACATCATTCCTAACCCGCAACGCGTGTTTGTCTATGTCTATAGCGCCAGCGTGCTGCCGGGCATGGTGCCGTGGTTCGTGATCCTGATTAGCCAGCTGCGTTTTCGTAAGGCCCACAAAGAGGCGATTGCCAGCCACCCGTTCCGCTCGATGCTGTTCCCGTGGGCGAACTGGCTTACCATGGCCTTCCTGGTGTGCGTGCTGATTGGCATGGGATTCAATGAAGATACCCGTATGTCGCTGTTTGTCGGCGTGATCTTCCTGGCCGCCGTAACGCTGGTATATAAGCTATTTGGCTTCGATCGCCGTGCGGCAACGCCTCGGGTGGGTGAATAAGAGACAAAGTGCGCAAAGCATAACCAAACGCGCATTTTTCTTCAAAAAAGCACTAGACAGCTGCCCCCGAAGTCCGTACTATCCACCCCCGCAACGGCGCTACGCGCCCGTAGCTCAGCTGGATAGAGCGCTGCCCTCCGGAGGCAGAGGTCTCAGGTTCGAATCCTGTCGGGCGCGCCATTTTAACCCGGCGCTTGAGCTGCGGTGGTTCGTGAATTATCACGATACCGCGTGAACAGATTTACAGTGGTGGCTATAGCTCAGTTGGTAGAGCCCTGGATTGTGATTCCAGTTGTCGTGGGTTCGAGTCCCATTAGCCACCCCATTATTTAGCAGTAAAAAGTTTCGTGGCGATGCGAAGGTGGCGGAATTGGTAGACGCGCTAGCTTCAGGTGTTAGTGTCCTTACGGACGTGGGGGTTCAAGTCCCCCCCCTCGCACCACAACTTTGATTGAACAAAAAAGTCAAAAAGCAGTAAAAACGGCGAGTAGCGCAGCTTGGTAGCGCAACTGGTTTGGGACCAGTGGGTCGGAGGTTCGAATCCTCTCTCGCCGACCAATTTTGAACCCCGCGTAAGCGGGGTTTTTTGTTTTCTGCGGTTCAGGTTTTCCTCATTTTCTCCCTGTTGCTCTTCAGCGACATTCTTATCAGGCGCTGTCGCCTATCAGCTACATGTAACCCATTGATTAAAAAACCTTTACCCAAAATGGCGTAGATATGTCGTCCCACAGCGACACATTGTCTCTATAGAGATGCACAGTAAGAGCGCTCTCTGCCTACCAGCAGCCTGAATATAGAGGTTTCTTAAAAGGTTGCGTGATGTAACATTTCTTAATGCGGGGTTGGCACGCTATGTGCAATAATACTGGCGTAGATGCTCATTCCATCTCTTATGTTCGCCTTCTGGCCTCATAAACTCAGGAATGACGCAGAGCCGTTTTATGGTGCTTATCGTCCACCGAGAGATGTCGCTTCGGCCTCATCAAACACCATGGGCATAACGTTGAGTGAAGCACCCATTAGTTGTCAAAGACCTGTTTTAACGCCTGTCAGTGTATGCTGACAGGCGTTTTTTTATGGCGGAAGAAAGAGGCTTCGCGCGACAGAGCCGCTCTGTAACGCGAAGGGAAGGGCTAAGCAGGCGGGTTGTTTTGCAGCGTTAGCAGCAGACCGTCACGACGCATCGTTGCGGCCTCTTCAGGCTGGCGCAGGCGGTCGAGACAATCTGCGAGCCAGGCGTAGTCAAACGCATCCGGGCGCTGTTTCAGCGCGGCGCGGAATGCGATCGTCGCCTCCTGCCACTCACCATGTTTCATCAGCGACTGACCGAGCGTGCTCCACAACAGCGGGCGATCGCCCTGCGTTTTGATCTGCTGGCGCAGCACTTTTTCAACCTGTTCCGGATTATTGGTCTTCAGGCGCGGGATCACCAGCACCAGACGATCGTCATACTGCCGCTTCAGGCCGTCGAGGATGATCTCCTGCGCGGTGTCGTGATCGTCACACTCAATTAAGTGCTCCGCCATCGCCACCTGCAGCGCCACCTGGTGACGCGTTTTGCGGCTCTGATTCTTCCACCAGCCCTTCAGGCCATCGCTGCCCTGATCGGCGCGCGCCTGATCCATAATGCCGATCCACGCCTGCTGTTGCAGCATGTCACGGTGCTCTTCATCGCCAACGTTGGCTTTCGCCATTGAAGGGATGATGTCGATCAGCGACGTCCAGGCTCCGGTGCGAATATAGGCCTGTTCCGCCAGACGCAGCACTTCCGGATGGCGCGGCGCAATCTCCAGCAGTTTATCGACGCCGTGACGTGCAGCATGGTTCTCATTGCGCGCCAGTTGCAGACGAACGCGGGTGATTTCCACGGGAATCGGGTCATTCTCTGCCAGTTCGGCGGCACGCTGAAGGTGCTGATTAGCGCGCATTTCATCGCCGCGTTGCTGGGCGGCTTCCGCTGCCAGCAGATAGTTAACCAGCGGTTGCTCTGCGTGATCGGCATTTTTCGACATCAGCTTCTCAACCTGCTGATAATCGCCTTCCGCCAGCTTCAGCAACGCCTGTTCTGTCTGTTTGCGTGCGCGACGGCGCTTACGGCCCATAAACCAGCCGCGAGTATGCGCACCGGTACGGAAGATCCGACGCAGCAGCCACTCCAGCGCAAAGAAGACCACCAGCGTCAGCACCAGCATGATCGCAAGACCCGTGACGCTGGTTTCAATGTTGTAGTTATCGGTCTGGATCAGCACGTAGCCCTGATGCCCGGCAAGCATTGGGCCAAGCACAATACCGGCGAGAAGCAGTGCAAAGAGCAATAATACTTTCAGCATGATTATTCTCCCTGCGCTGCATCGGCGGGCGCGGACGGTGCCTGTTCAGACGGCACAGCGGGCTGCGCGAGCAGATTGCGCACGCGGGTCTGCATCAATTTTTCCAGAATAGGCTGGCTCTGGAGCGATTCAGGCAGCTCCATGGCGATAGATTGCTGGCCGAGCTTATCCACCTCTTCGAGGAACGCTTTGGTGGCCGCATCGTCCGTATCGTAGTAGGCGCGAACCCACGTCGACACATTATCCAGCGCCTGTTTATAGGTCTCTTCCTGATGACGCGGAACGGCCTGCGCCGCAACCAGCAGGCGCGAGCGAATGTTCTCGCGCAGATAGACATCCTGATTCGGCGCTAACAGCGGCACGGCGGTCTCATCGCGGCGGCGAATGGTAATAAAGCTGTCCATAAAGTTGCGCCAGCTTTTTTGCAGGTTAACGCGCCACTCGCTGATGGAGCTTGAGAGCTCGCCGCTGTCAGAATCCATCGGCGAATCATCGTCGTTATTGTCGGCCAGCCGCAGATTGTCGATCTGGTTGGAGAGCTGGTTCAGCTTAAGAATGGCCCCGTCATAATCGACCTGCGTCACGGAGGAGAGGCTGGCGATATCGTCAGTGATGGCGCGGCGCGCAGTAATCAGGCTCGGATCGTTCATATCCGCCAGGCTGGCGTCAGCGCTTTTCAGCAACGCGGCCGCAGTGGTGACATCCTGATCGCTCCACAGCTTACGGCCCGCCAGTTTGACGAGGAAATCGGCCTGCGCCAGCTGCCAGGTTTTAGCATCGGAGCCGGAAATGGTCGCGACTTTCTCCTGAACTTCATCAAGCTGCTTCGCCAGTGCTTCGCTCTGGCGTTTTTCTGCCGCCAGCGCATCAGCCTGCTGTTTAATCACCCCTTCCAGCTCGCTACGCTGCTTATCCTGCGTCTGTTGCAGCGCGATCAGCTGGTCGGCGATTTCGCCATTGCTGGTTTGCAGGGTTTTATTTTGATGCTTCACCCAGCCATAAAGCCCGGCGCCCGATGCCAGCGCAATAGCGATGGCGATCGCGCTTAGCGCAAGGCTGGTCCTGTTAGCGCGTCTCTTCTTCTCTGCTTTCTCCGGCGGCGGCGTTACGCCGTCAGCCGCTTTGGTCTCTTCAACCACGGCGGAGGAGTTTTCGTGTTCCGTCATTATGGCTTCCCATTATGAGAGTTATTGTAATGCGCGAAGCAGCGCATCGTTGTCGGCATTGTCAGCGACCTGAATCTCTTGCCAGCCCAGTTCCCGGGCAAGGTTCGCCAGACGTTCGCTTACCACCACCAGGCGGCAGCGAAGTAACCAGTTCTCCCGATACCAGGGAGGAATAAGTGAAAAAAGTTGCTGCAGCATTTCGCCGCTGGTGACCACCAGCGTTGAGACACCCCGCGTATGCCAGCGCATCGCTTCTTGTGCACCGTCATAAAATTTTGCACTGCGTTGATAACACTCGCAAAATTCAACATATGCGCCGCGCTCAGTCAACGTTTCCGCCAACAGCTCGCGTCCGCCGTTGCCCCGTAAGATTAGCGCATGCTTGCCCTGAACATCTTGCAATTCAGGTAATTGTAGCAACACTTCGCTGATTTCCCGGTCATGAGGGTAGCGCACATCGATGCCGCTTACCGTATGCAGCGCGAGCGCGGTGGTGCGTCCGATGGCAAACCAGGCCGGTTCCGTTGGGAAAGTGAGACCAGCCTGCTGCAAATGGGCATGCGCGAAGGAGACAGCGTGCTGTGACAGGACAAACGCGAGGTCATTCGCGCCGAGCCTTGCGAGCCGATCAGGTAATAAAGGCAGCTCACGACCCGGCGTGAATTCAATCAACGGAAAGCTCCAGGCCACCAAACCCAGTGTGCGCAGTCGGCTCACTAATTCTTCCCCGGAGGGAGAGGGACGGGTGACCAGGATACTCATGCGGGGGCTTCTCCGTTGTAAATATCAGCAAGAATGGCGCGCGCGCCGTTCTCCAGCAGCTCTTCGGCCAGCGAAATACCCATTTTTACTGCATCTTCCGGTTGGCCGCGGCGCTCGCCGCGTATCATTGTCGAACCATCCGGCGCGCCAACCAGCCCGCGTAACCAGAGTTCGCCGTTAATCAGTTCAGCATAGCTGCCGATCGGCACCTGGCATCCGCCTTCAAGTCGGGTATTCATCGCCCGCTCGGCTTTGACGCGAATCGCTGTTTCATCATGATTCAGCGGCTGCAGCAGCGCGCGGGTACGCGCATCGTCAAGACGGCACTCAACGCCTACCGCGCCCTGGCCTACGGCCGGGAGTGAGATTTCCGGCGGCAGCGCCCAGCGTACGCGATCGCTAAGACCCAGCCGGTTAAGACCAGCGACGGCGAGGATAATCGCATCATATTCGCCGTTATCCAGCTTGCTCAGGCGCGTGCCAACGTTGCCGCGCAGCGAGCGGATCACCAGATCGGGGCGCAGCGCAGCCAACTGACACTGGCGACGTAAACTGGAGGTGCCGACAATACTGCCTGCGGGCAGTTCGTCCAGCGCTTTATAGCGGTTAGAGACAAAGGCGTCGCGCGGATCGTCGCGTTCGCAAATCGTCACAAGGCCCAGTCCATCGGGAAAATCGACCGGGACATCTTTCATTGAATGCACGGCGATGTCGGCGTGGTTGTCGAGCAGTGCCCGTTCAAGCTCTTTGACGAACAGACCTTTGCCACCCACTTTCGCCAGCGGCGTATCGAGGATCACATCGCCGCGTGTGACCATCGGCACCAGCTCAACGGCTAACCCCGGATGGCTCGCTTCAAGGCGTGCTTTTACATAATGTGCCTGCCAGAGAGCAAGCGGGCTTTGCCGTGTGGCAATTCTTAAAACATTGTCTACCATGCTTGATACCGTCAATTTCGTCCGTTGACCATCCTAACACTGTTGCATTAGGGTGTCAGTGTTCACGGTCGATTGCGGGTCTCACGCCGCGCAACAGGCGCAGCGGGGGATGTAATTCGGAATTTACAGAGTGCGTTTAATGCTAAACTGGTTTGTAGCGCATCTTTCTTTACGGTCAATGAGCAAGGTGTTAGATTGATCACGTTTTAGACCATTTTTTCGTCTGTCCTCCCATAACGATAACGGCGAAAAAAGGGCAACGGCTACTTTTGGATTTTCTGTCTACGCACCCCTTTTCAAGCTGCGGCCTACAAAACATCAGCATGAAGGTGTGTATAAAACATCAGGCGATATGTCTTGTACCTCTATATTGAGACGCTGAAACAGCGACTGGATGCCATTAATCAACTGCGTGTGGATCGCGCGCTTGCTGCCATGGGCCCTGCTTTTCAGCAGGTTTACAGTCTGCTGCCGACATTACTGCACTATCACCATCCGCTGATGCCTGGCTACCTTGACGGTAACGTTCCCAATGGCATTTGCCTCTACACGCCTGATGAAAACCAACTCCACTACCTGAACGAACTTGAGCTGAACCGCGGCCTGCCTGCGCAGGATGCGCCGACCGGCGAACTGCCGATCACCGGCGTCTACTCCATGGGCAGCACCTCTTCGGTTGGGCAGAGCTGCTCTTCCGATCTCGATATCTGGGTCTGCCACCAATCCTGGCTCGATAACGACGAGCGCCAGCTGTTACAGCGTAAATGCAGCCTGCTGGAGAGCTGGGCGGCTTCCCTTGGCGTGGAAGTGAGCTTCTTCCTGATTGATGAAAACCGCTTCCGCCATAATGAAAGCGGCAGCCTCGGCGGCGAAGATTGCGGCTCAACGCAGCACATTTTACTGCTCGATGAGTTCTACCGCACCGCCGTGCGCCTGGCGGGTAAACGTATTCTGTGGAATATGGTGCCGGGCGACGAAGAGGAAAATTACGACGATTACGTCATGACGCTCTACGCGCAGGGCGTTCTGACCCCGAACGAGTGGCTCGATCTGGGCGGCTTAAGCTCGCTCTCAGCGGAAGAGTATTTCGGTGCCAGCCTGTGGCAGCTCTATAAGAGTATCGACTCGCCCTATAAAGCGGTGCTGAAAACCCTGCTGCTCGAAGCCTACTCCTGGGAATATCCGAATACCCGCCTGCTGGCGAAAGATATCAAACAGCGCCTGCACGACGGCGAGATCGTCTCCTTTGGTCTCGATCACTACTGCATGATGCTTGAGCGCGTCACGCATTATCTGGAAGCGATTGAGGATCCGACGCGTCTTGACCTGGTGCGTCGATGTTTCTACTTAAAAGTGTGTGAAAAGCTAAGCCGCGAACGCGCCTGCGTCGGCTGGCGTCGCGAAGTGATCACGCAGTTAGTAAAAGAGTGGGGATGGGACGAAGCGCGCCTCGCAATGCTCGATAACCGCGCCAACTGGAAAATCGATCAGGTGCGCGAAGCGCATAATGAGCTGCTTGATGCGATGATGCAGAGCTACCGCAACCTGATCCGCTTTGCCCGCCGTAATAACCTTAGCGTCTCCGCCAGCCCGCAGGATATCGGTGTTTTAACCCGTAAACTCTACGCGGCGTTTGAAGCGCTGCCGGGCAAAGTGACGCTGGTGAACCCGCAGATTTCACCGGATCTCTCCGAACCGAATTTAACCTTTATTCATGTGCCGCCGGGCCGCGCCAACCGTACCGGTTGGTATCTCTACAACCGTGCGCCGAATATGGACTCCATCGTCAGCCATCAGCCGCTGGAGTATAACCGTTACCTGAACAAGCTGGTCGCCTGGGCATGGTTTAACGGCCTGCTGACGTCGCGTACGCGCCTGTTTATTAAGGGCAACGGCATTGTCGATCTGCCGAAGCTGCAGGAGATGGTTGCCGATGTCTCGCACCACTTCCCGCTGCGCCTGCCTGCGCCGACGCCGAAAGCGCTCTACAGCCCGTGCGAAATCCGTCATCTGGCGATTATCGTCAACCTGGAGTACGACCCGACAGCGGCGTTCCGTAACCAGGTGGTGCACTTTGATTTCCGCAAGCTTGATGTTTTCAGCTTTGGCGAGCAGCAAAACTGCCTGGTGGGCAGCGTCGATCTGCTCTATCGCAACTCGTGGAACGAAGTGCGTACGCTGCACTTCAACGGCGAGCAGGCGATGATTGAAGCGCTGAAAACTATTCTCGGCAAAATGCACCAGGATGCCGCGCCGCCGGACAGCGTCGAAGTCTTCTGTTACAGCCAGCATCTGCGCGGCCTGATCCGCACCCGCGTGCAGCAGCTGGTCTCTGAATGTATCGAACTGCGCCTTTCGACGACACGTCACGAAACCGGTCGCTTTAAAGCGCTGCGCGTGGCGGGGCAAACCTGGGGCCTGTTCTTTGAACGCGTGAACGTTTCGGTGCAGAAGCTGGAAAACGCCATTGAGTTTTACGGCGCTATCTCTCATAACAAGCTGCATGGTTTGTCGGTGCAGGTGGAGACCAACCACGTCGAATTACCGGCGGTGGTGGATGGCTTTGCCAGCGAAGGGATTATTCAGTTCTTCTTTGAAGAGGCGGGGGAAGAGGGCTTTAACATCTATATTCTGGATGAGAGCAACCGCGCCGAAGTGTATCACCACTGCGAAGGCAGCAAAGAGGAGCTGGTGCGTGACGTAAGCCGCTTCTTCTCCTCCTCCCACGATCGTTTTACCTACGGCTCAAGCTTTATCAACTTCAACCTGCCGCAGTTCTACCAGATTGTGAATGTTGAAGGGCGCGCGCAGGTGATCCCGTTCCGCAACCAGGCGATCAGCACCGCATCGCCGGCCAATCAGGATAACGCCGCACCGCTGTTGCAGCAGTACTTCTCCTGATATTGCTGCCCGGTTTCCCGGGCAGTGCGTCTTAGCGGAAAGTGACGCTTTCGCCCGCTTGCTGGCTTGCCGCCTGCTCCAGCAGATCCCAGAAAGTTTCGCCGCTGCGATCGCAGACCCACTCATCCCCTTTGAGATTGAAATGGTAACCGCCCTGTTTTGTCGCCAGCCACACCTGGTGCAGCGGCTCCTGGCGGTTGATGATGATCTTACTGCCGTTTTCAAAGCTGAGGGTTAATACGCCGCCGTTGATTTCACAGTCGATATCGCTATCGCCGTCCCACTCATCCAGGCGTTCTTCGATGGTGAGCCACAGGCCGTCGGCGAGGCGATGAAATTCTGAATCGTTCATTCTGCTTTCCTGTTTTTTATGATGGCCGCAGTATAACGCGAAACATTTCCCGTTGCCCTAAACGTGCAAACTCTTGCTTTTGTGTCTTCTCCTGCGATGATAGAGCGCAGTAAGAATCAACTCACAGGCAACGATAATGAAAGATTTGTTTCGCACGCTGGCCGTAGTGCTGACTCTGTTCAGCCTGACGGGCTGTGGTCTGAAAGGGCCGCTCTACTTCCCTCCGGCCGATAAAACCGCGCCGCCGCCAACCAAAAAGCAGGAGAGCACGATCCAGCCTACTATTCCGAATAGTAACGATCGGGGTGATACCGGCTCGCCGACCCAGGTGAATTATTGACGTTACCGCTCTGTACCCGCGTAAATGGAGTAGATAATGCAGTTCTCAAAGATGCATGGCCTTGGCAACGATTTTATGGTCGTCGACGCGGTGACGCAGAACCTCTTTTTCTCCCCGGAGTTGATCCGTCGTCTGGCGGATCGCCATCTTGGCGTGGGCTTCGATCAACTGCTGGTGGTTGAGCCTCCTTACGATCCAGAACTCGATTTTCACTACCGTATTTTTAACGCTGACGGCAGCGAAGTGTCGCAGTGCGGCAACGGCGCGCGCTGTTTCGCCCGTTTTGTGCGTCTGAAAGGTTTGACCAATAAACGTGACATTCGCGTCAGTACAGCGAACGGGCGTATGGTATTGAGCGTAACGGAAGATGAACTGGTGCGCGTCAATATGGGCGAACCGAACTTCGAACCGTCGCAGGTGCCGTTTCGCGCGAACAAGGCTGAGAAGACCTATATTATGCGCGCGGCGGAACAAACCGTGCTCTGCGGCGTCGTATCGATGGGCAACCCGCACTGTGTTATTCAGGTCGATAGCGTGGAAAACGCACCGGTAGAGACGCTGGGACCGGTGCTGGAGAGCCATGAGCGCTTTCCTGAACGCGCCAATATCGGCTTTATGCAGGTCGTCAAAACCGATCATATCCGCCTGCGCGTTTTCGAGCGCGGCGCAGGTGAAACGCAGGCGTGCGGAAGCGGTGCCTGCGCAGCCGTTGCCGTCGGCATTCAGCAAGGCTTGCTGGCGGAAAGCGTTCGTGTAGAGTTACCAGGCGGTCGACTTGATATCGCCTGGAAAGGCCCGGGCCAACCGCTGTACATGACTGGCCCGGCGGCACATGTCTATGACGGGTTTATTCATCTATGAAGCAACCAGGGGAAGAATTGCAGGAGACGCTGACGGAGCTGGAAGATCAGACCGTTGCCGACTATTTGGTGCGCCATCCTGACTTCTTTATCCGTAACGCGCGGCTGGTGGAACAGATGCGCGTGCCGCATGCGGTGCGCGACACGGTTTCTCTGGTGGAGTGGCACATGGCGCGCTCGCGCAACCACATCAACGTGCTGGAAGAGAACATGACGCTGCTGATGGAGCAGGCGAGCGCCAATGAAGGGCTCTTTTACCGCCTGCTGCGCCTGCAAAGTCGGCTGGCTTCCGCGCCAAGCCTTGATGAGATGCTGAACCGTCTGCACCGCTGGGCGCGCGATTTAGGGCTGGCGGGCGCCACGGTGCGCCTCTTTCCGGATCGCTGGCGTCTCGGCGCGCCGTCGCGCTACACCCATCTCTCCCTCTCTCGCCAGGCGTTTGAGCCGCTGCGCATCCAGCGCCTTGGTCACCAGCATCACTATCTGGGATCGCTCAACGGGCCGGAGCTGTTGCTGCTGTTGCCGGAAGCGAAAGCCATCGGTTCAGTGGCGATGTCGCTGATGGGGCAAGATGGCTCGCTCGGCGTGGTGCTGTTCAGCAGCCGCGATCCGCACCATTATCAACATGGCCAGGGCACTCAGTTGCTGGAGGAGATCGCGCAGATGCTGCCGGATCTGATTGAGCGCTGGATCGCACGCGCATGACCGCTTCGCCGCTCTTCCCGCTCGTTACCCGCTTTTTGCGTTACCTCGGCGTTGAGCGCCAGCTCAGCCCGATCACCCTGCGCAACTACCAGCGCCAGCTGGACGCTATTATGGCGATGGCGGACAACCTTGGCCTTAAAAGCTGGCAACAGTGCGATGCTGCCACGGTGCGCTCGATTGCCACCCGTAGCCGCCGCAAAGGGCTGGGCGCGGCGAGTCTCGCGCTACGGCTCTCCGCCCTGCGCAGTTTCTTTGACTGGCTGGTGAGCCAGGGCGAGCTGCCCGCCAATCCGGCGAAGGGGATCTCCGCGCCGAAAGCCGCGCGCCATCTGCCGAAAAATATCGATGTTGATGATGTAAACCGCCTGCTGGAGATCGACATTAACGATCCGCTGGCGGTGCGCGACCGTGCGATGCTGGAAGTGATGTACGGCGCGGGCCTGCGTCTGTCGGAACTGGTCAATCTCGATATCAAACACCTCGATCTGGAGAGCGGCGAAGTGTGGGTGCTCGGCAAGGGCAGCAAAGAGCGCCGCGTGCCGATAGGCCGCAACGCGGTGAGCTGGGTTGAGCACTGGCTCGATCTGCGCGAGCTGTTTGGCGCGCAGGATGATGCGCTGTTCCTCTCAAAGCTCGGCAAGCGCATCTCGGCGCGCAATGTGCAGAAACGGTTTGCTGAATGGGGCATAAAGCAGGGGCTGAACAGCCATGTGCATCCGCATAAACTGCGCCACTCTTTTGCCACCCATATGCTGGAGTCGAGCGGCGATCTGCGCGGCGTGCAGGAGCTGCTCGGCCACGCCAATTTGTCCACCACCCAGATCTACACCCATCTTGATTTTCAACACCTTGCTTCGGTCTACGATGCGGCGCATCCGCGCGCAAAACGGGGGAAATAATGCGTTTTTACCGCCCACCAGGCGAGATCTCGGCGATCACTTTCGACCTGGACGACACCCTTTATGACAACCGGCTGGTGATCCAGCGTACAGAGCAGGAGTCGCTGGCCTTTTTGCAGGGTTACCACCCGGCGCTCAGCACGCTGGAGAATAGCGAATTTAAGCGCCTGCGCCAGGCACTGCGCGAAACCGAGCCGGATATCTACCACGATGTCACCGAGTGGCGGCGACGCGCCGTTGAGCGCGCCATGCTTGAAGCCGGGCTGACGGCAGAAGAGGCCGCGTCCGGTGCCGAAGCGGCAATGGCCAACTTTGCGCAGTGGCGCAGCCGCATTGATGTCCCGGACGAGACTCACGACACGCTGGCAAAGCTGGCAGAAAAGTGGTCGCTGGTGGCGATCACCAATGGCAATGCGCAGCCGGAGCTGTTCGGGCTCGGCGACTATTTCAAATTTGTTCTGCGCGCCGGGCCGGACGGGCGATCCAAGCCCTTCAGCGATATGTATCACCGCGCCGCTGAGCGTCTTGGCGTGCCCATTGGCAACATTTTGCACGTTGGCGACGATCTCACCACCGACGTTGCGGGCGCGATCCGCTGCGGCATGCAGGCCTGCTGGATCAAACCTGAGGGCGCAGATCTGCTGCAAGCCAGCGACAGCCGCCTGTTGCCGCATATGGAAATTTCGCGGTTGGCATCCCTCACTACGCTGATATAATCACCCATTGTTCTGTATAAAATACCAGGGTTTTGGTGGCGGGCGCGGCGCGAATGCGTCCACGCAAACCAGGCCCTGGTACGCGAAGCGCCACCGGCGTTTTGTTCAATTCCTGATGACTACGCGACGGTACCTATGGACGTTTCTTATCTGCTCGACAGCCTCAATGACAAACAGCGCGACGCCGTAGCGGCGACACGCAGCAATATGCTGGTGCTGGCGGGAGCGGGAAGCGGCAAGACGCGCGTGCTGGTGCACCGTATCGCATGGCTGATAACCGTAGAGAACTGCTCGCCCTTCTCGATTATGGCGGTCACCTTTACCAACAAAGCGGCGGCGGAGATGCGCCACCGTATCGGCCAGTTGATGGGCACCACCCAGGGCGGCATGTGGGTCGGCACCTTCCACGGGCTGGCGCACCGGCTGCTGCGCGCGCACCATATGGACGCGAAGCTGCCGCAGGATTTCCAGATCCTCGATAGCGAAGATCAGCTGCGCCTGCTCAAGCGTCTGATCAAAGCGATGAATCTTGA
This sequence comes from Kosakonia sp. Marseille-Q7440, assembly GCF_965119485.1. Classification (NCBI taxonomy): domain Bacteria; kingdom Pseudomonadati; phylum Pseudomonadota; class Gammaproteobacteria; order Enterobacterales; family Enterobacteriaceae; genus Kosakonia; species Kosakonia sp. Marseille-Q7440. The sequence continues at coordinate 40,295 of NZ_CBCPLT010000002.1, read as the reverse complement.
TGAGAAGCAGTGGCCAGCGCGCCAGGCGATGTACTACATCAACGGTCAAAAAGATGAGGGCATTCGCCCGCACCACATTCAAAGCTTCGGCAATCCAGTGGAGCAGACGTGGCAGAAGGTTTACCAGGCCTATCAGGAGGCGTGCGATCGCGCCGGGCTGGTCGATTTTGCCGAGCTGCTGCTGCGCGCCCACGAGCTGTGGTTGAACAAACCGCATATTCTGCAGCACTATCGCGAACGCTTTACCAATATCCTGGTGGATGAGTTCCAGGATACTAACAACATTCAGTACGCGTGGATCCGCCTGCTGGCAGGCGATACCGGCAAGGTAATGATCGTCGGCGACGATGACCAGTCGATCTACGGCTGGCGCGGCGCGCAGGTGGAGAACATCCAGCGCTTCCTCTCCGATTTTCCCGGCGCGCAAACCATTCGCCTTGAGCAGAACTACCGCTCCACCAGCAATATTCTGAGTGCCGCCAACGCCCTGATTGAGAACAACAACGGGCGTCTGGGGAAAAAGCTCTGGACCGAAGGGAGCGACGGCGAGCCGATCTCCCTCTACTGCGCGTTTAACGAGCTGGATGAGGCGCGTTTTGTTGTCAACCGTATCAAGGCCTGGCAGGACAACGGCGGCCAGCTGATGCAGTGCGCCATTCTCTATCGCAGCAACGCCCAGTCGCGCGTGCTGGAAGAGGCGTTACTGCAGGCAAGCATGCCCTACCGCATCTATGGCGGCATGCGCTTCTTCGAGCGCCAGGAGATCAAAGATGCGCTCGCCTATCTGCGCCTGATCGCTAACCGTAACGATGATGCCGCTTACGAGCGCGTGGTCAATACGCCGACGCGCGGCATCGGCGATCGCACCCTGGATGTTGTTCGTCAGACCTCCCGCGAGCGGCAGCTGACGCTGTGGCAGGCAACCCGCGAGCTGCTGCAAGAGAAAGCGCTGGCAGGACGCGCAGCGGGTGCGTTGCAGCGTTTTCTTGAGCTAATCGGCGCACTGGCACAAGAGACGGCAGATATGCCGCTGCATGTGCAAACCGACCGGGTGATCAGCGATTCCGGCCTGCGCGCGATGTACGAGCAGGAGAAGGGCGAGAAAGGCCAGACGCGTATTGAGAACTTAGAGGAGCTGGTCACCGCAACGCGGCAGTTCAGCTACAACGAAGAAGATGAAGATCTAATGCCGCTGCAGGCGTTCCTCTCCCACGCGGCGCTGGAAGCGGGCGAAGGGCAGGCGGACACCTGGCAGGACGCGGTGCAGTTAATGACCATGCACTCGGCGAAGGGGCTTGAGTTCCCGCAGGTGTTCATTGTCGGCATGGAAGAGGGGATGTTCCCGAGCCAGATGTCCCTTGATGAGGGCGGCCGTCTGGAAGAGGAGCGCCGTCTGGCCTATGTTGGCGTCACGCGCGCGATGAAAAAGCTGACCTTAACCTATGCGGAAACGCGTCGGCTGTATGGCAAAGAGGTTTATCACCGCCCTTCGCGCTTTATCGGCGAGCTGCCGGAAGAGTGCGTTGAAGAGGTGCGCTTGCGCGCCAGCATCAGCCGCCCTGTCAGCCATCAGCGGATGGGTACGCCGGTAGCACAGAGCGATACGGGCTATAAGCTTGGTCAGCGCGTGCGCCACGCCAAATTTGGCGAAGGCACGGTGGTGAATATGGAAGGCAGCGGCGAGCACAGCCGCTTGCAGGTGGCGTTCCAGGGGCAGGGCATTAAGTGGTTAGTCGCCGCCTATGCGAAGCTTGAAACCGTGTAACCTTCAGAAAAATATCATCATTTTGTAATATTCTGCTAGCCTTATACGCTGAAGGGCAAATATTGCTCTTTAGCGTTTCGTTGCGTGTTGACGCCTTCTGAGTGCTGGCGTAACATGCGCGCACGATCACGCTAAGAGGACATTCGCCTTGGACACACCCAGTAGATGCTGGCTCAATTTCCTGGATTTCAGGAACAACTCCTAAGGCTTTCTCCTCACGCTGATGGCCTTAGTGGTTGTCGGCGACCCGCTTTATCCCCCGTCGCGCTGAGTCAGACTGTTTAATGGTCTGAAACCCCAATTGTTTCTTGTGTGCCCTGCGAACTGTCCGATATTTTTTGCATTGGGAGTCCCGGCCATGCTGAGCGCATTTCAACTGGAAAACAATCGTTTAAGCCGTCTTGAGGCTGACGAAATCAAACACCTCGCCAGCTCGGTTTGGGTTGATTTGGTCGAGCCGGACGATGATGAACGTACCCGCGTGCAAACGGAATTGGGCCAGAATCTGGCTACGCGACCTGAACTGGAAGACATCGAAGCCTCGGCGCGTTTTTTCGAAGACGAAGACGGTCTGCACATCCACTCCTTCTTCTTTTATGAAGATGCGGAGGATCACGCAGGCAACTCAACGGTAGCATTCACCATTCGCGAAGGGCGTCTCTTTACCCTGCGCGAACGCGAACTGCCCGCGTTTCGTCTCTACCGTATGCGCGCCCGCAGCCAGGAGATGGTTGACGGCAACGCCTATGAACTGCTGCTCGATCTCTTCGAAACCAAAATTGAACAGCTGGCGGATGAGATTGAAAACATCTACAGCGATCTCGAAAAGCTCAGCCGCGTCATTATGGAAGGGCAGCAGGGCGATGAGTATGACGAAGCGCTCTCGACGCTTGCTGAGCAGGAAGATATCGGCTGGAAAGTGCGTTTGTGTCTGATGGATACCCAGCGCGCGCTGAACTTCCTGGTGCGCAAAGCGCGTTTACCGGCGGGTCAGCTTGAGCAGGCGCGCGAGATCCTGCGCGATATCGAGTCGCTGCTGCCGCATAACGAATCCCTGTTCCAGAAGGTGAACTTCCTGATGCAGGCGGCGATGGGTTTTATCAATATCGAGCAGAACCGAATCATCAAGATCTTCTCGGTCGTTTCGGTGGTGTTTCTGCCGCCAACGTTGGTGGCATCGAGCTATGGGATGAACTTCGAGTTTATGCCTGAGCTGCACTGGAGCTTCGGCTACCCCGGCGCGATTATCTTTATGATCCTCGCCGGCCTTGCCCCCTACCTCTACTTCAAACGCCGCAACTGGCTTTGAAGCCAAAAAAAAAGGTTCAGCCTGCGCTGAACCTTTTTTCTTTACAGGCTCCAGTCGTGGACGCCCTTCACTTTATATTGGTAGTACCAGATGTTTGCCCGCATCGCGGTAAACAGGTTCACCACATAGCCAAGGAAGTTCAGATCGGAAATCACCATAATGAGGACGACAACTACGTTGAGCAGCAGCACCAGCAGGGCTTTTTTCCACATACCGAGGATCAGCAGATAGATCGCGGAGAAGAAATAGGCGAAGAAGTTGAAAGAGATTTTCACCTTCTGACCAAATGTCATGGTCTTAAAGGCCTCTTTCCAGGCCGGAGTCGGGCCCCAGAAATTAGGCATGCCGTGTTTTTCAAAGAAAGCAAAACGGAATTTCCATTTGTCGTTCAGTGAAGCGTCGTTCTGGTAGTCGTATTCGTTGTTAATACTCATCTTTCCTCTCCTAAAATTATGATCCTGGCAGGCGAATTAATTTGTTGTTTTTAACTGAGTGGGTGCGAGAAGAAACACGAAAAACACCAGCATATCGAAGCTGATGTTAATGCGAACACCTATGCTGGCGCAGTCCGCCCCGAAGAAAAAGCCAAGTACACCGCAACCCAGATAGATCAATACCGATGGCAGGACCACATAGCGGCCCTTTAACCCGCTATCTCTGCCGCGCTGCGCGTTGATATTCACCTTCAGATAGGTGTAAATCAGCATGCACAGCAGAAGCAGTATGGGGAACTCATCCAGATTAAATGCGATAACAAAATAGATAAGATGCAACAGTACATACGCAAGGATGTACGGGCCGCGCGTGAGGCGCGCTTCGGCGGAAGGCAAAAAAATCCTGCCAGTCATTATCTCTTATCCTGAGTAGCGCAAATAACGAAGCGGCGAACATACCATTCAGTAGATTAATATGCGACGCGACGATCGAATAACCCACGAATATTTGTAGGTAGCGGGCGGCAATACCGCCCGTTTAATCCGTTCCCTAAATGGAATTAGCGTGTTTTACGCAACGCGCGCTGGGTATAAAGGGCATCCATTACGAAGATCGCCAGCGCCACCCAGATAAAGCCAAAGGTCACCATCTTATCCGCGCCAGGATGCTCACCGTAAAAGGTCACCGCTAACAGGAACATCAGCGTCGGGCCGATGTACTGAAAGAAACCGAGGGTTGAGAGGCGCAGACGCGTTGCCGCTCCGGTAAAGCAGAGCAGCGGCACCGTGGTCACCACGCCCGCTGCGATCAGCAGCAGATTGAGCGACAGGCTGTTCTGCGACATATGGCTGGTCGGGCTATCGGTAATGCCGAACAGCCAGATGGCGGCCACCGGCAGTAACCATAAGGTCTCTATCAGCATGCCGGTTTGCGCCTCGACAGCGATTTTCTTTCGCAGCAGGCCGTAGAAGGCGAAGCTAAAGGCCAGGCCGAGGGCGATCACCGGCAGCGAGCCAAAGGTCCAGAGCTGCACCAGCACGCCCAGCGCGGCGAGGATCACCGCCAGCCACTGCATGCGACGGAAGCGCTCGCCCAAGAAAAGCATCCCCAGCAGAATATTCACCAGCGGGTTAATAAAGTAGCCGAGGCTCGCCTCCAGCATATGGTTATGGTTAACCGCCCAGATAAACAGCAGCCAGTTGCCGCCCACCAGCACCGCCGAAACCGCCAGCAGCAAAATCTTTTTCGGCGTTTGCAGCAGCGCTTTCACACTCTTCCACTGGCGGCTTACGCTTATCAGCGCCAGCATAAAAAAGAAGGACCAAATAACGCGGTGAGTCAGGATCTCATCGGCGGGAACATACCAAATCACTTTGAAATAGGCGGGCGCGATGCCCCAGATAAAATAAGCGGCGAGCGCAAGTAATACGCCAAGCCGCGTCTGCTTTGCATCCATCAGAAAGACTCGTTGCGAAAATGTAACCGCATGGTACCCGATTTCGCAGGCCTGCTCACCCCACCATATAGGTAGCGGTTGCGCTGGCGATATGCACCTGCTCCTCGTTATGCAGCTCCACGCGCGCAACCGCGACCTTATTGCCCGCGCGCAGCAAACTGCTGCTGGCGGTAAAGCGCGTACCGCGGCCAGGACGCAGATAATCGACACGCAAATCAATCGTTCCCATCCGCGCCAGGCGCTGGCGCAGCTCCTCTTCGCTGATGGTTTCATGGCGGGTGAGGGTGCTGCCGACGCACACCAGCCCGGCGGCGACATCCAGCGCGGAGGCAATCACTCCGCCGTGCAGAATGCTCTGCGCCCAGTTACCGACCATCATCGGCTGGTTATTGAAATGCAGTTCTGCGAAGGCTTTTTCATAGCGCCCCAGCTCAAGGCCTAACGCACGGTTGTAGGGCATGTGATAGACAAAAATTTCGCCCACCATTTGCAGGGCTTGATCGGCGGTAAGAACGGCTGACATATCAATCTGATCCGATGAGTTAATGGAGTGTTAATTTTATGCTCAATGTTTGTTGATTGCTACTTTAAGAGCGATAGACGAGCAGTGACGCAAGAAATATGTAGAATACGTGCGGATAAGACTATTAATTAACTCAACTAGAATTCGGAGCTTAAACCGATGCGCACCTGGCCGGGGTATATTTTCGCAGTGCTGGCACTGCCGTTTATGGCACTCGCACAAGAAGCAACCATCAAAGAAGTCCATGATGCGCCCGCCGTGCGCGGTAGCATCATCGCGAATATGTTGCAGGAGCATGATAATCCCTTCACGCTCTATCCGTATGAATCCAACTATGTGATCTATACCGATACCAGCGATCTGAATAAGGAAGCGATCCGCTCCTACAACTGGGCTGACAACGCGCGTAAGGATGAAGTGAAGTTCCAGATAAGCCTGGCCTTCCCCTTCTGGCGCGGCATTCTCGGGCCAAACTCGGTATTGGGCGGCTCCTATACGCAAAAATCCTGGTGGCAGCTCTCCAACAGCGGCGAGTCTTCTCCCTTCCGCGAAACCAACTACGAACCGCAGCTGTTCCTCGGTTTCGCCACAGATTACAAATTTGCCGGCTGGACGCTGCGTGACGTGGAAGTTGGTTTTAACCATGACTCCAATGGCCGCTCCGATCCTACCTCGCGCAGCTGGAACCGCGCTTATACCCGCCTGATGGCGCAAAACGGTAACTGGCTGGTGGAAGTGAAGCCCTGGTATGTCGTAGGCTCCACGGACGACAACCCGGATATCACCAAATATATGGGTTACTACCAGCTGAAAATCGGTTACGAAATTGGTGATGCGATCCTCAGCGCGAAAGGGCAGTACAACTGGAATACCGGCTACGGCGGCGCAGAAATCGGCCTCAGCTACCCGGTAACCAAACACGTTCGCCTCTATACTCAGGTTTACAGCGGCTACGGCGAATCGCTGATTGATTATAATTTCAATCAGACCCGCTTCGGTGTGGGCGTGATGCTCAACGATCTGTTTTAAGGCATTGCAGTTTCAGTCACAGGCGCTGAAAATAGCGCCTGTTTTTATTTCAGGCAAATGGGGTCAATGTGGCGCAGGCGGAAGTATTGAATCAGGAATCGCTGGCTAAACAGGTTTTACAAGAGACCTTTGGCTACCAGCAGTTCCGCCCTGGCCAGCAGGATATTATCGACACCGTGCTTGGCGGTCGCGACTGCCTGGTGGTGATGCCGACCGGCGGCGGCAAATCGCTCTGTTACCAAATTCCGGCGCTGGTGCTGGAAGGGCTGACGGTGGTGGTCTCGCCGCTTATCTCGCTGATGAAAGATCAGGTCGACCAGCTGCTCGCCAACGGCGTAGCGGCGGCCTGTCTCAACTCGACCCAGAATCGCGAGCAGCAGCTCGAGGTGGTAAACGGCTGTCGCAACGGGCAGATCCGTCTGCTCTATATCGCGCCTGAGCGCCTGATGCTCGACAACTTCCTTGACCAGCTGCGCCAGTGGAACACGGTGCTTATTGCCGTCGACGAAGCGCACTGTATCTCCCAGTGGGGACACGATTTCCGCCCGGAATACGCCGCGCTCGGCCAGCTGCGCCATATGCTACCCAACGTGCCTTTTATGGCACTTACCGCGACCGCCGATGACACCACGCGGCGCGATATTGAACGCCTGCTCAGCCTTAACGATCCGCTGATTCAGGTCAGCAGTTTTGACCGCCCAAACATCCGCTACATGCTGATGGAGAAGTTTAAGCCCCTCGATCAGCTGCTGCGCTATGTGCAGGAGCAGCGGGGTAAATGCGGCATCATTTACTGCAACAGCCGGGCGAAAGTGGAAGATACCGCCGCGCGCTTACAGGCCCGGGGCTTCAGCGCCGCGCCTTATCACGCCGGGCTGGAGAACGAGGTTCGCGCGCGGGTGCAGGAGCAGTTCCAGCGCGATGACCTGCAAATTGTGGTTGCCACCGTCGCCTTCGGCATGGGGATTAACAAACCCAACGTCCGCTTTGTGGTGCACTTCGACATTCCGCGTAATATCGAATCCTACTACCAGGAGACCGGTCGCGCCGGGCGCGATGGCCTGCCCGCAGAAGCGATGCTGTTTTACGATCCGGCAGATATGGCCTGGCTGCGCCGCTGCCTGGAAGAGAAGCCCGCCGGGCCGTTGCAGGATATCGAGCGTCACAAGCTCAATGCGATGGGTGCCTTTGCTGAAGCGCAGACCTGTCGTCGCCTGGTGCTGCTCAACTACTTTGGCGAAGGGCGCCACGCGCCGTGCGGCAACTGCGATATCTGCCTCGATCCGCCGCGGCAGTACGATGGTTTACAGGATGCGCAGAAAGCGCTCTCCGCCATCTATCGCGTTAACCAGCGCTTCGGCATGGGCTATGTGGTTGAGGTGCTGCGCGGCGCGAATAACCAGCGTATCCGCGAGATGGGCCATGACAAGCTGCCGGTCTACGGCATCGGGCGCGAGCAGAGCCACGAACACTGGGTAAGCGTGATTCGCCAGCTGATCCACTTGGGCTTTGCCATGCAAAATATCGCCCAGCACTCGGCGCTGCAACTGACGGAAGCGGCGCGTCCGGTGCTGCGCGGTGAGGTGCCGCTGATGCTGGCGGTGCCGCGTATGGTGACGCTTAAGCCGAAGGTGATGCAGAAGGCGGCGGTCGGCAATTACGATCGCAAGCTGTTCGCCAAGCTGCGTAAGCTGCGTAAAGCGATCGCCGACGAAGAGAACATCCCGCCGTACGTGGTGTTTAACGATGCCACGCTGATTGAGATGGCGGAGCAGATGCCGCTTTCGCCAGGCGACATGCTGAGCGTCAACGGCGTCGGTACGCGCAAACTGGAGCGTTTTGGCCAGGAGTTTATGGCGCTGATCCGCGCCCATGTCGACGGCGATGAAGAGTAGTCAGCCTGCGGGAAAAGTGTCAGGATAGCCCTTCACTGAATCTTTTCTCGCGAGTTCGCTATGTTAACGCTCTTTCTCTCCGTCATGACAGTGCACTTCATTGCGCTGATGAGCCCCGGTCCCGATTTTTTCTTTGTTTCTCAAACTGCCGTTAGCCGCTCGCGCAAAGAAGCGATGCTGGGCGTGCTCGGCATCACCGCAGGTGTGATGGTGTGGGCAGCGGTCGCGCTGCTTGGCCTCAACCTGATCCTCGCGAAAATGGCGTGGCTGCATAGCATCATTATGGTTGGCGGTGGTCTCTATCTCTGCTGGATGGGCTTTCAGATGCTGCGCGGTGCGCTGAAGAAAGAGACGGCGAACAGCGATGCGCCGCAGGTTGAGCTGGCGGCGGGCGGCCGCAGCTTTGTGAAAGGCTTACTGACCAACCTCGCAAACCCGAAAGCGATTATCTACTTCGGATCGGTCTTCTCACTGTTTGTTGGCGACAGCGTCGGCGCTAACGCGCGCTGGGGCATCTTTGTGCTGATTGTGGTAGAGACCTTCGCCTGGTTTACGCTGGTCGCCAGCGTCTTTGCGTTACCGCGCGTTCGTCGCGGCTATCAGCGAATGGCGAAGTGGATCGATGGCGTCGCCGGTGCGCTCTTCGCCGGGTTTGGTATCCATTTGATTATCTCCCGCTGATGCGAATTGCCGGATGGCGCGTGCGCTTATCCGGCCTACGAAAAACCAGACAGCGAAACGTGTAGGCTGGATAAGGCGTAGCCGCCATCCGGCATATCAATCACAAATGTGCGATTGTTCGCGTAGGCCGGATAAGGCGCAGCCGCCATCCGGCATATCAGTCATAAATGTGCGATTGTTCGCGTAGGCCGGATAAGCGTCAGCGCCATCCGGCAAACAGACCGCACTCACGCGTGCCTTGCTGACGCCAACAACGCCCCCACCAGCACAAACAGCGATCCGAACACTTTATTCAATGCCTTCATCTGATGCGGGCCTTTGATCCATCCCGCAATGCGCCGCGCCAGCGTGGCATAACCAATCATCACAATGATATCGACCACGATGGTCGTCGCTCCAAGCACCACATACTGCATCACCTGCGGCTGATTGGGCGCGATAAACTGCGGAAAGAGGGCAGCGAGAAACACAATGCTCTTCGGGTTGGTGAGGTTCACAAACACCGCGCGTTTAAACAGCCGCCCGCGTGATTGCGTCTGCGCCAGGGTATGGAGATCGAGCGCGCCTGCGGCGCGCCACTGCTGAATACCGAGCCACACCAGGTAGGCCGCGCCCGCCCACTTCAGCACCTCAAACGCCAGCACAGAGCGGGAAAAGAGCGTGCCCAGCCCGATACCGACCAGCACGATATGGATCCCCAGCCCGGTCTGCAAACCGGCAATCGAAGCCGCCGCGCCGCGATAGCCGTGGCTAATGGAGGTGGTCATGGTGTTGATCGCCCCGGAGCCGGGCGAGAGGCTTAAAATCAACGATGTCAGCAGGTAGGCGAACCACCACTCGAAGGTCATGAGAAATTCCCTGGTTGTCGGTTTTTATGCCACAATACGCCATTGTCTGTGGAATTTGCTATTGGTCACAAAAAAACGATTTTACATGGCTAAAAGGGGCAAAATCCCGATGTTTCGGCAAAAAAAGGCGTGGGAAAGCAGAGAAAAAGCGTTCGCCGCATTCACCATGGGTCCGTTAATGGATTTCTGGCGATCGCGTGAAGAGGACGTGTTTACCGGCGTGGACGACGTGCCGGTCAGTTTTGTGCGTTTTCGCGCGCAGAGTAACGATCGGGTGATCGTGATCTGCCCCGGCCGTATCGAAAGCTACGTAAAGTATGCTGAACTGGCCTATGACCTCTTCCACCTCGGTTATGACGTGCTGATTATCGATCACCGCGGCCAGGGTCGCTCCGGACGCATGCTGCCCGACGCGCATCGCGGTCATGTGGTCAAATTCAGCGACTATGTCGAAGATTTGGCCGCCTTCTGGGAGCAGGAAGTTGCCAGCGGCCCGTGGCGCAAACGCTATATTCTGGCGCACTCGATGGGTGGCGCGATCTCAACGCTCTTTTTACAGCGCTATCCGCACGCCTGCGACGCCATCGCGCTCTGCGCGCCGATGTTCGGCATTGTTATTCACCTGCCGGATTGGGTGGTGCGTCCGCTGCTGGAGTGGGCTGAGAGCTACCCAAGCATCCGCGACGGTTACGCCATCGGCACCGGCAGCTGGCGTCCGCTGCCCTTCGCCATCAACGTGCTGACCCACAGCCGCGAGCGCTACCGCCGTAACGTTCGTTTCTACGCCGATGAACCGACCCTGCGCGTTGGCGGCCCGACGTGGCACTGGGTGCGTGAAGGTATTCTCGCTGGCGAACAGGCGCTGGCAGGGGTGGAAAAAGATGCCACGCCGACATTACTGATTCAGGCAGAAGAGGAGCATGTGGTGGATAACCGCATGCATCAGCGCTTCTGCGAACGCCGCGCCGCCGCCGGTCACCCCTGCGAAGGGGGGAAACCGCTGGTCATCGAAGGCGCGTACCATGAGATCCTTTTTGAAAAGGACGCCATGCGCTCAGTCGCGCTCAACGCCATCGTCGATTTTTTCGATCGACATAACTGATGATTTATTGAGGTTAAATTTTCTTATGTACCAGGTTGTTGCCTCTGATTTAGACGGTACGCTGCTCTCTCCCGACCACACACTGTCGCCTTTCGCCAAAGAGACCTTAAAACTGCTGACCGCGCGCGGTGTGAACTTTGTCTTCGCCACCGGCCGCCACCACGTTGATGTCGGGCAGATCCGCGATAATTTAGATATCAAAGCCTACATGATCACCTCCAACGGCGCGCGCGTGCACGATACCGACGGAAACCTGGTCTTCACCCATAACCTCGATCGCGATATCGCCGCCGATCTCTTCGGCATGATGCATAACGAGCCGGAGATCATCACCAACGTCTACCGCGACGATGAGTGGTTTATGAACCGCCACCGCCCGGACGAGATGCGCTTCTTCAAAGAGGCGGTGTTCAAATATGCGATCTACGAGCCGGGTTTACTGGAGCCGGAGGGCGTCAGCAAAGTCTTCTTCTCCTGCGACAACCACGAAAAACTGCTGCCGCTGGAACAGGCGATCAACGCCCGCTGGGGCGATCGCGTCAACGTCAGCTTCTCCACCTTGACCTGCCTGGAAGTGATGGCGGGCGGCGTATCGAAAGGCCATGCGCTGGAAGCGGTATCGCACGCGCTGGGCTACAGCCTGAAAAACTGCATCGCCTTCGGCGACGGTATGAACGATGCCGAAATGCTGTCGATGGCGGGTAAAGGCTGCATTATGGCAAACGCCCACCAGCGCCTGAAACAGCTCCATCCGGAGCTGGAAGTAATTGGTACCAACGCCGATAACGCCGTGCCGAAATACCTGCGTAAGCTCTATCTTGGCGAAGATTGACAACTGTTCACAAAAAAAACAGACGTCAACTAAATAGTCAAACTTTGTACACCTGAGTTCGCTACAATGCGTGTCCTTTCACTTGAGAGACATTCATTGTGGCGTTACTGATCATCACCACCATTCTGTGGGCCTTCTCGTTTAGCCTGATTGGCGAATACCTTGCCGGGCATGTCGACAGCTACTTTTCGGTGCTGATGCGCGTCGGGCTGGCGGCGCTGGTCTTTTTGCCCTTCCTGCGGGCGCGCGGTCATAATCTGCAAACCATCGGCTTGTATATGCTGGTGGGCGCGCTGCAACTGGGTATCATGTATCTGTTCGGCTTCCAGGCCTATCTCTACTTAACGGTCTCCGAGTTCCTGCTCTTCACCGTCTTCACTCCGCTCTATATCACGCTGATTTACGACCTGCTGAGCAAACGCAGGCTGCGCTGGAGCTATCTGCTGAGCGCCGGGCTGGCGGTGATTGGCGCGGCGATCATCCGCTACGACAAAGTGAGCGATCACTTCTGGACCGGGCTGATCCTCGTGCAACTGGCAAATATCAGCTTTGCGATTGGCATGGTGGGGTATAAGCGCCTGATGGAGACGCGCCCGATGCCGCAGCACAACGCCTTTGCCTGGTTCTATCTTGGCGCGTTTGTGGTGGCAGCAGTAGCGTGGCTGATAATGGGCAATCCGCAGAAATTACCGACCACCACGTTGCAGTGGAGCGTGCTGGTGTGGCTGGGCGTCGTGGCGTCGGGGCTCGGTTACTTTATGTGGAACTACGGCGCGACGCAGGTGGACGCGGGCACGCTCGGCATCATGAACAATGTGCATGTTCCCGCCGGGCTGCTGGTCAACCTTGCCATCTGGCAGCAGCAGCCGCACTGGCCCAGCTTTATTATTGGTGGTGCGGTGATAATGGCTTCGCTATGGGTACATCGCCGTTGGGTCGCTCCGCGCTCCGCACAAACGGCAGATGATCGCAGGCGTGGTTCCGCGCTGAGCGAATAAACGCTTCCGTTACCGGCTGACGCTGCTCGCCGTCGCGCACCGCGGCGTACAGCCGGCTCCACAATCCCTCGCCGAGGGTTTTAGTCACAATCAGACCCTGGCGCTCAAAACTCTCCACCACCCAGTGCGGCAGTGCGGCAATCCCCATGCGCGCGGAGACCATCTGAATCAGCAGCAGCGTGTTATCGACGCTTTTCAGCGACGGGCTGACACCTGCCGGTTGCAGAAAGTGCCGCCAGATATCAAGCCGGCTGCGCTGCACCGGATAGATGAGCAGCGTTTCGCTGGCGATATCTTCCGGCGTGATATGCGCCACCGCCGCCAGCGGATGATCCGGTGCCAGCACCAGTCGCACTTCAAAATCAAACATCGGTGAATAGTGCAGGCCGCTGCGCGGCAGAATATCGGAGGTGAGCACCAGATCCAGCTCGCCCTGCTGCAAAGCGGGCTGCGGATCGAAGGTAACGCCGGATTTGAAATCCATCTCCACCTGCGGCCAGCTCTGGCGGAAATTCTCAAGCGCGGGGGTCAACCACTGAATACAGCTATGGCACTCAATGGCGATGCGTAAGGTGGTTTGCTGCGGCTCATTGCAGGCTTGCAGCGCGCGGCTAATCTGCGGCAGCACCTGATTGGCCAATTGCAGCAAAATTTCCCCCTGCGGCGTAAAACGCAGCGGCTGGCTTTTACGCACAAACAGACGAAAACCGAGGCGCTGTTCCAGATCGCTGAACTGATGGGAAAGGGCGGATTGCGTCTGGTGCAGCGTTGCCGCAGCGGCAGCCAGCGATCCGCTATTTCGTAACGCTTGCAGCGTTTTCAGGTGCTTAATCTCGATCATGAAACTCTTTCACTCCGGCATGAATATTTTGCGCTTGAGGAATACACAGTACCTTCACATTATGGATGTGTAAACATCTGGACGTCCAAAACTCGTCGTATTTCAACTTGCAGGTGCGTTGGCTGCCTCGCTTACCCTGGTCACTTACTTCAGTAAGCTCCCGGGGATGCGCTACGTTGCCGCCTTCCTGCCAGTCGAACTACTTAGAGTTTTGCCTTCAGAATCAGCTAAATAAAAGAGGAAGGAACATGACAATTATTAACCACACCCTCGGTTTCCCTCGTGTTGGTCTGCGTCGTGAGCTGAAGAAAGCGCAAGAGAGCTACTGGGCCGGCAACGCCAGCCGTGAAGAGTTACTGGCGGTGGGCCGCGAGCTGCGCGCACGTCACTGGGATCAGCAGAAAGAAGCGGGTGTCGATCTGCTGCCGGTCGGCGACTTCGCCTGGTACGACCATGTTCTGACCACCAGCCTGCTGCTTGGCAACGTGCCGGCTCGTCATCAGAACAAAGACGGCTCTGTCGATATCGATACCCTGTTCCGCATCGGTCGTGGTCGTGCACCGACCGGCGAACCGGCGGCGGCAGCGGAAATGACCAAATGGTTTAACACCAACTATCACTACATGGTGCCGGAATTCACCCAGGGCCAGCAGTTCAAATTCACCTGGACCCAGCTGCTGGACGAAGTGGATGAAGCGCTGGCGCTCGGCCACAACGTCAAGCCGGTACTGCTTGGCCCGGTTACCTACCTGTGGCTGGGTAAAGTCAAAGGCGAGCAGTTCGACCGCCTGAGCCTGCTGAACGATATTCTGCCGGTCTACCAGCAGGTGCTGGCTGAGCTGGCGAAACGCGGCGTCGAGTGGGTGCAAATTGACGAACCTGCGCTGGTGCTGGAGCTGCCGCAAGCCTGGCTTGATGCCTTTAAACCGGCTTACGACGCGCTGAGCGGCCAGGTCAAACTGCTGCTGACCACCTATTTCGAAGGCGTTACGCCGAACCTCGATACCATTACCGCGTTGCCAGTGCAGGGCCTGCATGTTGATCTGGTTCACGGTAAAGATAACGTCGCCGAACTGCATCAGCGCCTGCCGGCCGACTGGCTGCTCTCCGCCGGGCTGATTAATGGCCGTAACGTCTGGCGCGCCGATCTGACCGAGAAGTATGCGCAGATCAAAGAGCTGGTGGGCAAACGCCCGCTGTGGGTTGCCTCCTCCTGCTCGCTGCTGCACAGCCCGATCGATCTGAGTGTAGAAACCCGCCTCGATAAAGAGGTGAAAAGCTGGTTCGCCTTCGCCCTGCAAAAATGCCAGGAGCTGGCGCTGCTGCGCGATGCGCTCAACAGCGGCAATACCGACAAACTGGCGGAGTGGAGCGCCCCAATCCAGGCGCGTCGCCACTCAACCCGCGTGCATAACACCGCCGTTGCGAAACGCCTGGCGGCTATCACCGCGCAGGACAGCCAGCGTCAAAGCCCCTACGCCGAACGCGCTCAGGCGCAGCGCGCACGCTTTAATCTGCCGGCCTGGCCGACCACCACTATCGGCTCCTTCCCGCAAACCACTGAAATTCGTGGCCTGCGTCTGGACTTTAAAAAGGGCAACCTCGATGCCAGCAACTACCGCACCGGTATCGCGGAACATATCAAACAAGCGATTGCCGAGCAGGAGCGCCTGGGGCTGGACGTGCTGGTGCATGGTGAAGCCGAGCGTAACGACATGGTCGAGTACTTCGGTGAAAACCTCGACGGCTTCGTCTTTACGCAAAATGGCTGGGTGCAGAGCTACGGCTCCCGCTGCGTGAAACCGCCGGTCGTCATCGGCGATGTTAGCCGCCCGCAGCCGATCACCGTTGAGTGGGCGAAGTATGCCCAGTCGCTGACCGATAAACCGGTCAAAGGGATGCTTACCGGCCCGGTGACCATTCTCTGCTGGTCCTTCCCGCGTGAAGATGTCAGCCGCGAAACCATCGCCAAACAGATTGCGCTGGCGCTGCGTGATGAAGTGGCAGATCTGGAAGCTGCCGGTATCGGCATCATCCAGATTGATGAACCTGCGCTGCGCGAAGGGTTACCGCTGCGCCGCAGCGACTGGGACGCCTATCTGCAATGGGGTGTTGAAGCCTTCCGCCTTAACGCCGCGGTAGCGAAAGATGAGACGCAGATCCACACCCACATGTGTTACTGCGAGTTCAACGACATCATGGACTCTATCGCCGCGCTGGATGCCGACGTTATCACCATCGAAACCTCCCGTTCCGACATGGAGCTGCTGGAGTCCTTCGAAGAGTTCGAATACCCGAACGAAATCGGGCCGGGCGTGTATGACATTCACTCACCAAACGTCCCGAGCGTTGAGTGGATCGAGGCGCTGTTGCAGAAAGCCGCGCAGCGTATCCCGGCAGAGCGTCTGTGGGTTAACCCGGACTGCGGCCTGAAAACCCGCGGCTGGCCGGAAACGCGCAGCGCGCTGGCAAACATGGTGAAAGCCGCGCAGAACCTGCGTCAGCAGTAATCAACCTTACCGCGCTGCTGTTAAAAACGGCGGCGCGTCATTGCCTTAGCGCATCTCATCCCGCCTTCGTAACATGATTGTCAAACTCCCTTGTTTTAATCGTCGCAACGAAAACAGCGGGAGAGATCCATGAATAACAAACGTGTGCTGGCCGCAGTTGTGCTGGCTCTTATCAGTGCCTCGTCATGGGCAAAATCAACCTTAACGCTCTATACCAGCCAGCCGAATGACGATGCGCAGATGACCGTCAGCGCCTTCGAAAAAGCGCACCCGGATATTGAAGTGAAGTGGATCCGCGACGGCACCAGCAAGCTTATTGCCCGCTTGCAGGCAGAGTTAGCCGCCGGTAGCACCGCGCCGGATGTGCTGCTGATTGCCGACAGCGTGACCATGGAATCCCTCAAAAAACAGAACCTGCTGGCAGCCTATAAGTCACCTGAGGCCGCGCGCTTCGACCCGCAGCTGTTTGATAAAGAGGGCTATTACTACGGCACCAAAGTGATCACTACCGGCATTGCCTACCACACCAAAGCACCGCTTAAACCGACCTCCTGGCTGGATCTGCTCAAACCTGAAGTGAAAAACATGACCACGCTGCCAAGCCCGCTCTACTCCGGCGCGGCGCAGATCCACCAGGCGACGCTGATGAATGACCCGGCGCTCGGCTGGCAATACTACGAAAAACTGAAACAGAACGGCGCGATGCCGCAAAGCGGCAATGGCGCGGTGATGAGCGCGATTGCCTCCGGCAGCAAAGCCTATGGCGTGCTGGTGGATTACCTGGCGATCCGCGAAAAAGCCAAAGGTGCGCCGGTTGAGTTTCTCTTCCCGAAAGAGGGCGTCAGCGTCGTTACCGAACCGGTAGCGATGATGAAGGGAACCAAGAACCCGCAAGGGGCGAAAGAGTTTATCGATTTTGTCCTCTCTGACGCCGGGCAAAAACTGGTGCTGCAACAGGGCTATCTGCCTGCGGATGCGAAGCTGCCGGTGCCAAAAGGCTTCCCGCCGCGTGACAGCATCAAACTGATGCCGTTTGATGCGGCGAAAGCGCTGGCCGAGACCGAGGCGAACAAAAAACGCTTCGCCGATCTCTTCGGTAACCGTTAAACGATGAGTAGCGCAATCGTGCCGAACAGCGGCGGCGGCGCAACCAAAGGGCTGCTCTGGCTGTTGCTGTGCCTGGTGGCGCTGCTGAGCCTGTTGCCCAGCCTGCGGCTGCTGCTCTCCGCGCTGGTGGACTGGCGGCAGGGGAGTGACAGCAGCCTGTGGCGCGTGCTCAGCAACCCGGCGACCTGGCTGGCGCTCTGGCACAGCCTTTACACCAGCGGGCTTGGCACACTGCTGTCGCTGCTGCTCGGCAGCCTGTTTGCCTTCTGCCTGGCGCTGACCAACATCCGCCTCAAACAGATGTGGATGTTTCTGTTTATGTTGCCGATGATGATCCCGCCGCAGGTCACCGCCCTAAGCTGGCTGCAACTCTTCGGCCCCGGCAGCATTCTGCTTAACAGCCTCGGTATCGCGCCAGGCTTTGGCAGCAGCAACCCGCTCTATTCGCCGGAAGGGATTGCGCTGCTGCTCGGTATTCAGCATGCGCCGCTGGTGTTTCTCGCGCTACGTACGCAACTGCGCGCATTACCGCAGGAGCATATTGAAGCGGCGAGGCTTAATGGCGCATCGCTATGGCGTGTATTTATCGATATTGTGCTGCCGCTGTGCCGCACCGCGCTGTGGGCGGGAGCCGCCATCGCCTTTGTCTCGGCGCTGGGCAACTTCGGTATTCCGGCAATGCTCGGTATTCCCATCTCCTATTTCGTGTTGCCAATCCATATCTACCAGACGCTGGCAAGCTTTGGCCCGTCTATGCTCAATGACGTGGCGGCGCTCTCGCTGCTGATGGGCGTACTGGCGATTGGCATTGTCATGCTCCAGAGCCGGATGCAGCGGCGCTATGCCTTACCGCTGATTGGCACCACCGGGCGCGCGATTGCCTTCAGGCTAGGAAGCGGGCGGCTGGTTGTCGAAGTGCTGCTCGGCGCGGTGTTGTGCGCGATCCTGCTTGCGCCCCTGCTGGCACTGATTGCCACATCGCTGGTGCCGACGCTCGGCGTGCCGCTGAACAGCGAGACCTTTACCCTCACCGCCTGGTACAACCTCTTCACCGAGCAGAGCGCCACGGCGCGCGCCCTCGGCAACAGTTTTCTGCTATCGATCGCAGCCGCGCTGGTGCTGATGCTGGTTAGCCTGCCGCTGGCGTGGCTGCTGGTGCGCTACCCGAACCGCCTGCTGCGCGGGTTGCACAGCATAATTGATATTCCTTACACACTGCCGGGCGTGGTGCTGGCCATCGCCTGCATTCTGCTCTTTGCCCGTCCGCTGCCGCTGCTTGATATCGCGCTCGGCGGCACGCTGACGATTATCTTTTTGGCCTATCTGGCGCGCTTTCTGACGGTCTGCCTGAAGCCGGTGCACAGCAGCATGCTGCAACTTGACCCGGCGATGGAGGAGGCGGCAAGCCTGGCGGGCGCGGCTTTCGGCCAGCGTCTGCGCCATATCGTCTTACCACTGCTGGCCCCGGCAGCATTTGCCGGTGCGCTGTTGGTATTTCTTACGGCGGTTAATGAGTTAACCGTTTCGGCGCTGTTATGGAGCGCGGGAAAGGAGACCATCGGCGTGGTGATTTTCAACCTGGATGAGAGCGGCGATAAGGTGCTGGCCTCGGCGCTCTCCGTGCTGGTGGTGGCGCTGGTCGCGCTGGTGATGCTACTGCTCGGCGCGCTCGGGCGCTATTTACCGAAAGGAGTGATCCCATGGCAGAACTGAAGCTCGAACGGCTCAGCAAAGTGTTTGGCGAGCAGGCGGTGGTGCGGGATCTGACCTTAACGCTGCCGCAGGGTGCCTTTACCGCGCTGTTAGGGCCAAGCGGCTGCGGCAAAACCACCACGCTGCGCATTCTCGCCGGGCTGGAGACATTAAGCGACGGGCGTTTGCTGCTGGGTGAGCGCCTGCTGGCGGATAAAAGCCACCATACGCCGCCGGAGCAGCGCGATATGGGGATGGTGTTCCAGTCCTATGCCCTGTGGCCGCATATGACGGTTGCCGAAAATGTCGGTTATCCGCTGAAGCTGCGCAAAGTGAACGGTGCCGCGCGGCAAAAACAGGTGATGGCGGCGCTGGAGGTGGTTGAACTTGGGGCCTATGCCGCGCGTGCGCCCCATGAGCTTAGCGGCGGGCAGCGTCAGCGTGTTGCACTGGCGCGCTGTCTGGTCTCTGAACCGCAAGTGGTGCTGCTGGATGAGCCATTAGCCAATCTCGACAGGCACCTGCGCGCCACCATGGAGCAGACGTTTCGGGAGTTTCATCGCCGCACCGGTGCCACCTTTGTCTATGTCACCCATGATCAGGCGGAAGCGATGGCGCTGGCGAGCCATATTGCGGTGATCCATCAGGGCGAACTGATGCAGTGGGGCGCGCCGCAGGATCTCTACCAGCAGCCGAAAAGCGGCTGGGTCGCGCGCTTTATTGGCAAGGGCAGCGTGCTGACGCTGGCGACGCCCGCCGGAGATCAACAACTGGACAGCGCCTCGCTGCATCACGGCTTGTCGCAGAGCGGGTATGGCGCGCAACAGCCGGTGCTGGTGCGCCCGGAGCATGTGCAGATTGCCGGGGAAGGATTAAGCGCGCAGGTGGAGAGCTGTATTTATCAGGGCGAGCGCTATTTGCTGGCGCTACGTTTAGCGGATGGGCAGGGGCTTACAGCGTTTCATCACGCCGCGCTGCAACCGCAGCAGTCGGTCTGCGTGCGTTTACTACAGGGCTGGAAGCTGGAGGCGGCATAGCGCGCCGCCTCCGTGCTTGAAGACTACTTTTTCGCGTACTGCGCAAACCACGCCAGCATGCGCTGCCAGCCGTCGGCGGCAGATTCCGCATGGTAGCTCGGGCGATAATCGGCATTGAACGCGTGGCCCGCTTCGGGGTAGACAATGATCTCCGCGTTGGCATTTGCCGCGCGCAGCGCCTGGCGCATCGTCTCCACGCTCTCCTGCGAGATACCGGTATCCTGCGCGCCATACAGGCCAAGCACCGGCGCGGTCAGATCGGTGGCGATATCGACCGGGTGTTTCGGCGAATTCAGGGTTTTTTCACCCGTCAGCTTGCCATACCACGCCACCGCCGCTTTCAGTTGCGGATTGTGCGCCGCGTAAAGCCAAGCAATGCGGCCGCCCCAGCAGAAGCCGGTCACCAGCAGTTGATGGGCGTCACCGCCGTTGCGTGCCGCCCAGTTGGCGACGTGGTCGAGATCGGCCAGCACCTGCGCATCCGGTACTTTACTGACCAGCCCGCTTAAGAGCGTGGGAACGTCGGCAAAATCATTCGGATCGCCCTGGCGGAAATAGAGCTCCGGCGCGACGGCAAGATACCCCTCCAGCGCCAGCCGGCGGCAGAGATCGCGAATATGTTCATGGACGCCAAAAATCTCCTGCACGACGATAACAATCGGCAGCGGGCCTTCGGCATCTTTTGGTCGGGCGTGATACGCGGGCATGGTATCGCCCTGCGTTGGAATGGAAGTTTCGCCTGCGATCAGCCTCTCTTCCGGCGTATGAACCGTGGTTGACGCAAGCGGTGAAGCCGCAGGCGCAAAGCCCGGCTGTTTGGTGGTGGTCATGACATTCTCCCTACCCTTTATTAGCGCTCCCCTAACTATAGTCATGAAGACCAGGGCATGCGCAATCGCCGTGCGCAGGCAATCTTTGCTGCTGAGTTAGCGGGAATAACGTGTTAGTGTGACGCGCGTCACTATTTTATGGAAATTGATTGCAATCAATTTCATTCATGGTGACAGCAGTCACGAAAACAAGCGCGTGGCTTCTGTAAAGTACCGTTTTACCTCCCCCCGATAATACCGACCACAGAGGAGTCTGTTATGTCCAAGTCTGATGTTTTTCACCTCGGCCTCACTAAAAACGATTTACAAGGGGCTACCCTGGCCATCGTCCCTGGCGATCCGGAGCGAGTGGAAAAGATCGCCGCGCTGATGGATAAGCCGGTCAAGCTGGCCTCCCACCGCGAATTCACCAGCTGGCGCGCCGAGCTGGATGGCAAAGCAGTGATTATCTGTTCTACCGGTATCGGCGGTCCTTCTACTTCCATCGCCGTTGAAGAGCTGGCGCAACTGGGCATCCGCACCTTCCTGCGTGTCGGCACCACCGGCGCGATCCAGCCGCATATCAACGTCGGCGATGTTCTGATCACCACCGCCTCCGTGCGTCTTGACGGCGCCAGCCTGCACTTTGCCCCGATGGAGTTCCCGGCGGTGGCGGATTTTGAGTGCACCACGGCGCTGGTGGCCGCAGCCGATGCGATTGGCGCGACTAAACATATCGGCGTGACCGCCTCGTCTGACACCTTCTACCCGGGCCAGGAGCGTTACGACACTTTCTCCGGCCGCGTAGTGAAAAGCTTTAAAGGCTCAATGGAAGAGTGGCAGTCAATGGGCGTGATGAACTACGAAATGGAGTCCGCTACGCTGCTGACCATGTGTGCAAGCCAGGGGCTGCGCGCCGGGATGGTTGCCGGGGTGATCGTCAACCGCACCCAGCAGGAGATCCCGAACGCGGAAACCATGAAGAAGACCGAAAGCCACGCGGTGAAAATCGTGGTCGATGCCGCACGTCGACTTCTGTAATCCCGCTTCCAGATTTACAAGGCCGACGCGTTCGGCCTTTTTTATTTGCGTAACGCCTCGCAGAAAAGCCCTTCCAAACTGGACGTTTATACAGCACAATCCCGACGGAATGGGTGATGAAGAGGGAGCGGAATGGAGAGTTCAATCATCGTACTGGCAGCCGTGGCGCTGGCAGGATTACTGGTCGGCTGGCTGGCCGCAAGCTGGCGCGGTGCGCAGCAGCAGGCGGAGTTGCTCGCCGAGCAGCGCGATGTCTTCAGTGAACTGAGCGCCGCCCGCCAGCAGATCGCCCAGAATAGCCACTGGCGCGAAGAGTGCGAGTTGCTGAATAACGAACTGCGCAGCCTGCAACATATCAATAGCTCGCTGGAAGCGGATCTGCGTGAAGTCACCACCCGGCTTGAATCCACCCAACTGCATGCGGAAGAGAAACTGCGCCAGATGCACAGTAGCGAGCAGCGTCTGAGCGAGCAGTTTGAAAACCTCGCTAACCGTATTTTCGAGCAGAGCAACCGTCGCGTTGACGAACAGAACCGCCAGAGCCTCAATGGCTTACTCACCCCGCTGCGCGAGCAGCTCGACGGCTTTCGCCGCCAGGTGCAGGAGAGCTTCGGCCAGGAGGCGCGCGAACGACACACCCTGGCCCACGAAATCCGTAACCTCCAGCAGCTGAATGCCCAGATGGCGCAGGAAGCCATCAACCTCACCCGCGCGCTGAAAGGCGATAACAAAACCCAGGGTAACTGGGGCGAAGTGGTGCTGACCCGCGTGCTTGAAGCCTCCGGCCTGCGCGAAGGGCATGAGTATGAAACCCAGGTCAGCATGGAGAACGAGAGCCGCGCGCGCATGCAGCCGGACGTCATTGTGCGCCTGCCGCAGGGCAAGGACGTGGTGATCGACGCCAAAATGACGCTGGTGGCCTACGAGCGCTACTTCAACGCCGAGGATGAGTTTTCCCGCGAAGCAGCGCTACAGGAGCACATCACCTCCGTGCGTGGCCACATTCGGCTGCTGGGAAGGAAAGATTATCAGCAGCTCTCCGGTCTGCGCAGCCTGGATTACGTCCTGATGTTTATCCCGGTGGAGCCCGCCTTTTTAATCGCCCTCGACAGACAGCCGGAGCTGATTACCGAGGCGCTGAAAAACAACATTATGCTGGTCAGCCCGACGACGCTACTGGTCGCCCTGCGTACCATCGCCAACCTGTGGCGTTACGAGCACCAGAGCCGCAATGCGCAGCAGATCGCGGAGCGGGCGAGCCGCCTGTATGACAAAATGCGCCTCTTCGTCGACGATATGACCGCGATTGGCCAGAGCCTGGAGAAGGCGCAGGATAACTACCGCCAGGCGATGAAAAAACTCAGCTCAGGGCGCGGCAACCTGCTGGCACAAACTGAGGCATTTCGTGGGCTTGGCGTCGAGATCAAGCGCGAGATTAATCCGGAACTGGCCGCGCAGGCGCAAGAGCAGGACGAAGAATTTCGTCTGCGGGCAGGACAAGACGCGTTTAACGATCATAATCAAGACAATGGATTAGATATGGCGACGCCGGGCGAAGAGGCTGCAGCGAAGGCCTCTTCGGGCGGTTGAAACGTAGGGCAATCGCGTCCAATCTGATACACTTCATCAACAAATCCTTAAATAGCAGGCACTAAGATGGCGGAAGATTCAAAAGAGACAACACACTTTGGTTTTCAGACCGTCGCCAAGGAAAATAAAGCCGATATGGTGGCACATGTTTTCCACTCGGTTGCGTCAAAATACGATGTGATGAACGACTTAATGTCGATGGGCATCCACCGCTTATGGAAGCGATTTACCATCGATTGCAGCGGCGTACGCCGTGGGCAGAAAGTCCTCGATCTGGCGGGTGGTACCGGCGATCTCACCGCAAAATTTTCTCGTCTGGTTGGCGAAACCGGCCAGGTTGTGCTGGCGGATATCAACGAGTCGATGCTGAAGATGGGCCGCGAAAAGCTGCGCAATCTCGGTGTTATCGGCAATGTTGAATATGTGCAGGCGAACGCCGAAGCGCTGCCGTTCCCGGACAACACCTTCGACTGCATCACCATCTCCTTCGGTTTGCGTAATGTTACTGACAAAGAGAAAGCGCTGCGCTCCATGTTTCGCGTGCTGAAGCCGGGCGGCCGTCTGCTGGTGCTGGAGTTCTCCAAACCGGTTATTGAGCCGCTGAGCAAAGCTTACGATGCTTACTCCTTCCACGTTCTGCCGCGCATTGGTCAGATGGTGGCAAACGACGCGGAGAGCTACCGTTACCTGGCTGAATCCATCCGTATGCATCCCGATCAGGACACCCTGAAAGCGATGATGCAGGATGCTGGTTTTGAAAACGTCGATTACTACAACCTGACCGCCGGTATTGTTGCCCTGCACCGTGGCTACAAATTCTGACAGGAGTGCGTATGCCCTTTAAGCCGATGGTGGCCGCGGGAATTGAACGCGTGCTGAATACCTTTTTTTACCGCGACAGCGCGCTGAAAGCGGCGCGCCAGCGTCTCTACGGCAAAGTGCTGCGCGTGGTGGTGCAGGAGTTTTCCGCGCAGATTGTGCTGGTCTTCAGCGAGCGCCAGGTTGACGTGCTGAGCGAGTGGGAAGGGGAAGCCGACTGTTCGGTCATTACCCGCCTCAACGTGCTGCCGAAGCTGCGCGACCGTCAGCAGCTCACTGCGCTTATCCGCAGCGGTGAACTGGAAGTGCAGGGCGATATTCAGGTCGTACAAAACCTCTCTTCACTGATGGATCAGGCCGAGTTTGACCCGGCGGAAGTGCTTGCGCCGTGGACCGGCGACATTGCCGCTGAGGGTATCAGCAAATTTCTGCGCGGCGGCGCACGCCTTTTTCGCCACGGCTTTACGCGCCAGCAGCGCTACCTCTCTGAAGCCTTAACGGAAGAGTGGCGCGTGGCACCAGGCGCGCTGGAAATCGCCTGGTTTGCCGAAGAGACCGCGGCGGCTGAACGTGCCGCTGACGCCTTAGCCAAACGACTGGATAAACTGGAGGGCAAATGACGCCCGGAGAATTACGGCGACTCTATTTCATCATCCAGACTTTTTTGAGTTACGGGCTTGATGAGCTCATCCCCAAAATGCGTCTTACCCTGCCGCTGCGTCTGTGGCGCAGAACGCTCTTCTGGATGCCCAACCGGCATAAAGAGAAGGAGTTAGGCGTTCGTCTGCGCCTCGCGCTGCAAGAGCTTGGGCCGGTATGGATTAAATTCGGCCAGATGCTCTCCACCCGCCGCGATCTCTTCCCGCCGATGATCGCTGATCAGCTGGCGATGTTGCAGGATCGCGTTGCGCCCTTCGACGGAAGGCTGGCAAAAAAGCAGATTGAAAAAGCGATGGGCGATCGCCCGGTTGAGGAGTGGTTTGACGATTTCAATATTGAACCGCTGGCATCCGCCTCCATTGCGCAGGTACATACCGCACGGCTGAAAGAGAATGGCAAAGAGGTGGTGATCAAAGTGATCCGCCCGGACATTCTGCCGATCATCAAAGCGGATCTGCGCCTGATCTACCGCCTGGCGGGCTGGGTTCCGCGCCTGCTGCCGGATGGCCGCCGTCTGCGCCCGCAAGAAGTGGTGCACGAATATGAGAAGACGCTGATCGACGAACTCGATCTGCTGCGTGAATCGGCGAATGCCATTCAGCTGCGCCGCAACTTTGAAAACAGCCCGATGCTCTATGTGCCGGAAGTCTACTCTGACTACTGCAGCCAGAACATGATGGTGATGGAGCGCATCTACGGCATCCCGGTTTCTGATGTCGCGGCGCTGGAGAAGAACGGCACCAACATGAAGCTGCTGGCTGAACGCGGTGTTCAGGTCTTCTTCACCCAGGTGTTCCGGGACAGCTTCTTCCATGCCGATATGCACCCTGGCAACATCTTCGTTAGCTACGATCACCCGGAAGATCCGCAATACATCGGCATTGACTGCGGTATCGTCGGCTCGCTGAACAAAGAAGATAAGCGCTATCTGGCGGAAAACTTTATCGCCTTCTTCAACCGTGACTACCGCAAAGTGGCGGAGCTGCACGTTGATTCAGGGTGGGTGCCGGCAGATACCAACGTTGAAGAGTTTGAGTTTGCCATTCGTACCGTCTGCGAGCCGATTTTTGAGAAGCCGCTGGCAGAGATCTCCTTTGGTCACGTGCTGCTGAACCTCTTCAACACCGCGCGCCGCTTCAATATGGAAGTGCAGCCGCAGCTGGTATTACTGCAAAAAACCCTGCTCTACATCGAAGGGGTAGGGCGTCAGCTCTATCCGCAACTCGATTTGTGGAAAACGGCGAAACCTTTCCTTGAAACGTGGATCAAAGACCAGGTCGGTTTCCCGGCGCTGGTGCGGGCAATCAAGGAGAAAGGCCCCTTCTGGATCGAAAGAATGCCGGAAGTTCCTGAACTGATCTTCAACGGATTGCAGCATGGAAAACATTTGCAACAAAGCGTTGATAAAATTGCCCGTGAGTTAGAGGTTAACCGCGTCCGGCAGGGGCAGTCCCGCTATCTGTTTGGTATCGGTGCAACGCTGCTGTTAAGCGGCACGTTATTGCTGATAACCCGTCCTGAGCTGGCGAATAATCCGTTGTGGTTAATGGGCGGCGGGCTGCTTGTCTGGCTGCTGGGCTGGCGTAAGACGCGCTGACCTGATGCGCCCTGGCCATGCCGGTCAGGGACATGCAGCCCGGGGCATAACGTGTATACTGTGGCCTCTTTCTAACATCGTCTCTTAGAGGGGAAGTGAGTATGGGTAGTATCGGCATTTGGCAGTTGGTGGTTATTGCGGTCATCGTTGTGCTGCTGTTTGGCACCAAAAAGCTCGGCTCGATTGGCTCCGATCTTGGCGCGTCGATCAAGGGTTTCAAAAAAGCGATGAGCGACGATGATAAAAAAGAGAGTGAGGCTAAATCGGCACAGGATGCGGATTTTACCGCGAAGAATCTCTCTGATACCCGTAACCCCGACGTCGTGAAGAGCGACGAAAAACGTCACGATAAAGAGCAGGTGTAAGTCGTGTTCGATATAGGTTTTGGCGAATTGTTACTCGTTTTTATCATTGGTCTGGTGGTGCTGGGGCCGAAGCGTTTGCCCGTTGCCGTGCGCACTGTGGTTGGCTGGATCCGCGCCCTGCGCTCGCTGGCGACCACCGTACAGAACGAACTGACGCAGGAGCTTAAGCTGCAGGAGTTCCAGGACAGCCTGAAGAAGGTGGAGAAAGCGAGCCTGGACAACCTGACGCCGGAGTTGAAAGAGTCGATGGACGAGCTGCGTCAGGCGGCGGAATCGATGAAGCGCACCTACAGCGCCAACGACGCGGAAAAAGCGAGTGACGAAGCGCATACCATCCATAATCCGGTGGTGAAAGATTACGAAGCGCAGCATGAAGGCGTTACGCCTGGCGTTGCTGAACATCAGGTGAGCGCGCCGCAACAGGCTCCCCAGGAAGTGCCGGAAGAAAATGCCCCGGCAAAAATCTCTCTGGCGAAAACCGCTGCGCCGGTTTCCGACTCCACCCCCTCTGCAAGTGATAAGTCCTGAACATGGCCGTAGACGATACCCAACCGCTGATCGCGCATCTGATTGAGCTGCGTAAACGTCTGTTGAACTGCATCATCGCGGTGATGGTGATTTTCCTCGCGCTGGTCTACTTCGCGAATGATATCTACCAGCTGGTCTCCGCGCCGCTGATCAAACAGATGCCGCTGGGCGCGACGATGATCGCCACCGATGTCGCCTCGCCCTTCTTCACGCCGATCAAACTCACCTTTATGGTGTCACTGATCCTCTCTGCACCGGTTGTGCTCTACCAGGTGTGGGCCTTTGTTGCACCCGCACTCTACAAGCATGAGCGCCGCCTGGTGGTGCCGCTGCTGGTCTCCAGCTCGCTGCTGTTCTATATCGGTATGGCATTCGCCTACTTCGTGGTCTTCCCGCTGGCGTTTGGCTTTTTGACCCACACCGCGCCGGAAGGGGTGCAGGTCTCGACCGATATCGCCAGCTATCTCAGCTTTGTGATGGCGCTGTTTATGGCCTTCGGCGTCTCGTTTGAAGTGCCGGTCGCCATTGTCCTGATCTGCTGGATGGGCGTCACCACGCCGGACGATCTGCGGCAGAAGCGCCCCTATGTGCTGGTTGGCGCGTTTGTTGTCGGCATGCTGCTGACGCCGCCGGATGTCTTTTCGCAAACGCTGCTGGCGATCCCGATGTACTGCCTGTTTGAAGTCGGCGTCTTTTTCGCCCGCTTCTACGTCGGGAAGCGTCGCGTGCCGGACGATGAGAGCGAAACGGAAACCACCGAAGAGTAATAATCAGCCGCCCGCCAGGGCGGTTGTTGTATGGGAAACAGCATGTTTGATATTGGCGTAAATTTAACCAGCTCGCAGTTTGACCGTGATCGGGATGATATTGTCTCCCGTGCACAGGCGGCGGGCGTGACCGGGATGTTAATTACCGGCACTAACCTGCATGAGAGCCAGCAGGCGCAGCAGCTTACGCAGCGCTACGCGTGCTGCTGGTCGACCGCCGGTGTGCATCCCCATGACAGCAGTAGCTGGACGGAAGAGACCGAACAGGCGATTCGTGCTCTGGCGGCGATGCCGGGCGTGGTGGCGATCGGCGAGTGCGGGCTCGATTTCAATCGTAACTTCTCAACGCCGCAGGAGCAGGAGCGGGCATTCAGCGCGCAGCTGGCATTGGCCGCCGAACTTAATCTGCCGGTGTTTCTGCACTGTCGTGATGCCCATCAGCGTTTTCTCACCCTGCTGGATCCCTGGCTCGATAAGCTCCCCGGTGCGGTACTGCACTGTTTTACCGGTTCAGCGCACGAGGCGCAGGAGTGCATTACCCGCGGTCTCTATCTCGGGATCACCGGCTGGGTGTGTGATGAGCGACGCGGGCTGGAGCTGCGCGAAGTGGTGCCGATGATTCCTGCCGATCGGCTGATGATTGAGACCGATGCGCCCTGGCTGCTGCCGCGCGATCTTAAACCGAAGCCCGCTTCCCGCCGTAACGAGCCTGCTTTGCTGGAGCATATTCTGAGCACGGTCGCCGAACTGCGCGGTGAAACGCCGCAGGCGCTGAGTACTGCGACGGATGAGAACGTGAAGCGGCTATTCGGTATTGCGTTTTAAGCGGTCAGGCTTTGCGGAAATCGGTGTTTTTGACACTCTGCAAAACTTGCTTATTAAGAAGATGCAGCAGCAGCATGGAGCGCGCTTCGCCATCCGGCTCTTTGAAGATCGCCTGCAACCCTTCGAGCGCACCTTCCGTAATCACAACGCTGTCGCCAGGGTAGGGAGTTTCCGGGTCGGTGATCCCTTCCGGCTGATACGCTTCAAGCTGCTGGATCACCGCGTGGGGAACGCTTGCCGGATGCATACCAAAACGCACAAAGTGGCTGACGCCGCGCGTCGCGTTGATGGTGGTGGTGTGTATGACCTCTGGATCGAATTCCACAAACAGGTAGTTTGGAAAGAGAGGCTCTTTCACCGTTGTCCGCTTGCCACGGACAATCTTTTCCAGCGCAATCATCGGCGTCAGACAGGAGACTGACTGGCGTTCCAGGTGTTCCTGGGCGCGCTGAAGTTGGCCTCGTTTGCAGTAGAGTAGATACCAGGATTGCATAATGACTCTTTTCCGTAAGTTCGGCCGCAAGAATATCAAAACCACCGCATGATGGCTAAGGTGATTATAACGCTGACTGAGCAATGACGTTGTATTTCACGCCTATTTAACAAAAATACAGCAACCTTAGGACGAACACCGTATAATAAAGCGCTTATCTGGAGGCAATCATAACCCCATGAAATACACCGATCTTCGCGACTTTCTGACACTACTTGAGCAACAGGGCGAGCTGAAACGCATCGCGCTTCCGGTTGATCCCTATCTGGAAATGACGGAAATAGCCGATCGCACGCTGCGTGCGGGCGGTCCTGCATTGTTGTTTGAAAACCCGAAAGACTACGCGATGCCGGTGTTGTGCAACCTCTTCGGCACGTCGCGTCGTGTCGCACTGGGCATGGGGCAGGATGATGTCAGCGCGCTGCGCGATGTCGGCAAACTGCTGGCGTTTCTGAAAGAGCCGGAGCCGCCGAAAGGATTCCGCGATCTCTTCGATAAGCTGCCGCAGTTCAAGCAAGTGCTGAACATGCCGACCAAACGTCTGCGCGGTGCGCCGTGTCAGCAAAAGGTGGTGCAGGGCGATGCGGTCGATCTGCACACCATCCCGATTATGCAGTGCTGGCCGGAAGATGCCGCGCCGCTGATCACCTGGGGTCTTACCGTCACTCGCGGGCCGCACAAAGAGCGCCAGAACCTGGGGATCTACCGCCAGCAGCTGATCGGCAAAAATAAGCTGATTATGCGATGGCTCTCTCATCGCGGCGGTGCGCTCGATTTTCAGGAGTGGCAACATGCCCGCCCGGGTGAGCGTTTCCCGGTCGCCGTGGCGCTGGGTGCCGATCCGGCCACCATTCTTGGCGCAGTGACGCCGGTGCCAGATACCCTCTCAGAATATGCCTTTGCCGGGCTGCTGCGCGGCAATAAAACCGAAGTCGTTAAGTGCATATCAAACGATCTGGAAGTGCCGGCCAGCGCCGAGATCGTGCTGGAAGGCTATATTGAAGCGGGTGAGATGGCGCCGGAAGGGCCATATGGCGATCACACCGGCTACTATAATGAAATTGATAATTTCCCGGTGTTTACAGTTACGCATATCACGCAGCGTGAAGATGCCATCTACCACTCCACCTACACCGGACGGCCGCCAGATGAGCCAGCGGTGCTGGGCGTGGCGCTAAATGAAGTGTTTGTGCCGATCCTGCAAAAGCAGTTCCCGGAAATCGTTGATTTCTATCTGCCGCCGGAAGGATGTTCCTATCGTCTGGCGGTAGTGACCATCAAGAAGCAGTATGCCGGGCACGCCAAGCGCGTGATGATGGGTGTCTGGTCTTTCCTGCGCCAGTTTATGTACACCAAATTTGTGATCGTGTGCGATGACGATGTTAACGCCCGCGACTGGAACGATGTGATCTGGGCGATCACCACCCGCATGGACCCTGCGCGGGATACGGTGCTGGTGGAAAATACGCCGATCGATTATCTGGATTTTGCCTCGCCGGTTTCCGGGCTTGGTTCAAAAATGGGACTGGATGCCACCAATAAATGGCCCGGCGAAACCGACCGTGAGTGGGGTCGCCCAATTAAGAAAGATCCTGAGGTGACGGCGCGAATCGACGCCATCTGGGATGAACTGGCCATAATGAACGCCGAAAAATAGACCCGACAGAGAGAGCGCATGACAACCTTAAGCTGTAAAGTGACCTCGGTAGATGCCATCACTGATACCGTGTATCGCGTCCGTTTAGTGCCGGAAGCGGCATTTTCATTTCGTGCAGGCCAGTACTTGATGGTGGTGATGGATGAGCGCGACAAGCGCCCCTTCTCCATGGCGTCAACGCCCGATCAGCACGACTATATTGAACTGCATATCGGTGCTTCCGAGTTAAACCTTTACGCAATGGCGGTGATGGATCGCATTCTGAAAGAGCGCGAAATCGTTATCGACATTCCCCACGGCGATGCCTGGCTGCGCGACGATGAAGAGCGCCCGATGGTGCTGATTGCCGGCGGGACGGGTTTCTCCTATGTGCGCTCGATTCTGCTCACCTCACTGGCAAAAACGCCGGACCGCGATATCACCATTTACTGGGGCGGGCGTGAAGCGAAGCACCTCTACGATCTCTCCGAGCTGGAAGCGCTGTCGGTTACACACCCGAATCTGAGTGTAGTGCCGGTAGTAGAGCAGCCGGATGAAGAGTGGCGCGGCCGTTCAGGCACCGTACTCGCCGCCGTGCTGCAGGATTTCGGCTCCCTCTCCGGGCACGATATCTACATTGCCGGCCGCTTCGAGATGGCAAAAATCGCCCGCGATCTCTTCTGCAACGAGCGCGGCGCGCGTGAGGATCGGTTGTTTGGCGACGCGTTCGCGTTCATCTGATTTTATCTTCGCCCTTGCCGCCATAGCGGCGTTGGCTGCCTTCGTTCACCCCGGTCACATAATTATCTATGCTCCCGGGGACTCCCTCAGTTGCCGTACGCCATAAAAAAAACCGCCCCTGACAGGCGGTAAAAACGGCAACTAAATTTTATCTCTTTCAGCATATATGCCGGATGGCGGCGCAAGCGCCTTATCCGGCCTACGGAGTGTGCTTTGTAGGCCGGGCAAGCGCAGCGCCCCCGGCGATCCGTTCCGGATGGCCGCACAAGCGCCTTATCCGGCCTACGGGAGTGTGTTTGTAGGCCGGGCAAGCGCAGCGCCCCCGGCGTTCCGTGCCGGATGGCGGCGCAAGCGCCTTATCCGGCCTACGGAGTGTGCTTTTGTAGGCCGGGCAAGCGCAGCGCCCCCGGCGTTCCGTGCCGGATGGCGGCGCAAGCGCCTTATCCGGCCTACGGAGTGTGCTTTGTAGGCCGGGCAAGCGAAGCGCCCCCGGCGTTCCGTGCCGGATGGCGGCGCAAGTGCCTTATCCGGCCTACGGGCGTGTGCTTTGTAGGCCGGGCAAGCGAAGCGCCCCCGGCGTTCCGTGCCGGATGGCGGCGCAAGCGCCTTATCCGGCCTACGAGAGTGTGCTTGTAGGCCGGGCAAGCGCAGCGCCCCCGGCGTTCCATGCCGGATGGCGGCACAAGTGCCTTATCCGGCCTACGGGTGTGTGCTTTGTAGGCCGGGCAAGCGAAGCGCCCCCGGCATAGGTGATGCGTTATACGCGCTCAAACACCGTGGCGATCCCCTGACCCAAACCGATACACATCGTTGCCAGACCCAGCTGGGCATCTTTGCGCTCCATCAGGTTGAGCAGCGTGGTGCTGATGCGGGTACCAGAGCAGCCCAGCGGGTGACCGAGAGCGATCGCGCCGCCGTTGAGGTTGATCTTCTCGTCGATCTGCTCCATCAGCCCCAGATCCTTAATGCACGGCAGGATCTGCGCGGCAAACGCTTCGTTCATCTCAAACAGATCGATATCGCTGGCGGTCAGCCCCGCTTTTTTCAGCGCCAGTTGCGACGCTGGCACCGGGCCGTAACCCATGATTGACGGATCGCAGCCGACCACCGCCATCGAGCGGATCCGCGCGCGCGGCGTTAAGCCAAGCTCGCGAGCGCGGCTTTCGCTCATCACCAGCATCGCCGATGCGCCATCGGACAGCGCCGATGATGTACCGGCGGTAACGGTGCCGCTCACCGGATCGAACGCCGGGCGCAGGGTAGAGAGCGCCTCAACGGTGGTTTCAGGGCGGATTACTTCATCGTAGTTGAACTGCTTGAGCACCCCGTCAGCGTCATGCCCGCCAGTGGGAATGATTTCGTTTTTGAACGCGCCGGACTGCGTGGCGGCCCAGGCACGAGCATGAGAGCGGGCAGCGAAAGCATCCTGCATCTCACGGCTGATACCGTGCATGCGCGACAGCATTTCCGCGGTCAGCCCCATCATTCCCGCCGCTTTAGCAACGTTACGGCTCATACCCGGGTGGAAATCGACGCCGTGGTTCATCGGCACGTGGCCCATATGTTCCACGCCTCCCACCAGGCAGACCTGCGCATCGCCGGTCATGATCATGCGCGCGGCATCATGCAGCGCCTGCATCGACGACCCGCACAGGCGGTTAACCGTGACCGCCGGAACCGAGTGGGGGATCTCCGCCAGCAGCGCGGCGTTACGGGCAATGTTGAAGCCCTGCTCGAGGGTCTGCTGGACACAGCCCCAGTAAATATCGTCAATCGCACTCGCCTCAAGCGCCGGGTTGCGTGCCAAAAGGCTACGCATCAGGTGCGCAGAGAGATCTTCCGCGCGGACGTGGCGAAAGGCGCCGCCTTTTGAACGGCCCATCGGGGTACGTACTGCATCGACAATGACAACCTGTTCCATTGTGACTCCTTAAGCCGTTTTCAAAGCGCCAACCGGGCGCGCAGGTTCAACCGCGGGATAGTAAGGCTCGTTATGGAGTGCCTTTTCACGTAACCCGGCCGGGACGTCATACAGCGGCCCAAGGTGCTGATACGCTTGTGCCATATCGAGGTATTTCGCGCTGCCAAGCGTATCGAGCCAGCGGAAAGCGCCGCCGTGGAACGGAGGGAAACCGAGGCCATAGACCAGCGCCATATCCGCTTCGGCTGGGCTTGCGATAATGCCTTCCTCAAGACAACGCACCACTTCATTGACCATCGGGATCATCATGCGGGCGATGATCTCCTGATCGGTGAACTCATGGCTGCCCTGGCGCACATCGCTCAGCAGGCTTTCAACGGCGCTATCTTCCTCTTTCTTCGGCTTGCCTTTGCTGTCCTCTTTATAGCGCCAGAAACCGAGGCCATTCTTCTGCCCAAAGCGGTTCGCCTCAAACAGCGCATCGATGGCGTCGCGATAATCCTTCTGCATACGCTGCGGGAAACCGGCGGCCATTACCGCCTGCGCATGATGCGCGGTATCAATGCCGACAACGTCGAGCAGGTAGGCCGGGCCCATCGGCCAGCCGAACTGTTTCTCCATCACTTTGTCGATTTTGCGGAAGTCCGCGCCATCGCGCAGTAACTGGCTGAAACCGGCAAAGTAGGGGAACAGCACGCGGTTGACGAAGAAGCCGGGGCAGTCGTTGACCACAATCGGGGTTTTACCCATCTTGCTCGCCCAGGCCACCACTTTGGCGATGGTCTGATCGGAGGTTTTCTCGCCGCGGATCACTTCAACCAGCGGCATGCGGTGCACCGGGTTAAAGAAGTGCATGCCGCAGAAGTTCTCCGGGCGTTTCAGCACGCTTGCCAGCTCGCTAATAGGAATGGTGGAGGTGTTTGAAGCCAGTACGGTATCCGGGCGAACTTTCTCTTCTGTTTCCGCCAGCACCGCTTTTTTCACCTTCGGGTTTTCTACCACCGCTTCGACAACCACATCCACGCGTTCGAACCCGGCGTACTCCAGCGTTGGCTGGATGGTGGCGATCACCTTCGCCAGCTTCAGTCCGTCGATTTTGCCGCGCTCAAGCTGTTTATTCAGCAGCTTGCCCGCTTCATTAATGCCGAGGCTGAGCGACTTCTCATTAATATCCTTCATTAATACCGGCACGCCTTTCCAGGCTGACTGGTAGGCAATGCCGCCGCCCATAATGCCCGCGCCCAGCACGGCCGCCTGTTTTGGCGTCTCGACATCGGCGGTGAGCTTTTTCGCTTTGCCTTTGACGAATTGATCGTTAAGGAAGATACCGACCAGCGCGCGCGCTTCTTTACTGTGCGCCAGCGGGACAAAACTCTGGTTCTCCAGCTTTAACGCCTCGTCACGCCCCAGCCTCGCCGCTGCTTCAATGGTTTTCACCGCGGTGATCGGCGCAGGGTAGTGTTTACCAGCGGTCTGCATCACCATGCCTTTGGCGATGGTGAAACTCATCGAGGCTTCGATTTTGCTGAGCTTCAACGGCTCAAGCTTCGGCTGACGCTTCGCTTTCCAGTCGAGATCGCCATTAATCGCCTGGCGCAGAATGGCGACAGCGCCTTCACGGATCTTCTCTGGTTTGACGATGCCATCGACAAGGCCAATTTTCAGTGCCTGTTCAGCATCGACATCTTTCCCGGCGGCGATAATCTCCAGCGCGCTGTCGGCACCCAGCAGGCGCGGCAGACGCACCGAGCCGCCAAAGCCCGGCATAATACCGAGTTTGGTTTCCGGCAGGCCGATGCGCAGATCCGGCGTCGCCAGGCGGTAGTCAGTTGCCAGCACACATTCGCAGCCGCCGCCGAGGGCGTAACCGTTGACCGCAGAGAGGGTCGGCACCGGCAGATCTTCCAGGCGGTTAAAGACGCTGTTGGCGAAATGCAGCCACTGGCTCAGTTGCTCCTGAGGGACCTGGAAGAGGGAGAGGAATTCGGTAATGTCGGCACCGACGATAAAGGCCGCTTTCTCCGAGCGCAGCAGCAGCCCTTTTAAATCTGTTTGCTTCTCCAGCACGTCCAGCGCTTCGCCGAGGCTGGCGACGGTGGCGGTATCAAGCTTATTCACTGAGCCGGGCGCATCGAACACCAGTTCGGCAATGCCATCTTCCAGCCAGTTGAGGTACAGGTTATTGCCTTTGTAGAGCATGTCAGTCTCCAGAATTCAGCAGTGATCTGGTCGTACCAGATGAAGCGGAGTGTGGTTTTTATGTTAATAAATTGCAAATGAGTCATTAAAAAAATGCAGCGTCGATCACGCTCGGCGGAAATCACTCACATAAAAGGAGGTGTGCTAAGATGCGACAACTTGTGGTCTTGATAAACAGAAGGAAAGACGATGGATTCGCTGGCAGCGCTGTATAAAAATCATATTGTTACCCTACAAGAACGCGCGCGTGACGTGCTGGCACGCAGTAATCTTGACGCGTTACTGATTCACTCTGGTGAGCTGTTTAACGTCTTTCTTGATGACCACCCCTATCCCTTTAAAGTGAACCCGCAATTCAAAGCCTGGGTGCCGGTTACGCAGGTGCCGAACTGCTGGCTGCTGGTGGATGGCGTGAACAAGCCGAAGCTGTGGTTCTATCTGCCGGTCGATTACTGGCATAACGTTGAGCCGCTGCCGACCTCTTTCTGGACCGAAGAGATTGAGGTGATTGCCCTGCCGAAAGCCGATGATATCGGCGGCCAGTTGCCTGCCGCGCGCGGCAATATCGCCTATGTTGGCCCGGTGCCTGAGCGCGCGCTGAAGCTCGATATCGCTGCCAGCAATATCAACCCGAAAGCGGTGATTGATTATCTGCACTACTATCGCGCCTATAAAACGGATTACGAACTGGCCTGTATGCGTGAAGCGCAGAAGACCGCGGTGATCGGTCATCGTGCGGCGCATGAAGCGTTCCAGTCCGGGATGAGCGAGTTTGACATCAACCTCGCCTACCTCACCGCCACCGGCCATCGCGATACCGATGTGCCGTATGGCAATATCGTGGCGCTTAATGAACATGCCGCGGTGCTGCACTACACCAAACTCGATCACCGTGCGCCCGCCGAGATGCGCAGTTTCCTGCTGGACGCCGGTGCGGAATATAACGGTTATGCCGCCGATTTAACGCGCACCTGGGCGGCGAACAGCGACACCGATTTTGCGCAGCTAATTAAAGATGTGAATGAAGAGCAACTCGCGCTGATCGCCACTCTGAAAGCGGGCGTTAACTACGTTGACTACCATGTTCAGTTCCATCAGCGCATCGCGAAACTGCTGCGTCGTCACCAGATCGTCACCGATATCAGCGAAGAGGCGATGGTTGAGCAGAACATAACCGGGCCGTTTATGCCGCATGGCCTCGGTCATCCGCTCGGTTTGCAGGTGCATGATGTCGGCGGCTTTATGCAAGATGACACTGGTACCCATCTCGCCGCGCCGTCGAAATATCCTTACCTGCGCTGCACGCGCGTGCTGCAGCCGCGCATGGTCGTCACCATTGAGCCTGGGATCTACTTTATTGAGTCGCTGCTGGCACCGTGGCGCGATGGCCCGCTCGGCAAGCACTTCAACTGGCAGAAAATTGACGCGCTGAAGCCGTTTGGCGGCATCCGTATCGAAGATAACGTCGTCATCCATGAAAATGGTACTGAGAACATGACGCGGGATCTGAAGCTGGCGTAATGGAGAGCTGGCCTATTCCGGCGGCGCCGGTCACCTTTAGCGAGGAGATCAAAAAGAGCCGCTTTATTACTCTGCTGGCGCACACGGATGGCGTCGAGGCGGCAAAGGCGTTTGTCGAGTCCGTGCGCGCTGAACACCCGACTGCCCGCCACCACTGCGTGGCGTGGGTTGCCGGTGCGCCGGATGATTCACAGCAGTTAGGCTTTTCTGACGATGGCGAGCCGGCAGGGACGGCGGGCAAGCCGATCCTCGCGCAGCTGATGGGCAGCGGCGTCGGGGAAATTACCGCGGTAGTGGTGCGTTACTATGGCGGCGTGCTGTTGGGCACCGGCGGGCTGGTGAAGGCGTATGGCGGCGGTGTGCAGCAGGCGCTCACGCAACTGACCACCACCCGCAAAATGCCGTTAACCGAATATACTTTGTGTTGCGATTATGCACAGCTTGCGGGAGTCGAAGGGCTGCTTGGGCAGTTCGACGGGAAAATTGTCTCCAGCGACTATCAGGCGGCGGTGCAGCTACGTGTCGCGCTTCCGCAGAGTCATCTGGACGCCTTTTCGGCAAAGCTGGCTGATTTTAGCCGTGGCGCATTGCAATTGTTAAAAACTGAAGAATAATCGCCACCTGATTTTCTGAACACCATAGGAAGCGGCAGAGATGCATTTTCGCGCCATAACCCGAATCGTTGGACTGCTGGTCATCCTCTTTTCCGGAACGATGATCTTACCTGGACTGGTAGCCCTTATTTACCGCGACGGCGCGGGGCGCGCGTTCACCCAGACCTTTCTCGCCGCGCTGGTGATTGGCTCCATCTTGTGGTGGCCGAACCGCCGTGAGAAAGGGGAGCTGAAATCCCGCGAAGGGTTTCTGATCGTGGTGCTCTTCTGGACCGTGCTGGGCAGCGTCGGTGCGCTGCCCTTTATCTTCTCGGAAAGCCCGAATCTGACGGTGACCGACGCCTTTTTTGAATCCTTCTCTGGTTTGACAACCACGGGGGCCACCACGCTGGTGGGCCTTGATTCGCTGCCGCACGCGATCCTCTTTTATCGCCAGATGCTGCAATGGTTCGGCGGGATGGGGATCATTGTGCTGGCCGTCGCCATTCTGCCTATTCTTGGCGTCGGCGGTATGCAGCTCTATCGCGCCGAGATGCCGGGGCCGCTGAAAGATAACAAGATGCGCCCGCGTATTGCGGAAACGGCAAAGACGTTGTGGCTCATCTATGTGTTACTGACGGTGGCCTGCGCGCTGGCGCTGTGGTTTGCCGGTATGCCAGCGTTTGACGCTATCGGGCACAGCTTCGCCACCATCGCTATCGGCGGCTTCTCGACGCACGATGCCAGTATCGGCTATTTCGATAGCCCGACGATTAACACCATTATTGCTATCTTTTTACTGATCTCCGGCTGTAACTACGGTTTGCACTTCTCGCTATTGAGCGGGCGCAGCCTGAAGGTGTACTGGCGCGATCCGGAGTTTCGCATGTTTATCGGCGTGCAGCTGACGCTGGTGGTCATCTGTACCGTGGTGCTCTGGTTCCATGATGTCTACACCTCGGCGCTGACCACGGTGAACCAGGCTTTCTTCCAGGTGGTCTCCATGGCGACCACGGCGGGCTTTACCACCGACAGCATTGCCCGCTGGCCGCTGTTCCTGCCGGTGCTGTTGTTGTGCTCGGCGTTTATCGGGGGTTGTGCCGGTTCAACGGGCGGTGGCCTGAAAGTGATCCGCATCTTGCTGCTCTTCAAGCAGGGGAACCGTGAGCTGAAACGTCTGGTGCACCCGAATGCGGTTTACAGTATTAAACTCGGCCAGCGCGCGCTGCCGGAACGTATTCTTGAAGCGGTATGGGGATTCTTCTCCGCTTATGCGCTGGTCTTTATTGTCAGCATGCTGGCGATTATCGCCACCGGCGTGGATGATTTCTCCGCCTTCGCTTCAGTTGTGGCTACGCTCAATAACCTGGGGCCGGGGCTGGGCGTGGTGGCAGACAACTTCGCCAGTATGAACCCGGTGGCAAAATGGGTGCTTATCGCCAATATGCTGTTTGGTCGTCTGGAGGTCTTCACCCTGCTGGTGCTGTTTACCCCCACTTTCTGGCGCGAATAAGGGAGCGTTACGTGAAAACATTGATTCTTTTCTCTACCCGGGATGGGCAAACGCGGGAGATTGCCTCTTACCTCGCCTCTGAACTGAAAGAGCTGGGCGTTTACGCCGATGTGGTGAACCTGAACCGCACGCCAGAGATTGAGTGGGCGAAGTATGACCGTGTGGTGATTGGGGCGTCTATTCGCTACGGTCATTTCCACCCGGCGCTGGAAAGCTTTGTGAAAAAGCACCTGCAAACGCTGAATACTCTGCCGAGCGCGTTCTACTCCGTTAACCTGGTCGCGCGTAAACCAGAGAAGAGTTCGCCGCAGACCAATAGTTACACGCGGAAGTTTCTTCTCTCTTCTCCCTGGAATCCCGATCACTGCGCTGTATTTGCCGGTGCGCTCCGTTATCCGCGTTATCGCTGGTATGACCGTTTTATGATTCGGTTGATCATGAAGATGACGGGGGGCGAAACGAACACCAGTCAGGAGGTGGTCTATACCGACTGGCAGCAAGTGGCGCATTTCGCTCGTGAAATTGCTCAGTTAAAAAGCAAAACGCCCGTTTAATGGGCATTGCGACCGAAAATTAAGCGAACGAAAAATTTTTTGAAATTAGGGGTTGTCAGGGGA